>CAVVGQ010000001.1:0-315515 GCA_963747825.1 uncultured Acidimicrobiales bacterium
GCACACCCGGATCCAGGGGTGGCGGGAGGTAGACAATGGCCAGGTCGGCACCGACCTCTGCCAGTGCGGCGGCCTGCTCGGCGGCCTCGTTCGGGTCCCCGGCGAATCGGACGTGACTGGAGAGGAGAATCTCCGTAGGGTCGCGGCCGAGGTCCTCGCAGTGCTGGTGGAGGATGTCGCGCTTGCGGGCGAACTCCTCCGGCGTGCCACCCACGAAGTTCCAGTGCTGGGCGAACCGGGCTGCCGTGCGGAGCGTCCTCCTCTCGCCACTACCGCCGACGCAGATCGGCGGGTGGGGGCGCTGCACCGGCTTGGGCTCGTTGCGGGCCTCGGTGAGCTGGTAGTACCGGCCCTTGAAGGTCGTCGTCTCCTGGGTGAGGAGCCCGACGATCACCTCGCAGGCCTCCTCGAAGCGGTCGCTGCGCTCGGCCGGCGTGCCCAGCTCGATCCCGTAGGCCCCCGACTCCTCCTCGTTCCACCCGGCCCCGATGCCGAGCTCCAGCCGACCACCGGACACGATGTCGAGGGTGGTCGCCATGTTGGCCAGGATCGCCGGGTGGCGATAGTGGATGCCGGTCACCAGCGTTCCCATGACGCAGGCGGGTCGTCGCCTGGGCCAGCGCCGTCAGGGTGATCCAGCCCTCCATGCAAGGGCCGGTGCTGTCGGAGAAGATCGGATAGAAGTGGTCGAAGGTCCAGCCCGACTCGAACAGCTCGATGTCGTCGGCCACCTTCCACACGGCGAGCATGTCGGCCCAGGTCGTATTCTGCGGCGAGGTCTTGAAAGCGAAGCGCATAGGCCCACGCTACGTCCGGCCGGCTGGCGACCGTACGGACGCCCGGCTCCAATCTGCGGGCCGCTGAGGGCGGCCGAGAGCCAGTGGGTCGTTGGTCCCTCACCGGCTCGGGTGCACAGGACCCCCGCTGATCGAGGCACGATCGACTCACGCCGCGCCCAGCCCCGCCTCCGGTGGGTTCGAGAACAAACTGGGCGATGCACACTAATCTCGCCTGGGTGGCCACCCCTCCCACGCTTTATGAATGGGCCGGCGGCACTGAGGCATTTTCGCGAATGATAAATGCCTTCTACGACCGGGTGGAACAAGACGAGCTGCTGGGGCCGTTCTTCCCGGGTGGGGTTCACGAGGACCACCGTCGTCATGTCGCTATCTGGTGGGGCGAAGTCTTCGGTGGTCCCGCTCGGTATACCGAAGAACTCGGTGGCTATGAGCGGATGGTGAGCAAGCACCTGAATCTGGATATCACCGAAGCGCAAAGATTCCGCTTCACGTCGCTGATGCGCTTGGGCCGCGGACGACGCGGGGATGCCAGACGATCCCGAGTTCCGATCGGCGCTCGTTGCCTACCTCGAATGGGGCACTCTCATTGCCCTCCGTAACTCTCGACCCCGGTGCAGCAGTGATGGAACATGCCCCGGTCCCCACGTGGGGTTGGGGTGAGGCCCCTCCCTATCAGCCGTAGCCACCTCTGTCTGGACAGGAACGGGCGGCGTTGGTGACAACCGACACCCACTGCTGACCCGAGCAGCGAGAGTCCCACGGCAATACGATTGGGACCACACCCCAACCAGAGGAGGCGACGCGGATGCCCCAGTTCATGGATTTTCATGAGGATCTGAAGCTCCCGGCCCAGGCGATCCAGCAGATCACCCAAGACACGAGGGCGGAGAAATCGGACGAGTTCGGCGTTCGCCAAGTCGAACTCTTTCACAATCCGGACGGCAAGGTGTACTGCCTACTCGAGGCCCCCGACGCTGAAGCGGTGCGGAAGCACCACCAAGCCCTAGGGCTCACGTGCGGCGATGTGCACGAGGTCTCCCGACTTCTTTAGCCATCTGGGAGTGGACCCGGTGGGCTGTGTAGCCCGACTCCCATAGAACCATCAGGCCCGCAACGCGTCGGCAAACCTCTCCGACAACCAGGGGAACACGGTCTGCTGCCACACGAGTTGTCCCATGCCTTCACAGTGCCCGCCCGCACCTTCGGCGATGGAGAACCGGTGGAACTCCTTCTCGCAGGTGAGGGCGTCGAACAGTTTGCTGCTCTGGCTGGCAAAGTCTCCTTCGCCTTCGGTGACGAGGGTCGGGCACGAGATGGCTTCGGCGTGTCCTTCCAACGAGTAGGAGTCGAGCAACCGAAGCCAGTCACCAAAGGTGTCGGCCCCCATGGCGGCCATGCGCGACCCGTAGAATTCCCGGTTCCGATCGCCGGTGAGGAACCCTTCCAGTTGGGCGTCCATCGCCCCGTCGGCGGTCTGCACTTTCTCCCAGTCCTCGGCGCTGAACATGTCGATGAAGCGCGAGGTGAAGTCGTACTGTCCGGGATCAGCGACCAAGGCACACACTCGGTGTTCCCGACTGACCCCACGGGGACCCAGATAGCCCCCCAGGCTCCGGCCGATGAGGGCGATGGCATCGGCAGACACGCAGGGCAGGCCGATGGCCCAGTCGACCATCGGGGTGAGCACCGATTCGAAGTCGGGCCGCATGGTGACTCCGTGCTCGATCAGCAGGCCACCCTGGCCGGGACCGTCCCACGTCACCGCATTCCATCCCTGAGCGAGGGCGAAGTGCGCTCCGTACTTGAACATCTCCTCACAGGTGCCGTCGAAGCCGCCGGGGATCAAGACCGTGGGACGGGGCCCGTCATCGTGGCGGCTGGGCCGGAAGAGGTAGCCCGAGAGCGGGACCGGTTCGAACGGGATCGAAACTGGTTCGGCGGCCAGGTCCAAGTACTCGAATGATCGGCGAAAGAGGTCTCGCTGCCCCCGGTAGCCGGCTTGCACCCGGCTGTCGGAGAGGTCGTGACGGAGAAAGAAGTAAGACTGTCGTCGGTATTCCGCGGCCCGCAGGTAGCCCTGTCCAGCCATGGTCGACAAGCCTGCGTCGGCCGCTCGATCAGCGGCACTTGCGACCGCCGTAGCCGCCCGGTCCCACTCGAGGTACCAACCCTCATAGTCCCCAGGTTCGACACGTTGGGCCACAGCGACGGCTTGGCCGAGATCGGCTGCGCCGATGTATGACCCGATGAGGGTTCTGGACAGTTGGGCATCCATATCCGCGTCGTCATGCAACGCCACTCGACGGCCTCCCTGGATCTGCTCGCGGTCGGCATATTCCACCCCTCGCCGACGCGGTGCAAGTCACCCGGCCGATGATGGAGTCACAGGCCACCCCCGGATGGCACACGTGCGGGCATCGAGTTGAGGCGATGGTTCACTGTCCCGGTGTCGTGGATCCGGATGTCGGACCGCCCTCGGTAGCATTGCGCCATGAAAGTCGACGACTTCGACAGCCTGATTCTGTTCGTCGAAGACCTCAAGGAAGCGAGGGGGTTCTACGTCGGCACCCTGGGTCTGCCGGTCCGGTTCGAAGATGACATCATCGTCGTCGTGGGTGGACCTTCGGGACGAATCGTTCTGCACCGGAACGACCGGGGTCACGACGAGCGGGGCATCTTCCCGGCCGGTACGACCGCCGGGGCGGCATCGGTCCGCTTCAACGTGGAGGACCCCGATGCCTGGGAGGAAGAGGCGAGACGGGCCGGAGCTCCGGTTCTGTGGCCCACCCAGGACGCCCCATGGGGGCGATTCGTGGTGGTGGCCGACCCCGATGGTCGCCCGGTGGCGCTGGCCAAGATGAACACAGGCTGAGCTCGCCGGCCGGCATCTACCGTGCGTGGGTGCCCCCCGGGCTGAGTCGAACTGGTCAGATCGGCTCGGCTGCCCGACGCCGGTTGTAGAGGCCGATGGCCCAGAGGTAGGCGGCGATGGCGATACCGACGCTCCAGGCAAGGGCGGCGATGGCGTGGTCGCCGACGGCACCGCCGGTGAGCAGCCCCCGCACGGTGTCCACGACCGGGGAGAAGGGCTGGTACTCGGCGAACTGACGCAAACCATCGGGCATCGTCTGGGTCCGCACGAATCCGCTGCTGAGGAACACCAGCAGGAACAGGATCATCGGGGTGTTGCTGGCGGTCTCGACGCTCTTGGCCGCCAAGCCGAGGGCGACGGCCAGCCAGATCAGCGCCAGGGCGAAGAGGGTCACCACCCCGATGGTGGCCAGCCAGGCCAGAGGCCCGGCGGTGGGGCGGAAGCCGAGACCGAGGGCCACCCCGATCAGGACGGCCACCGCCGCCAACGTCTGCATCAGGCTGCCGAGCACGTGGCCGGTGAGGACCGAAGCCCGGGCGATGGCCATGGTCCGGAACCGGTCGATGATGCCCCCGGTCATGTCCATGGCCACCATGATCGAAGTGCCCTGGACGGCCGCAGCCACGGTGACCACCACCAGCCCGGGTACGACGTAGTCGAGGTAGGCAGTACGTCCCTCGTGCAGGCCGAGGCCGGCACCGAGTTGGCCGCCGAATACGTAGACGAACAACAGGAGGAGCACGATGGGTAAGCCGACCAGCATCAGGGTCACCGAGGGATAGCGGAGTTGGTGCTTGAGGTTGCGGCGGAGCATGACCCGCGAGTCGCTGACGGTGTAGGCGAGCGTGGTCATGGCTGGGCTGCTCCATATGGGGTGGCGACCCGGTCGGGCCGACCGTCGACGTGGCTGCTGGCAACGTGACTTCCGGTGACGGCCAGGAACACGTCATCGAGGTCGGGGGTGTGGATCGACAGCCGCTCGACGGCGATATGGGCCTCGTGCAACTCGTCGAGCAGCTCACGCAGCGAGTCCACGCGTGCCGTCGGCCGAGACATCCAGGACCAACTGGTCCTGGTCGACAGCAGCCGCCGGGAGGAGCCCGGCCGCCGAACCCAGCAGGTCGGATCGGGCGAAGTGGAGCCGCACGTGCCCGCCGGGCATCCGGCTCTTCAACTCCGCCGGAGTTCCTTCGGCCACGACCCGGCCCTGGTCGAGCACCACGACCCGGTCGGCCAGCTGGTCCGCCTCGTCGAGGTTCTGGGTGGTCAACAAGATGGTGACTCCGGCTGAGGCGAGCTGGCGGACGGTCTCCCACATGGTGAGGCGGCTACGCGGGTCCAAGCCGGTGGTGGGCTCGTCCAGGAAGATCACCCGGGGCGCACCGACCAGGGTCATGGCCAGGTCGAGCCGCCGTCGCATCCCGCCCGAGTAGGTCGACACCGGCTTGTCGGCGGCATCGGTGAGGTCGAACTGCTCCAACAACTCGGTCACCCGCCCTTGCCCCACCTGGCGGCCGAGGTGGCGCAGATCGGCCATCAACTCCAGGTTCTCGGCTCCGGTGAGCAGGTTGTCGACGGCCGAGAACTGGCCGGTGACCCCGATGAGGGCCCGCACCCCGTCCGGATCGGCAACCAGGTCATGACCACCGATCCGCATGGAGCCGGAATCGGCCGGGATCAGGGTCGACAGGATGCGGACCATCGTGGTCTTGCCGGCCCCGTTCGGTCCCAGCAGCGCCACGATCGTTCCCTCCTCCGACGGTCAGGCTGACGTCGTCGAGCACCAGATGGCGGCCGAAGGATTTGCAAACGCCCGAGGCCGAGATGGCGACGGTCGGAGCCTGGCTCATGATCTGGTTGTCATTTCGGTGCGAGCCGACACCCGACGAATGTTGATGTCGCCCGCGCCGGTGTGGGCGCGGATCTCGGTGGTCGGCACGTCCGCCGGAGGTCGATCTGTGTCCTCGAGCGCATTGTCGACCCGGCCGAAACCGGTCGAGAGGTCCAACCAGGCCGCCACCCCATCGAGCACGCCGACGTCGATCTGGCCGCAGGCCGTCTTGGCTTCGGCACCGCCCTCCGACAACACTCCCATTCGCACGTCCCCGAGAGCGGTCTTGGCCGTGACGTGTGAGCCGGCCCTGTCCACCAGGATGGCGCCGTTGGCGTTCTGCACCTGGGCCCGTCCTTCCACGTCGCCGATGCGGGTGTCCCCGTTCGAGTTCTTGACGGTGACCGAACCTCCGACCGAGTCGATGTCGACCCGACCCGATCCGGTCTTCACATCGGCGTCTCCATCGACTCGGCCCACCATCACCTCACCGAACCCGGTCCTGATCCTCGCCGGTCCGGCTTCGTCGACGCTGATGTCACCCATGCCCGTCTTCACGTCGAGCTCGCCCAGGCGACCGGTACTGCCCACGGACGCCACCCCCACGTCGGCGAGCACCCGTGAGCCCTCGGGGAGATGGATCTCCACGTCGATGGACTCGCGGCCACCGAATGGTCCCCACAGCGTCCACTGGCGCCAGTTCTTCGGGCCCCTCACAAGGAGGGAACCCGACGCATATTCGACCCGGGTCTGCTTGGCTGCGTTCACGTCCCCGTCCTTGGTGGGATCGGTCGGTCGTACCTCGACCACGGTCTCGGTGGTTTCGCTCGCTATCAGCCGAAGGTCACCGTTCCCGAACTCCAACGAGACTGAGATCGGTCCGGATGTCTGGAAGACGGTCATTGGATTCGCTCCTGGCTACCGGCTCCAGCCGGTGTATCGCTGTGATCCAGTCGGGGGCCGGCGGTCGTGGCGGCGGGCCGGGTTGCTTCGGTCCAGAGCCGCGCTCAGGGCGCGAACCAGCCAGCTGTTGACCGAGAGGCCTTCGTTGGCGGCCACCTCGTCCACCCGGACCTTCAGGTGCTCGGGCAGGCGGAGATTGATGCGGGCGGTGGCCCCCCCATCTCCCTCGGGAGATGCGAGCCCGGACACGCCGATCTCTTCCTCTTCCGACGGAAGCTCGGACTGGGGGAGGCTGACCACGAACTCGGGCTCGCGACCCCTCAGCCGCACCTCCACCGAGCCAGGCGCCAAGTCACAGGTGATCTCCTCGGCCGCGGCCACCAGAACGTCCTGCAGGGCCAGGCGTATGGCCGACTCCAGAGGGGCGAACAACCGCTCGGCCTGCGCCTTTGCCTCATCTCCTCCGGCCTCCGCCGCCGCCGCGAACTGCCGGCGAATGCTCTCGATGTGCTCGGTCAACTCCATGGTGCCAATATGACACCACTATGGTGCCATGTCAATGCCACACTGGCACACTCGGATCCCTTGACCCCCGGGGCTCCCGAGTCAGGGCCGTCGCACTCGGGGCCGGGGTGGCATCCCCCGTCGAGCCCTCAGAGTGAGGGGCCGAGCACGTAGGAGCCGGTGTCGGGGTGGTGGTACCAGCCACTGGAGGCCTGGGTGCCGCCGTCGACATGGATGGTCTGCCCGGTGACGTAGCTGGACATCCCCCCGGCCAGGAACACGGCCGCCCCGGCCATCTCGTCGACGTGCCCGGGGCGACCCATGGGGACGGTGTGACCGAAGTGCTCCTCGGAGCCGGGAGGAGCCACCGACACCATGCCCTCGGTCAGCGTGATGTCCGGGGCCAGGGCGTTGACCCGGATCCCGTGGGGGGCCAGCTCGAGGGCTGCCGTCTTGGTGAAGTTGATGACACCGGCCTTGGCCGCGGCATAGGCGGCGTATCCCGGTGCGGCCCGTACCCCTTCGATCGAGGTGACGTTGATGATGCTGCCCCCGTCGCCCGCCTCCACCATCGCCCGGGCCACCCGCTGGGTGCACACCATGACGTGGCGGAGGTTGGCCCGGTAGAGGGCGTCCCATCCGTTCTCGGACGTCTCGAGCAGCGAGGAGAAGAACACGCCGCCGGCGTTGTTGACCAGGATGCTGACCGGGCCGAGCTCGGCGGTGGTGCGGGCGAGGGCTGCGTCCACCTCGGTCCGACTCCCGGACATCGGTGGTGATGCCGAGCCCACCCACCTCGTCGGCCGCCGACGCCGCGGTGTCGGCGTCCCGCTCCCAGATCGCCACCGTGGCCCCGAAGGCGGCCAGGCCCCGGGCGATGCCACGGCCGATTCCCGCTCCTCCGCCGGTCACCACGGCCACCCGGTCGGTGAGCAGCACTGATGAGGGGTCCATGGACATGGGTGCACCAGCCTTATAGGTTCGTGATCGAGGGGCGATGGTCGAGCGTCGACACCGCCCGGAGGGGAAGGACGCCCATGCCCAGGATAGAGCCGATCCCGATGGAGGAGCTGGCCGACGAGCCCCGGCGGATCATCGAGGACGGCGTGGCCGACGGCACCTACGCCACTCCCGTCCCCCTGCAGATCTTCGCCTACCGCACCGCCCAGATCCTCATGACCAACGCCGCCCGCGGGGCATGGGGTCAACAGAGCCTGCTCGGGGGCCGGATCCTCGAGCTGATCCGCATCCGGAGCGCGCAGCTGGGCGAGTGCCAACCGTGCATGCAGTCCCGCAAGCACGACTCCATCACCGACGAGGACGTCGCCTGCCTGGTCGCTCCCGGTCACTCGGAGCTGACCGAGCAGGAGCGGCTGGCCGTGGAGTTCCTCGACCTGCTCTCGGCCGACCACCACGCCATCGACGACGAGGTCTACCGCCGGCTGGGCGAGGTCTTCACCGCCGCCCAGATCGTCGAGCTGGGATTCACCTGTGCCAACGCCATGGGACTCCACCGCTTCATCCACACCCTCGACGTGTTCGGGACCAGTCCACCCGGTCATCCCCTACGACCCGGACCAGGTCGACACCGCCTTGCCCGACGTCGGCGCGAACAGGCGACGGCATGAGCGAGACGGTCTTCGTCACCGGCGCCACCGGGCTGGCCGGGGCCAACGTCTGCAAGCTCCTGATCGAACGGGGCGACAACGTCCGGGCCCTGGCCCGGGCCGGGGCCGACACCGATCCCCTGGTCGAGCTGGGGGTCGACGTCGTCACCGGGGACATCACCGACGCCGGCGACGTCCTCTCGGGCCGCCACCGGCAGCGACGCCGCCATCCACTGCGCCGCCCTGCTCGGCGGGGCCAGCCAGAACCTGGACGACTTCCGGGCGGTGAACGTGGACGGGACCAGGCACGTCCTCGACGCGGCCGAGGCCGTCGGGCATGCGGCGGGTGGTGGCGGTCAGCACCGGCACGTTCTTCGACACCGCCGGCGGTCTCGACCGCGAGGACGCCCCGGTGTCCAAGGAGCCGAGCTCGGATCCGTACACCATCACCAAGATGGCGGCCTTCGAGGACGCCATGGCCCGGGCCGCCGCCGGCCAGGACGTGGTCACCACCCATCCCGGTGCCATCTTCGGACCGTCGCCGGTGGCCAGCAACGCCCTCGGCCGGACCAGCTTCAACCGGGTCCTGCTGTCGGCGCTCCGCCAGCGCATCTCGCCAGTACCTCCGCTTTCCGGTGAGCTGGGTCTTCGCCGACGACGTCGCCCGCGGCTGCATCCTGGCCCTCGACCGGGGTGTCTCGGGAGAGCGCTACATGCTCGACGGACGGCCCGAGGACGTGGTCAGCATCGGCCGAGGCCTGCAGCCGGATCTGCGAGCTGGCCGGCATCGACCACCGGGTCGAGGACATCGAGCCTTCCGACGATCCCGAACTGGCCGAGGTGTTCGGGCCCACCCTGGTGGCCATCGCCGCCAAGGCGGCGTCGCACCGCCCGGCCCGCGCAGCCCCTGACCGAGTCGAAGACCTACAAGCGGCTGGGTTACGACCCCATCAGCCTCGACGACGGTCTCACCACCACCACCGAGTGGCTGCGCCAGATCGGCAAGGTCGACTGAGTCACCGCGTTCGGTAGCCCTGTTTCGGAGGTGCCGCCCCCCGTCAGCCGGTTCAGCCGGTGACGTCGACGTCGATCACCACCGAGGGCAACGCCTTTCCCCCGCTGGTCCTCATCCGGACCTCGACCACCCCCGGGCCGGGGGTCGAGGCGCTCAGCGACAGCGCCTGGGTCGTCGGGGCGCTGGCGGCGGTGGCGTCGGCCCCCCGACCACCCGGCGAGCCGACCACGAAACGGCCACGGCTCGGGGCGACATCCACCCCGGTTCCCGACGCGCTCCACAAGACGGTGGTCGAACCGGCCCCCGCCGGCTGCACCCCGAGGTCGACGGTGGTGGACCCGCCGACCGGCACGGTGGTGGCCCCGCCCGGGTCGGAGAAGCCGACCACCGGGAGCCGGCCGGTGGCGTAGGACGGCGGGCTGGCCGTAGGCGACGACGCCCAGGTCGGGTCGGGCACGGCCGACAGGGCGTAGGTCAGGGTCCCGCCGGTGGTGAGGATCGATGCCGGTAGCCACGGCTGGCACCAGCTCTTGGTCCTGGTTGGTCCGGTGGCGGACCCGCATCCGCGGCTCCGACTTCGACCGGGTCACCCCACTGACCTCGAGCCCGTGGACGTAGGGGGTGGTGGCCGACGCCGCCGGTGCCACCGTGTCGATGTGGTTCCCGTCGGGCAGGGTGAGCGGCGACCCGGGGGAACAGCGGGCTGGCCAGGGCCAGATTGGCGGTGCCCGGAGTCACCGGGTACATCCCGATGGCCGCCCATACGTACCAGGACGAGATCGCTCCCAGGTCGTCGTTGCCGGGTTCGTTCACCGGGGCGTCGGCGTACTGGCTGTTGACGATGGCACGGACGGCAAACTGGGTGCCCGACGGTGCGCCGAAGTAGTCGTACTCCCAGGGGGTCCACAGGCTCGGCTCGTTGCCGGACCAGTCATAGGGAAGGTACCGACCGGCGTTGAGTTGGGTGAAGAGGGTGTTGAGGGCGCTGACGGCACCGGCGTTCCCACCCATGAGGCTCGACAGCGCCGAGAGATCCTGGGGTACCGACCAGTTGTACTGGGCGGCATTGCCTTCCTCGAATCCGACCTCGCCCCCCGGTTCGAACAGTGAGGTCTGGAAGGCCGGCCCGGGCGGGAAACTCCCGTCGTTGTTGCGGCCCTGGATGGAGTCGGCGGCCGGATCGAACAGGTACTGCCAGTTGTGGGCCCGCTGCATCATCGACTTGTACAGGGACGTGTCGCCCTGCGCCAACGCCAGCTGGGCGATCGAGAAGTCGTCGAGGGCATACTCGAGCGTTCCCGACGCACCCATCGAGTAGTCGATGGAGGTGAGGTCGAGCGAACCGGCGTTGATGTAGTGCTGGGTCAGGTACTGCGACAGATACTGGCGTTCGATCTCCAGGCCGTGCCCGGTCTCGGTCTCCGTGGCGCCCTTCACCATCGCCTGGAGCGCGGCTCGCCACGTCGAATCCCCGCACCCCGAACGCGTAGGCGGAGGCGATGATGGGGTCGGCCGAATCACCGTTCATCTGCGACGCATCCCCGTCGACGATGGCCCACTTCGGCAGCCAACCACCTTGTTCGGCATCGTTCACCAGGGACTGGACCATGTCACCGGCCTGGTCGGGGGCGACCATCGAGACCAGCTCGATCTCGCTGCGGTAGATGTCCCACTCCGAGAAGTTGGCGTACTGGGCGCCGGCGCCGGCGTTGTGAAGCAGGCCGTCGGGGCCGTCATAGTCGCCGTTGTCATCGCTGACCACGTTGGGGAACAGCAGCGAGTGGTAGAGGGCGGTGTAGAAGGTCCGCTGCTCGGATCGGGTACCGCCCCCCACGCCGATCCGACCGAGCAGGGCATTCCACCTGCTGGTGGCGGTGGACTCGACGTGGCCGAGAGACCACCCCGGGTCCTCGACGCTGAGATTGCCGGCGGCGTCGGCCGTGGACACGAACGAGATCCCCACCTTCATGAGGACCACGGGGTCGGTGGTGGTGTTGAAGGTGACGTAGGCACCGCAGGCATCTCCCGAACAGCTGGTCAGGCCGGGTGACACCGACGAACCGTTCCAGCTTCCGGCCGAGGAGAAGGCCCGATCGAACTGGGCGGCGAAGTACAGCGTGTAGTTGGTCCCGGTGCCACAGAACTGGCCACTGGTCACCTGACCGGTGATCTCGTCGTGGCCCAGCAGCTGGAGGCTGGAGGCGGCCACAGGGTTGGCGCTGTCCGCCACCTTGAACAAGATGTTGGCGCTGTCGGACCGGGGAAAGGTCATCCTCGACAGTCCGGTCCGGGTGGTGACGGCCAACTCGGTGGTGATGGCGGGCGAACCCAGGGTGACGCGGTAGCGCCCGGGCGACGCCTGCTCGCTGGAGTGGGTGAACGGGGCGACGGTACTGACCGGACGGTCCCCGATGGGCCCGACGGTGGGGAGGATGGGCACGTCCCCGTACGAGGCACAGCCGGTTCCGCTCAGATGGGTGAGGCTGAACCCCGAGATGGAGGAGTCGTCATAGGAGTAACCGCCTCCGGCTCCGGCCTGGTTGGGGCTGGTGTCTGGGCTCCACTGGATCATCCCGAAGGGCACGTCGGCCCCGGGAAACTCCCCGATCGCCCCGGGGCTCACTCCTCCCACCCCGGTGCCGTCCATCGGATCGACCAGTCCGCTCGGATCGGCCACCAACGGCGCCCGAGCCCCGGCAACCGCCTCCCTGGTCTTCCCCGCCGACGCTCCGGCCCGGCCGACACCCACAGTTCCAACCAGCACCAGCAAGGACAGTCCCACCGCCAGGATGCCGACCCACCGCTTTTCACTCACCGGAGCAGCCACTCCACCGCCCCGACGGTAGCGGAGCGGGACGGCCCGGCACCTGGGTCCACGGGTACCCCGCTTGGCATACCTCCAGTATGCAGGTCCCGGCACCCTGGTGGCGGGCGGCGGGCGCCGGGCGCCCCTCCGGGCTCCGGCCGGGCGAGGACCTGGAGGAGCCCGAGGACCCCTCCGCGCCGCATTTGTTTTTCCAGTTGGCGTACTACTGGTATGCAATTCCCGGAACCGATGGGCCGACGCCCGCGGGCAGGCCGCAAACGCCCGACCGGGAACACCCTGCTCAGGCCCCGTGCCACCTCGGGAGGAGCCGGCGGTGCTCCTTGCATCGGCGGGCACGGCCCCGGCCACGGCCGTGGCGGCACCGACGAGGCGGCTCACCCCCGGACCGCCGGACCGGAATGAAGCGCCCGGTCGCACCGGACCCGGCGGCGCCTCCTTCAGCCTCGCCGGGGCGGGACCCGGACGCCGGCGGGGTCAAGGCCAGCATTCCGAGGGCGGCGACCCCCAGGGAAAGGCCGAGGCCGATCCACCCCTCGCGTCGGATCCGCTGCCTTTTGTGCACTCCCATGTATCGTCACGACGCCCGGGGCCTTGAGCGGTGACGCCCCGTTACCGGCCGAGACCACCGATACGCTGGCCGGGTGAGAGCCCGATGCTGGAGCAGCCCGGCGCTCCGATGGTCCACCGTGGCCGCCGCCGCCGCTCTCTACAGCTGGTGGGCCACCGGGGTGTCGCCGTTCACGGTGGCGGCCTATGTCGCCGTCGGGATCCCGGCGGTGCTGCTCCTGGCCGTGGGCGTGGCCGACTCACTGACCGGCCCCCGTGGGCAGCACGACCCGGACCGGGGCCTCGATGGGGGCCTCGGCGCCGGGCCCCCGGTGACCCGGGGTGCGCTCCAACTCCGTCGCACATTCCCCTGGCTGCTCCTCGTCCTGGCCGCAATCGTCCTCGAAGCCACCGGGTTGGCGCTGGGCGGGAGGTCGGAGACGGTGCCGACGCTCAGCACCGTGGTGGACCACGCCCTGGCCTGGCACGTCGTGCGGTTCGTGCTCTTCTGCGGTTGGATCGCCGTCGGCTGGTCTCCCCTGATGCGGGCGGCGACAAAGGCCTTGCCGGCCCGGGGCGGTCCGGCCTGACGTGGCCGGCACCGTGGTCTGGCTCGTCCTCTTGGGTCTCGGGGTCGTCTGGGAGGTGGTCTGCCACCGCTCCGGCGGACGGTGGACCGGCATCGGGACGATCGGGGCCCGTGTCTGGATGTACCGGCCCGGTCGGATCGTGCTCATCGCCGTCTGGGCCTTCGTCGGTTGGCACGTGTTCGCCAGGTACACGCTGCCCGGCTAGGTGCACGGAGCCGGGAGAGGCCGCCGCCGCGGCCGGCAACTCAGTTGAGGTGCTCTTCCCAGTCCCTCGGCACCCGTCCGGCCGGGCCCGGTACCGGTTGATCGGCCGGGTGGTGCTCGGGCGCGGCCAGCCGGGGACCGGCGAAGGTGGACTGGTCGTCGTAGTCGAAGAACCAGTCCTCGCCCGGCTCGAAACTGGCGATGACCGAGTGGCCGGTGTGTTTGGCGTGCCCGGTGGCGTGCTGGGAAGGAGAGGTGTCGCAGCAGCCGATATGGCCGCACTCCGCACACCGGCGCAGATGGAGCCACCATCCATCGGCGGCCAGACACTCGACGCAACCGCTACCGCTCGGTGGCACCGTGGGGTCGATATGGTCGTCGGCCATCGCCCGCCAGTTTATGCAGATCGTGCCGGGGAGTCACGGGCCGGGTCGTCGTCCGGCCGGGGCGGTCTGCCCACGGCCTGCCGGTGGCCTGCAGGCGTTCGAAGACGAGACGGACAGCCATCGATCCCTCCCCGATGGCGGTGGCCACGCGCTTGACCGAGCGGCTGCGGACATCGCCGACGCAGAAGATGCCCGGCCGGCTGGTCTCGAGGAACAGAGGGGTGCCGGTCCCCTCGAACACGCTCGGGAGAACTCGGAGCCGGTGAGCAGGAACCCGTGGTCGTCCTTGGCCAGCTGGCCTCCCGTCCACCCAGTGCTCGGCTTGGCCCCGATGAAGACGAACAGCCCGCACACGGCACTGTCGAGACCTGGCCATCGGCGTGGCGAAGCTCCACCCCCTCCAGCACCTCCTTCCCGACCAGGGCCATCACCTGGGTGTGCGCCAGCACCCGGATCTGCGGTTCGCGTTCGATCTGGTCGATCAGGTAGCGGGACATGGAGCTGGCCGAGTGACTCGCCCGCGGATGGCGATCTGTACACGACGGTGCAGGCGGGCGGCCAGGAACAGCGCCGCCTGCCCGGCCGAGTTGCCCCCGCCGACGATCACGACCGGACCACCGGCGCAGGCCTGGGCCTCCATCTGGGTGGCCGCGTAGTAGACGCCGACCCCCTCGAATTCCGCCAGTCGGTCCAGGGGCAGCCGGTTGTAGCGGGCGCCGGTGGCGACGATGACCGCTCTGGCGGTGACCGTCTGCCCGTCTCGAACGGACCTGGTGGGTGCCGGCTCCGACGTCGAGGGCGACGGCCTCGGCGGCGAGCTTGATGCCGCACGCCGAACTTGCTGGGCCTGGAGGGCGGCCCGGGCCGCCAACTCCTCCCCGGACAGTCCGGCCGGAAAGCCCAGGTAGTTCTCGATCCGCGACGAGGTGCCGGCCTGGCCGCCCAGGGCGGTGTCCTCGGCCAGGGTGGTGGTCAACCCCTCGGACGCCCCGTAGACGGCGGCGGCCAGCCCGGCCGGTCCACCGCCGACCACCAGCAGATCGCACACTTCGCCCGGTTCCCCCGGGTGGTCCTCGACCAGGCCCAGGGCGTCGAGCAGGCTCGCGGCCGGTCGGGTTGCGCAGCAGCGCGGCCCCCGGGAACGATGACGATGGGCAGGTCGCTCGACCGGTACGTCGAGCTCGCGCAGCGATCTCCTCGGCCTCGGGCGAGGTCTCCAGATCGAGCCACCTGGACGGCAGCCGGTTGCGGGCCAGCACCTCGAGCAGCCGTCGGGTGTCGGTGATCGAAGCGGGAGCCGACCAGGGTGAGCCCCGAGCCGATCGGAGGTCAGGATCGAAGTGGCGGAGCAGGAAGGCCCGCAGGATCAGCTCGCTCAGGTCCAGCTCCTGGGCCATGACCACCTGGACCTGGTCGGACGGGACCCGCAGGACCCGGCCGGGGGTCGCTGGCGACGGCGCTCAGGTAGGCGCGCTGGCCGGTGAGGAGGCCCATCTCGCCGAGGAACTCCAGCGGGCCGTAGAAGGCCAGGGCCTCGGCGTCCTGGCGGCCGTAGTGCTCGATGATCTCGACCTGGCCGTCGAGCAGGACGACAGGTCGTAGGTCTCGTCGCCGTCGGCAAAGAGTACGTCACCGTGGTCGACCTCTTGTTCGGTCCCGTAGGCCCGCAGCACCGAGAGCTGCACGTCAGTGAGCACGGGGCGCGTACCCGGTGACTCGGGCGGCAAGGGCGGCCGCCGAGGGGCCACTGCCCCCGGGTCGGCCCGTCCCTCGTTGTCATCCGTGTGATCCATGTCGTGCCTTACCCCGACCAGGTTGCGCTTCCCGATACCTCCCGCCGGTACTCTTTTAGCAGAGCACCGGCGGAGAGCGTCTTGGCAAGGAGCACGGTTGACCGATCGGACCGCTGGTCACCTGCGCCTCTCGACACCGGCGGGCCGATGGGTCATCGCCGCCACCGTGCTCGGGTCGGGGATGGCTTCGATCGACGCCACCGTGGTCGGGATCGCCCTGCCGACGATCGGACGCCAATTCCACGCTTCGCTCGGGACGTTGCAGTGGGTGGTGACCGGATACACGCTGTCGCTGGCCGCACTCCTCCTCCTCGGCGGCTCGCTCGGGGACCACTTCGGACGGCGCCGGGTGTTCTCGATCGGTGTCCTGTGGTTCGCGGTGGCCTCGGCCGCCTGCGCTCTCGCCCCGGGAACCACTGTGCTGATCGTCACCCGGGTGCTCCAGGGGGTCGGAGCCGCGCTGTTGACCCCGGGGAGCCTGGCCATCCTCCAGTCCTCCTTCGATCCCGATGATCGGGGCGCGGCCATCGGCGCCTGGTCCGGGCTCGGGGGTGTCGCGGCCGCCGCCGGTCCGTTGCTGGGCGGATACCTGATCGCGGTGGCGTCGTGGCGTTGGATCTTCCTCATCAATGTGCCGATCGGAGTGGTGGTGATGCTGCTCTCGGCCCGGCACGTGCCCGAGTCTCGCGATCCCACGTTGGGCCGGCACATCGACGTGACCGGCGCCGCACTGGCCACGGTCGCCCTCGGTGGCGTGACCTACGGCCTGATCGAAGGTCCGGGCAGCGGCTGGAGCTCCCCCGCGGTCCTGGCCATGCTGTCCATCGGAGCCGGGGCCGCCGGCGCCTTCCTTGTGGTGGAGCACAGGTCGCGAGCACCCATGCTTCCCTTGGGGGTGTTCCGCCGACGCCAGTTCACGGTCACCAACGGCGTCACCTTCATCGTCTATGCCGCCCTCGGGGGCGCCCTCTTCCTGCTGCCGGTGGAGCTCCAGGTGGTCGATCACTACACCCCACTCGAATCGGGGGTGGCCCTCCTCCCGCTCACGGTGGTGATGCTGGTGCTGTCGGCCCGGTCGGGCCGCCTGGCTTCGAGGATCGGGCCCCGGCTGCAGATGAGCGTGGGGCCGGTCGTGATCGGTGCCGGTCTGGCCCTCTCGGCCCGGACCTCCGTCGACCCCAGCTATGTGACCGGCGTCCTGCCGGCGGTACTGGTGTTCGGGCTCGGTCTCGCCATCACCGTGGCCCCGTTGACGGCAACCGCACTGGCCGCCGTCCCCGAGGAGCACTCCGGGCTGGCCTCGGCCGTCAACAACGACGTGGCCCGGGTCGGGAGCCTCATCGCGGTGGCGGTGCTGCCGGCGCTGGCCGGCATTCAGGGGACCAGTTATCTCCATCCCACCGCACTGTCGCACGGGTTTCGAAGGGCTGTGTTGATCGCCGCCGTCCTGTGCGTGGCCGGCGGTGTGGTGGCGGCCATCGGCATCAGGAACCCGGGCCGGAGGCCCCCGGAGGTCGACACGACCCCGGTATCGACCGAGCCCCGGGACTGCTTTCACTGCGCCCTGGACAGCGCACCGATGGCGGTCGACTCGTAAGGAGGAGCGAACCGGTCGGCGGCCGGCCGCCAGACGCGGAAGCGGCGCACCCTCCGAACTCCGCCGTTCGAAGAGGCGCCACCGCCGAGGTGTCCGGATGTGGGTGGTTCGCCGGACCGATTCCCGCCCTGGACCACATCATGCAGGTCTCGCTTCCAACCACGATCCAATTTCGATCCAACCGACCGTCTACACTGCAGCCGGGATTTGGGAAAGGCGGTCCTGACTTGGAGTTTCGGATCCTGGGGACGCTCGAAGTCGAGGAGCACGCCCGGGTCGTGAACGTGCGCGGCGCCCGGCGCCGGGCCCTGCTGGCCCGGCTCCTGCTGTCACCCAACCAGGCCGTGCCCGACGAACGGCTCGCCCATGACGTCTGGCTCGGTTACCCGCCACGTGGTGCCGGTTCCACCCTGGCCAGCCACGTCTCGCTCCTCCGCAAGGCGCTCGGGACCGACCGGATCGAACATCGGGCGGGGGGCTACTGCCTGGCCGTGCACGACCACGAACTCGACGCGGCGGGGTTCGAGTCGGACGTGGCCAGCGGGCGGCGGGCCATGCGCGTCGGCAATACCCAGTACGCGGCGGACTGCCTGGAGCGCGGCCTCCGGCGCTGGCGCGGGGCTGCTCTCGCCGATGTCGATGGCGCCTTTTGGGCCCATGGCGAGATCGCCCGTCTCGAGGAGCTGCGGCTCGGAGCCGAGGAGGCGTTGCTCGAGACCCGGCTCACCCTCGGGCAACACCACGCCATCGCGGCCGCGGCCGAGGCCGGGGTGCGGGCCGAACCGCTGCGCGAACAGCGCTGGGCCATCTTGATGACGGCGCTCTACCGGTCCGGCCGTCAGGCCGACGCCCTGCGGGCTTTCCAGCGGTTGCGCTCGATCCTGGACGAGCAGCTGGGGGTGGAGCCGTCCCCGAACCTGGCCCAGCTCGAGGAGGCCATCGTCCTCCAGAGCCCCGACCTCAATGTGACCACCGCCCGGGTCGAACCGGTGCGGAACCCGCGCTCACAACCGTCTCGCCTCGAGGTCTCGACCGTGCTGGTCGCCAATGCCTCGTCCGGGCCCCCCGCCCCCGAGGGCTCCGATGACGGATCACGCTCCCTCCTCGGCCGGGTGGCCGACGAGATCGCGGCCCATGGCGGACGCCAGATGGTGGTGGAGACAGACGATGTGAGGGCGGTGTTCGACAGTCCCACCGACGGCCTGGCCGCGGCGTCTTCGATGCAGATCGCATGGGCGGCCCACCGACAGGCGTCCCGCCCCGCCGGCGGCCTCCGTGTCGGGATGTCCATCGGGGAGGTGGCCCTGGTCGATGCCGCCTGGTTCGGAGACCCCGTCGACGAGGCGTACGAACTGAGCACCAGGGCTCACCCGGGGGAGGTCCTGGTGACGGCCAAGGTCCGGCTGATGGCCGGCAGCAACTGCCGCCTCCCCTTCACCGAGACGGAGGATATGTACATCGACCACTCGCGGGCTCCGGTGCCCGTCCTGTCCCTCGGATGGGATTCGACCCCACCCGGCTCCGATCGGATCCCGCTCGTCGGTGTGCTGGATTCGGAGTCCACGTTCGTGGGGCGGAACGACGAGCTCGCCGAGCTCAAGCACCTGGCCGGCCGGGCCGAGGGAGGACAGCGCCAGGTCGTCCTGGTGGGTGGCGAACCAGGCATCGGCAAGACGTCACTGGTGGCGGAGATGGCCCGCCAAGTCCAGTCCGGCGGGGGAACCGTCCTCCTCGGCGGCTGCCGCGAAGTGGCCAACGCGCCGTTTCAGCCGTTCATCGAAGCCCTCGGCTACTACGTGGATCATGCACCCATCGACGAACTGAGGCACCACGTCGAGGAGTTCGGCGGCGAGTTGGCCCGCCTGCTTCCGGGTCTGACCAGACGGGTGCCGGAGAGCCCGCCCCCGACCCGGTCGGACGACGACACCGAACGGTTCTTGGCCTTCCGGGCCGTCGTCGGCCTGCTGGCGGCGGCCTCCCGCAACCGGTTGGTACTGCTGGTGCTCGAAGACGTGCACTGGGCCGACCACGCCACCCAGCAGCTGATCCAACACCTCACCAGCAGTCCGGAGCGGATGTCGGTGCTGATACTCGGTACTTTCAGGTCGACCGAGATGACTCCGGACCACCCGCTGGCCGACACCCTGGCCGCCCTGTGGCGAGCCACCAACGTGAGCCGGGTGGAACTGGCCGGGTTGTCTCAGTTCGAGGTGCAGGACCTGTGCCGGTCCATCGCCGGGCGGGCCATCGACGGGGGCGCCGTCGACGCCTTCGCCACCGATCTCCATACCGAGACGGCGGGGAACCCGTTCTTCGTGGGCGAGCTGCTTCGACACCTGGTGGAGTCGGGTGAGGTGATCCGCGGTGACGGAACCGGGTGGTCGTCCAATCGTCCCCATCTGCGAAGTGAGCTCCCGGTCAGTCTGCGCGAGGTCATCGGGCAGAGGGTCCACCGTCTGGGGACGAAGGGGGAACGGGTGCTCTCCCTGGCGGCGGTGATCGGCGAGGCGTTCGGACTCCCCACCCTCACCCAGGTGGCGGACATGAGTCCTGACGCATTGCTCGACCTGCTGGAACGGGCGCAGCGATCCTCGCTCCTCAACGAGTCGGGGACCACCGGATCCTTCGTGTTCACCCATGCCTTGATCCGCCGAGCGCTCTACGGTGGACTGCAGCCGGCGCGTCGACGCCAGCTCCATGCCAGGGTGGCGCTGGCGCTGGAAGCGGAACAAGCGCCGTCGGCGGTTCTCGCCCACCACTTTCTGGCCGCCGGCGACAGCGAACCGGCCCTCCGATACGCCGAACGGGCCGGCTACGAGTCCCTCGACGCCATGGCTCCGGCCGAATCGGCCCGGTGGCTGGGCGAGGCGTGCAGTCTGCTCTCGCGCCTCCATCCCGACGAGCCGCTCCGCCACTGCGATCTCATCACCCGGCGCGGGATCTCGCTGCGTCTGGCCGGCGATCCCTCCTACCGGCAGGTCCTGCTGGAGGCGGTAGCCGGGGCCAAGGCCGCCGGGGATGGCCGGCGGATGGCGGTGGCCGCCCTGGCCAACACCCGGGGCTACTACAGCGACGCCGGCCAGAGCGACGATGAACGCCTCGAGGCACTGCGGGATGCACTCGAGCTGCTGGGATTTGGCGACGGACGCCTCCGCTCCCTGCTGCACGCCACCATCTGCAGCGAGTCCATCTTCGGCACCAGCCTGGCCGCCCGGCGTTCGTTGGCCCGCCAGGCCGTCAAACACGCCCGGGCCACCGGCGATCCCCGCACCATCATCGAGGTGTACAACCTTGTCTTCGAAGCCGTCCGCTTCCCGACCGAGCTCCACGACCGGCTGGAGGAAACCGGATCGGTGCTGGAACTGGCGTACCAGCTCGGTGATCCGGCCGCCATGTTCTGGGCCACCGGGAACCGCATGCGGGCGCTGGTCGAGGCCGGCCGGGTCGAAGAAGCCGCCGAGCACTTCGCCCACATGGCCGCCGTCTCCTCCGAGCTCGGTCAGCCCGTCATGCGGTGGATGACCCTGTTCACCACCGCCCAGTGGTCGCTGCTCCGGGGGGAGTCGGCCACGGGTGAACGGCTGGCCGAAGAGGCCTACCAGCTGGGCCTCGAGATCGGCCAACCCGATGCCTTCAACTACTTCGCCACCCAACTCTCGCACGTGCGGTGGCAACAGGGCCGGCTGGCCGAGTTGGTCGAGCTCATCGAGGTGGGCGCCGAGGCCAACCCCGGCATCCCCGGTTACCGGGGAGCCCTGGCCCGGGCCTACTGCCAGTCCGGCCGTCAGTCCGATGCCGGCCGACTCCTCGAAGAGGAGGTGGAACGGGACTTCTCCGACCTGCCCCAGGATCTGCTGTGGAGCTACGGCATGGTCACTTATGCCGAGGCAGCCATCCAACTCGAGCACGGCGAGGCGGCCGAGATTCTCTACCGGCAGTTGGCCCCCTTCCACGATCAGGTCAGCTATTTGGGCACCACGTGCGAAGGACCGATCGCCCACTACCTCGGGGGTCTGGCCCTGGTGCTCGGACGCTACGACGCCGCCGACGGGCACCTCCGAGCCGCCACCCGATTCGCGGAAGAAGCCCGATCGCCGTTCTTTGGCACCCGGGCCTCGATCGAGACCGGGCGCCTGGCCGCCCGGTGCGGAGATCCGATCCGGGCCCGCCACCACCTGACCGAAGGCTACGAGGCCGCGGTCCGGGGAGGGTTCTCGGCCGAAGCCCTGCGGGCCGACATGGCCCTCGGCGCCTTGGTGTGACCCGTGGCCGGTGCCGGTCGTCAGCCCCGAATCGAACACCGTAAGATTTCGCATGGCTGATCCCTACGACGCCAGCGTCGAGCACTACCCGATGTCGGGGCTCGACGAGTTCCTGATCCACAATCACCCCCATCCGGTTCGGGTGATGTGGACGTCGGACCCCCGGGCCTACGAGCGAATGTGGTTCACGTGCCAGGACAAGGTGGGCGAACTGCTGGTGGTCGCGGGGATGGGCATCTACCCCAACCTCGGCACCGCCGAGGCCTTCGCCATCGTCAATCTCCGGGGGAGCCACACCACGGTCCGCGCCCATCGCAAACTCGGTCTCAACCGGATGGACATGACGGCCGGACCGTTGGGATTCGAAGTCATCGAGCCGTTCCGGCACTGGCGGCTGCGCCTCGACGAGAACGAGTACGACATCAGTTTCGACATCAGGTGGTCCGACACGAAACGGCCGGTCTACCGCAACATCGGTGGCGGCATGATCGCCGGGACCAGACCTTTCGGTGGGGTGGCCGGATACGACGGCTTCGGTCGTCAGTCCGGATGGGTGTCGGCCGGCGGCGAACGATTCGATCTGGACGCCGAACGCTTCCTCGGCACCCGGGACCACCACTGGGGTACCCGGGACGGAGTCGGCGGGCCGGCGTTGTGGAGCGGTCATCAACATCCCCATTCCGGCGAGTGGGTCGAGTTCGAGGACTACGGGATCTGGGGCGACCACGTCCTCTACAACCTGGGCGATAAAAGACGCGGCAGCGACACGCTCCGCGACCGGAACTACCGACTTCGCTTCGAGCCCGACACCCACCTGCTCCTCTCGGGCGAGGTGGACTACGTGTTCAACGACGGGACGGTGAGGACGGCCGCCTTCGAACGCCTGGGAAACCAGATCGCATTCCTCAGGTGTGGGATGTACGGCGGACCCAACGGTGGAACCCCCGAGGAGGACATCTGGCAGGGCATGAACGTCGGTGACGGGGTCGTCTCCGGCGAGACCTACGACGTCAACGATCCCGGCGTCCGGGCCCGCATCTGCGGACTCGACCAGCACCACGCCCGGTTCGAGAGCGAGGACGAAGTGACCTTCGGGATCGTCGAGCCCTACGACACACTCTGTTACGAGATGGCCGCCGGCGGCCACGGCGGGTTCTCCCTGCTCGGATGAGCGACGGCCGCAACGGCCGGGCGACCGGCCGGAACCGCCGGGACCGTGTCCTCGAGTGTCGGCGCCGTCATTCGCTCCCGTTGACCCGGCAACCTGAACGCTGTACAACTTGAGCTGTCAGCGGATCGTGGGTGGGTCACCTGCGGTCGGGGTGACCAGACCGCGGAAGGGTGTTGTGGCCGGACTCGAGCAGATCGATCTCGACATTCACCTCACCACCCCGGGATTCTTCCGTCGGCCCGACTACTTCGACGTGCTCGGGAGGCTCCGCCACGAGGATCCCCTCCACCGCACCGCCGACGGTCTGGTGATGATCAGCCGCTACGAGGACGTGCGCACCATCAGTCGTGATCCGGTCCGGTTCGTTTCCGGTCGGGGCGTGCTCATCAACGATCAGCTCCGAGACCCGGACGGTACCGGGCAGAACGCATTCTCGATCCTGCACCTCGATCCACCGCTGCACGCCACCTATCGGGGCCTTGTGAACCGACAGTTCACCCCGCGGGCGGTGGCCCGGCTGGAGGAGCGGATCCGCCACGTCGTGCGGGAGACCCTCGACTCGGTCCCGACCGGCCCGACCATCGACTTCGTCGACATGGTGGCGGCGCCGATACCCATCGCGGTGATCACCGAAATGCTGGGGATCGACGTCACCGAGAGACGCCAGTTCCGCCGGTGGTCGGACGCGGCCATCGAGAGCACCGACTTCACCAGTGAGGCGCGGTCCGAACTGCTCACCGAGTTGGCATCGTTTCTCATGGACCACGTGCGCTCCCCGGAACGGGAAGGTGACGACCTGCTCGGTCTCTTGAAGTCGGTACCGGTGGGAGACCGCAAGCTCAACCAGACCGAGATCATGGGGTTCTGTCTGACCCTGCTCATCGCCGGGAACGAGACGACCCGGACCCTGCTGTCGGGTGGGGCCGAGGCACTGGCCCGCCACCCGGAGCAACGGGCGGCTCTGGCCGCCGACCCCTCACTCATCGGCGGTGCGGTCGAGGAGATACTCCGGTGGGTGACCCCGATCCAGGCCTTCGGACGGACCGCCGTGGTCGACACCGAGATCGGCGGCCACGGCGTGAGCGCGGGCGAGTTCGTGGTCATGATGTACGCGTCGGCCAACCGCGACGAGTCGGTGTTCGGACCCACGGCGGCAACCTTCGACGTCCTGCGGCCGGTGGTACCCACCCATGTCGCCTTCGGCTTCGGAGAACACCTGTGCCTCGGTGCCAGCCTGGCCCGACTCGAGGCCCGGATCTTCTTCCACGAGCTGTTGGCCCGGTTCCCGGACTATGCGTTGGCCGGAGAGCCGACCTACACCGCGTCCACGCTGGTGAACGGAGCGAGGACCATGCCGGTCTGGCTGCCCGGCTGAGGTCGGGCCGCCACCATCGTCGGGAAGGGGATCAGGGAGAAGCGATCCGCTCCCGCACCAGATCGAGGATGGGATTGTCGTCGATCGGCAGCATCGGGGGCTCACCGGCCGCCTGGCGCAAATAGCCGATCCGGGTCATGATCGCCGTGCTCCGGATCATGGCCAGGGTCTCGTACCACTCGAGGTCCACAACCGGACGACCGGCGAGCTCCTCGAAGAGAACAACCGTCTCCTCCCGGCTCGGAAACCCGGGCGTCCGCCTCCCGAACAGTCGCTCCATGGTGGTGTCGAGGCTCGTGAACCAGGCCAGATCATGTTCGGCGGCACCGATCGAGGTCATGTCCCAATCGAGCACCGCCCGGGGCTGGAGGTCGTCGCCGAAGACCACGTTCTCGAACCTGGCGTCCCCCCACAACAGGGTGGCCGGTGGTTCCTCGTCCGGCCGGTGCGACCGGCACCAGCGGATGCCGTCGGCCAGCGTCTTCACCGGTGACCCGTCGCTCGACCAGTCGAGGTATTCCTCCCAGAAATCCAGCTCTGCGGAGTTGTCCCGCTTCGGGACGTCGGCGGCCAGACCACGGTCGGACCGATGGATGGTCGACAGGGCGACCAGGAAGTTCTTGTAGATCCGGTGCTGGGCGAGCTCGGACTGACCGCGGAGCCACCGGTCGGCATGGGCCACCCCGTCGATGATGTGACCGTCGATCCGGGGCATGAGGATGAACTGGGTACCGATCCACTGAGGATCCGGCTCGAAGACCGGGTCGGCAACGGTGACGCCGACCCCGGCGGCCGCCTGTTGGGCCTGGAACTGGGCCCTCAGGTCATAGTGGCGGAACGTGCCCGGTCCCGGGGGTGCCGTCCGCAGAACCAGGGATACGCGGTGAGGAACGTCCTCGACTCCCCAGGTCGCCTCGAAAAGGATCGTTTGGCTGGAAAAGCCCGCGGACGGACGGCGGAACTCCCCCACCGACGCGTTCCTGCGATCCCATCGGTCGCCCAACCACCGGATCAGTCCTTCGGCGATCGCCGAGTCGTCGGGCGGTGAAGGTTCGACCATGATGCGTGTTCTCCTTGGGCCATCGCGCTCACGGCGACGGCGGCCATCTTGCACGATAGAATCCGCGAGTCCCATGGAGTCCGAGGGGGTTCTGCCGTGCTCCGAAATCGACCTGGGCCCACCCGCTGATGGGCCCCGGACAAAGGGGTCGTCACCTGGGCCGCCGCCGGCGGGCCCGGGTCGGGATCGGTGCCACGGTGGCGCTGTGTTCCCTACTGGGCCAAGTCGGTGTCCCGGTCGGTGGGGCCGGGGCCGCTCCCCGTGGCGCGAGGGCCCAGGAGGCGGCGACCACATTGGTGCGAGTCGATCAGTCCGGCTACCCCCAGAGCGCGGTGAAAGTGGCATTCGTGATGTCGACAGCCGCACTGTCGGGATCGGCGGCGGTGACCGACTCGGCCGGGACGCCAGTTGACACGGTGGCCCTCGGCCCTGACGTCGGGGCCTGGAACCGCACGTTCAAATACGTGTACAAGGTGAACTTCAGCGGTGTCACGGCCGACGGGACCTACACGGTCTCAGCCGCCGGGACCAGCTCACCGAAGTTCCCGATCGCCCCGGCAACGATCGTCTACTCGCAGGATCTGGCCAACTCGCTGTACTTCTACGAGAACGAGCGGGACGGCCCCGACTACATCCCCACGGCGTTGCGCACTGCTCCTGGCCATCTGAACGACGAGCACGCCACGGTCTACAAGACACCATCGGTCAACGCCAATGGCAACTTCAAAGGAGACCTCACCTCCCTCGGCAAGACCATCGATGTCGCCGGTGGCTGGTGGGACGCCGGCGACTACCTCAAGTTCGTCGAGACCACCAGTTACGTCGTGGCGC
Organism: uncultured Acidimicrobiales bacterium; assembly: GCA_963747825.1. Lineage (GTDB taxonomy): Bacteria > Actinomycetota > Acidimicrobiia > Acidimicrobiales > RAAP-2 > Bog-756. The sequence goes on from CAVVGQ010000001.1 coordinate 26,175, forward strand.
TGATGCTCGAAGGGGTGAAGACCTTCCCGGACGAGGATGGGAGCGGATTCGGCCGACTCCAACTTCATCGACGAAGCGGAGTTCGGGCTGGACTGGCTGATGGAGATGTGGAAACAGCCGACCAAGACCCTCTATTACCAGGTCGGCATCGGTGCCGGTAACACCAGCGGCACCATCCTCTCGGACCACGACATCTGGCGGTTGCCACAGGAGGACGACACCTACGGTGGCACCGAACCCACCTACAGGTACATCCGCAACCGACCGGTGTTCGAAGCGGCCCCGGCCGGTGCGAAGATCAGTCCCAATCTGGCCGGTCGTCTGGCCGCCGACTTCGGCCTCTGCTACCAGGTGTTCCGCACCCGCAAGCGGTCGCTGGCCAAGGCATGCCTACGCGACGGCGAGACGGTCTTCGCCCTGGCCAAGACGACCGACGTGGGCCAACTGCTGACGACGATCCCCTATGACTTCTACCCCGAGACCACCTGGCAGGACGATCTCGAGCTCGGAGCGACCGAACTCTACGAGGCGCTGGCGGATGGAGGTAGTTCGGTCTCCGGGCTCCCCGAGACCAGGGCCGGCTACTACCTCGATCAAGCCGCCGACTGGGCCAAGGCGTACATCTCACTCGGTCCGGGCCAGTACGACACGCTCAACCTCTACGACACCGCCGGGCTGGCCCACTTCGAGCTGTCCAATGCCATCGTCCGGGCCGGCGACCCGCCCGGCCTGGCCGTCACCCCATCGCAGCTTCTGTCCAACCTGAACGCCCTGATCGGCATCGGTGTCGCCCAGGCCGAGAAGACCCCCTTCGGTTACGGAGCGGCATGGAACGCGGCCGACTCGGTCTCCCGCGGCGACGGCCTGTCGGTGATGGCCAGCGAGTACGACTGGTTGACCCACTCGGCCACCTATGCCGCCCAGGCCCAGGGATGGCTGGACGGTGTCCTCGGTTCGAATCCGTGGGGCGTGGCCTTCATCGTCGGCGATGGCTCGACTTCTCCCGACTGCCTCTCCCACCAGGTGGCCAACATCTCGGGCAGCCTCACCGGTGGGTCACCCGTCCTCGACGGGGCGGCGGTGGAGGGGCCGGCCGCCTCGAGGACCAGAGGCTTCCTGTCCGGCATGAGGGACTGCTCGGTCGACTACCGGGAGTTCAACAGCCGGCACGGCGTCTTCGTGGACGACGAGCAGTCCTACGACACCACCGAACCGGCCATCGACCTCACCGCCTCCAGTTTTCTGGCCCTGTCCTGGCTGTCCACCACCGGCCAGTAACCTTCGGGGCGCGGTGACGCCGCGAGGGGGCGCCGTGAGGGGAGCCAGAACGTCGGACAGACCGGACCGGCCCGGGCCGCCAGTGCCTGCCCGGCCGATTCTCAAGTTCCCCTCCAAACGTGTCGAAGCTACCCATGTGTCCGTACAATCGTCGAACCTGCGCACTGAAGAAGTCCCCGACACCGACTGGGTAGATGCCGCGGTCGGGACGCTCTACGAGCGGGTGATGCAGCACATCCCCGCCCAGTTCGAGCGTCAGGGTCGCACGTGCCACGGGTGCGGTCGGCACCTCCCGTCCCCGGCCGACGGTCTCATCCGGTTGGACGGCCAGCTCGAGTGCATCTCCTGCACTCTCGCCTTCGGTTTCACGTCCGACTGACTGCCACCGGACCGGGTGCGGGGCACCGTCACTTGACGGCCCGAGCGGCCCAGCCGAATTGATTGGCCCGGACGAAGCTGTCGCCGAATCCCGCCGCCCTCGAACCGCGACTCGACCCCGGCCGGGTCAACCGGGTTATAGGTGTCGCCGACATGGAGCGCCTCGAGCTCCGGGCTGGCGATACTGTCCGAGACGACCAAGACTCCCCCGGTCTCCAGCACCCGCGCCACCTCGGAGAGAAGGAGATCTTGGAGGCCGGCGGTCGGAACGTGGTGGAGCATGGTGAAAGAGACGGCTCCGGTGAACCGACCGTCATCGAACGGCATGTTGGTGGCGTCGGCCCGGACCACCTCGACGTTCGTCCCTTCGAGTCGCGTCGCCAACGATCCCGCCAGCTCCTCGTCGATCTCTACCGAGGTGAGCCGGGCGAGTTCGGCCCGCAGCAGGTCGGTGGTCATCCCCGGTCCGGGTCCGATCTCGAGCACGTCGTCACCGAGATCCGCACCGTCGAGGGCGTAGGGGATGATCCACTTCTCCAGCGCTTCCCGCCACTCCTCACTGGAACAGAGCTCGAGGTGGGCGTCGTTCATACCTGGACGTTAGGGGTGCTGGGCCCGGCCGGGGGCGGACCGCCTCACCAGCTGTGGCACGCCGTTGGACCCCACCGCCGCCACCAGGAATAATCGGCATGGTCCGTCGGTCAGGAATAATCGGCACGGTCCGTCGGTTGGATCGCCAATCGACCGCTGTCCGGAGGTGCTTCGATGACCCAACAGCCAGACGCTGGCGACCAGGGCCTGCTGAGGCGGCGTGATGCCCCGGACTGGGTGATTCTGGCCCTGGCCTGCGTCGCCCAGTTCATGGTGATCCTCGACGTCTCGGTGGTGAACGTCGCCCTGCCGTCGATCGGGCGGGACCTGCACTACTCCCCGGTCGGCCTGCAGTGGGTGGTGAACGCCTACGTGCTCACCTTCGCCGGCTTCCTCCTGCTCGGCGGGCGGGCGGCCGACTCGTTCGGGCGGCGCCGGGTCTTCCTGTTCGGCCTGTTCCTGTTCGTCGGGGCCAGCCTCGTCGGGGGGTTCGCCCAGAGCGCCGGATGGCTGACCGCGGCCCGGGCCGTCCAGGGCATCGGCGGCGCTGCCCTGTCCCCCGCCACCTTGACCATCATCATCACCACCTTCTCCGGGTCGCCGGCTGGCCCGGGCCCTCGGGCTGTGGAGCGCCATGGGCGGGGCCGGAGGAGCGGTCGGCGTGCTCCTCGGCGGGATACTGACGGCCGAGCTCTCGTGGCGATGGGTCCTGTTCATCAACGTGCCCATCGGCCTGGTGACGGCGGTGGTCGCCATCGTCTTCCTGGGCGAGGCCCGGGGTGCCGGACCCCGGCAGCGGCTCGACGTTCCCGGCGCCGTCACCGTCACGGCCGGGCTGGCCGCGCTCGTCTACGCCATCGTCGGCACCGACCAGTACCCGTGGGGGTCGGCCCACACCCTCGGCTGGCTGGCGGCGTCGGCCGTGCTGCTGGCGGTGTTCCTGGTGCTCCAGGTGCGGGGCAAGGACCCGCTCATGCCGCTGCGCCTCTTCCGGATCCGCGGGGTCTCGGGGGCCAACATCGTCATGCTCCTGGTCGGCGCGGTGTTCTTCTCCATGTGGTACTTCCTGTCGCTCTACCTCCAGGACGTGCTCGGCTACGGACGCCCTGCGGGCCGGACTGGCCTTCCTCCCGATGGGGATCGCCATCATCATCGGGGCCCAGGTCACCTCGCGAGCCATGCCCCGGACCGGGATCCGTCCCATGCTGTTCACCGGCACCGCGCTGGTCACCGGCGGCTTCTTCTGGCTGTCCCGCATCGGGCCCGGCAGCCACTACTGGGGTGCCGTCTTCGGGCCCGGGGTGATGATCTCCTTCGCCCTCGGCCTGCTGTTCGCCCCGCTGGCGGCGGCGGCGACCATGGGCGTCGAGCGGTCGGAGGCGGGCCTGGCCTCCGGACTGCTCAACACGGCCCGACAGGTCGGCGGCTCGCTCGGTCTCGCCGTTCTGGCCACCGTCGCCACCACCCACACCCACGCCCTCGAACAGACCGGGGTCCCCATCGGAAGTGCGCTGGCCGACGGGTACGCCCGGGCCTTTCTCATCGGTTCGGTCATCGGGATAGCGGCATTCTGCGCCGCCTTCATCATCCCGGCCCGGGCCGGTAGGTCGACACTGGCGGCAGCTATGCCGGCCGACAGCGCCGAAGACGCCGTCCCTGATTCCCGAACTCCGGAGGTGATGAAGCCCGCCGACGGCTGACACCACCGGCGTCCTGACGCGGGAAACCCCTCAGCCCGGCGATCCCGTCCCGGTCACCCCGGTTTGGTCTGGGCCGGGCTGGGCGGTGCCGGCTGACCCTGCTGGTAGGCGAGGAGAAGGCCCGGCTGAGGATCGGCCGGACTGGCCAGCACCGGCGGTTCGGGGAAGGTCATCTGGGAGGTGTCGAGGAAGTCGGCAATGGTGGCGGCATTGGCGTCACGGTTGGTGAGAGCGGGCAGGTTCCACTGTTGCTCGATGGTGGCCAGCACCGATGTGTGGTCGTGGACCACGTTGGTGACCTCACTCCTCTTCGAGTAGGGGCTGACGATTACGGCCGGCACCCTGATGCCGTAACGGTTGTAGCCACCGGGATAGTCGGTCGGGGCGATTGTCGGGAGGAATGTCGTCGGGAGCGATCGCAGCCGGCGGGGCGACGTGGTCGTAGTAGCCGCCGTGCTCGTCGTAGAACCAGATCAGCAGGGTGGATGGCCAGGCCGGCCCGGACATGACGGCGTTGACCACCCGGGCCACGAACGCTTCCCCCAGCTGCACGTCTTCAGGGTTCTCCTCGGACTCGGCCGTCGTCTCGATGTCGAGGTCGAATGACGATGCGAAGGTGGGGACCGGGGCGGGCAGGTCGCCCACCACACCCGGTATCTCTCCTTGGACCGCGCCATGTTGCAGTCCACCAGGCTCACCGCCGGCAAGGTGCCGGCCAGGGCGTCGGCATAGAACTGGGCGATGGAGGCCAGATGGTCGGGGTACTTGAGGACGGTGTCCACTTGGATCGCCGAGGTGGGGGCATCCGAGAAGTAATTCAACCACGGGATCTGATACCTGGTCAGCTGGTCCCAGATGGTGCCGTTGGCCGGATAGATGTCGATGTTGTCGATGTCGGTCGAGACCACCCCCGACGCAGTCCCCGACATGAGGAACCGGCGGTTGGGGTAGGTCTGGGCCGGAACCGAACAGAACCACCGGTTGGCCAGGGCGAAAGTTGTGGCCAACGAGTAGTAGAAGGGCAGGTCGTCCTGGGTGTAATAGCCCATCGAGCCGGGCCCGGTCTGGGCGAAGCCGCTCATCTTCCCTGCCGCGATCTGGATATGGGAGTCGTCCCAGGATTGGCTGCCCGAATCGGACGCCCCGATCTCGCCCGGCTGGTGGTACACGTACATACGCTCGTTGTCGACGAGGTTCCAGTTGACCGGCTCCTCTTTCTTGTTGAAGCGGAAGCCTTCGGCTTTGGGCTGGCCGGACACCGGAAGCATGCCCAGGTAGTTGTCGAAGGAGTGGTTCTCTTGCATGACCAGGACGATGTGCTCGAAGGGGAAGGCGCCGGTGTATCCACCCACCGGTAAGTTCGGGTACGGCAGAGCGCCGGGACCCCGCGACTTCCGGGCCCGGGCCGGCCCCGTTCGGGCCGAGGCCGGGGTCCCCCCGAACAGGGTCTCCAGCCCCAGGGGGGCGGCGGCACCGACGGCGGCGGCGCCCAGCCCGGCTCGCAGCATGGTCCGGCGGTCGTAGCGGCGGGGATGATCGGTCACTTCACTCCTCTTCGTGGCGTTCCGTCCCCCCCCACGGGGTGGCTGCGCCGTGGGGGACAGCCACCCCTGAATTCTTAACGACGGTCATATCCGGGTGTGTTTGCAGAACCTTAAAAATGGGTTGACGGAAGTTGAAACTTTGGCGACGGCGATGTGAACCCCGAGACGTCCGGACCGCGCCGATGGTCGGGCCGGGGCGGTCGGCCGACTGAAAACGCACAGACCACCTCGACACCGCAATCGGCACCGGCAATTCATCGAACGGTCAGTCGGAGGTGTCGTGGCGTTCACGGTCGACAGATAGCCTCGGAGGGGGGCGGATGGCGCTCGGTGGGTGCGAGGCCCGCCGCAGAATCCAGGAGGACCCGATGACAGCTACCAGTAAGGTCCGCGTGGCCATCCCCGATTCCGACACGGCATTGGAGATTGTCAAACTTGAAGTCGAGGGGGCGACCGGTTGCTCGGCTCGGCCCGAGTTTCAGGAGTCGGAGCGCGACGCGCTCGTGGTCGAGATGCGGCTGGTCGACTCCGACCCCGCAGTCCTCAGCCTGGTGGCTCGGGCCATCGAGCGCACGGCACCCAGGCTCGATGTTCTCGGTGTCTGGAGTGAGCCCTCCCCCGACCGGATTCCATCGGCGGTGTCGACCAAGATGGTGTACTCCGGTACCGACGACTCGATGCCGGACATCGCCAAGCGGGCCGTGCGAGATGAGCTACCGAGCGCCCAGTGGCACCCGCGCCTGGGCGGCGCCGGCAGCGGCGATCGACCTCACTGGCAGTTGGCCGTGCCGGCCCTGCTGGCCGATGGGGAAAAGGTGGTGGCCGTGCGTCGACGCAACGGGTACTCACGCCGCTTCACGGCGGACGACGCTGTCAGCACCTGGTTGGGGCTGGCCGGTTGATCGCGATCGACCAGAACCTGCCTCCGGCCGCCCTCTGTCCGGTGGGCCACCAGCGGTGAGCTGGTAGCCGTGCCGCGGTCCGGCACGTCTCCGGAGTCGACGAGGATGCGATGGCCACCTATGTACTAGTCCATGGAGCGATGCACGGAGGGTGGTGCTGGGTCGACGTGCGCCGGTCGTTGACGGCCCGGGGGCATGAGGTCCACACGCCGACCTTGACCGGTCAGGGCGACCGCCGTGGCGAGTTGACGAGGGAGACCGGCGTTGGCAACCACATCGCGGATGTGGAAGACCTGTTGTGGTTCGAAGATCTCGCCGACGTTCATCTCGTCCTCCACAGCTACGCCGGTGTTCTGGCCGGCCCACTGGCGGAGCGGGCAGGGCGTCGACTCGCCTCCATCGTGTTCCTGGCCGCCTTCGTGACGGCTCCAGGTCAGTCCCTACTCGAGGTGGAGCCACCCGACGTCGCCGCTCGCTACCGGAAGTTGGTGAACGAAAGCGGGGATGGTTGGTATCTGCCGGCCACGGATCAGTTTCTCGAACAGTGGGGCATCACCGACCAACGACTGCGAGCCTGGGTGGCACCGCGGTTGACGGACTTCCCGTACCGATGCCAGACCGATGTCACCGACTTCGACCCAGGACCGCTGGACCAGGTTCGTAAGATCTACGTCAACCACAGCCACCCTCCCCTGGCCAGCCTGACGAGATTCTTCACCGCCGCCCAACGGGCCGGCTGGGAGACACATGAGATCGCCTGCGGGCACGATCTGATGCTCGTCGCCCCCGAGGAGACAGCCGACCTCCTCGACTCGATCGCCGGCGGCTGACCGGCTGGCGAGTCGATGCTCGCACCGCCGCTATTCGTTGGGCAGGCCGGACAGTGAGCCCGAGTGGTGAGTCGCAATGGCATCTCGCCCTGCTCGCTTCACTTGATAGAGGGCGAAGTCGGCATCGTCGAGCAGGTGCTCGGCACTCGGCATCGACGGGTCGAGACCACCGACGCCGATGCTCACGGTCACCGGTACCTCGACGGCGGCCGGGAGGTCTCTACGAATGCGTTCGGCGACCTGCACAGCACTGGGGACATCGGTGTCGGGGAGGAGCAGGGCGAACTCGTCCCCTCCGATGCGGCTGGCCAGATCGAAAGCTCTCCCACTGTGCCGGAGGACAGCGCCGACGCTGGCCAGCACGTGGTCGCCGACGACGTGTCCGTAGGTATCGTTCACGGACTTGAACTGATCGACATCGATCATCAGGAGGCTGAGAGGACTCCGACTGCGGACCGATCGGGTGATCTCCTCCTCCATCCGCTGACGCAGCACTCGGCGGACGGCACACCCGGTCAGTTCGTCGACGGCGGCCATGTCTGCCAATGCGGCCTGCAGCTGTGCCTCGTGTTGTTCGATGCGCGTCCGGTTGACGGCGGCAGCAACCGTGAGCACGGAGGCGCCGGCCAGTGCGGCAAAGAGGAGGAACGTCCGTCCGGGAGAGCTCGGGACGTCACGATCGATCAGGGCCACCAGAGCCAAGGAGGCCAGGGCGGCAACGCCACAGATCCCCGCGGCTCGGGGAGTGAACATCAGCGTTCCGTAGATCAACGGGAGAAAGAGCAGAATGAGGATCGGGCTGTTCATGCCGCCGTCCAGAATGGCGACGATGGCGACTCCGAATGCCGACATTGCCGTCCAGGTCACCGAGTAGGTGACACACCATGGCTTGGAGGCCACGATCGGTGCCAGGGCCATGCCCACCAGGGCCAACAGGAGCCAGAAGACGGCCACCGCCCACAGGATCGAGCGATGGGGTCCTTCAGGCGTGAGGGTGAGGTAGCCCATGACCACCAGCGTCTCGGCCAGGAAGATGCCAAATCCGATCCGGATGTGCGTGAGCCAGAAGGTTCGCCACGCGGCTCGTTCCGCGTCCGGTCCAAGTGCGCTGGCCAGCAAGTCCTGCTTGTTGGAGTTCATGGGCGACTCTGACCTTCAAACGTGCTCTGGTTGTCATCGGTCGACCCGGGCCGCCGCTTGAGCACCGTCCTGGTCGAAGCTCGATTGACCGACTCGATCCCAGACAGGATCAGGCCGTGGTCGCGGCCCGAGCCGGTGGATCGCCGAGACCCGAGACCGGGCCCGTACCCCGTCACGACAGCGCCCCGGCGCTCAGCGGGCATGGCGTGGACACCCTTGACGGGAGCGATGAACCACGACGCCGTCACGGCGATGATGGCACCGATGACGATCTCCCCGAGGCGGGTGACGAGCAAGCCGGGACCGTGCTCGCCGAAGTAGTCGTAGAGCAGTGCCAACGCCGCTGTCACCCCGGCGGCCCAGTAGCCGTAGCTGAACTCCCGGAGCCAACAGGCAAGTCCGAGGGCGGCGAAGATGGCCACTATGGCCCAGTGATCGTCCGGCACGAAGGCGCCGGCCAGCACGGTGGCGAAGACAGTACCGCCGGCCGCTCCGGCGACCCGCAGGCCGCTCTTGGCGATCACCTCTCTTCGACCCCGGTTCCCGCTGGCGACGACGAAGGCGGTGAGCACCATCCAGGACCAGTGGTGGGGGAACAGCCAGTGACCGACCACGATGCTACCCCGAGACGAATGCCCATCTGCACGGCCATCCGGGTGCTGGCCGGACCGGGGAACGCCCGTGATCGCCCGGGTTCGAGCCCGGACGGGGTCGGAGCCCTCGAGGTCGGCCCGGATCGGGTCGTGAGATCGCCGCCCCTACCGGTCAGCAGCCGTGCCAGCGTCGCCCACCCATAGGCGATCACCGCCATCGTCGTCGTCCACGCCACGGTGCCGATCCAGGAGCCGGACGGTGCCGGTGCGATCAGAACGGCGACGAACGGCGACGTAGCCAGCGTGCCGGCGTGGGCGAATCCTGCGCCGAAGCGTCGAACAAAGATGGTGCCGGCCACCGACGTGGCAAAGAGCACTCCCCCGATGATCGGGTGGGCGCTCCACAACAGACCGACGACAGCTGCCACGACGGCGGCAAGCGCCAGGACGACGGCACCGACCAACGTCGCCCCGGCGCCGAGGTGACGCCGGGTTCGCCCGACACCCAAGCCGAGCGCCACCGCCAGCACGACCACACCGGAATGGAGCCCGGCGAGATCCTCGACCAGCCACGCACTGAAGAAGCAGGCCAGCGTGGCCGCCATGATGACCCCGGCGGAGCGAAGCGCCGCCAGTCTTGGATCAAGGGCCGCCTCAGACATCCGGGAGCCCGAGATTAATAACGATTACGAATTACTTTCTTGGCCATCTCGCCTCATATTAGGAGCCATCGCTCACAACCATTACGTGATAGCTTACTAGTTGTGAGCGAGGGAAGAATCGACAGCCGCCGGGGTGTTGCCGCCGAGGTACGCAGAGGCGTCACCCGGTTGGCACACCGCCTCCGAGTCGAGCGTCCTTCCGACGCCCTCACCGCCAACAAAATCGGGCGTGCTCAGCCACCTGCGTCGGAACGGCCCGAGCACGCCGGGAGATCGCCGGGGCCGAGCATCAGCTGCCGCAATCGCTGACCCGGGTCTTCTCCGACCTCCAGATCAGCGGGCTGGTGTCACGGTCGCCCAGTGAGCGGGACGGACGCGGTCGGTGCTCTCCCTAACGTGGGCAGGAGAAAGCGCGTTGGCCGCGAGATGGCCCAGCGCGACGCCTGGCTCTCCGAAGCGCTCATGGCCCTGACCCCGGCCGAAGTCGACCTGCTCAGCATTGCCGCAGGACTGCTGGACAGGATCGCCGACCTCCCGGCGACAGAGTCGGCGCTCCCCGACAAAACGGCCTGACGGTTCAGGCTTGAACATCGGTGCCGGTCAGGTGACGTTTCGTTTGCTGGTGACCGCCAGGTGGGGGTCGACGTCGGCGCCATCGAGGCCGAAGCTGATGATCCGTCGGGGATGGATCCGGATGAGCGGGCCTTCCGACGCCGTCGGGTCTCCGGCCGGGTCGATGGCCTCGCCCTCTCCCCGTATTTCGAGGCAACGGACACGCCACGGGGTGGTCGAGATGATGTCGTCGACGACGAACGCCACTCGGCCGTTTTCTGCCACGTTGCGGAACTTGCGACTGGCCGCCATGTTGTACCCGACGATGTCGATCGTCGCCTTCTCGGGGTTGTAGCGGTAGCCCACGGGGTTGTTCTGCAACGTCCCGTCCGGTTGGGCGGTGGCCAGGCGTCCGAGGGATTGGCTGGCCAGATAGTCGATCTCGATCTGGATCAGGGACATGGGGGCTCCTCAATGGTTCGATGCGGGAACAATCCTGCACCAGGTCGTCCCGGTCCGCACCAGGAACGAGAGCTCCCCGGGTCCCGTGGACATCGAGCCCAACTACGCGGGACTCTGGACTGCCGCGACGACTAGCGTCAACCGAGGTCTCGGGACGCCAGGTCGGTCCCCGGACACGGGGAACGGGGAGGGAACCACGGTGACAAGGACCAGAGGGAGCCGGACGAGAGTACCCGGGCCAAACCCGGGGAGAGGCGTCCGGCGGCGCGCCCTCGGGTTCGCCGTGGCCCTGACGCTGGGCGCCGGCGGTCTAGTTGCCTGCTCCTCCAGCTCCTCGGCGTCAACGACTGCCACGTCATCGGGCACCTGCCAGCCGCCCACCAACTGGCGATCGACAACGGCCACGCCGGTGGCCGGAACCCCGTCGGACTTCGACGTGACCTCATTCGACGGGACGAAGATCCGGGTCCATTGGTTCCCCGACCCGTCGGCTGATGGCCGGACCCGTCCCACCGTGCTGATGGGACCCGGGGTGGGGGGAGTCGGGTGACACCGACACCTCCCAGACCGGCGTCCAGGGCGCCTTGAGCATCGCCCAGCTGTGGCAGGGGGGATTCAACGTCCTGACGTGGGACCCGAGGGGATTTGGGAAGTCCACCGGAGCGGCCGAAGTCGACAGCACGGCTTACGAGGGCAGGGACGTGTCGCGTCATCAACTGGGTGGCACAACAGCGCGGCGTCGAGATCAGCCGACCCGGGGTGCCCCGGGTGGGAATGGTGGGCGAGTCGTACGGCGGTGGCATCCAATTCGCCGCCGCCGAGCAGGACTGCCGGATCGACGCCATCGCCCCGACCATCGCCTGGAACTCGCTCGGGACGAGCCTGGACAAGAACCAGACGCCCAAGGCGGGCTGGAGCAACATCCTGTCGGAGGTGGCCTCTTCGGCCAAGCTCGACCCCGAGATCGGCGCGGCCGACAAAGAGATGAACTCCACGGGGTCATCGATCAAAGGCCGTTGCCTTCTTCACTGCCCGTGGTCCGGCCAGCTACTGTCGAAGATCAGGGTTCCGACCCTGATCCTGCAGGGCACAGTCGACGACCTCTTCACCCTCGATGAGGGGATCGCCAACTACCGACGCTCTGAGAAGCAGGGTACGCCGGTCTCGATGGCCTGGTTCTGTGGAGGCCATGGCGTGTGCCTGACCAACCCGGGCACCGCCATCGACGTGGGCCAGCTGTCGCTGGCGTGGATGCAGCACTACGTGGCCACGGACCAGTCGGTCGGCGTGCTGCGGGGATTCGAGTTCGTCGATCAGAACGGCACCTCGTACGGAGCGACCGGGTACCCGTTGCCCCCCGGTGCCCACGTCGTGGCTCGGGTTCGGGGACGTTGACCCTCAAGTCCGGAGGGGGGTCGGGACCTCCGACCGTCGCCGCCAACTCCCAGGCGGCCAACGCTGTCGACGTGGTCGCCTACGCGGTGACACCGGCTCCGGCGACCAATGCTGTGAACATCCACATCCCACTCACCGCCGATGCGGTCCTCGTCGGCGCTCCGTCGCTCTCGTTGACCTACTCGGGGACGGTGGCGGCCGGTGAGCGACCCACGCGGGTGTTCGCCCAGCTGGTCGACCCGGCCACCGGGATCGTCGTCAACAACCAGATCACACCCATCCCGGTCACCCTGGACGGAAAGCGGCACACCCTGGTGATCCCGATGGAGACCATCAGCTACACCGCCGGCTCCGGGAAGTCACTCGAGCTCCAGCTGGTAGCCACCACGGCGGCGTACATCACCCCGCGGCTGGGTGGATCCGTCGACTTCCAGAAAGTGACCGTGTCGCTGCCCACCGTGCACGGCCTCCGCATCCTCCAGCACGGCTAAGGGCCGGTCGGGCGTCGTTGGCGCCGATAACCACAACCCGCCGTTGCCCTTCTGATCAGGGAATTTCCTGCTGTCCCTGGCTCTCCGGCCGGCTGCCGGCCGCCGGGCCGACCTCACGAGCGAGAATGACCACTCCGAGTAGTTGAGTGCCTACTCTTAGTGGTATAGGGTGGACCCTATGGAGCCGAGGGTGGTCGCTAGCCGCGACAGCGCAATCCCGCGCCGGATCGTCCGGTCCTTCCTCATTGTCCTGGGCGGAATTGTCGGCGTCGTCTTGGGCCTCATGGTCCTGACGGCTTTGGCCCGCCCGGCTGGTGCCGCTGCCTTGCCCTCGGTGTCGGTTCCCGCCGTCTCGGTTCCGGCCGTGTCGGTTCCGCCCGTCTCGGTTCCGCCCGTCTCGGTTCCGGCCGTGTCGGTTCCGGCCGTGTCGGTTCCCGGGCTCGCCATCACCGGGACTCAGCCCGTTCCCGCCGTTCCTTCCCTCGCCCAGGTGGGGAAGGACACCGCCACTGGTGTCTCTGGATCAGCCGGCAGTGTCCCGGCCGCGGTTGCCACGACGACCAACTCCCTGGCCGCCCCGGTGGTCGCCGCGGTTCGGAGCGGGGCCAGCCCACTCACGGCCGGGCTCGGAGTCCCGATCGCCTCCCTCGTCGGGGGTTCTTTGCTCGGGGCCCTCGGACCCGGGAACACGCCGGGCCTTGGCGTTGCCGCCTCCCCGGCCTCGGGGAATGGCGCTGTCCCCAACAACCCGATCTACGCCCTCGAGGCCTTCGCTCCGGCACCGGGGTCCGCCAATCCTTTGCCGTCGCCAACCCCGCCGGCTCCGCGTCCTGCTCCCCCGACTCCCCTTCCTTCGACGAACTCCTTCCTCGCCGTCAATGACATGAGCGCTGATTCCGGCCCAGCCCAGGGTGGGAGCCCGTTTGGGATACTCCCTCCTTCAGGCTTGCTGCCGGCCGTGCTGGCACTCGGAGGAGTACTACTCCTGCGTGGAACGAGACCGCGGCTCCTTCTCGACTTGAGGTGCTCTCCTCCCGGTTAGTTGGGTCCTGTTGAGCGATGCGGCCCAGGTGGCCGCCAACAGACAACCAACTACTAACTAGGAGATATGCAAAATGTTCACCTCTACCAAGCGCGCCCTCGTGGCCGGTTCGATCGCATGGGCCGTCACGCTCATCGGGCTGGCGTCCCTCGGAGTCTTGTCTTCGAGCTCCCCGGCCCTCGCCGGCACGTGCCAAGGTCCCACCCCGTCATCGGTCCAGGCCGAATCCTCGGGTGGAGCCCCAGCGGGAAATACCGCTCCGGCTGCGGCCGGAAGCAGCCTGAGCTCGGCGCCGGCAACCACCGGGTCATCGAACGGCCCGGGCAATGCCGGCGGCGCCGGCAATGGCTCAGCCGGCACCCCGGGAACGTCGGGGTCACCGTTGGTCAACACCAACGCTCCCATCGACACCACCGGAAACGGTACCGCTAGTGGCAGCTCGGGTGGTTCGGGGACGCTGGTCAACACCAACGCTCCCGTGCAGGCTCAGAGCCCCACGACGGCCGGATCGTCGGGGTCACCGTTGGTCAACACCAACGCTCCCGTCGACACCACCGGAAGTGGAACCACTGGCGGCAGCTCGGGTGGTTCGGGGACGTTGGTCAACACCAATGCTCCCGTGCAGACCCAGAGCCCCACGGCCGGTGGGTCGTCGGGGTCACCGTTGGTCAACACCAACGCCCCCGTCAACGCCACGAGCCCCACGGCCTAGGAGGACGCCCCGGGTCGTCCGGCACGCCGGGCCACCCGGGGCCGGTGCGCACCCTGCCGCTGGAAACAGTGACGGGGTGCGCACCCCTCCCTCTCGATCGGCCGGGGCGCCGACCCGGTGACGGCCCAGTGGATTGGTCCCCAGGTCATCGACCACCCGACCACCCGACCCGTCGCCGCCCGACCCGTTGCCACCCTGATCGGCGCCGGACACCGAGGAGGAAGATGATTCTTTCGAGAAACCACTCTTTGGAAGAGATCTACCGAAAGCAGCGCGACGGTGCCCGTTGCGGATGCCGCGTGTGTGCTTCAGCGATCAGCATGTACCCGGCCGTCAACCGACATGAGCCCAGCCGGTGGGTGATCCGCACTGGGCTCCCGACACCCGATGCCGGCCGTCCCGACAGACAACGACACGAGCAGGGCCAAATCCCGGTTTCGACCCGGTCCCTGGTGATGCAACCACGTATCGAGACAGACGTCACTCACCGCAGAGGGGGTGAGATATGAACGCAAAGACGGCTTCAGCCAAGCTTGGCCAGCAGGCAGCCGAGCATCACCCAGAGGGCTCCGCCGGCGGTTGCCCGGTCTGCAAATTCCTGAATCGAGATCACACCAGCTCGTGGTCATAGACGAGCGCGGCGAGTGTCACGTTCGGTCGGTGCACGACCACTAAGAGATTCCGAGTCAGCTCGAGGTAGGTCGGCCCGAAACCCCCCATGATTGGCCGCGCCATCGAGGCTTCACCGCGTCCCGGCTCCCAGAGTGCAGATTCAGCGGGGAACTTCTGGACGCTTGGGTGACTTCTCCTGTGAAGGCATGGCGTTGGAGGAGGGCAACGGATACGGGATTCCGTAGTCTTCGGTTCCGGCCAGGGCGTTGATGACGGCCTGTTCCGCCACGGTGGTGTCTCCGAGCGAGGTGGCCGGCAACGTGGGCACGGCGGGATCGGGTGGGTTCACCAGGTCCAGCGACCGGGTCAAGTCACCGGTCGCCTTCCGGCGCCAACTGGTGAGGTTTGGCACCTCGACACCGAACCGGGTCTCCAAGAACCGGAGCAGCGAGGTGTGGTCGAACACTTCGTTGCATCGGTAGCCCCCCCTACTGAACGGAGACAGGACGAGGCAGGGAACCCGGAATCCGAGCCCGATCGGTCCGGCAATACCGCTGGCCTCCGACGGCAGCGGATTGGCCGTCAGCCATTCGCCCGACGTCCCACTTCTGGGGGTGGGGGGCGGGACGTGGTCGAAGAACCCGCCGTTCTCGTCGTAGACCACGAAAAAGACCGTGCTCGCCCAGACGTCCGGATTGGACACCAGAGTGTTCAGGATCTGCTGGACCAGGTACTCGCCGTATTCGGGCGGGGCCGCCGGGTGCTCGCATTCGGCCAGCGGCGGCATGATCCACGACACCGCCGGCAGGGCCCCGGTGGCGACGTCGGCTGACGAACGTGGCCGGGTAGCTGGCGCCCAAGGCCCGCGCCGCCAGTTCGACCTGGGCCGCGAGTGGACGGTTCCCAGTAGGTCTTGAAGTAGGGGAACGGGCTCAACTCCAACAGAGCGGTGGGATCGTTGTAGACCTTCCAACTGACCCCGGCCGCGCTGAGCCGCTCTGGCATGGTCTCCCAGCGTGAAGGTGCCGTAGTGGCTCTGGCGGTCGCTGGTGTAGGTCTCGAGGACGGGTCCTCCTGCCACGCCGGCTGGATCGATGGAGGCCGAGATCGACATGACCCGGTTGGGATCGGTGGGCCCCAGCACCGAGCAGAAGTAGCCGTCACAGATCGTGAAGGCGTCGGCCAGCGCGTAGTAGAAGGAAAGGTCCTCCCGGGTGAAGTAGCCCATCGTCACGGGACCGTTGGCGTCGCCGTCTGCCTCGAGGTGGGCGGTGACGAACCCGTCCATGGCTCCGCCGTTCCAACTCTGGTGTTGGGGGCCCCAGCTGTGGCTGATGTCGTTGGTGGTCTGGCCGTCGGTGGCGGGCGGATCACTGAGCAGGTGGAACGGCTGCAGGTAACCGGCGGCGTCGGGTCCGACCCCCGGTTGGTAGCCGAACTGGTCGAAGATCGGGTAGGAGACCCCGTTGACGATCTGGGTCGATCACCTTCTTGTCGGAGAAGCCCCGCACATGGGAGAGGGTGCCGAAGTAGTGGTCGAACGAACGGTTCTCCTGCATCAGGATGACGACGTGCTCGATGTCCTGGAGCGCACCCGAACCGGCCGGGGTCTGGGCCGCGGCCGCCTCGATATCCTCTCCCGCCCCGGAGGCGAGCGTGACTCCGGTGATACCGGCGGCAACTCCGGCTTGGAGGAGCCGACGCCGGCTGACCGGGGCATGTGGCAACCCGACCGGCGGATCCTGCTTTCCCGACGACGGGGCGGATTTGCGCGGCAACTCCGAACTCCTTTGGCGCATCGAACTGGACGTGGCCCATAGCCCTGGGGATCCCACGGAGAAGTGATCCGTCCCCTCAGGTGCCGCTCGTGCGAGCTGAGCAACGCCTCAAATAAACCATGCGGCCACTTCCGGGGACAACCACATCCGAGTGAACTTTTGGTGACTACTCCATGTCCGATCGGTGACCCGCGTCGGGGACCCTCGGCCCACCAGGGAAGCAAACGGATGGCGGGACGGGTGAATAGATCCGGTCCTGACGTCAGGCGGTCGGGGTGGGAACGACGATCTGCGTCTTCATTTCGCAACAGAACAATCGCTTCAGGTACAACTGCCGCTGCCGATAACTCCCCTGAGGAACCATCCGGTGACAGGCTCGGTCCGCTTGGCCCCTCATGGCTGCTGCGGACAAGGCTGCGGCCCATGATGGAAGAGGTGGATTATGGAGCAGATACGCAGGCTCCTGCCTCGGCAGTTTGCCGACTGGCAGGCAAAATGCATGTTCGGAGACGACCCCGAAAAGCGGTGGCACAACTGCCGGGTCGTCGATGTGTCGTCAGCCGGGGCTGGGCTCGAACTGCCTGATACAGAACCCGGAGAAGTGTTGGGCAGCTCAGTGGTTGTCGTCATCCAGCTTCGGGGCGAGCTTCGAAACTCGAGAGTTGGAAGAGATCAGGGTGTGCGAATGGGTATCCAATTCGTCAACCTGTCCGAGTCGGAGCGCTCCTATCTCGATTCGCTCGAGGAACTCCACGCCGTTTGGTAGCGAGAGTCCGTCGGCATCGACCGGGTCGGTCAAGCCGCCCCGGCGCCGTCCAGGTCATCCAGCACGTAGTCGAGCAGGACCCGGCCGTGCTCTGAAGCCACCACGATGTCGTCGACCCGCACCGTGACGTGATTGAGCGACTGGAGTCGCAGGACGTCGCCGTCGGCCCGGGTGTTGGGGAAGATCCCCGAGAAGGCCAAGCCGAGCTCGGCCACATGGTCTGCGACCAGTGCGGTCGAGGGCACCTCCAGAGGGAGATCGACATACAGAGCCGCCACGCCCCGGTCGAACAGCCGGGCCCGGATCCCACCGAGCCGGGGTCCGAGGTCCGCTCCTGGATGGGCGACATGGATGTGAACGGTGTTGTGCCCGATCAGAGTCTCGGAGTGCGTGCGGGTCCGGTCGGGCAGGCGCACGTGCCGGGCCGGTTCCGCCAGGCGGCCCCGGAGGCCACACGTGCGCAGGATCCGGTGCACGATGGCCCGGTGTTGGGGCGGGACATACACCGGCCGGTTGTGGCCCGGACGCAGCTTCAGGTAGAAGAGGGCGGCCGACTGGCGACTCCCTGTGATGACGCCGGCCGCCTGGTTGGCCACCGACCCGGGTATCCAGCCCAGCAGGAACCCGGTCTCGTGGCCACCTAACTCGAGGTTGGCCCGTTCGCTGTAGGGGTGGACCGCCGTCACCTCGCTGTACATGCCGACCATGCCGTGCTCGAGGGCCAGCTCCGACAGGAAGCGCTTGACCCGGGGGAAGAGGTGGTGCCCCTGGGCCGCCGGCACGGTGACCGCCTGGCCGGCGTGGACCACCAGGTCGTGGGGACTGTGACGAGTCAGCCCGGCGTGGCACAAGAGGCCGCCCCCGTCGTCGAGGGCGACGGCGGAGAGAAGCGTGCCCTGGCTGATCCGTCTTGCCACCTCGGTGCCGTCGTAGACCCAGGGGACGTCGTAGGTCTCGCCGTAGGCGGTGCGGATGGCGTCGGAGAGGAGGGGCGCCTCGTGGGGCCGCAGCAGACGGATCGTCACATCGGGGATGTCGTCTCGGTCGGAGACCGAACCACGGCCGGGCATGGTCGGCATTCTACGAGTGGCCTCGTCCACGGCCGGGCCGGCGCCACCAGCCCGTAGTGGTGCGGTGTGTCAACCCGCGATTGTGCGTCTTCGCCTCGGTGGCCCGCGGTGCCAGCGCGCTGTCTGAGGTGGAACTCCGGCACCTACGTGCGGGGCAGGACAGTGACCAGGGTCTCGGACCCGTCGGCCCCCACGATCTGTATGACCAGAGGCAGTCTGGGCGGCTTCGAGTCGGTCAGGATCGAGGTCGGGTGTTCGATCGAGTGGCGCAGCACGACCGGGTAGCGGCCGTCACGACCACCCACGCCCACCGACGCTTCGTCGGCGTGTTCGTCGTACTCGATGTAGGCGAGCGGCATCTGCTCCGCCTCGAATGCATCACCGAACTCTGCATCCAGCAACTCGATCGTGACGTCGTCACCGGTTCGCACCTTGGTCAGCTCGTCGAGCAGCCGGTGCCAGTCTTCCCTGGGTCGCTCATGGATCAGGTCCTTGCGGCTTGCCACCGGGGCATCTTCGCGCCTGGCGTCACTGAGGACAAGCGGGCCCCAACCGCGAGGACGCTGCGGCCCTTTCGGTCGCACCTATCCGAAGCCGCCGATTCCCTTGCCGATCAGAACGAATCCGATCACCAGCATCAAGACCGCCATAACCGTGGCGTTGTTGGTCCTCAGCCAGTCGCTCAGTGAGTCGAGGACCGCTCTCGCCCGTTGGCCCATGGTCAGATTGAGGAACACCGGGAGGGCGACGGTGCTGATGGCAATCACAATGAACACCACCGTCGCCACCGCCTTGTCACCGGTCGTCGTTGCCTCCTGGGCGATGGCAACGCCTCCGCCCACCAGCAGTATCAGGTTCTTGGGATTGGCGGCCGCCAGCAGTATTCCGAGACCTCCGGCCTTGGGCGGCGTGACGCCCTCGATGGTGGTCAGCCACTTCGGCAGGGTGGCCTCCTCGCCGCCCTTGGGGCGTTTCCGCCAGTTTCGGAGGCCCACCAGCAGCAACAGGACGCCCAGCGCCACCTTGATCCAGGACACGCCGGTTGCCGGACCGGAGGACGTGTTGAGGGTGGCGGTGCCGGATACGGCCACGACCACAGACAGGACGACGGCGATCCCGATGAACCATCCGATCAGAAACGAGGCGCTGTTGATGCCGGCCCGCTTGGAGAGAAGCATCAGGATGATGGCGATGATCGGAATGGGACTGATGGCCACGCCGATCGCCAGAGGGAGGGAGTCCCCTATCGCCGGCCCCACTACCGACCCGATCCGGTCACGGGGTGACGATCGGGATGACGATGACGCCCGAGCCGATGAGGGACACGGTGGAGACGTCGAGTCCTCTGGCCGGGAACATCTCATCCGACACCTCGAAGGGACCCGGCTCGGAGGCGAGTTGGGACCGCCACCATGGGCTCGGATTGGCAGGGTCGGGACCATCGCCGGCCGGGTACGAGCGCGTCGCCATCGGCCTCCTTTCGTTGTGTTCCACCCTTCTACTCCAAACGTCGCTCCCGGTGGCGGAGGCCGGAGGATCAGAACAAGGTTCGAACATCGCCATCCGCAGGGCGGGGGATCCCAACGAATGACCAGCTCTGACCAGCGAAAACGGTGCGACTCCGACCCGGGAGGAGCGTCAGCTCCTCCCTCATGGTCCTGTACCGCTGATGAGGAAGAGAAGCACCCTCTGAAATGTTGACCACTCCATGAAGCGCATCGGGTTTTTGTCGTTCGGCCACTGGACAGCCTCGCCGCAGTCGAAAACCCGTTCAGCCTCCGACGCCCTGCTGCAGTCCATCGACCTGGCGGTGGCGGCCGAGGAGCTCGGTGCGGACGGTGCCTACTTCCGGGTACACCACTTCGCCAACCAGCTCTCCTCCCCGTTTCCGTTGCTCGCCGCCATCGGTGCCAAGACCAGCACGATCGAGATCGGCACTGCCGTGATCGATATGCGCTACGAGAACCCGCTCTACATGGCCGAAGATGCCGGATCCGCCGATCTCATCGCAGGTGGCCGACTGCAACTCGGCATCAGCCGGGGATCCCCCGAGCAGGTCATCGACGG
This sequence comes from uncultured Acidimicrobiales bacterium, assembly GCA_963747825.1. Lineage (GTDB taxonomy): Bacteria > Actinomycetota > Acidimicrobiia > Acidimicrobiales > RAAP-2 > Bog-756. The sequence continues at coordinate 46,740 of CAVVGQ010000001.1, forward strand.
CTTCCGCTACTTTGGCTTCCTCCCGCCCGAGGGCACGGACTCCGCCGACATGGCTCGCGAGCACACACGGGTCTTTCTCGAGGTCCTCAAGGGTGAGGGCTTCGCCGAGCCGAACCCGCGACCGATGTTCGCCAATCCACCAGGTCTGCTTCGGGTCGAACCACACTCCGAGGGCCTGCGTGACCGGATCTGGTGGGGGGCCGGCACCCGGAAGACGGCGGAGTGGACCGCCGAGCAGGGATTGAACCTGATGAGCTCCACGCTCCTCAGCGAGGACACCGGTGTGCCGTTCCACCAGCTGCAGGCCGAGCAGATCGAGCGGTTCCGCAAGGCCTGGGCCGCCGCCGGCCATGACCGCGACCCTCGTGTCTCGGTCAGCCGCAGCATCTTCCCGATCGTCAGCGACCTCGACCGCGCCTACTTCGGCGGAGAGCGAAGCTCGGAGGACCAGGTCGGGTTCATCGACGGCGGTACGGCGCGCTTTGGCAAAACCTACGCCGGGGAGCCCCACCAACTCATCGAGCAACTGGCCGAGGACGAAGCCATCGCCGCCGCCGACACGCTGCTGCTGACCATCCCCAATCAGCTCGGTGTCGACTACTGCACCCACGTCCTCGATTCGGTCCTGGCCGACATCGCTCCGGCCCTCGGCTGGCGCTGAGCCGGGCGGCATTGGCGGGTCGTCATCTCCTTTTTCGGGTCGGCATCATGAGCTGTCGGCCCCGCTCCCCCGGGACTGGTCGGCCAGCTGGTCCCGGCGACGGGTGAGGTACGCGGTCTCGGCGGTGTTGCCGGCCAGAGCGATAGCCCGGTCGTACGCCGCCCGCGACTCCTCGTTCCGGTCCAGCCGGCGCAGCAGGTGGGCCTGGGTGGCGTGGAAGGCGTGGTAGCCCTCCAGCGGCAGACTGTTCGATCTCGGCCAAGCGCGACCTCGGGGCCGTCGAGCTCGGCGACGGCGATGGCCCGGTTGAGCCGCACGATCGGCGAGGGGTCGAGGCGGACCAACTGGTCGTAGAGGGCGATGATCTGCGACCAGTCGGTGTCGCGGAGGTCGCGGGCGTCGGTATGGACGGCGTTGATCGCGGCGAGGATCTGGTAGCGCCCCGGTGCCTGGCCCGAGGCGAGGCGAGCCCGGACGAGAGCGTGGCCCTCGGCGATCAGCTCGCGGTCCCAGGCACCGCGGTCCTGCTCGTCGAGGGCGACGAGCTCACCGCTCGCCGACACTCGGGCGGTCCGGCGGGCCTCGGTCAGGAGCATCAGCGCCAGAAGCCCGGCGACCTCGCCGTCGGCCGGCATCAGGTCACGGACCAGCCGGGTCAGCCGGATCGCCTCGGCGGTCAGGTCGCTGCGGACCGCCTCCTTCTCCGGGTCCGAGGCCAGGTAGCCCTCATTGAAGATCAGGTAGAGGACGGCGAGCACCCCGGTGACCCGGGTCGGGAGGTCCTCCCGTGACGGCACGTGATAGGGGATCTTGGCCGCCTTGATCTTCGCCTTGGCGCGGGTGATCCGCTGGCCCATGGCGGCCTCCTGGACGAGGAAGGCGCCGGCGATCTCGGACACGGTGAGCCCGCCGACCATCCGCAGGGTCAGCGCCACTCGGGCCTCCATGGCGAGAGCGGGATGGCAGCAGGTGAAGACGAGGCGGAGCCGGTCGTCATCGATGGCGCCGAGCGGCTCGGGGACGTCGGACAACATCATCGCCTCCTGGTGCTTGTCCTCGCGCCTGGCCTCGCGCCGGAACCGGTCGATGGCCTTGCGGTTGGCGGTGGTGGTGAGCCACGCGCCGGGATTGGGAGGGACGCCGTCGACCGGCCAACGCTCGACCGCGGTGGCGAACGCCTCGCCGGCCATCTCCTCGGCGATGTCGAGGTCCCCGAAGCGTCTGGCCAGGGTGGCGACGACCCGGGCCCACTCCTCGCGGTGGACCCGCGCGATCACCTCGTCGACCTCGGTCATTCCTCCAGGATCGGCCGGAGCTCGACCCTCCGGTTGCAGTGCTTCGACCCCTGGGAGGCGAGCCGGAGCGCAACGTCGAGGTCGGGGGCCTCGATGATCCAGAAGCCGGCGACGTACTCCTTCGTCTCCACGAAGGGCCCGTCGGTGAGGACCGCCTCCCCGTCGCGAGCGTCGATGACGGTGGCGGCGCTCGGCGACGCCAGGCCACCGGCGAAGACCCATTGGCCATCGGCCTGGAGTTGCTCATTGAAGACATCGATCGCGGCCATCTCCTCCTCGGTGGCGGTGTCGCCCGTGTCGGTGAGTACGGAAATCAGATACTGCGCCATCGGAATCATCTCCTGTTGTCGTGTGGCCGCCCCGAGGGGCTGCCTCTCTCCTACTACGAACGCCGACGTCTCGATCCGACACATTCTGCTGAGATCGTGGCCAGAACTCACGTCCGGGCCCGCGTGCCGTTCTCGGCCCTTGACCAGGATGTTTCCCACGACCTTCCTGGTAGTGGCCCTTAGTCTCCCTCAGGGTCCATCACAATCCCTCCCCTTCCCTCTCGTGTGACCACGAGTGCTACGGCCCGGAAGAGACTGGCCAGGCGGCGGCGCGTTACGGTGCGAGTGTGCGAGGCCAGTTGGCTCGCCGGTCTGACCCAGCTATGAGGGGAAGGAACGGCCTCGGTGCACCAGCGTGTCACTTGACTGTCTCTCTCGCCGACCTCGGACCCATCCGATCTAACCTAATTTCGAGCTTCTCAATAGGAGCTGCGGGAGCGAAAGGAGAACAAATGACCTCTGCCCATGACGAACCGAACCTCGATGACGTAATGGAACCGGAGGAATCGCCTCGACCGTCCCGACGCGAGCACGCGAAAGCACCTCCAAGACCTGATGAAGACGATCTTGATGCCCGAGCGGAAAAGGAACTCGAAGAAGCCACCGAGGAGTGGTCGGAGCGTCACTAGACGACAGATGAGAGGCGAGCAGGCGTTCAGCCAACGCGGGATCCACTGGCGTGGGAGAAACGGCGAACCTGACGTAGACCCGTGTGTGGGCGGTCTCCAGGAGGGTCCCCCACCCTCAAGCTGTTTTCCCCGCAACGAGTTGGTGCGGGCGGGTGAGGACTCGACCCTCACCGCGGGGTCAACCCGCTTGCGCGGGCTGCGTCGCGAACCGCTCGCGAGGGAATCGGCCGAGAACAGCGGTGGTTTCACCGTGGCCGCCCTGATGTGAGCTCGGTCCCGAGGGATCTTCGCCCGCTTGGCGTCCACCGGGTGCGCGCACGGCCGGACGAATGGGTCGACGGTGCGGGAGCAACGGTGACCGACCCGGCCGTCCTCGGGCGACTCCGACGCTTGGCGATTCCGCCGGCGTGGACGGACGTCTGGGCGACGCTGGATGCCTCTTCGCCGGTGCAGGCCACCGGAGTCGACGGGCGGGGACGCACGCAGTACCGGTACGCCCCAGAAGCCACGGCCCTGGCCGCCGATCGGAAGTTCGATCAGATGCTGGTCTTTGCCGCCGCACTCCCAGCCCTGCGGAAGACCGTCAACGACGACCTGGCCGGGAGACACCATGATGTGCTTGCTCTCCGCACGGTCACTGCTGCCGTAGTCCGGCTCCTGGACCGGGGGCTACTGCGAGTCGGCAATGAGCGCTACGCCCGCGACAACCACACGTACGGGCTGACTACGCTGCGACGCGACCAGGTTGCTGTCCACGGACCGACGATCACCTTCGATTTCGTCGGTAAGGAGCACATCGCCCACAAGGTGACCGTGACCGACCGAGCGGCTGCTCGAGTCGTCAGTGCACTCCTCGCCACCAGTGGCAACGATGCATCGCCTCTTTTCTCCATCGCCGGTGAGCACCCCGCCCACCTGGTGACCAGTGCCGCCGTCAACGCCTACCTGCACTCGCACACGGGTGCGCCCGCCACGGCCAAGGTGTTCCGGACCTGGGGCGGAACCGTAGCGGCGGTGGCGGTGCTCGCCGGAGCTGAGCCTCCTGCAAGTAGCCCGCGCCAACCAAAGGAGCGCTTGGCCGCCGGAGCTGCGGCCGCGTTACTCGGCGACACAGTTGCGGTCACCCGCTCGTCGTACATCCACCCGGCCTGGCTCGATGCTGGGCGTTCTCCCGTTGTCGCCTCCGCAGTTGCCGACGCGGCGACTCGTTTGCGGACGCGTTCGGTCACGGTGCTCTTCCCGGACCCGGCAGTCCAATCGGCCGTTCTCACTGAACTTGCCGATACACCCTCGAGAGGGTGACCACTCCCTGGAGGGCAGAACTGCACTCGCCGGAGGAACCATCGTCAGAACTTGGCAAGGATCGAGATACCAAAGCGGTCGAGGGGATCACTGGCACGTCCTGTTGTTCAGAGCCCGGCGTCCGAGTGCCGCCGTGAGCGCCCCTTCCTGCTGCTGGCGAGAAAGTATTTCGCGGCCTCTACCCCTAGGAACGCGGTGACGACGGCAATCAGGATGGGGAAGGTCTGCAATGGCCCCACGCGGGTCAGGATCGCAGCCATCAGCACCATTGCGAACGGCGCGGCCGCCAGCGACCCCAAGACAGTGGTGAGCATGCAGCTGAACGCCAGACCCAGCGGAATGCTGGGGATGGCCAGGTGGACGACGACCCCGGCGGTTCCGCCGATGAACAGCGTCGGGAAGATGGGGCCGCCCACGAATCCGCTGCCCTGGCTGATGGCGTAGGTGGTCATCTTGGCGATCAGGATGGCGATGCACAGGCCCAAGCCCAGAGCACTCGCATCGTTGACGACCGAAGTGAGCTGGTCAGCGCCGGAGAACATCGTCAGCGGGAGTAACACGCCGACGATGCCGAACATGATGCCGCCCACCGTTGATTTCACGATCATCGGGACCTTCAGCCGACCGAACAGTCGCGACGCCAGCATCATGAATCCAGCCGTCAGGGCAGTCACCAAGGCGCCAAACAGGCCAAGGGGGATGCCGACGAGGAGCTGCCAGTCCTCGAACGTGTACCGGGGCACCTGGTAGGCACCGAGGAACACGGCGCCTGCGATGGCGAAGTAGATCCCGAAGGAGACGCTGGCGGCAACGATGTCTGTGACCAGGGTCTTGCTGAACCGGTGTCCGCCCGGCCGGACAACTTCGAGAATCAGCATCACTACGATCACCGGGCTGGAGAACAATCCACCGAAGATGCCGGCGATGCCGGCGATGGTATTCACCTGAGAATCCTCTTTGTGCAGCCCTCGTCGCTGAGCCACCCAGCTGCCGACGCCGCCGCCCATGGCGGAAAGCACCTTCTCTGGACCGACGCTCGCGCCACCAATCAGTGACACCGCCGAGACGGCGATGGTCCCCGGCACGAGCCGAGGTTCGACCCGCCCGACTCGCAGGTCGTCGAACAATCCTGGAACCTCCTCGGGCAGGCGAGTCAACCGCCGCAACACCCCGACTACGAGGCCGGCCGCGGCGGTGACCGCTACCCACCACCAGTGGCCGCCGAGCCAGCCGGGATTGGAATCGGTGCTCCACTTTGACCCGAGCTTGACTATCCCCAGGAACACCAGCCCGTCGAACGCTCCGAAGACCCCGAGAGCAGCGGCGTAACCCACGAGCACCCAGAACTCCCGGCTTTGGGTGACCGGGGGATCTTCAGCCGGGCTGGGGACGTCGCCCACAAACGTGACGGTAGCAAAGCTGGACCTCATCGAGCGTTAGGTCACTCCTGGTGTTCCGGACCCGGCGCGCCGACCGGTGCCGGCTGTCGACGATGCCCCGATGATCGGACAGTCGAGCTCCGGCGGCCCTCAGTGGCTGCAGTGCAAGGGCAAAATCCAGCGCTCAAGAGCTCGCTGGGGGGGTGGTCAGGCAAGTGATGGGACTCTGTTCGAACCCCCTTTGCCAAGGCGCTGTCGAGTCGGCTGTTCGGTCACATCAGAAGTAATGCTCCCGTCGGAACGCCAGGCTCCTCGTCCGTTTAGGACGGAGGTGGGTAGACGGCCACGAGCAGCCGCATGAGTTTGGGGAACAGTGGGGTGAAGCGCCCCGTGCCCCATTCGAGATCGGGCTCATTGGCGAATGCCTGACTCAGGACCCCGATGATCAGTGTGGAGACCAGGAAGACGGCTTCATCGGAGTCGGCGCCAGGCCCGAGTTGGCCGGCTGTCACGGCGTCGACCAACGCGGCGCGCTGGATGTCGATCATCTCCTGACTGATGGCCATCGCCCCGGGCGAGGGTTCGAACTTCGGCACAGGGCGCCAGAACAGCAGTTCGGCCACGGCGCGGTTGGCCAGCAACCAGCGGCCGCTCGCCTCGAGGCCGGCAATGAGCGCGTCGAGTCCGGGATCGGCGGTGGCCATGGAGTTGCGCATGACTTCGAGGTGCACGCTCTGGCCACGCAGGAAGAGCTCGTCGTAGATGGCCATGAGCGAGGGGAAGTACTTGTAGATCGAGGGGGGCTGGACGCCGAGTCGCCTGGCCACCTCCGACAGGCTCAGCCCGTTCACGCCCTCCTCGGACATGATGGCCACGGCGATGTCGAGGATCTCGTCGATGGTCTCCTGCCGTCGGCGGGCCCGGCGGTCCGTCTGCGGCAGGGCGGCCGGTTCCGAGCTGGTCGTCCTCGTCATTTGTTTAACTGTAGCACAAAGGACGGTTGACAGCATAAGCTAAAGGTATTAGCTTTTCTCCCGTGAAGGACGAGCCGATCGGATGGAGGAGACATGGCCGAGACGAGCACACGGTGGTGGCTGACGCAGGACAGCACCGAGACCATCATCGATGCGCCACCCGAGCGCATCTACGCACTGGTGGCCGACATGCCTCGGATGGGCGAGTGGAGTCCGGAGTGCCAGCGGGTGGAGTGGTTGGGTGGCTCCGACAACCCCGTCGTGGGGGCGACGTTCATCGGGCACAACGAGGGTGGACCGGCCAACCTGATGAAGTGGTCCCGAAAGGGCCGGGTGCTGGCCGCCGACCCGGGTCGCGAGTTCGCCTTCGTCACCGAGGAGGGCGGACGCGAGTCCACCGAGTGGCACTACCGATTCGAGCCGGCCGAGAGGGGTACCCGGGTCGTCGAGTCCTACGCTGGTGCGATGGATTCCTCTGTGGGCCCGGATCGTGGACGTCCCGACCAACCGGGCCCGCGAACTGAGGGATGGCATGGACCACACGCTCGGCCAGCTCAAGACGGCCGCCGAAGGGGCCATCGCACCAGAGGCGACGTCATGACGACCGAGGTGGCAACACCCGCCTTCCTGTTGGGCTCCGACGAGGGCGAGGGGGTCTGGTTCGCAGACAGCCTGCTCAGCTACAAGGTGACCGGCGACGAGACGCACGGACAGCTCGCCCTGGCCGAGGTCCGTGCACCCCGCGGGTCGGGGTCGCCCGTCCACACGCACCGTCACGAGGACGAGGCCTGGTACGTCCTCGAGGGGGAGTTGACGTTCTGGCTGGGTGAGGAGTCCCGCACGGCCACCACCGGCGATTTCGTCTTCGGACCCCGGGGGTTCGCCACCGGTTCCGTGTCGACTCCGAGGTGGCCCGATTCCTCATCCTCGTCACACCGGCCGGGTTCGAGGACTTCACCCGAGCGTGCGGCTGGCCGGCGACGGCCGGGACCCTCCCGCCTCCGGACCTGCCCCCACACCGCGAAGAGGAACTCGTCGCCGCAGCCCGACGGCACGGCATCGACATCGCCTCGCCGTAGGGCCAGGTCACCCGTCCAACCGGCCCCCAAGGGACCGACCCTGGGCGAAGCCATGCCCGATGCACCACGTTCCGCTGACGACCATCAGATCAACCAACACAAAGGAGCACATCATGATCACCACCTACAAGGCAGCACCGGACATCGACGTCCTGACCACGAACTTCCCCATCCCCGGCCTCGGCCAACTCGCCATCAACTCCTTCGTGCTCCATGGGGACGTCCCCGTCCTGGTCGACACGGGTCCGGTCGTCGAGCGTGAGAACTTCATGACTGCACTCAAGTCGGTCATCGATCCGATCGACCTCGCGTTGGATCTGGCTCACCCACACCGACGGCGACCACATCGGCGCACTGGGCCAGCTGCTCGCCGAGTACCCCGACATCAAGGTCATCACCACGTTCCTGGGCGTCGGCATCATGAGCGTCTCCGATCCGCTCCCGATGGACAGGGTCCACCTCGTCAACCCAGGACAGAGCATCACGCTCGGCAGTCGTAGCCCTCACGCGCATTCAGGCCCCCGACCTTCGACAACCCGTCGACCACCGGCTTCTTCGACACCATCTCGGGCGTGCTCTTCCCGGCCGATTGTTTCGGGGCACTCCTGCAGGACGTCCCGCAGAACGCTGCCGACCTCTCCGAAGGTGACCTGCGCGAGGGGCAGGTGTTCTGGGCGACCATCGATTCGCCCTGGATGCACGAGGTCGATCGCGGGAAGTTGGTCCACGAGCTCGACGCCGTCGCGAGTCTGGAGCCGTCGTTGATCCTGAGCAGCCATCTGCCTGCCGCCCCCGGCAGCATGATCGACCGGTTCCTCGCCTCGTTGGCGGCGGTTCCGGACGCCGGACCGTTCGTGGGACCCGACCAGGTGGCGCTCGAACAGATGCTGGCGCAGATGACTGCGGGGCCGCAGTAGGCACGGCATCGGTAGGTGGGATTCCACCCTGGTGGTGGGGCTAACTTCAACCCCCGTGGTCCGCTGACCTGGGGCGATACCGCCAAAACGGTGGTCTGCGGTGGTATTCGAGTGCCAAGGTTGACATGCAGCCATCCAGCTGCTTGTCTGTTAGGTAACCAACTAGCTGCCTATCAGAGGAGCATGGAATGCCGGATATCAGACATCGTGTAGTCATGTCAGCCCCGCTCGACCAGGTGTACTCGGCGATAGCGACCAAGGAGGGCCTCTCCGACTGGTGGACCCGTGACGGTGTCCACGGGCAATCGGCGGAAGGATCCACAATCGAGTTCTACTTTGGTCAGCCGGAGCCGGCAGCGGTCATGGAGGTCACCCGGTTGGACAACGAGGGGGAGGTGAGCTGGAGCTGTGTCAAGGGCTCTGACGAGTGGGTTGGGACCAAGCTCAGCTTCTCGCTCACTTCGAAGGACGACGAGACCGTGGTGCTGTTCACCCATGCGGACTGGCAGGATCCGAGCGAATTCATGGCCCATTGCAGCGCCCGCTGGGCCTACTTCCTTCTCAGCATGAAGAGCCTCGTGGAGACAGGTAAGGGCACCCCGTTCCCCGAGGATCTCAAGTTCTGAAACCTGGAGACAGGGCAGTCGTGGTGGATGTCTTCAAGGCACTTGCCGACCCGAGTCGTCGTTTGCTGCTTGATCGTTTGAACGCCCGCAACGGCCAGAGCCTCCGGGAGCTGTCCGAGGGCCTGGACATGGTCCGCCAATCGGTCAGCAAGCACCTCGACATCTTGGAGGCGGCCAATCTCGTCACAACGCTCCGACAGGGGCGCGAGAAGCTCCACTACCTGAATGCGGAACCGATCAACGAGATCGCCGAGCGCTGGATCCATCGCTATGAACGAGCACGGGTCCACGCACTGGCAGATCTCAAGCACGCACTGGAGGAGACACCGATGGAGCAGCTGGAGTTCATTTACACGACCTACATCAAAACAACACCTGAACGTCTCTGGCAGGCATTGACCGACCCGGGATTCACCCGCCGCTGGTGGCAGGCCACCTTCGACACGGACTGGAAGGTGGGATCGACGATGACGTGGAACAACCACGGGGTCGTCATCGCCGACCCGGAACAGGTCGTCCTCGAAAGTGATCCCTACAGAAGGCTGGCCTACACGTGGCACACCTTCACGCCGGAACTCAATGAGCGACTCGAGTTTGGAGACGAGTTGTTCGCCAAGCTTTCCAGCGAGCATAGATCACGGGTCGCATTCGACATCGAGGAGGCGGGAGAGCTGGTCAAGTTAACCGTGGTCCACGACGACTTCGAGCCTGGCAGCACGGCTGCGACCATGGTACGGAACGGCTGGCCCGTTTTACTGTCGAGCCTCAAGACGTTGCTCGAAACCGGTGAGCCCCTCCCCTCGACTCGGATCAACCGGGAGACGAAATGAATCTCATCCACGCCACTTTAGGGACATGAAGCAGCGGTTCCTCGAGGAGTGCGCGGCCACCGGTGCGCCCCAGACCCTCTCCGAGCTCAACGAGCGGGCGGCGCTGTGGATCGAGGAGCGCATCCACTCCCGCATCCACCGGGGAATGTGAGAGATTCCCGATGACCGGTTCGCCATCGAGGGCCCGATGCTGGTTCCGCTGCCCCGGGGGTTCAACACCGCCTACGTCGAGGCCCGACGGGTGCACGTGGCCATCCATCAGGTTCTACATCCCAGATTTCTAGGCGGATTGAAGTGAAGAAAAAGAAGGGGCCGACCGGCTCTTCGTGGGCCCGGTCGGCCCCTTCGCTCTCGGCGACTACGAAGCTGACCCGTGCCAGTCGGTAGGCACCCCATTCGACGTGTCCCTCAGAAGCGACCCGCTGCCGAACACTCCGGAGGCGACCGGGCCACTCTGGGTCGGGGAATGGCCCGCAGCCATGCGTGCCAACACTGGCGGTTATGGTCCGCCTGCCACGCCCTCGACCGTGCGGTCCCGCCGCTCCGAAGTGGCCACCAGCGTGCGATCCGGTGGCCGCGGCGGCTCAGCCTCCCATGAGGCGATCACCTCGGCGAAGGCCAAGTCGAGCAGCTCCGGATCGGCCAGCACCACGGCAAGGAACTCAGTCCTTGCCGTCGCATCGGGTCTCGTCGTCGACCATGACAGGTCACACGGAGACGGCCTGGCGATCCTCAGCGGTGGCCGAGATCACCTGAGAGTCTCCGGCGGGAGACACGGCGGCCTGCTCGTCGGTGGACACGGTGATCTTGCGGGGCTTAGCCTGCTCCGCCACGGGGATCGTGAGTCGGAGCACGCCGCTGTTGTACCCAGCGGTGATCCCACCGGTGTCGAGTGCGTCTCCAAGGATGACCTGTCGGCTGAACACGCCTCTCGGACGCTCCGAGGCCACCAACTCGACTTCGGGCCCGGTTGCGGTCCGACGCTCGGCCCGGACGGTCAGCACATTTCGCTCCACATCGAGATCGATGCTTGCCGGGTCGATTCCCGGCAGGTCGAACTCGACGACGAACTCGTTACCGTCACGCCAGGCATCCATGGGCATGGCTGCCGGACGAGCAACGGTTCCGAAGACTTGCTCGGCCAACCGGTCGAACTGACGGAATGGATCGGAACGAACAAGCATGATGCACCCTCCTTGTTTCGGCCGGAGGCGTCCTTTCTGCGCCTCCGGATCTATGGTAACTGCTACAGATTTGTTATATCCTGACGACCATGTCCGATGCAAGTGGTTTTGGCAAATTTCCGAAGAGCCGATCGCCGGGGCGGGATGAGCGTCCTGATCCGAACCGGGGCCTGTACGGAATCTCCGTCGCAGCCGAGCTGGTGGGCAGCGCTCCCCAGAACCTCCGGCTCTACGAGACCCGGGGCCTGATCAATCCCTCCCGCAGCCAAGGTGGCACCCGTCGCTACAGCGACGACGACCTCGTCCGCCTCCGACAGATCGGCCGGCTCCTCGACGACGGCCTCAATCTGGCCGGCATCGCTGCCGTCTTGGCCCTCCAGGCCGTCAACCAAGAACTACAAAGCCAACTCGATCAGACCCGCCAACGGGCGTCCGCACCGCGCCGCCCCGTCGCCGGGGGCGTCAGTAGGGATTCGGACTGAGCCAGATGCCGGATTGTTTGAAGTGACTGAGCCAGATGCCGGGCGTCCGACAACCAGTACGTGAGCGCCTCGGGCCGCCAGAGCCACGGCTGTGGCCCTCCCGATACCGCTCGTCGCACCTGTCACTAACGCCGTTTTGCCCTGCAGATCGGTCATGGGTCTAGTCCTCTCTCATTGGTAGAAGTAGCTGAACGGAATCCGGTGCGTAGCTACGCGAATGCCGGGGCGTGGTCGGCAACGAACTGCTCGTAGGAGCGGGCGCTGCGCCCAAGGTTGTTTGGAAGTCGTCACTGACCCACTCTGCGTCGCCTTGGCCCGGGCGTTCTGCTCGGCAATTGCTTCTGGCATACCAGCACTGACCATTGCGTTCTTGTTCTCGTCGAAGGTGAGCTCTCGGTAGGTGATGACCCGACCGAGCAACCTCGAGAGCACCTCAGCCACGTAGTAGTTCGAGATCAACTCAGGCCCACTGAGCCAGCGGGTCTCCCCTACGTGCGGAGCCGGCGAAACGGCGATCTCTGCGGCCACCGCGCCGACGTCGCGGGCATCGACCATGCCGACGAGACCCTTGCCGGCCGCCGAACCGGAGCTGCTCGTCTTGGTGATCACAGGGGCCAGCGGCGTTCGATCGCAGGAGCGTGTGGGGCAATCCGGAAGCTGCCAGTCCAGCCTCGATCTCGGCCTGCCCGCGTCGTGGGGCGATGGGCGAGTCCGTCGAAGCCTTGCTCGCTGCCTTGACGACGTGCTCGACGCCGGCCCCGGCCGCGCTTGCGGGGTCAGTCTTTGGGCCCGTCCCGGCGCTCCCGCATCGTTGATCCGATGAGCGAGGGATCGGAGTCAGCAATCTTCGATCAATCGAGGTGGACTCTCCGCCTGGCCAATTGCCTAAATCGGGAACCACCAGCCGAGGCCGGCTTAGAGCCGGACCCGTCGTTGCAACTGTCGATGGCTCGACAGTTGCACTTTTGGTGGAGGTGAAGGGACTCGAACCCTCGGCCTCTACATTGCGAACGTAGCGCTCTACCAGCTGAGCTACACCCCCGAGCGTCCGTTGACATTAGCTGCATCGGACGAGCTGTCCGCCTTCGACGGTAGTGGGCCACTTCGAAGCCACCGAAGTTCCGGATCAGGCCATCAGGGCGGGATGGTCGTGGTGGTGGTGGTCGACGTGGTGGTAGTGGTGGTAGTGGTCGTCGATGTGGTGGTGGACGTCGGCGGAGGATCTGTGCTCGTGGTCGGGGGTGCCGTCGTCGAGGTCGAAGCCTCTCCGCCGACGGCGGTAGGCCCGGCCGGGAACGTCCACATGGCGGTGGCACAATCCTGTGGTTGGGAGGCAATTACGACGTCTAGGCCGGGCAGGGTGCTGAACGTCCACACCGGCAACTCGGGCCCGGTCTGGAGGCAAGCCAGAGCGGGGTCGGTGGTGGACAGTTGGCTCAATGGCCCCTGGTACACCGCGCTGCCGTCGGATGCCGGCGGGGTCACCGGGCTGAGGGAGACGGGGGCACCGTTCCACGCACCCACGGTTGTGAACCCGGAACCGGCCGGGCCCGGTTGGGTGGTCGAGGAGGATGCCGACGAACTCGTGGCCGTCGGTCCTGACTCGTAATCCTTGACCGCCGGAGAGTTACCCAGCAGCGCCGCCAGCATGGCAGGGTTGTTCCCGTCCATGCCCAGTGCCCATATCCCCAATCCGGCGATGTGGTACTGGCTGGCGAGTTGCGCCTTCATGGCCAGAGACGTCGGGTCATCGAAGTACGTCTCGTGCCACTGGGCGCCGACCTGGTAGGACGTCCAGGCGGTGTCGGTCGACGGATCCCAATAGTTGGGATGGCCCGACGCCTCGATCACCCCGTCGCTCAGGGGCGCCTCCGCCCCGGTGGCCTGGGCGCTGAGAGTCCCGTCGGTCGTGGGCCAGTCGTAGCCGTAATACGGGACACCCAGGATGATCTTGCTGGCCGGCACCACCGCCGTGAACTGCTCCAGGGCCTGGGTGTCGTTGAAGCAGCCGCCGATCAGGGGAGCGGTGGCGCTCGGGCTGGACGGGTCGTTCATGTCGTAGGCCATGACGAAGAACCCGTCGACGGCCGGCGCCAGCGCGGCCACGTCGTAGAAGCCGTTACTGTCACCGGCGGCGCTGGCGTAGGTCGCCATCGTCACCTGCCAATGCGGGTTGGCCGCGTGGAGGGCGCCGGATACCTGGGTGATCAACCTGGTCAACCCGGCCCGGTCGCCACTTCCCTGGCCCTCGAAGTCGAAGTTGACCCCGTCGAGGTTTTTGGCCGACACCGCCGCGATCAGAGCGGCGGACAGGTTGGTGCGCGGCGTTGGGATCCGAGGTGATCTGCGTCGAGTGAGCTCTGGTCGAAGCAGGTGACGGTGAGCACGACCCGATCGCCGGCGGCGTGAGACCGGTTGACCAGATCGACCAGGTCCTGACTCTCGTACCCGTTCCATCCGGCACCGCTCTCGTCGAGCGTCCCGTCGGCGTTGGCATCGACGCTGAAGTAGGCCAGAGTGGTCAGCTGCTGGACGTCGAATCCCGACGACTCCGGCAGGGTCCAGTAGGGCGCGTACCCGAAGATCTCATGGGATGGCAGGGGGGCCGAGCTCGCCAGCGACGGCGGAGCCGGCTCCGGTGTCGAGGTGGCGGCCGGCAATTCGGCGTGAGGTGCACCGGCGGCAGCCTGGGCCCGGTTCCCGGAGGCATCCGCCACCCCCACTCCCCTATCGGCCGGGCCGTGCCACCGCGGCCGAGGATCCGAACGACACGGTCGTGCTACCCGCCAGCATGGCCAGCGCCAGCAGACCCACCACGACCGGTGCGATCCGGCGGCGCCCCAATCCGTGCTGGGGCGCTCCTCCGCCCGATTGGCGGGCGTGCACCCTGCGGGTGGCCGAGGCACCCAGGCCGGCCAGCAGTCCGGCGGCGGCGCCGACCACTCCCCCGGCCGAGGGGGCTGCGCCATCGGGAACTGCGGCCTTGGCCGCCGCCACCGCCCCGAGAAACGGGCTCAGGTCGGTGGGCGGAACCCGGAGCGTCAGTGACCCGACGCCTCCCAGCCACTGCGGGTCGGCCAAGTCGATGTCCAGGTCGTGCCCTGATGGCTCGTCCGAGGCCTGGGCACCACTCTCCGCCACCGGAGCGAACGCCACCATCGCCCAGGGAACCAATGACGGCAACGTCAGATCGGAGTTGTCCGGAGCGTCCGATCACCAGGCCCGGCTCGGTGACCACCAGGTCGACCAGAACCTCCGCCAGCCGGCGACCGGGCTCGCCACCATTCCCGGCCGGGCCAGTGGAGCGGTCGGGACCGGCTCGGGTCACCACCCCCGACAGCGCGATCTCGGGACGTTGACTCACTGAGCGGGGAGATCGCGGGAGGGATCGCATGAGGAGGTTCTCTTCGGGTCCGTCGCCAACTGAGCTGCAGTTGACCGCTTAGCGTAGTTAGATTACCACTTTCTGCACTTTTCCGCCACTGACAAGGATGTTCCCGCGGGCAGATCAAGACCAATGTAGACCACTGCCCCGCACATTCACCAGGCACCCGCTAAAGATTACTCGGCGCCGATTCCGACAATTGACAGGCGGGCCATGTGACCAGGCGAAACCGAAATGGGCTGCCGATGAGCCATCCGAACTTCAATCTACGAACCGGGGGCTGAAAGCATGCTCTTCGTCGAGGGATTCCGCCTGCTTTTCGTACTCGCCGGCGCCGTGGCCGGGTACGAGGTCGGCCAGCACACCGGGGGCGGTCCCCACGCACCCTGATCGCCATGCTGTTCGGGGCCGCGATCAGCTACGTCCTCGGAGGCGTCGCCGGCCGCGTGCTCGACAAGGGGCTCCAGAAGGCTGTCTTCCTCTTTCGCAACACCCCCCCGGGCGAGATCTTCGCCTCCTCCATCATCTCCACGTCGGGGATGCTGCTCGGCATGGTGATCGGTCTCCCCCTTCTCGTCGTCCTCCGCTCCGGGGTCACGCTCTTGGTCATCGCCGGACTCGTTTGGGTTCTGGCCTCGCTGGGTTGGAGGATCGGGTCGGTCAAGGGGCGACAGATCGTGGAGGCAGCGGGTCTGTCCCGCATCCTGGCCCCGCCGCCCGGTTCGTCCAAGGGCGAAGCGCTGCTGGTCGACAGCTCGGCGGTGATGGACCGCCTGCTGCTGGTGCTCGGTCGTAGTGGCCTGCTCCCGGGGGCCTGGTCGTCCCCCAGTTCGTTGTGGACCACCTCCGTTCGGTGGCCGAGACACCCGACCCGGTGGGCTCGCGCCGGGCCCGACGCGGCCTCGAAGCGCTCGAGGCCCTCCGCGAGATGAACGTCCCGGTGCACGTGGGACCAGACGAGGTACCCGAGGTCGACGATCTGGACGGGAAGTTGCTCACGGTGGCCCGCCGCACGGGACTGCGGATTGGCACCTGTTCGACGGTGGTGGTCGACGAGGCGGCCCGCTGGGAACTGATCGCCGTCGACCTGCGGGAGGTGGGCAACGGGCCTCGCCCCTGACCATCTGCCCGGCGAGCGGCTGGCCATCGAACTGGTCAAGGAGGGGCGCCAGCCCCGCCAGGCGGTCGGCTACCTGGCCGACGGCGACATGGTGGTGGTCAGCGACGCCATCCATCTGATCGACAGCGGGGCCGGTCGACGTCACCGTGCTCTCCACCCGGCCCACCAGCCAGGGCATCATGGTCTTCGCCAAGCTGATCTCGGGCAGCGGCATCGTCCAGGACGCGCCGCGGCCTGAGGCATTCGCTCGAGCCAGACCGCCGGTAGCTCGATACCGACGGCTGGTGGCCGCGGCCTCAGGCGTCCTTCACGGCGGCGACCAGCTTGGTGAGCGTGTCCTTGGCGTCCCCGAACAGCAGGGTGGTCTTGTCGTCGAACAGCAGATCGTTGTCGATGCCGGCGAACCCCGGGCGCATCGAGCGCTTGAGGAACACGATGTTCTCGGCCTCGTCGGCGTTGATGATGGGCATCCCGTAGATGGGGCTGCCCGGCGGTGTTCTTGGCCGCCGGGTTGACGGTGTCGTTGGCCCCGACCACCAGGGCCACGTCGGCGGTGGCCATCTCCGGATTGGCCTCGTCCATCTCCTTCAGCTCGTCGTAGGGGACGTTGGCCTCGGCCAACAGCACGTTCATGTGGCCGGGCATGCGGCCGGCCACCGGATGGATGGCGTAGAAGACCTCGACGCCTCGTGCCATCAACAGGTCGGCGAGCTCGCCGGGCGGTGTGCTGGGCCTGGGCCACGGCCAGTCCGTAGCCGGGGATGATCACCACCTTGCGGGCGTAGGCCAGGAGCACGCCGATGTCCTCGGGGGTGCCGGTCTTGACCGTCCGGGTCTCGCCGGAACCGTCGGCCCCGCCGGTGGCGGTCACCACCGAGCCGAAGGCGCTGAACAGCACGTTGGCCAGCGACCGGCCCATCGCCTTGCTCATCATCCGGGTGAGCAGGATGCCCGACGCGCCGACCAGGGTGCCGGCGATGATCAGCAGGTTGTTGTTGAGGGTGAAGCCCGAAGCGGCCACGGCCAGCCCGGTGAACGAGTTCAGCAGCGAGATGAGCACCGGCACGTCGGCGCCGCCGATCGGGCAGCACGAAGATCACGCCCAGCACCAGCGACAGGAGCGGCCATGGCCACCAGCAGGGGAACGCTGCCGGTCACCAGGGTGCCGATGGCCAGCGCCACGATGGCCACGCCGACGATGGCGTTGATCACCTGTTGGGCCGGGTAGGTGACCGGACGGCCGGTCATCAGCTCCTGCAGCTTGGCGAAGGCGATGGCGCTCCCGGCGAACGACACGCAGCCGACCAGCACGCCGAAGAGCACCTCGGCGATCCGGTACACCGCCGGCTTGCCCGGGGCCTCGATGAGGAACACGACGATCGAGATCGAGGGCGGCGGCCCCGCCGCCGACGCCGTTGAAGATGGCCACCATCTGGGGCATCGCCGTCATCTTCACCTTGCGCGCCGCCGGCACGGCGATGGCCGCGCCGATGGCCATGGCCACCAGGGTGAGGACCAGGTTGAGGGTGTGGGCCCGCACCGGTGGATAGGCGAAGGTGAAGCCGACGGCCAGCGCCGCCGCCGCCGCGGCCAGGAGGTTGCCGTTGCGGGCGTGCTTGGGTGAGCTCAGCCCCTTGAGGGCCAGGATGAACCCGATGGCCGCCAGCAGGTAGACCAGATCGATCCCGGTGTCGAGGGTCACTTGGCACCGCCCGCGGTGTCGTCTTCTGCCGCCGTCGTCGGCCTTGGCCGGCCCGGTCGGACGGCTTGGCCTTGAACATCTCCAGCATGCGGTCGGTGACCACGAATCCGCCCACGATGTTCAGCGTGGCCAGGAGCACGGCCAAGAAGCGCCAGGGTGATCTGCACGGCCCCGTGGGCCTCACCCATGATCAGGATGGTGCCCACCAACACGATGCCGTGGATGGCGTTGCTCCCCGACATCAGCGGGGTGTGCAGGATGCTCGGCACGGCGTTGATGACCTCGATGCCGACGAACGCGGCCAGCACGAAGACGGTCACGAACTCGAGAATGCCGGTGCTCACGAGCCCGTCTCCTTGGATTCGGCACTGCGTCCGGTCGCCGCGCCGGAGGCGGCCGGGCCCACCGGTCGGCGGACCAGCCGCGGCGCCGCCGGTGGCGGGGCCAGTCCGAGCGCCTCGGCGGTCGGGGCGTGGACGACCTCGCCGGCCCGCACCACACAGGTGCCGGCCACGATCTCGTCGTCGAAGTCGGGCGCCAGCTCACCGTCCTTGACCAGCAGCCCCAGGAAGTTGGCGATGTTCCGGGCGTAGAGGAAGCTGGCGTGGGTGGGCATGGAGGCCGGCGGATTGGTCAGGCCGACCACGGTGACACCGTGCGACCCGTACATCCTCGCCGGCCACGGACAGCTCGCAGTTGCCGCCCGAGTCGGCGGCCATGTCCACGATGACCGAGCCCTCGGACATCCCCTCCACCATCGCCGCCGTCACCAGCACCGGCGCCTTGCGGCCGGGTATCTGGGCGGTGGTGATCACCACGTCGGAAGCGGCCACCTCGGCCGCCAGCAGCTCCTGCTGCTTGGCCAGGTACTCGGCCGACTGCTCCTTGGCATACCCCCCGGCCCCCTCCTGGGTCTCGAGGTCGAGCTCGACGAACTTGGCGCCGAGGCTCTGCACCTCCTCCTTGGCCGCGGCCCGCACGTCATAGGCCCGCACCACCGCGCCGAGACGGCGGGCGGTGGCGATGGCCTGCAGGCCGGCGACGCCGGCCCCCATCACCAGCACCTTGGCCGGCGGCACGGTGCCCGCCGCGGTCATGAACATGGGGAAGAACTTGGCCAGGTGCTCGGCCGCCGAGAGGCCGGCGCGGTAGCCGGCCACCGTGGCCTGCGAGGAGAGTGCGTCCATCGACTGGGCCCGGCTGATCCGCGGAAGGAGGTCGAGGCTGTAGACGGTCGCCCCCCTGGCGGCCAGGGCCGCCACCGTCTCGGCGGCCGCCACCGGCTGGAGGAAGCTGATCACCGACACGCCCTCGGGCAGCTCGGCCACCTCCTCGAGCGTGGGGGGCTGCACCCGGGCGACGATGGCGGCCCCGGCCAGGGCCGACGCGGCGTCGGGCACCACGGTTGCGCCGCGCCTCCGCGAAGTCCTCGTCGGAGAACCGGGCCGCCGACGCCCGCCCCGGACTCCACCACGACCTCGACACCGGTCCGGGCCAGCTTCGGCAGCCACTTCGGGCACGATCGCCACCCGATCCTCCCCGGGCCGCGACTCTCTGATGACGGCGAGTTTCACGGCCAGAGGTATACAGCATTTTGGGCGGAGCGACCACTCCGGCGGCCGGGGACGCCCGGAACTGGCCGGGATCACGCTCGGCGAATCAGGCCGGATCCGGCCGGGCTTCGGCGGCCGATGCGGGCCGGTTCGGGCCGAGTCGGCTGCGTCGGCCCGGCGATTCCGACGGTGGTCGCCGTCGGGCGTCGCCGGGGCGGGTCCGTCGCCTCGACTCCTCGGCGATGCCGGCCAACGGGCGTCCCTGCGGAGCTGGTCGGTCGACCGCCGTCGGCCCGGCGGTGGCGGCGACGTCCCCGGCCTCGGGGGCTTCGGCCACGCGACTCGGCCGTCTCGGAGCCGGCTCGTCGACCTCGGCGGTGGCCGCGTCAGCCACGATGGCGTCCGGAGCCGGCATGGGGCTTCACCAGCGTCTGGTCTCGGTGAGCGAGAACTGCGGGACGTCGGGTCCGGCGGCGAACGCCGCGGCGTCGTCGCTCGACATGGGCTGGGCGAAGAAGAACCCTTGGGCGGCATCGGCGCCGAACGACCGGACGATGTCCACCTGGGAGGCGGTCTCGACGCTCTCGACGATGGCCGACATCCCGAGCGAGTGGGCCATGTGGATGACCGTCTCCACCACCAGCCGGTTGATCCCCTCGGTCTGCTCGAGCCCGGCGATGAACGAGCCGTCGATCTTGAGCGTGCTGATCGAGTGGCGCTTGAGGGGCTCGAACGACGACCAGTTGGTACCGACGTCGTCCACCGACAGCTGGACGCCCATCTCCGAGAGGGTCCGGAGGTCGGCCGACGAGTCGGGATCGACGATGGCGTCCTCGGTGACCTCGAGGGTCAGCTGGCCCGCCTCGGAACCCGGTCTGGTCGAGCGCCTCGGCCACCGCCTTGGAGACCTCGCCCCGACGGAGCTGGTGGACGGTGCAGTTGACGCCCAGCTGGATGCTCGGCGACCACGGTTGGCCTGCTCGCACGCCTCCATGAGGATCCACCGGGTCAGTGGGCCGATGTCGCCGCTCGCCTCCGCCGCGGGAATGAGCCGGTCGGGCGGATCCGGCCTTCGGTCGGGTGCTGCCAGCGGACCAGGGCCTCCATGCCGAGCAGACGTCCGCTCGAGAGGTCGACCACCGGGTAGGTACTCGAGGTACGGCGTGCCCACCAGGGTGAACGACGTCCGCAGGTCGGTCAGCACGGCCATGCCGCGCCTTTTCCCTGGAGTCACGATGTGCCCGGCTGCGGACAACCGACTGAACAGGGGTCACTGCTCCAATATCGACCAGCCCGGGGCCCACTTGAGCGAATTCGGGCCCTGATCGGTCCAAAGACCGGGGTTCGGACCGCCAACCGGATCGGGCCTCCCAGGTCGGCACATGGGCACCAGCTGGACCGGCCCAGGCCGGCCGGATGGCCACCCAGGGTCGACGGGCCGCCGGCTAGCCCGGCGCCCGGCCGGTGACCCGTTCGACCGCGGTCAGGAACGGCGGAACCTCACCCCCGCCGTGAGCGACCACATTGGCGCCGGTCACGTACCCGGCCAGCGGGGAAGCCAGGAACAGGCAGAGACCGGCGACGTCGGCGGGCGTGGCGAACCTCCCGAGCGGCACGGTCGTCGGCCACCGCGGCCTTGCCCTCCGGGCCGCCGTAGTGGTCGTCGGCGGCCGACGGTGGCCACCAGGCCGGCGCTGAGGCTGTTCACCCGCACCTTGGGTGCCCACTCCATGGCCAGGGACTGGGTCAGATTGATCAGGCCCGCCTTGGCGGCCCCGTAGGCGGCCTGCCCGGCGACGGACGCAACCCGCTCACCGAGGCGATGTTGACGATCGAGCCGCCGTCGCTCTGCCCCTGCATGACCCGGTTGGCCGCCTGGGCGCAGTACAGGGGGGCGAGCAGGTTGAGGGCCACGATGGAGGCGGAGAAGCGGGGCGAGGCCTCGGCCGCATCGACCTGGGGGGAGCCGCCGGCGTTGTTGACCAGGACATCGAGTCGTCCGAACCGCTCGACGGCGGTGGAGATCACCGAGCCCGCCTGGTCGGCATCGCGGACGTCGGCCCGGCACGAAGACGGCACGCCGGTGGTCCCGGCCGCGTCGGCAGCGGAGGGAAGGTCGGCTTCCGGCGTGTCGGTGCGGCCGCACACCACCACGTCCGCCCCGGTGGCCAGGAAGGCCTCGGCGATGCCGCGCCCGATGCCCTTGGTCCCGCCGGTCACGACCACCACCCGCCCCGTGAAGTCGAGGGCGGCCGGCGGGGTGGGCGAAATCGAACTCGGTCACAACGGCCTCCCGGTCTCCGACTGGTACTGTCCTGACGCTGTATCAGATCACGCCATCAGATCACGCCGAGTGCGTGCCCGCCCCTCCGCCCGCGAAGCACCGGCCTCGTGGATGGGACCGGCGTCGGGCCGCACCGCCAGGACCCCGGAGCAGGTCATGCCCATCACGTCCCACCAGAAGCGGCCCGGCATCGCCGAGGTGGTGATCGACCATCCTCCGGTCAACGCGCTCGACGTCGCCGGCTGGTTCGGCCTGGCCGACGCGGTGACGGCCGCCGGACGGGTACCCGACAACCGGGTGGTGATCCTCCGGGCCGAGGGGCGGGGCTTCTGCGCCGGGGTGGACATCAAGGAGATCCAGGCCCGGGGGGACGAGGCCCTGATCGGAGCCAACCGGGGCTGTTTCGCCGCCTTCGCCGCCGTCTACGAGTGCGAGGTCCCGGTCATCGCCGCCGTGCACGGGTTCTGCCTCGGTGGCGGTGTCGGCCTCGTCGGCAACGCCGACATCGTGGTGGCCTCGGACGACGCCACCTTCGGACTGCCCGAGGTCGACCGGGGCGCGCTGGGGGCGGCCACCCATCTGTCGCGCCTGGTTCCCCAGCACCGGATGCGCTCGATGGTCTACACGGCCAAGCCGGCCACCGCGGCCGAGCTGGCCGGATACGGATCGGTGCTCCGGGTGGTTCCCGCCGATCAGCTGGTCGAGGCCGCCTACGAGGTGGCCGACGAGATCGCGGCCAAGAGCCCGACCATCATCCGGCGGGCCAAGGAGTCCCTCAACGGGATCGACCCGGTCGACGTGAAGGGCAGCTACCGCCTCGAGCAGGGGTTCACCTACGAGCTCCACGTGGCCGGGGTGGCCGACGAGCAGCGCAGCGCCTTCGTCGAGAAGCGTGACGCCGACACCAGCCACTGAGGATGCGGGCCGAGGCATGAGCGACAAGCGACTCACACTGGACGAGCTGATCGGCGAGCTGCGCAGCGGGATGACCGTCGGCATCGGCGGATGGGGGTCCCGGCGCAAACCGATGGCGGCGGTGCGGGCGCATCCTCCGCTCCGATCTCGACCGACCTCACCGTCGTGTCCTACGGCGGACCCGATGTCGGTCTGCTGTGCGCGGCCGGCAAGGTCGCCAAGGTCGTCTTCGGATTCGTGACGCTCGACTCGATCCCGACCGATCCCCACTTCAAGGCGGCCAGGCAGAACGGGACGGTCGAGGCCATGGAGGTCGACGAGGGGATGTTCTACCTCGGGCCTGCTGGCCGCGGCCCAACGGGTGCCCTTCCTCCCCACCCGGGCCGGACTGGGCTCGGACGTCCTCCGGGTCAACCCGAACTGCGCACCGTCACCTCGCCCTACGACGACGGCGAGGAGCTGGTGGCCATGCCGGCCCTCCGCCTCGACGCCGCCGTGGTCCACGTCAACCGGGCCGACGCCCGGGGTCCGGGCAGATCCTCGGGCCCGACCCGTTCTTCGACGAGCTGTTCCTCGGCGCCGCCGACCGTCGGTTCGTGACCACCGAGCGCCTCATCGACACCGACCAGTTCGCCTCGGAGGGAGCCCTGCAGACCATGTGCATCAGCCGGCTGCTCACCGACGGGGTGGTCGAGACGCCGGGCGGCGCCCACTTCACGGCGTGCGTCCCGGACTACCAGCGGGACGAGGCGTTCCAGAAGGAGTACGTGGCGGCGGCCGGCGACCCCGACTGCGTGGGCGGCGTTCACCGAACGCTTCCTCGACGTCGATGAGGCCGGGTACCAGGCCGCCGTGGGCCGGGCGACCGCCGAACGGGCGGCGGCAGAGCCGGAGCGACCAGGACCACGACCCCACCGAGCGCATCAACCGGGGAGACGGGCGTGACCCGGGCCGAGTACTGTGCCATCGCCTGTGCCGAGGTCTTCCGGGGGGACGGGGAGGTGATGGCCAGCGCCTTCGGGACCGCACCCGCCCTCGGGGCCCGCACTCGCCCTGCTCACCTTCGCCCCCGACCTGGTGCTCACCGACGGGGACGCGGCGCTGGTGGCCGGGGCGCCGGCCCTCGGGGCGAAGCCGTCGAGCCTGGTCCTCGAGTCGCACATGCCCTACCGCAAGGTGTTCGACGTGGTCTGGTCGGGTCGGCGGAACCTGATCATGATGGCCTCGCAGATCGACCGGAACGGCAACCAGAACATCAGCGCCATCGGCGACTGGTCGCGGCCCAAAGCCCAGCTGATCGGGGTGCGGGGGGCACCGGGGAACACCGTCAACCACTCCACCAGCTACTGGGTGCCCAACCACTCGAGGCGGTCGTTCGTCGAACGGGTCGACGTGGTGTGCGGGGTCGGCTACGAGCGGGCGGCGGCGGCCGGGCCGTCGGCCACCCGTTTCCACGAGATCCGTCACGTGGTCTCCAATCTGGGGGTGTTCGACTTCGACACCCCCGACCGGGTGATGCGGCTGCGCTCGGTCCACCCCGGGGTGACGGTGGACGGAGATCGAGGAGGCCACCGGGTTCGAGCTGGTGGTGCCCGACGATGTCCCCGAGACCCGGATGCCCACCCCCGAGGAGCTCGACCTGATCCGCACCGTGCTCGATCCCCGGGGCCTGCGGGAACGCGAGATCCGCGGATGACCGGAGGGCCGGCGCCGGCGTCCCCGGACCACGGGACGCGCCCGGCCGGCGAGGTCCATCCGGCCCTGACCACCCGGTTCTGCCGGCTGGTGGGCGTCCGCTATCCCATCGTCCAGACCGGCATGGGCTGGGTGGCCGGGCCCCGTCTGGTGGCCGCCACCGCCGAGGCCGGAGGGCTGGGCATCCTGGCCTCGGCCACCATGACCGTTTCCGAGCTGGCCTCGGCCATCGCCGAGGTGAGGTCCCGCACCGACCGGCCCTTCGGCGTCAACATGCGCACCGACGTGGCCGACGTCGGGGAGCGGGTGGCCCTGATGATCGACAACGGGGTGAAGGTGGCCAGCTTCGCCCAGGCCCCCAACCCCGACCTGGTGGCCCGATGCCGCGATGCCGGCCTGGTGGTCATGCCGACCGTCGGCGCCCGACGCCATGCCGAGAAGGTGGCGGGGTGGGGAGTCGACGCGGTGATCGCCCAGGGCGGCGAGGGAGGGGGTCACACCGGGTCCGGTGCCGACCACACTGCTCACGCCGGCGGTGGTGGACGCGGTGGGAGACCGGGTGGCGGTCATCGCCGCCGGCGGCTTCTTCGACGGACGGGGGCTGGTGGCCGCCCTCGCCTACGGCGCCTCGGGCATCGCCATGGGCACCCGCTTCCTGCTCACCCAGGAGAGCCGGGTCCCCGATGACGGTCAAGCGGATCTACCTGGGGACCCCGGTGACCGGCACCGTGGTCTCGACGGCGGTGGACGGGGCGCCCCAGCGGGTCATCCGCACCGAGCTGGTGGACCACCTGGAGCGATCGAGCTGGCTGTCGAGCCTGCCCCGGGCCCTGGCCAACGCCCACGCCTTCCGCCGCCAGACCGACACGTCGCTCCTGGCCCTGGCCCAGGAGGGCCGGGCCATGAAGAAGGGCAACGAGCTGTCGTGGGCCCAGGTGGTGATGGCGGCCAACGCCCCCATGATGACCAAGGCGGCCCTGGTCGACGGTCGAACCGACGTCGGCGTCCTGCCCACCGGGCAGGTGGTCGGAGCGATCGATGAGCTGCCAACCGTGGCTGAACTGATCGAGCGTTTGGTAAGGGAAGCAACGGCTGTATTGCACCGGCTGGGATCGGCAACAGACGGATAGGTGGGGCCGGTATTGACGGCTGGGGCCGCCCTGGGACCCGGTCGATTTGGGCCTTCGCCACCCGGGCCGATCCGGGCTTCTCGGCCCCACCAGGGCATCCATTGGCAGGTGAACCGGCGATTCCATCGCCGGCGGGGGTGCCGGGAACAGCCTGAATGTGACAGCCCGGTGACGGTCAATGGCTCCTAACAGCCCCGCCCCGAGATTGCCCATTGTGCCCGGGTCAGGACTGAGCGATAATCGGTGTTCACTCGAAGACGGCATTCCCCAGTTTCCCCACACTGCCCGAGTTCAATGGACCCCCTGCCAAGGGTCCATCGAACGAGTGAATGAACAACCCTCGAGGTGATCTGATGTCGGACGCAGCGCAGCCACCCTCGCGTCGACTTCGTCTCCCGCAGGAGAGGTCGTGACTACCCCATGAGCATCACCGGAGTCGGTGCCGTCACCGGGTACGGGTGGGGCACCAAGCACCTGTGGGACGGGTTCCTGCTGGGTGAGAGCGCGGTGACCCTCACCGGCGGCCTCGAAGGCTACGTGGAGGGCGGCGAGGCCTACCTCTCCCTGATCACCGACGAAGGGGATCGCCGGGACGGGCCCAGCCGGTTCATGCAAGCGGCCCGGCACGCCGGCCGTGAGGCGGTGAGCGATGCCATCGAGCGGGGGTGGAAGCCGGGACCGGTGGTCGGGCTGGTCCACAGCATCGAGGCCGGCGACATCGAGTCGTGGAGCGAGTTCTACCGCTCCGGGGAGTCGAAGGTCCGCCCCAAGCGGTGGGTCAACCTCCTGCCGTCCACGGTGATCTCCCAGTTCATGAAAGAGCACGACTTCCACGGGCCGTCCATGTCGGTGTCGGCCATGTGCGCCACCGCCAACACCGCCATGATCACCGCCAAATCGTGGCTCGACAGCGGAGTGGCCACGGACGTCATCTTGTTGGCCACCGATCTGTCGGGCATACCCCAGACCCTCCGGGGTTCAGCGACCTCGGGGTGGCGGTCCTCAACCGTCCACCGTTCGAGGCCTGCCGCCCCTTCCAAGAGGGCAGCCGCGGTTTCGTCGGCGGCGAGGCGGCCGTGGCCATGGTGCTGTCGAGGGACCCGGCGGGTTCCTACGCCTCCGTCCTCGGGGGCGGCATGACCATGGACGCCTACAACCTGGTCGGCGTGGCCCCCGACCTCCACGAGATGACCCGCAGCTTCACCTTGGCCATGGACGACGCCGGGGCCGAACCCGACGAGGTCGCCTACCTCAACGCCCACGGGCCGGGCACGGGCATGTGCGATGCGGCCGAGGCGAAGATCCTCGACCAGCTGTTCCCCCACGCCCGGGGGATCTTCTCGGTCAAGCCCCTGGTCGGCCACTGTCAGTCGGCGGCGGCGGCGGTCGAGACCCTGGCCACCCTGTACTCGTTTCAGACTGGCTACATCCCCGCCCCGCCCCAGGTGGCGCCGGGCCATCCCAAGCTGGTCGACGGACGGACCCCCCGGATGCCGGGGTTGGTGCTCAAGTCGTCGATCGGCATGGGCGGCTACAACACCGTCGTCGTGATCGGTGAACCGGAGGGCTGACCCGACGGGCGGCGGTACCGGCCATGGCACCTCTGACCCCCCCAGGCACCGCCGACCGGACGCACCACCAGGTGGCAGCAGCTAAAGGTGGCCTCTCTTCGCGTCGATATCTGTGGTCTATGACCACCACCAACAGCTTTGGTGATCGACGCTCCCGGGTGCAGTTCGACCGGGTCGAGAGCGACGGTTCTCCGATGGGTGACCGATCCTTCGAGCTGTCCCAGGAGATCGACCTGGCCGGCAAGGACCTGCTTTCGGTCACCTGGGTGTACGAGGCTGCCGGCAACGTCGTCAAGTGGTCGTCCCCCATCGAGGAGCTGTTCGGGTTCGAACCGGGGGTGCTCGGGTTCTCCGTGCTCCGGGCCGACGCCCGCCCGCCGTCGGGACAGCCGGAGTGCTCCGATCAGGCCGACGGCTCTACGGGACCGACATCGGGGAGGATCTTCTGGCCCCGATCGTGACCGCCATCTCCAACGGGGCCCCGCCGGCCGAGTACGACCTCCGGATGCTGGTGAACTGCCCTGACGGGACGGTCCACAGCGTGGTGGTCCGGTGCTCGCCCATGCCGGCACCCGGCGGCGAATCCGATGCGACCGGCGACCGTCCTCAGGGCTTCTACGTCGGCCTGGTGGTCGACGTCACTCCTCAGGAGCGGTTCGAGCGGGAGCTGGGCGAGCTGGTCGACCGCTACCGCCTGCTGTCCGAGGTCTCCCCCGACATCGTCATCGTCCACCAGAACGGACGACTGGTCTACGGCAACCGGGCCCTCAGCCGCATGGCCCTCGGCGCCGAGTCGGACGACGACTACGCCCGGGCCTTCGCCGAGTACCAGGACCGGCCGTCACCGACTTCATGGATCCGGCCGAGGTGCCGGCCATGGCCGAGCGGCTGGCCCAGCTCACCGAGCCCGGTCAGTTCTTCGAGCACGGGGAGGTCAAGTTCTTCCTCCCCTCCGGAGACGTGAGGATGATGGAGATCACCAGCATCCGCACCACCTGGGCCGGTGAGCCGGCCTACCAGGTGATCGCCCGGGACATCTCCGAGCGCCTGGCGGCCGAGGCGGCCAACCGGTACCGGGCCAGCCTGGTCGCCCATGTGTCCGACGCCATCATCGGTATCGACGCCGAAGGCCGGATCGAGAGCTGGAACGAGGCGGCCGAGTCCATCTACGGATGGACCGAGCAAGAGGTGGCCGGACTCTCCATCAGCGCCGTGGTCACCGCCAACCGCACCGACAGCGCCGCCGTGCTGGAGCGGGGCCGGCGGACCCACCACCGCAAGGACGGCTCCCACGTCGACGTCCTGGTCTCCATCGACCCGCTGATCGACGACTCCACCCAGCCCTCGGGATGGGTGGTGGTGTGCACCGAGCTGACCGACGCCCGCCAGGCCGAGGCCGGCCGCCGGGCCGCCGAGGAGCGTTACGAGGCGGTGGTGGCCTCGCTGAGCGAGGGGATCGTCCTGTTCGACGAGTCGGGGAACGTGAGCGCCCACAACGAGGCGTCCACCCGGATCCTCGGCGACCGCCTGAAGGCGAGCACCGGCCACCAGATCTTCACCGGGGCGTCCATCGCCATCGAGGCCAACGGCCACCCGCTGTCGGCCGACATGTTCCCCCACTCCAAGACCCTGGCCACCGGGGTGTCGGAGGACGACGTGGTCATCGGCGTCACCGACGGCAGCGGGCGCCGCCAGTGGCTGTCGCTCAGCTCCCGGCTGCTGTCCGGGGCCGGGCAGGCCGACTCCCCCATGGTGGTCTGCTCGTTCACCGACGTCACCGACCGCAAGGCGGCCGAGGCCCAGCTCCACTGGCTGGCCTACCACGACTCCCTCACCGGCCTCGGCAACCGGTCGCTGTTCAACGACGAGCTGGAGCGCGAGCTGCTGGTGTCCATGCAGCGGGGCACCAACCTGGCCGTGCTCTTCATCGATCTGGACCACTTCAAGCTGGTGAACGACTCCTTCGGCCACGCCGCCGGCGACGAGGTCCTCCTGGCCCTGGCCCAGCGGTTCAAGTCGGCGGTGCGGGGTGGCGACGTGGTCAGCCGGTTCTCCGGCGACGAGTTCGTGGTCCTGTGCCGCAACGTCCACGACGTCAACGTGGCCGTCAGCCTGGCCAACGAGTACTCCCGGCTGCTGGCCGAGCCGGTGAAGCTGTCCACCGGGCGCAACGTGGAGGTCACCTGCAGCGTCGGGCGTGTCGTTCGTCATGCGGGGCCGCCAGAGCGCCCAGGACATCCTCCAGCAGTCCGACGTGGCCATGTTCCAGGCCAAGAACAAGGGCCGGTCACGGGTCGAGGTGTTCGACGAGTCGCTGCGGGCCAAGTCGGTGGCCCGACTCGAGATCTACGACGACCTGCGCCACTCCATCGACCACAACGAGCTGGCCGTCCACTACCAGCCCATCGCCTCGGTCAGCGACGACCGCATCGTGGCCATGGAGGCGCTGGTCCGTTGGAACCATCCGTCGCGGGGCCTGCTCGGGCCCATGGAGTTCATCCCCTTCGCCGAGGAGACCGACCTCATCTTCAAGCTCGGACGCTGGGTCCTCCGGGAGGCCTGCCAGACCATGGCCGGGTGGCGCAAGGAGCTGCCCGGGGCCGAGGACGCCTACATCACCGTCAATCTCTCGGCCCACCAGCTGAGCGACCCCGAGCTGCTGGACACCATCGCCTCGGCCCTCGACCGACTCCGGGCTCCCTCCCGAGGCCCTGGTGATGGAGGTGACCGAGAGCATGCTGATGAGCGACACCTCGGCATCGATCGCCATGCTCGGCGGCATCCACGAGATGGGGGTCGGCCTGGCCATCGACGACTTCGGCACCGGCTACTCGTCGCTGGCCCAGCTCAAGCGCTTCCCGGTCAAGATCCTGAAGATCGACAAGTCGTTCGTGGACGGGCTGGGCTCCTTCGACAACGACGAGGCCATCGTGGCCGCCATCGTCCAGCTGAGCAAGGCCCTCGGGCCTGGTGGTGCTGGCCGAGGGCGTGGAGACGCCGATCCAGCTGCAGCGGGTGGCCGAGCTCGGGTGCGACCTCTACCAGGGCTACCTGATGTCCCGGCCCACCCAGGCCGACAGGGTCGACTTCAACAAGCACGGTCTCGATGGAGGCGGCCTCCGACCTGTCCTCGCATCGGCCGTCCCGCGTCGCCTGACCGGCGCCAGCCCGAGGGCTGGCCGGCGTGCCGGCTGCCCTAGCCCAGACGTTCGATGATGGTGGCGTTGGCCTGGCCGCCGCCCTCGCACATGGTCTGGAGCCCGTAGCGGGCCCCGGTCCGCTCCATCTCGTTGACCAGGGTGGCCAGCAGCCGGGCCCCGGACCCACCGGTCGGGTGGCCGATGGCGATGGCCCCGCCGTTGACGTTGACCCGGTCCATGTCCGGGTGGTGCTCCTTCTCCCAGGCCAGCACCACCGAGGCGAACGCCTCGTTGATCTCGATCAGGTCGATGTCGTCGAGGGACAGCTTCGACTTCTCCAGGACCAGCGTGGTGGCCGGGATGGGGGCGGTGAGCATGATCACCGGGTCGTTGGCGGCCACGGCGAAGGTGTGGAACCGGGCCCGGGGCGTGAGGCCGAGCTGGCCGGCCCGCTCCTCGGACATGATCAGCACCGCGGCGGCCCCGTCGGAGATCTGGGAGGAGGAGGCCGCGGTGATCAGGCCGTCCTCGACGAAGGCGGGCGGCAGCGATGCCAGCTTCTCGTAGGTGGAGCCGGCCCTCACCCCTTCGTCGAAGGTCAGCGGGCCCTCGCCGGCCGGATCGCCCTCGTCGGTGCCGGCCACCGCCACCTTGTCCTCGACGTGGGCCCGGCGGGTGGCGAGGGGGACGATCTCGTTGTCGAACCGGCCCTCGGCGATGGCGGCGGCCGCCCGGTCGTGGGATCGGAGGGCGAACCGGTCCATCTCCTCGCGGCCGATGCCCCAGCGGCGGGCGATCTCCTCGGCACACAGCCCCTGGTGGATGAAGTCGAAGCGGTCGTGGACCGTCGGGCCGTAGGCGTCCCCGGGCCCGTGCTCGGTGGTCGAGCCGATGGGCACCCGGCTCATCGCCTCCACCCCGCCCCCGATGACGATGTCCATGGCCCCGGAAGCGACCGCCTGGGCGGCGAAGTGCACCGCCTGCTGGGCCGAACCGCACTGGCGGTCCACGGTGGTCCCGGGCACGGTGTCGGGGAATCCGGCGGCCAGGGCGGCGTTGCGGCCGATGTTCATGGCCTGCTCCCCGACCGTCATGGTGCAGCCGTAGATCACGTCCTCGACCATGGGCCGGGTCGAGGACGTTGCGCTCGATCAGGGCCCGCAGGGGCTGGGCGGCCAGGTCGACGGCGTGCCAGCCGGACAGGCGCCCGTTCTTCTTGCCCACCGGGGTGCGGACGACGTCGACGATCACGGCGTTCGGCATCCGCCATTGTGGCCGAGTCGTGGTTGCCGGAAATCTGGCGGTGTGTCAGATTTCACCCGGACGATCCGCCACGCCGGCCACTGCCAGCGGCCACCAGCCCAGGAACCCGACCATGGACACTCCGATGGATCTGCGATTCACGCCTGCCCAGGAGGAGTTCCGACTCGAGGCCCGGGCGTGGCTGGCCGCCCACGTCCCGGCGCCCGGCTCGCTCCCCTCGCTCGACACCGCCGAGGGCTTCGAGGCCCACCGGGCCTGGGAGCGGACCATGTTCGAGGACCGGTGGTCGGTGGTGTCGTGGCCCGAGGAGTTCGGGGGCCGGGGGGTCGGGCATCGTCGAGTGGCTGGTCTTCGAGGAGGAGTACTGGCGGGCGGAGGCCCCGCTGCGGGTGAGCCAGAACGGGGTGTTCCTGCTGGCTCCGACCCTGTTCGAGTTCGGGACCGCCGAGCAGCAGCACCGGTTCCTGCCGGCCATGGCCTCCGGGCCGCGAGATCTGGTGCCAGGGCTGGTCCGAGCCCGACGCCGGCAGCGACCTGGCCGGCATCCGCAGCCGGGCCGTCCGGTCGGAAGCCGGTGACGGCTGGCTGCTCCCGGGCCAGAAGACCTGGGCGTCACGGGGGGCGTTCGCCGAGTGGTGCTTCGGGCTGTTCCGCACCGATCCCGAGGCCGAACGCCACCGGGGCCTGACCTACTTCCTCATCGAGCTGAACTCCCCGGGGGTCACCGTGCGGCCGATCCCCCAGATCGACGGGGAGACCGGCTTCGCCGAGATCTTCTTCGAGGACGTCTTCGTCCCCGACGACCAGGTGCTCGGCGGCGTGGGGCCGGGGCTGGAACGTGGCCATGGCCACCGCCGGGTCGGAACGGGGCCTGAGCCTGCGCAGCCCGGCCCGCTACACCGAGGCCGCCGCCCGGCTGGTGGAGCTCTACGCCGAGCGGGTGGAGCCGACCCGGCACGGGCGGCCGCAGAGCGCCGACGCCGTGGCCCGGGCCTGGATGGACGCCGAGGCCTACCGCCTCAACACGCTGTGGACCGCCACCCGGGTGCTGGACGGCGGATCGGTCGGGCCCGAGGCCAGCGCCAACAAGATCCACTGGTCCGAGACCGACCTCGCCATCCACCGGGCGGCGCTGGCCCTGCTCGGCCCGGAGGCCGAGCTGCACGGGCCGGCGACCGAGGCGCCGTGGCTGGACGGCTACCTCTTCGCCCTGGCCGGCCCCATCTACGCCGGCACCAACGAGATCCAACGGAACGTGGTGGCCGAGCGCATGCTCGGGCTGCCGCGGGCCTGAGCGGCACGGGCCGATCGACGAACATGCACTTCGCCTTCAGCCGACCAGCAGGACGAGTTCCGCCAGGCGGTCCGCCAGGTCCTGGCCAAGGAGTGCACCACCGACCACCTCCGCGCCGCCTACGAGTCGCCGGCGGCCCGGACGCGCCCGGTGGGCCACGCTGGCCGAGCTGGGCGTGGTCGGGCTGTCGGTCCCCGAGGCCCACGGGGGGCTCGGCCTCGGGCTGGTCGACCTGGTGCCCCTGCTCGAAGAGGCCGGCCGGGTGGCCCTGCCCGAGCCACTGCTCGAGACGACCGCCCTGGCCGCACCGCTGCTGGTCGAGCTGGCCGGCGGGACGGGACGACGGCGCCCGCGGCCGAGGTGGCTCCGTGGCTCGACGGCATCGCCCGGGCGCGGTCGCCGGCGCGGTGCGGACCGGTCCCGGACCGGTGCGTCGCCGACCCCGTCGCCGGGGCCGACGGCGCCGATCTGCTGGTGCTGTACTCCGACGGCGCCGGCGACGGATCGGCAGTCGGGCCCGAGATCCACGTTGTCGATGCCGGACGCCGTCACCGTGCGGGCCGTGTCCTCGCTCGATCCCACCCGGCGCCTCGGCGTCCCCCACTGGACGCCCGACGCCGGACACCCTGGTCGGCATCGGGACCCGCGGCCGCGGCCGCCATCGGCCGACCTGGCCGACCGGGCCGCGGTCGCCACCGCCGCCGAGCTGCTCGGGCTGACCGACCGGATGATCACCATGGCCGCCGAGTACGCCAAGGAGCGCCGCCAGTTCGGCCCGCCCATCGGCAGCTTCCAGGCGGTCAAGCACCTGCTGGCCGGGGCCCAGGTGGCCCTGGAGTTCGCCCGCCCGGCGGTCTACGCGGCGGCGTGGTCCCTCGACGAGGGGGACGCCCGACGCTTCCCGGTCCGCCTCGACGGCCAAGGCCCTGGCCTCGGAGGCGGCCATCGAGGCCGCCCGGGTCTCCCTGCAGGTCCACGGGGCCATCGGCTACACCTGGGAGTGCGACCTCCACCTGTTCCTCAAGCGGGCCTGGGCGCTGGCCGAGGCGTGGGGATCGGCCGCCGACCACCGGACGGCGGGTGCTCGACTCCCTCGGCCGGAGGGCTGAGCCGGAGCCCGGTCGACCCCGAGGCTGCGCCGACTCTCGGGTCTGAGCCGACCGCCACACTGACCGGCGAGACCGGC
This sequence comes from uncultured Acidimicrobiales bacterium, assembly GCA_963747825.1. Taxonomy (GTDB): domain Bacteria; phylum Actinomycetota; class Acidimicrobiia; order Acidimicrobiales; family RAAP-2; genus Bog-756. Next base: position 80,665 of record CAVVGQ010000001.1, read on the forward strand.
GTCAGTACTGGGCGAAGGCGTAGACGGGCAACCCGTTGTAGACGGCCGACTGGGACGGGAGGTAGGGACCGTTGACCACCACGGCCAGCGAGCCCGACGGCGCCGGCCCGGCGTCCCCCTCGATGGTCACGACGGCGCCGTCCGGCCAGACCTGCATGACCAGGCCCACGTGGACCGAGGTGGCGGTGGACGCACGGCCCGGTGCCGTAGAGCACGGCATCGCCCGGCACCGGGGTGGCCGTTGGCGGGCAGCACCCCGGTGTTGGCGGCGGCCCAGTCGTAGATGCTGCCGGTGAACGGGTACGACGGGATGGGCATGCCGGCCTGCTCCCACACCCAGGTGGCGAACAGTGCGCACCACTCCTCACAGGGCCCGTAGGGATTGCAGTAAGCGCCCGCGGTCGGGATCGCTGTTCGACCTGGCTGTTGGCGACGGAGACGATGGCCGAGGCGGTGGCCGACGGGGACGGACTGGGCGGGTTGGAGAAGTAGTACGACCAGCCGTCGGGTTCGAGCAGCCAGTAGCCCTGGGCCTCCGGGGTGAGGGCGATGGCGGCCACGGGCGGGACGTCGGCCGGGTTGCCGCCGTAGCCGGCGCCCAGGGATCCGTAGTAGGGAGCGTCCCCGAACCCGAAGATGCCGCCGTCGGTGGCCACCAGCAGGTAGCCGGTGCCGGCCGGGATCGCCACCATCCCGACCACCGGGTCGTTGAGGACCTGTCCCGCCCGGTCGACCCGAAGAAGGGGGCGTCGCCGAAGGTGAAGATGCCGCCGTCGGCGGCCACCAGCCAGTACCCGTTGCCATCGGGGGTGGCGGCCATGCCGGTGACCGGCGCGTTCAGCGGCGTGCCGCCCTCCGAGCCGAAGAAGTGGGCGTCACCGAAGGAGAAGACGCCGCCGTCGGCGGCCACCAGCCAGTAGCCCTTGCCGTCCGGGCGTGGCCGCCATCCCGACGATCGGCTGGTTCGAGCGTGGGCGCCGCCCATCGAGCCGTAGAAGGCGGCGTCACCGAAGGAGAAGACGCCGCCGTCCATGGCCACCGAGCCAGTACCCCTTGCCGTCGGGGGTGGGCGCCATGCCGACGATCGGGGCCCTGGAGGCTGAAGCGAGCCCAACGAGCCGTAGAAGCCGGCGCTGCCTTCGGCGTAGACGCCCCCGTCGGCCGACGCCAGCCAGTAACCCTGGTCGGTGCGGTGGCGGCCGGGTCGGCGGCCATGGCCACCATCACCGAGTTGAGCGGGCCGATCGGGGCGGCGTTGATCGACTGGGCGTCGCCGAACCCGATGACACCCCCACCCTGGTAGACGCGGGGCCGGGCCGCGGCGCCGGCCGTACCGGCCGTGCCCCGACGGGCCAGGACGGCGGCCGCCAAGCTGGCCAGCACGACGGCGACCGCCAGGACGGCCAGCGGGACGAGCGATTCGGCACCGGGCCCTGCTCCCCGTCAGCTGGCCATCGCTCGTCAACGTTCCGCCTTCCGGCGCGTGCAGCATGCCCGGGGCGGCGGTTGCACCTCGCCATGGTAGGCAGTCGCGTCGGCGTACGAACACTCTGGGTATCGCAATCTCGATGACGATCCGTGGCGTCGGCGGGCGCCGACCCCAAGGTGTACCGGTCGCTCCGCCCCGACACCCCGATGGCCTCCAACGGATGGCTCGAAGACCCGGAATTCCAGGTGAATAAACGCAAAACATCTAGTGGTATTGTGGTCGAGCAACTACTGAGAGTGGTAATTGTCTTCGCCGGAGGGGCAGTTGATGGAAGCAAGCGCAGCGGTGACGCCGCGACCGGGCCAACCCGAACCGTTCATCCGAGGGGCGGCCTACCCGGCCGCGGGGGACGTGCCCTATCCCCGGGCCAATCCGACCGACACCGCCCGGCTCCCGGCCGACGTCTGGCACTGCGGCCACGGTCCCGGTCGGCGTCCGCCTCGAACTGGTGGGCGACGCCCAGGCCATCGACGTCGCCTACCGGACCACCTCGGGCAACCTCGGCTACCGGGGGGACGGGGCCGGCATCACCTTCTCGGTGTGGCGCGGCGGCCGCAAGGTATGCGAGGAGGAGGCGGTCCTGGGTGACGGCCTGATCCGGCTGTCGCTCGGCACCGGGGCGCCCGACAAGCCGGCCATCATCTACCTCCCCGAGGGCATGCACCCGGTCATCCAGTCGCTCACCGCGGTGAAGGGCGAGATCGCGCCGGCGCCCGAGCTGCCCCGTTGGATCGCCTACGGCGACTGGACCACCCAGGGTTGGACGGCGTCGGGCCCCTCCCAGGGGTGGACGGCCATCGCCGCCCGCAAGTCCGGCCTTGACCTGGTCAATCTCGGCTACGCCGGCGCCGGGCGGGGCGAGATCGTCTCGGCCGAGCACATCGCCGACCTTCCGGCCGACATCATCACCGTCGCCTACGGCGCCAGCTGTTGGACCCGCGTGCCCTCCAGCGTGGGGATGGTCTCCGAGGGGCTGCAGGCCTTCCTCGACATCGTCCGCCAGGGACATCCGACTACGCCGATCGTGGTGATCAGCCCGATCCTGCGTCCCGACGCCGAGGACGCGCCCAACCGGCTCGGCGCCACCATGGCCGACATCCGCCACGCCATCGAGACCATCACCCGGGAGCGGATCCTCGCCGGTGATATCACGCTCTCGCTGGTGGCAGGCGAGTCCGTCATCACCGGTGACCATCTGGCCGACGGCATCCATCCCGGCGACGAGGGCCACAAGCGGATCGCCTCGGCAGTGGCCAAAGCCCTGACGTCGGCCATGAAGTCGAGCGCCGCCGACCCGGCACTGGCCGCGCTGGTCGACGAAGCCCTACTCATCGGGGAAGAAACGGACTCGTGCACCGAGACAACCGGGACGATCGAGCCGATCGGGACGGCGTGGTCGGAGAGGGCGTCGGTGCTCGTGGCGACCTCGGCGAGGTTGCGGTCGTCGGGACGAACGGGGACCCGGCCCCAGAGGTCACCGGGGATGCGGAGGCTGCGGCCGGGTCGGCCGAGTCCGAAGTAGCCACCGAATCCAAAGTCGGAGCAAAAGGCCAAGTGGTGGCGGAAGGCGAGGTGGTGATCGAGGACGAGGTGGTGGCCGAGGACGAGGTGGTGGCCCGACCCGCCGGGCCCGCCGACACAGAGGGCACCACTGAATACGGGGGCGTCGCCGAAGATGGTGACGAGGTGCTCGACGGTGGCGACGAGGTCCTCGACGACGGGCTGGACGTCACCGCCGCCTCATCGCTGCTCTGATCGGACTGTTCCCCGCTCCGGGATGCACCTACTGTTCCCGACGACGGGAACAGGTACCCCGTCCGACGGCGCGTCCGCTCGCGATCCCCCCGAGGTAACGATCCACCATGGAAGCCACCACCTTGATCGAATCGTTCCGTGTCGACGGCAAGGTTGCGGTGATCACCGGAGCCGGGAGCGGCATCGGCAAGGCCAGTGCCCTGGCCCTGGCCGGCGCCGGCGCCACGGTGGTGTGTGCCGACATCGACGCCGACTCGGCTCGGGCCACCGCCGAAGAGATCGGGGCGCAGGGGGGCTGGCCCAGGCGGCGCCGCTCGATGTATCGGTCCGTTCCGACGTGGACGCTTTGGCCCGACAGGTCGTCGGCGAGCACGGCGGGATCCAGATCTGGTGCAACATCGCCGGGATCATGGTCGAGGGCCCGTTCCTCGACGCACCCGAAGAGGACCTCGACAAGATCCTGTCGGTCAATCTCAAGGGAGTGTTCTTCGGATGCCAGGCGGCCGGCCGGGTCATGGTCGACCAGCCCGAGGGCGGGAGCATCATCAATGCCTCGTCGGCGGCTGCCGACACACCCAGCCCCAACATCGTCAGCTACGCCATCTGCAAAGCCGGCGTGGTCCAGATGACCAAGTCACTGGCCGTCGAGGTGGGAAAGAAGCACGTGCGGGTGAACGCGGTGGCACCCGGCTTCGTCCTCACCGGCATGACCGGGCGCTACTTCGTCCGTCCCGACGGCACGGTCGACGAGGAGATGCAGGAGGCGGTGGTCGCCGCCGATGCGCAAGTTCACCCCCCTCCGGTCGATCGGCGAACCCGAGGACATCGCCGCCGCCGTGCTCTACCTGGCCTCGGACGCGTCCCGGTTCATGACCGGCCAAGTGTTGCGGCCCAACGGCGGCGTGGCCATGATCTGATCCGACGGGGACCCGGAGGAAGGTCGAGAAACCCGGATCCGGCCACTGATTGCGGCCCTTGATCCACCTGACGGACCGTCAGAGCAGGCGTTACACTCGCACCATGGCCGAAATTCCCTGGATCATCTCCGTCGACGACCACGTGGTGGAGCCCGCCACGGTGTGGAGCGACCGCCTGCCGCAGAAGTACCAGGACGTCGGGCCGCGGGTGGTCCGGGCCCCGATGGGCGAGATCACGTTCGTCGGCGGCAAGCTCACCGTGAATCCCGGGCTCGAAGGGCCTGCCCACCGACTGGTGGTACTACGAGGATCTGAAGCGCCCTCTGCTCCGGGTCGATTCCGCCGTCGGGGTCCCCCGTGACGAGGTGACCATGCGCGGCATCACCTACCAGGACATGCGCCCCGGCTCCTACGAGGTCAAGCCGCGGCTCGAGGACATGGACCTCAACCATCTCGAGGCGTCGCTCTGCTTCCCGACCTTCCCCCGCTTCTGCGGCCAGACCTTCACCGAGGCAAAGGACAAAGAGCTCGGCCTGCTCTGCGTAAAGGCCTACAACGACTGGATGGTCGACGAGTGGTGCGGCCCCGAGGCCAAGGGCCGGCTCATCCCGCTCACCTTGGTGCCCCTGTGGGACGCCCAGCTGGCCGCCGACGAAGTCCGTCGCAACGCCGATCGTGGCGTGCGGGCCGTGTGCTTCAGCGAGATCCCGCCGTTCCTCGGCCTGCCGTCCGTGCACGATCCCGATCACTACTGGGACCCCTTCTTCCGGGCCTGCTCAGAGACGGGAACCGTGATCAACATGCACATCGGGTCGTCGTCGAAGATGCCCTCCACCTCCGCCGACGCCCCGCCGGCGGTCGGCTCCACCCTCACCCACTCCAACGCCACCTACTCGATGGTCGACTTCATGTTCTCGGGCGTCCTGGTCCGGTTCCCCGAGCTCAAGCTGGCCTACGCCGAAGGTCAGATCGGTTGGATCCCCTACATTCTCGAGCGGGCCGACAAGGTGTGGGAGGAAAACCGGGGTTGGGGCGGGGTGGCCGACATCGTCCCGGAGCCACCGTCGACCTACTTCCACCGCCAGATCTTCGGCTGCTTCTTCGACGACGCCTTCGGATTGAAGAACGTCGAGTCGGTCGGCGTTGACAACATCACCTACGAGTCCGACTACCCCCATTCCGACTCCACCTGGCCCCACACCCGCCAGATCGCCGAAAAGCAGATGAAGGACCTCACCGACGAGCAGGTGTACAAGATCGTTCGCGGCAACGCCATCAAGCTTTACGATCTCGACCTCAAGTAGTCCTCCCGGTACCACCCTCCTCCCCCATGGATCTGCGATACACCGACGCCGAGCAGGCGTTCCGGAGCGAGCTACGCCACTGGCTGGCCGGGACGCTTCCGGGCCTCCCCCCCAAGCCGCCTGCCGAGGACTGGCCCGGGCGTCGGGCCTACGACACCCACTGGCAGCGGCTCCTCTTCGATGCCGGGTACGCCGGTATCGACTGGCCGGTGGCCGGTGGCGGCCGGGGCTCGTCCCCGGTCGAGGAGCTCATCTTCAAAGAGGAGCTGGAGCGGGCCCACGCACCCTATGTCGGGGTCAATTTCGTCGGCCTGCTCCACGCCGGACCCACCATCGTGGTCGAAGGGACGCCCGAGCAGCGGGAGCGCTACCTCCCCTCCATCCTCAGGGGAGACGAGGTCTGGTGCCAAGGGTTCTCCGAGCCCGGGGCGGGCAGTGACCTGGCCGCCATGCGCACCCGTGCCGTCCGGGATGGCGAGGACTACGTGATCAACGGCTCGAAGATCTGGACCTCCCATGCCGAGGTCGCCGACTTCTGCGAGCTCCTGGTCCGGACCGGGGCCGAGGACAGCCGCCACCGGGGCATCTCGTGGCTGATCCTGCCCATGGACACACCCGGGGTGGAGATCCGTCCCCTCACCACCATCGCCGGCTCGACCGAGTTCGCCGAGCTCTTCCTGGACGAGGTCCGGGTACCGGTGGCCAATCGGGTGGGCGACGAGAACGACGGGTGGAGAGTGACCATGGTCACGCTCAGCTTCGAACGGGGCACCGCCTTCGTCGGGGACCTGCTGGAGGCCATCGAGCTCCTGGCGGCCACGGTGACACTGGCCCGACGCACCGGGGCATGGTCCGATCCCGGAGTCCGACGCCAGGCCGGCCACCTGCGGGCCGAGCTCGACGCCCTCACCGCGCTGACCAAGCGCAACGTGACCCAGGCGGCCCGAACCGGCGTGCCCGGAATCGGTGGCACGTTCTTCAAGCTGGCCTACACCGAGACCCGCACCAAGCTGGGAGAGTTCTCTCTGTCCTTGCTGGGGCGGGCCGGCCTGGCCGCCGATGACCTGCGGGGCACCGACGGCCGGGCCCTCCCCTCGCAGACCATGGTGGAGGACTGGCTGCGGGGCATCTCGTTGACCATCGCCGCCGGCACATCCCAGATCCAACGCAACATCGTCGGCGAACGGATCCTCGGGCTTCCGAAGGAGCCGGTCCCGGCCGCCCCCCCGTCCCGGGACCCGGCCGCCCCGGCGGCCTAGGGCCAGAGCCAGGCAAGGCGACCGACCATGGACTTTGAACCCACCGAGTTCCAGGGCGATCTGGCCGCCGGGGTGCGACGCCTGCTCGAGGGCGAGTTCACCCTCGACCACCTTCGCTCCTTCGAGGGATCCGACCGGGTCGATCGACCGCCAGGGCTGGCAGACGCTGGGGGAAGCCGGTGTGTTCAACCTGTGCCTGGCCGAAGCGGCCGGTGGGGTCGGCCTCGGACTGGCCGAGGCGGCACTGGTGTTCGAGGAGTTGGGCCGCGCCCTCGTCCCCGGCCCCCTGGTCGCCTCTCATCTGGCCGCCGGGCTCATCGACGGTGCCGACGACGGTTCGGTGGTGGTGGGCCTGGTCGAGACCGATCCGAACGGAAGCGCCGGCTCGGCCATGCCGGTGGTGATCGAACACCTCGACGACCTCGATGTCTTGTTGGTCCTGTCGGACGAGGGGGTGGCCGCGGTGGATCCCCGATCCATTGACGCCACCCGCGCGGTCCCGCCCTATGGACCCGTTGACCCCCGTGTGGTCCGTGCCCCGGATACCGGAGAGGCACCCCGGTGGCCGGACCCGAGATCGCAGCGTGGTGGCGTCGCGACGGTGCGGTCCTGACGGCCGCGCTCCAGGTCGGATCGGCGGCCTGGACCACCGAGCTCGCCGTCGAGTACGCCAAGCAGCGCCGCCAGTTCGGTCGCCCGATCGGCGGGTTCCAGGCGGTGAAGCACCTGTGCGCGGACATGGCGGTCCGCACCGAGCTGGCCCGTTGTGCCGTGCACGCCGCCGCCGTCACCGTCGACCAGCCCGACGTCGGCGACGCCGAGATGGCGGCGGCCGGAGCCAAATTGCTGGCCGACGAGGCGGCGGTCACCAACGGTCGTTCGTGCATCCAGGTCCACGGCGGCATGGGGTTCACCTGGGAGATTCCCGCCCATCTGGCCTACAAGCGGGCCCGGGTGCTCGCCCTCCAGTTCGGTACCGACGACGACCTGGCCGAAGCCTTGGCCCAGTCGTTGGCCTCGACGCCGGAGACATCCCCGGGCCAACCCGTGGCCCACGGGTAATCGGCGACCGGGCCTAGGGTGATCTGGTGAGCACTTCCCCCATCCCCCCGCCGGCCGACGTCGTCACGGTGCTGCCGGCGGACCGCACCGTCTTCGGGATGCAGCTCCCCGTCCAGTCCCAGTCGACCATCTACGCCCAGGCCTGGGAGGCGGCGGCCGGACCGGACGAGTTGGCGGCCGTGGCCCTGGCCTGTGAGCGGGCCGGATTCTTCTACGTCGGGGTCTGTGACCACACGTTCATCCCCGAGCGGCTGGCCGGCGCCATGAGCACCGTCTGGTACGACACCATCGCCACGCTGGGCTGGCTGGCCGCCCTCACCACCGAGATCCGGTTGCTCTCCCACATCTACGTGGTGGCCCTGCGCCATCCCCTTCGGGCGGCCAAGGAGTTCGCCACCGTCGACACCTTGTCCCGGGGACGGGTGATCTGCGGGGTGGGCGCCGGCCACGTGACCGAGGAGTTCGATCAGATGGGGCCGGCCTTCGAGCACCGGGGCCCGGTGACCGACGAGGCCATCGCCGATCTGGCCGCGGCGTTGGTCGACGAGTATCCGGAGCTCAACGGCCCGACGTGGAAGGCATCGGGACTCGGCCTCAAGCCCCGCCCGGTGCAGTCGCCCCGCCCGGCCATCTGGATCGGCGGCTCCTCTCCCGCCGCCCTCCGGCGCACGGCCCGGTTCGCCGATGGATGGCTGCCCCAGACGGTCGGGCCGAACGTCGAGCTCTTGGCCCAACTGGCCACGATGCGAGAGGAGTACCGCGCCGGTGCCCCCCTCGACATCGGAGGGATCTCCAACGCCCTCCACGTCGGCACTCCCCCGGCCGGGCTGAAGCTCCCACCCGGGACGGTGGCCGGCCCGGGCGAACAGGTGGCCGAATACCTGCGCCCGTTCCGAGACGCCGGCGTCGGTCAGGTCCAGGTCCGCTTCCCCTCGCGATCGGTCGGGGAGCTCTGCGACCAGATCGAGGCATTCGGTACCGAGGTCATCCCGCTCGTCGACCACTGATCAGCCCCGGGTCGGCTCCGCGCCCGTCACCGGACCGGCGCCAGGCCGGTTTCAGGGACCGGCGTTGGTGGTGGTGGTAGTGGTGGTCGCGCCGGTTGCGCCGACCCCCCGGGCGGTGGTGGTCGTGGTGGCCGAGCCCGATCCACCGTTGGTGGTCGTGGTGGTCGAGTACGGGTAGGTCGTGGTCGTCGTCGACAGCGGACGTGTGGTCGTGGTCGACTCGGGACGGGTGGTGGTCGTGGTCGTGGTCGACACGGGTCGGGTGGTGGTCGTGGTCGTGGTCGACGTCGAGGTGGTGGTGGTGGTGGACGACGCCAGCTTGACCGCGCCAGGAAGGAAGTAGTCGCCGTCCGCGGTGTGCACGACCGCCCCCGAACCCGACGCACTCTGGGCCGGATTGAAGTAGAGGAGGACGGCGAGCCCGATGAAGGCCACGGCCATCAAGAAGGTGGATCGACGAATGGGAAAACGCCGGTGGAGGGGTACGGACATGAACCCCACCAGCGGGCTGTGCTCGGCCTCCTTCCCGGGCGGGCCGTCACCGGCCCCAGGCTCCGACCCCGGCGTGGCCGGCATGGCCATGGTCGGCGCGTCACCGGCTCCCGGCTCCGACCCCGCCGTGGCGGCCACGGGCACGGTCGGCGCGTCACCGGCCCCCGGCTTCGACCCCGGCGTGGCGGCCACGGGCGCGGTCGGCAAGTCGTCGTTCCCCGCGCCGCCCGAGTCGGCCGAGTCGTCCGGGCTGTCGTTCCCACTCTGGTCGGCCATCAGGCGCTCCCGTCCATCGACGGAGAACTGACACCGGCCGAGCGCAGCGTGGTGGCGGCCCGCAGCCGGATCTCCCTCGCCACCTCGAACTGCCGTCCCGGCAGCGTGCGGGCGATGAGCCGGAGCTGCACGTAGCCGACATCGATCGTCTCCACCCCGGCCACCACCGGCTCACCGAGGAGCAGTCCCTTCCACTCCGGATCGGCGGCCATGGCGGTGATCATGTCCCGCAACAGGCCGGTGACGTATTGGAGGTCCTCGGTGACCGACACCGGGATGTCGATGACGGCCCGGGACCAGTCCTTGGACAGGTTGGTCACCTGGCGCAGGGCGCTGTTCGGGACGACCACCAGTTCGCCCTGGGCGGTGCGCACCTTGGTCACCCGAAGGGTCAGTTCCTCGACCGTCCCGGTGATCCCGGTGGGCTGTCCCGGCACCGACAGCCGGATCACGTCCCCGAAGGCGAACTGGTGCTCGGTGAACAGGAAGAACCCGGCCAGCAGGTCGCCGACCATCTGCTGGGCACCGAACCCCAGCCCGATACCGATCACGGTGGCCGGAGCCACCAGGGTGGTGAGCGGGATCCCCAGCCGGTCGAGGGCGAGAATGGCAGCGATGAACGAGACGAGGGCTACCACCGCCCATTCGATGGCCTCGCTCACTGCCCGTGACCGCTTCAGGCCCTCGGAGGCCGACCCTCCGGATTCGATTTGGACACGGATCTGCCGATCGATCCAGGTACGTCGACGCGCCGCCACCCAGTGGGCGAAGCGGACGAGGAGGGCGGCCCCGAGCAGGAGCACGACCGCGGGGAGCAGGTGGTTCTGGAACCAGGATTGGTGGATCCCGGGAAATTACCATCGCGGGAGGAGCCCCTCTGGCCGGACCGGCGCGCCATCTCGCAGCCGCAAAGCACCGGGTCGACAGGGTACCGTAAACTGACGGTCTGTCAGTTCTGTGGCCGGATGCGCCCTGGGAAGGAACACCACCATGCTCGACTATGTGATCCGCAACGGCCTGGTCGTGGACGGCACCGGCGCCCCCGGACGGCGCGCCGACGTCGGCATCCGCGACGGGAAGATCGTGGCTGTCGGCCAGGTCGACGAGGCGGGCACCACCGAGTTCGATGCCGAAGGCCTGGTCGTCGCCCCCGGCATCATCGACCCCCACACCCACTACGACGCCCAGCTGTTCTGGGACCCGACCGCCTCCCCGTCCAACCTGCACGGGGTCACCACGGTGATCGGGGGCAACTGCGGGTTCACCCTGGCCCCCATCAAGGCCGAGGATCACGACTACATCCGCCGCATGATGGCCAAGGTCGAGGGCATGCCGCTGGTGGCCCTCGAGAACGGCCTGCCGTGGGACTGGACGAGCTTCGGCGACTACCTGGGCAAGCTCGAGGGGAACCTGGGGGTCAACGCCGGATTTCTGGTGGGGCACTGCGCCCTGCGCCGTTGGGTCATGGGACCCGAACGCGGAGCCGAGGTGGCCTCCGACGATGAGATCGCCGAGATGAGCCGGCTGCTGGCCGAGTCGATCGAGGCCGGTGGCCTGGGTTTCTCGTCGTCCCAGTCCCGCACCCACTCGGACGGGGACGGCAATCCCATCTCCTCCCGCAATGCCGATCGTCGGGAGATGCTGGCCTTCTGCGAGGTGGTGCGGGACCACCCCGGCACCACCCTCGAGTACATCACCAACGGCTGCCTCGACACGTTCTCCGACGACGAGATCGACCTGATGGTGGCCATGACCACCACCGCCCACCGGCCCCTCAACTGGAACCTGCTCACCGTCGACTCCCGCACCCCGGACAAGACGGCCCGCCAGCTCGAGGCGTCGGCCCGAGCCGCCGAGCAGGGAGGCCGCATCGTGGCGCTGACCATGCCCACCTTGGTGCCGATGAACATGAGCTTCCGGACCCACTGCGCCCTGTTTCTCATTCCCGGTTGGGGCGACGTGATGGGCCTGCCCGCCGAGGAACGCATCGAGAAGCTGCGCGACCCCGCCGTCCGGGCCCGGCTCGACGAGGTGGCCCACTCCGAGCAGGCCGGGGTGTTCCGCCGCCTCTCCCACTGGGCCAACTACATCATCGGCGACACCTACTCACCGCAGAACGACGGCCTGAGCTGGCGCGACGTCGGATCGATCGCAGAAGAGCAGGGCAAAGAGCCCTTCGACGCGTTGCTCGACCTGGTCATCGCCGACGACCTGCGCACCGTGCTGTGGCCCAAGGCCTCGGACGGCGACGACGCCTCGTGGCAGGCCCGGGTCGACGTGTGGGACAACCCGGGGGCCATGGTGGGCGGATCGGACGCCGGTGCCCATCTGGACCGCATGTGCGGATCGAATTACCCGACCTCGTTCCTCGGCGATTGCCTGCGCAAGCGGAAGTTGGTTCCCCTGGAGCGGGCCATCCAACTGATGACCGAGGACCCCGCCGAGCTGTTCGGACTCCAGGACCGGGGCCGGGTGGCCGAGGGACTGGCGGCCGACTTGTTCGTCTTCGATCCCGAGACGGTCGGCTCCGAGCCGGCCACGCTGGTGAACGACCTTCCCGGGGGCAGTCCGCGCCTGATCGCCGATGCCACCGGCGTGGTCCGGGTACTGGTGAACGGGATCGAGACCATCGCCGACGGCAAGCCCACCGGCAACCTCCCGGGCCGCCTGCTCAAGTCCGGACGGGACACGGCGACGGTCGACCCGGCCGGTTGACGCCGGCCTGACACGCCCGACCCAACTGTCGACGCCACCCAGGGCCGACGACATACACTGCTGACGAGTCGTCAGATCCGCTCCGGCCCCACCGCCAGCACCGCCCGGGCCGAGACCCGGCCGGCCCGCATCTTCACCGGACCCGGGGCGGTCCGCACACTGGCAAGGCCACGAAGGCTACGAAAGGGGACCCACCATGGGAGCTCAGAGTCACCAAGGACGAAACCCAGCTACTCATCGGGGGGAAGTGGGTCGAAGCCGGCAACGGGACCTACGACATCATCAACCCCGCCACCGAGGAGCCGGTCGGCAAGGCCCCCAACGCCTCGACCGGGGACGCCGAGGACGCCGCCGCCGCCGCCCGCGAAGCTTTCCCGGGCTGGGCGGCAACGCCGGTGGAGGAGCGCCTGAGCCCTGCTCAAGGCGGCCAGCGCCGCCATCCGGGCCAAGAACGACGAGCTGGTCCCCCTGGTCATCGCCGAGACCGGCGCCACCGCCTCGGTGGGGTCCCGCATGCAGGTTCCGGTGTGCGCCGACCGGTTCGACCGATTCTCGAGGGACATCCGCCACGTGCAGGAGTCGATGCTGCCCCCGATCGCCACCTCGGCCACGCCTCTCGCCCCCGGCGGCCTGATCAGCGCCTTCGCCTACCGCCAGCCGGTCGGCGTCGTGGCCGCCATCGCCAGCTACAACTTCCCGCTGACCAACATGGCCGGCAAGGTGGCCCCGGCTCTGGCCATGGGCAACACGGTGATCATGAAGCCGGCCCCCCAGGATCCCCTGGCCATCGTCGAGCTGGCCCGCGTCCTCGAAGAGGTCGGATTCCCGCCCGGCGTGGTCAACCTGATCAACTCGGCAGATCCCGAGCCGGCGTCGGTGCTGACCACCTCCCCCGAGGTCGACATGGTGTCCTTCACCGGGTCGACGGCGGTCGGCCAGCGGATCGCCGCCGCCGGAGCCCCGACCATGAAGCGGATGCTGATGGAACTGGGCGGCAAGGGGGCGGCCGTGGTGTTCGAGGACGCCGACATCAAGTCGGTGGTCACCGCCATCGGGTCGACCTGGGCCTTCCACTCCGGCCAGATCTGCACGGCCCCCACCCGGGCCGTGGTCCACCGCAGCATCTTCGACCAGGTGGTGGCCGGGCTCTCGCAGTTCGCCGGCTACCTGAAGGTGGGCGATCCCACCGAAAAGGAGACCGTGGTCGGTCCGCTGATCTCCGCCGCCCAGCGCCAGCGGGTCCTCGACCACATCGAAACCGGTCGCCAGCAGGGCGAGATCGTGGTCGGAGGTGGGCGTCCCGACCATCTCGAGACCGGGTACTACGTCGAGCCCACCCTGGTCACCGGATCCAACGACATCACGGTGGCCCGGGAGGAGATCTTCGGCCCGGTGGTGGTGGCCATCCCCTTCGACGACGAGGACGAGGGCAGTCGCCATCGCCAACGACACCGAGTTCGGTCTCTACGACTACGTCTTCTCCGGCGACACGGCCAGGGCCTTCCGGGTGGCCAAACAGCTCCGGGCCGGCCATGTCGGCATCAACACCGCCCAGCGCAACATGGATGCGCCCTTCGGCGGGTTCAAGATGAGTGGCATCGGCCGGGACGGAGGGGACTACAGCCTCGAGGCCTACTCGGAGCTGCAGTCGATCATCTGGTCCGGCTGAGCCGGCCGGCGCACTCGCCCGGCTCGGCGACCGGCCGGCTCAGCCGGCGCCGAGGAACGGGGCCCCGCCGAAGGTGAAGATGCCGCCGTCGCTGGCCACCAGCCAGTAGCCGCCGGTGGCCGGATCGTCGCTCATGCCCACCACCGGGGCGTTGAGCCGGATCCCGCCGGTGCTGCCGTGGAACCGGGCGCTCGCCGAAGGAGAAGATGCCGCCGTCACTGGCGACGAACCAGTAGCCCTCGCCGTCGGCGGTGGCGGCCATGCCGTTGACCGGCTGGTTCAGGTGCGTGGCCGCCGGTGGAACCGAAGAACGGGGCGCCGAAGGCGAAGATGCCGCCGTCGCTGGCCACCAGCCAGTAGCCGCCGGTGGCGTTGTCGGCGGCCATCCCGACCACCGGTTCGTTCAGGGGGTGGCCGCCCATCGATCCTTGGAAGGCGGCGTCGCCGAAGGCGAAGATGCCGCCGTCGCTGGCCACCAGCCAGTAGCCGTTGCCGTCGGAGGTCGGGGCCAGGTCCACCACCGGAGCGTTCAACTGTCTGCCCGCCCATCGAGCCGTAGAACCGGGCGTCGCCGAAGGTGAAGATGCCGCCGTCGGCGGCCACCAACCAGTAGCCCCGCCGTCCGGGGTGGCCACGATGTGGGTGATCGGGCGCGTTCAGCGGCGACGCCGGCCATCGAGCCGTAGTTGACGGCATCGCCGTGGGTGGCGATCGCGCCGTCGGCCCGGGCCACCCAGTAGCCGTTGCCGTCCTTGGTGGCGGCCATGCCGACCGCCGGCGACGACGACGGCGCCGTTGGGCTCACCGGGCACGGCCGGCGACCGCATAGGGGTAGGGGTACTGGCCACCGGTGGCGGTGACCTGGCCGCCCGGGCCCGACGGTCTGGCCCGGGCAGTAGACCGGGTCGCCGGTCTGGGTGCCGGCCACCAGCGGGGTCGGCCGCGACCGGCTGCCCGGCCACGTCGTCCTGGGCGACCTGGCGGGCATTGGCCGAGGGGTAGTCGGCCGTAGGCGTAGCCGAACACCTCGACCGTGCACGCCTGGTTGTCGGCGCAGGTCACTCCGACCCCGACCGAGGTGTAGGCGGCCTCGAGCTCGTTCTGGCGGTGGGGGGCCGACGCCATGTAGTCGTTGTCCATCCCGTCGGAGCCGTCCCCGGGCCAGAACCCGTCCCGGTGTCGCCCGAGTTGGCGGCCAGAGGGCAGACCGCTCCGGCGGCCACGCCGGTGCAGGCGGTCAGCGTGGGGTCGGACACCACGCCGGTGGCGGCGATCTGCGCCGACCAGGCCTGGGCGTCGGCCTGAAGGCCGGGTCGACCGAAGCTCGGGGATCGGGGACGCGCCGCGAGCTGCGGGCCGCCCGTTCGGCGTTGATGCGGGCCACCAGGTCCTGGGCGTAGAGCGACTGGACCCCGGCCACGGTGGTGGGGATGATGGCGGCGGCGGAGCGCTGTCTGGGTTGCCACCGACACCCGGACACCAGGCCGGCCACCACCACGAGAACGGCGATGGCTACCACCGTCGGTGCCTTCCGGCCCGGAGCTGTCCGAGCCGCACGGTCGGGCCCGGATCAGCCGGCTGTTCGACTCGGGAGTATGGCTGGTCTGATGGTCTTGCACAGCAGTCGTTCCCTCATGTCAGGGCCACGATCGGGCCATTCCGGCGCGGATCGGTGGCATTGGCTCTCGAGACCCCTCGGGGGAACTATCGGCAGCGAACGGCCGAAAACTGTTGCCCGATTGGGCTACAACAGGTCCGATGCCCGTGCCTGTTCCGCCGTCGATTCCCTCGTCGTTCGCCACGTTGGCGGCCCGGGTGTCCAACTGGGGCCGCTGGGGGCCCGACGACGAGATAGGCACGCTGAACCTGATCGACGAGGCGGCCCGGCTGCGGGGCGCCGCCGCCGTGGTGGAAGGGGACGGCCTACGGCCTCGGCCTGCCCCTTTCGGCCGAGGAGGGGATCCAGGTGGGCTTCGTTCCCGGGCGGGTCAACCCCACCCGGACCATGATCGCCGTCAACGAGCCCGTCAGCCCCGACCCCGAGTGGATCGCCTCCTCCGAGGACGTGGTGACCTTGGCCCTCCAGTGCGCCACCCACTGGGACGGCCTGGCCCACGTGTCCTACGGAGCCGGCCCGGACGGCGGGCGCCTCTACAACGGATTCCCGGCCTCAGCGGTCACCGAGGCGGGCGCCGGCCGGCTCGGGATCCACCTGGTCCGATCGCTGGTGTCGCGGGGCGTCCTGCTCGACCTGCCCCGGACCAAGGGCATGGAGCTGCTCGAGCCGGGCTACCCGATCACCCCCGACGACCTGGACGATGCCTGCGACTTCGGCCGCATCACCGTCGAGCCCGGGGACGTGGTGCTGGTGCGCACCGGCCAAACCGCCCACCTGGCCCTGCCCGGGCGCCCCGGCACTGGGAGGCGCCGACCCGCAGCGGGACCTGGTGGCCTACACCTGGCCCACGCCGGGGCTGACCATGGCCACCGCCGAGTGG
Source organism: uncultured Acidimicrobiales bacterium (assembly GCA_963747825.1). Classification (GTDB taxonomy): domain Bacteria; phylum Actinomycetota; class Acidimicrobiia; order Acidimicrobiales; family RAAP-2; genus Bog-756. The sequence goes on from CAVVGQ010000001.1 coordinate 97,108, forward strand.
TTCCACGATCACGACGTGGCGGCGGTGGCCACCGACACCATGGTGCTGGAGGTCTACCCGTGCGAGGACCCCGACCTCTATCTGCCGGTCCACCTCCTCCACCTGGTGGAGATGGGGATGACCCAGGGGCAGAACTGGTTCCTCGACGAGCTGGCCGATGCCTGCGCGGCCGACGGCCGCTACGAGTTCCTGCTCGATGCCACGCCGCTGCCCTTCACCAACGCCCTGGGCTCCCCGGTCAACCCGGTGGCGCTGCGATAACCCGTGCCGGTGTCCCGGCGTGCCGGCAGCCGCGAGCGCCGGGCGACCGCCCGGCTTGGGCCCGGGTCAGTCCTTCGGCTGGGACCTGGCCGCCCGGGCCTTGGCCGTGGCCGCCTTCAGCTCGGCGGTGCGGGCTGACGCCGCTCCCCCGCCCACCACCGGCCCGGTGCGGGGTGGTGGTCCCTTGGCACCGGCGACACTGACCCCGTCCGGCACCGGTCGGCCCGTCACCGACCAGTGGAGCAACCGGGCCTGGCTGTCCACCAGGGATGCCGTCCGGATGCCCCAGAACTCGAATCCGTAGCGGTGGCCCGCCACCTGGGCCATCATGGCGATGAGGGTGCCGGCGGCGGCCATGGGGTCCGCTCCCGCCGGTGACCCGGACCCGTCGCTGTTGGTGGAGATCACCCGGGCCAGGGTGACGGTCACGGCGTTGAGGGCGCGGACCCGAAGCCCCTGGAACCGGAGATCACCCTCGACCGTGGTCAGCTCGACCACCCGGAACACGGCCCGATTTCGCTCCCAGTAGTCCATGAACCCTTCGACCACGGCCACCGCCGTGGACCAACTGGCTTCCTCCGACCAGTCACCGTCCACCAGGCCGCCCAGCACCCCGGCCCCCTCGACGAGCTCCTCGGCCAGGACGGTGATGACCGCCTCGACGTTCTCGAAGTACTGGTAGAAGGTGGCGGGCGACGTGCCGGCCCGACGGGCGATATCGATGACCTTGATCGACCGCCACGGGGTGGCCACCAGCAGCCGGCGGTGCACTCCAGCAGCCGCTGGCGGGTGGCCCGCCCCCGCCGTCCGGGCACCCGGCCGTCGGTGGTGGCGATCAGCGACGGATCGTCGGACAGGGCCATGGGCCACCATCGTACCGACGGTCGGTGCGACGGGGTCGGGGCCGGGATTTCCGACCCGGCCCGGTGGGTCGGGACCGGACCGGCCGGCCGACGATGGGAGATGAGCCAGAAATCCCTGGCGAGTAGGGTAATCCTCCATGGCGAACCATCCGGTGCCACGGACTCTCGACCCGCGCCCAGCAGGCCCGTCGTCAGCGGGTGGTGGACGCCGCCATGTCACTCGGGCTCGACGGCGGCTACGAAGCGGTACAGATGCGTGACGTCGCCGCCCGCGCCGATGTGGCCATGGGCACCGTCTACCGGTACTTCACCAGCAAGGACCATCTGTTGGCCGCCGCCCTCGTCCACTGGGTCGAGCAGCTCGACACCCGGCTGGCCCAGCACCCGGCCCAGGGCGAGTCGGCAGCCGAGCGGGTCATCGACGCCCTGGATCGGGCCCTGCGGGCCATGGGGCGCCAGCCCCAGCTGGTCGGGGCGGTGTTCACCGCGCTCGCCTCACCCGACCCGGCCGCGGTCGAGTGCCAGCAACAGGTATCGGTGCTGATGGAGCGGATCATCACCCGGGCCATCGGCGACCCCCACCCTCCCGATCTGGGTGACCGGGCCCGCATCCTCGGTCACGTCTGGTATTCCGCTCTGGTCGGGTGGGTGAACGGGTGGAGCAACATGGTCCGGGTCCACGACGAACTCGTGGTGGCAATCGGCCTGCTCCTGCCGGCCGACATCTACGCCCAGGTCTGAACGCGGGCGCCATGCGCCGCTCTTGCTGGGGAGAGCGGGCTACCTTCTAGCATGGCCTCGGCGATCGAAGTGCACGAACTCTCCAAGCACTTCGGCCCGGTGCATGCCGTCAACGGCCTGACCTTCGAAGTCGAAGAGGGCCGGGTGACCGGCTTCCTCGGTCCCAACGGGTCCGGCAAGACGACCACCCTGCGGATGCTGCTCGGACTGGTGTCGATCACCGAGGGGACAGCCACCTTCGGCGGTCGCCGCTACGTCGACCTGGACCATCCCATCCACCACGTCGGGGCCGTGCTCGAAGCGACGAGTTTCCATCCGACCCGACGGGCGGAGGACCACCTGAAGGCGGTGGCCATCGGCGCCGGCATCCCCCTGTCCCGGGTCGACGAGACGCTGGCCCAGGTCGGTCTCACCGACGTGGCCCGACGCCGGGTCGGCAAGTTCTCCCTCGGCATGCGCCAACGCCTGCAACTGGCCACCGCCCTCCTCGGCGATCCCGAGATCCTCATCCTGGACGAGCCCTCGAACGGACTCGACCCCCAGGGCATCCAGTGGCTCCGGACCTTCATCCGTCACCAGGCCTCCATCGGCCACGCGGTGCTGGTCTCGTCCCACCTGCTGTCGGAGATGGAAGAGACCGTCGACGACGTGGTGATCGTGTCGCACGGGCAACTGGTGCTCCAGACCACACTGGCGGAGCTGGCCACCAGGGCCGGGACCACCACCGGGATGCGCATCCGGTCGCCGGAGCTCGGACGGCTCACCGCCCTCCTCGGGGCCATCCCGGTCGGGTACCGGATGGTGTCCCCCGACACCCTGGTCATCGACGGAGCCACTCCTGAATGGTTCGGACCCTGGGCGGCCCAGAACCAGATCGTCCTGTACGAGTTGGCCTACGAACGAGGCAGCCTCGAGGACGTCTTCCTCACCCTCACCCATGGTTTCGACGCCAGCGTGCCCGGTGCGCCCGGCCCCGGTGAACCGGGTGAGTTCGGCGGCACGGTCGGCCCCGCCCCCTCCACTACCCAGGGGACCCCCTCATGATCGCCAGCATCCGCTCGGAGTGGCTGAAGATGCGAACCACCGCGGTCCCCTGGGTGCTCGGCGGGATCGCTCTGCTCATCGACGCGCTGTTGATCCTGGTGTACTTCACGAGCCACGGCCAAACCGGCGGAGGCAACAACAACGGCGTCGTCAACTCGTTCGGTTCGCCCAACTACCCCCACACCGCCCAACAGCTGAGGAACCTGCTCGGCGCCGGCTTCGAGGGCTACCTGTTCGCCCTCTTGCTCGGCGTGCTCATCCTGACCACCGAGTTCCGCCACAAGACGGTCACCACCACCTTTCTGGTGCTGCCCAAGCGGCCCCGGTTCGTCGGGGCCAAGCTGGTCTCGGCCGCCGTTCTCGGGGCCGGGCTGGCGGTGATCATTCTGGTGGCCACCTTCATCGGGGGTGGGATCGCCTTGGCCGCCCAGGGCGGCTCGTTCTCCTCCCTGGCCGGCCAGCTCCCTTCGGTCGCCCCCGGGATGATCCTGGTGTTCGCCCTGTTCGCCATCTTGGGGGTGGGTGTCGGCTCGGTGCTGACCAACCAGGTGGCGGCCATCATCGTGACCCTGGGCTGGTTCATCATCCTCGAGGGAATCCTGGTCAGCCTGGTCCACGGGGCGGCCCGGTGGGTGCCGACCGGTGCCGCCACCGCGGCCTCCAATCTGACCCGGGGTCAGGGCTCCACCTTCGGCCTGTTCAACTGGTGGGAGGGCACCCTGCTCATGCTGGGCTACGGGTTGGTCTTCGCCATCATCGGATCGGTCATACTCACCCGCCGCGACATCACCTGAACCGGGCCTGAACCCGGCGGTGGGACCGGATCGGTAGCCCCAGCTGGGCCTGGTGGCGGCCCTCCCCGGACTGGTGGGGTGGTCACCACCGTCGAGCACCAATCCGCCCTACGGTTTGGGGATGGACGGGAGTGCCGCCGGCGGGGAGACGAACAGGAGATGGTGGACGCTCGCCGCCGTGTGCCTGGGCATCTTCATGCTGCTGTTGGACATCACTGTGGTCAACGTGGCCCTGCCCGACATCCAGCAATCGCTGCACTCCTCCTTTGCCGAGCTCCAGTGGGTGATCGACGCCTATGCGCTGACTCTGGCCGCCTTCCTTCTCACCGCCGGGGTCGTCGGCGACATGACCGGCCGCCGCCGGCTCTACACCGCCGGATTGATCATCTTCACCGTGTCGTCCCTGCTGTGCGGGATGTCCACGTCCTCTCTCATGCTCGATCTGTCACGGGGGGTCCAGGGCGTCGGGGGCGCCATCATGTTCGCGACGTCACTGGCCCTGATCGCCCAGGCGTTCTCGGGCAAGGAACGGGGCACCGCCTTCGGGATCTATGGCGCCGTGATCGGCGGCGCCGTCGCCATCGGGCCTCTGGTCGGGGGCGCCATCACCAGCGGCATCGGGTGGCGGTGGATCTTCTTCATCAATCTGCCGGTCGGTGTCGTGGCCATCGTGATCACCCTGGCCAAGGTGCAGGACTCGAGGGAGTCCACCACCCGGCGCGTCGACTGGGCCGGCTTCATCACATTCTCGGCATCACTCTTCATGCTCGTCTACGCCCTGGTGCAGGGGAACGCCGAGGGGTGGAGCAGTCCCACCATCGTCGGGCTGCTCATCGGCTCGGCCGGTTTCATGGTGGTCTTCTTGGTGGCCGAATGGATCCAGAGCGATCCGATGCTCGACCTGTCGCTGTTCAAGCGACCGGCCATGGCCGGTGTCTCACTGGCCGCCTTTGCCATTTCGGCGTCCATCTTCGCCATGTTCCTCTACCTCACCCTCTACCTCCAAGAGGTCCTCGGGTACGGTCCGTTCGCGGCCGGGCTCCGCTTCCTCCCCATCACCGTGCTGGCATTCGCGGTGGCACCCTTCAGCGGCAAGCTGAGCGTGATGGTCCAGTCCCGCTATCTGTTGGGCCTCGGGCTCGCGCTCATCGCCTTCGGGTGTGCTCTGTCCGACCACGTGCAAGCCGACTCGACATGGACGGTACTGCTGCCGGGGTTCATCCTGGCCGGCATCGGCATCGGCATCATCAATCCGGTCCTGGCCTCGGCCACCGTGGCGGTGGTGCCCGCCGAGCGGAGCGGCATGGCCTCGGGGTCGTCGAGCACCTTCCGTCAGGTGGGTATCGCCACCGGCATCGCCGGACTGGGTGCCGTGTTCCTCCGTCAGATCCGGCCCAACACGGTGCACGCCCTGGGCCAGACCGCCACCGGCCGGGCCATCCTGGCCCGCGGTGGATCCCACCTGTCGGCGGCCATCGCCGGGGGCGACGTGCGGGCGGCGGCGGCCGCGTACCCCGCCGGCCCGACCCGGAACACCCTGATCGAGGCGTACCGGATCGGATTTACGTCGACGTTCAACCACCTGATGGAGATCGCGCTGGGCATCGCCCTGGTCGGAGCGGTCGGGTCCTTCTTTCTGGTCCGCCAACGCGACTTCGTCTCCAGCGCGGCGCCGGTCGAGCCGGACGGTCCCGACCGGGGTGCCCCACCGGCCCGGCGCCCGCCCGGACACTCGAAGCGCCGGGGCGGACGCCATTCGGCCCGACACCCGGCCCGTCAGCCGGTGCGGGCCACCCAGCCCTCGCCGGAGCCGACGACGGTACCGCCCCTCCCCTGGCCTCCGCCGGGGCCGCCGTCGCGGGTGCCGCGGCCCGGCGAATCTGGTCCGGGACCGGCCAGCACCACCTAGGGTGCCTCCCGGAGCCCATCCGAGGAGGAACCGATGAAGACAAGGCTCACCGAGATCCTGGGGGTCGAGCACCCGGTCATGCTGGCCGGCATGGGGGGGGTCTCGTATGCGCCCCTGGTCACCGCGGTGTCCGAGGCCGGAGGGTTCGGCTGCCTCGGCGCCTCGACCATGAGCGCGGATCGGATGGTGGCCGAGATCGCCCACGTGCGGGCGGGGACCGACAAGCCGTTCGGGGTGGACCTGCTGACGGCCATGCCGGGAAACCTGGTCGGGCAAGTCGAGCAGATCATCGAGGGTGGCGCCACGGTGTTCGTGGCCGGGCTGGGGGTCCCGTCCGAAGTGGTCGAGCTGTGCCACCGCCATCAGGTGCTGGTGGTCAACATGTGCGGAAAGGTCGACCACGCCCGGCGGGCCCTGGAGGCCGGGTGCGACGTCGTCGTGGCCCAGGGCACCGAAGCGGGCGGCCACACCGGACTGGTCGCCACCATGCCACTGGTGCCCCAGATCGTCGACGCCGTGGGCACCCACATCCCGGTGGTGGCGGCCGGCGGCATCTTCGACGGCAGAGGGCTGGCGGCGGCGCTGGCCCTGGGGGCCGACGGGGTGTGGATCGGCACCCGTTTCATCGCCACCCCCGAGGCCCGCAGTGTGGCCGGCTACAAGGACGCCCTGGTGCGAACAGGTGAGGACGGGACCACCATCAGCCGGGCCTACTCGGGCAAGACCATGCGGGTGGTGCGCAACCACTACACGACCTTCTACGAGGAACATCCGTCCGAGCTCCAGCCGTTTCCGGCCCAGCTGGGCCGGTCGATGGAGGACGGCGCTTTTCACCTCGGCGGCGGCGAGAACACACGGGACATCGACACCGACCGCGAGTGCTATCCGACGGGACAAGGGGTGGGGGCCATCCAGACCCTCATCCCCGCCGCCAGCCTGGTCGCCCAAATCGTCGATCAGGCCGAAAAGGTGCTGGCCGGAATCGGGTCGCTCGGATCGGGCTGACCCCGACCGGACCCGGCCTCGGCCACTGGTCAGGCCTGGCTGTCTGGTCAGGGCTCGGTGCCGGGTCAGGCGGTGGTGCCGGGGCCGAGCACTGAGCGGTCCCCTGTCCTGAGCCCGGCGATGATGTTCCGATAGGTGCCGGCGGCGTCGTCGCCCAACGAGTCGGTCTCGAGCCACCGCACCCCACCGTCACCGTGATTGCGGTCCACACCGAACAGGCCGAACCTCGGCTCGTACGAACCCCATTCGTAGTTGTCCACCAACGACCAGTGCCAGTACCCGGCCACCGGAATCCCCCGGTCGACGGCGGCCACCACGGCGGCGATGTTCTCCCGCAGAAACCGAGGGCGGTCCCTACCGTCCAGCCTCTGGAACGATCGATTGTTGCGGACCCGGTTGCACAACCCGTTCTCGACCACCCACAGCGGCAAGGCGGGCGCGGCGGCGTGCTCGGCCTCGAGCCGACGGAGAAGGCCGCCCGGATCCGGGACGTCGTCCCACAGCTCCCGGGTCGGCATCGGGTGCCGGCCCCCGGCTGTTCGGTGCCCGGGCAGCCGGAAGTGGTGCGACACAATCGGGTCGTAGAAATCGATGCCGAGCACGTCGAGGGTACATGGGTGTGGGCTCTCGTACAGGGCGTCGACCGCCCGCCGGGGCAGGGAGGAGCGATACCCCCGGGCTTTGCCGATGGCACCGCGTCCGGGGGCGCCGTAGGGGGACCAGGTGGCGGCCAGTTTCCGAAGCAGGCGCTCGGCGCCGGTCCGGGCCGGGAAGGCGGCGTCGTGACGACGTCGTCGCTCGGTGATCCACTGGTCGAGGTCGGCGGGATCGACCCCGGCCCCGGGGGCCAGTACCAGGTCGGTGAGCATCCGGTCGAGCTCGTACACACTCAGGCAGCTGTTGTTGGTGGTCACGGTGGCATCGGGTCGCTCCCGGTGGATCACCTCGTACCCGGCCACGTGGGCCGCCACCAGATTGTCGACGGCCACTGCCGCATCCCCGACGGAGAAGGGACGTCCGGGTGGGAACATCCCGAGCAGCCACGATCCGATGGCCAGGACGTTGATCTCGTTGATGGTGACCCAGTGGCGGACCGATGATCCCAGCGCGTCCACCATCACCTCGGCCCAGCCACGGAACCGTCGGGGTGAATCGGGTCGGAGCCAGAAGTCCTCGCCCAGCCACGCCGGGTGGGTGAAGTGGTGGAGGGTCACCAGGGGTTCGAGGCCGCGTTCGCGACATCCACCGACGATGTCGGAGTACCGGGCCAGGGCCGCCCCGTCCGTCCTGCCAGCTTCGGGGAAGACGCCGCGCCCACTCCACGCTGAGCCGGAAGCTGTTGCACCCGAGGCCGGCAGCGCGGTCCAGCACCTCCTCTGGGTGATCCCAGAACCCCACCGCCCGTCCCGAGGGTTCGACCCGCCCGACCTGCTCCCAGGCCACCCAGTTGTTGGCCGGTTCGGCCGGCCCGTTGAACCCGCCCTCCACCTGATATCCGGCCGTGGCTACACCGAAGAAGAAATTCTCGCCGAGCCCCCGGCCGCCGGCCCCACCGCCGTCCCCTGGTTCTCCGTGCGAGGACAACGTCCCGCCTCTCCTTCGGGCGCCCGAGCCACCCGCTCCGATTCGGGTGTCGCGGCTCCAACCTCGATCGACCCCTGTCGGGCAGCGATGGTAGCTTGCGCCCCGAACCGCGCCGGTGCCGAGCCGGTGACGGCCCGGTGCCGATCCGGCCCATCCCCGCCTCCGATGACCAACTCCTCCCCCGATCCCGAGCGAACTCCGGTCGTCATCGCGTCGGGACAGTCCATCGAGCGCACCGAGTTGGTGACCCCGGTGGATCTGATGGAACGGGCGTGTGAGGCGGCTCTGGCCGACGTGCCGGCTCTACGCCAGGAAATCGAACGCGTCTCGGTGGTCAACATCATGACTCCCGTCGGTCCTGCCCCGGCCACCGAACTGGCCACCCGGATCGGCGCCGCTGGCGCCCGGTCCGAAGTCTCGACCATCGGCGGCAGCACACCCCAATGGCTGGTGAACCGGGCCGCCAGCCAGATTGCCGACGGTTCGCTGGCCGTGACGCTCATCGCCGGAGCCGAGGCCATCCGCTCCTACCGGGGTCGCCGATCGGAGGGGCTTCCCCGGGACCCGGGAGCCACCCACCTCCGGCCCGATCCGATCGTGGGCGACGATCGGCCCGGCGCCGGACCGGCCGAATCGGCTATCGGGTTCCAATTGCCGGTCCACGTCTATGCACTCTTCGAGAGCGTGGTGGCGTCCCGGGCCGGGCACAACGCCGCCGACCACCGCCGAGCCATGGGCCTGCTGCTGGCGCCGTTCACCCGGGTGGCCGCCGACAACCGCTACGCCTGGTTCCCAACCGCCCGCACCGCCACCGCCATCGCCACCCCGGCGCCGGACAACCGCATCGTGAGCGAGCCCTATACCAAGCTGATGACCGCCTTCCTCGGCTCGGATCAAGGGGCGGCGTTGATCGTCTGCTCGCTGGGAGCCGCCCGGCGGGCCGGGGTCGCCGACCGGTCCGTGTTCATCTGGTCGGGAGCCGAAGCCGCCGACGTCAGATTCCCCACGGCCCGGCCCGATCCCGGTCGTTCGCCCGGCATCGAGGCGGCGGGGCGGGCCGCCTTGGCAGCCGCCTCGGCTGCGGCAGGTTCGCCCCGGACCGTCGGCATCGATGACATCAGCGTGCTCGATATCTACTCGTGCTTCCCCTCGGCCGTCGAGCTGGCCTGCGCGGCCTTGGGACTGGCCGGCGACGACGGGCGGGGGCTCACCGTCACCGGTGGACTCCCCTACTTCGGCGGTCCGGGCAACAACTACGCCACCCACGGCATCGCCACCATCACCGACATCCTGCGGGGATCGTCGGATACCCCCGGATCGACCGCCGACGGCGGCGGGTCCGGTCCCCGACTGGGCCTGGCCACCGGGCTCAGCTGGTACATCACCAAACACGCAGTCGGCATCTACGGGACCGAGCCGCCGCCGGGGGGATTCCATCGGGGTGACACCACGGCCGACCAGACCATCATCGACGACTCGGCTGTCGAGATCGCCCTCGAGGTCGACCAGGCCACAGCGGCGACGGTGGTCGGCGCCACCGTGGTCCGTGACGGCGAGGGCGTGCCGCAATCAGCGCCGCTGATCGCCACGCTGCCGGACGGACGGCGCATGGCGCTGGCGGCCGCGGACCAAGAGACCCTCGAGGCCGTCGGCGGGATCGACGTCCCCGCCTTGGTGGGAGAACCGGTGGCGGTCCAGCCCGGCCCGGCGCGCTACCGTCTGGCCACTGACTGACTCACTGACTGCACGGGAGAGCGCCATGTCCGAACTGCTTCGCCAACGCCAGGGCCACATCGAGGTCCTCACCATTAACCGGCCCGAGGCTCGCAACGCCATCAACGGCGCCGTCTCCCGGGCGTTCAGCGAGGCGTTCGACGAACTCGAGGCGGACGACGAGTGCTGGGTGGTCATCGTGACCGGTGCCGGGGACAAGGCGTTCAGCGCCGGCATGGACCTGAAGGCCTTCGCCGCCGGCGAGGCTGCCGACATCATGGGGGCCAAGGGCGGATTCGGTGGCATCGCCCAGCGGGACTTCTCCAAGCCCCTCATCGCCGCCGTCAACGGGTCGGCCCTGGCCGGGGGATGCGAGATCATGCTCTCCTGCGATCTGGTGGTCGCCGTCGAAGAGGCCAAATTCGGGATCCCCGAGGTCAAGCGGGGGCTCATGGCCGGCGCCGGCGGACTGATCCGGCTTCCCAAGAGGATCCCGCCGGCCATAGCTCTCGAGTTGGCGCTGACCGGCGAGCCGATCGACGCCCAGCGGGCTCTGCAGCTCGGACTGATCAACCGGGTGGTGCCGGCGGACAAGCTGATGGAGTCGGCACTGGCCCTGGCCGGTGTCATCGCCGAGAACGCCCCCCTCGCCGTCCGGGCGTCCAAGCGGGTCATGAAGACCGCCGGCGAACTGCCCGACGCCGAAGGGTGGGCAATCAACAACGCTGCCGTCCCCGAGGTGTTCGGTTCGGCCGATGCCATGGAGGGCCCCATCGCCTTCGCCGAAAAGCGCAAGCCCAACTGGTCGGGCAAGTAGGCGCACCGGGTTCACCGGCCCGTCGGCGGGGCTCCCCGCTCCCCGGGACCGAGGCGGCCCGGTCTAGTGGGCTACCTCGACGGACCGGGGACTGATCGTTTGAGAGGGACGCGCCGGCCATGCACATCGTGAGCCATGCCGCCCAATCGGCGGGCAACGTCCCTTCGCTCGCCGAGGGCCTCGGGGGCTTCCGCCTCATACTCCACGTGTTGGCTGCCACCATCTGGGTCGGCGGGCAGTTCACCGTGGCCGGCCTTCTGCCCACCATCCGATCGCTGGGTGAGGAGGCGCCCAAGAAGGTGGCCCAGGCGTTCGGCCGCCTCCTGTGGCCGGCTTACGCAGTGTTGGTGGTGACCGGCTTCTGGAACGTCGGGTCCTTCAACCTCGGCGACGCCAGCACCGCCTGGAAGACCGTTCTCATCGTCAAGATCGTGGTCGTGGGTATCGCCGGAGCCGCCGTCTACCTCCACCAGCAGGCCACGACCCGTCGAGGACTGGCCGTCTGGGGAGCGACCGGCGCCCTGGCCTCGGTGGCCGCGCTCTGCCTGGGAGTGTTCCTGGCAGGCTGATCGCCGCCGCTCCGGGTCATGGCTCCCCCCGGGACCCCCATATTTGCTGCGATGCGCCCGGTCAGGGTCCGGTCTAACCTGGTGGGCAACAGCCGATAGAAGGAGACACCATCGTGAATTTCGGCCTACCTGCAAATCTCGACGGCGTAGACGGACTGATTGTCCTGGTTGTAGTTGTGGTGGTTCTGTTCGGTTCCCGTCAGATCCCCAAGTTGGCCCGATCCCTCGGATCCGCCCAGAAGGAGTTCAAGAAGGGGCTCGATGAGGGCGCCTCGGAGACGTCCGACGGCACAGAGGCCGGAAAAGCCAGCCCGGCGGTGACCCAGGCGGTCCCGCCGGCCGCCGTCAATCCCCCCGCTCAGACCACGGTCACCGTCGAGACCAACGGCGACGGGTCCCCGGGCTCCTCGTCCTAACCGGTCCTTGCCGCCTCGATGACCAGAGGGTCCGCGCCCGGGCAGGGAGATTCGACACCCGGGCGACGCGGTGGTCGATGGTTGCCGTTCTGGGTGTTGCAGGCCACCGAGATCGCAGTCGCCGTCGTCTTCGCCGACGCGTCGATCCATGTCAACAACGGTGAACTCCTGGTGGTGGGTGCTCTCGCCTTCTTCGCCCTGGCTGTCACTGCCCATGGGCCCCTCGGCATCGCCCGCATCTGCAGCCAGTCGCTCCACTTGGTCCTGGCCGTGGTGGTTGGGGTGCTGGTTGCCGTCGCGCCCGTGCTTCCCGCCCTGCGCCCGGACATCGAAGGGATCATCGTCGTCGAGTTCGGGGCCATCGGCCTGATCCGACTGGCCACACTCACCCGGTCGACATCCCCGACCCTCGGGCTCGGGCAAACAGCTCGCTCAGGCCCGGACGCCAAGGTGATCGATACCACCGCCACCGTGGTCGACGCCCGGTCCACCTCGTCGCCTCACCACTCCTCCCGCCCGGGATCGGGCGGCCCAGCCTCACCGGACCCGTCTGCACGTCGGGCCGGTCGCGCTGCCGGGGCGGCATCGGTTTCGGGACGGCGGGCGGCAGCAAAATACGGTCCTTTGGCTGGGGCCCGCATCAAACAGACGATCCGAACGGCGGGACGCATCGCCGGGTCGGTGACCTCCTCGCCAGCAGATCCAAAGGATCGCACCAGCTGATTTTCTGCCCGCGCGGCCCTCCTGGTCGTGGGCCGGTCTGTTGACGGGCCAGCCGTCGCCAATCACTTTTCGAAATGGCGTCCCCACCTCGCTCCGGGCCAGGGGTCCTCACCAGGCCATTCCCCTCCGGTCCCCGGCTCCTCGACGTGAGGGAGCTGTCGGCCGTCACGTTCGCAAGTCGGGGAGCCGTCGCCAATCACTTTTGGAGATGGCATACCGAGCGGACAAAACTTCGGAAACCAATTGGCCACAGGACCGCGGTCACCGGCCTCCGTACGCCCCGGGCGGCCTCCCCCACCCCCCGGCCCCGTCCACCTGAACCGGGTAGATTCCGGAAGGTCCGAAAGGGGAATCGATGCCCGAAACCCACGATGTGCTGGAGACGGCCGACCGGCTCTGGACAGGCGAGATCTCCACCACCAACGTCCACCCCCTCCGTCCCTCACCGGGGCTGGCCGAGGTGGCCGATGGGGTCTGTTTCGTCCCCTCGTTCGCCAACGTGTCGGCGGTGTCGACCGAGGACGGCCTGGTCCTCGTGGACACGGGCAGCTCATTCATGGCCGAGGGCGTCCACGAGACGCTCCGGACGTGGACAGACGATCGGCTCAACACTGCGATCTACTCCCACGGGCACATCGACCACGTCTTCGGCGTACCGGTGTGGGCGGCCGAGTCGGCCCAGGCGGGCTGGCCCGAACCGGTGGTGGTGGCCCACGAGGCGCTTCCGGCCCGGTTCGACCGATACATCAAGACGGCGGGCTACAACGGGATCGTCAACCGACGTCAGTTCAACATCGATTCGCTCGAATGGCCCACCGAGTACCGCTATCCGGACCGGACCTATCGCGACTTCCTCGATCTGGACATCGGAGGAAGACGGGCAGAGCTCCACCACGCCAAGGGTGAGACCGACGACCACACCTGGACGTGGTTCCCACAAACCAGGACGCTGTGCTGTGGCGACCTCTTCATCTGGGCTTCGCCCAACGCCGGCAACCCACAGAAGGTGCAGCGTTACCCGCTGGAGTGGGCCGACGCTCTCCGCCGGATGCTCGCCCTCTACGACACGCCCGACGGTGGCCCCGAAGCCCTGCTGCCCGGGCACGGGTACCCGGTGATGGGGGCCGACCGGGTCCGTCAGGCCCTGACTGATACGGCCGAACTGCTGGAATCCCTGGTCGAGCAGACGTTGGCCCTGATGAACGCCGGCGCCCGACTCGACGAGGTCATCCACACGGTCGAGCCCCCCGGGCGGTTGATGGAGCGCCCGTATCTCCAGCCGGTCTACGACGAGCCCGAGTTCATCGTCAGGACGGTGTGGCGCCTCTACGGCGGCTGGTGGGACGGCAACCCGGCCACGTTGAAGCCTGCCCCGGAACGGGCACTGGCCCTGGAACTGGCCGAATTGGCCGGTGGGGCCAAGAAACTGGCCGACCGGGCCCTGGCGCTCATCAGCCCGCCCGGCCCCGGCCCAGGACCCGGCCCAGGACCGGGCGATCCGGCCATGCGCCTGGCCGGACATCTGGCCGAGCTGGCCTGGCTCGCCGATCCGACGGACCAAGGAATCCAGGAAGTCCGCCGCACCGTGTTCACCCAACGGGCCGACAGCGCCTCGTCGACCATGGCCCACGGGGTGTTCTCGTGGGCGGCACGCGAGTCCGGAAACGGGTCTTCTGGCACAACATCGTGAAACGCTCCCGACCGGCCCCGGGCCCACCTCGCTGAGCAGGGAATACGTCGGCCCAAATTAAGCCTGGCCCTCAACTTCTAATTCCAGTCCGCAGCCCACTAGTGTCATCGCCGTGAACCGATTCACAACCGGCTCGAAACGAACACTGCACCGGAACCAGCCTGCTCCCGGTGCTTCCACCGGGTCGTCGGAGGCGGTTCCAAAGGCCGGTCGAGGGTGGGGTCGCCCGGCCGCCGGCTTGGCCATCGTCGGGGCGGTGGCCGTGGCCCTGTCAGGGTGCAACTTCTATCCCTCGTATGGCGCCAGCCGGGGGGTGACCACCCAGGGACAGGACACCTTCAAGCTGTACTCGGGCATGATGACCACCGGCATCATCGTCGGCGGCCTGGTCTTCCTGCTCATCTTGTACACGGTGTTGCGCTATCGGAAGCGCTCCGACGTGATGCCCCGGCAGTTCCACGAGAACGTGCCCATCGAGATCCTCTACACCATCATCCCGCTCCTGATCGTGGCCGGTCTGTTCGCCTTCACCGTCATCACCGAGAACAAGGTCGACGCCACCCAGCCGGTGGACGCCACCACCACCGCCACGGGCGGCCCGGTGACCAACATAACGGTGACCGCCTTCCAGTGGGGGTGGCGCTTCGACTACCCCCGCCTGGACGTGGGGGTCGCCGGCGAGACCACCAACGGCCCGGACAACCACGGTCCCCAGATGGTCGTGCCCGTAGGTCAGACCGTGCAGATCACCCTGGTCTCCGATGACGTGATCCACGGGTTCTACGTACGCGACTTCAACTTCAGCCGGTACGCCCTCCCCGGGGTGACCAACTACTTCGACCTCGACGTGACCCACGCCGGCACCTACTTTGGCCAGTGCACCCAGATATGCGGGCTCTATCATTCGGAGATGCTGTTCAGCGTGCGGGCGGTGAGCCCTTCGGCCTTCAAGGCCTGGGCCAAGGCCGAAGTGGCAGGCGGGCACACTCTTCAGGCTGGCGGGGCCGGCGCCCAGAACACGCCACCCCCCGATACACGGATCTATCCATCGAATGCCTAGTGCAGCGCTGTCGACGGCAAAGGGACTCGCATGACCACCACCATCGAACCGCCTGAACTGATCGAACCGGAGCAGCCCGGGGGCCCCGACGGCCACTCGCCGGCGCACGGAGCCGGCGACCACGGCCACCATGAGGGACCGACAGGGATCCTCAACTGGTTGACCTCCACCGACCACAAGGTCATCGGCAAGAGCTACATGATCACGTCCCTGGTGCTCTTCTTCCTGGCCGGCATCATGGCTCTGGTGATTCGGGCCCAGCTGGCGTCGCCCACGTCCTCGCTGGTCTCGTTCCAGACCTACAACGAGCTGTTCACCATGCACGGCAGCCTCATGCTGTACCTGTTCGCCGGGCCTTTCGCCTTCGGTGGCCTGGCCAACTACATCGTGCCCCTGCAGGTGGGCGCGCCCGACATGGCGTTCCCCCGTCTGAACGCCCTGTCCTACTGGCTGTACCTGGGCGGCTCGATCACCATGATGTCCGGCTTCCTGGTGGCCGGGGGGGCGGCCAGCTTCGGCTGGGTCGCCTATGCGCCGCTCTCCAACGCCACCAACTCCCCCGGGCTCGGTGCCGACCTGTGGCTGATGTCGCTGGCCCTGACCGGGTTCTCCGCCATCTTCACCGGCGTCAACCTGTGTGCCACCATCTTCTACCTGCGAGCCCCGGGGATGACCATGTTCCGGGTCCCCATCTTCACCTGGAACATGCTGGTCACCGCCATCTTGATCCTGATCGCCTTCCCCGTCCTGTTCGGAGCGGTGGTGCATGCTGTTCTGCGACCGCCACTTCGGTACCCACATATTCACGGTGTCAGGGGGGCGGCGTCCCGGTGTTGTGGCAGAATCTCTTCTGGTTCTTCGGCCACCCCGAGGTGTACATCCTGGCCTTGCCCTACTTCGGGATGGTCACCGACATCATCCCGGTGTACTCCCGCAAGCCGCTGTTCGGCTACAAGGGCATGGTCTTCGCCACCATGTCGATCGCCGCCCTCTCCACCGGGGTGTGGGCCCACCACATGTTCACCACCGGGGTGGTGCTCCTCCCCTTCTTCTCGCTGCTCTCCTATCTCATCGCCGTGCCCACCGGCATCAAGTTCTTCAACTGGATCGGCACCATGTGGGGCGGCCAGCTGAGCTTCCAGACCCCGATGCTGTTCAGCATCGGGTTCCTGTTCGCCTTCCTCATGGGCGGGGTGACCGGCGTGTTGCTGGCCTCGCCGCCGGTCGACTTCATGACCCACGACACCTACTTCGTGGTGGCCCACTTCCACCAGGTGCTCCTCGGGACGGCAGTGTTCGCCGGGTTTGCCGGGTTCTACTTCTGGTACCCGAAGATGTTCGGTCGGATGCTGCGCGAGAGCCTGGGCAAGCTCCACTTCTGGGGCCTGTTCATCGGGTTCTGGGTGACCTTCATGCCCCAGTACGTCGTCGGCCTCGACGGCATGCCCCGGCGGGTGGCCGCCTACCTGCCCTCCAACGGCTGGACCACGCTGAACGTCATCTCGACGGTGGGGGCGTTCATCATCGGGGCCTCGTTCCTCTTCTTTCTGGCCAACCTGTGGGTGTCGTGGCGGAATCCGATCCCGGCCGGCGACAACCCCTGGGACGGCCATGCCCTCGAGTGGTTCACCTCGTCACCGCCGCCCCACCACAACTACACCCACCTGCCGCCGATCCGTTCCGAGCGGCCGACCTGGGACTACAACCACCCCGAGCACCGCAAGCACACACGCCGGGGACACGGCCGCGCTGCCCGGGACGAGCGAAACGGTAGGGGCCGGCTCATGAGGGTCAACGGCCTGTTCCTCGCCGGCATCGGCGTCTTCTTCGGCATCATCGGCGTCATCTACTGGTTCACCAGCTACGAGGACGGCGGCTTCGCCATGCTGATCGGGTCGGCGCTGCTCGGGCCTCTGCCCGGCTCGTACTACTTCTGGTGGTCCCTGCAGATGAAGCCCCGGGCCGACGACGACCCCGAAGCCGATATGGCCGAGGGCGACGGAACCGTCGAGGCGTTCCCCAGCTCGAGCATCTGGCCCTTCGTCCTGGGCATGGGGGCCTGTTCACCGTCTTGACGTTCATGTTCGGCCTGTGGTTGGCTCCCCTCGGCGGCCGCCCTCATCCTGTCGGGCGCCATCGGCGGCACCGTGGAGAGCCGCCGGGGCGGACCGTCTGAGCGCTCTCAGAGCGTGTCGGGTGGGACAGGCGCCACCCCCGCCCTCGACCCGGGATCAACACCCAACGCGGCCCCGGCCAGGCCAACGCGGTACGCATTTTTAACGGCGTAGCCGACGGTATAAGGTCAGCGTTCACGAGGAGCAATTTGTAACCGTGGCGGTTGAGAAGGTCCGTCGACCATGGCCGGATTGCTGCGCAAGATCGTCAGTGCTCTGCGTTCGGAGAGTCACCCGGTGCCGGGCGTTTCCGCCCTCTTGAAACCCCTCTCTCTGGTCGATGCTCATCGGGTCTGGAACGCCGGGCTCTCTGGACTCGAGGAGGCCCTGGCGGCCGAGGGGTCCCGACTGAGGAAGCGAGACGCCAGGGTGCCGGCCGGTGGGAATGCTGCGGCCAGCCTCCATCCCTACTCCAGTCCCCGCCAGGTGCCCGACCTGCCACCGGGCATTCCTCCGACATCGATGACTCTGCGCACATCGAGGCTTGCCGCCACCGTCGACCACGACACCGCTGCCGCCTATCTCCGCCTGATCCGCCTGTACGGCGACAGGACCTACCAGCCACCCGTCGTCCCACCCTCCGCCACTCCGTCGGGTGGCCCGAAGGCGCCGATTGCCCTTCCGGCCGGGCCGGGCCTGGACAACCGGCCCGGGGGGCCCGGACCCCGGCAGGACAGGTCCCGGCCCCGGTGAGGTCGGCGTAGCCGGCACCTCGCCGCCGGCGCCCTGGCCCTACGTCGGCCGCCGCACCCGGTGGGTCAGCGCATCACCCGGCGCACGCCCTCACCGGTGGCCAGCTCGGGCGGGACCAGATCGATGAAGGTGGGGACGGGAACGGCCTCGAGCTCCTCGTGTTCGTCCCCGGGCCGGGGCTGGGTGGGCACGGTGGTGTATTCGCCGGTCGTCGACCGCTCGACCATCACGGCCCGCTTGCGCTTGCCGATGCCCTCGGCGGCCCGCATCTCCTCGCAGATCTTGTAGGTCACGAAGTAGGCGATGATCGGGGCCACGCACCACCGCGATACCGGAAGAACCAGAGCACCGACTTTCAGCGGCAGGTTGAAGAAGTTGGCCATCACGTCGGTCGACGAGGCGAAGAAGGTCATGCCCAACAGGGTCGAGCATGGCGGCTCCGGCCGCCGGTCCTCTTCGGACGGTCACGGGGCCGGTCCAAGAGGTTGTGATAGGCCAGGTCCTTCGTGTGCCGGGACTCGATGAACGGCCACACCAGCAGGATGTTGAAGATGAGTCCCGGGAAGATCACCGCCGGCAGGAAGACCTCGAGGGGGATGGTGTGGCCCCAACCCACCCACTCCCAGCTGGGCATGATGCGCAAGGCCCCGTCCAACCAGCCCATGTACCAGTCGGGCTGGACGGCGTAGGAGATCTGGTAGGGCTCGTACTGGCCGAACTGCCAGATCGGGTTGATCTGGGCGAACCCGCCCAACAGGAAGATGACCGCGGTCACCATGAACAAGAACCCGGTGGTCTTGGCCATGAAGGTCGGGAACATCGGAGAGCCGACCACGTTGTGCTCGGTCTTCCCCTTGCCCGGGAACTGGGTGTGCTTCTGTTTGACCAGCAGGCCCAGGTGGGCACCGAGCAGGCCGATGAGGATGAGCGGCACGATCAGGACGTGGATGATGAAGAACCGGGGGATGATCACCCCGTTGCCCGGGTAGTTCCCCCCGAACAGGAAGAAGGCGAGATAGCTGCCGACCAGGGGTATCGACTCGATGATCGAGTAGGCGATGCGGATACCGGTACCCGAGACCAGGTCGTCGGGGAGCGAGTAGCCGAGGAACCCGTTGACGATGCCGAGGATGAGCATGGTCACCCCGACGATCCAGTTGAACTCGCGGGGCTTGCGGAAGGCGCCGGTGAAGAACACCCGGGCCATGTGGACGGCGATCGAGCCGAGGAAGATGTCGGCGGCCCAGTGGTGGGCCTGGCGCATGAGGAGGCCGGACGGCACGTCGAAGGAGAGGCCGACCGACGAGGCGTAGGCCTCGGAGACCTTCTGGCCCCGCAACGGGATATAGGAGCCGTGGTAGACGATCTCGTGGGCCGAGGGCACGTAGTAGAGCGACAGGAAGATCCCGGTGGCGAGCAGCACCACGAACGAGTAGAGGGCGATCTCGCCCAGCATGAACGACCAGTGGTCGGGGAAGATCTTGTCGAGGAAGGTGCGCCCGCCCTTGGCGATGCCCAGCCGGTCGTCGACCCAGCGGAGCGAGCTGTCGATTCTGTCGATCATGGGCGCTCCCAGAATCCGGGGCCGACGGCCTGGTTGAAGCCGCCGTTGGCCCGCAGGTAGCCCGGCGGCGTCCACGGTGATGGGCAGCTGGGGCAGCGGCCGGGGGGCGGGTCCGAACTCGGGCACCGCGCCGGCCAGCACGTTGAAGATCGACTGGTGGCAGGGACAGACCAGCTGCTGGGTCTGCTCCTGGTAGAGAGCCGACCGGGCAGCCCAGGTGGGTGCACAGCTTCGAGTAGGCCACGTAGCCGGCCACGCCCCAGCTGGTGCGGCCCGGGGACGTGAGCGGCTGGAGGAGTTCGACAGCCGGATCAGGATGACCTGGTCGGGCGAGGATCCCTCGTAGCCCTTGGGGAAGACGGTGAGCACGCCGCCCACCTCGAGGTCGTCGGCGATGACCTCACGGCCGTCGATGGTGACCAGCTGGGAGCCCTTCTTCCAGTTGGTCTCGAACAGGGTCGTGCCCGGCTTGGGGCCGAGGGACCGCAGGAGCGGGAAGAGCAGGACGACGCCCATGGCCGTCGAGCCCAGGGCGAACAGGCCGCCCAGCAGCTTGCGTCGCTTGACCACCATGCCACCCCGCTCGGTGATGGCCGCCGTCATGGCGTCCCGCTCGGCTTCGGTGGAGTGGAACTCGTGGCGCTCCTCGACGAAGGGGCCCTGGGGCATCAGGTACTTGCCCCAGGCGGTGACCCCGAAGCCCAGGCCGAACAGGCCGATGCCCAGGGTGATCGCCTCCCACTGGGTGCTGGCCGCCACCCAGTAGGCCACGCCGAACCCGATGAACCCGAGGAACCCGACCACCATGGCCACGGCCGCCACCATCTGGGCCCGCTCGGGGTGGCTGGCGTAGGGCTGCAGGTGGGGGTCGTCGAGGGCGGCCGGGGGCAGGGGCCCTTCGAGCGTGGGGGACTCGTCGCTCACGTGCGGTCTCCGATCCAGAAGCAGACGAGCATCAGCACCCCGACTCCGACCAGCAGGCCCACGAAGCCCTCACCGACCGGTCCGATCCCTCCCAGCCCGACCCCGCCCGGGTCGGCGGGATGCTGGATGACCCCGGTGACGTAGGCGGCGATGTCCCGGGCCTCGGCGTTGGTGATGTTCCCCCGGACCGAAACGGGGCATGTTGCCCGGGCCCGAACGGATGGCCTCGACGATCTGGGTGGGGGTGGCGAGGTGGAGGCTGGGGGCGTAGGCACCGTCCATGAGGGCGTCGCCGGCGCCGGTGATGGTGTGGCAGGCGGCGCAGTTGAGGGTGAACAGGGTGCCCCCGGACTCGAGGTCGGCCTCGTTGGTGTTGACCACCGGGATCTGCGACGCCCACCCCCGGGGTGAGGGACTGCACCCATGCGGCGATCTCCAGGGTCTGGAGGCGGTTGAACCGGGGCGGCTTGCGGGTGGCCTGCACGCTGGAGTCCGCCAGGGGCATGCGGCCGGTGGACACCCAGAAGTCGACGGTGCCGGCCCCGAGCCCCTGCAGGTTGGGGGCCCGGGTGGTCCCGAGGGCTTCGGGCCCGTGGCAGCTCGAGCAGTTGGAGGCGAACAGGACCGCCCCTGGGTCGGCGAAGGCCTTGGGCAGCGAAACGTAGTAGATGCCCGGCCTGGTTGGCCGAAGCGTCGTAGGCGAGGACGCTCGACGGCGCTCGGCACCGACCGGGTGCCGATGGGCGTGGTGGTGCTGGTGGTCGTGTGCAGCTGGGGACCGTGCTGGTCGGCACGCTGTAGGGAGTGGCCGCCGAGCTCCCGCTGGCCTGGGCCGCGGCCGGCGAGAAGGCCAGCAGCCCGACGATGGCGACCGCCCCCACCAGGGCCGCCGGCACCGCCATTCGATGAGCGAACAGTCTGCGAAGAGCGGCCGGCATCTACTTGAGCAGGAACAGGCAGGAGTAGAGACCGACCCAGACCACGTCGACGAAGTGCCAGTAGTAGCTGACGCCCTGGAACACCGCCGTCTCCCCGGGGTCGCCCTTGGGACCCTTCAGCCGCCCCAGCAGGAAGATCATGGCCACCAGCCCCAGGGTCACGTGGAGCCCGTGCAGCCCCGACATGATGTAGAAGAGCGATCCGTAGGCGGTGTGGGTGGGGTCGGTGGCCGGGTTGTGGGAGAGGGTGATCCACTCGTAGAACTGGTTGGCGACGAACAATGCCCCGAGGATCAAGGTCGCCACGACGAAGATCTTGGCGCTGCGCCGGTTCCCCTTCTCCTGGTCCCAGACCGCTTTTTGCATGGTGAAACTGGAGGACACCAGGATCAGGGTGAAGATACCGGCCCGGATGGTGTCGAGATGGGTGCCGGGAGGCGGCCATACCGAGGCGTGGGCCCGGATGGTGAAGAAGGCGGCGAACAGGGAGCTGAAGAACATGACCTCGGAGCCCAACCAGATGATGACGCCCACTGCCAGCATCGACGGCTTGTCGGGCCGGTGGCGTCGGGTCGAGGGGATCGCCGGTCGGCGGCGAGGGCCTGAGTCACGCCGCATTTTTAGCCGATAGTCGGGGCAGAGGGCCAACTCATTCCAAGGGCCCGGGCCCGGGGCCTCCGAGCCGGGCCCGGGGCTCAGGTGGCGGCCGGTGTCGACGCCGCCTGGACCAGCCGGTCAGCCCGCTCCAGTGCGTCGGGAAGCGGGGCCAGATGGACCACGGTGAGCCGCTGGGTGGGACGGGTCAGGGCCACATAGAGCGTGCGCAATCCCCGGGCCGTCCGGCCGGCAATGGCTCCCGGCTCGACCACCACCACCGAATCGAACTCCAGCCCGTTGGCGGCGTCGGCGGCCAACAGCACCAGGGGCTCGGACAGACCGCCCTTTCGCATGTCCCGGGCGTCGACCACCGGAAGGCCGATGGCGGCCAGGGCATCCGACAGGGCCGGCAAGAGATCGGCCGGGGCCAACACGGCCACCCGGCCCGGCTCCACCGCCACCACTTCGTCGCCGGCGACCTCGGCCACCCGGCGGGCGAGATCGGCAACGGTGGCCCCTTCGCCTTCGCCGTCTCCCTCCCCCACCGCGATCATCCTCGGCTCCTCACCGCTCCGCCGTACCGGCCGGGGCGGAGCCAGCTCGGGGGCGGCCACAGCCAGCACCTGGCAGGCGACGGCCAACACCTCGGCCGGGGTGCGGTAGCTGACGGTGAGTTCGACCGTCCGGGCCGGTCGGCGCCGGGGCAGATGGTCGGTGATGTCTGACCACGACGACGGGGCCCAGGGAGCAGTGGCCTGGGCCACGTCGCCCACCACGGTCATCGAGCCCGAGAGCGAGCGCCGGGTCAGCATCCTCAGCTGCATGGGAGACAGGTCCTGCACCTCGTCGGCCACGATGTGCCCGTACTTGCGCACCCCGTCCTCGGCGCTGCCGTTGCGCGGGCCGAGAAGGAACCGGGCCTCGTCGACGAGGGCGGCGTCGGCCGGAGTCCAGGCCACGTCGTCGAACGAGGACGACCGGGGGCGCCACAGCAGGTCCTGCTCCTCCTGGGTGAGCACTCCCCGCCCGGCCGCCGCGATCAGCGGCGGCGCACCGAACAGGTCGTGGAGGAGCTCGTGGGGGGAGAGACGGGGCCACATCCGATCCAGCGCCTCGGCCAGTTCCGGCACCCGGCGCACCTTGCGGGAGAAGTCCTCGACATCGAACTCGTCGTCCTCGAGCTCGGAGGGGTCCTCGTACCCGGGAAAGGCCGTGACCGAGGCCGGTATCGCCGATTCCCAGCGTCTGTTGGCTCTGGCGGGCCCGGTCGGCCAGCAGCTGGGCCACCGACTCCTCGACCACGCGGCGCCGTGCGTTGTGGGTGCCGGGACGCCGGCGGGCGGTGTCGACGATCCTGCGACTGTCCTCGGTGGAGAGACGGAGCAGGAGCGCCCCGTAGGGGATGGCGACATCGGCCGGCAGCGCCCGCTGACGGGTCCGAACGGCGCGGGCCATGAACGTGGACATCCGGGCGTCGCCCTTCAACCGGGCCACGTCGACCGGCCCCTCCCCGGCAATGCGGATCTCGGGCACCAACCCCGAGACCGTCGACAGGGTCACGCCGGTCTCTCCCAGTGACGGCAGGACCTGTTCGATGTAGCGGAGGAAGAGCGGATTGGGCCCGACCACGAGGACACCCTGGCGTTCGAGGGGAAATCGGTGGGTGTAGAGGAGGTATGCCGCCCGGTGGAGGGCCACCGCGGTTTTGCCGGTGCCCGGGCCCCCTTGCACCACCAGCACCCCGGCCAGCGGGGCTCTGATGATCTCGTCCTGCTCACGCTGGATGGTCGAGACGATGTCGGTCATCCGGCCCGATCGGGCCCGGTCCAGAGCGGCCAGCAGGGCCGCCGGTCCCCCGATGGGGAGGTCGCCGACGATCAGCTCGCCGCCGCCGTCCTCGTCGCGTAGGCCGGCGTCGGCCAAGTTGCCAGACGAGGAGTCGTCGACAGGTTGGTCTCCCCCGGCGACCGCGAAGCGCTCGTCCTCGATCCCCACCACCTTCCTCCCCTCGAGGGCCAGGTGCCGTCGGAGCACCAGACCCTGGGGGTCCCTTCCCGTAGCCCGGTAGAAGGGTTCGGCGATGGGAGCACGCCAATCGACGACCAGAGGGTCGTGGTCGGCACTGTGGATGGCCAGGCGACCGATGTGGAACGTCTCGGTCTCAGGTGACTGGGGGTGTCGGGAATGTCCGGGCCGTCGGACCCGTCCCTCCCCCCGGAGCCTGGTCGGCGGGCACGGCGCCGTTGGCCCCGGAACCCCGATCGGAGCCCCGGTCCCGCCGGTCCCGGTCGGACGGAGCAGGCGTGGCGTCGTCGCGCACCCGGTCGATCCGTCCGAACGTCAGCGCCTGGTCTCCGATGTCGAGCTGCTCGAGCCGGGCCAGGCTGGTGCGGACGATCACATCGCGCTCGGTCCGAGACTGGAACGTGCCACCCCGGCCCAGGTCGAGCACACCCTCCATCATCGAGTTGGCGTCGCTCCGCATGGCGTCGAGGCGTGCGTAGGCCATATCCACGAACTCCTGCTCGGCCTGGCGCTCTTCTTTCACCCCCACCTCCGATCTACGCCCCCTCCTGCTCTCAGGGGAACCCTCGATTGTATGCCCCCGCGCATGGCGGCGCGATCGGGCAGAACTCCCGCCGGGTGGCCGCCGATCCGCTCTCGTAGACTCTGGCCATGTTCGCACCCCCCCGAGCAGGAGCTGGAACCGAGGTCGGAGCTGGCGCCGGGCGTGGAGCCGGAGCCAGGGTCAAGGCGGCATCGGACCCGGCCCCGTCGGCCCCCAGCTGAGGCCGGACGTGGCTAGAGAGGCAGAATCGCCCGGGTCCGGAGGCTTCGAGGACTCTCCGTTCATCCGGGCGTGCCGGCGGCTGAACGTCGAGCGCGTGCCCGTGTGGTTCATGCGCCAGGCCGGAAGGTCCCTACCCGAGTACCGGGCCGCCCGCGGGTCGGGCAGCATCCTCGACGCCATCGCCCACCCCGAGCTGGCCGCCGAACTGACCCGCCAGCCCGTCGACCGCTACGGCACCGACGCCGCCGTCCTCTTCTCGGACATCGTCGTGCCGGTGGCGGCCATCGGGTTCGGGGTCGATGTGGCGCCGGGGACAGGGCCGGTGGTCGCCGATCCGTTCCGCCGGAAGGAGGACCTCGAGAGGCTGCGCCCGCTCGAGCCCGAGATCGACACTCCCTACGTGATCGAGGCGGTCCGGATCCTGACCGGCGAGCTGGACGTTCCCCTCATCGGTTTTGCCGGGGGCCCGTTCACGGTGGCCAGCTATCTGGTGGAAGGGGGTCCTTCCAAGAACTTCACCAAGGTCAAGGCGCTCATGCACGGCGACCCTACGGTCTGGCACCGGCTGGTCGACCGCCTCACCGACCTGGCCCTGGCCTCCCTCCGGTCCCAACTCGACGCCGGGGCCGTCCGCCGTGCAGGTGTTCGACAGCTGGGCCGGCATTCTGGCCCCCCGCCACTACGAGGAACTGGTCCTGCCGGCCACCCGCCGACTCTTCGACGAGCTGGCCGCATCCCACCCCGGAGCGTCCCACCATCCTCTTCGGCGTCGGCACCGGGGAACTGCTGACCCTGATGACCACCGCCGGCAGCCAGGTGATCGGCATCGACTGGCGGGTGCCGCTGGACGAGGCGAGGCGTCGGGTCGGCCCCGATGTGGCCGTGCAGGGGAACCTCGACCCTGCCCTGTGCCTCTCCGGCTGGGCGCGTGGCCGCCGCCGAGACCCGCGACGTGCTGCGCGGGCCGGCACCGCCCCGGGTCACGTCTTCAATTTCGGGCACGGCGTCCTTCCCGAGACCGACCCGGCCATCCTCGAGCAAGTGGTCGAGCTGGTCCACGCCGAAGGCCGGGCCGGCGTGGCGGCGCCCGGTGACCCGGCGTGACCGACCCGACGGCGGCAGGCGGCCGGACGCGGACGGGCGGCGCCGGGAGGCGCCGGTCGGCGTGCTGGTGATGGCCCACGGCACGCCGTCCACCCCGGAGGGGATCGAGTCCTTCTACACCGCCATTCGGCGGGGCAGCCCTCCCACCCCGGCACTCCTCGACGAGCTCATCGGTCGCTACCGAGGCCATCGGTGGGACCTCCCCGCTGACCGCCCGGACCGGGGGCCAGGTGGACGGGGTGGCCGCCGCCCTCGACGGCCGAGACGCCGGGCCGGTTCGTCGTGCGCTACGGGGCCAAGTACGGCACCCCCACCATCGAGGAGGGCGTGTCAGAGCTGGCCGACGCCGGCGTGGCCCGAGTGGTGGGCATCGTGCTCACCCCCCACGAGTCGTCACTGGGCTCGGGCGAGTACTTCCGACGGGCCGAGCGGGCAGCAGCGGCGACGCCGCCACCTCGGCTTCACCTCCGTTGTCTCGTGGCATCGGGCCGACGGGTTCGCCGAACTGCTGGCCGACCGGACCGAGACCGTGCCTGGCGTCCCTGCCGGGCGACGGACGAGCGGACGGCCGTGTTCTTCACCGCCCACAGCCTCCCGCTCCGGGCGGTGACCGAGGGCGACACCTATCCCGACCAGGTGGCCGAGTCGGCGGGCGACATCGCCGGGCTGCTCGGACTGGACGCATGCCCGGGCTGACGTGGGGGGTGGCATGGCAGAGCGCGGGCCGGACGCCCGACCCGTGGATCGGTCCCGACCTGCTCCACGAGATCGAGCCGGGTGGCCGACCGAGGGTGCCACCGCGGTGGTGGTGTGCCCGGTCGGGTTCGTCTCCGACCACCTCGAGGTCCTCTACGACCTCGACATCGAGGCCCGGCGGGTGGCCGACTCGCTCGGGCGTCGGCCTTCGCCCGGACGCAGTCGCTGAACGACGACCCACGGTTCATCGACCCTCTTGGCCGGGGTGATCCGGCGGCCGCCGCCCGGGATGCCCGGCGTCGGGCGGCGCGCCGGGTCGCCGGCGCGGCGTGGCCGGCTCCCACCGGGCATGAACAGACCGGCCCGGCCGACCGTGGCGGTCGTCGGCGGCGGTATCGCCGGTCTGGCCGCGGCCTGGGAGCTGGTGGCCGGGGCCGGGGACGGCGACGACGAGGCACCCGAGGTCCACGTCTCGAAGCTGCGGACCGGATCGGCGGGAAGCTGCAGTCGACCGAGTTCGCCGGCCGCACGGGTCGACGTGGCCGCCGACGCATTCCTGGCCCGTCGCCCGGAGGCCACCGACCTGTGGCCGAGCTCGGGCTCGACCACCTCCTGGTACCGGTGGGCGCCTCGGGCGCATCCATCTGGTCCCGGGGCCGGCTGCGGATGATGCCCGACGGGCTGAACCTCGGGGTACCCACCCGCTGGTGGCCGCTGCTCCGTTCCGGGATCCTGGCCCCGGCGAGTCGATCCGGGTGGCCGGGGACCTGGTCACCCCGCACCTGGGATCGGGACGGCCTTCGGTGACCGGTCGGTGGGCGAGATCGTGGCGACCGACTCGGGCGGCCGGTGGTGGACCGGTTGGTGGACCCGCTCGTCGGGGGCATCCACGCCGGGAGGGTGGACGAGCTCAGTGCCGCCGCCACCTTTCCCGTGCTCATCGCCGCCACCCACCAGCCCGGCAGCCTCATGCGGCGCCTGGGCCGGGCGTTGCGCCGGCGTCTGTGCCGACCGCCGATGGCCGGCGCAGTTACCGGCCTTTTGGACGATGGCCGGAAGCACGGCCAGCCTGGCCCGGCTGCTGGCCGAGGAGCTGGAGCGGCGGGGGTCGACCATCCACTGCGGCGTCGAGGTCGATGCCGTCACCCGGGTGGCCAGACGGGCCGGCGGTCGGAGATCGGGGTCGTCCCGCTGGAACCTGACGCTCGGACCCGGCCCGGTCGGGGGGTCGAACGGGTCGGCCGGACCGGCCGTCCACGGCGTGGTGGTGGCCGTCCCGGCCCGCGGGCGGCGGTGTTGTTGGCACCCCACTCGTCGGTGGCCGCCGACACCCTCGCCACCATCGGCTACGCGTCGGTGGCGGTGGTGACCCTGTCCTTCCCCGAAGGGGCCATCCGGACGCCGTTGTCGGGCACCGGATTCCTGGTGCCCAGGACGACCGCCGTCGACGGTCATCCACCTCTGGTCACCGGCGTGACCTATCTGGCCAAGAAGTGGCCACACCTCGCCCGGCCCGGCGACGAGTTGATACGGGCCTCGGTCGGACGGTACGGCGACGACCGGCACGCCCACTTGGACGACGACGAGCTGACGGCGTCGGTGGTCGGTGAGCTGAGCCGGTTCCTCGACGTGGGCCGGGCCCCACTCGAGACCATGGTCACCCGGTGGCAGGAGCCCTGCCCCAGTACGAGGTGGGCCACCTGGTCAACGTGGGCCGGATCGAGTCGGCCGTGGCCGAGCTCGACGCGGTGGCCGTAGCCGGGGCGGCCCTGCGGGGCGTGGGCATTCCGGCCTGCATCGACAGTGGGCGGGCCGCCGGACGCCGCATCCTGGCCTCACTCGGACAAGGTACGGCACCGGCGCCGGCACCGAGCCCGGCCCGCGGTCCCGACCGATGACCGCCCGGGCTCGATGACCGCCCCCGTCCTATGACCGGGGTACCGCCGCTTTCGCCGCCGGCCGCACCCGACTCGGCCGAGGAGTCGGTCCGTCCCCCATGGCGGCCGTCCCGGGTCACCATGACCCGGCGCCGGGACCGACTCGATCACCCCGGGCGGGGCATGGTGGCGCTGCCGGCGGTGGTGTCGGGGGTGGGCCTGGCCCTCTCCCTCCCCCCGTGGGGATTGTGGATCATCGCCTTCCCGGCCGCCGGCCTGTTGTGGTGGCGGCTCGGCGGCCTGCGCCCCCGGACCCGGCTGTGGGCGGGCTGGTTGGCCGGCCTCGGCTGCTACGTGCCCGGCCTGATGTGGGCCCGGTCGTTCACCGTGGCCGGGGAGTCGTGCTCATCGCCCTCGAAGCGGGTTTCGTGGCCGTCGCCTGTCTGGCCGTCCGGCCGGTCCGAGCGTGGCCCGGGCCCTGGCGTTCCCCGCCGCCATGACGCTGGCCGAGGCGCTCCGGACGACGTGGCCATTCGGCGGGCTGCCCATCGGGGGCGTGTTCCTCGGGCAGGCCGGCGGCCCGCTGCTCGGGATGGCCCGGATCGGTGGTCCTCTGGGCCTCACCGTCGCCGTCTACGTCGGAGGGGTCGGGGTCGGGGCCCTGGCCGAGGCGGCGGCCGGTCGGTGCGGGACGGCCGCCGGGCCCGGGCCTTTGCCCGGAACGACCCCGGGTCTCCCGGCACCGAGGAGCGGGGTGGTCGGGACGGGATCGTGGCCGGGGCCGTCGCCGGGCTCGGGACCCTGGCCCTGGTCGGCGTCGTCGCCGTCTGCGGGCTGTCGGCCGTGGCCGTGGCCGCCGACCACGCCCCCGACGGGGGCCCTCGATCGGAACGGTGTCGGCGGCCGCCGTCCAGGGAGGGGGTGCCCGTGGCTTCCGCAAGTCCCAGATCGACCCGAGCGACGTGCTGGCGGCCCAGCTGTCGGCCACCCGGCTGATGCAGCGGCTCGACCGGGGCACCGCTCCCCAGCTGGTGCTGTGGCCCGAGGACGTGGTGTCGCTGGACACGCTCCTGTCCGACTCCCCTGAGGAGGGCGCCCTCTCCCACCTGGCCCGCGGGCTCCACGCCACCCTGGTGGTGGGGGTCACCGAGACCGTCTCGTCCACCGCGTTCCGCAACGAGGTCGTGGCCTGCGGACCCGACGGGACACTGGTGTCCCGGTACGAGAAGGTCCACCGGGTCCCCTTCGGGGAGTACGTGCCCTATCGAGGCTTCTTCGCCCACCTGGCCAACCTCTCGGCCGTCCCCCTCGACGCCGTGCCCGGCACCGGCACCGGCCTGCTGCCCACACCGGCGGCGCCGCTCGGGGCGATGGTCTCCTACGAGGTCTTCTACGCCGACCGGGGTCGCTCCGCGGTGCGGGCCGGAGCCCAGCTGCTCATCGTCCCCACCAACACCTCGTCCTACGCCACCTCCCAGGTGCCCACCCAGGAGATTGCCGCGTCCGAGGTGCAGGCCGTCCAGCAGGGAAGGGACCTCCTCCAGGCGGCGCCCGACCGGCTACAGCGCGGCCATCACCAACCGGGGCGCGCTGCTCGAGCGGTCGAGGCTCGGCGCCCGCAGATGGTCTTCGCCACCCTGTCGCGCCGGGTCGGCTGCACCGTCTACGTCCGGTTCGGGGACCTGCCCGTGCTCGTGTTGTCCGGGGTGGCCTGGCTGGCGGTGGCTGGTCTGCGCCGGCCGGCGGCGCCGGCGCCGCGTCGGCTCGAGCGCGCCGTCCGCAGCCGCTCAGTCGTAGTAGCCGGAGTGGATGTAGACGCAGGGGATGCCCTCGGCATGGAACATGGCGAAGTTGTTGGGGTCGTCCTCGAAGGCCAGTCTGAGGTCGAATCCGTAGATCCGAAGTTCGTCCACGCTGTCCCGCTTGAACCAGGTCACCTGGGAGTAGTCGCCCCTGGACCGCATGACCAAGAGGTCCCAACGCAGGCCGTACCGTTCCAGCCAGGCCAGCGTCTGGGGCTGCACCCGCATGGGCCGGCCGGTGAGCAGGATCACCTGCAGCCGAGGATCGAGCAGCTCGAGCACACGGGCCAGCTCGCCGATGACCGGGTCGTCGCCGCAGGCGTTGAAGAACGCCTCCCAGTCGCGCCGCCCTCGCTCGATGAAGTGCTGGCGGCCCACGGCGTCGGAGAGCACTCCGTCGACGTCGAACACCACAGCCGCGCCCGGGCTGCTCCAGCGGTCCGTCCCGCCATGCCCAGTTCGACGGGGTGGGCGGCGGGCTCACTCGTCGGCCGGGGAGGCCGCCGCCTGGCTCACCGAGCCCAGGGGCGGAGGAACTCGCGCCGTTGCGAAAAACAGTCCTCGACACCGGCCTCGGCCGGGGCCTCGGGCGGGGTCCCCGCCTCAGCGAATTGCCGTCTTGTCCCTGGTCCGGCATGGCTCCCCCTCCCTCCTGAACTGGTAGTGAACACCCCTCCGCCCCGGCGCGCCTCAGCCTACCGGTGGCGGACCTCTACGATGGAGGGGCCGTGACTTCGACCACCAACCCGCTCGTCGGGGTAAGCCCCGGAGCTCAGGTGCCGGCCGGCGAGGGGCACACGTTCTCACCCGAGCCGGGCGCCACCC
Organism: uncultured Acidimicrobiales bacterium; assembly: GCA_963747825.1. Classification (GTDB taxonomy): domain Bacteria; phylum Actinomycetota; class Acidimicrobiia; order Acidimicrobiales; family RAAP-2; genus Bog-756. Next base: position 128,282 of record CAVVGQ010000001.1, read on the forward strand.
GTATCGACGTACCCCTGGGCCGGAGGGTCATGGTCGTGAGCGACCTGCTCCTCACCCCGGACGCCACCCCCTCAACCACCGCCACCACCGCCGAGCTGGCCCGGGCCCTCGACACCTGGGACGGACCGGGCATCTTGATCATCGCCGGGAACCTCTTCGACCTGACCGGCGCCGGATCACCGCTGTCGGAGTGCCGGCAGTCGATGGAGGCCCACCCGGCTCTGGCTCGGGCCCTGACCCGTTTCCTCACCTTCGACGAGCGGCGGGTGATCCGCCAGACCGGAACCCACGAGCCCGGCTTCGACACCGACCCCGAGACCATCGCCGCCATTGCCGCCCAGGGCATCGAACAGCTCGGTCCCGTCGACCTGTTCCTCCACACCGCCGCGGGGCTGCGGGTGGCCCGGGTGGAACCGGGCGAACACGCCTACGCATCAGGGTGCAGCGGGCCCGAGACCGAGTTCGACCCGGCCGTCGACGCCAAGCCGGGCGTCGTCGGCCAGTCATCGGCCGGAAGAGGATGGCGGGCCCTGGCCGCCCAGTCCACAGGACGACGCTCCCTGGCTGGTCGGGCTCAACCGGCTCAGTGACCCGTCGGCTCTCTCCCGCTTCGTGGTCTCCCGCACCCTCTACCGCCGACTGGGCCGGTACGCATGGTGGCTCCTGGTTCCCTTCGTCGTGGCCGGGCTGTTGCGGGTGGCCGTCACCCCCTGGGTGCTCGGCCACCTCGGGTCGGGACTCACGGCCCGGGCCATCCGCCACGCCCACCAGGCCGACCTCGCCGACCAGGCTCTCGTCGCCGCCGGCGTGGCCCTGGCCGTGCTGGTCGTGCTGGCCCTGGTCCTCGGCCTGCTGAGCCGACGGATGTGGTCGATCCTGGGCGGCGGCGCCCTGGAAACCGTGCAGTCCGAGGCGGCGCCAACGACACGGCCCGAGACGCCGGGCGACGGCTGGTCGGCCGAGGCTACGCCGGCCTGATCACGGCAGCCGACCTTCCAGTCGGAGCTGACCAACCTGGGGGTCGGCTTCTATGCCAACGTGGGGGCCACCGGGGAGGTGGTCGAGGAGCGCCGGGGGCGGCTCGGGCTCCCCCCGGTCTTCCTGCACAATCAGCGGGTGAGCTGGGTCGAGCTCGAGACCGGGGCGGAGCTGCACGTGCGCATGCTCCTCGGCACGCAACGAGCTCCGCTCACCCAGCGTGCTCGAGCGGGTCGTCACCCGGGATCGGCCGTCGAGAAGCCTGCACCCGACGCTGGTCGCTTCGTACCCGATGGGCGAGTCGTGGCCTCCGGCACCGGACCTGCACCAAGCGCCATCGGCGGACCCGACGGGTGCGCCGATGGGCATCGGCCGCCATCCTCTTCGCCGGCATCATCGACCTGCTCGACGCCATCACCCCGCCGTTGCGGGGGCGGCTCCACGTGGTCCTGGAGTTCCTCCCGCTGCGGGCCAGCGAGGCGGCGGGCGCCCTCATCGCCATGGCCGGACTGGCCCTGGTGGCACTGGGCCGGGGCATCCTCCGGGGCCAGCGCCGGGCCTGGCGGGTGGCCGTGGTGCTCTTGTCCGTCACCATCGTCCTCCACCTGGTGGCCGGGGCCGACTTCGAAGAGTCGTTGGTGGCCCTGGCCGTGCTGATCCTGCTGCTCACCCACCGCCGGGACTTCCAGTCGGCGTCGGACTGGTCGTCGCTCCGCTCCGCCCTCATCGCCCTGGGCGTGGGGCTGGTCGGGCATCACCCTGCTCACCACGGCCTCCATCGAGCTGTTCATCCACATCAGCCGGCACCACCACCACACCACATCCCGTGGTGGACGGCGCTGCGGGCGGTGTCCGAACGGCTGGTCGGCATCCAGACCATCGCCCTCCCCCACCGGGCCGACCGCTTCCTGGCCCCGGCGCTGCTGGCCATCGGGCTCACCCTGGTGGCCATCGCCCTGTTCCTGCTGACCCGACCGGTGGTCGACCGCCGGCTGAGCTCGGGCCGGGCCGCCGAGTTCCGGGCCCGCGACATCGTGCGGCGCCACGGGATCTCGACGCTCGACTACTTCGCCCTCCGGTCGGACAAGAAGTGGTTCTTCCACCGCGACAGCCTGGTGGCCTACGCCGTCTACGGCGGGGTGTGCCTGATCTCCCCGGACCCGATCGGCCCCCGCAACGAGCGGGAGCAGGTCTGGGGCGCCTTCCGCCGGTTCGCCGACAGCCACGGCTGGGTGACCTCGGTCATGGGCGCCGGCGAGGACTGGCTGCCGGTCTACCGCGACTCGGGGATGCACAACATCTACCTCGGCGACGAGGCGGTGGTGCGGGTCCAGTCGTTCACCCTGGCCGGGCGGCGACATGAAGGGCCTGCGCCAGGCCCACAACCGGATCAAGAAGTACGGCTACACCGCCACCTTCCACGATCCGGCCCATCTGGACCCCGCCGCTGTCCGAAGGAGCTCACCGCGCTGATGAGCCTGAGCCGCCAGGGCGAGCACGAGCGGGGCTTCTCCATGATGCTGGGCCGGGTGTTCGACCCGAGGGACACCGGGCTGCTGCTGACCGTGGTGCGCGGACCCGACGGGTCGGCCGCGGCCATGTGCCAGTTCGTGCCGGCGCCGGGGATCAACGGCTACTCCCTCGACCTCATGCGCCGCGATCCGGCCGACCATCCCAACGGTCTGTTGGACTTCGCCCTGTGTCTCGACCATCGAGCACCTGCGGCCGGTGGCTACGAGGGGCTCAGCCTCAACTTCGCCGCCCTGCGGTCGACCCTCTCCGGCGACAAGGGTGACGGGACCGTGCAGCGGGCCGAGCGGTGGTTCCTCAAGCGGCTGTCCAACTTCGCCCAGATCGAGTCGCTGTGGCGGTTCAACGCCAAGTACGACCCGGAGTGGCTGCCCCGCTATGTGGTCTTCGACACCGCCGAGCACCTGGTGCCGGTGACGATGGCCATCATGCGGGCCGAGTCGCTGTGGGAGATCCCGGTGCTCGGTCGGCTCCTGGCCGCCGGGGCCGAGAAGCGGACAGTGGCCGCCCAGCACGAGACCGAGGAGTTCATCGCCTCGCTCGGTCCGTGGGACGAGGACGCCGGTCCGGCCTCGATGACCCGGACAGTCGCTGGCGACGGTCGATCGCCGAACCGCCAGCCGGAGCGGCGAGCCCCGGCGCCGGCCAGCCCGGCCAACCGGTCTGACTCGGACCGGCGTGCACCCCGGTGGCCCAATCGGCGGCAGCCGGCTCAGTCGGCCATCACCGCGCCCGCGCCCGATCTGGCGGCGGCCGGGGGCCGGGAGGCCGATGGGGTTTGGGAACGGGATCACTCCCCGGCCGGTCACGGCACCGGCCACCCGGCGCAGACGCCGGCGGACAGGACCGGTACTCGTCGCCGCCCAGCACGGCGAACGGCGCGGCCGGCCAGCCGGTCGGTGGTCTGTTCGATGGCGTCCCGCAGAGCTCGGCCCCGGCCGGCGAGAGGCGGTCCCCGTCCAACAGGCCCCGGTCCTCCAGCCGGTCCCGGGCCTCCTCCCACTCGTCGGCCGACCAACCCCGGTTGGCCCGGAACATCGGCCGGCGACGCCCTCGGAAGCGGCGAAGGGCACCAGCGCCTCACAGCCGTCGAGGCCGGCGGCGACCAGAGCTGGCGACATGTCCGTCACCCCGGTGTTCACGCAGCGAGGTGCAGGCCTGCCACAGCGCCTCCACCGGGTCGTCGGCGGCGTCGAGACCGCGGTTGGCACTGAACAGGGGCCGACCGGAGCCGTCGGCCGCGGCGACCACGCGATCCAGGAGGGGGACGAGCGGTGGCGCGATCCGGTCCGATCGACGGGACGAGCCGGCGCAGGGCGGCGGCCGCCCCTGCCCGCCGGGCCCGAAGCACGGTGGTCGGCTCGGCGAAGGTCCAGGCGTCGGGGATGGACCGCTCGACCATGGACGGGTGGAAGTTGAAGAAGGTGGCCGACACCGTGCCGGTCCCACCGGCCCCGAGCGGAGCGGCCCGGCCGGCGAAGTACCCCATCCAGAAGCCCCGCAGCCCGGTGGCGGCCAGCCGGTCCGGCACTCCGGGGCGAAGTAGGTGACGGCGTGCACCGCTTCGATCCGCCGCCACAGCGCCCGGGGCGCCGGACCCGTCGCTCCGGCACCGTCCGACGCCGGCGGTGTCATCAGCCCGGCTCGGCATCCCCGCGGCCCAGTCCGGCGGCCGGCCGGGCCGGAGCGGCCGGCCGGCCAGCAGCCCGACCAACCCGATCACGGCCAGGGTGACCAGCACCACGACCACCGCCACCAGCGTGGTGGGCTTGTTCCACACCACCAGGATGAACAGGCCGACGGCCAGGCGTCGCCCACTGCAGCCCCCGGCGGTGCGCGGCCAGGAAGTCGTGGAACGGGCCCCCGGCTGACCCACGCCGGCTTCCCCGCGTCGGCGACCCACGTCCGGACGGCGGGGATGCCGGCCACCAGGGCGATGATGGCGACGATGGCGGCGCAGGATCAGGATGGTGCGGACGGTGTCCTGCAGCGGTGCGGTCACCGTGTCGATCACGGCCGCATTGGCCGGCTTCGACTGTGGACGGGCTCGAGGCCGACGAGGTACTGGTTGCGGGCCACGGAGATGGCCACGAGCATGAGCCCCATCGAGAGGGCCAGGCCGACGGCGGCCCGCACCAGGCCGCGCCGCCGGTTCCGGGCCAGGACGACCCCGGCGGCGAAGAGCAGCAGCGTGAGGATGGGCAGGACCACGGCCAGCTTGTTGAGCAGCTCGGGCCAGCCGCTGGAACCTGGACCAGCTGGTCCGACTGGAACAGCACGAAGTTGAGGCCCTTGACCGCCGGCACCTTGTTGAAGACGGTGATCCCTTTGGCGTCCAGGCTCTTCTTGACCTGAGCCTCGACCTGGCTGAGATCGATCGGTGACCTTGCCGTTCTTGGTCGACACCGAACCCTGGGTCGGTGCCGGTCAGCACCGCCACCAACTGCTTGTGCGAGGCCCGGTTGGCCGTCGACCCACAGCTTCTGGAACTGATCGGACTGCACCAGCTTCAGGGTGAGGCTGTAGGTGACACTCTGCACCTCGTCGGTGATGGGCGTGACCAGGAAGCCGGCCTGTCGGCGGCAGGGCGCTCTTGACCCGCGCCGACAGGTCGGTCCTGGCGATCAGCTCGTCGCTCACCCTGGTGGCCACCTGGGTCTGGATGGCCGGATTGCTGGCCAGGGGGGTCACCGTGCTCACGTAGGTATCGGTGTTCAGCAGTTGGTTGCGACCGAACACCACGAGCACCGACACCACGGCGAGCAGGCAGGCCAGCACCACCAGCACCCACGACGAACACCGCCTGACCCGTCCGCGGACCCTTTTTGGCCGCCGCTCGTGGCCTCGGCCGCTCGCAGCGCCTCGTTCTCCCGTTGCAGCTCCTCGACCGTCTGGTGCAGTGACTCGACGTCCTCGTCCGCCGGGCGGGACGGTTCGGGGCCGTTCGGTCTCGTCGGGCGCCACCGAGTCACTGTAACTGGGGCCCTGCACCGAGGCAGGGACCGGTCCGGACCGGCCACCGTTGCCGTGTCGGCCCGGTGGCCCGGGCGCGACGACGGCCGCCCCCGGGGCCTATCTGGCACCGCAGGGCGACTGTCGGTTGCGTACCTGGTTGCGACGCCCGGCCGAGGTCGGCAGTCGGGTCAGCTGAGCAGCTTGGCCTTCTGGGCCTCGAACTCGGCATCGGTGATGACACCCTGGGCCTTCAGGTCGGCCAGCTTGGCCAGTTGGTCGGCGCTGCTCGACCCGAGCCCGCCGCCTGCTTCACGTAGTCGTCGAACGCCTTCTGCTGCCGCTCGGCCGACTGCTCGGCCCGCTCGTGCATGCTGCCGCCCCGGGCGATCAGGTAGATGAGCACCCCGAGGAACGGGAGGATGATCACGAAGAGGACCCAGAGCGCCTTGGCGAACCCGCCCATGTCGTGACTTCGGAAGATGTCGATGAAGATGCAGATGAGCAGCCAGATCCACAGGAAGAAGAAGAAGAACTCCAACATCGTCCAGAAGATGCTGAGCAGTGGATAGGTGTAGGCAAGCATGTTCGGTGTTGCTCCTTGATCGGGGACGAGCAGCAACCATAGTGGTCCGAGGGCCTGTTTGGCGGGACTTGTGGACAGGCCCGGTGACCGACCGAGTCCGCCCACGGCGCCCATCTGACCACCTAGTGTCCACGGCACGGATACTGATCGCAGAAGGGGGGATCCGTGTACAACGAGGAGCTCGAACGCCTTGGCGCATTGGTGGCGGCGGCGGCCGGTGACCCCGGCGTACCGGCGCCAGGCCGGTGACTGATCCGGTGGCCGACACCGCTGGCCCCGCGCCGACTGCCGCCCGCCGACCGGCGGCCGCGGCCCGGCGGCCGACCCCATGGCCATGCTCCGGTCCAGGAGCTACGTCCAGCTACTGGTGCTGGCCGCCCTCCTCGGCGTCCCGGTGTCCGGCCATCGCCTACGGCTACCTCAAGCTGGTGGCCCTCCTCCAGAACTGGATCTTCGGCTCGACCTGCCCAAGCAGCTCGGGTTCGCCGGGACCCCGGCGTGGTGGCCGCTCCCGGTCCTGGCCCTGGCCGGCGTCTTGGTGGGGGCCACCATCACCTACCTACCGGGTACCAGCGGGCATAAGCCGGCCGAGGGATTCAAGGCCGGGGGGGCGCCCACCCCGAGCGAGCTCCCCGGTGTGTTCCTGGCCTCGCTGGCCACCCTCAGCCTGGGCGTGGTGCTCGGACCCGAAGCGCCGCTGATCGCCATCGGCGGAGGGCTGGGGATGCTGGCCGTCCACCTGGCCAAGAAGGACGCGCCGCCCACCGCGGCCATCGTCATCGCCTCGGCCGGGAGCTTCGCCGCCATCAGCACCCTGCTCGGATCGCCGATCCTCGGGGCCTTCCTGCTGATGGAGGCGTCGGGGCTGGGCGGCCCGTGCTCGGCCTGATCCTGGTGCCCGGACTGCTGGCCGCCGGCATCGGCACCCTCATCTTCGTCGGGCTCGACTCCCTGACCGGTTTCGGGACCTTCTCCCTCTCCATCCCCGGCCTGCCCCCGTTCAGCCACCCGACCGGCGTCATGTTCCTCTGGGCCATCGCCTTCGGGCTGGTGGCGGCGGTGTTGGGAACCGGCGATCCGACTGTTGGGTCTCGGCCTCCAGCCGGTGGTCGAGCGCCGGATGATCGTTTTGATGCCTCTGGTCGGTCTCGGGGTGGCCGGACTCGCCATCGGATTCGCGGAAGCCACCGGCAAGAGCATCAGCGAGGTCCTCTTCTCCGGGCAGTCGGAGCTTCCCGCCCTCGTGCTTCATGCCGCCACCTGGACGGTGGGACCGCTGATCCTGTTGGTGGTGTGCAAGTCCCTGGCCTATGGGATCTCACTGTCCAGTTTCCGGGGCGGCCCCATCTTTCCGGCCATGTTCATCGGCGCCGTGGCCGGGGTGGCCGCCTCCCATCTTCCCGGCATGTCGCTGGTGCCGGGGGTGGCCATGGGCATCGGTGCCATGGCCACGGTCATGCTCAAACTGCCGATGACGTCCACGTTGTTGGCCACGCTCCTGTTCTCCAGTGACGGGCTGAACGTCGTTCCCGTGATCATCGTGGCGGTGGTGGTCACCTACGTGGCCACGGCCTGGATGCCACAGACGCCAGCGGAGATCGGTCGCCACCACCAGCCCGAGCCGGTGGCCTCGCCGGAGACGCCGGTCGGATGACTGAGCCCGGCTCCCTCATCCGACCGGTCCACGCCCACACCGGCCCGGGAGGCGACACCGTCATCTCTCCCACCAAAGCCCGATGGCCGTCTTCGATCTGATCCTCATCGGCCTGGCGGTCACGCTGGAGCCGATACCCGTCACCGGGTTCATCCTGATCCTCGGCTCGGAGCGGGGCCGGGTGAAAGGGGCGGCCTTCATCGCCGCCTGGGTGGTCTCACTGGTGGTGGTGGTGGTGGTGGTGGTGGTGGCCACCATCGTGGTGACCGGCGGTAAGCCGCCCAAGCCGGCCACGTCGCCGTCGACCGGTGTGCTGGCGGCCAAGATCCTCTTCGGGGTGATCCTCATCGCCTTCGCCTTCCACCGGCGGGCACGAGCGGGTGCTCCGAAGAAGAAGCCGATCTGGATGACCAAGCTCGATCATCTCTCGCCGTGGGCGGCGGCAGGGATCGGAGTGATCCTCCAGCCCTGGGTACTGATCGCGGCCGGCGCCGCCACCGTCGCCCAGCTCCACGTCTCGTCCCTGCAGTCCTACCTGCTGTTGGTGGTGTTCTGTCTCCTGTGCACCGCCAGCATCCTCGGGATGGAGCTGTACGCCGTATTCGACCCCGGGTCGGCCGCCTCGAGGCTCGACGGTCTGAGGAACTGGATCGACACCCATCGGGACCGGGTCATCGTCACGCTCTCACTGATCGTCGGTCCGTGGCTGGTCGGGGACAGCAGCTACCTGATGGCGTCGCAATGATCGCCGGTCACATCGCCGCGGTTGTCTTCGGCATCTTTTTGGTGCTGTCGGTGCTGATCTCGGCAGTGGAGACGGTGGTGCTCCCCCGCGACGGCTTCACCAGTATCACCAGATGCGTCTTCGCCATAGCCAACCGGATCCTGGTGCACGAATGGCGGAGTGAGGACCGCCGAGCCAACCTGCGGGCCCTGTACGCACCCATCGCCCTGGTGAGCCTGCCGCTGGTGTGGATGCTGTCGGTGACCATCGGCTTTGCCTTCGTCTTCTGGGGGATCAAATCGGGGACGGCCCAGGAGTGCTTCAAGATCAGCGGTTCGTCCCTGTTCACTTTGGGCTTCGCCGAGCCCAACGGAGGCAGCAGGATCTGGTTGACGTTCGTGGAGGCCACCATCGGGCTCGGTCTGGTGGCCCTGCTGATCAGCTACCTTCCCACCATCTACACCGCCCATCACGAGCGGGAGAAAGGGATCAGCGTGCTACGTCCGTTCGCCGGCACGCCGCCCTCACCCGTCGACCTGCTGGTCAATCTGCAACGTCTGGGCGTGCTGGACAATCCCGAGCTGTGGAGGACGGCGGCCAGCTGGATGATGGAACTGGACCAGACCCACACCGCCTTCCCCGCTCTCAGCTATTTTCCCGAGTCGTCACCAGGACAGTCATGGGTGGCCTCGGTGGGCTCCATGCTGGACGGAGCCGCCCTCTATCTCTCCGCCTCTGACTTCAGCACCGATGACAACGTGTCCGACGAGGTCAAGGGTCCGATGATGGCCCTGGCCTACGGACTGCCCACCCTGGTGAGGATCGGCAGATCCGCGGGACTGCCCCTGGCGACTCCGGAACTGTTGACCGACCTGATCGCCCGGGAATCCGAGCCGGCACCTCCCATCTCCCTGCGTCGAGACGAGTACATCACAGCCCTGGACCGGCTCCAACCCCTGCTGCCCGTGCCCGACAACGAGCGCGAGCGTTGCTGGCGCCGGTTCGCCTGGACCCGCTCCGGCTACGACCGGGCCGTACGGGGCATGGCCGGTCTCACCTTGGCCCCCCCGGCACCGTGGACCACTGACCGGCCGGCCAAGGTCGGCCGGCCCCGGATCCTCACCAGCCGACCCATCCGGGTGGACTGGACGGTGCCCGACACACCGTGAGATCACACGCCGCTGACGGCGTAGACCTCGTTGGTGTCGATGGCCTTCTTCAGCGACTCGAAATCCTTCTGGTTCTGGTCGGCGTAGGAGGAGGCGAACTTCACCATGGCCAGGTCGAAACGATCACCGGCCCCGAGATAGGAGCCGATGGCGATGGCATCGCCAGACCGGGCATGGCCCAGAGCCAGGCTCCAACCGCAGATCTGGGCGTAGATCGACAGGCCGGCCGGGAGCATGGTGTCGATGTCGGCCGAGAGCTTCCAGTCCCAGAGCTGGCGCAGGTAGAAATCGCGGAGCACCCCGTCCTCGCCGGCCACACGGTCCCACCCGAGGAATATGTCGCTCGAGCTCTGCATGAGCCGCTGGCCCTCGACCACCCGCTGGCCCTGATTGTCGAAGGCGCTCGTGGCCAAGAAGGGTTCACCGACGGCGTGCTCGGCTTGCTTGATCTGGAGGATCAGGGGATCGCCCTGGTCGCGACCGGCGAACAGCGCCACCCAGCACCGGGTACCCACCGATCCCACCCCCACCACCTTGCGGGCCAGGTCGACGAACTCGTAGCTGTCGAGCAGGTGCTGACGATCGCCGGCCAGGGTATTTCTGTAGTCCGACAGCCCGTGGAAGAGGTTGGTGATGGTGGTGATCGAACTGGCGTCGTTGAACACGTCCCCGGCCGGGATCATGAGGGGCGGATCGTTGATGAACCGAAGCTGGCCGTCCACCTCGGTGGTGAGCTTGGCCAGCGCCCGAAGGTGGTCCTTGCTCTGGGCTTTGACCACCTGGTGCTGCAGGTTCTCGATCAGGGTGCGGCCGGCCTCGCTTCCCCACTTCTCCACCAACATGTCGGCGTCGAGCTTCAGGTACCAGACGTCCAGGTTGCGCATGGCCGCGAACTCCCGGATCGCCTCGCGGTAGCCGCGGGCAGTCGCCGACACCAGCGACTCCCGAAGGTCATCGTCGAACTCCCGGCTGCGACCGGCCACCTCGAAGCTGGCGGCCAACCGCTTCAGATCCCATTCGAACGGCCCGGGTATGGTCTCGTCGAAGTCGTTGACGTCGAAGACCATGTCGCGCTCGGGCGAGGCGAACCCACCGAAGTTGGAGAGGTGGGCGTCCCCACACAGCTGCACGTTTAGGTGGGAGTGCTCCTCGTGGGCCAGATCGGCCGCCATCACCGCGGCGGCACCGCGATAGAAGGCGAAAGGCGACACCGCCATCCGTCCGTAGCGGATGGGCACCAGATCGGGAACACGGGTGGTGGCCTGGAGGGCCAGGATCTCGAGCGGATCGGTGCGGTCGGGCGCCGCCTTCCAGCCGCCGTGACTGGACCGGGGCACGAGCGCCCGGGCCTTTCGTCCCTGGGCGGCACGTTCGGCGGGGGTCGGCTGGGTCACCTCGACATCATTCCATCTGCACCCGCGGCCACGACAGTGGACCGATCTCGACGCAGTGGAGTACTCTGTCCAGAGTACTCCAAATAGGGAGAAAAATGGCAGCTCGAAACCGCACCAACCCCCTGGCCCTGGCTGTGCTCATCTGCCTCTACGAGCGACCGATGCACCCCTACGAAGTGGCCACGACTCTCCGCCAACGCCACAAGCACGAGAGCGTCCGGCTCAACTACGGGTCCCTCTATGCCGTGGTCGCCTCCCTCGAGAAACGTGGACTGATCGTCCCCCAAGAGACCCGACGGGCCGGGCGGCTCCCCGAGCGCACCGTGTACGACCTGACCGAAGCCGGGAAGATCGAGATGCACGATTGGCTCACCGATCTCATCTCCACCCCGGTGAAGGACTACCCCGGGTTCGAAGCGGCCCTCTCCTTCCTGCCGGCGCTGCCACCCGAGGCCGTCGTCGAGTTGCTGAAGGAACGGGCGGAGCACCTCGAGTTGGAGCTGGCCCGGGCGAGTGCCACCCGGGAGCTCATCGAGAAGCAACAACTCCCCCGCCTGTTCTGGGTCGAAGACGAGTTCCGCGCCGTCCTGCGGGAGGCCGAGCTCGGCTATGTCCTCACCCTGGTCTCGGCCATCGAGGCCGGGACGCTGGACGGGATCGACTGGTGGCGAGCGGTCCATGCCACCGGTGGCGTCCCCGAACGGGTTCCGGTACCGATCGGTCCCGGGCTCCAAGCCCCACAGGAGGGCACCGACGAAAACAGTACGGACGAAAGGGGCGACCGGTGAGCGATCGGCTCGGAGCAGACCGAGACCCAGGGGCGGCCATGATCATCTCGACCGAGGGCCTGACCAAGTCATTCCGGGCCCCGGGCGGGTCGATCGCGGCGGTGGCGGGCGTGAGCATCGACGTGGCCCGGGGCGAGATCTTCGGATTCCTCGGTCCCAACGGCGCCGGCAAGACCACCACCTTGCGGATGCTGACGACGCTGCTTCCCATCGACGGCGGCTCGGCCACCGTCGCCGGTTTCGATGTCGCCCGCCATCCCAAAGAGGTCCGGGCCCGCATCGGCTACGTGAGTCAGCTGGGCGGCGCCGACGACCTGGCCACCGGGCGAGAGAACCTCGTCCTCCAGGGCCGTCTCTACGGAGGTGATCCGGAGTCGGTGTCCCAACGCACCGAGACGCTCATGGACGTCCTCGACCTGTCCGAGTTCGCCGACCGGCGGGTGAAAACCTATTCGGGTGGGCAGCGGCGGCGGCTGGACGTGGCCCTCGGCATCGTGCACCAACCCGAAGTCCTGTTCCTCGACGAGCCCAGCACCGGGCTCGACCCCCAGAACCGGGCCAACCTCTGGGACCACGTACGGGCCCTGCGGGACCGGGGCACGACCATCTTCCTCACCACCCACTACCTGGAGGAGGCCGATGCCCTCTGCGACCGTCTCATGATCATGGACCATGGTGAGATCGTCGTCGAGGGGACGCCGCGGGACCTCAAGCGCCAGGTGGCCGGGGAGTCGGTGATCATCGTCTGCCGTGACGACGGGGTGGGTGAACGGACCGCCGTGGTGCTCGGCTCCCAGTCCTATGTGCGGGAGATCACCCGCGACGGCGACGAGCTCCGCCTCTACGTGGACGAGGGCAGTACCGCCCTGCCCCAGATCCTCCGGGTGCTGGACGGCGAGCAGATCGGCATCAAGTCCATGAGCCTGTCGGAACCGACTCTCGACGACGTGTTCCTCCGCCAGACCGGTCGATCACTCCGCGACGCCGGTTCGAACTCGACCCAGGAGGTGGCGATATGAAAACGGTCCTCGACACCGGACTCCTCTTCCAACGCTATACCCGCCAGATGCTCCGAAATCCGGTGTGGCTGTTCGTCGGGTTCTCGACGCCGATCCTCTATCTGGTCCTGTTCACCCCACTGCTCAAGGACCTTCCGGGCACGCGGGGCCTTCCCTCCGGCAGTGTGCTCGATCTGTTCCTACCCGGGATCTTGGCCCTCCTGGCCTTTTCCAGCGGTGCCAGTACCGGTTTCGGGACCATCTTCGAACTGCAGTCCGGCCTGATCGAGCGGCTCCGGGTGACACCGGCCAGCCGATTCGCCATCCTGATCGGGCCGATCCTCTCCGGTTTGATGATGATGACGGTGTTCGACGCCGTCGTGGTGGCGGTCGGCTTCGGTTTCGGCTTCACCGTGCACTGGGTCGGCTTGTTGATCCTGACCGTCCTGTTGTGGATCCTGGCCACGCTGATGGCCGCGTTCTCGACGGCGACGGCACTGGTCACCAAAGACATCAGCAGCTTCGCCGCCATCATCAACGGGATAAATCTGCCCATCCTGCTGCTGGCCGGGGTGCTCCTCCCGATTTCGCTGGGCCCGGCGTGGCTCCGCACGCTGGCCCACTTCAATCCGCTGTACTACCTGGTGGTGGCGTCCCGTGCCCTCGCCGTCGGCCACATCTCCGACCCCTCGGTGTGGCAGGCGTTCGCGGTTCTCGTGCCGCTCTGCGCGCTGGTCCTGGCCTGGGCCACCCGGGTCTTCCGCCGGGCCGTCTCCTGACCGGTCTGTCGTGGGCGGAGGCCCCGGGGCTCGGGAGGGGCCTCTGGGGAAACCAAATGGCCGAGGTTCCGGCCGGAGTCGGGTCCGAGGTGCGACCTCAGGGGGAGATCAGACCTGGGCCGCGGCTTTCTTCTTGCGCCGCTGTCCCAACAGGATGATCAGGCGGTCGACCAGGGCTCCGAGGAAGGCGGCAATGAGGAGTACCCAGATCAGGCTGACCCGGGAGCTGAAGAATACGAAGCCCACTTTCACCGTGGCACTGTTGTCGAGGACAAAGGCGATCAGCAGAATCAGCCCCACCACCGCCACCACCACCCGGGCGATCTGTCGGGGATCCCGCTTCTTCGCCGGGGACCGGCCGGTCGAACTCTTGGCGGAAAACGGTTCGGATGTGGCCATGGGGTGCTCCTTGTCGTCTTCAGACGCGCTGCGTCCCTTGCCTCGACAGTACCCCGGTGCCGTCGGACTTATGGGACATCGTCCCTCTACCGCCCCGGTTTCCGGGCTCCGACCGGGGACCGGAGGTCAGGTGAACAAGAGAGTGGCCTGGTGAGCGAAGTCGACGATCGGGCCCGGGATGATCCCGAAGACCACGGTGAACGCCACTGTCAGCCCGATGGCCAGCCAGGTCAGCGGGGGCACCGTCACCGCCCCCCGCCTCTCCACCCATTCCGACGGGGGTGCGTCGGTGAGGATCTGCAGGCTGGCCACAGTGCCGGGGACGGCGTCGACGCCATCGGACCCGCCTCCATCCCCGGCCGGGGCCGCCGTCGTCACCGGTCCGGAGGCGCCGTCGGCGTCGTCGACCGGGTCGGCGATCGAGCCGACGGGCGAGTACATGGTGACCGCCACCCGCAGGTAGAAGAAGGCCGCCACCGCCGCCGACGCCATCGCCACTGCGGCCAGCACGTAGGCATGGACGTCCACCGAGGCGCCCACCACTCCGAACTTGGCCAGGAACCCGGTGGTGAACGGGATCCCGGCCTGACCCAGCAACAGAACGGCAAAGCACAGGGCCAACAGTGGTTGCCGTCGGGCCAGGCCGCGGTAGTCGGAGATCTGGTTACCGGTGTCGCCGTCGCGGGCCATCACGGTGATCACCGCGAACGACCCGATGGTGAGGAACATGTAGGCGAACAGGTAGTACAAGGCACCCGATACTCCGCGGGTGGTGGCTGCCTCCACCCCCAAGAGGATGAATCCGACATGGTTGATGGACGAATACGCCATCATCCGCTTGATGTCGGTCTGCACCAGGGCGACGGCCGCGCCCAGCAACAGGCTCAGGATGGCCAGCGCCCACACCACCGGCTGCCAGTCGGCCCGCAAGGTGCCGAACGACGAGACGAACACCCGCAGCAGGGCGGCGAAGGCCCCCGCCTTGGCCACCGCCGCCATGAACCCGGTGATGGGTGACGGGGATCCCTGGTAGACGTCGGGGGACCACATGTGGAACGGCACCGCCGCGATCTTGAAGCCGAAGCCGATGAGCAGCAGGGCCAGCCCGGCCAGCAGCACCCCGTTGGAAGCGATCACGTTCTTGGACAGGTAGTCGGCGATCTGGGGCAGGTTGGAGGAGCCGGTGGCGCCGTAGGTGAGGGCGATCCCGTAGACGAAGATGGCTGAAGAGAATGCGCCCAGTACGAAGTACTTGAGGGCGGCCTCACCCGACTCCGCCCGCTTGTGGTTGAAGGCGGCCAGCACGTAGAGGGAGATGGAGAGGATCTCGAGGCCGAGAAAGATCACGATGAGGTCGTTGGCCGCTCCCATCATCATGGCCCCGGACGCCGACATCATGGCCAGGACCTGGAACTCAGGTCCCTCCACTCCCTCGCGCCGGAGATAGCCGTCACCGATCAGGGCGGTGAGCAGCATGGCGATGGACACCACGATCTGGATGAACACGTCGAACCCGTCGAAGGCGATGGCCCCGGCGATGGTGACCTGGGGCCCGTGGGTGGCCACGTGGTCCCACTGGAACAGCGCCGCCACCAGTGCCGCCACCGAAGTCACCGAGGCGACCAGGGTACCGGCGCCCACCGCCAGGATCCTGCGGAACAGGGAGGACACGACCATCAGCACCAGCCCCCCGCCCATCATGATGATCAGGGGCAGGATGCTCAGATAGTCGACGTGGGGAGTGTGGATGGTGGGGGCGGGAGGTGGTCACGGGGCGGGCGCACGTGGTTCCGTTATGTGCACCGGCCGATCATCGCCGGCCGGGTGGCCGATCGGCGCGGTCGTACCGGCGGGGATGGCGGTGTGGGTCGCCTGGTCGACGTGTTGCACCAGCTGGTTGACCGACGGGGTGATCCGGTCGAGCACCGGCTTCGGGTACACGCCGAGGACGACGATGAGGATGATCAGGGGCGCCACGATCAACCGCTCGCTCCACCCGAGGTCCCGGGTCTTGGTCGCGTCCTCTTCGGTGGGCTCGCCCTGGAACACCTGCTGATAGGCCCACAACAGATAGATGGCGGCCACGATGATGCCCACGATGCCGACCACCGCCCACCACCGATGGGCTTCGAAGGTCCCGATGAGCACCAGGAACTCCCCGATGAACCCGTTCAGTCCGGGCAGGCCGATGGAGGCCATCATGGCCACGGTGAAACAAGCGGCCAGGACGGGGGCCGGGGCTTGGAGTCCCTTCAGCCCGGAAACCTGCCAGGTCTTCCGGCGCTCGTAGATCCACCCGACCAGGATGAACAGGGTGGCGATGATCAGACCGTGGTTCACCATCTGGAGCACGCCACCGGTCAGACCCTGGCTGTTGAGGGCGAAGGTGCCGAGCACGATGAAGCCGATCTGGGCCAGCGACGAGTAGGCCAGCAGCCGCTTGAGGTCGCGCTGGGCGCAGGCCACCAGGGCGCCGTAGATGATGCCGATCACGGCCAGGGTCAACAACAGGGGTCCGAGGGTGCGGGTGGCCTGAGGGAACAGATTGAGGTCGAACCGGATGATCCCGTAGGTGCCGAGCTTGGCCATCACCGCCGCCAGCAGCACGGCACCCGAAGTCGGCGCTTCGGCGTAGGCGTCCGGCGACCACGTGTGGAACGGGAAGATCGGCGCCTTCACCGCGAAGGCGGCGGTGAAGGCCAGGAACAGCAGCACTCCCTCGGTGCCCGACAGGTGGGTGTGCATCAGCGCCGGAAGCTCGAAGGTCAGGACTCCGGTCTGGGACTGATGGAGGAACGCCACCGCCAAGATCCCGACCAGCAGGAAGGCGGAACCGGCGAAGGTGTAGATGAAGAATTTGATAGCGGCATATCCGCGCCGGGCATACCCCCAACCGGCGATGAGGAAGTAGGCCGGCACCAGGGTGAGCTCGAAGAACAAGAAGAACAGCACCAGGTCGAGGGAGACGAAGCTTCCCAGGCACGCCGCCTCCATCACCAGCAGCCAGGCCACGAACGAGCGGGGGTCTCTCCGGGCCCGGGCTCCGACCATGGTCAGCGGGAAGAGCAGGGCCGTCATCACCACCAGGAACAAGGAGATGCCGTCGACGCCGAGGGACCAGTGGATGCCCAACTCCTTGGCCCACACGTGGTCCGACACCATCTGGTAGCCGCCGAATCCCGTCTTGAACTCGACGGCGATGATCACCGCGAACACCAACGTGGCCAGGGCCACGGCAAAACCGGCCACCTCGTGGAACCAACGTGGGACCGACCGGGTCGGCACGAGCGCCACCACCGCGGCCCCGATGGCCGGGACCAGTACCAACACGGTCAGATAGGGGAAGCCGGCGCCGGCCATCAGTGCCACCACAGCCGGGTCAACATGAAGGCCAGGACCAAGACGGTCCCCAGGACGATCCCGAGCACGTAGTTGCGGACGTAGCCGGTCTGGGTGCGCCGCAGTAACGAGCCCGTCTTGCGGGCCAGCGTGGCCACGCCGTTCACCCCACCGTCGATCACCACCGTGTCGATCACGTTGGCGCTGAACGCCGCCAGTCGCTCCGACGGCCGTCCGATCACGGTGTCGTAGAACTGGTTGATGTACCAGGAGTTACGCAGGAAGGCCGCCTCGAGTGGCGGGTGCTCGGCCTTGGATGTCCACAACCGGAGGCCCACGGCCACCCCGACGACGGCGATCACGGCATCGGTGATCGCCAGCGACCATTCGGCGGCCAAGCTCAAATGGGCGTCGAACAGATTGGTGCCGAACACGGGGTCGACCCAGTTGGACAAGGAGAAATGGACGTTGGACAGATCCAACAGTCCGGCCAGGGCGGCGAAGAAGGCGAGGATCCACAAGGGCACCGTCATGACCCGGGGGGACTCGTGCGGCTCGGTGATGGTCCCCTCGGCGTGGTGGGCATCGGGCATGTCGGTGGTGACATCGATGGGCACTTCCCGGGACCACCGGTCCTTCCCGAAGAAGGCCAGCCCGGTCAAGCGGCTCATGTAGTACGCGGTCAGCAGGGCAGTGACGATTCCCAGCGCCCACAGCGCCGGGTGGGCGGCGAAGGTGTTGTCCAGCACGTCGCCCTTGGCCCAGAACCCCGACAGGGGGGGCACGGCGGCGATACACAGCCAGCCGATGGCGAAGGTGATGAAGGTGATGGGCAGGTAGTGGCGCAAGTTCCCCATCCGTTTGAGGTCCTGCTCGTCGTGGAGCCCGTGGATGACCGAGCCGGCACCGAGGAACAGCAGGCCCTTGAAGAAGGCGTGGGCGATCATCAAGAAGATCGCCGCCTCGTAGGCCCCGCACCCGATGGCCAGGAACATGTAGCCGAGCTGGGACACCGTCGAGTAGGCCAACACCTTCTTGATGTCCTGTTGGGCGCAGGCGATGGTGGCGGCGACGAAGGCGGTGACCCCGCCCACGATGGCCACGGTCAGCGACGCGGCCGAGGAAGCGTGCAGGAGGGGGTTGACCCGGCACAGCAGGTAGACGCCGGCCGTCACCATGGTGGCCGCGTGGATCAGGGCCGACACCGGGGTGGGACCCTCCATGGCGTCGGCCAGCCACGGGAACAGCGGGATCTGGGCCGACTTGCCCACCACCCCTACCAACAGCAGCAGGCAGATGGCGGTGACGTTGGCCGACCCGATCTTGTCCACGTTGGCGAAGATGGTCGTGTACTCGAGCGAATGGACCTTCTCGAACGTGAGAAAGATGGCCAGGAGGAAGCCGACGTCCCCGATGCGGTTGTAATAGAAGGCCTTCTTGCCGGCGCTGGCGGCAGAGTCACGACGGAACCAGAACGAAACGAGCCAGTAGGAGCAGGCTCCCACCCCTTCCCAGCCCACGAAGGTGACCAGCATGTTGCTCCCGAGGACCAGGATGAGCATCGAGGCCACGAACAGGTTCATGTAGAGGAAGAACTTGGGATAGTCCCGGTCCCCCTTCATGTACCCGATGGAGTACAGATGGATGAGCGAACTGATCCCGGTGACGAACAACACCATGGTCATCGACAGCGGGTCGACGAACAGGCTGGCGTGTACCTGCAGGCTCCCGACCGGGAGCCACGTCCACAAGTTCTGGGTGTAGGTGCGGACCGGGGCGTGCACGGTGAGCAGGTCGAAGTACACCCCTACCGCCACCACGAACGACGCCGCCACAAAGAAGGTGGCCACCACCCCGGACACCGGATCGCCCAGGCGTCGGCCGCCGAAAGCCAGGATGGCGAACCCGAGCAGGGGCAGCGCGATGATCAGCCAGGTCACCTCGAGCATGGTCCTCTCAGCCCTTCATCAAGTGGAGGTCGTCGGCGGTGGCATTGGCCCGGCGGCGGAAGATGGCGACCACGATGCCCAGGCCCACGACGACCTCGGCCGCCGCCACTACGAGGACGAAAAACACCAGCACCTGGCCCCCGATGTCGTGGAGCTCCCGAGCGAAGGTGACGAAGCTCAGGTTGGCGGCGTTCAGCATCAGCTCCACGCACATGAGCATCACCAGCACGTTCCGGCGGATCAGGACGCCGAGGGCGCCGATGGCGAACAGCACCACGCTGAGGGCCAGATACCAATCGGGGTTGATGGTCATGGTCGCGCCTGTTCCTTTGAGGTGTGCACGGCATGTTTGTCGGCGTCGGCCTCGGTGGCGCCGTTGGCGGTGGCGCCAGTGGCGCTGGCGGTGGTAGCGCCGGCGTGCTCTGGTGCAGCCGGCAGCTCGGAGTCGGAGGCGGAGGCAGTTCCGCCAGGATCAGCTCCGCCCGGGCCAACCTCCTCGACGGACCTGTCGGCGACGCCGGCCGTGCCCCCGTCGCCGTCACCACCGTCGTCTCCCTCCGTCGCCGACTCCTCATCGACCGGATTGACCGCCGCCGGGGGCCTTCGGGCCAGCACCACGGCTCCGACCACGGCGATGATCAGCAGGGCCGCGGTGGCCTCGAAGGGGAAGAGGTAGGTGGTGTAGACCGATTTGCCCAGCAGGTTGACGTTGGGTGCGCCGGTGTCGGGGCCGGCCACGTGGGGAGCTCCGGTGGTCCACCCGGAAACCTGACCGAGCAACAACAGCCCGGTGGTGCCGAGAGCGACCAGACCGACGGCAAGGGGCCGCTGTCCCCGCAACGGCTCGGCGGCGATGTTCTCCTCGCGGTCGACACCGAGGAACATGATGACGAACAAGAAGAGCACCACGATCGCCCCGGCGTAGACGATCACCTGGACCGCAGCGAGAAAGCTGGCCTGCTCCAGCACGAACAGGACGGCGATGCCGAACAGGGTCATCACCAGCATCAGGGCCGCGTGGACCGGGTTGCGTGCCACCACCACCCCGATCGCGCCGGCCAGGATGATGGCCGCAGCCACTGCGAACGTGCCGACGTCGACCCACGAAGGGTGTGTCGCCGTGGTAGCTGCCGTGATCACCGCCCCGATCAGTGAGACCATCAATCGCCGCCCGTTCCTGAGGTGGGCGGGGAGGCCCCGGCCGAGTCCTTGGCTCCATCGACCGGCGGGGTGGGCGCCCCGGTGCCCGATTCGTCCCGCTCGGAGTTGCCGGCCACCACCGCGGCGGCGTAGTCGCTGTCAGCCTTGATCTTGTGCTTCTTGCCGGCACCGGGAGAGAACCGCTCGACCTTCTCCAGCATCCGGCCGATGGCGCCCCTCGGACCGCGCTTGGCCGGCGGCAGGTCGGAGGTGAGCAGGTGGCGCTCGAGGGTGTCGCGCAGCTGGCGGCTGCCGGTGGTGGTGTCGTCGCGGTAGGCGGACTGGCCCCCTTCGGGCGCCCGCACGCCGAAGCCCAGCTCACCGGACCACTGGACCTGCCCTTCGAACTCCGCCGCCCCCGAAGGTGACGTGGCCCGCATCCATCCCGAGGTGTGGAGGTCGTCGCCTTCCCGCCAGTCCTCCCACGGCAGGTGCTGTGGTTGGCCCTCGTCGTCGACCAGCAGCTCGTCCTTGCCGTAGATGGCGTCGTTGCGATTGGTGAAGGAGAACTCCATCAACTTTGACTCGGTGATGGCTTCGGTCGGGCAGGCCTCCACACACAGGTCGCAGTGGATGCACCTCAAGAAGTTGATCTCGTAGACGTAGCCGTAGCGCTCTCCGGGCGACACCGGGTGGTCGGGAGGATTGTCGAGGCCGCGGACGTAGATGCAGTCGGCGGGGCACACGCCGGCGCACAGCTCGCAGCCGATGCACTTCTCCATACCGTCCTCGTAGCGGTTGAGGACGTGGCGTCCGTGCTGACGGGGCTGCTTGGGTCGTTTCTCCTCGGGGTACTGGCGGGTGACCGGGGGCCGCCCGAGGTGCTCGAGGGTCAGCTTGAATCCACCGAGAAAATTCTGCCGTTGGTGGGGCGGTTCCGGGGTGGGCATCAGCCGTCACCTCCTTCCGAGGACGGGGAGGACTGCCCGGCCGGCACGGTCGGAGGTGCGGTCTCCTCCAGTGGTCGGCTCCACAGACGGACACCCACCTGGGGTATCACCGCCTTCGACTCACCCCGATCAGCGCCGACGACGAAGGCACGGGAGATGAAGAAAGCGGCCGCCACCACGGCTGCCGCCAAGCCGATTCCCCACCAGCCGTCCACCACGAACCCGGCCACGATGAGCAGCCAACCGAGCGAGAGCGGGATCAGCTTCTTCCAGCCGAGGTCCATGAGCTGGTCGTAGCGGAGACGGGGCAGGGCGGCCCGCAGCCACACGAACACGAAGAGGAAGATGATGGTCTTGGCCAGGAACCACACGATGGGCCACAACCAGTACAGGTGCGGGATGTGGGGGATGGGGCCGTCGGGACCGCCGAAGAACAGGGTCACGGTGATGGCCGACATGGTGATGGTGTTCATGAACTCGGCCAGAAAGAACAAGGCGAACCGGATCGACGAGTACTCGGTCACGAAGCCGCCCACCAGCTCGGAGTCGGCCTCGACCAGGTCGAAGGGGGGTCGGTTGGTCTCGGCCACGATGGCGACGAAGAAGATGATGAACGGCACCACACCGAGCCGGATGACGTTCCACTGCCACAGGTGGGTGGCCTGGGCGTCGACGATGGTGCGGGTGCTCAAGGCGCCGGTGATCAGCACCACCGTGACCACGGTCATGCCCAGAGCCGCCTCGTAGGAGATCATCTGAGCCGAGGCCCGTACCGACCCGAGGAGCGGGTACTTCGACCCCGAGGACCACCCGGCCAGCATGATGCCGTACACGCCGATGGAGGACATGGCCAAGAGGAACAGGATGCCCATGGGCGGATCGGCCAACTGGAGCTCGAAGTGGTGGCCGGCGATGGTCACCTCGCCGCCGATCGGCACGATGGCGAAGCTCAAGAAGGCCGGGATGATGGTCAGGTAGGGGGCCAGTTTGAACACGAACCGGTCGGCCTGGTCGGGCAACAGGTCCTCTTTGAAGAAGAGCTTGATGCCGTCGGCCATGGTCTGGGCGATGCCGAAGGGGCCGGCCCGGTTGGGGCCGATCCGGCTCTGCATGTCCGAGATCACCTTGCGCTCGAACCAGATCATCAGCATCACCGACACCATCAAGGCGCCGAAGACCACCAGCACCTTGATCAAGACGATGAGGAAGACCACCCACGTCACCCCGTTGTCGTACAGCGGGTCGGCGGCCACCAGCGGATGCAGCAGCGGCGAGGAGGGAGCTCACGGCGTCTCCAAACGCAGCTCGACCACGGGTGCGCCGGTGTCGATGAGGTCGGCGACGGTCCCGTCATCCAGCGGTAGGTTGAAGTCCACCGCCACCACCTTGCGGGGCAGCGACGGGTCGGGAACGGCGGCGATCACCGTCGAGGTGGTGGAGGTCCGCACCCGTACCGATCCCCCGGCCGGCACGCCCAGGGCGTCGAGGTCGGCCGGGTGGACCCGAAGCGGGGACGGGGCCACCAGTGCGGCCAGGGCCGGGGTGGCGCTGACGGCGGCGCCCAGGTCGTAGAGAGTGCGGCTGGCCACCAGCCGGAGCGAGTGGCTGTCGCTGGATGCGACGGGGGGCACGGCCAGGTCGACCGGGCCGACCAGTGGTTCCGGTCGCACGGGAAGGTCGCCCTCGCCGGCGCCGTCGGCGGCGTCGGATCCGAGGCCGGCGGTGGGCGACTCGGCCAGGCCGGCCCGGGGTGGCGCTCCCTGGCGCTCGACCGACTCCACGCCGGGGACGGCGATGGGGTCGAGTGGTGCGGTCGCGGCCCGTCGGGAAAGGGCCACGGCACTGGCCCGCAACGGGGCGACGATGCCGTCACCGGCACCGGGGGCGTCGAGCACGGCCCGGGTGATCCCCCGGTAGGCCGGTGCCAACTGCTCCACCTCGTCCCACACGTCGCCGACCGAGTCGAGGCCCAGATCGCCACCCATGTGCACGGCCAGCTCGCTGGCGATCATCCAGTCGGGCCAGGCCTGGCCCGGCGGTACCAGCTTCTGTCCCAACCGGCTGATGCGACCCTCGATGTTGGTGGTGGTGCCGGGACGCTCGTGGGCTTCGGCCGCGGGGAGCACCACGTCGGCGAGCTCGGTGACCGGACCGGGAGCTGAGGCCACCGCCACCACGAACTCGGCCCCGTCGAGCCCACGCCTGGCCAGGTGGCGATCGGGGAAGTCGCCCAACGGGTCGCTCCCCAACACCACCAGCGCTCGCACCCTGCCCACAGCTCCGTCGGTTGCGCCCCCGGCAGCGTCACCGCCCGACTCGTCGGACGCCGCGCCCTCGGCCGATGACCCGGCCGCCGACCGCAGGATGCCCTCGGTGTCACGGCCCCGGGCGGCCGGAACCGACCCCCAGGCGTGGGTGAACCAGTCTCGGCCCCGGTCGAGTGTGACCCGACCGGGCAGGAGCCCCGGGGCCAGGCCCATGTCGAGGGCTCCGTGCACATTGCCGCGCCGCAACGCCGGCACGAAGCGGGCGTCGGGGAGTGCCCGGGCCAACACCTGGCCCGCTTCCCCCACCAGGGCGCCGTCCTCGGCCAGCGACGGGCGGCCGGCGATGATCACCACCTGGCCCACCCCCGCCAACCGGCGGGCCTCGGCCAGGGCGCCTGGATCGGCGCCGTCGGGACCGGGCGCCTTCGGGTCGACCAGGGCCCGGGCGGTAGCCACCGCGTCGCCGGGCCGGTAACGCAGGGAGGCGGCGGCATACGGGGTGAGAGACGTGGCCTGGGGGGAGAGCTCGACCAACTGCAGGTGCCCGTCGACCACGGCCGACCGGAGCCGGAGGAACAGGATGGGGAGCTCCTCTCGGAGGTCGCCCGACAGCAAGATGACGGTGTCGGCCGCCGCGGCCTGGTCGATGGTGGCCCGGGGCAGACCGATGGCCACTTCGGCCGGGATTCCGTCCCCCATCTGGGCGTCGACCGAGTCGGTGCCGATGATCCCTTTGGCCAGTTTGGCCCAGGCGTACGCCCCCTCGTTGGTGAGCCGGGCACCGCCCACGACCCCGACGGCCTCCGCACCGTCCTTCGAAGTGACCTTCTTCAGAGCATCGGCCACCACGTCGAGGGCCTCGTGCCAAGACGCCGGCACCAGCGCCCCGTCCTTGCGGATCAGCGGTTCGGTCAGCCGATCGTCGCTGTTGACCGACTCGAAGGCGAAGCGCCCCTTGTCGCACAACCACCCGTGGTTGACCGGGTCGGCATCGATGCCGAGCAGCCTGGTCACCCGGTTGGAGGACGACTGCACCGCCACCCGGCACCCCACCGAGCACGTCGTGCAGGTCGATTCGACCTGGTCGAGGTCCCAGGGGCGGGCCGCGAACCGGTACGGCGTGGCCGTGAGGGCCCCGACCGGACAGATCTGCACGGTGTTGCCCGAGAAGTAGGAGGCGAAGGGGAGCTCGGGGAACGTGTTGACCTCGAGGAGCTCGCCCCGGCCTATGAAGTCAATCTGGGCCTCGCCGGCCACCTCGTCGGCGAACCGGGTGCACCGACTGCACTGGATGCACCGTTCACGGTCCAACAGCACCAGCTCGGAGATGGCGATGGGCTTCTCGAAGTGCCGCTTCTCCTCCACGAAGCGGGACTCCCCCGGGCCGTAGGCCAGGGTCTGGTCCTGCAACGGGCACTCGCCGCCCTTGTCGCACACCGGGCAGTCCAACGGGTGGTTGATGAGGAGGAACTCGAGCACTCCGTCCTGGGCCTTTTTCACCTTGTCCGAGGTGGTCACCACCTCGGAGCCGGCCTGAACCTCGACATAGCAGCTGGGCTGGAGCGAGGCGCCTCGGGGTCCGCTCACCTCGACCAGGCACATCC
Organism: uncultured Acidimicrobiales bacterium; assembly: GCA_963747825.1. Lineage (GTDB taxonomy): Bacteria > Actinomycetota > Acidimicrobiia > Acidimicrobiales > RAAP-2 > Bog-756. The sequence goes on from CAVVGQ010000001.1 coordinate 153,482, forward strand.
GGCACACCCCGACCGACTTCATGCGGGGGTGGTAGCAAAAGCGGGGGATGAAGGTGCCGGCCCGCTCGGCCGCGGCGATCAGCATCTCCCCCTTCTCGGCGGTGACCTGGCGGCCGTCGAGGGTGAAAGTCACCGTCTCGACCGGTGCCGCCGGGGTGTCGTCGACGTCGAGGTCGGCGGACACGTTCTCCCGGGTGGTGCTGCCGGTGGTCGGGTGGGTCGGCTCACTCATAGGGGCACCCTCCGTCCTTCACGTGCACCAGGAACTCGTCGCGGAACATCTCGATGGCCGAGCCGATGGAGGAGGGGATGGACGGGCCCAACACGCAGATGGTCGTCTGTTGGGGGGGCCAGTTGAGGCCGGGGGAGATGTTGTCGCAGGCGTCGAGGAGCAGGTCGAGATCCTGCTCCCGACCGTGGCCGGTCTCGATCCGCTCCATGATCTTCTCCAACCACCCCGCCCCCTCCCGGCACGGGGTGCACTGCCCGCACGACTCGCGGGCGAAGAACTTGGTGATCCTCCACGCCGCCCGGACCGGGCAGGTGTGGTCGTCCATGACCACGATGGAGCCCGAACCGAGCATCGAGCCGGCCTCGGCCACCTCGTCCTGGCCCAGGGGCAGGTCGATCTGGTCGGGTCCGAACCAGGGGGCGGAGACGCCGCCGGGGATGAACGCCTTCAGCTCCCGGCCGTGGGGGATCCCACCGCCGAGGACCGGGGCGTTGATCAGGTCGTTGAAGGTCGTCTTGACCATCTCGAGCTCGTACACGCCGGGGTTGTTGACATGGCCGGCCAGGGCGAACAGTCGGGTGCCGGTGGAGCGGCCCTCCCCCAGCGCCGCGAAGGCGTCCCCGCCGTGCAGGACGATCCACGGCAGGTTGGACATGGTCTCCACGTTGTTGACCACGGTGGGCTCGCCGTACAGGCCGATGGCGGCCGGAAAGAACGGGGGCTTGATGCGGGGGAAGCCGCGTTTGCCCTCCAGCGACTCGAGCAGGGCCGTCTCCTCGCCGCAGATGTAGGCGCCGGCGCCGGGGTGGACCACCACGTCGACCGAGAAGCCCGAGCCGAAGATGTCGGCGCCGACGGCTCCGTGCGAGTAGGCGTCGTTGAGCGCGGCCTGGACCCGCTCGAGGCCGAGGGCGAACTCGCCCCGCACGAAGATGAACACCCGGGTGACCTGGAGGGCATAGGCGGCGATGAGCACGCCCTCGATCAGCTGGTGGGGATCCCGCTCAACCAGTAGGTGGTCCTTGAACGTGGCCGGCTCGCTCTCGTCGCCGTTGACCACCAGGTAGGTGACCGGGTTCTTGCGGAGCATGGCCCACTTGCGCCCGGCCGGGAACCCGGCGCCGCCCCGTCCGAGCAGGCTGGCCGTGTCCACCTCGTGGGCCACCGCCTCGGGGGTCATGGTCAGAGCCTTGTGCAGGCCGTCGTAGCCCCCGGTGGCGAGGTACCGCTCGAGGGTGTGGGAGTCGGAGTGGTCGAGCCGGGCGGTGACGATCTTGGGCGGGTCGGTGATGGCCACTACGAGCTCTTCCCCGTGGTGGCCCCGGCATCGTCGCCGCCGCTCTTGGCCGCCTCGGCCGCCGCCGCCCTGGTGGCCTGGGCCTCTGCCATCGCCGCCCGCTCCGAGGCCACTTGGCCCGGGTCGGCTTCGAGCCCGGTGGTCCGCGGCACCCGGTTCAGCGTGCCGTGGGGGGGGATCTCGTCGGACCGCCCGCCCGCCCGCAGCTCGGCCATGAGCCGGTCGAAGCTCTCCGGGGTCTGGGCACCGACGAAGCGATGGTTCACCTGCACGCACGGGGTGCGGTCGCAGTCGGCCAGGCATTCGGCCTCCTCGAGGGTGAAGACACCGTCGGCGGTGGTGCCCCCGGCGTTCACCCCGAGTGACTGTTCGGCGTGCTCGAGCAACTCGATGGCCCCACCGAGCAGGCAGGCGATGTTGGTGCACACCGCCACCACATGGGTGCCGACCGGCTCGGTGTGCAGCATGTCGTAGAACGAGGCGGTACCGAGCACCTCGGTCGGGGTCACCCCGACCAGTCCGGCGATGTCGACCATTGCTTCGGGGGTGAGCCAGCCGTCCTGTTCCTGGGCCAGGTGGCACAGGGGTATCAGTGCCGACCTGGGCTCGGGATACAGCCCGATCAGCTGGCGGGCCCGTTCGAGGACCTCGGGGAAGAGATGGCTCGGGACTGGAGGGTTCCGGCCGCCGGACCGTTGGGGGGTGCCGACCGGGGTGGACGTCTCGCTCACCGGTCCACCTCCCCCATCACCGGATCGATGGTCGAGCACACCGCCACCGCGTCGGCCAACAGCCCGCCCCGCATCATGAGGGGCAGCCCCTGGAGGTTGACGAAGCTCGGCCCGCGGATGTGCATCCGGTAGGCCTTGGGCGATCCGTCGGACACCAGGTAGCACCCGAGCTCGCCCCGCGGGGACTCGACGGCCACGTACACCTCGCCCTCGGGCACCTTGAACCCTTCGGTGAACACCTTGAAGTGGTGGATCAGCGCTTCCATCGACTCGTCGATCCGGACCCGGGGCGGCGGCGTGACCTTCTTGTCCTGGACGCGGTAGTCGCCGGCCGGCATCTTCTCCACGATCTGGCGGATGATCTTGACCGACTCACGGATCTCGTTGAGCCGGATCGAGTACCGGTCGAAGTTGTCCCCGTAGGTGCCGACGATGACGTCGAAGTCGACCTCGTCGTAGCGGAGATAGGGCATGGCCCGGCGCAGGTCCCAGGGGACACCGGTCGAACGCAGGACCGGGCCGGTCAGGCTGAGGGCCAGCGCCTCCTCGGCCGACAGGGTGCCGATCCCCTCGGAGCGCTGGCGGAACAGGGGCTGGCCGGTGAGGAGCTCGTCGTACTCGTCGGTCCGCTCCTGGACCGTGTCGCAGATGACGGTGACGTCGTCCTCCCACCCGTCGGGCAGGTCGGCGGCGGTGCCTCCGGGCCGGATGAAGTTGTGGTTCATCCGTAGGCCGGTCGTCTTCTCGAAGAAGGCCAGGACCATCTCCCGTTCACGGAAGCCGTAGATCATCATGGAGGTGGACCCGAGGTCCATGCCGTTGGTGGCCATCCACATCAAGTGGGACGACACCCGGTTGAGCTCGACCATGAGCATGCGGATCCAGTCCGAGCGGGGCGGCATCTCCACGCCGAGCAGGGCCTCCACCGCCAGGGACAGGACCAGTTCGTTGTGGAGGGGCGCCAGGTAGTCCATCCGGGTGACGTTGGTCGAGCCCTGGACGTAAGTCAGCTCCTCGCCGGTCTTCTCCATCCCGGTGTGGAGGTAGCCGATGACCGGTTTGGTGCGGAGCACGGTCTCGCCATCGAGCTCCAACATGAGCCGGAGCACCCCGTGGGTGGACGGGTGCTGGGGTCCCATGTTGATGATCATGGTCTCGTCGTCGGACTGCTCGATGTCGATGTCCGACGGGTCGATGGCCACGCCCTCGGGCAGCCGGAGGACGGCGCCCACCTCGCGCCGGAGCTCGGAGGGCTCGGTCTGCTCCCGGCGGCTCAGCTCCTGGGGCCCCTCCGACGTCTCGGCCACCAGGCCCTGGGGGATTTCGAACGGTCCGTCTTCGAGGAACTCGTCACCTGACACCGGCGGGTCCTGCACCGTGTCGGGGTGCGGTTCCGGCGCGCCGGCATCATCGGCCGGGGAGGTCGCCTTGACATCGCTCATCTCGGGCCCGGTGCTCCCTTGAACTGGACCGGCACCCGGCCGACTCCGTAGTCCTTGCGCAAGGGGTGTCCCTCCCAGTCCTCGGGCATGAGGATGCGGGTCATGTCGGGATGGCCCTCGAACACGATGCCGAACAGGTCGTAGGCCTCGCGCTCCATGGCCTCGGTCCCGGGATAGAGCTCGAACAGCGTCGGCGCCACCGCGTCCGATTCTGGAACCTGCAGCCGGATCCTGACCCGGCGGGCCTGGCTCAGCGACAACAGGTTGACCACGACCTCGAACCGCTCGGGCCGCACCCCTTCGGGCACCGACCGGTGCGGGTAGGTCAGGTAGTCGACACCGCACAGATCGGCGCACATCTCGAAGCCGCGGCGGCGGTACTCGTCGACCACGCCCACGTACTGCTCCCGGGTGGGGAAGACGACCTCTTGATCGGGGCGTCCCGGCCGGCGCGACGAGCCGCCGCCCGACTCGCTGTCGCCGGCAGGCTGATCGACCACCTCCGCCCCGTCCGTCACCGTCACAGGGGCTCACCCACGCTGCGGGCGATCACCGGGTTCCGCTTGGGTGTTCCGACCCGCACGGCATCGGGCCGGTCCGGGGTCCAGCCCGACGTGGTCTCGTCACTGTGGGTCTGGGCGTCGTCGGTGTCCTTGCCCTCGTCGTCGGCCAGGCTCTTGTCCCTCGGGCCGTCGACGGCCGGCCGCGCCACCGGTGTCCGGTGGGTGATGTCGTCGGCCCGGACCTTGGCGTGCAAGGTGAGAATGGCGTGCATGAGGGTCTCGGGGGTCGGAGGGCACCCGGGGGCATAGACATCGACCGGGACGATCTGGTCGACCCCCTGGACGATGGCGTAGTTGTTGAACATCCCACCGGTGCTGGCGCACACCCCCATCGACAGCACCCACTTGGGCTCCATCATCTGGTCGTAGACCTGGCGGAGGACGGGTGCCATCTTCTGGGACACCCGACCGGCCACGATCATCAGGTCGGCCTGACGGGGTGAGGCCCGGAAGACCTCCATCCCGAAGCGGGCCAGGTCGAAGTCGGCCGCCCCCACCGACATCATCTCGATGGCGCAACAGGCCAGCCCGAACGTGGCCGGCCACATCGAGTAGGTCCGTGCCCACTTGACCAGATCCTCGAGACGTCCGGTGAGGAAGTTGTGCTGCAGGTCCTCAAGGCCCATTTTGGAACCGCCTTGCGCTCTACGCGGCCCGACCGGGTCCGCTCGGCGTGGTGGCCGGCTCTCCGGTCGTCGGGGCGTCTGGGTTGGTGATGCCGGGAGAAGGGTCACCGGGGCGGGGCCCCCGGCGCGCGTCGATCGGTCGGGACCCCCCGGTCCGGCCGAGATGCGGGCGATGGTCGACTCGGACGTCCGCGACGGCATGGCGTCGACAAGGCGCTTGGCCGGGCCCCAGCTGAGGGCCCCGTTGCTGATCAGGAACAGGAAGGAGATGAAGACCACTCCGGCGAAGACGACCACCTCCACCAACCCGAACGAGCGCAGTTGGCGGAAGATCACCGCCCACGGGTAGAGGAAGACGATCTCGATATCGAAGATGATGAAGATCATGGCGATCAGGTAGAAGCGGACAGGGAACCGGGTGGGTGGATCGATGCCCGGCACGATGCCGCACTCGTAGGGTGCGATCTTGGCCGCGGTCGGACGCTTTCCCGGGGCCAGCAGGGACGAGGCCACGAACGACAGGGCGGCGAACAGGAACCCGAGGGCCAGGAGGATCAGGATGGGCAGATAATCGTCCACAGGGAGTTGTTTTTACCACGCACTGGTTCTGGCGGGCACATCGACGCCGGGCATCACCGCCGGCCGTCGGATCGGCCCCCGGCGCCCTGTCCGGCCTCCCCCGCCCCTAGCATTGGGGGTCGTGAGCCCCACCTCCACCACCCCGGGCCTGACCGGTCCATCCGAACACATCCATGACGTCCTGGTGATCGGGGGGGGTCCCGCCGGTTCCTCGTGCGCCTACTGGCTGGCCGAGGCCGGCTGGGACGTGGCGGTGGTCGAGAAGAAGGTCTTTCCCCGCCAGAAGACCTGTGGCGACGGCCTGACCCCCCGAGCCGTGCGCCAGATCGCCGACATGGGGATCGAGGGCTCGCTGTCGGGCGCCCACCGGTACTCCGGACTGCGGGCCTGCGCCTATGGAAGGGTCATCGAACTGCCCTGGCCCGAGCATCCGAGCTTCCCCTCCTACGGGTACGTGATCACCCGCCACGACCTCGACGCCATCGTCAGCGAGCGGGCCGTCAAGGCCGGCGCCACCGTCTGGCAGGGGTCCGAGGCGGTAGAGCCCCTGGTCGACCAACGGGAAGCGCCAGCACCGCGGGCCGGGTCCGCTTCCGGGTCGACCGCCCCCCTGCCGTCGTGTGTCGGAGCGGTGGTCCGGGACAGTGCCACCGGGACCGTCCGCGATGTGCGGGCCCGCTACGTAGTGGTGGCCGACGGGGCCAACTCGCGGTTCGGGCGTGCTCTCGGCGCCGTCCGGGACCGGAGCCAACCGATGGGGCTGGCCCTGCGCGGCTACTACACCTCGCCCGGACATGATCAGACCTTCATCGAGTCCCACCTCGACATCCGCGACGGTGACGGCAAGGTCGTGCCCGGTTACGGGTGGATCTTCCCGTTGGGGGACGGGCGGGTGAACGTCGGGGTGGGCCTCCTGTCCACCGACAAGAGATGGAAGGGCGTGAACACGTCGACGTTGATGGACCACTTCGTGGCCTACGCCCCCCCCGAGTGGGACCTCTCCCCCTCCACCTGCCTCGGACCTCCCACCGGGGGCAAGCTGCCGATGGGACTGGCCGTGGGACCGAGAGTCGGAGCCACCACCCTGGTGGTGGGCGACGCCGCCGGTTCGATCAATCCTTTCAACGGGGAAGGGATCGCCTACGGCTACGAGACGGGCCGGTTGGCGGCGGCGTCGTTGGGCGAGGCCCTCCAGGGTGGCGGAGGCGAAGCGTTGGAGCGCTACGAGACCCGGCTCGAGGATGCCTACGGGCTCTACTACCGGGTGGCCCGGGCGTTCATCCGCATGATCAGCCACCCCCAGCTCATGCAGTTGTGCGTGGGGACGGGCATGCACTCGGAGCCGCTGATGGGGTGGCTGCTCAGGATCATGTCCAACACACTGAGGCCGGACGAGACCGGACCGGCCGAAGCCGCCTACCGGGCCTTGGCCCTCGTCGCCCGCCTGGTCCCCGAAGGGGCCTGACCGACCGTATCTCCCGTTGCTCCCGGGCCGGTCCGCGGGTCCCGACCTGTCGACCCTGTTGACGCCGCCGGTTACGGCTACTTGGAGTACTGGGCGACCCGGCCGACCACGTTGTTGTAGGCCGGCCCGAAGGCGGTGGCGGGGACGGCCGGACCGTTGGTCGAGGGCTCGATCCGGGTTTCGGTGGTGCCACCGAGGATGAAGGCCTCGCCCACCACCTCGGTTCCCTGGCCCGGAATGGTGAACGTGGTGACGTAACCGTAGGACTTCACCCCGGCAGGGGCGGTCAGGGCCACCGTCTGCACTGCGGCCGTGGCGCCGGGCACCGCCCCCGCCGCCAGCGCCGACTGGTACTGCCCGAAGCAGGTGGCGAAGTTGGCAGAGGCGAACGGAGCGGCCAGGGCCTGGGCCCCGGCGGCGGAGGTCATCACCGTGGTGGTGGAGAACATCTGGATGCCCGGGTCGGTCCCGCTGGCGAACGTCGGCGACAGGACCCTCGCCGCCTCACCGGGGAGCAACGTGCTCCCGAACAGTCCGGACACCACCGAGAACGACTGGCCGGTGCACGTTGCCATGGCCTGTCCCGCCCTCACCTGGGCGGCCACCGGCGCAACCGGGGGCCGTACCTGCCCGGCGGTGGTGCGCGCCCATCCGGCCGGGAGATCGGTGAGTCGGAGGTTGATGGTGCCGGCCAATGCGATGTCGGCCGCCGGTGTCGAGACAGACGATGTCACCGGCGGGGTGGTGGCGGTGTTGTTGTTGTTGTGATTCTTCCAGTAGTAGACGCCTCCGCCCACGATCACCACCACCAGCAGCACCACCAGGGCGATCATGGCCGTGCGATTGTTCCTCACGCCTTTGCCAGCTGACCCGCCGCCGGTCGTCGGCGGTACGGGCCCGTCCGGCGACGAGAGGGGGGGCACAGTCGTAGCGAAGGGATCGGCCGGTCCGTCCCCGGTGACGTCGCCGGGTGCGGACGTCCAGGCCCCCGGTGCGGTCGGAGGGGCGGTGGTGCCGACTCCCGGTGTACCGAAGTTGTCGGTGCCGCCCACCGGGGCGATCAGATCGGCGGCGTCGTTCCCACCGGCGAGACCAGCAGCGCCACCGGCCGCGGCACCGGCGGCGCCGGCCGCGGCCGCCTTGGAGCCCCGTCGCCATGGCCTCGGCTTCTTGGCCGCAGTCGCCTCTGGAGCCATGAAATCGGGACTCGGCGCCGCGCTGTCCCACACCGTCTCGCCGGTGACCGGGTCGACGGGGGGTTTCCACACCACCGGGCCCTGGGTGCCGGCCGGCCCCGCACCCGGGGCGGGAGGCTGGGGCAGGGTTCCGGGGCTCAAGAGGACCGGGTCGGGCGGAGGTTCGGAAGGCGGCTGGGCACCAGTGGCGGGAGACGGTGACTCGGAGCCCTGGCTCCCTTTCCGCCACGACCTCGTCTTTTTGGATGGAGGCGGCACCTCGCCGGTGCCGGCCGGGCCCACCGGTGGGGTGTCCCACGCCGTGCCGGGTCCGGTGGCTGCCGGTGAGGTCAACCCCTCCCAACCGCCGGTGGCAGCGGCAGCAAGCGGGTCGGCGGTCGAAAGCCCGGGCGAGGTGACCGAGGGGGGAGGCGGTGGCGGGAGCGTTTCCGAGGAGGCGGCAAAGGAGGAGCCGGGCCCGGTCGGTGAGCCGACCCCGGTGGTTGCCGGTTCTTGAGGCGGCGGTGGTGCCGACGAGTAGGGGGCCGAGGTGGACGCACCGGCGCCGGGAGCCGGCGGAGGAACGGTCGCCCCGTTGGAGGCGGACACCCCGGCCCCAGCGTCAGCGTCTCCCGTGGACATGGCCGCAGCTCCGGCGGCGGCTGCTCCCGCGGCCGCGGCGCCGACGGACGGCGAGCCTCCGCCTGGCGCCGTCTGGGCCGGTGGCGGGGGTGGAGCGGGTGCGGCAACCGGGCTCGAGCCGGTCGATCCCTTGTACCGGGCCAGCCACGCCGGCAGTGCCTGATCGAGGTAGGCGGCCTGCCCCGGCGTCACCGTCTCGGTGGGAAGCAGGAACCGGATCGACTGACCGCCCGACGTCAGTTCCATCACCGCCGCGCTCCGCCCGTCGCTCAGGGCGATCTTTTCACGACAGGTGGCGGTGTCCAGTCCCGACCACACCAGCAACCGCTCGATCTGGGGCTGGGGTCCCTGGACGGTGATACCGGCCGTGGTGAACAGCAGGCTGAGGCCCTCTGTCGTCTTCGTCCCGCGGTCTGCGTCGCCGGCAAGGGCGACACCACCGAGCTGCATGCCCTCGGGAGGAAGTTCTGTGATTCCGACCGTCATGTGACACTCCTCGATCGCCGGGTAGGAAGCCCGGACCTTGCCTTCGGCTCAGTCAACAGCATGGCATGCATCGATTCCGTGAACGCGCCCGTGGCCGCCACTGCGACTGCAAGCAGATTTGCCGCACTCCACCATCTTGACGCAGTGGCAGTCAATTTCGTCGGACCTGACGGAGATTTCCCGGGACCCGCCGGATCAGCCTCAGATCCTGATGCCCCGGCCACCCGTGGAAACGCGTTGCTCGAACGCCTCGACGGAAGGGCCGACGACACCTCCCGGAATCGGCCCCCCTAGAGCGAACGCCTCGAGATTCCCTTCGATTCTGTCCTTTCCCACGAGCACCGCCTCCACCTCGACGGGGACGGTTGCGCCATTCTCGGTGACGGTGCAGTTGACCCGCAGGGCCGTGACGTGTTCGCCCGGTGGGGCAGGGAGAAAGACCAGGTTCCCGGCGGCCGGACCGGGCTGCGGGCCGGTTCCGGCGGACCCGTCCAGACCGAGTTGGAGCTCGGAGGCAATGGCCTTCGACCCACAGCCCGCATATCTGGGGTTGGCGAGCAGGGCCAGGTCGCTCTGCTCGTCGACGTGGGTGCGCACGATGGACGCCGCCGTCTGGAGCTGGAGCGCGAAGCCCGGATCGGCGGTGGAGGGTGGCGCACCGAAGATGGGCGACGCGGTCTGGGCGGTCTGGTCCGGGGATCGACCGCCCAACAGCACCGTTCCCTGGCGATCGGTGACACCCATGCACACGGCCAAGGCGAGGGTGATGCTGGCCTCGCCGCTCTCCAGCCCGGGTGAGTCGTCGGCGGGGGACGGGCCGGGCTCGACCTCCCAACCCACCGGCAGGTCGCTCCGGTCGAGCATGATCCGGTCGGCCAGGCGCTGATCGGGAGTCATCCGGATCGGTACCCGGGGCCGGGGTGCCGCCGCCCGGACGTCGTGAGTGGCGGCACCTCGGTCGGACAGAAACGTGGCCAGGCCGACTCGAGCCGATCAGGGCGATCCCGATCAGCAGCGTGGTCAGCCGCCGCTTGCCACCGGTCCGCCGAACCGGCTGCGATGCGTCGACGGCCGGCATCGGTCCCGGAGGAGCCATCACCCAGGGCGGTGGTGGGGCGGGATCCGGTGGCGCGGGATCGGGTGGCCGGTCCCCAACTCCTGACCGCCCAGTCATGGGGCCACCCGGTCCGCGGCCGCTCACCGTCCGATCAGCCGGGAGGGACGTCGGCGACGGCGACGGCGATGGCGTCGGACGCCACCTCGACGGTGTGCTCGAGTTCGGGCTCACCGTGGGCCATCGACGGGAACGCCACCTCATAGGGACCCGGGGCCAGAGCCACGCCCCGGGCCAGCATCGAGCGGAAGAAAGCCGCGTAGAGGCCAGTGGCGGCCGAAGCCGCGGCCCCGTCGTAGTTCTCGACCGGATCTGATCCGGCCGGTACGAAGAACACTCCGACGAGGGGTCCGACCACCGGGACCCGGGCCTCGAGCTGGTTGCCGGCCGCGTCCACGGCTCCCCCCTTGGTCAGGCCGACCGTGAGCGCTTCTTCGAGGGCCTGCCCGAAGCGGGCCACCCGGTCCGACAGGGCCGCGTAGGCGTCGGCGTCGAGCGACTGGAGGACGGCCAGACCTGCGGCAGTGGCCAGCGGGTTACCCGAGAGGGTTCCCGCCTGGTACACCGGTCCCTCGGGGGCCAGCGATGCCAGCACGTCGGCGCGGCCACCGAACGCCCCGACCGGCAGTCCCCCGCCGATGACCTTCCCGAAGCACCACAGGTCGGGCCGCACCCCCGACCAAGCCGCGGCCCCGCCCTCCCCCAGCCGGAACCCGGTGATCACCTCGTCGAAGACCAGGAGCGCCCCGGCGTCGTCGCAGGCCGAGCGCAGTCCCTCGAGAAATCCGGGCTTGGGCGCGACCAGGCCCATGTTGGCGGCCACCGGCTCCACGATGACGCAGGCCACCCGCTCATCGAGCTCGGGGACCCGGTTGTAGGGGGCCACCACCGTCTCGGCCACGGCGCCGGCCGGCACCCCCGCCGATCCCGGAAGCCCGAGCGTGGCCACCCCGCTGCCACCACCGGCCAGCAGATCGTCGGAGTGGCCGTGGTAGCAACCGGCGAACTTGACGATCCGGGAGCGACCGGTGGAGCCCCTGGCCAGCCTCACCACGCTCATGGCCGCCTCGGTGCCCGAGGACACCAGCCGGACCTGCTCGCACCCGTCCACCCGGGCGCACAGGGCCTCGGCCAAGCGGACCTCTCCCTCGGTCGGGGCGCCGAACGTCGTGCCGAGCCGGGCGGCATCGTCGATGGCGCGGACGACACGCGGGTCGGCGTGGCCCAGGATGGAGGCGCCGTAGGACTGGACGAAGTCGAGCAGCCTGTTCCCGTCGGCGTCCCACACGTAGGCGCCCTCACCCCGCACCACGAAGTAGGGATGGCCTCCCACCGAGCGGAACGAGCGCACCGGCGAGTTGACGCCTCCGGGGATCACCCGCTGGGCGCGCTCGAACAGTGCCGCCGAGACCGCGCCGTCATCCACCGAGTGCCTCGGCCAGGTCGCCGGCGAAGTAGGTGAGGACGAAATCGGCGCCGGCCCGCTTCACTGCGGTCAGCTGCTCGACGGCAACCGCCGGACCGTCGATCCACCCCTGGGAGGCGGCGGCCTTGACCATGGCGTACTCCCCGCTCACGTGGTACGCCGCCACCGGGACGTCGAAAGCGGCCCGCACGTCGGCGATGACGTCGAGGTTGGTGAGTGCCGGCTTGACCATGACCATGTCGGCTCCCTCGGCCACGTCCAGCGCCACCTCGGCCAACGCCTCCCGGCGATTGGCGGGGTCCTGTTGATAGCCCCGGCGGTCCCCCCCGTCGGCGATGGTGACGGCGGCGGCGTCGCGGAACGGCCCGTACAGAGCGGACGCGTACTTGGCGGCATAGGCGAGGATGGCGGTGTCGCGGTAGCCGTTTGCTTCCAGGGCGGCCCGGATGGCGCCCACCTGGCCGTCCATCATGCCGCTGGGGGCGATGACGTCGGCGCCCGCCCGGGCCTGGGCCACGGCCACGTCGGCGTAGAGGGGCAGCGTGGCATCGTTGTCCACCTCGCCGGTGAGCGGATCGACGACGCCGCAGTGGCCGTGATCGGTGAACTCGTCCAGGCAGCAGTCGGACATCACCACCACGGTGTCCCCCACCGCGTCCCGCACCGAGGCCAGGGCCCGTTGGGTGATGCCGTCCGGGTGGGCGGCCTGCGATCCCAGGGCGTCTTTGTCCTCGGGCCGGGGCAGACCGAACAGGATCACTCCCGGCACCCCGAGGGCGCCGAGCCGCTTCACCTCGACGGCCACGGAGTCGACGGTGTGGTGGACCATGCCGGGCATCGACGCGATCGGGACGCGGTCCCTCGATGCCGTCGGCCACGAACAGCGGGGCCACCAGGTCGTCGACGCTCAGCCGGGCCTCGGCCACCAACCGTCGGAGGGCCGGGCTCCGCCGGAGCCGGCGCAGTCGCGTGGGTCGGAAATCCCGCCCGGCTGGTCCGGGCCCGGGGGCTGGTTGTGGGATGGTCGGACACCGTCCCCAGACTACGGCAGGGCGAAGGAAGTGGTGCGTGGGGGTGGGCGCCACGACAGCACCGTCACCCCGTTTCGGGCCACGACGATCCTGGCGTGGAGGCTATGGGCCACCCAGGCGATGTCGGCTTCGGACAGTGGCGGTGGAATGGACTCGATGCCCTGGTCCGGGACGATGACGAACACGACCTGACCGGCGTGGACCGAGAATTGCTGGGCGCGGCCACCAACGGATAGACATAGCGGCGATCGGCGAACCGGCCGATGACCCCTTGGGAGGCGATCACCTCGGCGCCGGCCGGAATGGTCGGGACCACCGACCGCAGTGATGCGGCGGTGGGTGCGTCGACCCGCCACCAGTCCGTGCGCAGTGTGGCGTACAGCGGCAGATTCTGGACGAGCGCCAGGGTCACCAGTCCGGCCGCCAGGGCCAGGGCCACCGCCGCCCGCCCTCGGCCGTGGGTCTCGACTGCAGGTCTTGGCCGGAACCGGGCGCCGGCGTCGGGGCCCGACTCGGCCCGGTCCACCGGGGCCGGCCGGCGGCCACCGATGCGAAGCAGGACCATGACCGAGCCCACCAACACGATCGGGACGACGGTGAGCGTCTGGAAGGCGATGGTCGGCGTGAGGAACGCCCGATTGACGTTGAGGGCCGCCGGTCCGAGGATTCCGACCGATACCACCAGTCCCCACGGCGTCGCCACCCCGATCAGTCCGGCCGAGGCGATCACCCGGCCGATACCCCCCAGCCGACCGGAGAGCACCCTCATGGCATGGGCCGGGTGCAGCACCAGATGGCTGAGCACCCAGCCGCTGGTGGCCGTCGGTGCCGCCCCGACAAGGTATCCGTAGTTGGTGACCACCCCGCTGCTCTGATTGGCGTTCAGCGCGGTGGCCAGCACCACCCATCCGAGGGACATGGCGGTGACGATGAGGGGCGGTCCCCACCCCGACGTCCTCCGCACCCGGCGGGAGATCACACCGGCCACCCCCACGCACACCAGGGCGATGGCGGTCACGTCGCCGAAGAGGAGTCCGAACAGCGTGACGATCACCGCCGTCCGGACCCGGCCCTTCCACAACGAGTAGGCGGACCACAGCACGAAGGGAAGGCCGAGGGTCTCGAAGTGCACGTCGAACGAGGCGGTCAGATACCACCACGGATTGACGACCAGGAACACGAGGGCGGCACCAGCCACCAGCGAGCGGCGCCGGCCCACGCGGGCCGCGCACAGCGCCCCCACCCACACCATGGCGATCCATTCGGTCGCCACCATGGCCGCGTCCTGCAGCCACAGCAGTTGGATGGGGTGAGGCCAGACCCGGCCCAGCAGCGCGATCGGCCACATGGCCAGTTCGAAGTGGCTCTGCCAGAACGGGTAGTTCGGGATTTGGACCGTGTTGACCGGGTCGAGGTGTCCGTGGCCGATCAACCACCAGGCCTGGGCGTATGTGGCGAAGTCGTCGGTCAGGTCGAACCGGTGGTAGAGGTAGGTGCTGTAGGCGGCCAATCCCACCAGCTGGACGCCGAGCACGCAGACCATTGCCACCCAGAACGTCCGTAGTCCGCTGGCACCGAGGCCGCTCCACGCCCGGGACACCCGGCCCTCGACCGGTTCCAGTTCGGGTTGGTCGACGGGGAGGGCGGGGGTCGGTGCGGGCGTCACGGCTGGGTGGTGGTGGTGTCCGAACGCCTCCACCAACGCCTCGATCAGCCCGTCGATGCTGTGGGGGTCGGCCTCCCGCGACACTCCGATGCCGGCCTGGCGGGCCGTGGCCGACGTGATCGGCCCGATGGTCACCACCACCGGGGGAATGGCGCCGGGACCCAGAAGGTCGAGGGTGCGGACCACCGTCGACGATGACGTGAAGGCGATGGCATCGGCCCGTCCGGCTTCCTCCAGGGCCCGTGGTTCGGGGTCGCCGGCCACGGTCCGGTAGGAGACCACTTCGTCCACCAACCATCCTTTGGCCCTGAGTCCGGCGGCCAGCACGCTCCGCACCGACTCGGCCCGGGGGAACAACACGGTCCCGGCGGTTCCGGCCGTTCCGGCCGAGGGAAAGAGATCGACCAGCGACTCCGACACCGCCATGGGGGGCACCAAGTCGGCGGGGAAACCGGCCTGGACGAGCGCCCGGGCCGTACCCTCGCCCACCGCCGCCCAGTGCACCGCCGGTGGCACCGGCCGACCGTCGAGGGCGTCGAGCAGTCGGCCGACGGCGTTGACCGAGGTGCACGCCACCCACTGGTAGGCGCCCGCCACGAGACGGTGAGTCGCCACCGCCAGGGCCGCGCCACCGTCGCGAGGATCCTCGATGGCGATGACCGGGAGCTCCACCACGGTGGCGCCCAATCCGGTCAACCGGTCCACCAGTTCCGAGGACTGGGCCCGTGACCGGGTGACCACCACGCTGTGTCCGGTGATCGGTGATCGGTCCGATCCGGTCATGGAGCGGTCGGGTCCCCCGAGACCGGGCCGACATCCAGCGCCGCCACCGCCCCGACCACGATGGTGGCCGGGGCCGGGAGCCCGATGTCGGGGAGCTCGCCCAGCGTGGCTCGGACCACCCGCTGCTCGGCTGTCGTGCCCCAGTGCACCACCGCCACCGGCGTGTCGGGGTCACGCCCTCCCGCCAGCAGTCCGGCGCTGATCCTCGACCGCTCGGACATGCCCATCAGGATCACCAGTGTGCCCCCGGTCCTTCCGAGCGCGGGCCAATCGACCCCACCCGAGGGCGAGGCGTCGCCCACCCGGGCGGTGATCACGCTGACCGAGGTGGCGAGGCCCCGGTGGGTCACCGGGATTCCGGCTGCGGCCGGTGCCGCGAATGCCGAGCTGACCCCGGGGACGACTTCGTAGTCGACTTCGGCCAGGCGAAGAGCCTCTGCCTCCTCGCCGCCCCGCCCGAAGACGAACGGGTCGCCACCCTTCAGCCGCACCACCCGCCGGCCGGCCCTCCCGTGCTCGATGAGCAGCTCGTTGATCTCGGACTGCCGGTCGGCAGTGCCGGGCTCGCTGCCCACGTCGATCAGCTCGGCGCCCGACGGAGCCAGCGTGAGCAGCTCACGGGCGATCAGACGGTCGTAGACGATCACGTCGGCCTGGCCGATGAGCTCGGCCCCCCGCATGGTCAGGAGACCCGGATCACCCGGGCCGGCGCCCACCAACGAAACAGTCACCGCGGCCCCCGGGCCGGGAAACGGCGACCACTCGCCGAGATCGGCGCCACCGGCATCGTCGAGGAGGTAGCGGGCCACGGACCGTCCGACCTCCTCCGGGTCGTGGCCGGTCGACGAGTAGCGGAGCATGACCACCCCGTCGCCGCTGGCCATCATGGCGCTCAGGGCGATCAGAGCACTGCCCGCCTCGGCCTCCTCGATCGCCGAGTCGGTTCGGGCTCCCGGTGGGGCCCACTGGGCATTGGCCCCCACCGGCAGGGTGCATCCCCCGCCCAGCTCGGCCAGGAAGGCCCGTTCGGCGATCACCAACGGTGGCCGCCCCGGGGTCGTCGATGGCGGCCAGGACGGCCCGGGTGGCGACATCGTCGGCCCTGCATTCGACGGCCAGCGCCCCTTGCCCGACCTGGGGCAGCATGATCGTGGGCGCCAGCACCTCGGAGTCCTGGCCGTCAGGGGGTGACCATCCCAGCCTGTCGACCGCCGCCTTGGCCACCACCACGGCAACCACCGACGATGTGCCGGCGGCGGCCACCCGGGTGGCCAGGTTCCCGCGCAAGCCGGCGAAGGTGAGATCGGGACGGAGGTTGGCCAACTGCACCCGACGCCGCGCCGACCCGGTGGCCACCGTCGCCCCGGTGGGAAGCGAGTCGAGGCGACTGCCGACCAGAAGGTCACGGGTATCGGCCCGCTCCGGGACCGCCGCCAGGACCAGGCCGGGAACCGACAGGGCGGGGTCGGACGGGAGGTCCTTGGCCGAATGGACAGCGGCGTCGGCGTCGCCGCGCACCACGGCCGCCTGCACTTCCTTGACGAAGATGCCCCGACCCCCGAGCCGATCGAGCGGGATGTCGGGGCGGCGGTCTCCATCGGTCTCGACCACGGTGAGGGACGAGGCCACCCCGATCCCGTCCAGGAGACCGGCCACCCGTTCCGCCTGCCACCGGGCCAGCGGCGATCCGCGGGTGGCCAATCGCAACGCCGGCCGATCAGTCACGACACAGATGGTCGCCACGGACTACAGGTCGAACAGGGTTCGGAGCGCTTCGACCAGACGCTCGCCACGCGGCGTGCCTGCCGCATCCTTGAGGGCCACTGTCGGCTGGTGCAGCAACTTGGCCACCATGGCCCGGGTCACCGCATCGACCTGGTCCCACTGGGCGTCGGACAGATCCGAGCTGCTTCGATCCGCTGTCGCTCGAACTCCGACCGCCGGGCATCCTCGACCGCCGCCCGAGCGCCGACACCATGGGTGCGGCGTCGCGGGCCCGCGACGCCAGGCGGTAGCGCTCCACCTCATCGGCGACGATCCTGGTGGCATCGGCCACCTCTTCCTGACGGCCGGACAGGGCATCGGCGACCGCCGACCGGAGCACCTCCATGTCGAGAAGGACCACGCGGTCGAGTCCGCTCCCGCCGACGGCTCGACGTTGCGCGGTACGCCGAGGTCGACGATCAGCAGGGGCGACTCTCGTCCCGGCCGGCAGCCGCCGCCTCGACCATCGACCGCTCGATCAGCGGATGGGTCGTTCCCACCGAGGTGAAGACCACGTCGGCAGGCGCGACAACAGGGTGCCGAGGTCGTCGAGACCCGCGGTACTGGTGCCGACTCCCCGCCAGCGGTGCCGGCGTTTCATTCCGGCGATCAGCCCTTCGGCACGGTCGGGCGTCCGGTTGGCCACCACCACGTCGGCGATGTCCAGCCCGTCCAGAGCCTGGATGACCCCTTCCCCCATCTCGCCGGCCCCGACCACGAGGACGCGGGCTCCGGCCAGGCCATCGGGTCGACGGCCGGCGGCGAGGGCGACCGCTCCGTGCGACAGCGAGGTGATCCCCCTGGCGATGGCGGTCTCCGACCGGACCCGTTTGCCGGTCTCGACCGCATGGCGGAACAGGGCGCCGAGGACGGGGCCGGACACATGCTCCGAGCTGGGCCTTCTCCCACGCCCTCGGACCTGGCCCAGGACCTCGGACTCCCCGAGGACGGCGGAGTCCAACCCGGCGGCCACGCTGAAGAGATGGCTGGTCACGTCGTCGTCGAAGCGCACCGTGAAGTGGTCGGCCAACACCTCGACCGGGCAGTCGCCGGTGGTGGCGAGGAACTCCTGGAGATCATTGACACCGTCGTGGAACCGCTCGACCACCGCATAGACCTCGGTTCGCAGGCAGGTCGAGAGGATGACCACCTCGGACAGGTTGGAGCGGTCCCGCAGACCGGCCAGCGCCTTGGGCAGCTCGGCCTCGGTCACGGCCACACGCTCCAGCAGCTCGAGCGGCGAGTGGCGCTGCTCGAGGCCGACGACGATCACCGACATGCCGTCACCCCCGTCGTCCCCTGCCTGATTCGCTCGGTTTTGCACTCGCTCACAGCCTCGATCGGGGTCATGGCGCCGGACAAGTCCACCCCCCAATGTAGGGCGGTTCGGTTGACATTCCGACAGCAGCGCCACGAGTGGCCAGCTTCGCGGCCCAGGGCCACCGCCGCCACTCGGCGCCCGCCGGGGGACCGCCCGACGGCCCCCGGCCCCACCGGGGGGGTGACCGGCCATCGCCTCGTCAGCCTGCCGGCGGAGAGGTGACCCCGACGGAGCGGATCGCCGGCATGGTCGCACCCGGGGCGTTTTCGTCCAGACGGGACTGGTAGAAGCTCATGACCTGCAGCTCGATGCTCGAGATCGACGTAGCGCAGGAGCACCTCGGGCGGTACCTCGAGGACCCGAGGGGCGAAATTGAGGATCGAGCGAACCCCGGCCCCGATCATGGTGTCGGCCACCCGTTGGGCTACCGAGGCGGGCGTGGTGATGACCCCGATGGCCAGCGGCAGCTCGGGCGGCGATGCCCGCGCCAGCTCGTCGGGATGGCGCACCACGATGCCGTCGACTTCCTCCCCGATGATGGTCGGGTCGGTGTCGATCAGCGCCGCGACCCGGAAGTTCCGGGCGGCGAACCCCTGGGAACGGGCGAGGGCCCGCCCAGGTTCCCGATGCCGGCGATCACGACGGGCCACACCCGGTCGAGCCCGAGCTGGTGGTCGATCTGCTCGATGAGGAATGCGGCGTCGTACCCGGCCCCCCTGGTGCCGAACGACCCGAGCAGCGACAGGTCCTTGCGCACCTTGGCGGCGTTGAGGCGGGCAGCCGAAGCCAGCACCTCCGAGGAGACGGTCGGCGGTGCCCGACCGCAACAGCTCCTCGAGAATCCGTTGGTAGACCGGGAGGCGGGCCACCGTGGCCTCGGGGATCCGCCGGGAGTCCGACGCGGCCGAGCCCGGCTGCGGCCGTGACAGCGGTGAGGAGGGGTCGCCTGGCACAGCTCGGATCGTAGGACCGGCGGGTGTACGCGGAAAACCCGGGCCGGGCCGGTCGGGGCGGCGCGAGCGTCGCCAATCGACTTTGCATTTAGCCTACCCCGGTATGTCACCTACCGATGGTCGGTTATTCGCGGAACCGAATGGCCGATGGAGCAGACGGCCCAGCGGCGGTGATCCCGACCTGGGCCCCGGGACCCGAAATGCTGAAGACGGTCGGCGGCCGAAGCGCGGTCGAGGACCAGAGCCACCATCCCGTTGGCATCGGTCATCAGTCCGAACTCGCCTTCGCCGAGCTCGCCGAAGGCCGCCGACCCACCTGACCGGCACCGATCGTCCCACCTGCTCGCCCCCGCCCGGGTCTGACCGCACGGTCACCCGGGCAGACCCCCCGGCGCCAGTCCCGACCCGGTCAGCGTGCCGGGAGCGAGCGTCAACTGGACATTTCCGAATCGGTCGATCCAGCCGACCGAGGCCACCGCATCGAATCCGTCCCGGGCCGGTGCGCCCTCAGGGACCGGTTGCGTTCGGACCTGGCGCTCGCCGGCGCCAGGGTCGACGGGTCGACATCGGACCCGAGCAAGGCCGGTTCACCGCCGAGCACCAGGTGGGCCGCGGCCGGGGCGAAGACGTCCCTTCCGTCGAAGGTCGGGGCCGAAGCCGGGTTGACCGGTGGCTGTCCCGGCCCGGAGCTCGATGACCCGGACGGCGCCTCCCAGGGCGTCGGCGGCGGGTACGAGGAGCCCGTTGTCCGGACCGACCAGCCAGGTCGGGCCCAACCGATGCGACGACTCGGGAGGCCGGGGAGATCCGGGAGCCATCGCCGCGGCCCGGGCGGCGGCAGTGACCGCGACGGCCACGGCCCGGCGCCCGGTGCCGACGCCGGGGTCGACCACGGCCAGCACCACCCCGGGACCGAGGTGCGGCACACTGCGGGCCAACATGGAGCCGCCGGCGGCGACGTCAAACGGTGGCACCTGGTGGGAGAGATCGATAACGGTGACACCGGCGGCCCGGCGATGCAGTACCGCATGCACGACACCGACGAACTCGTCGGCGGTGCCGTAGTCGGACAGGAAGAAGATGGCGGGCGGGGGCGGCCCTGCCGTCACAGGAGCTCCTGGCTCCTCATTCCCTGTTGGACGCCGGGCCCGATCACGGAGCAGCCGGGGTCCAACCCGGACCGGGCCACGGCGGCACCCTCACCGCCCCAGCTGTCTCGAACGCTCGGTTGCCGCCGCTATCGCCTCGATGAACGCCGACCGGACCGCCTTGAACTCCAGCGTGCGGAGGGCGGCAGCCGTGGTTCCCCCCGGCGAGGTGACCGCGGCCGCGGAGCTCGCCGGGCTCCTCGCCGGTCTCGGCCAGCAGGCGGGCCGACCCGAGGATGGTGCCGACGACCAGGTCGCGGCTCACCTGGCGGGGTAACCCGGCGGTGACCCCCCCCTCGATCATCGCCTCCGCCACCACGAAGACGTAGGCCGGGCCCGATCCCGAAACTCCGGTCACCGCGTCGAGCTGGCGCTCAGGAAGCCTGACCACCGTGCCCACCGACCCGAGGATTCCCTCCGCCCAATCGAGGTCGGCGGCGGTGGCGGCGTGCCCACCCGACAGACCCGCCACCCCGGCTCCGATCAGTGAAGGCGTGTTGGGCATGGCCCGCACCACCACGGCCCCCGGTTGCAGCGAGGCCTCGAGACGGGCCGTCGACAGTCCGGCGACGATCGAGAGCACCCTGGTGATCCCGACCGCGCCCAGGGTGCGGAGGACGGCCTCGGCCACTTCGGGCTTGACCGCCAGCAGCGCGCCGTCGGCGGCGACGGGCCCTTCCAAGACCTGCAACCCGGGATGGGCGTCGGCCAGACGTTGCCGCTGGACCGGGTCGGGGTCGCTCACCGCCAGCTCTTCGACCGGCGCCCAACCGGCCGAGATCAGGCCAGCCAGCAGGGCGGAGCCCATCTTTCCGCCCCCGACCACCACTAACCTCGCTGCCATGGGTTGAGACGCTACCAGCGGGCCGATTCGACTCCGGACGAACTCCCAGGTCGGCGGGGGTCCGACGGCGGCCAGGGTCGGCTCGGGGCGGCCGGACCCACGGGGCAGGTCACCGCTCGGAAGGGGGCCGGCGCCGGTAGCGACCCTCGTACCCGATGCTCATCGCCGTGGGGAAACAGTCGTCGGTGTACGCCAGGGACGCCCCCATGATCCGGTCCAACTCCTCCTCGTCGACCCGCTCGACCGGGACCCTACCGACGAGGTAGACGGCGTCCTCGGGTCCGAGGGCGAAGCTCATCCCCAGCAGATCGGCGTTCTTCTTCAGCAAGTACTCCCAGGTGCCCTCGATGTTGGTCTCCGGTCCGGGCATGAACTGCGTCTCGTGGTGGAGGGTGCGCTGCCGGAGCGTCAGCCACACCGTCACGAACTCCTTCTCCTCACCCCGCAGGCGCAGGTACCAGCGGGGTGCGCCGGTCACCGGGTCCCCCCCGGGCTGACGGTCGACCGCCACCAGGGCTCCGGCAGCAGCCAGCTCCCGCTCGCCCCACTCGTCGATCAGGGCACACACCGCCTCCCGTTCGGCCGGCCCGAGCAGGCCACTCCACCGGTCGTTCACCGTTCGGCGTAGGTCACGAGCACTCGACCAGCCGGCCGGCGGTGAGCTCGGCATAGATCTCGCACAGGAGGTGGGCGGCCCGGGCCCAGGTGTAGCGACGGGCCCGGAGGACGGCCCCGGTGCCCAGCCGTTCGGCCAGCAGCGGTTCGGCGAGGATCTGCCTGACCCATGCCGGCGAAGGCCTCGGGGGTCGGGTCCTCGACCAGATAGCCGGTACGACCGTGGTCGATGAGGGTGCGAAGGCCGCCGACGTCCGATGCCACCACCGGGGTGCCACAGGCCGCCGCCTCCAGCGCCACCAGACCGAACGACTCGGACCGGCTCGGCACCAGGCACACGTCGGCGGCCCGGTAATAGGTGGAGAGCAACTCGTGCGGTCGGGGCGGCACGAAGATCACCCGGTCCTCGAGGCCGAGCTCGGCGACCAGAGCAAACGTCCGGGCCACCTCGGCTTCGCCCTGCGGGCCGCTGGGGCCGCCGACCACCACCAGATGGGCATCGGGATGGTCCCGGGAGAGGGCGTGGAGGGTGCGCACCGCGACAGACACGCCCTTGAGGGGCTGGATCCGTCCGACGAAGAGGAGAAGGGGTCCGTGGCGAGGAAGGTCGAGGGCGCGCCGGGCCTGACACGGTCTCCCGGACCGAAGAAGGCGTGGTCGACCCCGGGAGCCACGATGCGGATCCGGGAGGGATCGGCGGCGTAGAACTCGGAGATCTGGGCAGCCTCCACCGAGCACGAGGCGAGGATGGTGTCCGAGCAGCGGATGATGGTGGCCTCGGCCTCGGCCCGCTGGTGGAATGCGTCCGCCTCGACCTCTTCCGGGCTGGCCTCGGCCTTGACCCGGTCAAGGGTGTGAAACGTGCTCACCAGCGGAAGATTCAGCCGGTGCTTGATGATGTGCCCGGCCATGCCACTGAGCCAGTAGTTGGCATGCACGGCGTCGAAGGGAAGCCCCTCGGACGGACCGAGGGTCTCCGAGCTCTGCATCCGCTTGAGCACTCCGTCGGCGAACTCCTCGACGACTCTGGGAAGTTCCTCTTTGGCCATGGGGGTGGGTGGCCCAGCCGACACGTAGTGGACCCGGAAACCCGGCTCGATGTCGACCGTGGCCGGGAGGTCGTCGGTCCAGGCCCGGGTGAACACGTCGCACTCCACTCCGGCCCGGGCCAGCGCCGAGGAGAGCTCGCGGACGTACACGTTCATGCCCCCACCGTCGCCGAGGCCGGGCTGGGCCAGCGGAGACGTGTGCAACGAAAGAACAGCCAGGCGCCTCATGCGGAGTCGAGCCTACTGGGAGGCCCCGTTCAGTCGGAGTGCGAGGCGGTGCCGTTGGCGGCGGCGGCGGATCCGACCACGGTGGCCTCGCCTTTTGTGCCGGTGACACCTTCGGTGGGCGAGGGGCCCGGATCAGCGGCTGCGGCCCTCTCGGCGGGTCCCGAGGGGGCTGAGGACCGCCCCGAAGAGCCCCGGTCGGCATCGGCCACCGCCTCGTTCTCGTGGCGGAACGAGAGGTAGATGCGCATCATCGCCTGACGCTGCTCCTCGGTCAGGTGGTGGTCGGCGAAGATGTGGCGGGACAGGTCGGTGTCGCCGTCGGGCTTGTCGAGGATGCCGGCCTGGACGTACAGGGTCTCCGCTGAGATTCGCAGCGCCCTGGCGATCTGCTGGAGGATCTCGGCCGACGGCCGTCGCAGGCCCCGTTCGATCTGGCTCAGGTAGGGGTTGGAGATGCCGGCCAATTCCGACAAGCGACGCAGGGACAGGCGGGCCGAGTTGCGCTGCTCCCGGATGAACGAACCGAGCTCGTTGAACTTTTCGGGTAGCTCTTTGACGAACTGGCTGCCCTCGCCTCGCTGATGCTCCATCATGAGACGAGCCCGATCACGAAAGGAGCCCGTCGACCGAGGCGCGGCCCGTCTTGTGCCGCTCGACCAGTTCGGCCTGGAGGGTGTCGATGCGCTCATGGAGAGCCCGGCGGTCGGCGGACACCCGGGTCTCGATCGCCTCGAGCCTTCTGGCGATGCTGTTCAACTGGTCGGTGTCCAGGTCCGACAGCGTGGCCACCTCGTCGACCCCGAGCACGGCATCGAGCTCGGCGGTGAGATCCACCTCATCGGTGTCGGGAGAGAGCAGCTGGGGTGTCCGGCCCGGACCGGTGGGTCGACCGGGCCCGGATGACAGGATGCTCGGAAGGTTCGTCACCAGGTCGCCCAAGTCGCGCACCTCGTCCGATCCGGAGTGCTCGAGGTAGGTGTGCACGATGTCGAGGCGACCCTGGATGAGCCGGCGAAGGTAGGACAGGGCGACCTCCGCCTCCTGGCACTCAGTGCGCATGGAGCGGATCTCGGCCAGAGACCGCTCCCCATGTCGTCGAGGTAGGTACTGGCCAATATGCGATCGAGGTCGTCCTTGTGGCTGGGCATCAGGCCCGATCGTACTCCCCCGCCCGGGGCAGAGGCCCCCTTCGATCCGGCGGGGCGTACCGGTAGACGGCCTTGCCGACGACTGACGACCGGGCCACCGGGCCGAATGTGCGGCTGTCGGTACTGGCCTCGGGGGCGTCACCCACCACCTCGAGGGTGTCGTCACCGTGATGGAAGGCCCGGACCCGCTTGATCAGGAGGCGTCGCCGGTCCCTCGGATCTTCCACGGCGACGACCTGCCCGGGCTTCGGCCGTCGAAGGAAGCCAGGGCACGGCCACAACGATGATCCGGTCGCCCGGCTCGAGGGCCGGCGTCATCGACGTCCCCGACACCTCGACCCGGCGGATGCCGCGCCGGAGAGCGTCGAGCGAGAGAGCGACGATGACGGCCACGACCACCGCGGTGGCGAATGGCCGCTTTGCCACAACTGCCGGCCCCGGGACCGGGGCGGTTCTCGGATTCCGGCGAACCGGGTCCGTCATCCCGAGTGATTCCGGTCTGGCATCGTGGGTAAGGTGAGGCCACCGGGCGCCATCGCCCACGTCTGTACCCTGACCCTCGTCACCTGAGGCCAATCACCGTGAGACCAAGGAGTATCGCCCATGCGCATCGTTGACCACCTGATCGCCGCCGTCGACCGTCTGTCGCCACCCCTGGCCGTGCACGCCCACTGCGACCTGCCTTGTGGTGTCTACGATCCCGCCCAGGCCCGCATCGAAGCGGAGTCGATCAAGGGCATCCTCCAGAAGTTCAACGACAGTGACGACGTGAACTTCAAGACCCGGGCCATCCTCATCAAGGAAGAGCGGGCCGAGCTGGTCAAGCACCACTTGTGGGTGCTGTGGACCGACTACTTCAAGCCGGAGCATCTCGAGAAGTACCCCCAGCTGCACGATCTGTTCTGGAAGGCCACCAAGAAGGCCGGCGATGCCAAGAAGTCCACCGATGTCGCCGTCGGCGACGAGCTGCTGGCTCAGATCGCCGAGATCGACAAGATCTTCTGGGAAACCAAGAAGTAGGACCAAGGGGAGAAACTCCGCCCCTTCTCGATCCTCTTCGGCGACAGGGCCGGCACCGCCAAAGTGCCGGCTCGGCGAAGACCTCGGCTCACAACTGCGAGTCACGGCTGCCACCAGCGGTGTCTCGTGCCGTCGGGGGGCTGTTTCTCGAGCTTCTTCTTTCCAGTGGGGCGGCGGCGGACGACGGTCCAGGCGATGGTCGGAACCGCCAACACCACCAGCAGAGCCAGGATCTCTATCACTGACGCCCGCGCCTGACCTCAGGGTGCTGCCGACGCCCGATCAATCGCCGGTCGGAACGGATGCGCAGTTGGCGCAGGCCCGCGTCGTCGGCGCGCGCCAGCAAGTCGGGAGTCATCGATGGCTGACCCGCATTCCTCACACCGGCCATAGGTCCCGTCGTCCAGCCGGGTGAGCGCCAACTCCACGTCGTCGAGCAGCCGGTCCACCTCGTCGATGGAGGTCTCGGGAGCCAGAACGCCCCCGCTGCTCTCCTCCACTTGGGGGTCTCCGATGTCGGCCGTCGTGGGCGGTGGCGGGACTACTTCGGGTGACGAATGCTCGTCTGCCAACTCGGTCTCCATGGGTGAGGATCGTACCCCGGCCCCAGGCCGGCACCGTAGGGTATGGACATGGAGCCCACCATCTGGCGTTGGCGGCGGCGCCCCGCGGCCGTGGCCGCACTCTCGTTGAGCTTCCCTGCACTCCTCTTGACCGCTTGTGGCTCGGGATCGGCCGCAACCACATCGACCACATCGTCCCCGCCGACCGCCTACGTCGCCATCGGGGCAAGCGTGGCCAACCCGGGGAAGACGCTGGCCGTCGTGGATACCGTCAGTTCCACGGTGCAGAGCCCGATCACCACGGGCACCCTCCCGGCCGGGTTGGCCGTCACGCCCGACGGGAAGGACGTGCTGGTCGCCAACAAGGGACAGGACACGGTCAGCGAAATCGATGTGGCTTCGGGGAAGGTGGTCGGCACTGCCGACGTCGGCCTCGAGCCTGACGCCATTGCCGTGACCCCCGGCGGCACGTTGGCCCTGGTGGCCAACTTCGGTGACAACACGGTGACCCCCGTGACCCTTCCGTCCCTGCGACCCGGCTCACCGATCTCGGTGGGCCGACAACCGGTGGCCGTCGCCGTCTCACCCAAAGGGACCTTGGCCCTGGTCTCCAACTACGCGGACGGGACCGTGAGCCCCATCTCCCTGCCGGCACTGGTGGCCAAACCGGCTATCGCCGCCGGACAAGAGCCGATCGCCCTCACCTTTACGCCCACCGGTGCCACTGCCCTGGTCGCCGACTTCCAGACCACTACCGTCACCCCGATCGCAACAGCCACCATGACCACCGGACCGACGATCGGCGTGTCCGGCAACCCCACCGGCATCGCGGCGTTGTCCACGTCCACCTCGGTCTATGTGAGCGGCGGCAACGCCGTCACCCCCATCGACCTACGCACCGGCAGGGCCCGGTCGGCCATCCGCGTCGGCACGATCGCCGAGGGTCTGGCCCTGGCCCCAGGAGGGGCAACCGCGTGGGTGGCCGGCCTCGACGGGACGTTGGTCAAAGTGGACCTACAACGCCGGCGGGTGATCGGCCACGTCACAGTGGGAGGCCGCCCGTCGGCAGTGGTGATCGCCGGCTTCCCGCAACCGACGGCTTGAGTTGCCCGGTCAGCCGGTTGGGTCCCGGACCCCGGGTGCTTGAAGCAGTACGAAGGTCACGGTGCGAAGGGTGACGAAACCGATCGTCTCGTACAGGCGGATGGCGTTGGTGTTGGTGGCGGCGGCATGGAGGAAGGGGGTCTCATCCCGCCGGTCGATGCCGGACGCCACAACCCGCACCAGCAGCTCGGCCAGACCCTGCCGCCGGTGGGCGGCATCGGTGGCCACGGCGCTGATCTCGGCATAGCCCGGAGACCGCATCCGCTCGCCGGCCATGGCCACCAACCGGCCCTCTCGGCGGATACCGACATAGCCACCGAACTCGTAGGTCCGGGGCAGGAACGGCCCGGGACGGGCTGCTTCGGCCAGCGCCAACATGTCTCCCACGTCGTCGGCACCGAGGGGCACCGAGGGGTCCGCCACCGGATCCGCCCGTGGAGGAACGATCCGGTTGCCCACCATCTGGACGCCGGTGGCCTGCCACAGAATGCTCCACCCGGTCCCGGGGACGGGGTCTCCTTCTCCGGGGTGCACCAACGCCAACTGACCCCCGGGACCGGCGATGTCGGCCAGGTCTGCCCAGTGGGCGTCGGTGGGCTCGTCAGCCATGGCACCGAAAGGAGAGACGGCGGGGTCGAAGCGAGCCGCCAACCCCGTGGACGTCCCCAGGTGCTGCTGGGGTCCGGTCAGTGCCTCCCACACAGGATTGTCGAGTTCGGACACCGACGCATGCTCCCTTGCTCCCGATTTGTTTGCCGGCTGCTGGTGGTGGGGTTGCTTCCGGTTGAGTCTGCAGCCGGTTGGGATCCGACCTTCCTCGCTCCGTCCCAGCACGGAACGACATCCCGGTGGACTGTACCGACCGGCCGAGGCCATTGGGAAGAGCCGATACGCTCCACACGGGCCGTTAGCTCATCCGGTAGAGCAGGGGACTTTTAATCCCAAGGTGGCGAGATCGAGACTCGCACGGCCCACCAGTTCAGAGGGCACTCTAGGTCCCGCAAATCGTGGCTACTTCCTGACTGCAGTAAGACTGAGTTTCAGCGATGCTGGCGAACACGCCTCGGTAATGATCCAGGTCGGCTCCGCTCCAACCGCAATCTAGTGTTCACCATGTAGCACCCTTCATTCCAAGCTGAATCATGTGCCTCAGTGAGCGATAGCGAGTCTGCCGCCCATGCCCGGCCCGATTGGGCGAGAGGTTTTTCCGATCGTACCCGTGCCTACTGCGACGGCAGGGGTTGGAGCGGCGGATCGTTCTGGGCCAGCTTGCTTCCCTCGATGTCGAGGTCGGGCAGGACCCGCCGCATCCAGTGCGGCAGCCACCACGCTGCGCCCTTGAAGATGTACATGCTGGCCGGCACAACCGTCATGCGGATCACGAAGGCGTCGATCAGGACGCCAAGGGCCAGGGCGAAGCCCAGGGACTTGGTCGTCGGGTCGGGCGACAGGATGAAGCTGGCGAAGACCGAGACCATGATGATCGCCGCTGACCCCACAACCTTGGCACTCCCGCGGTAGCCGTCGGTGACGGCCGTGGTGGCGTCCTTGTGCAGGGATTCCTCCCGCATCCGTGACTCGAGGAAGACCTCGTAGTCCATGGCCAGTCCGAACAGGATCCCGAGCAGGATGATCGGCAGGAAGCTGAGGATCGGCCCCGGTTTGGCGATGCCGAATACCCCGGACAAGTGCCCCTCCTGAAAGACGAAGGTCACCGCGCCCAGCGCGGCGAGAATACTGAGCACGTAGCCGACCACCGCGGCCAGAGGCACCAGTAGGGAGCGGAAGACAAGGATCAACAGGAGCAGGCACAGGATGATGATGATGGCCAGATAGACCGGGAGGGCCGAAGAGAGCTTGGCCGAGATGTCCACATTGAGTGCGGTCTGACCGGTGACGTAGGTGTCGAGGCCATATTTCGCTTTGCCTTCTGCTACCACCTTCCGGATGCCGTGGATCAGGTTGGTGGTGGCAACGGCATTGGGACCCGTCTTGGGGATCACCTGGATGAGGAAGACGTCCTTGGCCTGATTGGGAAGGGGTTTGCTGATCGCCGCCACATCGGCAGGCAGGTGTTGCGTCTCGGCTTCGTAGAAGGCGGTGAAGGCTTCCTTCTGCGTGGGGTTCATCCCTCCGGGGGCATAGACCACGATGAGGAGCGGGCCGTTGGCCCCGGGCCCGAACCCCTCGCTGATGAGGTCATAGGCGCGCCGGGTGGTCTGGCTGGTGGGCTGGGAACCGGCATCGGGTAGGCCCAGTCTCATGTTGAGAAACGGGGTGGCCACAAACAGCAGGAGGACGATCCCGGCCAGCACGACCAGGATCGGTGCCTTCTTCAGGGTGACCACGTAGCGCCACGACAGCGGCTCATAGCCCGGAGTTGCCGCCTTCTCGATCTTGTGGCGGGCCCACCGGGAGGAGATGAGCCGGTGACCGGCGAAGCCGAGCAGTGCCGGCATGAGGGTCGTTGCGGCCAAAACGGCCACCACCACGGCTCCGGCGGCGGACAGGCCCATGACGGTCAGGAACGGGATGTTCACGACGCTCAGTGCAGCCGAGCGCGATGAGCACCGTCATGCCGGCGAAGCAGACCGCGGAACCGGAGGTGGCAACCGCTCGGCCCACCGAGTCGTGCAGCTCCATGCCCTCGGCCAGCTGCTGGCGATGTCGGTTCATGACAAACAGCGCGTAGTCGATTCCCACCGCCAGGCCGATCATGGTGGCCAGGACCGGAGTGGTGCTGGACTCGCTGATCCGTGCGGTCAGAGCCAACAGCGCCAGATTGGTGAGGGCCACCCCGGCGATGGCCGAGAAGAGAGGCAGAAGGCCTGCCACTACGGAGCCGAATCCGATCAACAGCACGAGAAAGGCGATCAGGACACCGATGAGTTCGGTGTCGGTCTTCGTACTGGCCTGGGCCACTTGCCCGCCAAAGTTGACATCGATACCTACCGCCTTCGCCGGCCCGCCGGAGGCGAGAAGAGCGTTCTGGGCCTTGGTGCTCACGTCAGCCACGGCGACGGGATAGGCAACCACGGCGTAGGCGATCCGGCCGTTCTTCGACACCGTTCCCGCCTGATAGGGATCGGTGACATCGACGACCTGTGGAAGTTTCCGCAGCTCAGCCACCGTCGCCTCCACCGCCTGGTGGTCCGCGGCGTCAGTGAGCGACTGCGACGCCGGGACGGAGAAGACGACTTGGGCCTGGGCGCCACCGGTGCCGGGGAACTTCTGGTCGAGGAGGTTGAGAGCCTGCTGGGACTCGGTCCCGGGGATGGCGATGGAATTACTGGTCGGCTGCTTGACGTTGATCGCCACCACCGCCACGATCACGATCACCAGCACCCAGGCGGCGACCACGTAGCGGCGCCGCCGGAAGCACCACTGCCCGAGTCGATAAAGCGCTGCACTCACAGTTCCTCCTTGAGGGATTGACCGAGGCCCGCAAGA
Source organism: uncultured Acidimicrobiales bacterium (assembly GCA_963747825.1). GTDB lineage: Bacteria > Actinomycetota > Acidimicrobiia > Acidimicrobiales > RAAP-2 > Bog-756. The sequence goes on from CAVVGQ010000001.1 coordinate 183,947, forward strand.
GGTATCGACGAGACGACGCCAGGACCTGGAAATGGATGGATTATTGGATGTGGAGCGCCCGCCTTCGCTGCGTTCCGGGTGGGCCCAACCCGCTTCCGGCGAGTCGGGAGGCGGCGCAGTGCAAATGGGTGCGGTAGCGATGTTGGCCACGATTCCATTGTGAGGGACAGCGCCGAGCTGGGAACCCTAGGGAGACTCCCTAGTTTTCGGGCCGGAGCTCGTTCCTAATGGCATTTCGAACCGTTCAGCCAGCTGGGCGGCTGGTGCGCTTCGAGTGGTGATCGGACCAGCCGCCAGGCACCCAGACCGCCCAACACCGAGATCACCAGCATCGAGAAGAACACTGCGGCGTACCCAAGCTTGGAAGCATCGAACGCCGGAATGAGAAAGCGGACCAACGACGGGTCGAAGTGGTGGGGTTGGAGCCCGGTCTGCTCGGCTGCATCGAGAGCTTGGCGGAGCTGCTGGCCTTGATGCGGGGTGAGATGACTGGTCGAGCCACTTGCGGTGAGGTGCTGGAGGCGACGGACATAGACCCCGTGAAAGATGGCATAGAGCCCGGCGATTCCTATCGCTCCTCCCGCCTGCTCGGCGGTCGCCGACACTCCGGAGACCTGGCCGGCGAGGTCCTCGTCCACTGAGTCCAGGCTGACCGGATCGCATGCGGTGAGCACGAAGGCCAGACCGGTCCCGAATACCAGCAGACCGGGAAGGAGGTACAAGTAGTTGGGCGCTGCCGGGTGCAGTAGGTGCACCCCGACCCCGAGGGCAAGGCCCGAGAGTGCGAGGAGGCTAAAACCGACAACCAGCGGCGGCCGGCCTCCTGACCTGTCATACCAGCGACCGACGGTCGTCGAGAGAAGGACCATGGGTACGGTGACCGGGATCAGCGCCAGGCCGGCCACGAACGGGCTCATCCCGAGGTCGAGGATGAGGAGCAAAGGGAAGATCAGGCCGAGGCCCATCTCGACCGAGCCAGCCAGAGCCTGACTGATCACAGCTCCGAGATAGTTCGGGGTCCGGCGCAGGAGGCCCACATCCATTAGCGGGTCGGCGGCCCGTCGCTCCCACCACAGGAACCCTGCTGCACTGACCAGGGCGACGACCACCGGACCGAGCACCGAGAGTGACGCCAGCGGTGCCGACTGGACCTCGGTGAGTCCGAACACAAGGGACACGATCGCCAGGCACAAGAGCGCGGCCCCGAGGAAATCGACATGTGCTGCGCCCTCGCGCTCGTCGTCCCTGGGTACGGCGGAAAGAGTGGCCACCAGGCAAACAATGGCCAGAGGCACGTTGACCAACAGCACCAGCCGCCAACTGACCGCCGTGGTCAGCGCTCCGCCGATGGTGGGGCCCAGTGCTCCGGCGATAGCGGCGACCCCGCCCATCGTGCCGAGCGCCTTCCCGCGTTCAGCACCGGGGAAGGTGCGGTTGACGATGGCCACGCTCCCCGGAAGCATCAGGGCGCCTCCGGCCCCCTGGACGACCCGTGCGGCCAAAAGAAGGGGAAAGTCAGGGGCCAAACCTCCCACTGCCGACGCCACGCTGAATCCCACTGCACCGATTACGAATACCCTGCGCCGGCCAAAGAGATCTCCGAGCCGACCCCCAAGGATGAGGAGCCCTGACAGCGACAGCAGGCTCGCGCTCAGCACCCACTGGGCCACCTGCGTGCCCACCCCGAATTGCTTCTCGATGGATGGCAGGGCGAGCGGCACTGCGGTCTGATCGACCAAGATCATTGCGTTCGCGACGGTCATCGCTACCAGCACAATTTGACGACTGCGGCCCTCTGATGTGATCTGGTTTCCGTTCACGGGCTTGAAACCAAGTGCTCACCCAGGCGGGTGTCGTCGAGTTTGGATTTCAGTCCCTTGGCCATTACGAAAAATTATCCAAGAGAGGCGCCAATTGAATGAACCCTCGAATCACTTCTGAGGGATCACGGCCTCTTTGATCAGCCCAGGTGAACTGAAACCGCGGCCCGTACGCGAAGCCCAGGCTTGGGATTGCCAGCGGCAACGCAAACGAGCGGACTACGCAGGCTAGAGATCGAGACCGCGCAGCTCCCGACGCGAGGCGATGCCGAGCTTTCCGTAGATGTTCTGAAGGTGATACTCGATTGCCTTCCGGCTCACATAGAGCTCCGATGCCGCCTCAGGGTTGGAGTACCCCTTCGCCACGAGCACCGCTACGTCCCGCTCACGGTCGGTCAGATCGAGCGAGGATCTGGCTGATCTCCGGGGAGACCGGGCTCCGGCGCGCTTGAGATCGGACTGCACCCGGTTTGCGAATGGCTCGGCGGCGACGGCCAGGAACGCGTCGAGCGCGGTGCGAAGGGTTGCGACTGCCCGCGTCCGGTCGCCTCGTTCCAGTTGTAGCTGACCATGGGCATGGAGCAAGAGAGTCCTCTCGAGGAACGGATCATCGGGGCCGAATCCATCGAGCGCGAGAGCGAACAACTCGTCTGCCCGGTCGAGTTCTCCCCTCGCCCTTGCCAATCGGGCTCGCAATCCGAGGAGCCGGGCATCCATATCGAGACTCCGGGCCGCTGCCCCCGACTCCAGCCCCTCGATGGAGGCCTGGGCACGCTCAAGCTGGTCGGTCTCGATCAGCGCCGCGACGTGGGATGGCCAGAACGTTAGGGCTGCCAGCATCGGTGCCAGGGCGGTGAGGGGATCCAGTGCCTCGATGACCCGTCCGGGTTGACCGCTGGCAAGGCCCAGAGCAGCGCCGGCGATGTGGGCTATCGCAACGCCTTCGACGGCACCGAGGCGAGCCGCTGACTCCGCCGCCGCCGCCACGTGCGCCTCAGCCCGTTCGGCGTCACCGCGGTAGGCCAGGATCGTGGCGAGCAGCCCGTGGCACGCCGCTTCCTCGACACCTCGAGGATCGTCGGTGGCGATTCCCAACCCGGTCCGAGCCTGCACGAGCGCCTCGTCCCACTCACCCACCGCCAGCAGTGCAGTGCCCAGCTGCCGGTGGGTGCGCGCCAGCTCAACCGGAATGAAGCCACGTTGGGTGAGCGCCACCACGGAGCGCAGGTCAGCCAGGCTGGCTTGGATCCGGCCGGCAAACTGGGCGAGGCTGGCTCGGACAACCAACATGTCCACCTCGTCACCAGGTACCTCGTCGGCGGGTTGTGGCAGTCGCTGGCGCAGGCGAGCCAGACCGGATGCAGCCCCGCGCATATACCCTTCAGCCAGGGCGGCGTGGATGTTGGCAAGCCGCTCAGCGGAGGTGTGCCGAGGGGCCAGGGCAAGGGCCTGAGCGGCAGCCCGAGCGGCCTCAGCTCCCTGACCCAGGGTGATGTGGATCTCCGCCAGCTCAGCCCACGCACGCGCGGTCATGGCGCGGGTCTCGGCTTCGTCCGCTTCCTCCTCGTCAACCACTCGCTGAAGCCACTGCCGGGCAACCTCTGCGTGGCCTCGATCCCACTCGAGCAGCCCCAACACCAGGCTGCGGCCCGGCCCGTCGTCGAACGATTCGATGTCGGATCGAAGGGCTTCGGCACGACTCAGCTGTCCGCCGTTGGCATAGGCCAAGGCGGCGTCCACCAACCTGCGGTTCGCCTCCGCAGAACCGACACTCAGCGACGAGGCCCACTGAAAGGTTCGCCCAGCCTCGATTTTCCGACCCTCTTCCAGCTCGCGTCGCCCTTTCGTCTCCAGTTCGACCGCCAGCGTCTCGTCGGCCCCGTCGGCGGCGGCGACCCGATGAGAGAGCGCCACAGCCGGGCTCGTGACCTGGGCAGCGGCATGATGAAGGTCGCGGCGGCGGCTCGGTGAGAGATCCTCGTAGACGGCCTGGCGGTAGAGCGGATGGGTGAACTCAACAGGAGAGCCCGGTTCCTCTGGATCCCAACGGACGAAGCCGGTGCCCAGGAGCTCCTCGAACGGCTCGACCGGGGAACTGAGAGCCGCCAGCCGGGCCACCATCGTCAGCGGGGCGCGCTGGTTGATGACGGCCATGGCGGCAACAAGGGCACGCGCTGACTCCGGTGTCTCGGAGAGGCGCGCAGTGACCGACGAAGTCAATGAGCGCGGGGCGGGAAGATTTCCATCACTCCGCTGGAGATCCGCGGGGTTCAGTTCGCCAAGCAGGGTTCGAAGGTACAACGGGTGTCCCCCGGTGTGGGAACGGAGCCGTTCCGCCTGATAGGGAGTCAGATCGATCCCCACGGATGATGCAAACAGCTCCACTTCATTGGCATCGAAAGGGGCCAAGTTGATGCCGAGGCAACGTTCGGGATCGGATCGGAGACGCTCCCACCCGTCGTGCAGCCCCGGTCGGGTCGTGACCACTACCGCAACCCGATCCTTGTCGAGCCGCTGCACGGCCGAGAGCAGCGCCTTCGACGACGCGCTGTCGGCCCAATGCAGGTCTTCAACCACGACCACGACCGGCCCTTGGTCTTGCCGGCTGGACCATGCTTCGAGGATCTCCATACCCGCAGAGAAGCTCTCGACAGACGTACAGCCGAACTGCCGGGCGAGCTCGAAGGGTCGCTCGGCAGCAAGCTCGTCGGCCTGAGCATGCGCCACCTGGATCTCCGCAGGAAGGTGTCCCACGACGTGCCGGACGAGCGCCGTCTTTCCCAAGCCGGTGTCTCCCTCCACCCACACCAGCCGGGGATTGCCTGACCCCATCTCGTCGAGGGCGCGAGCGATCGCTTGGCGCTCAGCGCTCCTCCCGACCAGCTGACCTGTAGATCCAGGCCTCTCGACCGTGGCCACCCCCAAACGGTAGCGGCGTCCAACGGCCGCTGCCGCTTCCGATCCCCGGAAGCGATCCCTTGACCTGGCGCAGCTCCCGGCTACGAACCGGCGCTCGGCACCGGCGGATGCGTCACAGCCAGCCGCTCGTCGGTCACCCGGGAGATGTAGGCGATCAGATCCGGGGACAGGCGGTAGAGACGCTTGTGGTCGTACCAGCCGGTGATGAGCAGGCCGACCACGACTGCTGCCACGATCTCGAAGCTGAGCACGATCAAGCGCGTGGGTCAGGCCCGCGTCACCCCGTGCCCCGAAGTACAGGACGGCTCGTGCGGCCGTGAGGACCTGGCGAAGCGGTTCCACGTGCCCGACGAAGTTGTAGAAGCCCGGGAGGGCCTGGGTGGGAACCGTGCCGCCCGATGACGCCAACGAGAGATAGATCAGACCGAGCATGGCCAGGAGCTGCCCGATCGACCCGAACACAGCGAAGAGCGTCAGCGTGACACTCGCCACCATCAGCGAGGCCAGGGACAGGACGGCCCAGAGCAGGGCGGTGTTGGGTGCGTCCATGCGCAGGATGCCTGCAGCCACACCCACGATGGCGGCGTCGAGGATGGGAATAGCGACGAGAGCGACGGACCACTTCAAGAGGAGGATCTGCTGACGTGCGATCGGGAGTGGTCGCCGCTGCTTCCAGCGCGGTCCCAGTTCGGTCGTGGAGTAGCCCAGGGCGCCGTCGAGAGAGGAGTTGACGATGGTCGCACCGACAAAGCCAGCCAGCATCGCCAGAAGCGCCACATAGAACGCACTGAGCCCGAGCGCGGTGTTCGGTGAGAGTGGCCGGTAGCTCACCGTCTCGAAGCGAATGGGGTCGTGCAGCTGCGCCGTGGCGAAAGAAGTGCTCCGGGCCGCGGTGGTGCTGTGAGCAACCAGCTGATCTCCGAATGGTTGAGGAGATCTGCTGGAAGGCCGGAGTCAGGACGCCCGCCGCCAGATTGACGCCCAGACTGCCCAGCCGACCGTTCTCCAACAGCTGCACCGTGGGCTGCCCCGGGCTCACCTCCGCAGCAGGAGGGTCGTTCCCAGCGGCGGCGAGGAGCGAGTCGGTGAAGCCGGCCGGAATCAGGATCGTGGCATAGGCACCCCCGCGATCCATCGCCGCCTTGGCCTGATCCAACGTGACGCTCTTCAGCTTCAGCTTGGTACTCACCACGGACGAGCTGTTCAACGCCTGGACCACCGTGGCACCCTCATCGACGTGCTGGCCATTCACACTGGCGCCGTTGTCCTGGTTCACCACCATGACCGGTAGCCCGTCCAAGTGCGCCGTCGGATTCAAGACGGCGCCGATGTAGATGAACGACATCAGCACGACCAGCACGAGCGGGATGGCCAGCGGAAAGATCCATACAGATCTCGTCCGCAAGACCATTCGCGCCCGCACCGGCATCGACCGGGAGGAGCCGGCCTCAGCGGTCCCGACCGGACCTGCTCCGGCCTCGGGGACGGTGGTCGGCTCCGGCGGTGTCGGCGCACCTGGAAGCGTCAGTGTCGGATTCGGTGGCCACGGCGTGCTCCTGGTTCCTTGGAGTCGACAAGTGCTCGGATGGATCGAAGGCGCCGCGTCAGGCCGCAGACGCCTCGCCGGCGGACAGGCTGGCCTGCTTCTGGCTGTACAAGAGGGCCAGGAGGAGGGCACCGAAGGGGACCACAAGCCTCAGGATGAACTGACGGGAGTCCTGCGAACCGGCGATGATCAGCGAGATCGTGCCCACGAGGAAGGCCAGCCCCCACACTGCCGACAACCGCCGGTTGAGCTCGTGGAACCGGGCGCTCTGCCACACCCGCTCGGGTGCCTGCTCCCGTGCGTAGGGCTCAGTGAAGGGCTTGCCGACGAGGATGGAACCGAAGACGATCAGGGTGAGCGATCCGTGGGCGACCGCCTGTGCGTACCGCCCCCAGGTGGCGATGTCACTGGGGTGAACGGCGGCCAGGAGCACAAGCAGACCCCCGAAGTAGACGGTGCCGATGACGTCGAACATGTGGGTGCTGTGACGGGTGATCGCCCTCACGAGGACGACCAGGGCAACCGCCAGACCGATGGCGGCACCCCAGTACACCCCGCCGATGCGAACGCCCAGGAGAAAGGCGACCCACGGGGAAAAGCTCCACATCAGATTCTTCATGACGACTCCTTCTCGGTTGTGCCGGCCTTTTGACCTGGCGTTTCGGCGCCGACCTGATAGAGGCTCTCGATCAGGGCCAGGAACTCGAGGTTTCCCGAGAAAGGACGGGCCTGGGATTGCCCTGCGGCCCTCACCGTTCCTTCGGCTCGTCCGTCCTTGCCTTCTGAGATCTCCACGATGATCTGCACATCAACCAGGTTGAAGGATCGCGGTGCCCAGTGCCCTAGGGAGACTCCCCAGAACTTCGTCGGCCAGTGGTTGTCTCCGAGAACTAGGGAGTCTCCCTAGGGCTACCGGTACGCAGAGCGATCACGATGTGCCCATGGGGTCCTCCGAGAACCGGTTCCTTCGCGTCCAATGAAGACTGGAAAGCACCAAGGCCGCCGCATACTTGTCACCGGGGCCAGCTCAGGCATCGGTCTCGCCGTGGTCCGTGCCCTTGCTGATGAGGGCGCCCGGGTCATCATGGTGGGGCGAAGCCATGAGCGCCTGGTAGCAGCTCTCGCCCAACTCGAGACGCCAGAGCACCACCGCCTCGTGGAGGCCGATCTTGCCGACCACGAGCAGGTCAACCGGGCCTCCGGGGTGCTGGCGGGTCAAGGGATCCTCCTCGATGGCATGGTCCACTGCGCCGGTGTCTTCCAGCCGACTCCGTTCGAGCGGATCGGACCCGAGGACCTGGAACGCACCTGGGCGGTCAATGCGCGAGGACCGTTCCTGCTCACGCAAGCGATCGCACCCCGGCTCCGTGACGGAGCCGCCATCGTCTTCGTGACCTCGGTCTCGGCTCACGTCGGCATGGCCGGCCAGAGCGCCTACGCCATGTCGAAAGGAGCGGTCGAAGCCCTGTCTAGAACCCTGGCCGTCGAGCTGGCACCGAGGTTGATCCGAGCCAACACCATCGCTCCGGGCTTTGTGGCGACGCCGATGAACGAGGACTTCAGAAGAGTGCCCGGCGTGGCTGAGCGTCGGGCCAGAGCCGCCCTGGCCGACCGACTGGGTACACCCGAAGAGATCGCCTCGGTGGCGTCATTCCTCCTCTCTGACGAGGCAGCCTTCGTCAACGGCACCACCATTTACGCCAACGGTGGCTACCCCATCGCCGAGGTGCAACGAACCGAGCAACGTATGAACAGCGAGGACCACTAGATGAACGAAACATCGATGAGTCGACCCTGGGCAGTCGCGCCACCCAGTGGGGTCGAGGCCTTCGGCGCGTACGTGCACTGGCCGGAAAGTCTGGACTGGTCGACGCAATTGCTCCGAGCCATCAGCTACTCATCGCTGGGCGGCTCAGAGTTCAGCGAGATCATGAGCGCTATACGGGATCTCGAGGTGGGCGACCGGGAAGCGTGGCTGGCCGCCTTCAGCGGCCTTGCCTCCGAGCTCGACCAACGGGCATCAAGGTGCGCTGAGCAGGGCCACGGCCTCTCGGCGATCGAGTTGTGGCGGCGGGCGGCCATCTACTTCCGGATCGCGACCACCTTCCACTCCATGGACGGCATCGTGGAACTGCCGGCCATGCAGGAGAGTTGCCGGTGCTTCCAGGCCGCCATGACTCGCGATCCGCGATACCGCTTTGAGACGGTCGAGATTCCCTACGAGCAGTACATGCTCCCTGGCTACCTGATCTCACCCTCAGGTCCACCCCGACCCCGACCCACCGTCGTCGTCCAGGGCGGCATTGATGCCTTCTCGGAGGAGATGTGGTTCAAACTCGGCGAAACGCTCGTTCGTCGCGGGTATGCGATTCTGCTCCCGGACGGTCCGGGGCAGGGGGAGTCGAAGCGTCGGGGCATCGGGACCAGGTCCGACTACGAGGTGGCGGTGACTGCATTCATCGACTTCCTGGTGTACCAGGACGAGGTTGATTCGGAGCGGATCGCCCTCGTCGGCAGCAGCATGGGGGGCTACTTCGCAGCCCGCGGCGCGGCCTTCGAGCCGAGGCTGGTGGCCGCCGTGGCCTGGGGTGCCTTCTATGGGCTGGCCCCAGTACCGCAAGGGGACGACGGCCGACGTCGAGTCGATCAGGCAATGGCCACGTTCGCCGTCGACACCGTCGAGGAGCTCCTCGAGAAGATCCGGGAGTTTAATCTGGAGGCGGTCGCCAATCGGATCCACATACCCTTCCTCGTTCTCCATGCCGTCAACGATCTGCAGGTTCCATTCGCACACGCACAGTGTCTCTTTGATGAGATCCCGGACAACCGAAAGCGTCTGGTGGCGTTCCCTCCGGATCGTCCCGGCTGCACACACTGTCAACTCGACACGCCGTCGCTGGCCCAGGTTGTGATCGCCGATTGGCTCGACGACATCCTCGAGCCAAAATGAGGTGATCGCGCCGGCCATCCTGCAGGTGTTGTAGCCGCGGCCAAGTCGCGCCAGCGTGACTACAACTCCCGGCCAAAGCACGCGAAGCCTGATCAGCGGTGAGAACGTACGTGCAGTTCAAGGCCGTTTTCGGTCAATGCCTATAAGCCCTGAAAGCGACGAGCTCTGACTTTTGATCCCAAGGTGGCGAGATCGAGACTCGCACGGCCCATTGAATATCCAGGTCAGAGGCACCTCCGAGAGCAAGAGGATGTCCTTGACTTTTGCTCATGACTGCAAATCCATGTTCAGCATCACTGACTTGGCTGATCCAAGCCCAAATCGCATGCATCTGTCAGTGCGATGGGTGCCACCCGGCAACGACGGTTCGGCGGCAGAGTCCAGCTGAGCAAATCCTCAAAAGGAGCAAGCCGTGGGGCTCGCATCCGCGACCTGACTATGCGCCTGTCCTCGCTCGTTTCAACATCATCCCGACTATCGGGGCACCACAGTGATCGCGCAGTGGGAGCCGGGTGCCCGGCTCAGTCGGGCGTCCGCTGTAAGGAGATTGCAATCCAGAAGTTCTGCGAGAGCCACGTAGGAGGCGTCGTAGGCCGACAAGTTGTCTCGGAGCTCCCAGACGCGATCCAGGATCGAAAAGACCGGGTAGCGCGTGATCCCCAATCGGCGCCAGGTATCCAGGGCAGTCCACCCGGAATCGGCATCCAGTCGGTGAGCGGCGACACCCTTGCGAAGGCCACTTGCCACCTCGGAGTCGATGAGGTGTGGAGCATGAATCTGTTCGCTGCCTAGTGCGCGTCGTGCGGGACCGTCGTTGAGAAGCGCGGACAGTGCCGCCGAGGCGTCGGCCACGATCACCTATCAGCTCGTTCAGCATCCATGTCGCTGACGATGGTCGCAACGTCCACATCGAGATCAGGGAGGGAACCGAGCAACGCCGGATGATCTGCTCGGCGCGACACCTCGGCGAGTTCCCTCACCGCCACTGCCCCAACAGAGGTCGCGTCTCGAGCAGCGAGCCGCTCCAGCCTCTCGACGACGGCATCTGGAACGTTCCGCAAGTAAAGAGTTTTCATGTCGCAGTATGCTATCACCTAGCTTGCATACTGCAAACAGCTACCACACCACCCCCCACTGCCCCCCACGGGATTACATCAGACACAGATGTATATAGTTCTGATGTGAAATCTACCGATCTATTCGTTCTGGGACGGCGACTGATGAAGCTGGCCGAGAAAGGTCTGCCGGGGCAGGGCATCAACAACAGCGTCCGGCTGGTGCTGCTCGATATCGGCGCCAACCCCGGTACCTCAATCAACGAGATCACCGCCCGGACCGACTACCCGCAGAGTCACGTATCAACCTCGGTGAGCAAGCTGCGTGAACTCGGCGTCGTGCGCACAGAGGCCGACCCTGGCGACCGGCGCCGCACCCTGGTGTGGATCGTGCCCGAAGCGGTCGAGCGTGCCCGCAGCCGGGTCATTTCGACGGTGGACGATGCCATCGCCCGGGCGCTCGGCGATCCGCCGGCATCCGAGTTGGCGGAGGTGGTCGGCGCTCTCGAGATGCTGGCCGAACGATTCGACCCGCCGGGCGCGTCGCAGATCGGCAAGGAGGCGTCCTGATGCTGATAGGCACTTTCTCGGCCAGCCACGACATCATCTGGATCGTCCTCGCCGCCCTACTGGCCGTCCGTGTGGGCATCGGCGTCGGACGCAGGAACCGTCGCCGGTCCGCGGGCGCGCCGGCCCCCGCATCGGCACCTTCCGCGATCGAAGCCATTCGGCCAGTGGCCCCACCAACCTCGGCGGACCGCTCCGTACTCCTCGAAGTCCGCGAGCTCACCGTGGCCTACGGGTCACATCTCGCAGTCGACAGGGTGAGCTTCGACATCCACTCCAGCGAGATCTTCGGACTGCTTGGCCCGAACGGGGCGGGCAAGACCACCACTCTGAACGCCATCGAAGGTTTGCGCCAACCGCGTTCGGGCACCGTCCTGCTCAGTGGAGTCGACATCGCACGGCAGCCCGCCCTAGCCAAGGCCCAGATGGGTGTGCAGCTGCAGTCCACCGGCTTCCAGTCCGAACTGACCGTGCGCCAAATTGCCCGGCTCTACGCCGGCCTCTACGGAGTGGCCATCAGTGATAGGGACCTGGATCAGGCCCTGGCCGACATCGGCCTCGGTCGCGAGCTGGATCGGACCACCAGGCAGATCTCCGGGGGGCAGCAGCAGCGACTTTCGCTGTTCGTGGCGGTGATCCACAATCCCGCCCTTCTCCTCCTCGATGAGCCCACCACCGGGCTCGATCCCCAGTCGCGCCGCCACCTGTGGGCGCGCATCGAACGGATCCGCGCTGACGGCGGGAGCATCGTGCTCACCACCCATTCGATGGAGGAGGCCCAGGCAGTCTGCGACCGGGTGGCCATCATCGACCACGGTCGGATCCTGGCCATCGACACCCCCGCCGACCTCATCGGTCGGCACCGGGACGATCCCCTGGTCCGGGCGGCAGCTCGTGGCGAGGTGACCCTTGAAGACGTGTTCATTGGGCTGACCGGGAGTGAGATTCGTGACTAGCGCCACCGCCCCGACGACCGTCCAGACCCCAGGACTCGGGACCATGCTGGGCGCCCTCCTGAGGGCGGACCTGGCGGTGCTGACCAAGAACAAGATGCGCATGCTCCTCAGCCTGCTGCTACCGCTGATCATCCTGTCCACCACCAGCTCATCCAAGGCGACCCAGAGCTTTGGCGGAGCGGCGTTCATCCTTGGGCTGGCCATCACCGCGGGGATCGCCGGGACCTCGATCATGGGTTATGCCCCCATGGTCGCCCGCGACCGCGATAACGGCGTCTTCCAGCGTCTGCGCGTCTCGCCCGCCCCTAACTGGGTGGTGATGGCAAGCCGGCTCTCGGTGCAGATGGCTTCAAACTTCGTTATCGCCCTGGTGGTGTTGGTCCTGGGTGACGACATTCACCATCTATCCCTGTCTGCGGAGACCTACGTCCTGGTCTTGTTGGTCTCCATCCTGGCCTCGGCCGTCTTCTTGTCGGTGGCCCAGGCGCTGGTGGGCCTGGTCAAGTCGGCCGACACCGTCCAGGCGTTCGGACGCCTCCTCTACATCGGCCTGGTCATGCTCGGCCTCTTCGGTGCCTCCGGCGAACTGGGCAGCTTCTGGGACGCGGTGTCGAAGTGGACGCCGGTCGGAGCACTTATGAAGGTGTTCGCAGGCGTGGTCGGGACCTTCGACCTTCAAGACTGCCTGTCCCTCCTGGCCTGCGCCGGCTATGTGGTCGTCCTCACCACACTAGGCATCTACTGGTTTCGCTTCGACACCCAGTAGGGTCTGTTGAGGCAGTTGGTCGGCCTCCCCCGTACTGCGGACAGCATTAAATGCAGAGCGAGCCACGAGCGATTTGTGTCTCCCGAGGCTGGACGCAATGACCTACGTCTTGCTGTCGCACACCCTGGCAGGAAACTCTTGTCACGAGCACACGCCACTCGAGTCGTTGCAAATCGGTCGAAGCGCATTGGGCTCACATGCTCCACAGCGCCTGGGTGGGTGACATCCGGGCGGCACGCTGGGCGGGCATGAGTCCAGCGACGGCGCCGATGATCAGGGAAGCGGCGAAGCCGCCGAGCCAGGCTTCTGGTGGTAGGACGGTGGCCCATCCCTTGGCGTGGGCGTACACAGACGTGGACGCGACGCCGAGCGCAACGCCAACGACGCCGCCAAGGAGGCCGAGCAAGACAGCTTCGGAGAGAAACTGGGCACGGATATGGCCCTTGGTGGCGCCCAGCGCCCGGCGAAGGCCGATCTCGGAACGGCGCTCCAGGACGGAGATGATCATGATGTTGGCGACACCGACGGCGCCCACCAGCAGGGCGACGGCGCCGAGGCCGAGAAACAACCCGTTGAGGGCGCTCTTTGCGTCGGCCTGTGCGACAAGGGCGGAGGAGGGTCGGCTGACGTTCACCTCGCTGGGGTTTTCGGGGTTGGCAGTGGCGGCAAGAAGGGTGTCGACGGCGTTCACTCGGTCGTCTTGGGTGCGGAGGTAAACAGTGGAGGGATGGCCGTCCAGGCCCAGGTACTTTTCTGCTGCGGGGTAGCCGACCAGGACGGAAGAGTCGATGGCAGACGCGAGCACGGCCGGCTTGAGTGTGCCGGCCACGTAGAACCAATGGCCGCCGACCCAGATGCGTTCGCCAGGGTAGATGCGGTCGATCCCGAGGCGCAGTGCGGCAGCGGCGCCGAGGACGGCGACCGGCTCTTGGGCGGTTGCCGCATTGAGGTAATGGCCCTGGGCGACGCTGGTGGCGACCGCCATGAGGAGGTCGAGAGATGCGGCTTGGACTGTCAGGGCGTTGGTGTCGATTGAGGGGATGTAGGGGTTGCGGTAGGCGTTGGCATTGCTGACCGTCCCGGTGGTCTGCACCTGCAGCACACCGGCGATCCGGCCGATCATCGCTGGCGCCGTGATGGGCAGCTCAGTAGGGGCGCCGGTGACGCTCTGGCCGTTGCCGACGGTGAGCAGGTTGGTCCCGAGTTGGCTGATCTCGTCGAGCAGGCCAGCCTGAGACGAGGATGACAGGCCGAGGACGGCGACGATGGCGGCCACACCAATTGCGATCCCAAGAGCAGACAGCCCGGCCCGTAGCTTCCGTGTGCGTAGTCCGACGGTGGAAAGCCGCGTCAGGTCGGATAGTGGTAACCGCCTCCGGGTCAGCCCGGCGGTGTCGGTCATAACGGCTCCCCATTCAGGGGCCTCTCGGACGCAGTCTGCGGTGCGTTGATGAAGGGTTGAGCGAGCGGGTGGAGGCGAAAGTCAGTTCCGACGACCGGGCCGGTATCGGCGACGATGTGACCGTCGAGTATCTCGACCTTCCGGGGCATACGCTCGGCGATGGCTTGGTCGTGGGTGATGACCACGATGGTCGAGCCGGCCTGATGAAGCTGGTCAATCAGGGCCAGGATGGCGCGGCCGGTGGCCTGGTCGAGGTTGCCGGTCGGCTCGTCCGCCAGCACGATGGCAGGCTGGCCAATCAGAGCTCGGGCTATGGCGACCCGTTGGCGCTGCCCGCCAGAGAGCTGTGTCGGACGGGCGTGAGGACGCTGGGCCAGGCCGACCAGATCGAGAGCGTCGAGAGCGCGCTGGCGACGTCGCTTGAGGGGGATGCCGGCATAGAGGAGCCCGTCGGCCACGTTGTCCACCACGGTCGAGTGCTCGGCCAGGAAGAACTGTTGGAATAGGAAGCCGATTCGGCTGGCCCGTAGATAGGCGACGTCGTCGTCGGCCATGGCGGCGACGTCCAGCCCGGTGATCCGCACCTGCCCGCCGGTCGGTCGGTCGAGGGTTCCCATCAGTTGCAGCAGGGTGGTCTTGCCCGACCCCGAGGGGCCGACGATCCCGACCAGCTCCCCTTGGGCAATCGTGAGGTTCACCCCGCGCAGGGCCTGGACGGGTGGTTCGCCGGGATAACTCTTTGTCACATTGTCGACTTCAAGCACCGGAACCTGTGCCTCGTCGGTAACCGATCCGTTGCCGGCGGCAACCGGGTGGTCGTCGGGCGTAGGTGGCAGGGTGCAGGTCATGTAGCCGGGACCACCACGTTCTGGCCGGCGGCGAGCCCTGAGCCGGCGACCTGTACCAGTCCGTCGGCGTCGTCGAACAGTCCGAGTGAAACCGGCACGAGATGGTTGGTCCCGTCTGCGCCGACGACCTCGACGGTGTAGCCACCGGACTGGGCCAGCAGTGCGGTTACCGGCACCACCAGTGCTGTGGGCACGCTGGCAGTGGTGATGGCAACCTGCACCGGAGCCTGATCCCACGTGCCGATGACACCGGGGTCGGAGGGATTGACGTCGACCGTGATGGTCGGTGTGGGGCTGCTCCCCGAGCTGCCTGACGGACAGGTGCCGGCTGCCGGTGTAGCGGAGTTGGAGCTGGAGCCGCTGGGCCCGGAGTCCGATGGGCAGGTAGCGACTGTACCTACCGAGGTGACGACGCCTGGGGTGGTCTGGTTGTTGGGCAACGTGATCGTCACCGTGTCCCCGACCGCCACATCGATCTGCTGCGAGGCGTCGACTGCCACTTGCACCTGGCGAGTGGTCGAGCTTCCCTGCATCACCGTCTGGCCCACAAGGGTGCCACCCCCGAGCTGGGCCGACAGGCTCGTCACCCGCACCGCGGTGGGTTCGAAGACTGCCTGTCCAAGAGCCAGGATGCCGTTCGGGGTCACCCCCAGGTCGGCCTGAAGCTTCTCCAATGCCGTGGTGGTGGCCGACCCGAAGAAGGAGGAAGTTGCACTCAGCTGGGCCGACGTGGCGTAGCCGAGCGCGACCAGATCCGCGTTGAGCTCTGCCACGTCCGCGCCGCTCGCCCCCGCCGACAGGCTCCGGTAGGCAGGTGTCGAGCCATATAGCAAACCCACCGGGGTGTCGTTGACCCGGTAGAGAACCTGACCCTGGGAGATCACCTGGCCGGGCACGGGCAACTCGGTGTACGTGCCGCTGGCTTGGTTGATAACGGAGTACGGCGCACCGTCCGGGCCCGCCTGGTAGGTCAGCGTCGCACTCAGGGAGGCCATGGCCGAGAGTTCCCGCCGTTCCACCTTCACCCAGTGCGACGCCGGATCGTGGGCGGCAGAGCTCACCTGCTTCCCACTGGACATGGCGACCAATCCACCGGTGACAATTGCGACAGCCATGACGGTCACTGCGGCCAGCGCCCAAGCCTTCCGCTTCACTGGACCAGCCGTTTCGGCTCACATGAAGTACTGCTGCCTTTGTCCGCAGCGGTCCGGAGACCCGATCGAGCACCCCTCCCTGCGGCGGATGGGTTGCAGTTGCTGATCATCCGCCGAGACCACCGACGGATGGCTTCTGGGACTTGCAGGCGTCCATCGCCGACTGCAACTGCGGCGAACTCGACTGGATGCCGGAGTCGTGCACTTCACTGCCCGAGAACGTCGGGTCGGGGAAATCCGACACCCCGTGGGCGCGGATGCACCGAGCCCAGTTCAACCACGCTTGCTGTTGGGCGGGGGACAGCGGCTGGACGGTGGAGTTCCACGGCGAAGGAAGGGCCCTGCAGGCCTGTAGGGCACCTTGGAATGCAGTCGAGTTCGGGTCAATTCCCGAGGTCCGGTAGCCGTAGTTCCCGCTGGGGGTCTGCACCGGGTCAGGGAAGTTCGGGACGCCGTGGCTGCGTAGGCACTGGGAGTAGGCCACGGCTTCAGCGAGCGACGACCCCGCCCCCGCCGAAGCTGATCCTCCGGCCGAGCCAACGGTCGGGGCGGTCGAAGTACCCGAGCAGCCGGCAACGGCGACTCCCAGGGCCACAACCGCGACAGCCCACAGATACGACGGGCGCACGACCCCTTTCGACACAACCCGGCCCTCACGGTGTCGTTGCGAAGGCGTGTCACCTGCTCTTTGTGGCGATTCGCTGAAGGTCATTCCTCCAGTCAAGCCAGCGTGACGTTGCCAGCACGTATGTGGTTTTCGATACCCCGGCGATATGTCCCGGTGCCTAGGATGAAATGAAAGTGCGTGTGCTGATCCTCGAGGACGAGCCCTACATGGCAGAAGCCATCCGCGATGGCCTGCGCCTGGAAGCCATCGCGGCCGACATTGCCGGTGACGGTGACACGGCCCTAGTACTGCTGAGCACCAACGCCTACGACATCGCCGTCCTCGACCGCGACGTCCCCGGCCCATCCGGCGACGAAATCGCTGCACGCATCGTCGCCTCCGCCAGCGGGATGCCTATCCTCATGCTCACCGCCGCCAACCGGCTGGACGATAAGACCTCCGGGTTCGGACTCGGGGCCGACGACTATCTCACCAAGCCGTTCGAGCTTCGAGAGCTCGTACTCCGACTCAGAGCGCTCGATCGCAGGCGCGCCTACAACAGGCCACCCGTGCGGGAGATCCTAGGCTTGCGTCTGGATCCGTTCCGGCGGGAGGTCTTCCGCGACGGCCGCTACATCGCACTCACCCGCAAGCAGTTCGCCGTGCTCGAGGTGCTCGTCGCCGCCGAGGGCGGTGTCGTCAGCGCCGAAGAACTGCTGGAACGAGCGTGGGATGAGCACGCAGACCCGTTCACCAACGCCGTGCGCATCACGGTTTCTGCACTGCGCAAACGCCTCGGCGAACCACCGATCGTCGCCACCGTGACCGGCGTCGGGTACCGCATCGGCGCTGAACCAGACACCGCTCATGAGAGGTGAGCATGGATAGAGCCGCTGGTTTGAGTGTTCGCCTCAAACTCACTATCAGCTACGCCGGCTTCGTCCTGCTCGCCGGAGCCCTACTGCTCGCCGCCGTATGGTTGTTCCTGCTGCGCTACGTGCCCAGAGGCGAGACCGTCATCGTCCACCATCAGCAAGTCCTCATAAAGCCTGGCCGTGGCGATCTCTTGCGCCACTTCTCTCCGGCAGCGGCCGTCTTGCTGGCGTTCCTGCTGGCGTTCGGTCTCCTGGGAGGCTGGCTTCTTGCCGGTCGGATGCTCGACCCCCTCACTCGCATCACCGACGCCACACGCACGGCCACAACCGGATCGCTCTCTCATCGGATCCGGCTACCAGGCCGCAAAGACGAGTTTCGCGAACTTGCCGACGCCTTCGACACCATGCTCGCCCGTCTCGAAGCGCAAATTGGCGAACAGCAGAGGTTTGCAGCCAACGCCTCCCACGAATTGCGCACTCCATTGGCCATCACGCAGACACTGCTCGATGTGGCACAAGAAGATCCGAACCGCGACACTGGCGAACTCGTCGACCGTCTATGCGCCGTCAACACCCGGGCGATCGACCTAACCGAAGCATTACTCCTATTGAGCCGCGCCGACCAGAAGTCCTTCACCCCACAAGCCGTCGATCTGTCCCTCACAGCCGAAGAAGCCACCGAGACGCTTCTTCCTCTCGCCGAAAAGCACGGCGTCACCATCGAAACCTTGGGCGATATGACATTCACCGTCGGCTCACATGCTCTCCTGCTGCAGTTGACTACGAATCTCGTGCACAACGCGATCGTGCACAATCTGCCTGAAGGGGGCATGGTGCGGGTCACAACCAGCAGTCATCCCAGGAATGTGATGCTCACTGTCGAGAACACCGGCGAGAGGCTCGCCCCACACTTAGCTTCCACGCTGGTCGAGCCGTTTCAGCGCGGCACCGAACGTGTACACACCGACAATGCAGGTGTGGGCCTCGGACTGGCAATTGTCAAGAGCATCACCCAAGCCCACGACGGAACTCTCACTCTCACCCCCAAGGCTACCGGCGGGCTCTGCGTCTCGGTGCAACTGCCCTCGGCCCTACCGCAGAATGACAGGTGACGATGAAAAGGACTGCTGTGCGCCCCAGAGCAATGCGCGCTTTCAGATGGGCGAGCCGGACAGGATCGATGCGAACCCAGTGTCGGTCAGCTTCCTGTCATCCATGTCCCACACTCTTGAGTCGGGGAGAGGAGCTTGAATCCGGAGGTCTCCGCCCGCAGAAACCACCGGCAGTCCACGAATGTTTGATGCCCGAACACCGTCGAGTAGTTGATTGGCACAGGATCGATCCCGTTCGCGCTGTAGGACTTGATGGACCGTAGATCCTTGATGACGTTGGATCGCGTCGGATCACTCCCAGCCAGCTTCAGCCCTTGGATCATCAGGTCGGCCCCGACCCACGCCTCGTATTCTGCAAAGGTCGGAAACTGGCCCTTTTTCCAGTGCTCATATTTCTCCATCGCAGCATCCATGGCCTCAGTACCAGCGTTGGGCGCGGAAAACGGCCGGAACATCGAAGCGAAATACGTCCCCTGGAGACTGTGCCATGCAGGAGACGACACCACACTCTGCTGGTACCCGGTCGGAAGGAGCGTGACTTTCGGGTTGACACCTTCCTGCTGGAAGTCGGTGACAAGTGCGTTGTTGGACTGGTTGCCCATGTCGGGATACACGGCGTTGACGTGCTTCTGCTTTGCCAAGATCGCATCGCCCGTGAAAGCGACTGAGGAAATGGGAACGGTCGTGTTCAGTACGGCGGTGGTGCCGCCCGCTTGCTCGAACGACTTCGACGCATTTACCGCACCGACTTTCGACGTGCCGCCGATCGGATAAGCGTACGAGCCGAGAATCGTGCCTCCGTGTTCCTTCATGAACTTGCCGGCCAACGTGCTCGCAGGTTGGGCCGGATCGACGCTGCCGGTGTCGGCCGCGAACATGTTGGTGTACGGCTGCTCACCCCACTCCGGTCCATCCACCGAGCCCCCGGTAACAGGGACGCCCTGTTGCTGAGGAACCTTGGCGCCGAGGAAGAACAGCGGGCTCTCCGCTACGAGACCGAACGCGCCCTTCGAGAGCGCGTCCCCGATGGCCTCGGCCGGCTGGGTTGTCTGGTCGTCAACGACGATTCCCTTGATCATGTGACCGTTGACACCACCGATGGCGTTCTGCGCCGCGATCCGTCCGTAGAAGGCATCAGGACCAGGCAGGAACTGATCCGCTCCCGGCCCGGTCAACGAAGTTACTAACGCGATCGTGATGGGACTCTTCCCACTGCTCGACCCGAGCGTAGTGGCGAGGGTCGACGCAGGGGTCGCCGAGTTCGACGAGCATCCGGCGAGGATCAACACTGCCCCGACGGTCACGGCGCTGAGCACCCGGACACGACGGCCCCGCCGAAATCCCTTCGGCAGACCGTCCCCAGCCGGGCTGCGCCTCGCGAGCCACATGTGGCGCGATGTTGTGGTGTTCATCCGTCCTCCCCCTTTGAGCAGCAGTCCACCTGTCACAAGCCACCTTTGCCATGCTGAGCCACTACGGGCATGCCGGTGTAAGTAGCACAAATCTGCACACAGCAGAATGACATTCTGTTGTGTGAGCAAGGCGAACGGTACCAGACGAGCACCCGTTTTCCAAGGCGATCGTGCATTCTGCGACGCGCCCGGTGGCGTGCTGTCGATCAGTGGGGATTGAGCATGCAATCCTCAGCGGCAATCGGACAGCTCTTTTACGGCCTCGTCGTCGTTATTCCCGACGCGGTCCAACCCAGTTTCACCCCGAGTTCTGCTAAGAATTCCACCTGCGCAGATAACCCACCAATCAACTGCCATCCTTCTCGGGTGACTACAACGCGCCTACATCTCCCGACCAGAGCACGTGACGGTTTGATCGACGCCGAGAAGCTCAGTGCAGGCAACTGTCAATTTCGACCGGCACCGAGCAGCGGTGTAGTGACACTTCAGCGGGAAACTGATATTGGCGACATTTCCATCAGTTTTGTCGACCTCATCGCCAGGGTGACCAAGGTCGACGAGCACCGCTGATTCGGTGGTCAAGGACACCAGCCATCGTCCTTACCGCTTGATCTCGACAAGCAGCACCCACGCATTGATCGAAGCCGACACGAAAGCCAGCAGGATTGCAGCAAGCACCCAGTAGAGGCCTCCTCCCTCACCTGCGATCAGGCTCACACCTCCGACGATCAAAGCGATGCTCGGGAGCAACAAGGTGGTCAGATGTTCGATCTGCCAAGAAGCTGGCTCCGCGGGCGTTTCCTTTCCGTGACCCACCCAAAGGGCCTGCACGGCCACGATCGCACCAGCGGCCGCAATCTCGATACCAAGGGAACGACTGCTTTGCCCTGGTGCCAGTGCGAACCCGGAAACGACCAGAGCACTCACCAAGATTCCTAGGGTTCCGGCTGCTCTACCTGGCAGCTGAGGGTATTTCAGAATCTGCTCGAGGTTTATTGAGATTGCGACGAATAGCAGTCCGGTCAGTGCCGCCGCCGCCCCGATCGTTCCCATGAAGAAGTCGTGCCAAGCCAAAGCGTCGTATGAGGCCACGGAAGAGTGTGGCACCTCTCGAGCCCGGATCCGTAGTTGTCAACAATCCCGATCGCGCCGGTCGAGGCCACGGAGATGCTCTCCGATCGCGTGTCGGCACCCCCGCTACTACGGATCAATCCCCAGTTCCTCTCGGGTCTGCGCGCTGGTGTTTGTGAGAGGAAAAGGCTCGTCGGGAACATCGAGATGCAGGGCAGAACAGATCGGCTCCCAGCCGTCCTCCGGATGCCATTCCAGGAAGCGATCCTTTGGCGCAGTCGTTCTTACGTGCTCATTGTGGGCGAGATAGGCCGACTTTGCCGACGCCTCGTCCTGCCATTCAGGAGAGAAGGTGGTCATCATCCCCCGTCCCATGCGGGTCCAGCCATCGGCTGGCGCGTCGGGGGCGAAGTAAGTTGCCAGTGCGGGAAAGATCGTGCTGGAGGCACTCTTCCACCACACGTCAGGGTCTCGCACAGACAAGAGGATGAGCCCGTCTGGGAACGTTCTGCTTATCTCTGCCCAAAACGGAGCCGCCGGCCAGTCGACTGTCGCTTGGTATCCCTCGAAAAAGTTGTCCCATGCCGGGGGGTGGCCCTCGTAGGCGTCTCCCCAGGCGTCGGCGTCAGCAGTTCGCTCTTGGACCTCCAGCATGTGATAGCAGGGCCCACCCAGGAGTTGTTCGAGGGCCTGCTTCAACGATGTCGTCCCAGTCCTTCCCAAACCGGCGCCGATTACCTGTAGTGCCATATCCCCTATCCCCTCATCCCCTATCCCCACTTCCACTTCGACGTCTCCAAAGGTACCTGTTGACTACCGCGGCACACAGGCTGACCCGTCCCGACCTGTCCCACCGCCCGGGCATCGTTCTGGCTGACTGGCAGTTCGCCGGTTTGGAGCCTCAGACGGCCTGCCGACGCACTGCCCACTACCCAAGCAGTATTCAACCGATGGGTTGCATACGCGGTCGGGCGCCGTTAGTATTCAACTTGATGGTTGAACACAATACTCTGGCACTCGGGGTGGAAGATCGGGATTTGAACGCGGTGTTCTCGGCCCTTGCCGATCCCACACGACGAGCCATTGTCGACCGACTGGCATCTGGAGAGGCCACGGTGGGCGAACTGGCGCAGCCATTCACGATGAGCCTTCAAGCTGTCTCCAAGCACTTGCAGGTTCTGGAGCAGGCCGGCCTGGTGGACAGGAGTCGAAGAGCGCAACAACGACCGTGTCGCTTGAGACCTGAGGCACTGGCCCACGCCAGCGACTGGCTCGGTGACTATCGCCAACTCTGGGAAGCCTCCTTCGACCGACTCGACGAGCACCTCACTAACCAGAAAGGACCGTCCCAGTGACCGACCACGATCCCTACATCTCGATCACCCGCACATTCAAAGCTTCGCCGGAGGCCGTTTTCCGGGCGTGGACGACGCCGTCCTCGTTTGGCCGCTGGTTCGGCACCGCGGCCACGGCCGTAGAGGATGTCAGGATGGACCTTCGGGTCGGTGGTGATTGGAGTGCCCGGATGGTTCTCGGAGATGGGATGGAGATCGGTTGGCACGGTTCGTATCTCGAACTTGACGCCCCCCACCGACTCGTCCTGAGCCTCAGTGATCGTCCGGGCGATCAGTTCGAACGGGTGACCGTCGAACTCAAAGAAGTCGAAGACGGAACGGAGATGACCTTCACCCAGACGGGGGGCAACATGCCACCGGAGAACTACGCGGAGGCCGAGGCGGGATGGCGAACCTTCTTCGACGACTTGGAAAAGAGCGTCTCCGACTGACAACGTAAACCCGCATACCGCGGTCGGGGGCACCGCATCAAAACTCGTGGTTACGTAAGATGCACTTCAACTGGCGGGGGTTCGGGAAGCGCCAGGTCGCCGCTTCCGTAGAGCACAGTGCGGTAGATCCCGGCGGGAAGTGGAGGAGGTCCCTCCTTCGTACATTCGCGCATGGGGGCCACAGAGCGCCCACCCGGTTGAAGGCACGATAGGTAGGTCGTCGTCACCGATACGGGGTAGCGGTTGGCTCCAGCGTGCAGGAACATTGGTTGTGAGCTGCAGGGAGTCGTGAAGGCTGGTTCCTGTTTAATGATCGGGTTGCTGATGACGACCGCAAAATCGGGCCGGCATCGCAGGGTCAGGTTGATCGGAACCGGGGACGCATTCGTCACAATAAGTGTCCCGGTGATACTGGTCCCCGCTCTGACCTTGGATTTGGTCAGAACCACTCGATCCTCGACGTGCGACGCAGCAGGAATCAGGCCGAGGGAGGTCAGCGGCACCGTCGTCGTGGTTGTGACCGCGGTCGGCTTTGGAGAAGCGGTCGGCGTTTGGCCGCAGGAGACCAAGGCAACGACTGCGCCCGTAATGACAGCCGCCTTCAGCAAGGTCCGTCTGGAGGTCTTCACCACCTGGCCTACCTTCTGTCCGGCCGTCTGCCGTGATGAGCGCTTACGCCCACTGTTACGCCCATCGGAGCCGATTCGTTGACGTTCGAAAGTTACGTCGTCAGCTGGTGGTAGCCCTCAGCCATCGGATCCAGAGCGTTATACGCCCGTTCCCGGTGCTAGGAACGGTCAATCGGGAATGAATCGCCAAGCTCCCCCGTTGGGCACGACCCGACCACCGGAGCGAACCGCAAAATGGGTGCCAATGACGAGAGCGCGAAGCTGTGACGCTTGGGAAATCATCTTGCTGCGAGTCTCTCGGGCTAGTTCGACATCGTCGTCGGCGATCTCGCGAAGGCTCGGTTCTGCAAACTGAAGTGGATGATGCATGAAATCGCCAGTCACTAATCCCACCTGGTCGCCGGAAGCGAGCCAAATAGAGACGTGACCGCCCGTATGCCCAGGCGACGGTGCCAACGAGATCCCACTGCCGCCCAAGTCGTCGTCGCACTCGACGACATCGGCCAAACCGGCCTCGAACACCGGCGATATTGCGTCGTGCCAGACCTCGCGCCTGTCGGGATCCCAAGACCCTTTGTGCCACTCGATCTCGTCCCGGACGTACAGATACCTGGCTTTGGTGAACGTCGGTGTCCAAACACCCCGCTTAAGGCAGGTGTCCCAGCCAACGTGGTCGGCGTGGAGGTGCGTGTGGAGCACGATGTCTACCGACTCCGGCGTGAACCCGGCCGCAGCGAAGCGCTGCATAAAGTCGAACTCCTGCATGTGCCAGTTCGGGAAGAATCGAGTCCGCCCATTGCCCACACAGGGATCGACAAGAATCCGACGGCCCGGTTGGTCAATCACCAAGGCTTGAACTGACCCGTTGATATTGCCGTCGGAATCGGCAAAGTCCGGGACGAGCCAGCTGTGTCGCTGGACCAGCTCGTTGGTGGCGTCCGGGAATAGGAAGCTTGGTGGAGCCCAGTCGAAGGCCTGTTCGACCACACTGGTCACCAAAATGTCGCCGATGCGCCACTGATTCGAATATCCCGATGCGTCCATGGTGGATCGATGGTATCGGGAGGATCACCGTATGGATCTGGAGGGCGACCGGGCGGGAGCAGTGACCTGGCCCGGCGTACTGCGACGGTTCCAAGGGGCGCATATCACCGCCCTTCATCGGCAGCCCGGGGGCTTCACCACCGGTTGTCGGGAAATGGAGTCCTTCCGGCCGCCGCAACATGAGAAGGACCCTCGCTGGGGCTAATCGGAACGAACGGGTGAGCCGAATCGGATGACATTTCCGTCGGTGTCAACTGCGGATCCCTCCCGCTTCCCGTAGTCCTCGTCCCGTGGGCCGTCCACTTCGATCCCCGCCTGTCTCCACTCATCCGCCACCCGGTCAGCGTCCTGACAGTGGATGTACAGCGCACCGTGGCTCGGCTGTTCGCCCTCGGGAGTTTGAGCCAGGTGAATTGTGAGGTCTCGATTCCGGTGGGCGAATGCATAGGTGTCATCGTGGAGTGACACCTCAAATCCCGCCTTCTCGAACCAGGCCACTGAGCGAGTCAGGCTGGCCACACTGAAAATTGGCTCAAATCCTGTTGCCAGCCACGTTTCCGTCACGAGTTGCATTTGGCCGTCCCGCTGTCCGTTCAGCCCAGCAAGGCAGTCGTGGCAGATCGGCAGGTCAGGGTGCGAGCGCAATCGGACCCACCAGTCGACCGACATCGAGCAGCAAGTGCACGTGACTGCCATGGCTGACATGGTAGATCTGTGCCGGACGGCCCTCGATCCGGTGATCGGGTCACGTTGGCACAGGAACCATGGCTCAGAGGCCGATACGTACTGGTGTGGGCATTCGAGCCGCGATCGTCGGGTAGGAGTCGGGGAGCGTGCCCCGGCGCTATTGGGATTTTGGTGCGTAGGTGGGATGCTGGTAGGTGGGATGTCGATTGTGCCCCGGGTGGCCCTCTCCGTTGTCGAGACGTTTCCTGTTGTTGCGGGACAGCTCCGCAGAGAAGGACACAGAGAAGGGCAACGATTGAAGTTCAACGGCTGCACAGTGTTTGTGCAGAACAGGCGATCAACCCGACCTAGACCAGACTCGCCTGTGACGGGACGTACTCACCGAATCGGGCTCCGAGCACCGACGCGGTACAGGCAACAAGATCGGCGGCGAAGACCACGCAATAGTGAACGGCGCCGATTGAGGACGGCGACCCGGAGTCCGGCCAAGCCCTCGTCTGGACGAACCACCAGAGCAACAGCACGGCCGGCGCCAGGAACTGCGGCCAGGCAAGTCGCTTGTTTTCGAGGAGGCGGGCGGCCCATAACCACAGAACCGGCAAGCAGTAGAGGGTGTAGGCCAAATGTGAAACGGGAAGAAGCAGCACGATGCAGAACGTCACATTCCAGGTGCACATGGCCTCGTCGCCGGGGGTTCGAACCGCAAGTCCCAAGAGACCGAGTACCCAGATCAGGAGTGCGGCCGTGCTCAGCACCTGGAGGGGAGCAGAAACGACCACTGGATGAGCCAGTCCGCTGTTTGAGAAGAGCAGGCTCGGGGCACCCCAGACAGAATCGCTGACGAGATGCTGGGATCCGGCCGAGACTACCGACTTCACAAAGTCGACGAGGCCGGATCCACCTCCGAATGCCATAGCCAGCACTGGGGCGACCAGGATGACCACTGCAAATGCTGCCACCGTTCGTAGTCGACGCTCAGTTCCTTTTTGGCACACCGATACAACAACGGCTGCCGGCCATGTCTTCAGGAGTCCTCCGACTGCGACGAGCACGCCCCTGCTGGCAGGCCAATCCCGGCTGGCCGCCCAGGCCGACAGCATGAGTGCGGCGACGACAAAGGCGTCAGCCTGACCTAGAAAGATACCGATTGTGAGCGGCCAAAAATGAAACACGGTCACTGCACAGATCATGAACAGGATCGGCTGCATCCAGGGCCTGAGTTTCGGCGCCTCAATGGCAACGAACGCCGCCACCCCTACGATCAGTGAGATCAGTTCGAGGAGCGTCCAAGCCCGAAACACGTGGATCGGGGCGGCATGGATGAACGGGGCAAGGAGCAAGGCAAGCGTCGGTGGATAGACGAACGCGCCATTGCCCCGATACGGATCGTGACCTGCGGCCACGAGGTGGGCAGCGTGAAAGTAGACCAGGAAGTCGGCTCCGATCCCGCCTGACACCGCACCTCGATAGCGCTGGTGAACAAGCACAGCCGTTACGGACAGGGCCAAAATCCAAAGTGCCACTTGTACGGCCGTGCTTCGTCCTTGTCCAGGCTGACTTGTGGAAGTCTGGCTGTCTTTCACTTCTAAGGGAACACTTGTTGGGCCGGCAAGGAGACCGACGCCTCGCCCCGACAGATGCATATCTGCCATTGCGCGTGTCCTCCTTGGCGAAAGTGCCGTCTTGCATCGTCGGAATAGCCCGATATCAGCTCGCTAGTGAATCCCTGCACCACAACCTTCGCGCCTTCCTGATCGTGGAACGGGTATCCCCGAAATGCCTCAGCAATCGCCTCCGACCCCCTGAACTGGTAGACCCACCGGACCGGTAAACGGCTCATGCCAGTGGGGGCGATGAGTTGGGCAATCAGCCTCCGGGCGGGCGATAGTCGCCCCCGACTTTCACCGCAGCGTCGACTTCTTCCGGGGTCAATAGGACGCTGGTCTTCACGTCGATCTTTCCGCTGGCAGCGACGAGCAGAGCGACGCCGGCCGCTGTCACATTGTCTGGCAGGTCCATGATGGCAACGACGTCCGTATCGCCGAACGCATAGTAGAACGCGTCAAGCTTCCCGCCTACGCTGGAACAGGCCTTTTCGACGACAGCTCGGCGGGCTGAGCCACCCTCCTCGCGGAGTCCCTGGACTCCACTGCCGAGATAAGACGCTTGGACGAGGTACTTGGGCATCGAGTTCCTCCTTGGTCGCTGATGCCTGAGTTTCGCACTCGTCGGCATGGGCCGCAATCGGTCAGGCCCGATGAGGGCCTGGCCGCCAGCTATCACCGGTGCCCTCAAAGTGCCGACTAACCAGGGCCAAT
This sequence comes from uncultured Acidimicrobiales bacterium, assembly GCA_963747825.1. Taxonomy (GTDB): domain Bacteria; phylum Actinomycetota; class Acidimicrobiia; order Acidimicrobiales; family RAAP-2; genus Bog-756. The sequence goes on from CAVVGQ010000001.1 coordinate 211,471, forward strand.
AACACCCGGCTCATCCGGCTCTGCAGAAGGGGCTTTCTGAGTTGGACTGACCCACTCTTATCGCAGTTATCACCACCCCCAAATGCGCCGGCAACCAGGTTCACAATTGTCGCCGAACCAGTGGATGGAGCGGCATGGGTCGGCGATGCTGCGGGCCTTCACGCCGGTCTCAAGGTCCGTCATGTTTGCTCCCGGTCAGACAGCCGCCACGATCCCTGGACCGACTTGCCCAACCGGGAGTGGGTAACGCCTTGCCCGGTCAACTCCGCCGTTGAGCGAGGCGTAGAGAAGCGCCCACGGCCACGATCGCGATCGCCATTGTCTCCAGTGCTATGAGGAACATCGCTGGGGCCAGACCGATCCCGCCTGGGTTGTTGAGCAGAACCAGGAGCTGTCGAGATGGTGGGCCGTGGGGAATGACAACTGTTGCCAGGCAGACCCCGAAACCGACGAGTACCGCCCACGCTCTCTTGGCTACCAGGGGCCGACTGAGGAGCGCGCCGACAGCGACGCCAGTCATGGTAGTGAGAATCTGTGCCACAGCACCGGCGGCGACATCAGAAAGATTCGCGTCAAACGATGTGGCCACCAGAGGCCCGACCAGTCCCACCACACTGAGGGCGATTCCCGCCAGAAACGCAATGCAGAGCTTGGCCAGACGCACCGTAGAAATTCCACCGGCGGTAACGATTGTGATCGATTGTTGTATCGGGTCCTCACTGTTGACGGTCAGCACCGTGATCCACGTGGACATGAAGAGCAGGGCTATCGCGGACACCGCATAGGTCGGCAGCACCGATCCGGTTTGAGCGCAGATAGCGGCTTCTACGACGAAGAAACAAAGAACCGGCGCGATCCAGCCATGCCCCCGGAGCGCATCACTCCAGATATATTTGAGCAGCGGCCTCAGTCTCACGTTCCGCCGTTCCGAAGAGGCGTCACGCCCGTTACCGACCAACCGTTGTGGATCGCATCGTGGAGAAGCGCGTCGGCTTCTGACGCTGCCACGACCAACGAGAGTGTTCTTCTTGACGGGTCATGGTCGGCGCGGTGAAGGCTTACTGCCGACAAGACCTGGGCCGCGCACGAATGTTCGGTGGCAGTGAGCTCAATACGTCGAAGCGCCGATCCGACAACGGTCGATTGGATTGGATACAGGTAACCGTCGTCAATTCGATACACCCGGTCCTGGTCAGATCCCGACGAAAGGGTGTGCGACGTCATCAGAATGGCGGCACCTCTCGCCCGTTCCGACTCGATCAACTCTCCCAGAGACCATTGGGCTCGGACATCCAGCCCGCTGTACGGTTCGTCGAGGACGACAAGGCCCACCGGTCCCAGGAAGGCTTGAGCAATCACCACCTTTTGCTTGTTGCCCTTCGACAGTGAGTCGATCGGAGCGTGAGGATCGGGGAGGAACCCGAGCCGCTCGAGTAGTTCTCGGCTCCTGGCCTTGATCGTCGCTTGATCCAGGCCCCTGATGCGTCCCATATGCGAGAGATACTCCCCTGCCGTGAAACTCGACGATCCGGCAAGCCGCTCTGGGACAAAGCTGGTCGTCGCCGGCTTGAGAACGCTCCCCGAGGTTGGAGGAGTGAGGCCGACCGCGATTCGGAGAAGTGTTGATTTTCCCGACCCGTTGTCACCGACGATCGTGGTTCGGCTCTCAGGGAGGAGAATGAGGTCGACGTCCCTCACGATCCATGGACCACGCCGCCTGAAGCGCTTGCTTACGCCAGTCAAGCGCCCGCCAGGCTCGTCGACCATTCAGGCCACGGTGCGGGGTCCCTGCGGCAGCTCGGCTCCCGGTACCTGTGCCACGTACCGCTTTCGGCCGATGACCAACAGGACAAGTGGGATTGCGGCGCAGGAATCGAGTAACAGGTCAACCGTTACGAACGATGTGGCGGCGAGAACGACGAGAGTGCCCATCACCACCGAGTACATACGAGGTCTCCATGTCCACAGGAGGAGGTCGAGACCGATGAACACCAATCCCACGATGACATTGTCAAGGTGTGAGCTTTGGTTCTTGGGACCGTTTTCAGAGAAGGCCGCAGTCATGAGATTGAGCGAAGCCAGCACGGCCATCAGCAGCGTGGCGACGTACACGGATCTCGGAAGCCTTCCCCTACGTAAGCGTCTAACGATCAGGCAAGACCGAACGTAGGTGCCGTGCGCGGTGATCTGGAGAAGGTCTGCGAGGGAAAGGCGACCACGTTCTGAGGTATCCAGCAGTGTCGCAAGTATCTCCTCCCCACGAGCGTCCCGATATTCCTTCGGGTAGAGCTGGAGCCAGCGCCGATAGCGCCGCTCGGAAGCGCTCACGCGTACCCTCCCGAGAGACGGAGGCGCCGAAGCGCCTCTTTGGAGATGGTCATGCGTCGGCGTGACTCCACACCCAGCGCTGCCCTCCCAGGTTCTGTGAGTCGGTAATAACGACGAAGCCGACCGTCCACCACTTCTTCGTTCGCCACCTCGATCAACCCCTCGGCGGAGAGACGATCAAATGCTGCGTACAACGTCCCAGCCCGTAGCCTCGTCCTTCCCTCAGAGAGTCGTTCAACTTCCTGGATAACTCCGTAGCCGTGTCTGGGCCCGTCGGCGAGCGCTGTCAGCACGAAGAAGGACGGCTCTCGCATCTCGGGGCTCATGCTCCACACATATACCGATTGTCGGTATATGTCAAGCTGGTTTGGTGGTCGCTCCCGCCCGGACCCGGCGCCGCGCCTACGACTACTCCATGGGACGGGTGGAGATCGTCGTCGGATCCCGTCCCGCCAGCACCCAGCCGATGATCATGGCAACGGCGGGCATGGCGACCACGATGAGGATCAGATTGTTCCATGGGATGTGATCGATGATGTCCGACAAACCACCTTCTAGAGAGTTCGAGTAGAACCACCCGGCCAGCCCGACGTAGGCGGCCACCGTTCCGAGCAGCGCGCCCAGGAACGCCAGGCCGCCGGCGGTGACCGCGGTCAGGGTGCGCCGGGTGCGGGAGCTGGCACCGGTTGCCGTCAGCGTGCGCAACTCGCTCGCCGTCTCGCTGCGGATAAGGCCGATGCTCATGGCCAGGATGCCGAGAGCCAGGGCGATGGCGAATACGGTGGCCCAGTCCACGATCTCGTGTGACGTGGGGGCGTCGTTCCTCGACTCGATGCTCAGATTGTCAGGTGCCGCCAATGCCTGGGCGTTCGTGACCTGGGTGGAGGTGATTGGGCTGTTGGCTTCGATGATCCAACCGTCGAGACTGCTCTGGCCGGCGAGGTGCAGCCGGCGCAAGGCACTCTCGGTGATCACCGTGTTCGGTGCGTCCGTCCCGGTTGGCAGCTGGGTCTCTTCTTGGACGACAGGGTGGGCGATGCATTCCTGCGGTGAACAGGTGTTCGTGTTCCCCGGACCGGGACCCCCGCCACCGCCGGCGCCGGGACCGACCAGTTGGCCACCTCCCTTTCCTCCCCCTCCCCCTCCGAAGGTGAGCTGCACTCCCGAGCCCGAAAGGCCGGGCCGCGAGCTAAGTACGTCGACGCCGGAAGGAATGGACGACGGGTTGATGCCGTAGGCCCGCAGCAGAGCAGGGGTGGCCACATAGATCTGTCCATCCCACTGCCGACCCGAGGCGCTGGGATTTTGCAGACCAACTGAGGGCGCGGGATTGTCGAGTTCCACGACGTCCTTGGCGCCGACAGCCGATGCAACGGAGTGGACTCCGGCCTCCTGCGACAGGAAGTCCCGCAGCGACGGCGCACTCGGATCGGGGTTGTTGCCGTTCTGGCCGTTGGGGCTCCAGACGGCGAGTTCGTTCGACGTCAGATTCGGGCCGACGTAGTCGTAGACGTTGCTGTAGCGGGCGATGGCGACAGCGCAGATGACCACCGCAATAAGGACTCCGACGCTGATGGCCGAGAGGGCCGAACCGGAGCGGGACCGATATCGTGCCAGGTCGCGCAAGGCCAGGCGGGTGGCGATGGGTGCCCTCCGTCCGACTCGTGCCAGCAGGGCCAGGAAGAACGGCGCCATGAGGATGATCCCCGCCACCAGGGCGATGAAACCGGGTATGAGCCAGATCACGCCTCCGCTTCCGGCCGCGCCCGAAGCCACGAAGAAAAAGAAGCCGATGACAAGCGCGATCACCCCGGGAACGAACGAGCGGTGGATCTGTCGCGGCGGTGCCGGGCGTCCGGCCAAGGCGGCGACGACGGGAACGCGGGTGATGGCGCGGGCGGGGTGGCCGGCGGCCACAAGGGTGGCGACAACCGCCAGCACCATCGCCACCACAATCACCGTCCATGGAAGGGCGAACGTCGGGATGAGGTGGTGGGCGCTCTGCTCGTTGTGCGGGCGGTAAGCCAGCCACGCCAGAAGGCCCAGTGCGAAGCCCACCACGGCCCCCACCGCCCCGACGATCACGCCATTGGCCCGCAGCACCAGACGGACATTGCGGTCGGTAGCTCCCATCGACTCCAGCATCCCGAGCGCTCGCAGTCGGCGCTGCGCCAGTACGGTGAAGCCGCCGACCGACACCAGCGCGATGAGCAGCATGCCGACGGTCGCCAAGGCCAGGACGATGGTCTTGGGATTGATCGGGTTGGAGGTGCCATTCTGCGCCGGCGTATAGACGTTGGTGCCGATACGGCCCGGGTCCACGCCCGGAGCATCGAAGAGAACGGTCACCTGGGTCGGGTCGGTCACCTGCCCCGGGGGAACCAGTGCGAACTCGTCGAGCAGGCTCTGGGGGTTCTGCACGATGCCGACGACCGTCTTTCCGCCCTGGGACCAGGTGTCACCCACCCGCAGGTCGAGCTCGGTGGCCAACCCAGGGGTAAGGGCGATCTGGTTCGGCCCGGTTGGATACTTCCCGGAGAGCAGCTGGAGCATCGGCCCCCCGTAGGGGCCGTGCGGGTCCTGGGACCGAAGCTGATAGGTCTGAGTGCTGCCGGGGACATGGAGCGTCTCGTTCACGATGACCTGGACCGTGCCGAAGCGATGTTCCAGCCCGACGATCTGGGTGTCCTCCGACTGCAGATCCGATTGCTTGCCCTTGCCGGTGTTCACGAAGGTGGCCATATCCTGCGCGGTGCCAAACCCGAAGTTGGCCGGCTGGGGCGTGTTGACGGCGACGGCCGAGCCGACCACGACGGCCGCCACGGCCACGATCACGAGGAGCAGGATGAGCAGCTGCTGGCGCCACTCCCGTCTGAAGAGGCGCCAGGCCCAGCGCATCATGGCCCGACGAGCCGGGACGCCCCCGGTGGTCGGTTCGGGTGCCGATCCGATGGTCGACCGGTCGAGGACGCCGACGCTCATTGGTTCGCCAGATTGGCGAGTATCGAGTCCGGGCTGTCAACCGGGAGCGTCTGGTCGACGATTCTGCCGTCGCGAAGGAAGATCACGCGGTCGGCCCACGAAGCCAGCTGGGCGTCGTGGGTCACGACCACGGCGGCCATGCCCTGATGGCAGGCCGTCAGGATAAGGCGCATCACCGCCTCGGCATTGGTGGAGTCGAGCGCTCCGGATGGCTCATCGGCCAGGAGCAATTCCCGTCCCCCGACCACGGCGCGAGCAATGGCGACCCGCTGGCGTTCACCGCCCGACAGCTGGTCCGGGTAGTGCGAAGCCCGGTCCTTCAGCCCGAACTCATCGAGCGATTCCATCGCCGCCGACTGGGCCTTGTGGGCTGCGACGCCGTCGAGCTCGAGCGGCAGGGACACATTCTCCACCGCATTGAGTCCGGCCAGCAGGTTGTAATCCTGGAAGACATACCCGATGGACTGGCGGCGAAGCTGTGCCTTGCCGTTGCGAGACAGCGAGGACAACGCTCGGCCACCGACGTATACCTCCCCGCTGGTGGCATCTTCCAGGCTGCCGGCGATGGTGAGCAACGTGCTCTTTCCTGAGCCGCTGGCACCCATGACGGCCACCAGGGACCCGGCCTCGACGGAGAGATCGACGCGCTGGAGGGCGAGTACCTCCGCGGCTCCTTCGCCGTAGACCTTGGAGATGTCGCGTAGTTCTAGGCAGCTCATCAGGGGGCTCCTACCTTTCGCCGGGCTTTCGGGAGGGGGAACGACTGTGAAGCCGGCTCATTTGCGTCTGCGGCTGCCCGCTTCAGACGGCCATCGGCCGAATCGAGCCACCGGATCAACGAGTCGAGCCGGAAGAGTTCGGCGTCGACAACCAAGGCGAAATGGAGGTCGAACCGGGACTCGTCCTCTTTCAGCCGCGTCCACTGCTGCATGAGCTCGATGAGATAGCGCCGGTGCACCTGCACCAAGTCGTGGACATCGACACCGGGCAGCTCGAACGCCACCAGTACCTTGATGACCAGTTCGTCCCGGGGCGGAGACGAGAAGTTGGGCGGAGTGCGCAGCCACTTGGTCAGCTCCGCCTCACCCTCCTCGGTGATGCGGAAGCCCTTCTGCGGGCCCTCGCCGGACGACTCCTCGGACTCGACCAGCCCGTCTCGCTCGAGGCGCTGGAGGGTGGTGTAGACCTGCCCGACGTTGAGCGGCCACACCTCACCGGTCCGGGCCTCGAACTCCTGTCGCAGTTGGAGACCGTACTTCGGGCCTTCACTCAGCAGCGCCAGCATGGCGTGGCGAACACTCACCAGGTTCTCCAGTTCGTTAGAATACTCGGTATCTTACTAGATAGCTCTACCAGTGTCTAGTCCAGAGTCACTGCCATTGAACTGGGACAACAGAACCCGCTGGGCAAGCCGAGGAGAGCGACGGCAGGTATCGCCTTTTCGCCCCAGGGTGGCGAGATCGAGACCCCCACGCCGCGCCAGTCCACGGGACCGGAGGCCGTCTCCTCCCTCCGGACAAGGGCCGAGTCGTCCTGAGACTGGCCATCCGCTCGAGGAGCTCGAGGAGAGACGGTCGGGATCCAACCAGTTTGCCAAAGAAGCAAGTAGTGACTTGCTATCGTTGGCGTGCAGCCGGCACCGAACCGGGTGGTCCGAGGAGAATCAGTGGCCGAACCAATTTCAGATGCAACGATGTTCGACGCGGCCCTGTCGGTGCTGGCACAGCAGGGCTACCGGGGGGCCACCACCCGGAGAATCGCCGAAGCTGCCGGCATCAACGAAGTGACGCTCTTCCGACGCTTTGGTGACAAGCGCCAGCTGATCCTGGCGGCGATCCACGCCACCCTCGCTCGGTTGGCCAACGATGGGCTGGTCGTAACCGGCGACCTGGAGGCGGACTTGGTCCGTGTGGTCGAGTACTACTTGGATCTCTATCAGAACCGAGACGGACTGGTCGGCACACTCCTCCTTGAGGGAGCACGGGATCCTGACGTGGCGGCCCTCATCAAAGAGCCCATTGCCGCGACGTCGCGCCTTGGTGAGATCTTCGCCGCCTACCAACAGACCGGTCAGATGGTCGAAGAACCCACTGCATTCGCCGTCCACGCCCTACTCGCCCCCTTGCTCGTCATCACGGTGATGCGGCGCATCACTTCCTCCGAGATTCCTCTGCCAGACGCCCGGACGGTTGTGCAGCGATTCCTGCAGGGACGCCTGGTTGAGCGGGACGAAACCGGTCACGGGAATTGATGCGATTCTCCTGGCGGTAGGGACGCATGCCGCCGTTCACATGATCTGATCCGGCCCCAGGACTGGGGTGTGGTCGTCTCGAGTTCGTGGATGATCGCGTCGAAGGGTTGGGGGGTCGAGCTCGAAGTACTTGCTCTGGCGACGGGCGATGACCGGGCACTGGATCCGTCCTTCGCCCGGCCGGGCATGGAGGGGGCGCGACCACCTCTTGACCTTCTTACCCTCGGGCTCAGTGACGACTGTGGTCCTGCTCACGTATCACCGGGAGTCTACAAGCAACCACTTGCTTTCTTCTCGGAGTAGGCGTACCGTACCTAGCATGCATTCACTTGCTTACAACCGCCGGTCCGAGTCTCGGCCGCCGAGAAAAGGAGTATCACCGTGAAAACCCTCGTCAAGATCCGCTGGGTCCTCATCCCTCTTCTGAGTCTGGTCGTCGTCGGAGGGGCAGGCGTGTACTGGTTCATGCTCCGCAACAACTCGGCCGCCCCACTGGCCCTCCGAACCGAGTCGGCCCTGTCTCGGCCTGCGAGCAGTGCCGACATCAGTGGGCAATGGACGGTAGTCCCCGGAACCGGTGTCGAGGCGACCACCGCGGGGTATCGAGTGAATGAACGGGTCTTCGGCGTCGGGGCGGACACCGCAACCGGTCGAACCCACAATGTGACGGGATCGGTGACTGTGATGGGCCAGCGGGTGACCTCTGCACAGTTCACCGTCGACATGGCCACTCTGAAAAGCAACAAGAGCCTGCGCGACAGTGTTCTCAGGACCACAGCAATCCAGACCAACAAATTCCCGACGGCAGCCTTCACTCTTACTGCACCAATCGCTCTACCTGAGATTGCTGTCGGCAAGGTCTACCAGGTCGACGCCCGCGGGAGGCTCCAACTACACGGGGTCTCGAAATCAGTATCTGTGACCCTTCATTTCGAGCAGACCAAGACGGGCTTCGATCTCCTGGTCGACATGCCTATCGTGATGGCTGACTATTCGATCACGCCCCCCAACGTGGCCGGCATCGTCTCTGTCGATAATCATGGCTCGTTTGAGCTTCTCGCCAACCTGGCGAGAAGCTCATCCGGGAGCCAGATGGGCAAGCGACTTTGACCACCTTCGTGACTCCATCGTGAGAACCACTCCAGGCCAAATCACGCGAACCATGGGATTCATATCGCTCGATACCCCGCATGGGCACCATGTCGATCCGACCAACCGACTCGAGCGCGGTTGAGGTGTGCCTGTGGTTGTCGCCCTCGGACCTAACGAAGGAAACAGGAGTCCGACCTTCCATCCAAACCGAAATGTGGTTCTATCATGATGGACCGACGAAGATGGGAAGTGAATGTGGCCTGGCCAAGTGACATCGGGATAGTGGACACGATGATCGGGTTCCCACACGATGACATGAGAGCCGTCTACGGCTTCATCACCCGCCAGACCAAAGACACCCAGTCCAAGGAGGAGTTCGAATTTCCGGCTGAGTACATGTTCAAGGACGTGCCGGAAAAGGACCTGCGAGGAAAAATCGATCCGATCGCTGTCACCATCGGGGAGATGGACCTCTGGGGAGTGGAGAAGGGTCTCATCGGCATGGACGACCCGGGTGGGACCGGCGACCAGGCGCTCAAGCGCTACCCCGACCGGTTCATCCCCTCGATTTCGGTCGACCCAAACGATGGGATGGACGGGATCGTTGCCATGGTCCGTGCCTACGAGACCTGGGGCATCCGTGCCGTCGGGGTATTCCCGTCAGGAACGTTTCCGCAGGTGGCCATCGACGACAAAAAGATGTACCCGATCTATGCCAAGTGTGTGGAGCTGGGGATCCCCGTGTTCTGCTGCGCCGGGGTTCCCGGTCCCCGTCTCAAGTACGCCCCCCAGGACGTGGCGCTGATCGATGAGGTGATGTTCGACTTCCCCGAGCTCGTGTTCGTGACCCGCCATGGATGCGAGCCCTGGACCGAACTGGCCATCAAACTCATGCTCAAATGGCCGGGCCTCCACTACTCGACCAGCGCCTTCGCACCGAAGTACTACCCGGCCGACGTCATCGACTTCGCCAACTCGCGGGGAGCGGACAAGATCATCTACGCTGGCTACTTCCCCATGGGCCTGTCACTCGAGCGGATCATGACCGAGATGCATAACGTCGGCCTGAAAGACCACGTGTGGCCGAAATTCCTCCGCACCAATGCCCTTCGCGTGCTCGGCCTCGACGGGTCCTGAGCGCCCCCCTCTGCCACTCGACCCGGGAGTCACTATGACCATCGACTTCACAACCTTCGACGCCGACAACCACTACTACGAGGCGACCGACGCCTTCACCCGGCACCTGGAGCCGAAGATGGCCAGACGAGCCATGCAGTGGGCAGAGGTCGACGGACGTCAGCGTCTCCTCGTCGGCGGAAAGATCAACCGATTCATCCCCAATCCCACCTTCGATCCGGTGGCCAAACCGGGAAGCCTGGACGAGTACTTCCGGGGCCGGAACCCTGAGTCCAAGGACATCGCCGCCCTGTTCGGCGACCTCGAGCCCATCCGGCCCGAGTACCGGGACCACGATGCCCGGCTCGAGGTCATGGACAATCAGGGCATCGACGGCTGCTTCCTCTTTCCCACCCTCGGCGTGGGCATGGAGGAGTCACTGGCGGACGATCCCGAGGCCACGGTGGCCGCCTTCCGTGCCTTCAACCAGTGGCTCGAAGAGGACTGGGGCTACCACTACCAGGATCGCATCTTCGCCGCCCCCATGATTCCCCTGGCCAGCGTGGATGCCGCCGTGGCCGAACTCGAGAAGGTCTTGGCCAAGGACGCCCGCGTCGTCTGCATCAAAGGAGGGCCCGCCCACACTCCGACGGGACTCACCTCACCCGGTGACCGCCGCTTCGACCCCTTCTGGGCTCGGCTGAACGAAGCGGGCGTGACCGTGAGCATCCACTCGGGGGACGCCGGTTACGGCCGCTATGTCGATGACTGGGAACCCCACGGCGAGTTCCGGGCCTTCAACTACACCCCGCTGCGAATCGTCCTGAGCTCCGACCGCCCCCCGTACGAGACCATGGCCGCGCTGGTGTGCCAGGGGGTCTTCGACCGTTTCCCGAGGGTGCGGGTGGCGAGCATCGAGGCCGGTTCAGACTGGGTCGCCCCCCTGGTCAAGAAGCTGAAGAAGGTTTACGGTCAAATGCCCACGGGTTTCGGGTCGGACCCGGTCGAGACCTTCCGGGACCACGTGTGGGTCGCCCCGTACTACGAGGACGACCTTTCAGCCCTCAAGGATCTGGTCGGGGTCGACCACATCCTCTTCGGCTCCGACTGGCCGCATGCGGAGGGACTGGCCGAGCCCCGCAGTTTTGCTGACGATCTACGGGTGCAGGGGTTCAGTGACGACGAGATCCGCATTGTCATGCACGACAACGGCAGGGTCCTGGCTCAGCGGAGTTCGAATTGACTCGATTCGTCGAGAGCACCATCACGTTTCCCTACAAGCGATCACTGGGACCCGTGGTCGGTGCCTTCATGACCGCCCTGACCGAGAAGCGCATCATCGGTATCCGCAACAACGACTCGGTGCTGGTGCCTCCCATGGAGTGGGACCCGGCGACAGGTGCCGAGTTGGCGCACGAATTCGTCGAGGTGGGACCGGCCGGGGCCGTGGAGTCATGGACGTGGGTGGCGGCGCCGTCGGAACAGCATCCGCTCGATCACCCGTTCGCCTTCGCTTTCATCCGGCTCGACGGGGCCAGCACTCCCCTGCTCCACGCGGTGGACGGCGGCGATCCGGGGGCCATGGCCGACGGGATGCGGGTGGCCCCCGTTGGCGGGGCACCCGGGCGGGGCGGATCGACGACATCGTCTGCTTCGTGCCTGGCGAGGAGGCCACGACCGAGGGCGAGGACACCGGTGCCGCCGTCGAACCGGTGACCCGGATGGACTATCTGGCCTCCATCACCTACCGGAACCCCGTCCCCGAGGCCGCCGACCGCGCCGCCGAAGCATCTCGGCACCGCCGGCTGCTCGGCTTGCGCTGTCCGGTGTGTGAACGGGTCTACGCCGGCGGTCGGGGCTACTGCCCGATCGATGCCATCGAGCTCGGGCCGGAATGCGAAGTGGATCTGCCCCACAGGGGAACGATCACCAATTTCGCCATCGTCACCCCCGTCCAGTACCCGGGTCAGACCGAGACCGAGCCATTCGTCCGGGCCTTCGTCCTCCTCGACGCCACCGATGTGGTCATCCCCTACTCGCCGGTCATCGACCTTCCCGCCCACGAGGTGCGGGTGGGCCAGCGTGTCGACGCGGTGTGGGCGTCTCCCGCCGAGGAGGTCGAGGACGGGGGCGGCATGGGTGGGAGCTGGGGCTCCTTGCTCGGTTGGATTCCCAATGGCCAACCGGACCTCGACGATCCCGATCTCGTGAACCGGATCTTCTGAGATGAGCACTCTTTCCACCGACTCCGTCACCCACGACATCGCCGTCGTCGGGTGGGCCCAGTCCCCGATGGTGCGTCACACCGACAAGTCCGAGACCCAGCTGCTGATGGATGTGATCACCGATGCCATCTCGCCCCTCGGTCTCAGTCGGCCCGACATCGACTTCACCTGCCTCGGGAGTTGCGACTACATCACCGGGCAGGCCTTCTCGTTCGTGTCCAACCTCGACGCCATCGGCGCCTGGCCCCCGAAAAGGGACTCGCACGTGGAGATGGACGGAGCCTGGGCCCTCTACGAGGCGTGGCTGCGGCTGCAAGAGGGCGACATCGAGATCGCCGTCGTCACCGGCTCCGGGCGGTCCTCGACCGGTGACCCGGCCCTGATCTATCCGATGGAGATGGATCCCTATTATCTCGCCCCGCTGGGCGCCGACCCCCTCAGCTTCGCCGCCCTCCAGGCGCGGGCGGTGATCGCCGCGGGCATCGCCGACGAGCGCTCGATGGCCGAGGTCGCCATGCGGGCCCGGGGCGAGGGGAGCATCGAGGCCCTGCTGGCCGAGGACTTCATCCGCCAACCACTCCGCCGCCACGACGTGCCACCGATCACCGACGGTGCGGCGGCGATGGTACTGGCCACCGGCGACCGGGCCCGTCAGCTGGTCGACCGGCCCGCCTACATCACCGGGTTCGACCATCGGACCGAGTGCCACAATCCGTCGTTCCGGACCCTGGACGACTCGCCGTCCACCCGCATCGCCGCCCGGGAAGCCGGACTCGGCCGGGCCCCGGTCGAGGTGGCCGAGATCCAGGCCGCCTTCACCCATGAGGAGCTGTTGCTGCGCAAGGTGCTCGACCTGGACGACGAGGTCTCCGTCAACCCCTCCGGGGGTGCTCTCCGCGCCAACCCGATCATGGCCACCGGCCTGTGCCGTATCGGCTACGCGGCCGATCACATCTTCGGGGGCGGGCACCGGGCTCTGGGTCATGCCACCTCCGGGCCGTGCCTGCAACAAAACCTGGTCTGCATTCTGGAGGACGGCTCATGAGTACTCCCCCGTGCGCGGTGGTCGGGGTGGGCCAGACCCATCACAAGTCCCGGCGACTCGACGTGTCCTTCGGTGGCCTGGTGCGAGAAGCGGTGTTCCGCGCTCTCGACGACGCTCACATGACCATGGCCGACATCGACGCCGTCGTCCTCGGCAAAGCCCCCGATCTGTTCGAGGGCGTCATGAAGCCCGAGCTCTACCTCTCCGACGCACTCGGCGCGGTGGGCAAGCCGATGTTCCGGGTCCACACCGCCGGCTCGGTGGGCGGGACCACCGCCATCGTGGCCGCCTCCCACGTTCAGGTGGGCAAGCACCGAACGGTGCTGGCGGTGGCATTCGAGAAGCAGTCCGAGGGCAATGCCCAGTTCGCCCTGGGTAGCGGCAAGGGCGCGTCCCTCGGCGCCGGAGGCGCCTTCGCCCCGTTCATCCGGGCATACATCCAACGCAGCGGCGCCCCCGAGCACATCGGCTGGAAGGTGGCGGTGAAGGACCGGCTCAACGCCCTGAAGAACCCCTACGCCCACTTGAAGATCGAGGACATCTCCATCGAGAAGGTGAAGGCATCACCGATGATGTGGGAGCCGACGCGGTTTCTCGAGTCGTGCCCATCGTCAGACGGTGCCTGTGCCGTGGTCATCACCGACGAGGCGGGGGGCAGGTCGGCAGCGGCCGACGGTCGACCGCCGGCATGGATACTCGGCTCCTCCTCCCGCTCCGAGCCGCCGAGCTTCCCCGGCCGCGACCCGGTGCGGCCGGCAGCCGCCCTCCAGTGCGCCGCCGATGTCTATGCCGACGCCGGGATCACCGATCCACGTGGGCAGATCGACATGGCCGAGCTGTATGTCCCCTTCTCGTGGCTCGAGCCCATCTGGCTGGAGGCCTTCGGGCTGGCCGAGGAGGGCGAGGGCTGGAAGCTGGTCGACGAGGGGGTAACCGAGCTCGGGGGCGCTCTGCCGATCAACGCGTCCGGGGGTGTTCTCTCGAGCAACCCGATCGGTGCGTCGGGGCTGCTCCGGTTCGCGGAAGCGGCCAACCAGGTTCGGGGTGCGGCCGGCGAGCACCAGGTCGAAGGAGCGAAGGTGGCGATCGGCATGGCCTACGGCGCCAACAATCAGTACTTCAGCACATGGGCCGTGGGGAGCTCGCTCAACCCGTTCGGGTAGCGGACAGGATGCGGGTGCGAGCTTGACATCCCCTAGCCGTGATTGGGGACCTTCTCCGTATTCGGCGCAGACCTTCCAGGGCATCGACGTCACACGGCGTGGGCAAGGGCAACGATGCTGAAGCGATGGCCACAGCCCACAACTCACACGCAACAGCAACCGGTGGGATCGAGGCCGGCTGGGCCCGATGGCGACGTGCGCTCCCTACCCGGTCGGCCAACCCCCGACCGCACGATCATCCCTGGACACCTGTCTAGAAAGGTGTGAACATGCCTCGGGGAGCAGCGAGCTCGGCGGCGACGGAAGGGGTAACCGTCGGCCGGCCCTCGCACGGAGTCAGGGGGAGTTCATGGGATGCGGACAGACCGGAAGCAGGGGGTTTCGCAGTGCCGTCGTCGTGGTTGGGGTGATCGCCGCCGTGGTGGGCGCCACCACCCTGGCTCCGAGCGCCCAGGCGACTCCGAGTTCGGATCGGGCTCCAATCCCGGCATCGGCCTTCAAATCCTCGCCGGGTCTAACCTCCTCGACGGTCACGGTCGGGAACGTGACGACCGAGACAGGGGGTCTGTTCACGGGTTCGATAGTAGGGACGAAGGCCTATGCGGCCTACGTCAATTCCCAGGGGGGTATCAACGGTCGGAAAATCGTCGTGGACGCCCAGGACGATCAGTTCACGGGGGCGAAGAACAAACAGCTGACGGAGAGTGCCGTGCAGAGCGATTTTGCCATGGTCGGCAGCTTCTCACTCGAGGACAGCTTCGCCGAGACCGTCATCGCCCACAATCCCGGCTTCCCCGATGTGTCCACGACTCTCGACCAGGCCCTTTCCCTGCTTCCCAATTCCTATAGTGCCAATCCCGCCGGCAAGGGCTGGGCAACGGGACCGATCGACTACTTCGGGAAGGTGTACCCGAAACAGAAGCAGCACACCGCTGTATTGGCCTCGGCCTATCCCTCGGCCTTGGCTGTGTGGAAGATGGAGAAGCCGGTACTTCAGCATGCCGGCTACAAGATCACGTACTTCAGCACCGTGCCGATCACCCAGACGGACTTCACTCAGAACGTCGTGGCCATGCGCAACGCGGGAGTTCAGCTCATCCTCATCGACCAACTGCCGCAGAACTACGCGGGTGCGCTACTCGAAGCGCTGCACCAGCAGAACTTCCATCCCAAACTGGTCATTGGGACGGCGGCCTACAGCAACGAACTGGTCCCCTCGGCCGGTGGACCGGCGGCGGCCAACGGGAGCAATCTCGAGATGCCCAACGCCCTGTTCCTCGGTGGGGATGTTTTCGCCATTCCCGCCGTGGCTACCTTCTTGAAGTGGGTGCAACATGTCTCGCCGGGATTCCAGGCGGATTACTACACGCTGGCCGGCTGGGCCAATACCCAGCTTTTCGTCCAAGCCCTGAAAGCGGCCGGAAAGAACCCGACACGGGGCTCGCTGCAACAGCAGCTGAGGAAGATCACCTCGTTCAGCGCATCCGGGCTCCTGGCTCCAGCCAACGTTGCCGCCGGACTGCCGGGTGACTGCTACCTGATCGCCAAGATCGTCAACGGGAAGTTCGTCCGGTCGGGTGATCCACCGGTGAACGGGTCGACGGGGGGCTACCGCTGCGATGGTGGCTTCCTGGCGGATTGATCTGGGATCGGGCTTCGGTCCGAGGCCAATGCTCTCGTCTGGGCTGACGAGGGCTTCGGCCGGGCCGGCTTCGTTCGAGTTCACCCTCGCCGAGGCGACCACTTCCATCGACGCACAGCTACAAAGGCGCCGACCAGGCCCCAGATGGCCACGACGAAGAGATCATGCCAGGCCCACGGAGACGCGCCCTTCTGAGTGTTGAAAGTAGCGATGACCGCGTTGATGAAGTGGCGCACAGGGAAGTACGACGAGAACTGGGCCAGGCCCGACCCAGGCTTGCTGGGGAACCACAGTCCTGAGAGAAACAGCAGCACGAAGAAGATGATGCTGATGACCGGACCGGCCGCATCCTGGTTCGGGACCAGGGTGCTCATGGCCACTCCCAGTGCAGAGAAGGCCAGCATCCCCACGACGATGGCGACCACAAATGCCCCCAGGTTGTCCGGAAGGTGGACGTTGAACCCGAGTCTCCCGACGGCGAGGAGAATTACGACCTCGAGTGCGGCGATGATCATAGAGCTGAGCACTATGGCCGTGAGCAGGGCCCAGGTCGGCAGGGGGCTGAGCCTGAGCCGCTTGAGTAGGCCCATCTCCCGTCGGTTGACGAGGGTGATGGCCAGAATATTGAAGCAGGCCGCCATCACGCCGTAAGCGGCAAACCCGGGCACGTAGTACTGGACCAGTCGGATGTTGTGTAGGTACGAAATGCGCGAATTCCCAGCCGAAGCCCCCAGCAGAATGAGGAAGACCACCGAGAACCCCACGGTGAAGACGGCCCCGATCGGATTGAGCCAGAAGGACAGCTGTTCGTAGTGGACCTGTCGGCCCACCAACTTGACGTCGCTCAACCCTTGGAAGGAACCGATGGCAGGAGTAGTGCTCATCGCTCTTCCCTCGTCAGGCTGAGGTAGACATCTTCCAGGGTGATCCGGGCGACCGAGAGCCCCGGGAGAAGAAGGTTGCGTTCGAGCGCCCAGCCGGTGAGCGTATGGAGCACGGACAGCTCTTCCTCGGTCTGGATCTCGACCAACCCCTCCGCCTCGGCGTGGATCGGGACGGGGAGCTCATTCGACGAGATCCCGTCGGGCAGCGTGAAACGGATGGTCACGGTACCCGAGTCACGTCCACCGAGAGAGGCCGGGGTCCCGGTGGCCACGATCTGAGCGCTGTTGAGCACCGCCACCTGATCGGCCAAGGCCTCCACCTCGTCCATGTAGTGGGTGGTCAGGAGTACGGTCGTGCCTTCGGAAGCAAGTGACCGGATCAGCTCCCAGGAGTCTCGACGGCCTGACGGGTCGAGCCCGGTCGTTGGCTCATCGAGGAAGAGCAACTCGGGGTTGCCCACGATGCCGAGACCCACATCGAGCCGGCGTTGCTGGCCACCGGAAAGGGTCTTTATCCGGGCGTCGGCCTTCTCGGTCAGGCCAACCAGGGCGATGACCTCGTCGATCGGACGGGGCGAGGGAAAATACCCGGCGTTGCGGGTCAGAACCTGGCGCACGGAGTAGAACGGTTCGACAGCCAGCTCCTGGAGGACGACGCCGATGTGGGTCCGCAGCCAACGCTGCGTCTTCCGGTCGGCTGGATCGACACCCAGGGTTTCCACCTGTCCGGCACTTCGATCCCGGAAGCCCTCGAGGATCTCGATGATGGTGGTCTTGCCGGCCCCGTTGGGGCCGAGCAGGGCAAAGACCTCTCCCTGGCTGACCTCGAAACTGACGTCACTCACTGCTCGCTTCTCACCGTAGGTCTTGGTGAGGTTGCGCACGCTTATGGCTGGCACACCGCTCCTCTGCTCGCCCGTTCCCGTTCCCGCCGGAGTACAACGGTTCGGGAACTGCGGATCGTCACGCGCTCTGTCGGGCCCAGCGACGCCCTGAGGGAGGCCGTCGCTTGGCCGCAACCTCCGCCTTGGACAGTTCGAGCTTCTCGAGCAACGATGTCAGCATCCGAACCTCTTCTCGCTCCCACGTCGCCACGAACGAGGCGAACCGATCCAATCCGACTTCGGTGAGGCGTTGCAACTCGTCCATACCCGACGAGGTGAGTGTTACTCGGCACGAACGTCTGTCAGCGGAATCGGCCGTGACCTGAATGAGCGCCGTCCTCTCGAGCTCACGCACCTGCCGGGTCACCTGGGAGGGATGAACATCCTGGGCCGCGGCGATCTCCGAGGGACGGATACCGGGGGTGGCGGCGACGACCTGGAGCAGACTCAGGGCGCTGGCGCCCTTCCTTTGACGTCGGGCCCGGTCGAGCGCGGCGTTGGTCGCGAACAGGGCCATCACCATCGAGCGAACGTCATCCCTGCTGGCCTTCATCGTTGATGCATCGTATTACTAGTTGATAGACGCAATCAAATATAGTCTGAATACCCGAGCTCGGCGGTTGTCAAAATGCGCTCAATGACTAGCCCGCCCGGTAGTAGGTACCGTCACAGCGGAATCCTCTCGTCGAGCTGGTCACCGGCGGGTCGTCGAGTCGTTGGAACTTTCCGTTCGCGATCTGGCCCAGCAGGTAGCAGGTGACGGGGACCTTGCCGGCCGGGTTGCTGACCGGAACGAGGTTCCCGCTGCTGAAAGCAGTGATCGATCGCAATGCCTTGAGCAGGGAGCCCCTGCTCGGGTTCGATCCGGCGTTGTGTAGGGCCTCGACGAACAGCTCGGCGCACAGCCACCCGGTCAGGGTGAAGAAATCGGGTGTGAATCCGGGTGAGACCTTCTGAACCCACGTATTGAAAGTGGTGATCGTCGGGATTTGGGCTGCATCTTCGCCCAAATAGAGCGAGGCTGCTTGCTGCAGGTACGCTCCGTTGACGGCACTGGGCCCGCCGGCGTTGGCGATGAGCTGTCGGTTATAGGAGGGGGCACCCAGCACTACCACCGGATGGAAATTCTGCTGGTCGAGGTCCCGGAAGATTGCGGACGCATAGTTCTGGGGCTCCTGTTCGAGAAAAAGGAGCTGGACCCCGGCGCTCTTCATGGCCACCACCTGCGCGGTGAAGTCCGTCGTCGTGGCCGGCAGCGCCGGGTCGAGGAGGACCGAGTAGCCCAAGTGCTGCATGGCCTTCTTCTCGTTGTCCCAGGCCAGCTCGGTCGCCGGCAGGTTGGCAATAATCGTGGCGGTGTGGGCGATCTTCGCCGGGTACTTCTTCTTGAAATAGAGGAGCGGACCGGTAGGCCATCCATTCGAGGCGGGGAGCGGGCTGAAGTTGTTCGGGAGCGCCTCGGTCGCCGGGTCGAGCGACGCCGTCACGTCGGGAAACCCGGGGTTGGCCGCGACTCGTCGGCTCGCTGAAGCTGTCCTCGAGCGAAAGTCCTCCTACGCTGGCGAAGTCGTTCTGGACAACGCTCTGGACCGCCTCCTTGTTGAGAGCGCCTTGGAATTGGTCATTGGCGCTCGACACGATGATCTTGCGCCCATTGACCCCGCCCAGCGCGTTCACAAGGGCGGCATACGCCTCGGTGCCCACCAGGGCACCGGTGAACAGGCCGGCCGATAGGGTCGTCACGTTGCCGACTGTGACCGACGTTGACGTGATTCCGGTGTGGTCCTGGAACGCGGACGTCGGGATCGGCGACTTCGACGAACCACTCGACGCGCTGCTAGCCGAGTTTGTCGAAGTGCAGCCAGTCAACGTCCCGACCACGAGCAGGAGGCACGCTGAAACGGCCAAGAGTGGGACCCGCTGGTTCCAAATGATCGCATCACCGCGTCTGAACATCACACCTCCGAACGCTCGTCCCGTCGCTTTGGTCACTCGACCTGTGGCTTTTGATCACGGCCGTCATCGTCACCCAGTGGCCTCGACGGCATCCAGGTCGAGTACATCGTGTCCATGGCGAACTATGGCGGTCACAAACATGGGATCGCGGCGCTGAGTTCGTCACGCCGGCCCGTTGGGAATGCCACTCCCCACATCCATGGCATACAGCCGCCAGCATTC
This sequence comes from uncultured Acidimicrobiales bacterium, assembly GCA_963747825.1. Lineage (GTDB taxonomy): Bacteria > Actinomycetota > Acidimicrobiia > Acidimicrobiales > RAAP-2 > Bog-756. Next base: position 231,261 of record CAVVGQ010000001.1, read on the forward strand.
CGTTCCAAACCCGGCTGTCAACCGACATGCGCGCCCAGCCGCCCGAAATGCTCCTTGACTAGGTTCTTTTCGCACGCCAACCGGTAATCCCCCACTGAGGTCGCAACGAGCAAGTAGCTGATATCTGTCAGCATTGCATACAATCGTGGCTGGAGCGCGGGGGGACTTGCCGAGCCTTGTCGTGACCAGATCTCAAGGGAGAAGGCCCACCGGAGCAATGTGCATCTCCGCCATCAGTCGGGCGTGCTCGTCACCGTCAACGGCCCAGGCCCGGCTAGAGACCCGTCGCCGCGATGATTGCCCCGTTGAGGTGCTTGCCGGACATACCTCCTTGGTCGGGCGAGTCACCGAAGGCGTAGACCGATCCGGAGGCCGAAGCCACCCAGTAGCCACCTCCGTCCGCGGTGGCGAAGATGGCCGTGGCTGGGTCGGACTCGCTGGTCGCGTTGGCAGCGAGACTGCCAAAGGCCCCCGCATCCCCGTAGTCGAAGACCTGGCCGTTGGCATCGAGGATCCAGTAACCGCCACCGTTGGGCGTGCGCACCATGGAGGTGATGGCTGAGCTCTGCGGACCCGGTGCCCCGAAGTAGGGAGCATCGCCGAAGGAGTAGATGCGCCCAGTGGAGGTGACCACCCAGTAGCCGCGTCCACTGTCATCGGGGGCAACAGCCACCGCCTGGCCCGAGCAGCCCCCGATGCCGGGGCAGGATCCTTCGAACTGAGCGTCGCCGAAAGCAAAGACCCCTCCGTCAGATCCCACCATGAAATAGCCCTTGTCGTCGATGGAGGGCACCACGCCCACGACAGGGGCGCTGAGATGCCGGCTCCCCTCGGTGCCGGCGGGGGCGAGCCCGAGACCAGGTACAGAACCATAGAATCCCGCGTTACCAAATGCGAAGACCCCTCCGTCCGAACCCACCAGCCAGTAGCCCCCCTCGTCGGCCGTCGGCGTTATGCCGACTATCGGCCGATTGAGTGCCAGGTTCCCGGTGCTCCCGTAGAAGGCAGCGGAGCCGAAGGTGAAAATCCCCCCGTCAGTGCCCACCAACCAGTAGCCGGGCACCCGCGGGGCGGTGGTGCCGGTGAGATAGCGCTCACCACCGCGTAGTTGATGGAAGCGGTCCCACTGTTGCCGTCGCCGTCGTCAGCGGTGACGCGGTAGGTGTAGATCCCGGGCGTCGAGGTGACGAGCGCACCCGAGCCGGCCGATCCATTGGAGTCCAGACAAGTCGATACGGCCGAGCCGTCGGCCCCTTCCGTGCAAGCGAAACTGGTGGGTACGGTTTGGCCCACGGCGTACACCTGATCATTGGCCGGCGAGCTGATGCTCGCGGTCGGTGAGCTCGAGGTGAACTGGAAGTCGGTCACCTCCACGGAGACCGGCTGATCGTTCGACGGAGGGGCACCATTGAATGACCACAAGCTCATGTGCACCTGTTCGGTCGAGCTCGTGGGCACCGAGGAAGAGCTGTTCGTCCATGGAGGCAGCGAATCGGCCGAAAAGGTAACCGTGCCGGGTAGCCACGTCATGGTGATGGTGGTGACGTCCGAGTTCGGGAGGGTGACCTGCTGGAGGTTGCCCGGCGTCCCGTAAGGCTGTACCACGTACTGTGCATTTGTCGGCTCTCCGGCGTCAGCGAAGCGCGATGCCTCGAAATCCATCTCCCGGTTGAACGGTGTGGCGCCTGAGTTGTCGTAGGTGAACAGCGCAAAGACCACGTTGGGGTCGAGGGTCGACAGCGGACCATCCACGGTCCAACGGTAGGTGCCGTAACCCAAAGTCGGATTGAGGATCACCTCCGAAGACTCCCACCCCGTTGTGGTCGGCACGATCTGCAGATGGAGAGCCCCCGAGTCATCGACGAATGGCCCGGTGGCATCGAAGATATTCGGACCTGGCCCGATTGGGGACGTCGAGCTCTTCACTGTCCACGGGTAGCCGGCGAAGTTCAGCGTGGATGACCCTTGTGCCTGGACCAAGTGCGCACCCGGAACAGCCGCGGGGCTCGGTTGGCTGGCGCTGGCCGCCTCGGCAGATCCGCCCATGGCCAACAACCCCGTCGCCATCAACCCCACCGACATGGCGATGGTCATGCCGGATCGTCTGATGATGATCATCCGGAATCCACCCTCGCTGTGACTGCGCATGGCCTATGCCAGTAATATAAAGCTAGCGGGGATGAGGCCGATTTCGCCAATAAATTACCCGGGAAATTACTTAGGCCTTCTCGGGCTTCATGCGCCTAATTATCTTCCAACCTGTAGTGATTCTCCCAAAATATAATCAAAAGGTAATCACTGTAATAATCCTGGCACACCTGGGTTTTGGGGTGGATGGAACAGTAGCGGGCGAGACATGAGACATAGGTCAGCACGGTGGTGGGCACTGGATTCTCACACCGCTGGGTGGGCAGGACGTATTTCCTAGCTCGCTCCGCCGGTCGCCAACCCTATGCATTCACCCCCACGAGATCGCCTTACGGCTGTGGCGAGTTCAGGTTACGAGCAGCCGGAGGCCAAGCTCTGCTGCATCGAGAGCGACGAGGTCGCGGTTGCGTTCGGCCCACCGGCCCGAGACGAGGTCATCACGGAGGCTGCGCACTGCCCGCTGCTCGGCCTCGGGCCCGACTCTGGCCCACACTGATACACCGCGACGCACCTGATCGTCGAGGTAGGCCTGGGGCCGGCGCCAGTAGGCCTCGAAGAAGCCGTCAGCGCAATCCCACGGAATTGGCACCGGCTCTATGCGGGCCCCGATGGCGCCGGCTTGCTCGGTGAGCGAAGGCCGGCCGACGGTGAGATCAGCGACCTCGGGCAGGTAGTCGCGAGTAAGCCAGAACCGACGACGCCATCCGGTGTCACTGGAGTCGCAGGTGAAGACCACCACCCGGCGAGCCACGCGCCGCATCTCGCGCAGCCCCGCGATCGGGTCCTGCCAGTGATGAAGGGTGCTAAACGCCATGGCGGCGTCGAAGGACTGGTCCTCGAACGGAAGGCTCTCCGCCACGGCGGCCACGCAGGGTGCCGCGCCTGCGGGGCGCTGGGCTCGCATGAGCGCCGACGGTTCCACCGCGGTCACCTCCCGGGCGGGGGGCTCGTAGGAGCCGGTGCCAGCCCCGACATTGACGACCGTCCGTGCATCGCCGAGCGCAGCCCAGACCCTGGCCGCGATCCGAGGCTCGGTGCGCCGCGTCACGGTGTAAGTGGCCCCGATCGTGTCATACAGCTGCGAACTCGACATTTCGCTGTCTCCCCGGCTGCCGCCATCCTCGCGCCGTCCACATGGGTGGCGTCGTGGCCCTGGATCCCTGGTCACTTCGGCGCACCATTTCACCACGCTGGCCGACCTGACACTCCAGAAGTCGGCTACTGACCCTCTGTAACTGCCCCAACCCGCGGCATGGAACGGAGAGTGCTCGAGCTGGTACTGCCGGACTTGGTCGTGGGCGGACTCGCCGGACAACGCCCACAAGCGGAGCTGGACCGCACCCTCACTTCCATCGATCCAACGTTTCGCTCAGCTGTCGAGATGGCTGTCTGGCTCAGTTTTCCTGAAGACATAGGGGAAGTGGGTCAGCGTGAACGATAGTGAGGCAGCGGATCGGCCTGGTCATGGCCACATAGAGCATCCGGAGCCCCCGTGCATCGGACCCGGCAATGGCGGAGGGTTCGACCACCACCACGGCATCGAACTCCAGACCTTTGGCCGTGGAGGCAGCCACCAGGGTGATCGGCTTGGTGATTCCATCCTGGTCCAACGACCCGACGTCCTCCACGCCGGCGATTGCGGCCGCCACGGAGGCAAGGGACCGGTCGGCGACGATGAGACCAACCAGAAGACCGTCCCGAGCGAGCTCTCCAGCTTCGTACATGCTCTGCCTGGTCAGCTGATCGGTTCTGACCCGGACGACCTTGGGAGCCTCCGTCCCCGTGCGGATCGATCGCGTCGCTCGGACCGTCGGTGCCGCCACCGACAGCAGGCGCGAGGCAAGGTCGAGCACCTGGCCCGGTGCCCGGTAGCCGAGCTCCAACTCGTCCGTTCGGACGGGAGCGACGGCCGGCAGATGCTCCAGGATCTCGTCCCATCCTCTGTAGTCCCACGGACCAGTGGCCTGAGCCAGGTCGCCGAGGATGGTCAGGGACCCCGTGGGCGCCCGGCGGGCGACCATCCTGAACTCCATGGGGCTCAGGTCCTGAGCTTCATCGACCACGATGTGCCCGTAGCTATGGGCTCGGCCGTTGATGAGGAATTCGGCCTCGTCGAGGAGAGCGAGGTCCGCACGAGTCCACCGCGATGCTTTGGCTTTCCCCCTGGGTCGGATCAACAGTTGTTGTTCGGTAGGGCTCAGCAGACCCCCTGACGATCGACCGATCTGCTCCTCGCTCGTGAGCAGTTCGCGCACCAGTGCCAAAGGGGAGATCGAGGGCCATAGTCGGTCGAGCAGCCCCCCGAAGGCCTCGCTGGCACTCACCTCCCGCTCGAGCCAAGGCTCATTGGCCTCCATGTTCCCCGCCGCCCTGAGCTTTTGGCGGACCAGGCTGATGAGCCTGGCCCGCAAGGCCGCCCGCCCCGCCTTGTACGGGGCGGTGGTCTCGGCGATCGATCGGGCGAGCTCATTGATCTCCTCGACAACCAGTTCGCAACTCGCGGATCGAGCCCGCACGATGACGCTCGTCGTCACCGGTCGCCGGCGTCCCGCCAGCGCCCGCACGAGGACACTGACCATTCGTGGATCCCCCTTGACCCGACCGACATCGGGAGTGTCCTCGCCCTCGACCCGCACCCGAGGTGCGATGTCGGCGATGGTCGTCTGGATGACCGCTTCCTCTCCCAGGGCCGGGAGCACTTGGGCGATGTAGCGGACGAAGGCTCGGCTCGGACCCAGCACGAGCACTCCCGCCCTACTCAACTGGGGGTGGTTGTAGAGAAGAAAGGCGGCCCGATGCAGACCCACCGCCGTCTTGCCCGTACCCGGCCCACCTTGAACGGCAATCAGCTGTTCCAGTGGAGCTCGAATGATCTCGTCCTGCTCCGCCTGGATAGTGGCCACGATGTCGAGCATTTCGCCGGTGCGTGCACGTTCGAGTTCAGCCAGCAGTGCATCACCACCTCGGAGGCGAGTAGCGGACAAGTCGACATCCGATCCGGTAAACAGATCGTCGGCGACGGAGATCACCCTTCTCCGGTCGACCATCACCTGTCGACGTCGCCTCAGCCCAAGCGCATCTTCGACTCGGGCCCGGTAGAACGGCGTCGAGATCGGTGCTCGCCAATCGATGACCAGGGGTTCACCTTCCTGATCCTCAACATGGCGTCTCCCGATATGCCAGGAACTACCTCCTTCCTCATCGATCCGACCGAAGAGAAGGGGGCGCGGGCTGTCAGCGAGGACGTTGACACGATGGACCAGCGCAGCCTGGTAGTCGAGGTCCGGGCTGCCGGCCCCCCGAAGATCGTTGAGAAGCGCCTCGGCCCGCTCCCGCATGGCCTCGAGGGCATCATGCGAGTAGTCCAGATGCTGCTGTTCAGCCGCGAGCTCGGGGTCTCCATCGGGAGACGGGTACATCACCATGGTGACGGATCCGGTCGGTGGTCCCGGTCGAGGGTCGAGCATTGGCTCCGAGTTTGAGGCTGACATGTGCGACGGGCCGATGCTGAGGCGTTGGCGCCTGCAAATGAAGGAGGCGCTGACGCGGCAAAAAACCCCGGCCATAAGCAGGGAACATAACTCATTCTATTTGTCCCCCGCAACACTCCCACCTGCGGATTCACCTTCTCCACCACGACCGCATTACTACTTTATCGAAGGGGACTTATCACTTGTCAATGTATAGAAAAGTGACACCCAATGCAAGGGTTTTGTGTCATTCCTGTCAACACCGCTGTTCCCGCGGCCGGGCTGGTGAGGCCAGTATGTGTGGGTGGATCTGCTGGCTTCCGCGGTGTCGAACAATGTGGACTGGTGTTCGCTGGCCTGCGGGGGTGGCGGGATGGCTGACACCACCACCGGCGTGTGGCTTGTTGCCGGCCGTCCTCCGCCGCTCTTCCCTGATGCCGTGACACTCCGTCGTGGCGTGTCCGCCCGGCAGGTGGCCGAGCTGATCTCGGGTCGAGAGGTTTGCTCGGTCAAGGACAGCTATGCCGACGTCGACCTCGGACCTTATGGCTTCAGCGAGCTCCTCACTGGCCAATGGATCGGTCGAACCGATGTAGCCAGTGCCGCGGATCAGACCGGCTGGTCGCAACTCACCGAGCCCGACGAGCTCGAGTGCTGGTCTGCCGCCGCAGAGATGCCTGATGGGGTGCCGGTGGGCCTGCTGCAGTACTCCTCCGTCAGGATTCTCGCCTCGTACCAGCGCGGACGCCTCGTGGCCGGAGTAATCGCCACCGGTAACGACACAGTCGTCGGAATCTCGAACATATTCCAGATCGGTGGCGACGGGCAGCGCGTCTGGCACGAGGTTGCATCGGCAGTCACCCGAGTGTTCCCCGGTCAGCCTATCGTCGGCTACGAGCACGGCCCGGACCTCGATGCAGCCATCGCCGCCGGCTTCTCGCAACTGGGTCCGGTGCGGGTCTGGCTCCGCTTGCCTGCCCAGTGAATGGGTCGGCCCCAGACTCGTATTTCGGTGGTTCTCAAGACACGTCCAACGGCACCGATTCGAGGGGTCATTCCTCCATGGGTGGCCAGGAACAACCCCGGGCGATTCGTATTGCCGGTGTGGACGACCTGCGCGCTGCGACTTATCGCGCCCGGGCACTCGGTGAACTGTCGTTCTGCGCTGACTAACCCGTTGCCTGCGAAGATTGCTGGATGGCCGTGGCTGCAATTCGATACTCGGAAAACTCGGGGCTGTGGGAGCGCATCGGCGACCTCTCGGCCGAGGTATGGCCCGAATACAACCTCCATGGCGATGTTCTCAGTCAATTCTGGAACCGGCTCTATGAGGTGTTCCCTGACTACCAGTTCGTCCTCTACGACCAAGAGGCTGAGGAGGTACTGGCCGAAGCCCACGCCATCCCGGTCTCATGGGACGGTACTGTCGGGGGACTTGGCCCGGGAATAGACGCCAGCATCTCCGCAGGTTTCGAGCTGCAAGCCAGAGGCGTAGCGGCCTCCGCCCTCTGCGCGCTGGCAGTAGAAATACCACCCCGCCACCGGGGCCGACGTCTGGCGGGAGTGATCCTTGAGTACATGTCCGCCATGGCCCACTCGGCGGACCTCGAGTGGCTGATTGCCCCGGTACGCCCAAACTGGAAGGATCGATACCCCCTCACGCCTATCCATCGCTACGTAACTTGGGTCAGAGAAGATGGACAGCCATTCGACCCCTGGCTTCGGGCACACACACGGATGGGCGGGAAGATGGCGGCGCCGATTCCCGAATCGATGCGCATCACGGGCACCGTCGCCGACTGGGAGGCTTGGACCGGCGTGGCCTTCCCTGAGAGCGGCGAGTATGTATTTCCTGCCGGTCTGGCCACCGTAAGCATTGATCGGACAGCCGACCTCGGTTCCTACTGGGAGCCCAATGTGTGGATCGTCCATGCGGCCGATACGAGCCGGGACAGCCGGCGGGGCGACACCTCCTTCCACCAGCCGGAGATTCGAGCTTCTTCCCGCCTCCCTAGCGCCATCACCAATGAGTCCCGCCTAGGCCACCAGTGACTGGTATCCGGACTCGAACCGGTGGGTCAACATCAGTTCCGAGTCCTCCTGTTCGGATTACTCGGGGCCTTCCCCGGTACCCCAGTGGGGAGAGCCGTCGGCGATCCAGGATCCAATCACCTCTTCGCATGGGACCACCAGTCCGGCGATGTTCGGATAGCCGGCGTAGGGGGCCAGAATCACGAGTGTCTCACGGAGCTCGTCTGGTGTGAGCTCGCCTCGCTTGAGTGAGGCCCGTGCCTGGATCTTCCACGTGTCGACCTGCCCGTTGGCGGCGATGACTCCCATGAGGAGCAGGCGCCGGGTTCGGACATCGAGGACGCTACGCCGCCAGACCTGGTCGAAGAGGGTCTGTACCATGACATCGTTGAACGCCATGGTCCCCTCCGGAAGGGTGACCACGTCACCAGCGTAAATGTCTCGCAGGACCTCGAGACCGCGGTCGTAGGGTGCTGGCGATTCCTCCGTCATCTGTGCTTCCTTTCGTGATGGTGTGGCCCGGCGGCGGTCAGGAAGTGGCGACCGGATCCGGCTTGCCGGTCTCAGCCGGCGGCCGGTAGGTGCGGTAGAAGTGGGAGGCGACAAGGTCCCGGGCCGGAAGCTCGACCCCATACTGAACCCCGGTCACCGCTCTTTAAAAATGCAGGGCTCGGGCCCCTCAGACCGTCTCCTGTGAACGGAGGCATCAGGACCCGTCCCCTGGATCCGGCACGCGTCCGATGGATCGGAGGTAGTCAACGGTGTCGCGGAGGGTCTCGATCGCCGGCCGATAGGACACTCCAAGGTCCTCCAGCGTTTTTGAGTCATCAGTGGGCACGTAACCGGTCATGATCAGAGCGACCTCTTCGGACAGGGGTACGTCGACCACCTGTCCCTGTTTGCGCTGCTCGTCGAATTCTCGGCCGAGATCGACCATCTGTTGCACGGTCACGTCCTGGTGAAGAACATCGACTCCTGCTGCCTTACTCAGCAGCTCGGTCCATTCGATCCAAGACAGAAATTGTCCTCCGGCCAGGTATCGCCTGGGACCTCGGCCGGGTTCAACCGCCTTGGCCAGCATTGCGGCGACGTCCCGTACATCGAGGATTCCGGTTCCCCCGGGGGGCGTCAACATCAACGAGTCGAGTGCACTGGTGACAGCGTGGAAGCTTCCCTGCAGGTGCGGTGACACGGGACCGTAGATACCTCCCAGCAGGAAACTGGTGACGGGGGCACCTTCGGACTGCAGAGAACGCACGAAGTGCTCCACCTCCTGTTTTGAGGCGCCGTAGGCGGAGAGTGGTCTGGCCAGGTCGGACGTCAGGGTGACTATCGCCTCTGACGTTGGCAGATATACCGTGACCGTGGAGGTGTAGACGATCGGGTCGAGGCCACGGGACACTGCTTCACCGATCACCATCCTGCTGCCGATGACGTTCGCGTCGGACATCGGGCTGGATCCGAGAGGGATCTGGGCAGCCGCGTGAATGACGGCGTCACATCCGTCAAGCGCAGCGTTGACAGATCGGTGGTCGGTCACATCGCCCTTGACGATCTCGACCTCCACACCGTGTGGCTCCAGGACGGAACCGACCCGCTCAGGCGTTCGAGCCAGGAGCCTCACTTCGTGGCCCTGTCGGACCAGCGCCGCCACCGTGTGCGAACCGATGAAACCCGTCCCCCCGGTTACCAGAACCTTCACAAACAGTCCCTCAAGTCAGAGCTGGTCGTGACGGGAGGGCCGGCTCGGGAAGTCCGCGACCCACCGTCTCTCACGACCAGATGACCGGTCGGCCCGCGGTTGCAAGATCATGGTCTACCCCTGACTCATTGTCGTTGGCTGCTACTCGGCACTCGGCTCGTTCTCACCTGGCTGTTACGGCCGGGCTCATTACTGCGGGCCTGCTTCCATCGTTCCTGACATACAGTAGCTCCGCTCCTGCTCAAAAGACCCTGGGGGCCGATGGGATTACGAGTCGTGCAATGGGCCACAGGACCGGCCGGCCTCGCCCTCCACCAGAGACGTCCCGGGCGGGACCCGGAGACCCCAAGTCGTGCGGTCGACAGAGATTGTTCGGAGCGCTTGACGAAGGCAAGGATCCGGCGCAACAAGGTACCGTACGGCGTCGGTCGGAGAAGGCGATCGACCGCAAGCCGCCATGCGGAAATGCAGTCAGGTTGGCCCCGGTCGCTCGCCGGGCCCGCCTTGGCTTGCGCCTATCGACGAGAACAGCGCTTCTGCCTGAAAGAACCAGAAGCGCGAAGGGAGTCAGCGTGACGCAACGTTCCGTGGAGATCGAGACCGCAGATGGGATATGTCCGGCCGCGCTCGACGTTCCGCTTGGGGAGGGACCCTGGCCGGCAGTGATCATGTTCCCCGATGCCGGAGGGATGCGCGACACCATGCGGCAGATGGGCGAGCGGTTGTCGGACCTGGGCTATCTGGTGCTGGTGCCCGACTTCTACTATCGCAACGGCCCCTACGAGCCCGTCGACATGCGCACGGCGTTCTCCACCAAAGAGACGGCGAAGAAGATCATGGGCATGATGCGGGGCTACACCGGAGACCAGCTGGGCCGCGACGCAAGAGCTTTCGTCGACTACCTTGACTCCCTGCCAGAGAAGAGGTCGGGCGGAGTCGGCACCACCGGCTATTGCATGGGCGGCCGGCTCTCGCTCATCACCGCCGCTGACCTTGGTGGGCGCATCGCGGCGGCGGCCTCCTTCCACGGTGGCAACCTCGCCAATGTCGACGACCCTGACAGCCCTCACCACCACGCCAGTGCCATCGAGGCCGCCGTGTATGTGGCCGGGTCGATCGAGGACCAGTCCTTCAGCGACGAGCAAAAGGATCTGTTGGAGAAGTCCCTCAGCGAGGCCAGGGTCATCCACACCATCGAGACCTATCAGGCCCACCACGGCTTCGCCGTCCCGGACAATCCAAGCTACGACCCGGACGCGGCCGAACGTCACTGGAAGGCCACGGAAGAATTCTTCGGGTCCACTCTCGCCTAGCGATCCTGGGCGCCCGTTGATCATCGAATGCCGATCGGACTGCGGACTTCAGGCCGTGATCATGATTCCACCATGCAGGACTTCCGGGCGCCGGGGCACGCACCTCGTTCCGGGTGTTCAGTTGGCAGCTTTTGATAGCCGGAGCTGGTCCCAGAGGAACGGACCGAGCTCGTTCGTCCACCACGGCCCTCCGAACGTGAGCGTCGTCGTGTGCCCGGTGCCGGCCTGCTCGACCTCGTAGCAGACATTGCCGGCCGCCCGGAGAGCGTCGCACGTCTCGAAGGCGTAGGCGGCGGTGATGTGGCTGGCGGTGTCGTAGCCGTACATGAACAACAACGACGGCGCCTCGTTGTCGGTCAAGGTCAGTTCGGAGAGCGCCGGGGTCAGGAAAGCGCCGGTAGACACAGCGGCCGCGATCGAGGGTGAGTAGGTCGGCCAGGGGTCCGCTGTAGGCGAATGTCGGCCGACACGCCGGTACCCAGGGCGAGCGCTCCTCCGGCAGAGTTCCCCAGCATGGCGATGCGGCGTCGGATCCACCCCGTAGGTGGCGGCATTGGCCTTGAGGAACCGAACGGACTGCTGGGCATCGAGGGTCGCGGCCGCGGCCAGGATCGGGTCGGTGGCATCGCTGGCGACGGCGGGATTGGCCAATCGGTAGTCGATGCTCACGCCCACGTAGCCGTACACGGCAGATTCCTGTGCGTCCCCGTCCTCCAGAGTGCGGCGCCACCGACGAAAGCGCCACCGTGGACCTCGATGATCGTCGGCCGGGGTGCGGTAATGCCGCATCCGGTGGCACGAAGATGTCCATCAGGAGCGGCGAGACCACCCCTTCGGCATTGGGAGCCGACGAGTACTGCACCGTGTACTCGGTGATCTGGCCGGCGCTGTACTGAGGGGTGGCGTACAGCCCGGATGCGGGCATGCCCTCCGGTGCCGCCACCACCTGCAGGGAGAGCGTCGCCGTCCCCGAGTTCTGCGTGACCGGCTTCACCTTGTCCTTGGTGTCGACCGCCTCCACGGTGAACATCGAGACGCCGATCGCCTTCGGCTTTCCGGTGATCTGTCCGGTGGCTGCTTGGAGATGGAGCCCCGCCGGCAGCGCACCGCTAACGATCGACCACTTATAAGGGGCGTACCCGCCCGTGGCCGTCAACTTGCCCGAGTAGGCCGTCTTGACAGCTCCGGCCGGCAGCCCCATGGTGTTGATGGAGACGCCGTCGATGACCTGTTCGAACGCCGCCGCCAGCTCGGCATAACCCTGGTCGTCAGGCTGGATGCTTCCAGGCGACGTGCACGCATCGGTCCACTGGCACACCGTGGCCACATCCTGGGGCACGGTTTCTCCTTCATAGGTACCGGTCAGGTCGGTGTCGTCCGTCTCGAAGAGCGAGGACGGATCAGCCGTCGATGCTCCGGCGGCCGTGTAGATCTGCTCGAGCAGAGCGTTGAGCTGGTCGGTGCTGGCGGTGGACTGGGTGGCGACCGTCTGTCCCGCGGTTCCGGTAAGCCAGTCGGCCAGGAACGGGTCGTAGTAGTCCATCCCGTAGATGGGGACCCCGGAACCGGCCGCTTTGAGCTCGGCCCAGCACCCGGGGAAGATCGGTCGAGATCTGGCTGATGGCGGCGCCGGCGCAGGCACTGTCGACCCCTGAAGACGTTTGACAGGCTGCGAGCTCGTCGGCCCCGATGTCGATCGTCACAAACGCCACCTGGTGGGGGTGGGCCCGCAGGAAGGCGACGGCATCGCCGAGCTGGGTACCGGTCGTGTACGAGCAGCCCGGACCGGCGACCATCGAGGCCGTCGTCGCTCCCCCACACCCCAGGTCGACCGCCTGCAAGTTCGCATAGCGGCTGGCCTCGTGTGCGGCGACCAGGTTCACGTAGTCGCTCGGCGCTCGAACTGGCGCCGATCCCGGTAGCGAGCCAGTCGCCGAGGGCCAGGTAGTAGTGCGGGGCTGACGTCTTCGCCGCGGCCCGAGCGCCGGCCGACGTCGCCGGCAACACGCACGCGGTCAGGCAGACCACGGCCATAGCCGCGACACGCGCGATCCGGGCCAGTTTCCTTCCAACAGTCACTCCGTCCCCCCTCAGGTGTGCGGTCGTCGGGGACAAAAGGCCCCACCGAGCTGCTGGGTACGTCCGCACTGTACCGGACGTACCCATGTCGGGCCGACTCTGTTCCCTCTCTCAGCCAGGACCAAGGTTGAGGAGGGGCGAGCTACAGCACCGTGCTCGACGACACCGAATGGTTTGAGTCGGCAATCCCACTGCTGACGAAGACCTTGAGGTTGGCGGTGGTCCAGCTGTTAGTGGGGACTGGATCGGACGGGCGAATCCTCGACGGCGCCGTTGGCATCGACGATGACTGTCCGCTCCTCCGGGACAGCTGACGTCCGGGGGTTGAAGATCGGCTTCCCACCGTGGCCGGCTTCCTCATCGAGACCGACCCCGACCCGGTGCGGACGACAAGATCGATCATCGCACCGAGAGCGCGGATACCTGACAACTGTTCGATCATCGGGAGAGGGCACTCAGCATCGTGGGTGATGCACCCTCTGGGGACGGGCCCGGCAAGGTCGGAGCAAAATACCGGGCCGGCATATCGGGCCCTCGGACCGGCAGTCAGGGCCAGGTTCTCCATGAGCACGGGGCGTCGGCCGTATCGAGGCCCAGCTCAGTGGAACGGAGAGGTCATGTGTCATGTGGCAGAAAGCGTGGGATATTTGGCATTGCGGCCATCGAGCCGGGGAGGGACAATAACGCCAATGCCAAGCCGATCTGTCCTCGTCGTTGTCTTTCCCGAGCTACAAGCCCTCGACTTGACTGGTCCCGTCGAGGTTTTCGATGTGGCCAACCGACTCTCGGAGAGGAACGAATACGCCCTCACCGTGGCCGGAACGCAAGCAAAAACAGTGAGGACGTCGAGCGGGCTCGAGATCGAAATCGGCACCGCCCTACGTGACGTGTCACGCGCTCCCGACACGCTGATGGTGGCCGGAGGAGCTGGAACTCAGTCTGCGTTGGCCGACGCGGAACTGGTCAGACAGGTCAGCCGACTGGCCACGCGGGCTCGGCGGGTGGCGTCGGTGTGCTCCGGGGCGTTCATCCTGGCAGAAGCGGGTCTCCTCGGCGGTCGACGGGCCACGACCCATTGGGCTTGGTGCGAGGCGTTCGCCATCAGGTACCCGGAAATCACGGTCGATCCCGAGCCCATCTACGTACGGGACGGCAATATCTACACCTCAGCCGGGGTAACGGCCGGAATGGACCTGGCGCTGGCCCTCGTCGAAGAAGACCTGGGTCGCGATCTCGCCCTGGCTGTAGCTCGTCAGCTCGTGATGTTCCTGCATCGACCGGCCAACCAGACTCAGTTCAGCGCCCAGCTGGTGTCCCAACTGGCCGAGCGCGACGCCCTCCGTGAAGCTCAACGATTGATTGCCGAGAACCCCGGCGCAACTCTGACGGTGCCTGCTCTGGCCGCGCACGTGGGGATGAGCGAGCGCAACTTCGCTCGGTACTTTCGCCAGGAAGTCGGACGGTCTCCTGGGCGCTACGTCACCTCGGTGCGTATCGAAGCGGCGAGGCGACTCCTTGAGGATACCGACCGGGCAGTCGCCGACATTGCAGTGGCCTGCGGGCTCGGCACCGCCGAGACCCTGAGGCGGAGCTTCATGCGAACCCTCGGTTGCGGTCCAACCGAGTTCCGGCGCCGGTTCCGATCCGGCGCCGCCTAAATGAGGGAGAGGACAAGTGGATATCGCCATACTTCTTTTCGATGGGCTTACGGCCCTTGACGCCGTCGGCCCCTACGAGGTCCTGTCGAGGCTGCCAGGGGCGGCCGTCACGTTCGTCGGGGTCGACACCGGCTCGGTCCGCACTGACAACGGCCGTTTGGCTCTCACCGCAGACGCAACCCTCCTCGATCTCGATCACCCGGAGATCCTGGTCGTGCCCGGTGGTCATGGTCAAACGGCTCTGATGGACGACCCGGCGATCCTGTCGTGGCTCCGAGGTGCCCACACCACCAGTATGTGGACCACGTCGGTATGCACCGGATCTCTTCTGCTTGGCGCCGCCGGCATTCTGGCGGGAAAGCGGGCCACCTCACACTGGTTGGCGCTCGACGAGCTCTCCACCTTCGGCGCGACACCGGTGACGGAACGAGTCGTCTTCGACGGCAAGGTCATAACCGCGGCCGGCGTCTCGGCCGGCATCGACATGGCGCTTACGCTCTCGGCAGAGGTGGCGGGTGCCGAGGTTGCCCAGATCATCCAACTGGGCATCGAGTACGACCCCCGGCCCCCCTTCGACGCCGGATCGCCCGGCCAAGCACCAGCGGCCGTCACCGAGTACCTGCGGTCCCACAGCCGGTTCGTGCTGAGTGGCGAACACAGGTAGTTCTCTCGCACTAGACGGGCAGGACGACGTCTGAGGGTAATGGCGAATCCTCAGGGTCAGCTGGCCGCGGGACGGCGATCTGACTCTACGACGCGAATATGGGTTTCCGAATGGGGTACCTATCGGACGCCTGGTCTCGATTTGAATACCGCGCGCCCAGAAGGCGAGGATTGGAAGCGTGGAACACAGCGAGGTACTGGGGTTGTCGTCTGCCCAGCACGAATGCAGAAAATGCGGGTCAGCGTTGACGGATGTCGACTACGACAAGAGTGGCAGGCTCGTCAGCAGATGTCCGAACCGGTACAAAGACCTGAAGAGCCCGCTGCCTCCGACGGGCTGACCCCGAGAAGATGGCGAACCCGGGGGCAGTACCAGGCGCTCCGGTGGAATGCGACCAGCCTGCGACGAATGCAGATTTCCCTACACTGGTCCGAGTGATCCCAGGGGAGGACCGAGTGAGCGACTACCCACAGGCAATCGTCCCGGCGCACCATGTGGAGCGGGTGCCCAGGCGTATCCGAGCAGTACTGGGAAGTACCGTGGTGGTCGACACCACATCGGCCCTCTATGTGTGGGAATGGCCCTTCTACCCCCAGTACTACATCCCGATAACCGATATCGACGCCAGTGCTCTCGTAGACGAGCACCACAAGCAACGCCTTCAGTTGGGGCGCGCCGATCGCTACGGCATCCGGGTCGGCGATGACTACCGGCCCGGCGTAGCCCATCTCTATACCGACTCCGAGGTCGATGGCATCGTCGGCACGGCCCACGTTGACTGGTCTGGGCTCGACAGCTGGTTCGAGGAGGACGAAGAGGTGTTCGTGCACCCTCGGAACCCGTATGCCCGGGTCGACGCGCTGCGCTCCACCCGCACCGTGAGCGTGGAACTCGACGGCGTCGAACTGGCTCGATCATCGTCGCCGGTGATGGTGTTCGAGACCGGCCTGCCGACCCGCTACTACTTCAACCGCACTGAGGTGCGCTTCAACCATCTGGTGCCCAGTGACACGAGCACGTCATGTCCCTACAAAGGGCGGACCAGCGCCTATTGGTCGGTCCGCATCGGGGACCGGGTCCTCCCCGATATCGCCTGGGCCTATGACTTCCCCACACGCCAGCTGCAGCCAATCGCCGGACTGGTGGCCTTCTACAACGAGAAACTGGATATCACCGTCGACGGCCAACGGTTGGAGCGGCCCGCGACTCATTTTTCGTAACCCACCCGGAGCCTTCTCCGTTTCAGACCTGGAAGTAGTGGCCTTGGTCGAGATCATCGATGAGCCCGGGATGGGTCGGGCGCCAGTCGAGCAGATCCTGGGTCAGCCTGCTCGACGTCGGATTGTCGAGGGCGACGGCAAAGGCGAGATAGTCGAAGTAATCGGCCACGTCGTCCGACAGGATGCTGTCCGCCGCCACGTCCAGGCCGCGGCCGATGGCCTCGGCGATGTGTCGGAACGGGACGCCCTCGTCGCCTACAGCATGCAGTCTCGATCCGCCGGGGGCCGTCTCGATGGCCAGGCGGTACAGGTGGGCCGCGTCGAGCGTATGAACGGCGGGCCAGCGGTTCGACCCGTCGGCGACGTAGCCGGCGCGGCCCTTTCCGCGAGCAATGGCGATCAGGCCCGGGACAAAGCCATGATGATCGAGCGAACTGTGCACCGTCGGAGGCAGACGAACAACGGAGGATCGGATGCCGCGTTCGGCCAAAGCGACCACAGTGTTCTCCGCCTCGGCTCGGGGGCCGGCGGTGGCACCGTCGGATTCGGTCCCGGTTCCCTCGATTCCACTCATGGTCAGCATCAACGTTCCCGAGGTACCGACGAACGGTTTGTCGGTACCGGCCAAGGCGTCGGCCATCGCCCCGATGGCGCGCAAGTCCGCTGCGGCCGCGCTCTCGAAATCGCCGGATCGCATCTCCTCGTGTTTGAAGGCCAGGTGGATGACGCCGTCCGACGCAGTGGCAGCCTCGCGCAGGCTGTCGAGATCATCGAGAGAGCCCTGGTGAACTTTGGCCCCAAGGCTCTCCACCGCGTCGGCAGAAGAATCAGAACGGGCCAGCCCCACGACCTCGTGCCCTGCCCCGAGAAGTTCGGGGATGACGGCGGAACCGACGTGACCGGATGCTCCGGTGATGAATACTCGCATGGGAGACCTCCTGCTCGTCGAGTGCCACCGGTGGCATCCTGGACGGGAGGTCGATGGCAGCTACTGTCATCACTGTACCACCAATGGCAGTGACTGTCATCACGGTTGTGGGCAACGGCACCATGACAAGCCTGTGACCGGAGGGGTCCCTGACGCCCGATGAAGACTGCCTGACATACTGAACCCGTGGAACGGGCAACCATCCGGACCGCCCAGGTGGACGATGTCGAGCGGCTGGTCGAGTTGCTCCGACACGGAGCGTTGGTGGATCGAACAGAGACGCCCTCAGACCTGGAGCCCTACCGAAAGGCCCTATCCGAAATTCAGGGCATCGCCGGTAACGAACTACTGGTGGCAGAAGTGGCAGGTGAAGCGGTCGGCATGTGCCAGTTGCTGGTCTTCAGGCACTTCCAGCGGCTCGGAGGACTGTGCGGTGAAATCGAGTCGGTGCACGTGCACCCCGAATTCCGTTCCAAGGGGATCGGTACGCAACTACTAACAGCCGCTATCGAAGTAGCCCGACGAGCAGGCTGTTACCGAGTTCAACTCACCTCCAATCTCCGGCGCGTCGATGCCCACCGCTTCTACACACGCCACGGATTCGAGCCGAGCCATGTCGGATTCAAGAAAGAGCTGCGAACCGGATGACCGACCTCAACCGGGTGGAGCAGACCACTTAACTGAGCACGTCCTTGCGATTGAACCACCACCAGGCGACGCCCAAGAAGACGATCACATATGGGACCTGGAGAATCACTCCCTGCACCATTCCCGTGTGTTGGGCCCCTGGGAAGAACAGGCCTTGCCAGGCGTTCAGGTAGTGGGTGGGATACACGTAGCTGGTGCCGTTGAGAGCTGAGATGTTGTTCAGGATCTGGGACACCACGCCGAGCCCGACGCCTCCGGCTACTGCCCCGAAGGCCGCGTCGGTCATGGTCGACAACATGAAGGCGAACGAAAAGTATGCGGCTTGGCACCAGGCCACGTACAGGGTCGAGAGTGCCAGTCGACCGAGCGCACTGGTCTGCGAGACCACCGCCAGCGAAGGAGCCGTGATCGGATGCCAGCCAAATGCGAGTGTTCCCGCCACCAGCCCGACCACCGTAACCAGGAACGAGGCAAAGACGGCCAGCCCCGCCGCGATCGCCAGCTTCGAGCCAAGCACCCGGTTTCGGGAGACCGGCCGAACCAGAAGGTAGCGGAGAGTTCCCCAGTCGGCCTCTCCGGCGACGGTCTCCCCCGCGAACAGTGACACCACGACCAGCAGCAAGAAGGCGCTTACTCCACCCAGGACCGCAATCGGTACGTTGATTCCTGAGGTGGCCAAATCAAAGAAGCCGGGCCCGCCCCGGTGGGGAGGATTCACCTTGAAGGCAATCGTGAAGATGATGGGGATCAGCGCCAGGAGCCCAAGGCCGACGTAGGTGCGCAGTCGCCACACCTGTTTGCGGGCCTCAACCGTGATCACTGTCGTTCCAGCAGGTCGATGAAGGCGTCCTCGAGCTGGTGGCGAGCCGTGATCGTCTCCACTCCGACACCCGCTTCGACCAGCGCCGCCACAACGCTCTTGCGCTCTATGCCGTCGAGCTCGATCGACAGTCCCCCGCCTTCTGGCGACACCCGGTGGACCTCGGGAATCGTATCGAGAACCCGTCTCGCACCAGCGAGGTCGTCGACCTCCAGATAGACCGAGGTCGTGGCGCCCAAGAGGTCCGAGACCGAACCCACCGTGACCAGCCGCCCGTTCTTCATAACGGCCACATGGTCACAGATCTGCTCCACTTCGCTCAGCAAGTGGCTCGAGACGAGCACCGTCGTCCCGTTGGCGGCAACCCGTCGCAGGACGTCTCGCGTGTGGCGCATCTGTTGGGGATCGAGCCCGTCGGTCGGCTCGTCGATCACCAACAGGTCCGGGCTTCCCAATAAGGCCTGGGCAATCCCCAAACGCTGGCGCATGCCGTGGGAATAGGTCTTGTACTTGCGGTTGATGGCATCGCCGAGGTCGGCGACGTCGAGGGCCTGATCCAGGTTGGCCTCCGCCATCGGCGCTCGGCCGGCCTTCCAGAACAGCTCCAAATTCTTGCGTCCTGATAGGTGGGGAACAAAGCCCGGCCCTTCTACCAGGACCCCCACGCGACGGAGTATCGCCGCACCAGGCTTGACCGATTCGCCAAAAATACGGACCCGACCCGAGGTGGGCCGGATCAGTCCGACCAGCATTCGCATGGTCGTCGTCTTACCCGCACCGTTAGGACCAAGTAGACCGAAGACACTGCCGCTTCCCACCGTCAGGTCCAAGTGGTCGACCGCCAACACATCTCGGTCGTAGCGTTTGGTGATGTCTTCGATGACTATCGGGTCGGTCGTCAAAACACTCCCCCGGGCCCGGCCGGAACTCCTCGTCGTGCTCACCTCCCGGCGATCCGGGACAGGTGAATACTACGTCTGCAGCCGGCCTCGCCAATGCAGAGGTCGGGCGCGGGCTGGGGCGCATCCGACGGCCCGTATGGCCGCGTAGCATCCCAGTGCCGACGATTCGGGAGCGCGATCGTCCACGACGAAGTGGCGTGCGCTCGGGATTGGTTCGGGCGGTGGCCGAGCCGGTACACATCGGGAATCGGACGATCGTCGTCCGGACCGACCTGCTCGATGAGCAGCAGCGGCCGGTTGCTCTTGTCATCCAGACCCAGGCCGTGTCGCCACGGGCCAGAGCCCGCGCCACGTGGGCCGCCTGGTCGCCCCTTGGTCCGCCACCATCGACGAGTTAAAGTGAGCCAGCGCGGGAGCGGAACACATGGTCGCATCGAATCCCAGCTCAACAAAGGCCAAGTTGACCGGCCGGCAGAAGTGGGTGATAGCCGGCCTAATTTTTCTGCAAGTTCCTTCCAGCGCAGTCTTCTTTCCTTTGGCTGCCCTCTTCTCCTTGACTGGTATCGGCATACCGCTGAGCATCATCTTTTTGGGAGTTGGGACGATGCCGTACTCTTCGGCCATGAGACGCAAGGCTGCCTGGCAATCGGGCGCAGCAGGCGAGAACTGAGGAGGGCCAGCAGCCACCGCCCCATGCCCGGCGGCGGGCGACCTGGAACGTCAAGAGCGGGCCCGCCGTCTGCTATTTGCCGGTGCGTTGGCGGTGCCTGCACCCCGGCCAGCAGCAAGGCCGACGTTGACCTTCCTCGAGCTCCTCCTCAGTCCGGCGAATGCGGCGCGCTCGGGTCATTTCCTGTTTGGCATCCTCGACCCAGCAGATGAACTCGTTACGGGCCAGAGGCGTGATGTCCTTCCAGGCACCAAATGCCGTGGGGTTGGCGATCAACGCTTTGCGCAAGTCACCCGGGAGCTTGTGTACCACTCCACCGGGCACTCGCGGACTGCTCACAGGAGGACGGTAGCCGATCTACCGCGGTCGACGACGCCGATGAGACCAGCCGATGAGGTGCCTCGATTGCCATCAAAGATCGCCATGCGACTTCTGCCGATCCGTGCGGAAAACGGCTCCGCGTACGTGGGAGCCAACCGAGCCTCAATGACGGTCGCGCTCTGGCTCGGCATCGACCGGATCAGGTGGTCGTCCCGGCCCGGACGGCTCCAGGGGCTCGGGCGGTGGGTCCGCCGGAACCGGTTCACTGGGCGGAGGAACGGTCATACCGAACAACTACCCTCCATCCGTGCCCGCAAACCCAGGTCGCTGGTACGCGCTTTTGGACGCTCCGGTTGATCAACCACGAACTGGGTACCGTCCTGGCATGACGTCCGAACAGAACGAGCCCTCCCCTGAGGACTTCGAGAGCGACATCTCCCCAGGCAAAGTGGCAAGCCGAGCAACCGGCCGGCCACCAGAGGAGAAAGCCAGCGAGGATCCCGAAGCTCAGGCCGAAGCGATTCTCGAAGAATCAGAGTCACGCGTCGGTGAAGGCTTCGCCTCCTCGGAACCACAGGACTAGGGGCCGGCCCTAGCCCGATCGCTCGACCAGTCTGCTCTGACCCAGCCCCTCTCCTGACCAGGGGCTGGGTCAGAGTTTTCCTACTTTCCGGTGACCTTGTCGGCGACCTTGTCCACCGTGTCTTTCACCTTTGACTTCCCGCGATCCACCTTGCCCTCATTCTTCAGCCTGTCGTTTCCGGTGACATCGCCGACTGCCTCTTTGGCCCTGCCCTTGGTTTCGTCGATTGCTCCCATGAGAGACTCCTTCTCGTCACGGCCACCACAGCGGCCTCTTCGCTCATGGTGATACCCGAAAGAGCTTGGCTCTAATCGCTTGCCCGGCGGGAACCATCCCATATCCCTTCGCTGGAGCGTGACCACGATCCTCCCTTGTTTGTCGGTCGTCCGCTTCGGGTAGGTAACCGTAAGCCCCAAATTCGCGGTTCAGGCGGTGGTGACGTGACCGAATTCCCAATGGATGTGCAGAGCGTGGCGGCAGCGAGGAGATTCGTCGGCGAGGCTCTCGACCACTGTGACCATGAAACGGTCGATGTCGCCCGCCTCCTCATCAGCGAGTTGGCGACCAATGCGCTCATCCACGCCCACTCGCGGTTCGAAGTGGATGCCTCGGAATCCGACGGCACCGTCCACATCGAGGTACGGGACGCATGCCGGACCCGATTAGCGCCTGTTTCCCACGGCCCGACCGACGAACACGGCCGCGGACTCCAACTTCTCAGGGCACTGGCGGCTGAATGGGGCGTCGTCGACGAACCTCCCGGCAAGACGGTGTGGTTCGACCTCCGTTGCCAAGACAACGGGGGGTAGCAAGGGTTCGCGGCTCAGGGATCCTCTGCAAACGCCTCTCTGAGCTGCTTCAAGCTCGCCGCCAGCAATCGCGAGACGTGCATCTGGCTCAGACCCACCTGAGCTGCGATCTCAGATTGGGTGAGGCCGTCGATGAACCGAAGGCTGATGATCGTCCGTTCTCGTTCGGAAAGATCAGCCAAGGACAGAGCCAGAAGAAGGCGATCGTCCGTGCCGGCGTACCCGGTCTCGACCTGTCCGAGCCGATCGGATATCGATCCCTCCTGGCGGTCGGGTGCATCGATCGACGCCGTCCGGTAGTGGTGACCGGCTTCGAGAGCTTCGAGTACCGACTCTTCAGACACATCAGCGCCGATGGCAATCTCCCCGACCGTAGGAGGCCTTCCCAACTCTTGGGTAAGAGCTTCGATGACAGGACGAAGCCCGAGATAAAGCTCCTGGACCCGCCGCGGAGCGCGGATGGCCCAGCCCTTGTCGCGGAAATGACGTTTGAGTTCGCCGATGATGGTGCTGGTCGCGTAGGTGCTGAACTCCACCCCTCGTTCCGGGTCGAACCGGTCGACGGCCTTCACCAATGCCAGAGAAGCCACCTGGACGAGATCGTCATAGGGCTCCCCTCTATTGGTGAAGCGCCGCGCCAGCTGGTGGGCCAACCCCAGGTGGTCTTCGACCAGCTGATTCCGGAGCCGTCCGTCACCGCTGTCGGCGTACTGCCCGAAGGACTCCCGGAAATTATCAGGATCTCGGGTCGGGGGTTTCATGAGGTTTTGTGCCGGTTGCTCCGTTTGCGTAGCCAGCCGCGACTCTGCCCCTCACCTACTTCTTCTCTGTGTTCGTCCACGAGTGCATCGAGAATACGAACTGAGAGATCGAGTTCACTGTGATCCGAGGCCAAGCCCTCATCAGGAGGCTCCGCCCCGATCACCACACAGGTCACTTCGACGTCGTCGGCATTGCTTATGAAGGTCAGCTCCAGCCGGCCAGAACTGGATCCATTGACGACAGAAACGCAGAGCTCGTCCACGGCCAGCCTGAGGTCTTCCACCTCTTCCACATCGAACCCGGCCCGGGACGCCACCGTCGCAGCTGTCAGCCGAGCCAGCAGAATAAGGTCGGCCTGGACCGGGATGCTCAGCTCGACCGGCTCACTCACAGCCCTGCCCCCTTTTGAATGACAGACACAAGGGCCGGTTCATCCGGCAACCGCCTCAGCGACGGTGGGAAAAATGGAAAACAGGTCTGTAAGACCGGTGATCTCGAAAATCTTGGTAATGCGGGACTCGCTAACGATGATCCTCAAATCCGTGTTGCGACCCTCACACCGTTCCTGGGCGCCGATGAGAACGCCGAGCGCGGTGGAATCGATGAAAGTGACGGCAGAGAGGTCCAGGACGATCGGGCTGTTGCCCCGCTCGATGGCCCCGTAGAGCTTCTCTCGCAGCACCGGGGCCGTTGCCAGGTCAACCTCTCCACACACGTCGATCTCTGTAAATCCCTGCTCGTCCTTCTCTACTACATCGAATGTCTGGTCCACGCTGGCCCTCTCTTGCTTCCGAATTCGGTACGACTCGAACGGGCCAGGTCAGGACTGACCTGCCGACGCCGGCTTAAACCGGCCGGCACGCCCACGATAGGTCCTCAGCAACTCACTGAGTAATGCTCGACCACATCTGAGCGAAGTCCTCCGTGCCCTTACCACGCTTCCTGACGTATCCGGTCACCATTCCCCACCCATTCCGAACGCTCGAGCAACCCTTTCGGTTGGCATCGAGACGCCGGATCATGAGGGCCCGGTCGTCGGCCGAGGCATGCTTCGCGGCAAATCATCTACTTCATCAGCGATACCCGCCGCGGGATTTTTCGAAACACCTCTAGGAAACAGGCACGTGCGGCCCGAGCCCGTCGACCCTTCGGGCGTGCCGGTGTTCGGGTCTTCGAGTCTTCGAGTCTTCGATGTTCGGACCGCCGGGACAGGCAGCGCCTGGGCCAAGGGCGGATCGGCAAAATATCGCTACGGTGTTGCCCTCGACGGCTCGGGCTGCCACCATTGCCCTCCGTGTTCAATCTCGAGACTCCCGGCCACAGGTGAATCGCGAGGAGCGGGTGGCAGCACGGGCAGCCCAACGGAGTCCGCACGCGTCGGACACCGGCCCCGGTCCTCGGACTGACACAACGAAGCCCACAAGGGGGATCAGTCCGGCCCGGGCCACCGTGGTGGTGGCGTTGATCGGGGTACTCGTCACCGTATCGGTCGCCTGGACCGCCTGGGTTCTGAATCGTCACAACGAACACCGGTTGTTGGAAGTCCAGACCCGGCAAGCTTCCGCCCTTCTGAGCTCGACCATATTGAGCATCCGCGACCCGATGGAAACTGCCCTTGAAGTTGAGCTCGCTACCGCAGGCAGCACCGAAGAGTTCCAAAGGTTTGCAGATAGCTATGTCGGACCGGGTCGACTCTTCGTTTCGGCGATCCTCTGGGAGAACCAGGGGTCCTCGTGGAGAGTCGCTTCTATCGTCGGAACAACTCCGTCGTTGGCACCGAATTCCGATCAGGCCCATTCGGTCATCTCCAAGGCCCTCTCGAGCCCGACATTCGCAGTGACCTCCGTTCAGGCCCACGGTTCACAGAGGATCGGGTACGCGGTAGCCAATTCGAAGAAGCCCACCGTTGTCATCTATGCAGAGCGCGCCATCCCGGCCAACCGCGAGGCACCGGTGGAGAGCAACTCGGCATTTTCCGATTTGAATTTCGCGACCTATCTCGGGTCCACCACCCAGCAGTCGGCCCTCACGACGACGAACGTCCCCTTGGACGAGCTGCCACTATCGGGGGCGAGGGTTTCGATACCGTTCGGCGACAGCACGATCACCCTGGTCACCGCGCCACGAGGCCCACTGGGTGGCACATTTGGCGGTGTCCTTCCCTTGATATTTCTGGTGGGAGGGACGCTGCTTACGATTGGGACCGCCGTCGTCACCTATCAACTGGTCTACAGGCGGCGGAGTGCGGAACAGGACGCCGCGACAATTGCCGACCTGTTCGAGCAGTTGGACGGCCTGTACGGCGAACAGCAATCGATTGCTGACACGCTGCAACAAGCATTGCTACCTCAACACAATCCGACGATCCCCAATCTCGAGATTGTCACCCGATACTTGGCCGGGGCTGACGGTGTCGAGATCGGCGGAGACTGGTTCAGCATCATCGAGCTCGACGGGCGTGGGTTTGCCTTTGTAGTCGGCGACGTTTCGGGCAAGGGCGTCGGCGCCGCAGCCATCATGGCGCGCCTCCGATTCACCGTTCGTGCCTATCTGATCGAAGGTCACCCACCCGAGGCAGTCTTAGGAATGTGCTCTCGGCAATTGAACGTAAATCGGGACGGACACCTCTCGACGTTGCTCGTCGGCGTGGGAGATGTGGACTCGGGTGTGATCAGAATAGCCAACGCAGGCCATCTCAATCCCCTCATCATCTCGGATTCCGGCATTCAGTTCGCCCAGACCGACATCGGCCTTCCGCTGGGGGTAGGGATCAGCACGTACACGGCCACCACGATCCCCCTGACCCCGGGTTCGATCGTTGTCGCCTTCACCGACGGACTGATTGAACGCCGGACTGAAAGCATCGATGCCGGGCTGGATCGGCTCTCCCGTGCCGCCACGGCTGCGCCACCGATCCTCGATGATCTGGTCTCGAAGCTCATCTCCACCGTGGCCAACGACGGATTGGAGGACGACATCGCCGTGCTCGCATTTCTGTGGAGGCACCCCGGCTAGGGCTGCAGCCACAGCTGGAGCAGGAACGCCGGAGTCGCGAGAGCGAGGCAGTTGACCTGTGCCCACGGCATTGCCGCGTCACGGCGTTCCATAGACGCAGGCAACCGGCCATCAGGAAGCCAAATGCCTCATCGACGCGGTCGGTCGCAATAGACGCCGTCAGCCACCGGTGTCGCCCGATGAAGTTTCTCCTACTTCGGATGGTCGAGGCCGAAGATACCCATAACGGTCCGAACCACCACCACGAAATTGACTGGCCGAACCCCGTTCTACCAGGTACATTGTCGCTGCAGGCCAGTGAGCATCGAGCGACTCGAGCACAAGGAGAACAGCGACTTGGATCGTCTCGGAGGACGGACGTGGTGGTAGATGGCCGACCCGAGATGAGCGTGAGCGCGGCCCTCGACGATCCTTCGTCGCCCGTAATCTCTCTTGTCGGTGAGCTCGATCTCGCAAGTGTTGAGGTGACAAGAACGGGTATAGAAGAGTTTCTGGCCGCCAGACCGAGCCAGGTGACGTTTGATCTCCAAGGCCTCACGTTCATGGACAGTTCAGGTATCGCGCTGTTGGTTCAGATATCGAATGAGGTAGAGAAGGTGTCGTTGATCAATGTGACGCCGATCGTGCGGCGGGTGCTGGAAGCAACCGGCCTTCTCGGCCATTTCGGCTTGACTCCGTGACGTCGAAAAGGAGCTTTGGTGCCTACGAGAAGTCCGTCGGGGAGGCGAGGCGATTCGTTTCCGGTTTGACGGGCGACCTTCCGGACGATCTTCGAGATGCCGTAGCACTCATGGTTTCGGAGCTTGCCACCAACGCCTTGATCCATGCCTCCAGCGGTTTCGACGTGGCGGTTGACCGATCCGCCAGCCTGATGCGGGTCTCGGTCAGTGATCGGGGAGACGGAACGCCCGAGGTCCATTCTCCGGACTTCACAGAACCACACGGCCGTGGTCTTCAGATCGTCGAAGCGCTCTCGAACGAGTGGGGCATCATCCCCTACTTCGCTGCGGGCAAAACCGTATGGTTTCAGATCTCGCTGGAGTCGGTCGGATCCGACGGGGCAGACCACGGGACCACCGAGGCAACTCCGCACTACCGGCCAGATGGTGCAGAGCCGCGACCCACCCGGGAGGCCTCCTCGGCCGCCGTGCCGGAATATGGCAATTCCGATCGGCCTACCGTCAACAGCTCCAGGCGCCCCTGCCGGCAAGGACGACGACGATCGGCCGCGGCGGCCTGTGGCCGGGCGCGACCGACGGTCTCACATGGGCCGGTGGCTACCGCCGTGCCGACGATGGACGATCAAATGCCCAGCCAGGAAAAACGCCTGGCGGGTTCGAGATGCAATCAGATGCAGCGAAGGGAACTGGGTGGACGCCGAAGCAAGTCCGGACAAGGCACCTTCTGAGGATCCCGCCGTCGTTGCCGAGGCGATGGCGGCGTACGCACGACGGATGGACTATGCCTTCCAGGTTGTGACGACTACGTCCGCCACCGGAGAGCAGAGTGGCTGCGTCGTCGGTTTCATCACGCAGTGCAGCATAAAACCGCCGCGCCTCCTCGTGTGTATCTCCAAGGTCAACCATACGTTCTTCGCATCGGAGCGCTCGGATGCAGTGGCCATCCATCTGATCGGTCAAGACCAGATCGAGCTGGCCTCACTGTTCGCCGAACAGAGTGGCGACACCGTGGACAAATTCGGCAAGTGCACCTGGCACCTCGGTATCACCGGTTCGCCGGTACTGTCAGAGTGCGCGGCGTGGCTGGAGGCTTTGATCGTTTCCCGCTCGAGCGTGGGAGATCACGAAGCGCTTCTGGTCCGACCGGTGGCGGGTGGGCCTGGCCCACACCAAAGCGTTCTCACCTTCCAAGGTGCACCGAAGTTCAGACCCGGCCACCCCGCCGATGCGTGATGAGGCCGCCAGTCCGGACCGGCCTCGCTCGAGGACCTGGCCTGGTTTGATGATCCCCTTGGACGGGAAGTGTTCCTATCCACGGGATGAAGCGCATCCCGAAAGGAGACCGTTCTTCATCATGGTGCTCGTACTCGCTTTTCTACTGGTTCTTCTGGTCGCCGGTCTGGGTTTCGCGGTCCACTTGCTGTGGATAGCGGCCGCGGTCCTCCTGGTGCTGTGGCTGGTCGGTGCGGCCATCGGACGCGGGGAGAGTGCCGGCAGCCGGCACTTCTACCGCTGGTAGATCCCGAACCCATCGTGAACGCCGTGCTCTGACGGCCGTCGGCCATGGAGACCCTGTGCTGCAGACGGGCTCAGCTACCCAAGTAACCTTCATTACGTGCACTGGGAACCCACTGAACCTCGGAAGTGGGTGGGCGTCGGCCTTGTCCGGTGGTCGGCGATGTGGCCGTCGAGACGTGGCGACGACTGGCTGAACCGGACAGCAATTGGCTTCAGCCCGCCGGAAATCCCAGTGGGATGACGGTGGACAGGTTCGAATTCGGTTCGGCTCTCCGGGCTCTGCACGAACTAGCTCCGTCCGACGTCACCGAAACGCTGTCCCTGTTGGCCGGGCGGGTAGGTGCTCGGGACATGACGGCCTTTCTGATCGACTTCGAGCAATCGACGTTGTTCCCAGTCCCACGCCGCGGAGAAGCCGTGGACTCGACGACAGGTCTCGCCACTGCCGGCACACCGGAGGGTGAGGCTTTCATGGAAAGGCGACTGGTGACTTCTGTCGCCGGAGCCGACGCCAGGGTCTGCGTGCCGATACTCGAAGGCTCCGACTGCACCGGAGTTCTCGCCTTCATCGTGCCGGGGGATCTGGACGACGAGGCGCGGCGCCGAAGTGAAGAGTTGGGGATGATGGTTGGAGCGGCCATCGCCATCGCGGCTCGCTACACCGACCTGTTCAATCGAGTCCGTAGACGCAAGGCCATGAGCCTCCCGGCCAGCATCCAGTGGGCGCTGCTCCCCCCTCTCCAGCTGCGAACTCCGGAGGCATCCTCAAGTGGTGTGCTCGAGCCTGCCTATGACGTCGGTGGTGATTGCTTTGACCATTCTGTCAACGGCTTCACTGTCGATGTCGCCATCATGGACGCCATGGGTCACGGGTTGAGCTCGAGCCTCGTATCTTCTCTGGCCATTGAGAGTTACCGCCACGATCGACGGCAGGGCCGGTCCTTGAGGATGATGCACGATCAAATCGACCGGGTGCTGGCAGACAACTTCGGAGGCGAACAATTCGCCACCGGTCAGCTGGCCAAACTCGACGTCCATACCGGGCGGTTGGCCTGGATAAACGCCGGCCACCCCAGACCGTTCCTCGTCCGTGGCGGCCGAGTGGTTGCCTCCCTGGCGTGCCGCCCCTCGCGTCCGTGGGGACTCGGCGGCCGATTGGCGGAGGAGGCCGACGAAGCCCTGGAGCCCGGAGACTCAGTGATCTTCTACACCGACGGCGTTATCGAGGGTCGATCTCCGGCGGGCGATCCCTTCGGTGTCGATCGCTTCGTCGACATCATTGAACGTGCTTCTGCGGCACGCCTCCGGTCCGATGTGGTTCTCCGCACCACCATCAACGAGGTGCTCGACTATCAGGACCGAAGTCTCCGCGATGACGCCACCATCGTGTGGCTCACCTGGGGACCCCAAGACTCGACCTGAGCAGTCCGCAAGGCCAGAGGAGCTCGACCGGAGCCTGGTCAGTTGGCATTGGTCGAATCCTCCTGATGCGACGGCGAGATCGGCAAACGAAATCCGGAGTCGGCGACGATCCAGTGATCACGACGTTTGCGCCAACCCCCACCGGGGAATGGCCACACCATGGAAACTGCCGATGAGGGGACTGATACCGGGTCCCTCGACGAGCAGCTGGGCTCACCCGGTTTCACTTTCGAGAAGGGATGGCTCGGCGGGATAATTCTCGGATTCGTGGCGATCGTGGTCATGGTGCGTCGCGGGGCAAGGCGGAGGCGGGACAACGGAGCGCCCGGAGCCGGGCCCGCAGGCGAACCGTAGAGGGTGGCGACTTGAAAGCAGTCAGTGAGGTCCGGGCGGCGGCCGACCGGTGGCAACGCTCCCATCGCCTTGTCGCGGTCCTCTTCGGCGTAGTCAAGAAGTTCGGCGACGACAGTACCAATCAGTTTGTGGTGCAACTCGGGTGGTACGGGTTCGTAGCCGTCTACCCGCTGCTCCTGATTGTGCTCACCGTATTCGGATTTGTCGGAGCTGCACACCTCGGGCATCAGGTCATATCCACGCTGCACGAGTTTCCGGTGGTGGGTTCCCAATTCAATCCCGAGCACGCGGATCAAGCACACTGCACGGAAGCGTGGCCGGCTTGGTAATCGGACTGGTCGCCTTGGCCTACGGTGCCCAGGGCGTGACCCAGACGGCCCAGCAGGCCATGGTGCGTGTCTGGAACATCCCCCAACTCGAGGTACCCGGATTCCTGGCCCGCCTGGTTCGGAGCTTGTCTGGTTTGGCCATCATCGGCGGCACCTTCCTCGCCAATGCAGCGTTGGCCACCTTTGCCACTGGTGGGGGCATCGGTTACTTCGTCAGGGTTCCGGTGCTGGCGGGGATGATCCTGGTGAACATGGTGCTGTACGTGTCCGCCTTTCGCATCCTTACGCCACCGGTGGTCAGCACCCGGGACCTGGTCCCCGGGGCTGCAGTTGCCGGCCTCGGTTTCACCTTGCTCATCACCATCGGTGGGGGGCTGGTACAACACCAGCTGAAAAACAGCTCGGCAACCTACGGACAGTTCGGGATTGTCATCGGACTGGTGGCGTTCTTCTTCCTTCTGGCCAAGATCAGTCTGTACGGAGCCGAGCTCAATCCCGTCCTAACCCGTCACCTCTGGCCACGGTCGTTGCGGAGCGAAAATCCGACAGAAGCTGACGATCGGGTGCTGCACGACATCGTTCACCAGAATCTCCGCCGATCGGACCAGCGAATCGGAGTCGGATTCGGGGCCGCGGCCCAACAGCAGCTAGAGCGTGACGCCCGTTCCCAACAACACGAATCGTCCGCGGCTCCGACATCCAGCGATAGCTCGGCCCGGGACGCATCCGCCGGGAGCGAATGGCTCCGGGGGGACCATCAAGGGCGTGTCCCATGCTCGACAGTTGAAACGTCCAGGCGGGTTTGACAGCTCCCTCTTCCGGGTAGCGGAGAGCCATGGTTCCCTTGACCGACTTCGAAGCCACGCCGGTCGCCGAGTATCTCCGCCAGGAGGCCCCCCAGGAGCTGGAGAGGCTGGAGTCCATCGATCGACTTCTCGTTTCCTGTCCCGAGTTCACCACCCTTGGGACCAGGTCGGATCCCGTACCCGGCGAGGCAACTTCTGAGCCGACGAAGCAGTGCCGTGGCCGAATCCCGACCATGGAAACTGATGGTCCTGGTGTCAGAGCTTGGACCGGCCCGCCGAGGACTACCCCAGCCAACGGAGCGTCCTCGGCATGGTGGCCGTCGGTTTACCGATAGGGTCGACCGGGCAACATCAGTCCCCAACGCTTCACACTGATAGGAGGCAATCCGCCATGGAGGACCGAACGGAACCAGACGAGTCCACGCTCGCCGAGGAACAAGTCGAGGCGAGTCATAACCACTCGGCGGACAGACCGGCCACCGACAAGGAGTCGGCAACCGCCGATGAACAATTGGCCAACTCCGGTGAGAACGAGCGAGCCGCGGTGGCGAAGCACGAAAAGGAAATGATGGAGATCGGGGCCGAGGTAAAGGGCGAAGGAGCCATCGACTGATTCGGCAATGACCGGGCCAGGGTAGGTTCTGACCAGAGTGGGGGACCGTCGCACGACCGGCGGGCGGTCGAAGGACGGTGGTCGAAACGCCTTTTCGATCGGCCCCTTTCGGTGAGGGGAAATCCTACGGGTTGTCTGGCCCGCCCCCTATCGCCCACGTCGGTGCCTGTGGTCTTCTGGATGGAGGCCTCAAGGATCGAGCGCACATCCAACGGGGACGTCAAGTGCCTGAGAGGATGCGGCTATGAACCGGTCGGCCCGCTGTGACTCTCGCTGTTGGCACAGCAGCAATTGGATCAAGGCCATCCTCCGATCGGCCGTCGAGTTGCCGGGGCTGTCATGGTCTCTGTGAGCGGCCCCGCCGAAGTTGTTGCCATCGATGCACGATCGGACACTCCTCCGGCTCCTGATCGGACCGCAACGCCGCCCAGTTGGAGCCTGTTGACCAGGCACTTTCGCGCCCTCCTGTGCATTGCCCGTGACCCGGAGGTACGGCTTCGGGATATCGCCACAGGACTTGGCATCACCGAGCGCCGGGCCTACGACATCGTGAAGGAGCTCACTGAGGCCGGATACGTGGTCAAAGAGAGGGTCGGTCGTCGCAATCTGTACGAGATCCAGAACGATCTGGCCATCCCGGAATCGCTCGAACAAAAACGAGCGATCGGTGAGGTACTGGACCTCTTCGTCGACACGAGGACGCCCACCCGGACCGATCTACTCGTGAACCGGTGACCTGACGCATCCTCGACTGCCCTCAGTCACCCTCTCACAGCCCCATCGGAGCGACCCGCCCGTCGCCGGCTCGAAGTGATTTCTCCCGGCAGGCCGAGCCGTCTGTGGTGATACCAAGCCTTCCTCAGGTCGACGCCATGCCCACGATCGGCTCGTTCAAGTGCTCGGCCCCGGTCGACCCGAAGAACGAGGCGTCGCCGAAGGCGAAGATGCCACCGTCGCTGGCCACCAGCGAATAGCCCTGGCCGTCGGGGGTGGAGGCCATCCCCACGATGGGCTTGTTCAGGTGAACGGCCCCGGTCGATCCGTGGAACGAGGCGTCGCCGAAGGCGAAGATGCCGCCGTCGGAGGCCACCAGCCAGTAGCCCTGGCCGTCGGGGGTGGCGGCCATGCCCACGATGGGCTTGTTCAGGTGCACGGCCCCGGTCGAGCCGTGGAAGCGGGCGTCGCCGAAGGCGAAGATGCCGCCGTCGGACGCCACCAGCCAGTAGCCCTGGCCGTCGGGGGTGGAGGCCATCCCCACGATCGGCTCGTTGAGGTGCTCGCCCCCGGTCGATCCGTGGAACGAGGCGTCGCCGAAGGCGAAGATGCCGCCGTCGGACGCCACCAGCCAGTAGCCCTGGCCGTCGGGGGTGGAGGCCATGCCCACGATCGGCTCGTTCAGGTGCTCGGCCCCGGTCGATCCGTGGAACGAGGCGTCGCCGAAGGCGAAGATGCCGCCGTCGGACGCCACCAGCCAGTAGCCCTGGCCGTCGGGGGTGGAGGCCATGCCCACGATCGGTTCGTTCAGGTGCTCGGCCCCGGTCGATCCGTGGAACGAGGCGTCGCCGAAGGCGAAGATGCCGCCGTCGGACGCCACCAACCAGTAGCCCTGGCCGTCGGGGGTGGACGCCAGGCCCACGATGGGCTTGTTCAAATGAACGGCTCCGGTCGACCCGTGGAACCCGGCATCGCCGAAGGCGAAGATGCCGCCATCGCTGGCACCCAGCCAGTAGCCGTGATCGCCCGGGGCCGCCGGGGTGGGTGTGGGTGCCGGGGCGGGAGCAGGTATCACGGCCACATAGGTGAAGCTCGAAGAGCCAGGGCCGCCGGCGGTGGTCACGACCACCGGTGCCGATCCGGCCGTGCCGGGGGGGGTGGTGAAGGTGAGCGAACCGGCGGTGTCCGAGGTGACCGTGGCCGCAACTCCACCCACGGTGACGGTGGCCCCGACCAGATAGGTGCCACTGATGGTGACCGAGGTGCCTCCTGCGGCCGGACCGGTGGTCGAACTGATGGTAGCGATGGTGGGAGGCAGATTGGAGGCGCCGAAGACGGTGCCGGTGAGCTGGGCCAGTGACGGACTGGAGTTGGGGTCGAGGGTCACCGTCATGCACTGGAGCCCGGCGACATCGGAGTAGCTCTGACCGTAAGGAGCGGTGGTGTTGGTGGCCGGGCTCATCACGATGGCCCACCCGCCGGCCCCGGCGTTGGCGGCGGGATTCCACCACTGGAGGACCGTGGACGGGCTCACCCCGCTGCAGTCGGCGATGGCGGTGGCAGCGAAGGTGTTGCCGGCCGAGTCGATGACGTCGAAGTAGTTGTAGTTGATCCCCACCGTCAACGGGCCCACGGGAGAGGAGCTGTAGTGGGTCTCGGTGATGGTGTCGGCGCCGTTGCTGGTGCTGCCCGAAGCGGTGGCGGTCACCCCGTAGGAACCGGCGGTTGCCGTGCCACTGCTGACGTAGATGGTCCCGGTGGCCGAGGCGTAGGTGACATCTCCCGAGTAATGGGCGGTGACGGTGTAGGGGCTCGTAGCCGCGCCCTCGGTCAATGAGCAGGACCCGGTGGCCGAGGCCAGCGCGCTGATGGTGCAGCTTCCACCCTGGCCGTCAGCCACCGTCACCGAACCAGTCGGGGTGGGACCGGTTCCGGCGACGGTCACGGTGTAGGTCACTGGTCCTGGGCTGGCCGGGAGTGACGTGGGCACAATGGTGACGGTCGGCACATTGACCGAGACGGCGTAGGTGAACAGGTCGCCGAGGGAAATGGTGCTGGTCCCGCCGGCGGTGGTGACGGTCAGATTCGAGGCTCCGGCCGAGGCCGCCGGTGAGACGGCGGTGAGGGTGGTGGCACTGGCCACGGTGACCGAGCTGGCGGCGATGGATCCGAAGGAAACAGTCGACGTGGCGGTGAAACCGGTGCCGGTGATGGTGACCAGCGTGCCGCCGGCCAGCGAACCCGACGACGGGGCAACCCCGGTGATGGTGGGAGCTCTGTCATAGGTGAACACATCGGCGGCCGACGTGGCGGTGGTGCCGCCGGGCGTGGTCACGGAGATGTCGACCGGACCGGCCGAGGCCGCCGGCGAGGTGGCGGTGAGGGAGGTGGCACTGGCCACGGTGACCGAGGTGGCCGGGATGGTCCCGAAGGCGACGGTGGATCCGGCGGCGAAGCCCGCTCCGGTGACGGTGACGACGGTGCCCCCGGCCAGCGGTCCCCCGTTCGGGGAGATGGCGGTGACCGGTGGTGCGACCTCGTAGGTGAACTTGTCCAGCGGAGAGGTCGATGACGTACCGCCCGGGGTGGTGGCCGTCACATCGACAACACCCACTGGTCCGGCCGGTGACGTGGCCACACAGGTGGTGGTGGACGAACAGCTGACCGCGGTGCCGAGGATGGCCCCAAAGGCGACCGTAGTGGCTCCCACCACGAAGTTGGTGCCGGTAATGGTGGCCGCCACGCCGCCAGACGTGGTGCCCGTCGCCGGGGTGACGGCGGTGATCGTCGGGGGGCTGGCTGCCGCCGCTGGCGTGGCCACCACGGTCAGGACCGGGATGACCAACGAGCAGGCGATGGCCATGGCGATGCCGATGGAGGTGATCCGGCTCGACATCCGTTTGGCCGACGCGCCATCCGTTCCGACCGGTGGCAAGGACGACGCGTTCTTCCGGAAGCGTCCAATGATCCTGGCGGGCGGAGGGATCCGGTTGCTCATCTGATCATCGACCAGGAGTCGTCTTGCCGCTCGGCGGGTTGGACAACCACGCAGTGCGGATGGTCCCGATGGCACACCGCTAGGGATGGCTGTCCTCGATCTGCTGGTCTGGCGATGATCTGCCTCGGTTCGAACGTCACAGCCGTGGGGAACGTTCTGACCATGGGGCGCATTTGAGCAGTCGAGGTCGAAAACGGACGCAGTGTTGTGAGCATCGTTATTTGTCGTTTTGACCGTGGCATTGGCTGCCATCCCCTCGCGGAATGTGGATATATTTCCTGAATCGGAAGTGAAGTCAGTATCAACGATCCCGCGGACATATCAGAGGGGGTAGTTCCTATCCGTCCGAGGGACTGCCCTATTTGGACTTTAGATTTTCCGCCGTTTTGCCGAGGGGTCACAGGCCAACGTTTTTGCTACATTGAGCCTCGATTCCGGCGGCCACATCTCGCGATCCGGAGGTGATCATTTTCCGCCGCCGGCGCATCTCCGGGCCAGGCTTGAAGGCCGGGGCGTCCCGAGATCGGGGCCAGATGATCACCCAGGCGGTAGATCCGGACCCGGGCGGGACCACATAGGCGGGCCCAGTCTGGGGTCGGGGAGTCGGAATGTAATCCAAACCAAGCCGGGGGGGGTCGCCAGGCCTGTTCCACCAGCCCGACCTCGGGGCGCTCAACGAGAGCGATCGAAGCAATCCGTACTGGCCGCACGGGTATGTCACGGCGGAGCGACGCTATTTGGGACGTGATCGACAACGGTCGGCGCTGATGTCGTTGACCGTCGACAGTTCAGTTAAAATGACGAGTGTTTCGCGGATGTGGCTGATAACGGGGCGACCCCGCAATGCTGATACGGATCAAGGAGTCTTGCCGAGGGACCGAGCGATCGAAGTCACGAGCGTGTTACCTATTGCGGAAAAGCCCTCACGGATAAATGAGGCACAAGACCTCGATGCCTCGACCCTCTCAGTCCTTCTCAGATCCATGTCGGCGTGTCGCTGCTGCAAAGCAGCAATGCCGGATTGGAGCTTCTCATCGCCAGCTGACACCCATGGGCGAATGCCGACGCAACACTGTTGCTACGGCTGTCGGTTTCAGTCGAGGCGGAGCCGTTGACCGTGGAGATGGGGCGGTGTCAGGGAGACGAGCCATGAGTTCGAGTGCCTGGACCGACAACGCACCGATCGGATCTCGTTGGTTACCTCCCAGACCCGGGCGTTCCTCTCGCCCAGGTGACGTACCTACCCCATGCGCTTGTGGGTCAGGCCGACTCGCCTTCACGAGGCATCGATCGCCCGAAAGTCGCGAGTTGTCAGCCAGAACCAAGCCTCGGTTTTACCGCCGCAGCGGCATTGCCGGAGTCGATCTGGCGGCATTGACCAGACTGCCCGGCGGACGATTGCGGCTGCCGGACAGCGCCAAGACGCAGCTCGGATGTGCGTTCCTTGGTGGAACGACTTTCCGACTCCTGGCCGAAGTAACCGGCTCCCACCGCGAGCCGGTCCCTGTTTGATCCGGATGTGTCCTCGCAACGAGCCGTCAGACCATGGATCCCGCGCCCGTCAGGTGGCCGGGGTGGTGGCCTTGGCCTTCGTACCCGATGTCTTAACCTTGGCCGGCACCGTGGCGGCCGGCTTGACCGGTGCCGCGGTGGTGGTGGACACGTCTGACTTGATCGGGCTGGTCGGGGTGGAACCCACCGTTACCTTCCACCCACAGGTGGTGGTGACGCCGAACCCGTACTTGCCGGCGCCTGCCATCGGCTTGTGGCCGCCACCGCCCAGTCCGGTCTGGCTGGTCAGGCTGACCGGCGCCTTCCCCGACTTGGTGGTCGTCAACGCGAACGTCCCCGTGGTCGCCGGTGTCTGGCAGTCGAAAGTCCAGCTCACCGTGGTGGCAGCCGGATATGTCATGGCCTCGAGCACCTTGTTGCCGGTGCCGGACTCCGACAGGTACTGCTTGGTCCCCCCCGGACCGGTCGTGGTCGGAGATGCCGATGATGAGCCACAGGCCGCCCCGACCACGGCGAAGAACGCCAATCCCACGATGGGGACGATCATTTTTGCTCTGCGTGAGTCCGTCCCGCTGGTCATGCTGGAACCGATTCTGGCTTTCATTGTTGGTGCCTTTCCTGGGGAACCACCACTGAGTGCCGAGCTGAGCGTTCCAGATCCACACCAATGAGGCATACGGTTTCAGGTGAACCTCTACCGGCGTCCACGTGGAATACGACAGGACAAAAGAGGTCAGATTCCCCTCTTTCCATTTCTTTCATGAATTAAAGCACGCCCTCTATTCGGGTAGACCCTCAAGTTCTATGGGGTTGGCACTCTTCTCACAGTGAATGTCCTACCCTTTACCCATCATCTGCTCTATCTCCATCGACGTCCGGAGCCTCTCACCACCTCTTGTCTTTGTACGCGCCCGCGTTTAGACATATTTCTTTGCAGCCACAATGGGCGCCGACCCTACGGTCGAACGAACGGCCCGGCCACGGTCGCCTCTTCCCATCGCGGTCTCATTGTGACCGACAAGCCGTCGGAATGGGGGCAAGTCCTCTTGGCGCCAGAGGGTCGGCCCCATTGCTGCGCCAGGGGGTCCATGATTCACTGAAATCTGTAACCGAGGTGGCAACCACTACTCGATTGGATGAGACGATGAACTGCTTGTCTCCATCGGTACGGCTGACAACCATTACCTTGAATTGGCTCTGTCGCGCCCATAAACGCGCCCGGCGACGAGAAGGGCCTGCGGCTGCAGTACTCTGGTCGCTCTCCGCCGCACATTCGATCCGGTTCGGAGCAGGCCGGTGACGGACTCCCAGCTTCCCGCCGCAGGTGGCTTCGCCGTCCTGGATGCCGTCGACATAGCCGTGGCCGCCACCGACAGCGCCATGGTCGTCACCTACTGGAACGCCGCCGCCGCCACCCTGTTTGGTTGGAGCCCCGAGCACGCCATCCACCGCCGGCTCTTCGAGCTCCTGGGCACGGCCGACTCCGAAGTGACAACCGAGGCGCTGGACATGGTCGCTCGAGGGGAGAGCTGGTCCGGGCCCCTCCCCGTCCGCCGCAGCAATGGCGCCCCCCTGGTCGTGCGGTCTACGTGCAATCCGCTCCTCGACGAAACCGGCACCATCGTGGGCAGCATCGCCCTGCTGTCCGAGATGGCAGACGGCGACGGTCAGCCCGGATCCCAGCCCGCTCCGGCCGTCACCCCCGACGGCCAGGTCGAGGGCAACACGGCCCCGGTGCCCGGGATGCATCTCCACCAGACATCGGAGGGTGGGATCGACCACGATTCGATCGGAGTGCTCGTGGCCACCGACAGTCTGCTCATCGGTGACGGGTTGGCCTCGCTCATGACCGAGGTCACCGGTATCGAGGTGGTCGGTCGGGTCAGGGACCACTTCGAACTCATCAGGCTGACCACCCATCTCCACCCCCAGGCGGTCATCATCAGCATCCGCGCCACGTCTCCCGACACCACCGCCATCGTCGTGGCCGCCCGTCACCTTCGGAGCGAGTTCCCCGAGCTCGGACTGGTGTTGGTCTCCGACTGCGGCAACGGGTTCGCCCTCGAGCTGTTGCGCGACGGCGCCTCGCGGATCGCCTACCTCCTGGACGACCAGCTCCCGACCCTGGAAGCGATCGTCGACGCCGTCCGCGAAGTGGCGGCCGGGCAGTCGGTGCTCGATCCCAGCATCGTGGATTTCCTGGTCAACAACCGCAAGAACGCCGGGATCGACGATCTCACCCACCGGGAGACGGATGTCTTGGAGTTGATGTCCGAGGGCCTGTCCAACCGGGCCATCGCCGACCGGCTCTGCATTTCGGTCAAGTCGATCGAGAAGTGCGTCACCGCCATCTTCCGCAACCTCGACGTTGCCGATCTGAGCGGAGTCGATCGCCGGGTGACCGCCACCCTCTCCTACCAACGGGCCCGGACCACCGGTCTGGAAGCCGAGCTGCGCCGGATCCGCAAGAGCAGTGCCGGTGACCCGTTTCCTATGGTGGTGGCACCCCGGAAGGGTGACGCACTGGCCCACCTGTCGAGCCGCGGCACGCTCGGTGCTTGAGCCCGGGGTGGTGACCGATCTTCATCGGAGACGAGCTCCGGCTCCCATCCGACACCGCGATCTGGCCGTGCCTTCGAACAAGAGGGTGGCAACGAGCATGGGCGGAGGCATCAGCTTGACTGCCCCACCGGCTCGCATCCCGTCGTTCCGCCGCATGTGACAGAGGCCGAACGGGAGCTATCGAGCATCCTGAGCGAGTTCGCCCGGACCATGCTCACCGACTTCCCCATCCAGGAGATCCTGGAGCACCTGGTGAGGCGGATCGTCGACCTCCTCCCCATTACCGGAGCCGGTGTCACCCTCATCGACCCCACCACTGCACCCCGGTACGTGGCCGCGTCGGATTCTGCGGCCATGCACTTCGAGGAGCTGCAGACCGAGCTGGGCGAGGGCCCGTGCATCATCGCCTACCGGAACAGCGAGCCGGTGATGGTGCCCGACCTCCACATCGACCAGCGGTTCGCGGTGTTCGCCCCGAGGGCCCTCGAGCTGGGTCTGAAGGCTGTGTTCACCTTTCCCCTGCGACAAGGCCAGCATTGCCTGGGGGCCCTCGACCTCTACCGCGATGTGCCCGGCGGTCTGACCGGCGAAGAGGTGGCCACCGCCCAGACCCTGGCGGATGTGACGGCCGCCTACCTCCTCAACGCCCAGGCCCGTGCCGATCTGCAGCGTGCCTCCGACCGCTCCCACGAGCGCTCGGTCCACGATGCCCTGACCGGCCTACCCAACCGGATTCTCCTCCTGGAACGGATCGACCACGCCATCGTGCGCAGTGGCCGCTCCAGGAGGTTGGTGGCGGTGCTCTTCATCGATCTCGACAATTTCAAAGGCGTCAACGACACTCATGGGCACCAGGTCGGTGATCAGCTGCTGGTGGCGGTGGGTGCCCGGATCACGGCGTCACTGCGGCCCGGCGACACACTGGCCCGGCTGTCCGGGGACGAGTTCGTCATCCTGTGCGAGGAGCTCGACCAGGTGGGCCAAGTCGAGCTCATCGCCTCCCGCATTATCGAGGCCATGACCGCGCCGTTCCTTCTGCCTGAGGCCAAGGTGGAGATCTCCGCCAGCGTCGGCATCGCTTTCGCCAACCCGACCAACTACAACGGCGAACAGCTGTTGCACGCCGCCGACACCGCTATGTACCAAGTGAAGCGGAAGGGAGGGGCGAGCCACCAGGTCATCGATCTCCGGGCCCAGCAACAGGCCGAGTACGACCTGGACTTGCGGGGCGCCCTGGCCCGGGCCGTGGACCGCGGCCAGCTCCGGCTGGCGTACCAGACCATCGTCGACACCGTCAGTGGCCGTATCGAGGGGGTGGAGGCCCTCTTGCGGTGGGACCATCCCATCCGAGGAGCCATTCCTCCGACCACCACCATCCCCATCGCCGAGCAGTCGGGGTTGATCATCGACATCGGGAGGTGGGTGCTGGAGCGGGCCTGCTGCGAACGATCGGGCTGGATCGGCGATCGGGCCGCGGGGTTGGCCGTCAACATCTCCGCCCACCAGCTCATGGCTCCGGACTTCGTCACCACTGTGGCGGCCATCCTGTCCGACACCCAGATGGAGGGTGGATCGCTCACCCTGGAGATCACCGAGGGGGCCCTGATCAGCGACACCGATCGGGCCCACGTGGTGCTCAAACAACTGAAGGAGCTCGGTGTGCTCCTGGCTCTCGACGACTTCGGCACTGGCTACTCGTCGCTCACCTACCTCAAGCAGTTCCCAGTCGACATCGTCAAGATCGACCAAAGCTTCATCACCGACCTCACCCGGGACAAGTCGAGCTTCGCCATCGTCTCGAAGTCCATCGAGCTGGCTCACCTTCTCGACCTGATCGTGGTGGCCGAGGGGGTCGAGACCGCAGAACAGTACGAGGCCATCGCCGAGCTGGAATGCGACCTCTGCCAGGGGTTCTACTTCGGACGCCCGACGAGCCCGACCATCATCGGTGAGCTCATGGGCGTCGCCAGCTGAGTCTCCTCGCCGACCGGTCCCCCCGGCCCACCATGGCGTCACGTCAAGTGACAGCGACCATCTCGAAGTACCGGGGATGCTTCCATGACCAGGCGGTCCATCGCTCCCACATCGAGAGGCTGGGCGAACAGGAAGCCCTGGCCGATGTCGACGTGCTCACTCCGGAGCGTTCCCAGTTGTCCCGTGGTCTCGATCCCCTCGGCGATGGTCTGGAGCCCCAACAGGCTGCCCAACCGGGCCAGCAGGTGGACGAGGGCGTTGGACTCGGGCGTGTCCCCCATGGCGGCGACGAAGGAGCGGTCGATCTTCAGCACATCGATGGGGAACTGCCGGAGGTAGGCGAGCGACGAGTAACCAGTGCCGAAATCATCGACGGCCAGGCTCACTCCCAACTTCTTGAGCTGGCCCAGGCGAGTGGCGGTGGCGGCCACGTCGTACATCAAGGCGGACTCAGTCAGCTCCAGGGTGAGCATGGCCGGATCAAACCCGGTCGCCGACAGTGCCTTCTCCACGTCGTCGACGATCTGATCATCCTCGAGCTGGACACCCGAGACATTGACGGCCACCGTGAAGTCGGCGATGGACCCGCACCACACCCTGCTCTGCCGGCACGCCGTTTCCAGCACCCAGTTGCCGACCGGGGCGATGATCCCAATCGACTCGAGCATGGGGATGAACTCGTCGGGCAGGACAATGCCCCGTTCGGGATGGCGCCACCGCAGCAGCGCCTCCACACCACAGAGGATGCCGGTCCTCAGGCAGACGGTCGGTTGGTAGAGGAGGAAGAACTGCCCGGCGTCGAGCGCTCCGCGTAGATCCAACTCGAGGCGTCGGCGGTCGTCGAGAGCGATCTGCATGGTCGGGTTGAAGTGGACGGTGCGTCGTTTGCCGGAGGCCTTGGCCCCATGGAGGGCGATGTCGGCGTTCTGCAGAAGCCGCTCGGCGGTGGGCCCGGCTCCCTCGGCGATGCCGATGCTGGCGGTCACGGTCACAGGGGCAATGCTTTCGGCGATCACGAACGGAGGCTCGAGGGCGGCCATGATCCGCCGTACGGCGGCATCGGTGCCCTCCCCCGCCGATGTCCCTTCGAGCAAGACCACGAACTCATCGCCGCCCAGCCGCCCGACAGAGTCCTGCTGCCTGAGTGTGCTCGAGAGCCGCGCCCCGATGGCGACCAAGAGGTGGTCGCCGGCGGAATGGCTCAACGTGTCGTTGACCTCTTTGAAATCGTCGACATCGACGAACAGGGCCACCACCGAGGTGTGTTCGCGTTGGGACCTGGCCACCATCTGCTCGAGCCGATCGAGTATCA
Organism: uncultured Acidimicrobiales bacterium; assembly: GCA_963747825.1. Lineage (GTDB taxonomy): Bacteria > Actinomycetota > Acidimicrobiia > Acidimicrobiales > RAAP-2 > Bog-756. The sequence goes on from CAVVGQ010000001.1 coordinate 273,798, forward strand.
GACCACGGTTGGGGAGGCCGGTGAGCGAGTCGTGGTTGGCCTGGTGGTGAATCTCCTCTGTGCGATCCCGGACCAACCTCATGGCTCGGGACCGGCTGGTGCCGAGGACGTAGATCAACAGCCCCAACAGCAAACTGACCACGGTGCCACCCACCAGTACCGTCAACGCCCCGGCGTTGGCGAGAGCGCTGGAGCCGACCACCGGGCTGAACACCTGGACCGTCGAGCCGCTGCCGAGCGGGATGACTGAGGATCGGACTCCTTGCCGGTGCGGTCCGGCCCGAAGGCTGATGGCGGAGGCCCCGGTGCCGAGGTCGACGACCACCCCGGTCCCGGAATGGCCTTGGAGGGCGGCGTCGAGGATGACGCTGGGTCGGACCTCGATGTCCATCCAACCCATGAATGCTGCCTGGCGGCCGGCGGCGGTCGATGGGACCGCCGCCCCCTGGTAGAGGGGCGTTCCCAGGGCCAACATCTCTGCTGCCCCCGACCCGACGGCGACGGAGGAGCCCATCCCCGTGGTTTCCGATCTCAGGTAGCGGGCCCGCAGGGGGCCGTCGCAGTAGTCGGTCCCCGCCGGTGCCACCACCAACCCGGGGCGGGCCTGGGAGACGGTCGACAGGCAGTAGTAGGGCCGTACCCCAGGGGGGCTCACGGTGAAGGTGCCGCTGCTTGGCTGCGACCCGGAGGGATGGGCTTCGGCGTTGGCGGCGAAGGCGGCCAGCTCCGATTGCGGCACCATCGCCAGGGCACCGATGCTCTGGAGCTCGGGGTAGCGCCCAAAGATGCGGTCGGCACGTGTCCAGGCCACGAAGTCGGCCAGTGAGGCGTGGGGATCGCTGGACATGAAGGCCACCGCTGCCGTGACCAGGTCCTGCTCGTGCTGGGTGGAGAGCTCGAGCACGGCGGTGATCTGGGCCACCGAACTGGCGGCGCTGCGACTGGACGATTCATGGGCCTGGCGGGCGCTGGCCCCGGCCGCGTAGACCGAGGCGAAGACGCCCAGTCCGATCAACGCCAGAACGGCGATCACCCAGGTGCGCCGGGGGACCATCACGCCTGACGCCGGTGCACTCGCGCTCCAGGCTGTGGCATGGTCGGCCCCTCTTGCGGTAGCCCGCGTCCGGATGTACGAGCTTCATCGGCGGCCCCCGTCCCGCGGTTGAGTGGGGTAAGCCCTCAACAACTGACGGGTCGTTCCCAACCAATTGCCGGCACCTTCGTGATCGGGGCCGTCAGCCGTCGGTGGTGGCTTTCCACCCACCGGGACCCGGCCGGCGGGACGACACGCCGCCTATGGTGTGCGAGCGGCAGTACCACCCGGAGAGGGGGCCGGGACCGGCTCCCATCGGATCAGCGGGAAGGCCCGGAAAGTCGGCACCGTCCATGGCAGAACCCGACAAGACCAATGCCCTCGATCACATCGTCCTGGTGATCTTCGAGAACCGGTCCCTCGACAACGTGCTCGGACACCTGTACGGCCCCGACGACGACAAGATCTTCGACGGTGTCAGCGGCAAGCAACTGACCAACCCCGTTCCCCCATGGGCCGAGCATGGAGCCGACCTCGGCGTGGTCCCCTACGGCGTCTCCACCGACATGGACTCGCCCAACCCCGACCCGGGTGAGGAGTGGTTCCACACCAACACCCAGCTCTACAACACGATCGACGTCGACAACCGGTTCAAGATCGGCAAGGACGTGACCGCACCGTGGAACCAGCCACCCCCGGGCGCCTCCCCGACCATGGACGGATTCGTCACCGACTTCATCAGCACCTTCACCGCCGAGATGGGACGCCAACCGACCTACGCCGAGTACGCCCAGATCATGACCGGATACACCCCCGAGCAGCTGCCGGTGCTGAACGGCATCGCTCGGGACTTCGGAGTATTCGATCACTGGTTCTCCGAGGTGCCCTCCCAGACGTTCATGAACCGGTCGTTCTGGACGGCGGGTACATCGTCGGGTTTGGTGGTCAACGCTCCGGTGACGAAGTGGTTCACCGAGAACGACGCCGAGACGCTCTTCGAGCGGCTGGAGCAGCACGGCAAGACCTGGAAGGTCTACGTCATGGAGCCCATGCCCTTGTCGTTCACCGGCCTGATCCACTTCCCCCGGCTGCGGGACCGCCTGGCCACCAACTTCGTTCCCTTCGCCCGATTCGGAGAGGACGCGGCAGCCGGCATGCTCCCCGACTTCTCGCTCATCGAACCCAACATGATGGCCGGGCATGGCGACTACCACCCGGCGTTCGCCCGGTCCTTCGCCGACGCGGTCCTCATGGGAATGGATAGTCCGTCCTCGGTCCTGGCCGGCGAGGCCTTCCTCGGGCGGGTGTTCGACGCCTACCGGTCCGCCACCGCGGAACAGGGTGCCAACGTGTGGAACACGACCCTCCTGATCGGATGGGACGAACCGGGTGGGACCTACGACCATGTGGCCCCCGGGCCGGTGCCACCACCCGATGCGTCCGCACCCGCCGGTGAGTTCGGCTTCAGGTTCGACCGCTCCGGCTACCGGGTCCCGGCCATCGTCGTGTCGCCGTGGGTCACTCCCGGCTCGGTCTACAACGAGGAGTATCGTCACACCTCGCTGCTGGCCACGCTGCGAAAGGTCTGGGGACTGGGGCATCCGTTCACCCAACGAGACGCGTCGGCCCGCCCGTTCGATCACGTGTTCACCCTCGATCGTCCCCGGGGGCCCGAGTCGTGGGCCACCATCGAGGCCCGCCCGGTGCCCCCGTGGACCATGGACCCCGAGATCGTCGGCCTGGGCCTGAGCACTCTGGGCAAGATCATAGGCCCCGGCCTCATCGCCAAGGCCAGGGAGATGGCGGTGAGACTCCCCCGAGAGCTCGATGATCCCGCCGAAGACCTCCCACCCAAGGTCATCGTCGATGTCATGAGGGATGTCGCCCGGCGTTTCTTCCCCCTCCTGGCCGGCGATGCCAGTGACCTGTCTCAGGGGTGAGCACTCCCAGCGGAGCTGACCGCCGTGCCGGTGCCGGTGCCTTCCGGTCGCACGACCGGGCGTTGGCACCAGGTATCGTGCCCGGATCGGACGGTGTGGCCCGCGGAGGAGGAATTCGTGCCGAGATGCCTGGTCGTACAGCACGTTGAGCCCGAGAGTGCCTACGTCATCGGTGATGCGCTGTCGGCGACAGGAGTCTCGGTCGACACCCGCCAGGTCTTTGCCGGCGAGTCGCTGCCGGCCGACTCCACCGGGCTCGACGGCCTGGTGGTCATGGGGGGACCGATGTCCGCCACCAGTGACGACGGCTTCCCCAGCCGCCGATCTGAGATCGAACTACTGACCGACGCCCTGGACCGCGGCGTCCCGACGCTCGGCATCTGCCTCGGGGCCCAACTGCTGGCCCTGGCGGCCGGGGGTTCGGTGTCGACAGGAACAGCCGGGCCGGAGATCGGTTGGGGCTCCGTCGACCTGATGCCGGCATCGACCGACGATCCGCTGCTCGAGCACCTTCCCGGTCGGCTGACCGTTCTGCACTGGCACAACGACACCATCCAACTACCGGAGGGTGCCGTCCACCTGGCTTCCAGCCCCCGATACCCGAACCAGGCGTTCAGGGTGGGAACACGGGCGTGGGGCTTCCAATTCCACATGGAGGTCGACAGCCAGGCGGTGACGGCCTTCCTCGACGCCTTCAGCGACGAAGCCCGGGGGGCCGGCATCGATCCTGCGTCTGTCGCCGCCGCCACCGGGGCCCGCCTCGACGAGGTCGCTCCCATCCGAGACCGGATCGGGGCCCGGTTCGCCGGATTGGTCGGCCAATTCGACCGTGACCAGGACCTGGTAGACCTCAGCTGACCCCGCCGCCGGCCGGTCCGCCAGGACCAGGAGTGGCGTCTCTCCCGGCATGATCCCCGGCTCACCCCGCGCCGCCATGCCTCGATGCCGGCGGTCTCTTCCTCGGGCTCGTGACGCCAGCCGACCCGGCCGACGGCACCGCCAGCCCCGTCCCGGCGTCAGTGTTTCCGGGGTGTGAACTGTTGGCAACAAATGTTGTCTCTGAGGCAACTCAGGGGTAGGCTTCCCGCATGGTGACCGAGGCCACACTGGCGTCGATCGGCGAACGCCTGAGGTCGGCGAGGGACCGCGCCGGTCTTACGCTCGAACAGCTCGCCGATGCCACCGGCCTGTCCAAGGCGCATCTCTCCCGGCTCGAATCGAGTGATCGCCAGCCCTCGATCGCGGCGCTGCTCGACGTGAGTGCCGCTCTCGGCGTTTCGGTCAATGTCCTTCTGGGTGAGAATCGGGACGGGGCCCCGCTGGCCATCTCCACCGGCCGCGAGTCGCGCCACGAGGCCAACGGGCTGGCTATCAGCGCCAGGAGTGGTTTTCCGGGCTCGTCGGCCATCGAAGCCCTGAGCATCTCCATCGATCCCGATCGTCCCACCTCTCCTCCGGCTCGGCACCGCGGCGAGGAATGGCTCTACGTGGTGAGCGGGACGCTCCTGCTCGAGTACGACGGGGTCGACCACACCCTTTCCCCGGGCCAGTGCGCCCACTTCGACGCCGATGGACCCCACCGACTGACAGCTCTCGGAGGTGTGACGGAGATCCTCATGGTGGCAGCCCACGATTCGAGGAGCCTGCAGGCCCTCCATCGCTGAGGGCCGACCGCCGTGGGGTGCCGGATCACCCATCGGGCATGACCAGTGGAGTGTGAACGAGGAGCGAGCAGTACCGGACACCAAACCGATCAGAAAGCTGAGGCCACCAGATGACCGACACCCTCGACGAACTCGAAGCCACCGGCGAGAAATTCTCGATCGACAAACTGCTCGACGTCCGGTCCCGCACCCGGCGTGCCGTCCATTCCATAGCCGACCAGGTCAAGACGGGTATGGCCGAAGAGGAGGCCAAGGAGATCGCCCGCAAGACCTTGTCCTCACTCGGCATGAGGCGGGGATGGCACCACATCATCGTGCGAGTCGGATCCAACACCACCAAGGACTTTATGGAGCGGTCCGAACCGGGAGTCGTCCTCGGCACCAACGACATCTTCTTCGTCGATATCGGTCCGATCTTCGGAGACTGTGAGGGTGATGCCGGCGATACATTCGTGGTCGGCGACGACCCCGATCATCACCGGGCCAAGCGCGACGCCCGGGCCATCTGGGAGGACACCCGCCGGCACTGGTTCGACCACGGTGCCACCGGCAAGGAGCTCTACGAGTTTGCCGTTCAGGCCGCGGAGAATCTGGGCTGGAAGCTGAACCTCGACCTGTCCGGCCACCGCCTCTCCGAGTTCCCACACTCGGCCCACTACGACGGTTCGATCGCCGATGTCCCCTACTCGCTGCATCCCGACCGCTGGGTGCTCGAGATCGCCATCATCCATCCCGAGCGCCATTTCGGGGCGTTCTATGAGGACCTCCTGTTGGAGGATCAGTCCTTTCCCGAGTGGGTCTTCGCCCGGGACTGACGGCCACAGCTGAGGGGCCACAGCTGACGCCACTGCGGGGAACCGGTGCGTCGGTGGTTCCCATGGTGATGAATAGAGCGCGCCATTAATTGCGTTAATTCATCCAAATTAGTCTGCCAGAATTGCTCCAATTGATTGTCGGCATTTGCTGTTGAGTTTACAGGCCGTTAATACTCCGTACCCTGCCCCGACATATTCGTAGTTTACAGTCGCATTGAGGACAACCCTCACATCAGTTGCGAGAGTTATTGACAAGTAGTTCGGTAATTGTGCCGAATTTATTTGTCGTAATTTCAGCTCCATTCCTTCACTACCGAACTACGAGAGGAGCAGTGAGCACGATGACGACACTGACAACAGGAGACCCCCCGGGCTCGGTCAAGCCCAATCCCGGTCTACGGAAAAATGCGCTGGGCTTCCCTACCGTGCTGGCCCAGTCCATCGCCCTGATCTCTCCGACCATGACCGCCGTCCTCATCATCGCCATCTGTTACGGCGACGCCGGGAACGGGACATGGCTCGCCTATGCCTTCGGCACGGTGATGCTGCTCTTCGTGGTCGGGTGCCTCAACCAGTTCGCCAAGCGATCGGCGCAGGCGGGATCAATGTACGGCTACACCGGCCGGGGGCTCGGGCCGACCTCGGGCGTGATCTCCGGATTCAGCCTGATCTGGGCCTACCTCTTCATCGGGGTGGCCGGACTGACCGGCTTCTCGATCTTCGCGGCCCAGTTCCTCTCCGGCATCGGAGTGCACACCGTCGTGCCCCCGGTGCTCTTCTTCTGCCTGAGCGCAGCCGTGTGCTGGTTCATCGCCTACAAGGACATCCACGTGTCTTCGCTGCTCACCCTGGTCTTCGAGTGCGTGTCGGTGGCATGCATCCTCGCCCTGGCGTTCGTCGTCCTGTTCAAGCATGGGTTGACCATCGACACCACCATCGTCAAGGCCAAGGGCATGACTTTCCACGGGTTGAGCCTGGCTGTTGTGATCTGCATCTTCTCCCTGGTCGGATTCGAGAGCGCCACCACCCTCGGCAGCGAGGCCAAGAGCCCCTTGAAGAACATCCCCCGAGCGGTGATCATCAGCCTGATCATCACCGGAGCGTTCATGGTGTTCATGAGCTACGTGGAGGTCTTCGGGACCCGTCACGCTGGCACGCCCCTCAACGAAATCGCCCTGCCGTTGACGACGATCGGCCAGATCTACGACGTGACCTTCTTCAAGGTCCCGGTGGCCCTGGGGGCCATGGTGAGCTTCTTCTCGCTCACCCTGTCGTGTCTCAATGCCGGCTCACGGATCATCTATCCGATGGCCGAGCACACGATCTTCCCGAAGCACCTCGGCCGGGCCCACAAGGAAAACCAGACGCCGCACATCGCCATCACGCTGTACATCCTGGCCATCCTCGCCGTCCCGGTGATCCTGGAGATGTTCACCAATCCCAACACGACCTTCGGCGATGCCGGGACGCTGGCCGCCTTCGGCTTCCTGACGGCGTACTTCCTCATCTCGGTGGCCGCCCCGATGTACCTGAGGAAACGGGGAGAGCTGAGAGGGCACCATGTGGTGGTGGCGGTGATGGCCTGCCTGCTGTTGATGGTCCCGCTCATCGGCAGCTTCGTCCCGGTGCCGCCGTATCCCGTGGATATCTTCCCCTACATCTTCCTCGCCTACATGCTGGCCGGATCGACGTGGCTCTATGTCGCCAACCGCCGCCGGCCCGGTGTCCTCACCGGGATCGAGACCGACCTGGAACGGACCCACCCACCCATCCCGATCGGCATGGGGCCGATCGAGGAGGGACGACTCGAGGGATCTCCGGTACCCGAAGGGGCGCCGGCCGTCACTCCCCCCCGCCGTCACCGCAAGCCGGTCGACGCCCACGCCGAATCCGCAGCCTCATAGCATCAACGGGCGGGCTACGAGTGCCCACGGGGAGCAGGTTTCCCCGTGGGCACTCGTCCGTCGGCAGGACGCCGATCGTCGGATGGCTCGGCTATGCCCGCCGTCTCGATCGACCGGTGGCCCGGACCGGCCTCCGGGTTTCAGTCGGGAAGGACGCGAATGTGCGACTGTTCCCGCCGACCGGTCCGATGGATCACGCTCTCATCCGTGAGCCGATTGCCCACTGTCGGGATCCTGGGCATGCCGAGCGTTGTGCTGGGGCGGCTCATGGCCAGATAAGCGCGGACCCGGTTGGCCAGGGCCAGAAAGCCGGCGGCGTCCTCGGGGGCGTCGCAGGCCTCACCTGCCATCTCCAGGGCCTCGGCCGCCTCGACCAGGAGGATCATGCCGGTGTCGTAGCCATCCAAGGTCATCGGAGTTGGATGGCGCTCAGTTGGACGGCGCTGCGTTGTCCCATCCGGAGTCTCGATCCTGTCACCGTCAGCGGGGACGCTGGTGCTCTGATTCGAACTAACCGGACGGTACACCCACCGGGGTGGGTCGCACTAGTCCCAACTGGGTGATATCTCCCCCAACGGGAAGGTCCTATGCCGGCGATGCCGGCCCGGGCTCAGTGGCCAGCGAGAACACCTCGATGGGATCGTCAAAGCCCTTCAGCAGACGGAAGCCGGCGGCCCGAAATCCAAGTCGGTCACCGGCCGAAGCAGCGGTATCGACGTCGACCAGCACCTCGCCCGGAATGGCCAGATCGGCCAGACGGGAGGCCAGGTTGACAACAGTGCCGTAGTAGTCACCGTGCCGGGCGATCACCTCGCCGAAGCACACCCCACCACGGGGCTCGATGCCGTCCCGATAGGCCGCAGTGATGTCCCGGGCGATGGCACAGCCGGCCACCGCGTCCAGAGCCACGAACATGACCTCATCGCCGATGTGCTTGACGATGCGACCGTCGTGCGAGGAAGCGACGTCGAATGCCTGGAGCTCAAAGGTGCTGATCAGCTCCAGCAACCGGGCCGGAGCCGTGTGCAGGGACAGCGGCGTGAATCCCACCAGGTCGACGAATCCCACGGCCAGACGGTGGAGCGATCGGTCGGTCACCCCGGCCTGGGCGAACCGCTGACGGTCGATGGCGTCGCGCATGTGATGGGTGAAGATGGGTCCCATCGAGTCGCCGAGCCGCACTGCGGCCGAGCTGACGGCCACCAAGTCCTTGGCCCAGACCAAGAGATCGACCTCGGACGAGTCCAACTTGGGCTCCTGAGTCTGGACGTAGACCGAGACGGCCGCCTCGGCCACCCGCGACAGCGAAGTGCCCAGCACCCGCAACAGTTCGAGGCCGTGGGGGCCGACCGGATTCTCCTCCAGCAAAAAAGACGAGACGTCGGCGTCGCGGTCGGTGAACATCACCCGATCGGGATCGGGGACCACGATGCCGAGCGTTCGCCACATCGAAAGGACACCTTCCACATCGGTACCGGCCATCGACGCCAGATCCCGGGCACTCAGGTGGGCACCCTCGGCATAGACGAGATCACCGGCCAGTCCGGCGACATGGAGCTCGCGCCAGGCGATGTCGATCTGTTCTTGAGTGGCACCCAACGACCGCAGGAACGAGTCGACTTCTTCGGAGCCTCCACCTTCGGGCACGACTCGACGCTACCGGAATCCGGGCCGGAGGCCGGTCGCTCCGCCGGGTTGGACGCGGCTCGGTTACGGACCGGGGCAGGGCGAGCGGGTGCCGTCGAGGCTGACATCGAACAGCGCGCCGTTGATCCCTGCTTTGTCGTCCGAGGTACAGAAGGGCGGGTAGAGCGAGGACTGGTACTCGGCGTTGAAGACGGCCTTGCCGTTCTGCAGGTAGGCGTCGAGGCGTCCGCAGGTGCCGTACTGATTGCACTGCTCGGAGATGATCCCGTCTGCAAATGGTTCCATGGTGGTGGCGAAATTGTCGCCGGTGTCGTCGAGGTTCTTGGCGATCCATCCCAGACCGAGCCCGTGCATATATTCGGCCAGCGTGGTGAGGTAGTTCTGCTCGTCCTGCTCGGTGATGTCGAACCCGGTCGTCCCCTCGTTGGTGCCGAAGGTCTCGTCGAGGTCGGTCTCTACCGCGTCGAACCCCTTGTTCGAGCACTGCTGTTGGATCATGGCCTCGATGATGGAAACCGTTGACGGGCTGTCGATGTTCAAGAAGTACTCCGGGTAGCCGCTCAGTTTGGCGCCCAGATCCCCGTCCGCCTGGAGCTGGTCGAAGTAGGTGACGCGGATGCCTTCGTCGGCGGCCGAGTAGTAGTTGCCGGCCGAACCGACCTCGATGTAACAGATGGCCCGGTCACCGACATCATGGAGCGCCGTCACGGTCGAGGCCGGGTTTTCGATCGCGTCGATGTCGTACACGACGGGATCCGGGGCCGGGCTCCCGTTGGGGAGCGTGTCGTTGGTGCCCATCTCTTTTGCACTACTGAGATCGAGCGAGCCGGCCAGGTACCACTGCCAGGGAACGTTGCCGGACGGAGCCGTCCAGTGAGTTCCACTCGGATTGGGCCCATACGGAACGACCTTTACGACGTCCACCGGGGACCCGAGGGTGATGGATCCGGTGATTTCGAATTTCTTCAAACCGTGCTTGCTGGCGCAGCCGGGGGCAAGGGAGCTGGATGCTGGCGATGTCACCGTGACACTGGCCGGGCCGGAGAACGACCCGGCGGCGCTGGTGCCGCCCACGATGGTGCCGGTGAACTTGTCCGTATACCCGAAGTAGGTGCCCTTCCACTTGATCCCGAGCACGGCCGACGGGTTGGTGGCGGCCCCTTGGCAGGTGAACGGGCTCTTGGACAACGAACCGGAGATCTTGCCGGTGGTAATGGCGATCCCACTGCTGGTGGCAGCGCAGCTGGTGGTCGATCCCTTGACCGACGAGGCCGCGGTGCCGCCGGCGGCGGGAGTCAGCGACGGTGAGAACTTCACCGTGGCTGCGTAGTCACAGGTGATCCTGCCGGGCGCGCTGGTCAACGACGCCTTGGCCTTGACTGGAGACGCCGAGGATGGCGACGGCGCCAGCACCAGCCCCACTACCAGAGTGGCCAGGGCTGCCAACGAGCACACCAGGGAACCCGGGTGCTTCCTCTTGGACATCTTGCGACTGGGCCCCCTACGGGCATCACTCGAACTGGGCATTCGCCCCCCCTCCAGGCCAGAGCCTAGGTGAACCCGGATAGTGGCATCCACCCCCGAACTTTACCGGCGAGACCCCTGCATTCTGAGAAGGTGACCCTTGGATGAACGATTGGTCACCCCGGGGGCCTTGTCGGCGCCCGATCTCCCGACTCGTCCAAGCTCTGCTGGCGGCAACCAGCGGGGAGGGATGCACTCGCCTGGTTCAATGGCGGAATGCCGACGGAACGGGACCGGACCTCGCTGGCCCGGGAGCTGGCCGGGGCCGGATTCGTCGCCGCCGAGGACGAGGCGGAAGCCCTCATCGCCTGTGCCGGCGGAGACGCCGTCCGCCTCGATTCGCTGGTCGACCGTCGCCTCACCGGGGAGCCACTGGCCTGGATCACCGGGAGCGTCCGGTTTTGCGGTGCAGACATCCTGGTCGATCCGGGCGTCTACGTTCCGCGTTGGCAGAGTGAGCCGTTGGCCCGCCGGGCCGCGTCCCGTCTCCCGCCGGACGGTGCGGCCATCGATGTGTGTACCGGTGCCGGTGCCATCGCCGCCGTTCTGGCCAGGGCCCACCCCCGGGCCCAGATCGTCGCATCCGACCGTGACCAGCGCGCCGTCGCCTGTGCCATCTCCAACGGAATCGATGCCTACCGCGGCGACCTGTTCGGGCCGATCCCATCTGCGCTCCAGAGCCAGGTCGATGTGGTCGTCGGCGTGGTCCCCTACGTGCCGACAGCAGACCTGGCCCTTCTGCCGCACGGCACGCTGGAGTTCGAATCGCCGGTGCCCTATGACGGTGGCCGCGACGGCTTGGAGATCCTCCGGCGCGTCCTGGTCGAGAGCCCCCGCTTCCTCCGGCCCGGCGGGGCGCTCTTGCTGGAACTTGGCGGCGACCAGGCCGACACCCTCGCTGACGAACTCGCCGGGCTCGGCTACGTCGACGGGGATGTCCTGCGCGACGAGGACGATGACGTCCGAGGCCTTGAGGTGACATGGGGGAGGAAGTACTGATCGCCACTTCTGACACCTGACGGTGTGCGGCCTTCGAATCGAGCTCCGACGACCATCACGGAGGGGTGCACGTACCGCCCGCCGTCGTGGAAGAGAATGAAGCCCCCCGGTGGCAACAGCGGCCGGCTGGGCTCCGACGATCGACCACAGGAGATGGGGATGCGACCCTTCCACGGGCTCCCGGCGGTGCCGGCAACGGTAGCGCTCGTCGCCTTGTTGGCGACAGCATGTGGTTCCGGCAGCACGGCCTCCTCGACTTCGACCTCGGCGTCGTCGTCGACCACCGCCGCCGGCCCGTCGCACCAGGCCACCACCGTGACCTCGACCGGATACATCAATCCGGCGGCGGTGCCGCTCGGTGACGGCCACGTCTCGTCCACGCCCGAGGTGGGATACGTCGACTCCTGCGTCACCAACTTTTCGTCTGCGGCCGGCGGGGCCCAGGTCGACGGTCCGTGGATCGACACCTCGACCAAGACGTGGGACTCGTTGACGAAGCTCGCGGTGGAGGGTTCGGTCTCGCGGCCGCAGGCCAAATACTCGGTGACCGTGAGCGGCAGCAATCGGATCATCACCGGCAACGATCTGCCCATCGATCACACCACCGGCACGTTCCCTATCAGTTCGACCGACCCGGCCTATGCCTACGACCGGAATCCAAACTCGGTTACCTCCCAGTCGATCTCGTGGCAGCTCCCCCTCAACCCGGCCGCGGCCGCCCACCCGAACTGCCTCGGCCTCGGACCCATCGGCGTCCTCGACGACGGTGTCTACCTGTTCGATGCCCTCGACGGTGAGGGACGCGATGCTGGCGCCCACGAAGTGCTCGACAGCTGTCAGGAGCATCCCCAGCAGGCCGGGATCCTCCATCACCACCAGGTGCCCTCGTGCATCGTGTCCGACGCCAAAGGCCGGTCGACACTGGTCGGCTACGCCGCCGACGGGTACGGCATCTACGTAGAGCGCACCGCGGCGGGGTCCCTGCTCACCAACACCGACCTCGATGCCTGCCACGGCAGGACGTCCCCCGTGCTGTGGAACGGCAAGGTCCAAGACGTCTACCACTACGACGCGACCGTCGAGTACCCCTACACGATCGGCTGCTACCGCGGCACACCGATCTCCGGAGGGTAGAAGCGGATCTCGGGTCCGGGCCGACCTGCCAGACCGGCTCAGCCTGCGCCAGCCGATCATTTCGGATTAGCGCGGGATGGGTATGTCACATACCACCGGTAGGGGCGGGTTCAGGGGGTCTGCGCAAGGAACTCGGCGAGCTTCTCTGATGGTTTCAGAAATTCGAGCGTCTTGCGAGGCCGGTCGTTGAGGCTCCAGGCGATCCAGTCGAGGTCCTCGGGCGCGTATTTCGAGAGGTCGGTGCCCTTGGGCATGTATTGGCGCAAGAGCCCGTTGGTGTTCTCGTTGGCTCCCCGCTGCCAGGGGCTGTGGGGGTCACAGAAGTAGACGGGGACATTGGTGGCGATCGTGAAGTCGAGGTGGCGAGCCATCTCGGCACCCTGGTCCCAGGTGATGGTCTTGACCAGCTTCTCGGGGAGGGTGGCGATGGCCCGCTGCATGGCCTGTTGCACCGAGAAGGCGTCCTTGCCCTCGCCCAGGTGCAACAAGATGACGAAGCGGGTGGACCGCTCCACCAGGGTCCCGACCGCCGAGCGGTTGTCCTTGCCCATGATGAGGTCGCCCTCCCAGTGACCGGGGACGGACTTGTCCTCAGCCTCGGCGGGCCGTTGGCTGATGTTCACCATGCCGGGGATCCTCCCTTGGGTGTTGACCCGGCCCTGGGGCCGGCGGTGGGCCCGTCCCGAGCGTAGGCATCGGGCCAGTTCCCGGCGGAGCTCGCCCCGGCCTTGGACATAGAGGGACTGGTAGATGGTCTCGTGGCTCACCTGCCTCATCGGATCGTCTGGGTGGTCGAGACGCAAGCGTTGGGCGATCTCTTCGGGGGACCAGAACTTCTGCAGGCCCTCGACCACATCGCCCAAGAGCCCAGGGCTGGAGGCCAGTTTGGTGAGCTTGGGACGGCGGGCCCGGTCCTTCGCCCGTAAGTATGCGGCCCACGGCCGGTACCCACTTCGTCCCCCGTTTGCCCCCACCTCCCGGCTGATGGTGGATGGGGCCCGGTCGACCGGCCCGGTCCCGGGCTCCACCCGAAGGGGAGCGAACCCCTCCCGACCAGGGGATCGTCCGCGGACGACAAGCGAGAGACGTAGAGGATCGAGCTCACCGAGCAGTCACAGGCTCGAGCGATCTCCTTCCAGTCCCGCCCTGAGCCCACAGACGGGCCGCCATCCTCTTTTGTTCCAAGGTCAACATCGGTGCCACGTTCAACCTCCTTGGTTTTGTCCCGACCAGTGTCGGTAACTCACCAAGGCAGTGCGTGGACCCCTTGAGCCCGCCAGGTTATTTAGACCAATTGGCCGATGGTCAAGGCCGGCTTCCCGGTGAACGTGGCCCCGGCCGAGCACGGACCAAATCACCGGCCGGCCGGGCGACCCACCTACCGCTCGATGGGGAGGGCGCCCCCCTCGGCGGCCTCCCGCTCGTCCTGATCGGGCAGGCCCCGCACCAGGCCGATCAGCATCACCGCGATGGCGGCACCGACCACCGGACCGGCGATGTAGATCCACCAGCCGGTGAAGTTGAGGCTGATGATGTCGGGGCCCAACGTGCGCACCGGGTTCATCGAGGCGCCGCTTATCGGGCTGGCGAACAGCCCGAGGAGGGCGACGGTCGAGCCAACGGCCAGGGCCGCGTTGTGGCCGATGCTCCGGTAGCCGGTGGCGGTGTTGAGGATCACGGTGACCAGGATGGCGGTGAGGACCGTCTCCATCACCAACGAACGCCAGTCGCCCCCCGGTTTGGCGATCGGGTAGTTCCCGCCGGCGGCGACGTCGCCGTACATGGCCTGGAGGAACAGGGCGGCACAGACCGCCCCGGCCAGCTGGACCACCACGTAGGGCACCACCCACGCCCACTTGAAGACGCCCCGGGCGGAGAAGGCCAGGGTGACGGCGGGGTTGATGTGCAGCCCCGACAGCGGTCCCAGGGCATAGATCAACGCCATCACCACCGCCCCCGGCGCGACCACCGCCGCCGTCCGGCTGATCGGACCGCCCCCGGCGTAGTGGTCGATGACACCGGCGCCGGCGGCCACCGTCACCAGGATGAAGGTGCCCACGAACTCGATGATCACCCTGATCCACAGCGGACGGTGTCTGAGGGTGTCCTCCTCGAACCGGATCAGGTACCGGCTACCGGCCAGCTGCGCCGTCGTCTTCGGATCCAGGGCCGGGACGGGTGCGGTCGCGGTCATCCCTGGCGGCTCCGGAGCTGTGGCGGGGGGCTCGGTCATCTCACTCTCCTGACGGGACGGGACGGAAGGGAAGGCCGTCCGGTCCTTGGAAGATTACGCCCGCCGACCCGGCTGGAGGTGTACCGGGATCAACGCCCCACTCACAGCTCGGCGGGACCCCGGTTCAGGGATCGGCGGCCACCCGGAAGCCGACGTTGCCAGTCGAGCTGTCCGGCTCGCTCCCGACCCGGGCCGACACCCGGTAGCGGCGGCAGTACGAGGCGTGGCACAGGTAGGACCCTCCCCGCTGGACCCGGAATCCCCGGGGCGGCGGGCCGGAGCCGGCGTCGAAATGGTCGGCGCACCACTCCCACACGTTGCCGCAGGTGTTGTAGAGGCCGTAGCCGTTCGGCTCGAAGGCATCGACCGGAGCCGTGCCCAGGTACCCGTCGGCGCCGGTGTTGCCACCGGGAAACTCGCCCTGGAAGACGTTCATCCGATGACTGCCCCCGGGCTCGAGCTCATCTCCCCACGGGAAGGGTTGGCCCTCGAGACCACCGCGGGCGGCCACCTCCCACTCGGTCTCGGAGGGGAGGCGGGTGCCCGACCAGGCGCAGTAGGCCCGGGCATCGTTCCACGACACGTGGACGACCGGATGGAGGGTCCGGTCCGAGCAGTCCGACCCCGGACCCTCGGGGTGGCGCCAGTCGGCCCCCATGACCTGGCGCCACCACGGAGCGCCCTCGATCCCCCGGGTCGGCGGGAACTCGTCGGGGAGTAGCCCGCCGAACACGAACGACCAGCCGTACTGCTCGGCGTCGGTGCGCCAGCCGGTGGCGTCGACGAACACTTCGAACTCCTGATTGGTGACGGCATAGCGGTCGATCGAGTACGAGATCAGCTCCACGTCGCGGACCGGGCCCTCGCCGTCAGCCGGCTCGGCCCACTCCGACTCGTCACCGACCCGGAAGCGACCGGCGGGCAGCGTCACCAGCGATCCGGGGCGGGGACCGCCGACCGGCACCGTGGCTCGTCCGGGCGGCGGCACCGACGGCTCCCCCCGGCCCGGGGAACAACACGGACCTGGCATGGCGCGAGAGCGTAACGCCCACGTCCATAGCCGGCGGCGGTCGAACGTCCGGGCCCGTCCCGGCACCCGGCCTCTACCGGGCTCGTCGCCGGAGCAGCGAGGCCAGACCCCGCCAGCCCAGCAACTCCAAGCCGAGGAATGCGAGCGCCACGATGATGAACGCGGGCGCCGTGCCCTGGCCGGACACCACCCGCAGGACCATGCCCTCGGCCACGCACGAGAGCCAGATGACCAGCCCGGTGGGCACCACCTGGAGCGGCCGCCGCCACGCCAGAGCGCACTGCCATCCGAACGCGGCCCCGACCAGAAAGCGCCACGAGGTGGAGGCCACCCCGGCGACGGTCACACCGTCGGTGTGGTCAGCCCGCCCGATGGCCACGAACACCAGGACGGAGGCGACGTCGAGGGCCCCGGCCACGGCGCACAGATCGGCGGGGCGCCCCATGGCCGAAGCGTAGGGCCCGCGCCACCCGGTTTTGACTCAGTTCCGGCGACCGGGCTGGTGCCCCTCCTGGTCCGGCGCCGACACCGCGTAGACGGCCCGAGCCCGGTACCGGAGGGGACGCTCGTCGAGCTCCTCGAGGTAGTGGGCGACCCATCCGGCCACGCGGGCCACCGTGAACACCATGCGCCCGGCGTCGGGAGGCATGCCGGTGGCCCACGCCATGGCGGCCAGGGCGAGATCGACGTTGGGAGGCGGGATGCCGTGGTCACCGGTCAGGGCGACCAACGAGGAGACCATCTCGACCCGTTCGGCAGTGGCGCTCTGGCCGAGGAGGTCGAAGAGCACATCGAAACGGGCATCACCCGTTTTGTAGACCGAGTGACCGAAGCCGGGCAGCTTGCCCTGCCAACGGAGGGTGTCGTCGACGGCCCGCTCCACGCCGTGGCGCTCGGCGTCGAGTAGCAGGCCGTAGGCCAGTTGACTGGCGCCCCCGTGCAACGGTCCGGCGATGGTGCCCATGCCGGCCAGGAGGACGTCGTAGGGGTCGGCCCGGGTGGAGCCGGCCACCCGCACCGCCAGGGTCGACGTGGCCAGCTCGTGGTCGGCCATGAGGACCAGAGCCGCGTTCACCCATCGCACCACGGCCTGGTCGGGTGCCCGGCACAGTCTCGCGGTCAGGCGCTCGGCCATCGAGCCGGGGCGACGGCGTCCGTCGGCCAGCACCAGGCCCTGGTCGGAGGATGGGCCGGCACCGGCGGGGGTGACTCCCCTACGGTCGCCGGCCGACCGGGAGTGACCGGCCCCCGGCCCAGGGAGCACCTCGACCATGGTGGCCGCCATACTGGCCGCCTTCTCCCAAACCACCTCGGGCCGCAGGTCGGCCCGGAGCGGATCGCCGGCACCGGCCATGACCACCGCCCACCGCATCCGGTCCGACGTCCCGATCTCGGGGGGCGGACCCAGATCGACCGGCTCCCAGATCTGGCCCGGGTCAGGCTGGCGCCACAGCAGGGCCGCCACCTCCTCGAACGCGGCCGAGGTGGCCAGGTCCACCGCCCGCTGGCCGCGGTAGACCGGCCCCTCGTCGGTCAGCTGGGTGACTCCGGTGGTGATGGTGGCCATCCGGGTCTCCACCGCCCTCGCCCCCCGGGAGCGGCGGGCCATCCGCTCGACCTCGTCCACGTCGAAGAGGCTCCGTCGGTGGCCGGTCGGGTCCGGATGGGAGACGAGCAGCCCGCGGCTCACGTAGGCGTAGAGCGTGGCCACCTTCACTCCCAGCCTCCGGGCCGCCTCTTCGCTCTCGAGCATCCGGGCCATGGCCGACATGGTAGTTGACATTGACTTGATCAACATTTACACAACGCCGAGGAGCCGTCAGACTTGCACCAGAGCGGCCCCCGCCACTCGACGCCGAACGACAGACGCCGCACGACAGACGCAGAACAAATGAGGAGCAAGCCCATGTCCACCGCAGTCCAAGACGTGATGTCGTCCCCGCCGGTGACCTGCTCGGCCGCCATGTCCCTGACCGAGGCCACCTCGGTAATGGACGGACGCCAGATCGGCTCGGTGATCGTCACCGACCGCGGGCCGATCGTGGGGATCCTCACCGAGCGGGACCTGCTCCGGGCGTCCGCCGCCCAGGCCGACCCCCGCACCGAACCGGTCCGGCGCTGGATGACCCCCGACCCCGACGTGCTGGCTCTCGACGAGGAGGTCGGGGCGGCCTGGGCCGGGCTCAGCCATCACCACTACCGCCACCTGCCGGTGGTCGACCACGGCTCGCTGGTGGGGGTGGTGTCGATCCGGGACCTGCTGGCCGTGGCCCAGATCCGACCGGCCGACGAGGCCGGCGTCGACGTGCCGCGGGGGCTGGAGGGCGTGGTGGTGGCCGAGACGTCGGTCGGTGACGTCCGGGGCCAGGAGGGGTTCTTCCACTACCGGCAGTACTCGGCCACCGAGCTGGCCGCCCGGCGCTCGCTGGAGGACGTCTGGCAACTGCTGTTCGATGGCGCCCTCCCCGACCGAGCCGCCGCCGCCCGCTTCGCCGACGAGGTGGCGTCGCTGCGGGCGCTGCCGCCGGGCGTGGCCGCACTGCTGCCGGCGATGGCCGTCGCCGGCGTCACCGCTCGACGCCCTGCGCACCGCGAGTCTCGCTGCTCGGGGCCGAACTGGGCTGGCGGCCCGGTCACGACATCGGCCACGAGGAGCTGCGGGCCCAGGCCCTCCGGCTGGGCGCGGTGGTGCCCACCATCCTGACCGCCATCCACCGGCTTGCGCTCGGGTCACCAGCCGGTGCCGCCCGCGCCCCGACCTCCCCTACGCGGCCAACTACCTGTGGATGCTGACGGGGACGAGGCGCCCGCCGCCACGTGCCCGGGCCATCGAGCAGTACCTGATACTCACCATCGACCACGGCTTCAACGCCTCCACCTTCACCGCCCGGGTCATCGCCTCGACCGGGGCCGACCTGGCCGCGGCCATCGTCGGGGCCATCGGGGCGCTGTCGGGACCGCTCCACGGCGGGGCCCCCAGCCGGGCCCTGGACATGCTGGATGCCATCGGCACCCCCGACCGGGCCGAGGCCTGGATCCGCGACGCGGTGGCCCGGGGCGACCGGATCATGGGCTTCGGCCACCGGGTCTACAAGACCGACGACCCCCGGTCGGTCTTCCTCCGGGAGGTGGCCCGGTCGCTCGGCGGGCGATCTCGTCGACTTCGCCGAGCAGGTCGAGCGCACCACGCGTCGACGTTCTGGCCGAGCTCAAGCCGGGGCGGCGGCTCTACACCAACGTGGAGTTCTTCGCCGGGGTGGTCATGCACACCTGCGGCATCCCCCGGGAGATGTTCACCCCGACCTTCGCCGCCAGCCGCACCATCGGGTGGGCGACCCACGTCATGGAGCAGGCCGCCGACAACCGTCTGATCCGACCGGCGGCCCGTTACGTGGGAACGCCACCGCCCGCGCCGGTGCCGGTCGGCTGAGCACCCGCCGGCCCGATCGAGGGGCCGGCAGGAGCGGCCCGGCCGGGCCACGGCGTGGTCCTCGACCCACTGGAGGTCGAGGACCCGGCGTACGAACCTCCACCCCGTCGGGCGTCCGGACGTACTCGTCGCGGTAGCGGATGAACCAGACATGGTCGATCCACGTCGGCCCATCCCGCGTCGACCCGTCCCCGGTCGACCCGGGTCCCGGGAGCCTCGGCCGGCTGGCCCGGATCCCGACAGATGGTGGGCGGTGCACTGGACCTCGCCCGAGGCCTCGTCGCCCTCCACGGTGAATCTGGTGTTGGTCACCTGGTGGAAGGTCCGCTCGTATCGGCGCAGGGCCTCGGGCACCAGGCGGAGGGCCTCGCGGCCCGGCTGACGGACGACCGGCCGGAGATCGTCGGGGTACTCGGGGACCACCAGCGTCCCGTCGGCGACGAACAGTTCGGCGAAGCGCGCGCCGTCACGGTCGTCGGCGGCGGCGGCATAGGCCACCGACAGGGATCGAAGAGCGGCCTCGTCCTCCCACCGGCGGCCCGGGTCCGACCGGCGCCGGTCGGGGTCACGGACGGTCCGGGGGCTGCAGGCCGAACCGCTCGGCGAAGGCCGACAGCTCGTCGTCGATCTCGACAGGTCGCCGGACATGGAGGTGGACACCACCAGCCGGTGTGCCCCGTGCGCCTCGGCCTCGGTCGACGTCGTGCTCGGTGGTGGTCGGAAGGTAGCCCGACAGGGAGAGCTCGATCGGCGCCGGGGTCGCGGCCCGCCTCCTCGGCCGCCTCGCCGCAGCTGGGCCAAGCGGGTGGTCCAGCAGTTCGTGGGTCGAGCCCGAGGGGCTGGAACCCGTCGCCGAGCCGGCCGGCCCGTCGGGCGGCGGCCTGCGCTGTGGCCGCCGATGTGGATGGGGACGCCGCCCGGCCGCACCGGCTTGGGGAACGAGTGGGCGTGGTGGAACGAGACGAACTCGCCCGTCGAAGTCGGCACCGTCGGGGCCGGCAGTCGGACCACAGGGCCCGCAGGGCGGCGATGGTCTCGTCGGTGCGGCGTCCCCGGCTACGGGGGTCGGCCCCGGTGGCCCGGCAGCTCCTCGTCCATCCACCCGACCCCGAGGCACATGCGGACCCGTCCCCCGCGACAGCACGTCGACGGTGGCGATCCGCTTGGCCAGGACCACGGCCTGATGGTTGGGGGCGACCAGCACCCCGGTGGCCAGCGTGATGGTGTCGGTGACGGCGGCCAGGTAGGCCATCAGGTCCAGCGGATCGGGGATCCGGCAGTCGTCGGGCAGGGGCATCTTCCCCGACGAGGCGTAGGGATAGGTGCTCTGGTAGTCGGAGACCACCACGGCGTGCTCCACCAGCACCACCGACTCGAAGCCGCAGGCTTCGGCGTGGCGGGCGAACGAGGTCATCCAGGCCGGATCGGCGGTGACCCCGGTGCGCACCGGAGGGATGATGCCGAACTGCATGGACTGCTCACTTTCGTCGGTGGACCGTGCCGCCGCCGAGCGTAAGCGGGTCATCGGGCCGACGCCACCGAGGCTGGTGCGGACACAATCCCCTGGCCGGCCCGGGAGTTGGCCGCTCAGTAGTGTGTATGTGTGATCTCGCCCTATCCGGTAGTCGGCGGCAGTACCGCTGTGGGCGCACCGACGGCCGCCCCGGCGCCCGGAGACGCCTGACATGACCGAAGCAGCCGACGACGAGCTCGGCCGCGCCGAGGAACAGGGTGATCCCCGAGACGGCCGAGGCGAGGTCGACGACCCGGGCGGCCGGGGTGGAAAGTGACGGCCGGGCCTCGGCCGAGGATGAGGACGACGAAGCCGGGCCGGACAGAAGAGGACGACCAGTCCGAGTCGGCAGATCAGGACGGCGACGGCGGCCCCGAGCCCACCGGGCGCGGGACAAGGCCCCGGCACGCCCACGGGAAGGGCAGCAAGCACCCGGTAAGCCGGCGTCGATTCATCGGCTGGGTGGCGGCGGGAGCAGCCGCGAGCCGCAGCCGCAGCCCTGGGCCTCGTCGGACTACAAGAGGCACCGTGCCGCCACCCGGCCGTCGGGGGGTGCCGACGCCGACCTCCTGCCCACATTTCCGACGTCGACGGCGATCGACCAATTGGCCTCCGCGGGCACTCCGGCCACCGACCCCGCGCTCCCCATCTCACCGGCCATCGTCGCCGAGAACGCCAAGACCGGGCACGCCTGGTGGGTGACGACGCCCCAGCAGGCCGGGGACATCGAGGGCTACGCCAGCCAGGTCAGTGCCGTGGTCGGCGACACCGTCACGCTGTACGTCAGCACCGACGGCACCCTCGTTCCATGTCGAGGCCTACCGGATGGGCTACTACCAGGGCATCGGCGGTCGCCTGGTCTGGCAGTCCGACGGAACTGCCCGGGCACCAAGCAGGCCCCACCCTCGCTGACCCCGACGACCAACACCATCGAGTGCCAGTGGAATCCGTCGCTCACCGTGCCCATCGACGAACACTGGCCACCCGGCGCCTACCTGTTGAAGCTGGTGGGCGCCACCGGCGAGCAGCAGTTCGTCCCGCTGTGCGTCCGCGACGACGCGTCCCGGGCCGCCATCGTGATCCAGCACAGCGTCACCACCTGGCAGGCCTACAACCGGTGGGGCGGTTACAGCCTCTACTACGGCAACCGCAACCACGCCCTCTCCTACACCCACGACCCGGGCGGGGGACCTACGCCGACCGGGCCCGGGTCGTCTCCTTCGACCGCCCCTACGACCACGACTGGGCATCGGGGCCGCCGACTTCGTCGGCAACGAGCTCCCGGTGATCTACCAGGCCGAGCAGCTGGGCCTCGACGTCACCTACTGGACCGACATCGACCTCCACGCCCAGCCCGAGCTGCTCGGCAACCACCGGGCCCTGGTCAGCCTGGGGCACGACGAGTACTGGTCACGCCGATGCGGGACGGTGCCGCCGCGGCGCTGGCGGCCGGCGTCAACCTGGCCTTCCTCGGCGCCAACGCCTGCTACCGCCAGATCCGCTTCGAGCCGTCGCCCGTGGGTCCCGACCGGCACCAGGTCTGCTACAAGTCGGCCGCCGAGGACCCGATGACCAGGTCAGAATCCGGCCCTGGTCACCGTCAACTGGCCCCAGGCCCCGGTGTCGCGCCCGGAGTCCCAGCTGATCGGCTCGCACCTACCAGGACATCGAGGCCCAGGCCGACATGGTGGTCACCGACCCGGCGTCGTGGGTCCTCGAGGGCATCGCCCTCCCCGCCAACCTCCGCCTGCCCAAGGCGGTCCAGGGGGAGTTCGACCGGTACGTGCCGAACTCGGGCCCGGCCAACCTCGGACGTGATCGCCCACTCCGTCGTGCCCAACCGCGGCAACAACTACTCCGACGTGACCTGGTACACGGTGCCAATGGTGGCGGGGTGTTCGCCACCGGCAACGCCAACTGGGTCGGCGCCCTGTCCAACAGCTCGCTGATCCCGCCCAACGTGGTACCCGACGCCACGCCCGGCGGTGACCGAACCCTCCTGGCCATCATGGAGAACCTCTACTCCGTCATCGGGACCGGCCCGGCCAGCGGCACCCAGCCCTCCCAGGGCAACTGGACGACCGTCTACGCCCCGGGTCTCGTCAGCCGCTCCGAACCGCGGCGCCGCACATGACCGGTCAACGCCGGCCCTAGAACGCAGCAGCCCGGGACGCATGGGATGCGTCCCGGGCCGGCGAAGGGGGTGGGAGCTACCCCGGGCCTGTCGTCACCAAACCTGCGGGCTGTAGCCGATGGATCGAGGATCGGCCCCGACCGGCTCACGCCGGCCTTACTCGCTGAGGGTGATGGGCTGGTCGTCGAGGTCGAGAGGAGGTCGCCAGTGTCGGGCAGGGCGGCCGAGGCCTCTTCGGCCTCGACCGCATTCAGGGCGGCCAGGTGCTCACGGATCCGCTCATCGACCTCGGCCATGAGCTGGGGGTTCTCGATCAGGAAGGTCTTGACGTTCTCCCGACCCTGGCCCAGCTGCTCGCCCTCGTAGGTGAACCAGGCGCCCGACTTCTTGATGAACCCGAGCTCCACGCCGACGTCGAGGAGCGAGCCCTCGCGGCTGATGCCCCGTCCGAAGGTGATGTCGAACTCGGCCTGCTTGAACGGGGGCGAGCACTTGTTCTTGACCACCTTGACCCGGGTCCGGTTGCCGACCTGGTCGGCACCGTCCTTGATGGTCTCGATGCGGCGGATGTCCAGGCGGACCGACGAGTAGAACTTGAGGGCCCGGCCCCCGGGGGTGACCTCGGGCGATCCGTACATGACCCCGATCTTCTCCCGGAGCTGGTTGATGAAGATGGCGATGGTCCGCGACTTCGACAGCGTGCCGGTCAGCTTGCGCAGCGCCTGGGACATCAGGCGGGCCTGGAGGCCGACGTGGGTGTCGCCCATCTCCCCCTCGATCTCCGCCCGTGGGGTCAGCGCGGCCACCGAGTCGATGACCAGCACGTCGAGCGCCCCCGACCGGATGAGCATGTCGGCGATCTCCAGCGCCTGCTCGCCCGTGTCGGGCTGGGAGATCAGCAGGTCGTCGATGTTGACGCCGATGGCCTTGGCGTAGACCGGGTCCATGGCGTGCTCGGCGTCCACGTAGGCGCAGATGCCGCCGTTGCGCTGGGCCTCGGCCACCACGTGCATGGCCAGGGTGGACTTCCCCGAGGACTCGGGCCCGAAGATCTCGACGATCCGGCCCCGGGGGAGGCCGCCGATGCCGAGGGCCAGGTCGAGGGCCAGCGCCCCGGTCGGGATGGCCTCGATGTTCATGTGCAGGTTCTCCCCCATGCGCATGATCGAGCCCTTGCCGAACTGCTTCTCGATCTGGCCCAGGGCCATGTCGAGTGCCTTGTCACGTTCCATGTCTTCTACTCTCCTCGATGCTGTCGCTCACTTGACCGTGCCGACCCTACGGAGAGGGTGTGACACTCGCTCGGTGGGCCCGGAACGGGATCCGGCGCCGATCGCTGCGCCTGCTACGCATTCGACTGCGATGACTGTGCTGCGCTCGGTCGACGACGGGGTCACTCTAGACCCGAACGCATGTTCGATGATGGATCCCCGGCGGAGCCCCTGCGGTCACGCGTACGACTTCGGGAGCGGCACCGGAGCCCCGACGGATCCGCCGATTGCCCCACCGGTGCCTGGCGGTAGCCTCGGCTCTCAGTGCCTGACGACCGATCACCGTCCGGACCCGTCGGGAGGCGCCGCGCAGCGGCCCAGTCCGCGCACCTGGTGGTACGTGCTCGGCGGCCTCGCCGTGGTGGTCGTCGGCGTGGTCATCGCCGTCCTGGTCACCGGCGGGCGACAACGACCACGGCGGCCAAGGTCGCGGCCGTGGCCACCACCGCCGCCGACGACCGCCGGCGGCCACCTGCCCGCTGACCGGCACACCGGCCCCGGGCGGGGCGGTCCCGGCCCGCCCGGCCCTCGGGATCAAGATCGGCAACTACCCCGGCGACCGGCCGTCGGCCGGGCTCAACCAGGCCGACATCGTCTTCGAGGAGCCGGTCGAGGGCGCCATCACCCGGCTGCTGGCCGTGTTCCAGTGCCAGCGAGCACCGCTGGTCGGCGACCTGCGCTCGGCCCGTGAGCCCGACGCCGGCATCCTCTCCCAGTTCTCCGATCCCCTCTTCGTCCACGCCGGCGGCATCGACCCGGTGATCGCCCTGCTGCGCCGCGTCACCGCTCATCGACAAGAACCTCTACTCCGGGGGCAACGGTCGGCCATCATCCAGCAGCCCGGCCGGGTGGCCCCGTACTCCACCTTCGTGAACACGGCCACCCTGTGGGCCCTCGACCCCACCGACACCACGCCGCCGGCGCCGATCTTCCACTACTCCGCCATCGCTCCCGAAGGGATCGGTCGCCGGCTCGGGGACCAGCGTCCACATCCCCTTCTCGTCGACCTCCGACGTGACCTGGCAGTGGAACGCCGCCACCGGCACCTACCTCCGCTCCTACTCCGGCCACCCGGACAAGCTGCTCGACGGGGCCCAGACCGCGGCCACCAACGTGGTCATCATGACCGTGCCCACCGCCACCGGCCCGTGGGTGGAGAACAGCGAGGGCGGCCACGAGGTGGACGTGACCGCCACCGGCACCGGGCCCGGTGGTGGTCATGCGCAACGGTGTGGCCATCACCGGCACCTGGAGCCGCGCCACGCCTCACCCAGCCGGCCACCCTGACCGCCGCCAACGGCGCGCCCATCACCCTGCAGCCCGGCAACAGCTGGGTCGAGCTGGCGCCGGTGGGATCCCGGTGACCCCGGCGGCGGCACTCGACCGCCGCGCCACCACCACCGCCACGCAGCCGGCACGACGGCCACCAGCGGTCGACCGGCCGAGCGTCGGCCCGCGCGTCAGGCCGGGGTCGGACCGCCGAGTGGCGGCGCAGCAGGTCGAGGGCGGCGATGGTGGCGTACTGGCGGACCCGGTCCCGGTCGCCGGGCACCGTGAAGCCGAACGACTCGGTGTCGTGCCCGGGACGGGCCAGGCCCACGAACACGGTGCCGGGCGGCTGGTCGTCCTGGGGGTCGGGTCCGGCCACCCCGGTGATGGACAGACCCACGTCGGCTCCGAGGACCCGGCGGGCGCCGTCGGCCATGGCCCGGGCCGCCGCCTCGGACACCACCGGGCCCTCGGGCACGCCCGAGGACGCCGAACTTGACCTCCGAGGCGTACGACACCACCGAGCCCCGGAACCACCGGCTGGCCCCGGGCACGTTGACCAGCCGCGAGGCGGCCAGCCCGCCGGTGAGCGACTCGGCCAGGCCCAGGGTGAGGCCCTCGGCGACCAGGACCCGGGCCACGGCGTCCTCGATGGCCTCGTCGTCGATCCCGAAGACCACGTCCCCGGCGGCCTCGGCAGGATGCGCCGGATCTCCGCCTCCTCGGCGTCGAGCAGGGCGGCGGCCGGTCGGCGTCGTCGTCGGCCCGGACGGTGACCCGGACCTTGATCCCCTCGATGCCACTGGCCAGAAAGGCGATGGTGGCCGGCCGCCGGCGGCCGGCGCCGGCCGATGGCTCGCCGTCGGGACGTCGAGCCCGTCGATGTGGTCGGCCAGGGTCTCGGCCAGTCCCGACTCGCTCATGCCCCAGGTGCGGATGACCCGGCTGGCGATGACCCCGGTGGTCTCGCCCCGCTCGGCCATCCGCCGGCGCAGGTCGGGGGCGATGGCCCGCTCGAACATGTCGGACATCTCGTAGGGCACCCCGGGGACGGCGTAGATCACCTTGTGCCCGACCGGGCAGATGAGCCCGGGGGCGGTCCCCTTGGTCTGGGGGATGATCGGTGGCGCCCTCGGGCACGTCGGCCTGGCGCAGGTTGGAGTCGGGCATCTCCCGGCCCCGGCTCGCGAACATGGTCCGGATGGCCTCCACCACCCCGTCGTCCCGCCGCAGGGGGACGTTCATCACCTCGGCGATGGCGTCACGGGTGATGTCGTCGTGGGTGGGCCCAGCCCGCCGCAGACGATGACCCCGTCGCTGCGGGCCAGCGCGGTCCGGAAGGCCAGCACGATGCGCTCGTGGTTGTCGCCCACGGCCTGGTGGAAGTGGGAGGCCACGCCGACGGCGGCCAGGTGCTCCCCCATCCACTTCGAGTTGGTGTCGGCGATCTGCCCGAGGAGCAGCTCGGTGCCGACGGCGACGATCTCGATCCGCATGGGCTCAGGCCGCCGAGCTCGTGCCGTCGACCGGACCGGCTCGGCCGAGCGGCCCCGGTCCGAGCCGCCGGAGCCAGGCGCCGGCCGTCGACGAAGTACTGGGCGCCGGTGAACACGGTCAGGGCCGCGGCCACCCAGATGCGCCGCGGACAGGATCGACGTGTGGCCGGCCAGGGGCGGGGCCAGGCACAGGCCGATGGCGATGTCCTGGAGGAGGGTCTTCAGCTTGGCCGAGTTGCGGGCCGGGATGGAGACGCCGTGGCGTCCCACCACCGAGCGGTAGACGCTCATGGCGATCTCCCGCACGGCGATGATGGCCACCGGGAGCCACCACACGATCCCTTTGGCCACCAGGGCCACCAGGGCGCCGAGCACCACCACCTTGTCGGCCAGCGGATCGAGGAAGGCCCCCGAGCGGGTGGTCCCCTGCTTGCGGGCCAGCCAGCCGTCGATCCCGTCGGAGAGGGCCAGCAGCCCGCCGAAGACGAAGGTGAACCAGCTGGCTCCCCACAGCATGATCAGGGCGATGAGGACCGGGGTGGCCAGCAGGCGCAGCACGGTGATCCCGTTGGCCGGGGTGAGGAGGGCCGAGGGCCCGAAGGTGGTGGTCGCGGGTCATCGGCGGCGGTCGGTGCACGGCCCTGCCCGGAATCGCCGGTGCCGTCGCTCACCGGCGACCAGTCCCGACGCCGGACGAGCGGCCGATCGTCGGCCGGCAGCTCGGCGACCAGGTCCGGGCCGTCGGCCCCGGTGACCACCACGTCCGACGAAGGATCCGACCGGCAGGTCGGGCGGGACGGCGACGATCCCGTCGATCTCGGGCGCCTCCCGGTAGGTCCGTCCCTCGCCGGGTGCGTCGACCAGCACCTCGACCGTCGCCCCGATCAGCTCCTCCCGACGGCGGGCGGTGATGGCGTCCTGCAGCTCGGTGCACTCGCGCAGGCGCTCGGCCACCAGCTCGTCGGGTACCTGGTCGGCGAGCCCGGCGGCGTAGGTGCCGACCTCGTTGCTGAAGGGGAAGAAGCCCACCCAGTCCAGCTGGGCGGCGTCGATCCACTCGAGCAGCTGGTCGTGATCGGCCTCGGTCTCCCCCGGGTAGCCGACGATGAACGACGAGCGGAAGGCGGCCGTCGGCTCGGCGGCGCGGATGGACCCGATCCGGTCGAGGAACCGATCGCCCTCGCCCCACCGGCGCATGCGCTTGAGCAGCGGCCGCGACACGTGCTGGAGGGAGAGGTCGAAGTAGGGGACGCCGGTGGCCAGGATGGCCTCGACCAGGGCGTCGTCGAGCGTGGACGGGTAGAGGTAGAGCAGCCGGATCCACCGGACCCGGGCCGCCACCGCCGCCACCAGCTCGACGATGGGGCGGCTGCCCCCGACGGCCGGCCCGTCGAGGCCGGGCTCGGCCCGGCCCTCGGATCGGTCGAGGGCGAACGACGAGAGGTCCTGGGCCACCAGCACCACCTCCTGCAGGATCCCGTCGGGTCCGCCGAGCTGGTCCACCTCGGCCAGGATCGACTCGGTCGTCCGCGACCGCTGCTTGCCCCGGAACGACGGGATGGCGCAGAAGCCACAGTTGCGATCGCACCCCTCGGCCACCTTGATGTAGGACCACGGTGCCGCCGCCGGCGGACGGGGCAGGTTCAACAGGTCGAAGGACGGGACCGGGCGGTGGCCTCGGACCCGATCGGGCTTGAGTCCCGAGGGGGACCGGGGTGGTGGTGGTGGCGTCGCCCGATCCGGGGCCGGCGGGGTCGGTGAGCGCGGCCCCGAACGGCGCCACCAGGTCGACCTCGGGCAGGGCCTCGGCCAGTTCGTCGCCGTACCGCTCGGCCATGCAGCCGGTGACCACCAGTCGGGCCCCGTCCCGGCGGGCGTCGGACAGGGCCAGCACGGTGTCGACCGACTCCTGGCGGGCCGCCTCGATGAAGGCACAGGTGTTGACCACCACCAGGTCGGCCTGGTCCGGGGCGCCGGCCGCCTCGAAGCCGTCCGGGCCAGGGTCCCGACCAACTTGTCCGAGTCCACCTGGTTCTTCGGGCAGCCCAACGTCTCGATCCAGTACCGCTCGGCCACCAGGACAATCTACCGGTGCATGGCCACCAGGGGTCCCTCACGGCGAGGAACCAGGACTGGGCCGGCCGGAACCGCTCGGGGAAGGGTCGATCGGCGCCCCGGTCCGGCGGGACGCACGGTGTATCCGAAGAGGCGGCCACTGCCCATGATACGCGGGAGCAGCCCACCGGCCTGGGCGCCGTGAGCTGGGTGTCTACGATGTCTCGCGACAGAGTTGCTTATGTCTCGCGACACCACAGAGCGGAGAGGGAGGGATTTGAACCCTCGGACCCAGTTACCCAGGTCAACTCATTAGCAGTGAGTCCGATTCGGCCGCTCTCGCACCTCTCCTTGCGACTCGAGCCTATAACTCGCCGAATTGACGGGAGCCAAAGCCGTCGTCGTCCCAAGGGTAGTGGATCGACCCGGCCCGTCGAGAAGGGCGTGTGCCGATTTCGCCTGTTCACGGGGGGCTCCAACTGCACAGGGTCAGAGGATCAGTGCGGCGGCGGGGAGTGAGAGCATTGGCCCATGACCCGCTTCACGCCGGCCGAAAGCAGCTGGATCGAGCGCCTCGGCAACCTACGCAATGTCATCCGCCAGGAGATGATCACCCGACAGCTCGCCCCGCTCGTGGCGGACGGGATGACCGTTCTCGATGTGGGCTGCGGGCAGGGGAACACAGGCTCTGCGCCTGGCATCATCCGGGTGGTGTCGTCACCGGGGTCGATCCGTCCGCCGACCTTCTGCGGTTGTGTAACGAGGCAGCCGTTTCCGACGGCCTGGACATCGTGACTCGGCAAGGTCGACTCGACGAGCTCGAGGATCTGTGCCAGGGCGGCACGTTCGACCTGATCTGCTGTCACGGCGTGATGATGTACCTGGACGATCGGGCCCCAGCTCTCGGCATGTTGGCGAGACACTTGAAGGACGAAGGGACGATGTCTGTTACGTTCCGGAACCGCCATGCACTTGCGATGCGCGCAGGGCTGAGAGGGGACTGGTCGGCCGCCCTTTCGGCATTTGGTTCGAGTGGTTACGTGAACGAACTTGGGGTCCGGTCAACGGCCGACTACATACCGGACATCGAGGCGTCCCTGGCATCCGTGGGCATGAACTTGGTCTCGTGGTACGGGGTGCGGGTGTTCAACGATGCCATCCCGACCGACGCCCCTCCCCCGAGCCGTGAGGAGTTGGACCTCTTGCTCGATGCGGAGGAACGGGCCGGTGCTACCGAGCCGTACAAATGGATGGCGTCTCAACTGCACGTGATCGCCGCACCGGCCCGAAAGCTCAAGAGTGACCGGTGGGAACTGAACGGCGGGCCGCCGATCCCGACGCCGATATCGGCGACCGTCCGGCAACCGTTCGACACTCCATTTCATCGGGGAGTTGGCGGTCCGACCAGGCAGAACTCGTTTCCCTCGGAGTCGCACATGACAACAACTATGCCGGTGTCGTACCGATGAGTTTCGCCGGTGGATCTCCCCCCGAGATCACGAACAAGTTCGACAGCCGCGTCCAGTTCGTCGACCAAGAGGTCCAGGTGGATACGATTCCTCGCCGTCTTCACTTCTGCGACCGGCTGAAAGGTGATCACGGGCCCGCCGGCAACGGTAGGCCCGACTCTCTAACCATCCCCGAAGACCGATGGTTCGAACGGGTGCATCGAGCAACCGGCTCCAGAACTCGGACACTCTCTCCGGCTCGGCGCAGTCCACGGTGACTCCGGCCCAAGCTGGTCCCGGCACCGTCGTCGTGTCAACGGTACTCGGAGCCCGGAGCCGGCGAGTTCCTGCTCTGGTTTCGGGACCGCCCGGCGTCACGGGGTACGGCCGGTGATCGTAACGAGCAGGCGACGATCTACGAGCGCCGTCCGGTTTAGCCTTGCGGGGCGCTCGTCAACCAGATCGGGGTTCTTGGCCACCACATGAATCGTCATCAGAATGAGTCCGTGCGAACACCAGGTGGGTCCCGCCGACGTTGCGGGGCTACCGGCGATCCTGGCTGGGCGCCGACACGCTGGCCGGCCTGACCCTGGTGGCGGTGGCGCTTCCGTCGCAGATGGCCACCGCCCGGCTGGCGAACCTGCCAGCGGTCAGTCGGCCTCTACGCCTTCGTCGCCGGCTCATTGCTCTACGCCGTCCTCGGCACCAAACCGTCACCTGTCCGTCGGGGCCGACTCCACCATCGCCCCGGTCCTCGCCACGGCGGCGGCCGCGGTGGCGGCGGCGGGGACTGCCGGCTACGCGCTCGGCCGATGGCCTTTATCGCGCTGCTGGTGGGCGCGTTGCTCGTCGTCGTCGGTCTCTGCCGTCTCGGGTGGATCTCCGAGTTCCTCTCCACCCCGGTGATCACCGGGGTCCTGGCCGGGATCGCCGTCGAGATCGTGGTCCGCCAGCTCCCGGTCATCCTCGGGGGTGACGGGCGGCGGGACCACGACCATCGGACGGGTCCGCCAGTGGTCGCCAGTCGGGCCACATCAACTGCTGGTCGCGTCGGCATCGCCGCTCGGCGTGCTCGCCGTGATCGTCATCGGCGCCGAGCAGATCGACCACCGCTTCCCGGGAGCACTGGGCGGGCCTGGTCCTGTCCATCGTCGCCGTCGACGCCCTCGGACTGGCCTCCCATCACGGCGTAGCGGTCGTCGGTGCCGTCCACGGCGGCCTCCCCACCTCCGCCTGCCCTCGGCCCCATGGTCGCAGTTCCGCCGGCTGGTCGCCCACGGTGCTGACCGTCGCCTTTGTGTGCGTCGCCCAGACGGCAGCCACCGTCCGGGACCTCGGGCGCTGACGGTATCAACGCGCCGACGACTTCAACCGGGACCTGGTCGGGGTCGGGGCCGGGCAGTGTCGCCGCCGGGCTCATCGGCGCGCTTCGCGGTGGACGCCAGCCCGCCGAACACCGCCATTGGACGGCGTCGGGCGTCGCGCTCGCAGCTCACCAACATCATGGCCGCTGGTCGTCCTGTTGGTGTGCGTGTCGTGGCTGACCGGCCCCTCGCCGACGTGCCGCAGGCCACGCTTGGGGGCCACCCTGGTGTTCGTCGCCACCAAGCTGTTCCGGGTCGGCGAGCTGCGGACGGTCCTGCGCTTCGACCGCCTCGAGTTCGCCTTGGCCGGCTCCACCCTCGTCGTCGTCGCCTTGGTCGGCATCGAGCAGGGCGTGCTCGTGGCCATGGTCCTGTCCCTGGCCGACCGGACCCGGCGGTCCGCCCGGCCCCGCGACACCGTCCTCGGGCGTGAGCCGGGCACCGACCACTGGATCCCGGTCGACATCGGCCGCACGACCGAGCAGGTCCCGGGGTCCTCGTCTACCTGGTCTACGCCCCGCTCTGGTACGGCAACGCCGACTACATTCTGGTTACACGATCCGCCAGCTCGTCGATGCTGCGCCTCCGCCCGTGCGCGCGGTGGTCCTCGATGCCGACGCCATGTCCGACATCGACTACACCGGGCCTTCAGGCCTTCAGGGACCTCGACCGCCGAACTCGACCGCGCGAGGGTGGCCCTCGGGATCGCCCGGGCGTCGCACCTCGTCCACCACGACCTCAAGCACGGCGCCCTGCTCCAACAGCTCGGCGCCGACCACCTCTTCGCCTCGGTCGACGAGGCGGTCGACGCCCTCGTCCCCTCATCCTGATCCCTCGCCACGATGCTCAGTGACCGCTAGTGGGTAGCAACCGGCCGAGGTTTCGGCCACGCTTGGAATCAGGAGGGTGCCTCGCCG
The DNA here is from genome assembly GCA_963747825.1 of uncultured Acidimicrobiales bacterium. GTDB lineage: Bacteria > Actinomycetota > Acidimicrobiia > Acidimicrobiales > RAAP-2 > Bog-756. The sequence goes on from CAVVGQ010000001.1 coordinate 306,618, forward strand.
ATACGCAAGGGGACGTCACCGAAGGGGTCGAGGTGGTAGGCCAGAGAGACCCGGTGGTACCCGTCGGCGATGTCACCGCCGTCACCGCTGGAGACGACCAGCACGGGACTCAGCCGTTTGCCAGAGACGGCGATGAGTAGATCACGGCGCACACCGGGATCGTCGAGGGGCAGTGCCACCAGGCTGCAGGCGCGGAAGATGTCGTTGGCCCGACGACGGGTGACCTCAGCCTTGCGAAGGCGTCCGACAGCCGCCGCCGCCTGTTTCTCATCGGACTTCAGCGACAGATACGCCAGGGCGGCGTCGAAGTCGTGGTCGGCCACGTCGTCGAGCCACTGCAAACCGAGCGACTCGCCACCCGGGGAGCTCGTGCTTCCCTTTGCGTGCTTGGCATCGTCTTTGGCCATCTCCCTCACCTCTCCTTGGTCGGGGACTCTGACCATTGTGGACCCACCGAAGTGCTCCTTGTGTGTCCGGTACCGGGCAGACCCGACGTCCTGAGACAGTACGGCCGGCCAGAACTAGGGCTCTCGATCAAACATTGCCGACGCCACTTGATCCCTTCGCTGGGCCCAGTCTTCTTGTGCCTTCTTGAGGTTGGCGAGCCTTTCCTCACCGGGGCGGGACCGATCCGCCGGTCGGACCCGACGGCGTGACGCGTCCCACGTCGTTGCTCGCTGCCACACGGCTTGGCGGCTCGTTCCCAGTGCGTCTCCCAGCTGGGTCCACGTCATTCCCGCCTGTTCGCGCTGCTTGAAGGGTCTCACTCTCGATCGTCGAGAAATAGGCCTGAAACTGAGCCCCCAGTTTCAGGATCTCGAGAAGGTCGGGGTTATCGGAATGGATCAGGACCTGCCACTCATCCCACATGTTCGATCGATCCGGCACCCTGTCAATATACCTTGACAAAGGGCGCTAATCCCCCGCCTGCAACCTGCCGCTCCTCGGACCCGTCATCGCCCGGTCATCGATCGCGCCGTGGATGCAGTTCAACTCCGGGCGTCAAGTTCAGCCACGAGCTTGGCCGGGGCCACCGCCCGGTAGCTCTCGTCGAGCCAATCGAGCAACACGTCGACTTTCGGACAGTCGCCACCATCTAGGCGAAGGGTCACCCATCCCGAGCGCCCCAATCCGTGACTGGTCGGCTCGCAACACGCCAGCGTCAAGGCTTGATGGCATGATTCGGGAAGCTTGAGGGATACGTGAGGCGCTTCGGAGTCCTCGCGACCGAGGAAGGCAAAGACCTTCTTGCCGACCTTGGCCACACGCTCCCCCCATGGGAAGTCCTCCCACGACCCCGGAAACTGATCTGCCGCTCGGATGAGCGCCGAACTGACGGTCCCACCGTTGTTCAATTGCTTCGGGCTCCTCTTCGGGTCGGCGGCGGTGCGATCGGATCAGTGAGTGTGCCGACGGGTCTCTCTTGCTTGACTTTTGAGGGATTCTTTGAATTCGAGCATCTCCTGATGATGCCGGCTCCGGAGCTCGTGTAGGTCGTCCTTCATGCGACGCCGGAACTCGTGAACGTCACTGTGGAAGCGTTCCCATGCTGCCTGACGGCTCACTCCCACGGTCCCCCCGATTACTTCCCACGTCGTGCCATCAGCGACGGCCTCGCCGACAAGTTGGGTCTCCCACGTGGACAGAAGACCGACAAGGGCACGCGTGGCGCCTAGGGCGGCCAGCGGATCGGGGTCGGTCGTCGCCGCCTCCCATGTCGCCACCATCAACGGAGGAATCTTGCGCCGCCGATCCGGTTGATCTTGGCCGGGTTGATCTCGTCCCTCTCGGTCTTGGCCTTCGGTCCCAGTCATACGTCAAGGGTACCTTGACGTATGACTCTACGTCAAGGTACCCTTGACAAAGCGCAGGCCTCGGCACTACTGCCGATCCCTCCTGATCGAGATCATCGGCACCTGAGCCGTACGCCCGGCGCGCCGGAAATGGCGGGCCGACGGCGTGCTTGAGGACTGGCACCGACGATGTCATCCTCTCGGGATGACGTATGTGCTGGTTCACGGCGGGGGCTTCTCGGCGTCCTGTTGGGATGAACTCCTCCCCCACCTCAATGCCCCGGGTGTCGCGGTTGACCTGCCCGGCCGGGGTAACCGGCCGGGCGATTTGGCGGCCATCACAATCGCCGATTTTGTTGCCTCAGTTACTCACGAGATCGTTCAGCGGGACTTGACCGACGTGACCTTGGTCGGCCATTCGATGGCCGGCCTCACCCTTCCTGGCGTGGCCGAGAACATCCCGGCCCGATTGCGGCAGCTGGTCTTCATTTCGTGCTCCGTTCCCCCTCGTGGCGCATCGTTGGGTGAGGTGCTCGCTGGTTTCAGCCCCAGCACTTCGGTCATCGCCGATCGACTGGGCGACGGACTTGTCGATGGTCGGGGTGTCCTGCACCCGGACATGGCAACCCCGATGTTCTGCAACGACATGGACCAGGCTCAGACCGCATCGACCCTTGCCCGGCTGGTACCCGAAGCCCTTGGGGTCCTGTCGGAGCCATGCGACCTCACCGGGCTGCGACATCCGATTCCTCGCACCTATGTCCGACTGACCCTCGATGCGAGTCTGACCCTCGACACCCAAGACCGGATGATCAAGAATCTCGGAGAGGTCGAAGTGGCCGATCTCGATGCCGGACATATGGCCATGATCAGCCAACCTCGGGAACTTGCCGACCTTCTCAACGGGTTGTGACCGGCTCGCCTCGCCCAGATCGATGGCGCTGGCGGTCCGCCCGGGCTCCAACGGCGCCAAACTGCTACTGGTCCGGATGGCGACGGGTAACTGAAGCGATTCGGAGACTTGCCACGGAGCGGTCCGAGTCATCGAACAGGTCCGCCCATCTGATCTGCTCGATCTCCCTCTCCAGCGTCAGCTCGGGCCGATTCTGGTCGACAAGCCATTGGGTGACGGGGAGGATGCCGTACTCGGACAAGATGGTCTTGGCGGCTCGGACGGCACCAAGTTCGTTGATCAGGCCAACCCACAGGAACGGATCGAATCCCAAAGCCCGGATTTCTCCTATCAGGTCTCGAGACCGAAGCTGGAACTGTCCGTCGAGCGTGGTGTCGTCCGGAGGCGGCTCCACCGCTATCCCTCCCTGGCGACCGCCGATGATCATCCGGGGAACCACCCGCTCGGTATGGAGGGGCCACCCACAGGCGCTGCAGTAAAGGAAGTCGACCCTCGACGGTGGCCCGTTCCCGCCTTCGCCCCGAGCGTCGATTCGCTCGTGACGAAGATTGTCCCGAAGTCGCTCATGACAGTTCGGGCAGATGGGGCCGTCGGTTCTGTTCCCTGCCTCTGGCGGCATGCCGTCATTGTTCCAGACGCGTAAGCCCGCCGCCCGCGCCGTTCGTGCGGACGGAGTCACGGCTATACCAGCAGCTCGTCCAGTTCGCGCCGATCTACCCGTGAAGATCCGGCCGTCGACCTCCTACTCCGTGGTCGATGGGCGGTAGTCTGGAGGCGCTCATGACTGACGCCGTCGACGACCTGATTCTCGATCTACTCGAGTGGCTGGGCTCGGGTACGCGGCCCTACCCGGAGGTAATGGAGGCGTGGCGGACTTCGTGTCCACGTCTACCCGTGTGGGAAGAGGCGAACGGTCGGGGGTTCATCGTTCGCCGGCATGTGCCGAAACATGGCCAGTTCGTGTCGGTGTCCGACATCGGTGCCGACCACCTACGACGGTGTGGACGTCTGGCCAGCTGTCGGGACTGAAGGCCGATCGGTCGCCCCTTGGCATCGGTGGCGCCGCCCCGATGGCTTACCTCGGGTTTGGCGATGATGACCCGTGAACTTGGCCAGAGGTTGCCGGGGCTGACTGCCCCGCCGATCCGCTGACTCCGTACGGGGTGGCGACAGGCCTCAAGCAGGGTTGACGGTCACCACCAGTGTTTCCGATGCTTGAGGCGGAACGGTGCATGGACTCGAATCCGCGGGAGCGCAGGCCACGTCGAATTGGGCGACCACCGTCGCCGTACCGATACCTACCGCGTTGAACGTCGCCGTGGCTTTCGATCCTGACCGGACATACGAGCTGCCGGTCAGGATCGAGTTGTCCGAGATGGTCGGCGACGAGGCGGACCATGAGCCGTACCCACTCCACCAGCCCAGAGAGTCGAAGGTCACGGTGAGCTTCGAACCGACCTTCACGCAGGTAGACGAGGAGTCGGTAGACACCGTGTAGCTCACGTTCCCGGACCCGCAGTTCGCCCCGACCGGTGGCGTCGTCGACGCCGGTGAAGGGTTGGATGTGGTCGCCGGAACGGAGGTTGTGGCGGGCGACGGTATCGGGATCGTCGTGTTCGACGAGGAAACGGGTCCCGACGATAGCGCCGATATGGCCAGGCTCACGATGGATCCCCTGGCCACCGATGCTCCGGCCGAGGGGTCGGTGGCGACAACGGTACCGACCGGATACCAAGAGCCTGTGACTCCTGTGATCACTCCTCGGGAAAGGCCGACGCTGCTGAGCACACGCTCGGCTGCGGCCTCGGTGATACCCACTAGAGCCGGCACTACTATCGGGTGACCGGGGATCAGGGTCGTCGTCGTGGAGGAAGGGTTGGCAGCGGTCTTGTGGGATGGCGACCTACCGAACACGAAGAACCCGGCCACGATCAGCACGATGGCGGCCGCCACCACCACCATCGTCTTCAAATCCGGGACCGTGATGGACCGCCGGAGGCGCTGGGCCCGGATGTCCTCGGGAGACAGCTCCCACGGCGCATGCTCGGCCGACTCGTACATCTGGCGAACGAGCTCCTGAAGTCGTTCATGCTCAGTCGTCATGACTCTCCTTCACCGGGTGGGGTGACAAGGTCAATTTGAGAGCGGCGGCCGCTCGGCCCCGGCTCAGCCACGACTTGACCGTTCCTTCCGGGACCTTCATCTCCGCCGCGACCTCCTGAACCGACATCCCGGCCCCGTCGTGGAGCACCAGTGCCCTCATCTGGTTCTCGGGCAGTGATCGGAGTGCGGCCGCCAACATGAGGTGCGATTCGTCCGGCGGGGGTACGGATCGGGGCGAACCGGCTGATCTGCGCCTCACCCGGTTGCTCCGGGCCTTGCTGACAATCAGGTTGTAGAGGACACGACGGGTCCAGGCCTGGGGATCGTCGTAGTTGCAGATTCGGGCCCAGCGGCTCCAGGTGCGCAGTAGGGCTTCTTGGGTGAGGTCCTGGGCCGTCTGCATGTCCCCGGTGAGCAGGTATGCCATCGCCACCAATGGCTGTCTCGACCGGCGGAAGTAGGCGTCGAAGGAGGCCGATCCGTCGTCAGTCGCTCCCGTCACGAAAGCCTCCGCTCGGTCGTCTCGCACAGTGACCACACCTACTACACGCTCGAGAGCGCCGATCGGTTGCACGAGAACGAACCAACCGGCGGTCCCGACCGGTCGTTCATCGAACCGGTGCGGTCACGGACATACGCCACCGAGGCAACCACGTAGAGCGGTGGGGACGTCGGTTGCCGATTCGAGCGGGGCGTTCCGCTCGTGCCCGGTCGGTTGTGGACGTTACGCGCCAGAGCGGCTCGGTGAACGAATACTCCGCCGACACGAGGCGCAGACGACGGCGGCCAGCGGAGTCCAGAACGTGTCGTCGGCCAACAGCGTCATGGCCTCTTCGAACATTTCTTTGCTCACGGGTTGCCGACCCCTCGCTTGGGCCAGTGTCGGATCGGTCAGACGGGGCTCGACCGACCGGAGGGTGTGCGACCAGAATTTCCGCTTCGGGAGACCCTCCTTGGAGCATCGAGGTGTCAACGCTGACGGCGATGTCGGTCACCGGCAGCTGGGAAATCGTGTTGGGGATGGTCCGGGCCCACGTCCATTGGGACACCAGGGCCCCGAGCACGGTGGCGAGGACAGAGGACGTCATGCCGGCCAGCGGGAAGTAGTCGGCTTCTTCAACGAGAAGAACACCACCCGGTCGAAGGGCATCGATCAGTCCGGTGATGACTTCGTCGGCATCATCGATGTGCATCAGCACGTTGCGGGTATGGATCAGATCGATCGATGATGGCGGGAGGTCGAGATCCTCGATCGACTTCTCTACGATCTCGATGTTGGGGCGCTCAGCCAGGTGTTCGAGGAGAGCTACATCCTTGTCGACTGCCACCACCGAACCGCCGTCTCCGACTTGTTCAGCCAGCCACAACGCCATCGAGCCGCAGCCGGCCCCCAACTCCGCACACTGCCAGCCCTCGGCCATCGGGAGCTGGTCGAGCAGTCGAATCGACCGTGGGTCGGCAATCGATTCGAGCAGCCGCAGCCGATATCGCTCGTCGGAGACGGAGTTGTCGAACCAGTAGCGATCGGCCACGGCGTCAGGAGCCCCCCGCGGCCGGATCTGCGGGTGGGCCGTCATACGAGAACCCGAAGAGCTCCAGCTGCGTACGAGCCCATCGGGCGCCAACACCATCGATCTCGGTCATCGCACCATGGTGTTATGGACCGGTGCTGGTCAGGGGTGCATCGCCCGGGTCGGGTATTTCTTCACGGATTGATGCGTCGAGAGCCAATTGATCGACGTCTGACCCGTGATCGGTTGCAGAGCGCCCATCAGCGAGCCGACGTTGGCCCGGGCAGCGGCGGTGACCGGTGACGAGATCATCACCCGGAATATCTTCAAGGTCTTCCCCATGGTTTTCGCATAGGAAACCAGAGAGGCCCACCGTTCCACGTCCCCTACAAATAGATCTCAGGACCGCGACGCGGAGCGAATCCCATTTGGCGACCTGCAAAGTTGGGCGCTGGTCCAGGAACCCGGGATCGGCCGAGCCATCAGTCGATCATCGCCGGCTGGTAGCCACGAACAGCATCTGCGTAGCCGAGCATGAGGTCATAGGTATTTTGATAGGTGGGATCGAAGGCGGGTTCGGCGTCATCGCCGGCCAGGACCGTAACCGTGTCGGTGAATCCGGACCGGCTCTTGAGCACATCGGCCTGGGCTCGGACGCCCAACACCGCCGCCGCCTGAAGGGCGCCCCAAGCTGCGAAGTTCGACGGTTCGAACTGGCAACCACAAACGACCGCTCCGCAAGGCTGTCCGGTCCCCAGCTGTCATTGGTGCCGATGGCCACATCCAGATGGAGGTGACGGGGAGCCACGGCGAAGTCTCCCGCGATATAGCTTCTCGGTTGCGGCCTCGATGGAAGCAAAAGAGTCGAAATTCCCGCTGAAATCCACCATGCCTGACGCGGAACCGTCGACGGCGGGTCGACCGAAGTCCAAGACCACAAGGCCTTGGGGACCTGATGCCCCCGCCATTTGCCCTTGGGCATCCAACGAAGCCGGGTTGGCATTCATCTCATACTGCGATGCAGTGCTTATCGGGGTGTCGGCGCCAATGGCCGGGCAATTCAAAGAGTCGACCAGGAGTCCCGCCGATACCAGCAGTGGAAACAGGGCCAGGTGTCGACGTTTTCCAGACCGACGGACCGGCGGTGACCCCGGCATCTCAAACTTCATTGCCCGCGTCATCTCTGCCGTTACAGAATAGAGTGATGCCGACACTTGGCGACCGTATACCGACCCACGAGCCCAGTCAATGACCGCCACCCCTTTACCGCGAGGGTAGCCCCATTGTCACCCCGCCAAAACTATAAAATCGATCGGATCGTGCCCATTGCTCGGCACGATCGGCGGATGTTTTCTCGTGCCCTGACAACGATGGCGCCCGCCCGGGGACGAACGTTCACCGGTCGATCTCGGGGCGTTGCACCCCGCATAGGGTGACGAGGCAGTCCGGTACACCCTGACTTCTGACGACGTGTCAGCTAACTTCGGTGCCGGTCGATGACCCGATCGCCGGTCGATGAGATGGGAGGGGGTTACCGTGCCCGAGCACTCACCAAGATGACGAGTTCCATCCGCCGACCAGCGACGACCCGTACTGGACCGAGACCTGCTGGTTCACCTTCACGGTGCCCGAGCGCCGTCTGTCCGGCCAGTTCTACCCCTTCTTCCGACCCAACCAGGGCGTGCTCTCGGCCGGGGCCTACTTCTGGGACCACACCGGGCACACCCCGGCCGACATCCTGCACGCCCGGCACTTCTGGCACCTGCCCATCCCCGACCAGCCCCTGTCGGACATCCGACTGCCCAACGGCATCGCCTACCGGTGCCTGGAACCGCTCGAGCGCTACGAGCTGACCTACGACGACCCGGATGCCGCCGGTGGGGAGGGTGGGGCGAGCGGGCGGTGACATCCATGTGGAAGCTCACGTTCACGGCGATCGCACCCCCCAACTACCTCGGCGGACTCGCACCTCGATCAACCCGGTCGCTACGTGGGCACCATCACGCTCGACGGCGAGGAGATCCGGGTCGACGCCTTCGGGTTTCGGGACCGCTCCTGGGGACCCCGATCCCAGTTCGGCCCGGGCATCCACGGGACCCAGGCCATGTCCGGTGGCTACAGCTACGCCACCGCGTCCGACCGGATGGCGTTCCACGCCATCACCATGGACTTCGGCAATGGAGCATGGCCATCCACGGCTACCTGCTCCGGAGCGGGAGTGGTCCAAGGTGGCGTCGGGCAGTCGCCGGGTGCTGGAGCGGGATCCCCGATCGGCCTATCCCACCGTCGTCGCCCTCGATCTGGTGGACGAGTCGGGCTCGCGAGCTTCACGCCGAGGGGCAGTGCCTGAACGGGCTGGGGCTCTTCCTCAATCCCAATCTGTACTCGGTCAACTGCCTGACCGAGTGGACATTCGACGGGATCACCGCCTTCGGCGAGGATCACGACAACTGGAGTGCCAACGGCATCCGGCAGTTCCTGCGGTCCCGGTCCGCCCGCCGACCATCCGACAATCCCATTGCCGACCGAAGCGAAGTGTCGGCGGAAGAGGTGCACAGCCCATGATCATGGCCGACGG
>CAVVGQ010000002.1:0-179526 GCA_963747825.1 uncultured Acidimicrobiales bacterium
AGGCGAACGATGCGCCCCCGCTTGATCTGGGCCACCAACTGGTTGGCGTGGGCCTGGGTGTCGGTCACGATCCGGCTCACGCAGGCCTTGGTGAACAGGGACTGGTTGGCGTTGTAGTATTGGCCGCCGCCGGCGGAAAGGTCGGCCCCCCGGGCCAGCAGCTTCTCGTCGACGGCCTGATTGTGGATCTGGGCCGCCGGCCACCGACGGCGGGCAGGGCGCCCAACAGCTGCGCCGGTGATGTCGGCCCCGGTGGCCAGCTGGCAGTAGGAGACGGTGCCCTCCGACTCGGCGTTCTGCACCTGCTGGCTGATCTCCCCGTCGAGGGTGGACTCGAAGTCGGACTTGGCCGTGGCCAGATCCGACGGACGAGACGGTGATGCCCTTGGACGCGGCGAACTGCTGGGCCAGCAGGTCGCCGACCTGGTTGTTGAGCACGGCGTTGACGAAGGTCATCGAGTAGGTGCCCGGACCCACCCGCCCCCTGGCCGGCGACGGCGGTCAGGCTGGGCGTTCTCCAGCTGGAGCAGGCAGCCACCGGCCACGGTGGTCTCGAGGGTGTGCAGCTCGGTGTTGAGGCTGGCCACGAGATGGTCGGTCCCGTTGGCCGTGCGCCGCCGGTGGGGTGACCTGGCAGGCCGAGGCCAGGGCACCGGCGGCGATCACGACGAGGGCGGCCGACGGCCCCGGAGAGTTGGCGCTTCACGGCGGCGATGCTATCGGCTGGCCGAGACCGGGGCCCGGCTGCGGCCTAAGCCGGCGGGCGGCCGGCGGGACCAGCTCGCGACAGGGCCGACCAGGCTCGGCGGCAGTAGCCCGGTCCCGGGCACCGGTCGCCTGGAGGGCACCGGCATCAGCAGCCGGTGCTGGTCGGCCTGGTAGGTGGCCCCGGGGGCCAGCCGGCGCAGCCGGACCTCGGCCGAGGCGGGCAGGGTGATCGGGGACAGCTTCACGTTGGCCCGCTGGTCCGGGCTCCGGCCCATGCCCGGCCCGGGGAGCGGTCACGGCGAGGTCGGTCACCCCGAGGCGGAGGCACTCGACCCGCAGCCGGGCCACCTCCAACAGCGCCGCGGCCGGCGCGGGCAGCGGGCCGAACCGGTCCTCCCACTCGGTGCGCACGTCCTCGACCTGCTCCTCGGTCCGCACCGCCGGTGAGCCGGCGGTAGGCCTCGAGCCGGACGTCCTCGGCCTCCACGTAGGTGGCGGGCAGGTGGGCGGCGTCGGGCAGGTCGAGCTAGAGCTCGACCGGCTGGGGCCGGGGCTCGCCCTTCAGCTCGGAGACCGCCTCGGAGACCATCTGCACGTAGAGGTCGTACCCGATGGCGGCGATGTGGCCGGACTGGTCCCGGCCGAGCAGGTTGCCCGCCCCCCGGATCTGCAGGTCCCGGAGGGCGATCTTGAACCCGGAGCCGAGCTCGGTGTGGTCCCCGATGGTCCGCAGCCGCTCGTAGGCCTGCTCGGAGAGGACCCGGTCCACCGGGTGGAACAGGTAGGCGTAGGCCCGCTGGCCGGCCCGGCCCACCCGGCCCCGCAGCTGGTGGAGCTGGCCCAGGCCCGAGCAGGTCGGCCCGGTCGACCACCAGGGTGTTGACCGTGGGCATGTCGATGCCCGACTCGATGATGGTGGTGCACACCAGCACGTCGTAGGCCCCCTCCCAGAAGTCGAGCACCACCTTCTCCAGCGTGCCCTCGTCCATCTGGCCGTGGGCCACGGCCACCCGCGCCTCGGGGGCCATGCGTGTGCACCCGCTCGGCCACCGCCTCGATGTCCTGGACCCGGTTGTGGACGTAGAAGACCTGGCCCTCCCGGAGCAGCTCGCGCCGGATGGCCTCGGAGGCGGCCGCCTCCTCGAACTCGCCGACGTGGGTGAGGATCGGCCGCCGGGCCGCCGGCGGGGTGTTGACCATCGACAGGTCGCGGATGCCGGTCAGGGCCATCTCGAGGGTCCGGGGGATGGGGCTGGCGGTCAGGGTGAGCACGTCGATCCCGTCGGCCAGGGCCTTGATCGACTCCTTGTGGGTGACCCCGAAGCGCTGCTCCTCGTCGACCACCAGCAGGCCCAGCTTCTTGAAGGTGACGTCCTCGCCGAGCAGCCGGTGGGTGCCCACCACGACGTCCACCGAGCCGTCGGCCAGCCCGGCCAGGACCGCCCTGGCCTGGGCGTTGGTGAGGAACCGGCTGAGCAGCTCCACCCTCACCGGGAAGGGCGCGTACCGCTCGGCGAAGGTCTGGGCGTGCTGGCTGGCCAGCAGGGTGGTGGGCACCAGCACCGCGGCCTGGTACCCGTCCTGGACCGCCTTGAACACCGCCCGGATGGCCACCTCGGTCTTGCCGAAGCCCACGTCGCCGCAGACCAGCCGGTCCATGGGCTGGGGCCGCTCCATGTCCGCCTTCACCTCCTCGATGGCCCGGAGCTGGTCGGCGGTCTCGACGAACGGGAACGACGACTCGAGCTCGGCCTGCCACGGGGTGTCGGGCCCGAAGGCGTGGCCGGTCACCTGGAGCCGCCGCCGGTACAGGGCGACCAGCTCCTCGGCGATCTCGTGCACCGCCGCCCGGGCCTTGGACCGGGCCCGCTGCCACTCCGACCCGCCCAGCCGGCTCACCGTGGGCGAGTCGCCGCCGGCGTAGGGGGTGAGCAGCTCGATCTGGTCGGTGGGCAGGTAGAGCTTGTCGCCGCCCCGGTACTCGAGCAGCAGGTAGTCGCGGGTGGCGCCCCCCATGGTCCGGGTGACCATGCCGCCGTAGGTGGCCACCCCGTGCTGGCGGTGGACCACGTAGCTGCCCGGGGCCAGGTCGTCGAAGAAGCCGTCGACCGGGCGGGCCCGGGTCCGGGCCTGGCGGTGGGGGCGGCGCGGCCCGGTCACGTCGGACTCGGTCAGCACGGCCACCTTGGCCCCGGGCAGCACGAAGCCCCGGTCGACCGCGGCCACCACGATCCGGGCCCCGGGCGTGGCCAGGTCGGCGCCCGGTCCGCGCCCGGCGCCCGGCCGTCGGCCACCGGCACCATCAGCTCCTCCTCGGCCAGGATGCCGGACAGCCGCTCGGCGCCCCCGGCGGTCGACGAGCAGAGCACCACCGAGTACCCGTCGTCGACCAGGCCGGCACCTGGGCGGCCAGCTTGGCCCCGTCACCGAGGATCGGCTCCCAGCCCCGGCACTCCACCAGCGGGATGTCCGGGCCCTCGGCCGTCGGGCACCAGGGAGACCACGCCGGCCGCGGTGTCGGTCGAGCAGGCGGTCGAAGGGCACGTGCAGCCGCGGGGCGCCGTCGCCCGGCCTCGAGTCCCCAGGTGGAGGCCAGGGCGTCGGCCAGGGCCGCCTCCTCGTCGAGCAGCTCGCCGGCCCGGTCCCGCACCCGGCGGGGCTCGACCAGCACCACCAGGGCGTCGTCGCCCAGCAGGTCGCAGACCAGCTCCTCGCCGTCGGCCAGCCAGGGCAGCCACGACTCCATGCCGTCGAACTGCTCGCCGTCGGCCAGCCGGTCCCACTGGTGCCGGCCCCAGGGCGGCCGACCCGACCAGCTCGGCGGCCCGCTTCCGCATGGCCTCGTCGGCCACCAGCTCGCGGCAGCCGAACAGCTCGACCCGCTCCGAGGTCGTCGATCGACCGCTGGTCGGCGACGTCGAACCGGGTGAGCCGGTCGACCTCGTCGCCCCACAGGTCGATCCGGACCGGCTCGTCGGCGGTGGACGGGAACACGTCGACGATGCCGCCCCGGACGGCCAGCTCGCCGCGGTGCTCGACGATCGACTCGCGCCGGTAGCCCATGGCCACCAGCTCGGGCGACCAGCTCGTCGACGTCGACCCGGTCGCCCTTGGCCACCACGACCGGCCGGGCCGCCGTCCGCCACGGGCCGAGCCGCTGGAGCACGGCCTTGATCGGGGCCACCACGATGTCCGGGCCCGGCTCCGCCGGCGGTCCCGGCTCGGCCTGGCCGCCCAGCTGCCACAGCAGGCGCAGCCGGCGGCCCATGGTGGAGACGTCGGGGCTGACCCGCTCGAAGGGCAGGGTCTCCCAGGCCGGGAACACCTCCACCCCGGCCGACCCGCGCCCCCGTTGGCTCGGTGAACGCCTCGAGGTCGTGGGCCAGCTGCTCGGCCGCCGCCGCCGGTGGGGGTCACGACCAGCACCGGCCGCCGGGTACCCAGCCGGACCAGTCCGGCCAACACGAAGGCCTGGGCCGGGGTGGCCACGGCCAGGGTGGCGTTGGGCGCGCCGACGACCCGCGTCATGGCGGGCTCGTTGCGCAGCAGGGGGGGAAGCGAGCGGAGGCTCACCCGCTCAGGGTACCGGGCACCGGCGTCGGTGGGTGGACCGACCGGTGGGCTCGCGGCGTCGGTCCCAGGGCCGTGGACGTGGCCCCGCTCGCTGCACGGCTCCGGTCACCGGTCAACGCTCGATGCCGGCGTTGAACCGGTTCATGGCCGCCTCGACCCCGTCGGAGACGATGGCCTCGACGGCGTCGGCCGCCTCCTCGATGGCCTCCGCCAGCACCGCCCGCTCGGCCGCACCCGGGCGCTTCAGCACGTAGTCGGCCCCCGGCTGGCGCCCGGGGGGCTTGCCGATCCCGATCCGGACCCGGAGGTAGTCGTTGGTGTGGAGATGGCTGTCGATCGACTTGAGCCCGTTGTGGCCGGCGGTGCCCCCGCCGGCCTTGACCTTGACCCGGCCCGAGGGGAGATCGAGCTCGTCGTGGACGACGATCAGTGGTCAGCGCTCCTCGACCCACCCCGGCGCACCAGCGGGGCCACGGCCCGGCCCGACTCGTTCATGAAGGTCTGGGGGACGGCCAGGAGGACCCGCCGGTCCGCCGATGCCTCACCTCGCAGGCCCGGGCGTACAGGCCCTTCTCCGACTTGAGACGGCCCTGGTGGCGGACGCGCCAGCTCGGCCACGGCGTCGGCGCCGACGTTGTGGCGGGTGTCGACGAACTCGGCGCCCGGGTTGCCCAGCCCGACCACCACGAAGTCGACCGGCGTCCCCGTGCGCGCGGCCGCCGACGCACGCCGGTTCCGCAGCAGGGCTTAGCCCTCCGGGGACTCGTCGTCGGCGGCGGGCCTCGGCGCGGCGCCTCGCCGGCCTCGACGGCGGCGGCCGCCGCGGCCTCGGCCTCCTCCTCGGCGGTCGACCTGGACCCGCGGCGGCTGGCCGGCGACCACGGTGGCCTCGGGATCGGTCTCGAGCTCGACGCCGGCCGGGATGGTGATGTCCGACACGTGCAGCGAGGCGCCGATGGTGAGCTCGGAGATGTCGATGTCCACCGACGGCGGGATGTCGGCCGGCTTGGCCTTGACGGCCAGGGTGAACAGCTGCTGGTCGACGATGCCGTCGCCGTGCTGCACCTCGATGGGCTCGCCGACCAGGTTGATGGTGACCTCGGCGGAGATCACCTCGTCCCGGCGGACGATCTGGAAGTCGACGTGGGTCACCACGTTCTTGAACGGGTGGTGCTGGATGTCCCGGGCCAGGGTGAGGAAGTTCTTCCCGTCGACCTCGAGCGAGAGCAGGGTGTTGAGCCCGGCCTCGCCGGACAGGGCGATCTGGAACTCGCGGGCCCCGACCGCCACCGGAATGGGCTCGGCACCGTGGCCGTAGACCACGCCGGGGATCTTCCCCGCGGCCCGCAGGCGGCGGGTCGAGCTCGATCCGATCTCGCGGCCGGCTTCGGCGGCAAGGGTGACTTCGGGCATGCGAGAACTCCTCAAGAGGTGCTGACACGGGCGCAGGTGCGCTCCGGGTACGATCGTGCCCGGGGAGGCTGATCGCGGACGGCCGCTGCTGACGGGCCACCATGATAGACGAGCGCCGGGACCCCCGGCCACAGGGGCCACACGGGTTCGCTGCGTGCCGCAGCCGGCCCCGTGGGCAGTCCCGCCGGCCGGCACTAGCATCGGGCCGTCGATCCCCGGTCCCCGATCATGAAAGTGGGTCCGCACCGTGGCCCTGAAGCGATTCCCGGTCGAGGCCGGGTCAGATCCTGGCCTTCGCCCGGGCATCGGTGACGAGAATCCCGTGTACCGGGACGAGGAGGCGGCGGTGGCCGCCGGGCTGGGCGGAATCATCGCCCCACCCACCTTCGTCGTGGCCGGTGCCCATTTCGATCCCGACTACCCGCTCCGGCCCGCCTCGGGCAGACCGTGGTTCGGGTCCGGGCGCGAGGCCGACGCGGGATCCCGCCGGCCCGGGCCGGGTATGGCCGGTGGGGACTGTCCCGTGCCGACGAGACATCGCTCCACGCCGAGCAGCACTTCGAATACCACCGGACGCTCCGGGCAGGAGACGTCCTGACCCGTCATCGCACGGCGGAAGGACGTGGCAGAAGGAGGGAGGCGCCGGGGAGGAACGATGACCATTCACCGAGTTCGTCACCGAATACCGCGACGGCGACGGCACGCTAGTGGTGACGTCGAGGACGGTGGCGGTCCGGATCAGCCGACCGGCCGGAGGCTGAGGTGCGTTGTCTCCCGCCGACGACCCCGGTAGGAACCGTCTTCGAAGAGGTGGTCGTGGAGAACCTCACCCGGACCCAGATCGTTCAGTACGCCGGGACCTCTGGTGACTTCAACCCCCTCCATACCGACGAGGTGTTCGTGACCCGGGTGGCCGGATTCCCCTCGGTGTTCGCCCACGGAATGCTGACCATGGCGAATGACCGGCCGCATGCTCACCGACACCGTCGGGGACGGGAGGTTGGTCCGGTTCGGGGGGAGATTCCGGGCCCAGGTGTGGCCCGGAGACACGCTGACGACCCGGGCCTCGGAGGTGATCGGCGTCGTCGAGCGGGACGGCGAGTGGCTGATCGATCTGGACCGTGGTCCACCATCAATCAGGACGGGGACGAGGTGTTCAGCGGCAGGCCACCGCCCGTGCTCGAACCCTGACCCAGGCCGGGGGATGCCTCTCGGGCGGGCCCCCCTCGGCCGGAACTGCCCTCGGCCGGGATGCCCCCCGTCGGGCCGTGCGCCCGCACCCACGCCTTTGGTTTCTTTTTCGCCTACTCCCGTATCTCACAAACTGCTGTTGCGACCGGCCCGAGCGGCTACGCCGATCCTGGCCCGACCCGCTCAGGCCAGGTTCTCGCCGCCGAAGATCTCCGACACCGAGGTGTCCTCGAACACCGCGTCGATGGCGTCGGAGATCAGCTTGGCCACCGACAGCACCTCGAGCTTGTCGAACCGGCGGTCCTGGGGGATGGGCAGCGTGTTGGTCACCACCACCTTGGTCAGCGCCGAGTTCTTCAGCCGGTCCACCGCCGGGTCGGACAGCACGGCGTGGGTGGCCATGCACCACACCTCGGCCGCCCCCCGCTCGGCCAGCAGGTCGGCGGCGGCCACGATGGTGCCGGCGGTGTCGATCATGTCGTCGATGAGCACGCACTGGCGACCCTCGACGTCGCCCACCACGTGCAGCGCCTCCACCTGGTTGGCTCGCCCCGCAGCCGGCGCTTGTGCACCACGGCCAGGTCGGCGGTGAGGTGCTGGCTGAACCGCTCGGCCACCTTCACCCGACCGGCGTCGGGGGCCACCACCACCAGATCGTCGCTGCGCTGGGTGCGCAGGTAGTCGACCAGCACCGGGGCCGCCGTCAGGTGGTCGAAGGGGACGTCGAAGAAGCCCTGGATCTGCCCGGAGTGCAGGTCGACGCTGACCACCCGGTCGGCCCCGGCCACCGACAGCATGTCGGCCACCAGCTTGGCGGTGATCGGCTCGCGCCCGATGGCCTTGCGGTCCTGGCGCGAGTAGCCGTAGTAGGGGCAGACCGCGGTGATCCGCTTGGCCGAGGCCCGCTTGGCCGCGTCGATCATGATCAGGTGCTCCATCAGGGAGTCGTTGACCGGGCCGCAGTGGGTCTGGATGATGAAGACGTCGCTCCCCCGGATCGAGGTGTCGAAGCGGCAGTGGATCTCCCCGTTGGCGAACTCGCGGAGATTGGCCTCGCCGAGCTCACCCCCAGCTGGCGGCGACGTCCCGGGCCAGCTCCGGGTGCGAGCGGCCGGACACCAGTTCGAGGCGGCGGCGGGGGGTGAATTCCATACCCACGACGCTACCGCCCGCCGGCGTCGGTCGCCGACGTCCCGCGTCGCCGATCCGGCCTCGGCCACCGGCGCCTGGGCCGGTCCCGAGCCACCGGGTCGGACCGGCCGGCCCGGTCCCGGACCACGCCGCCCCGGCCGGCACCTCGGTCCCCTCGTCCAGCACGGCGAAGGGCCCGATCCGGGCGTCGGGCCCGATCGACCGACCGGCGGCAGACGCTGGAGGCCACCACGGCACCCTCGCCCGACCACCGTGTCGACCAGGTGGGCCTCGGGGCCGATCTCGGCGTGGGTGCCGATCACGCACGAGCCCTGGAGGATGACGCCGGGCAGCAGCACCACGTCGGGCTCCAGCACCACGTCGACGTCGATGTAGGTCCGCTCGGGGTCCCACATGGTCACGCCCCGGCGCATCCACCGCTCGTTGATCCGGTCGCGCAGCTCGGCCTCGGCCACGGCCAGCTGGGCCCGGTCGTTGACCCCGGCCACCTCCATGGTGTCCTCGACCACCACCGAGCCCACCTTGTGGCCCGGCCTCGTAGAGCACGCCGACCACGTCGGTCAGGTAGTACTCGCCCTGGGCGTTGGCCGGGCTCAGCCGGCGCAGCGACGGGGCCAGCACGCTCCGGCGGAAGCAGTAGATCGAGGTGTTGACCTCGTGCACCGCGAGCTCCTCGTCGGTGGCGTCGCCGTGCTCGACCACCCGGGCCACCGAGTCGTCCCGGCCCCGCACCACCCGCCCGTAGCCGGTCGGGATCGTCGAGCACGGCGGTCAGCAGCGTGGCGGCGGCATCGGTGGCCCGGTGCTGGTGGACCAGCGCGGCCAGGGTGGCCGGCCGCAGCAGGGGCGTGTCGCCGGGCAGCACCACCACGTCGCCGTCGTCGCCGCCCTCGTCGTCGGGCAAGCCCGGTGAGGGCCACCGACATGGCGTCGCCGGTGCCCCGCTGCTCCACCTGCTCCACGAACTCGATGGCCATGCCCGGCGGGGCGTGCTCGATCAGGGTCTTGGTCACCCACTCGGCCCGGTGGCCGACCACCACCACCACCCGGGTCACCGACAGCTCGGCCAGCGCGTCGAGCACGTGGAGGACCATGGGCCGGCCGCACAGCCGGTGGAGGGGCTTCGGGCCGGGCCGAGCGCATCCGGGTGCCCTCGCCCGGCGGCCAGCACCACGGCGGCGAGCAGGCGACCGACCCGGACGGACCGGTCCGCTGCGTCCCCGGCACGCCGGACTCGTCCACTCGTCCGGGGGCCCTGGGGGTAGGTGCGGATCACCATGGTCGACCCGATGCCCGCCATCGGTCCCCGGACTGGACCAGCCTCGTCACGCGGTGCAGAGGTCATGGGCCTATTCTTCCCACGTCGGGGTCGCCAATGCGACCCGGACGTCCGAGACCAGCAGTCCGAACGCCCCCCATGCCCGTCCTCACCACCACCGTCGACCCGAACTCGGAGACCTTCCGGGCCAACGACCGCGCCCTCACCGAGGGCCTCGACGGTGTCAACGAGCAGCTGGCCGCGGCCCGGGCCGGCGGCGGCGAGCGCTACGTCGACCCGGCACCGGGAGCGGGGCAAGCTGCCCGGCCCGCGAGCGCATCGAGCTGCTCCTCGACCGCGACTCCGCCTTCCTCGAGCTGGCCGCCCTGGCCGCCTGGGGCACCGAGTACCAGGTCGGGGCGTCGTCGATCGTCGGGCATCGGCGTGGTGGAGGGGGTCGAGTGCCTCATCAGCGCCCACGACCCCACCGTCCGGGGCGGCGCCATGAACCCGTACTCCTTCCGCAAGGGCGCCCGGGCCTCGGACATCGCCCTGCAGAACCGGCTGCCCGTCATCAACCTGGTCGAGTCGGGCGGCGCCGACCTCCCGGCCCAGGCCGAGCTGTTCATCCCGGGCGGGCGGGCCTTCCGGGACCTCACCCGCAGCTCGGCGGCGGCCCTGCCCACCGTGGCCCTGGTCTTCGGCAACTCCACCGCCGGCGGGGCCTACGTCCCGGGCATGAGCGACTACATCGTGATGATCGAGCAGCGATCCAAGGTCTTCCTCGGCGGCCCCCCGCTGGTCAAGATGGCCACCGGCGAGGAGTCGACCGACGAGGAGCTGGGCGGGGCCTCCATGCACGCCCGGGTCTCGGGCCTGGCCGACTACCTGGCCGTCGGACGAGACCGACGCCATCCGCCTGGGCCGCCAGATCGTGAGCCGGCTGAACCACCGCAAGCGACGGCCCGGGCCCGACCCAACCGGCCGACGAACCGGTCCACGACCCGGACGAGCTGCTGGGCATCGCCTCGGCCGACCCCAAGGTCCCCTTCGACCCCCGCGAGGTGCTGGCCCGGGTGGTCGACGGCTCGCGGTTCGACGAGTTCAAGCCCCTCTACGGCTCCAGCCTGGTCACCGGCTGGGCCTCCATCCACGGCTACCCGATCGGGGTGCTGGCCAACCACCGCGGCGTGCTCTTCTCCGAGGAGGCCCACAAGGCCACCCAGTTCATCCAGCTGGCCAACCAGATCGACGTGCCGCTGGTCTTCCTGCAGAACACCACCGGGTACATGGTGGGCAAGGAGTACGAGCAGGGCGGGATCATCAAGCACGGGGCCATGATGATCAACGCCGTGTCCAACTCCTCGGTCCCCCACCTGACCGTCAACATCGGCGCCTCCTACGGGGCCGGCAACTACGGCATGTGCGGCCGGGCCTACGACCCCCGGTTCCTCTTCGCCTGGCCCAACGCCCGCTCGGCGGTCATGGGACCGGCCCAGCTGGCCGGGGTGCTCTCCATCGTCGGCCGCCAGTCGGCCGCGTCCAAGGGCGTCCCCTTCGACGAGGAGGCCGACGAGGCCATGCGGGCGCTGGTCGAGGCCCAGATCGAGGCGGAGTCGCTGCCCCTGTTCCTCTCCGCCCGCCTCTACGACGACGGCATCATCGATCCCCGGGACACCCGCACGGTGCTCGGGATCTGCCTGTCGGTCATCGACAACCAGCCCATCGCCGGCACCCGCGGCTACGGCGTGTTCCGGATGTGAGACCGATCCCGATGAGCTCCCGTCTGACGAGCACCTACGTCACCGATCCGCACCCTGCTGGTGGCCAACCGCGGGGAGATCGCCCGGCGGATCATGCGCACCGCCCGGGCCATGGGCATCCCACGGTGGCCGTCCACTCCGACGCCGACGCCGCCAGCCCCCACGTGGCCGAGGCCGACCTGGCCGTGCGGCTGCCCGGCGACTCCCCGGCCGACACCTACCTGCGCTCGGCCCTGATCCTCGACGCCGCCTCCCGGACCGGGGCCGACGCCATCCACCCCGGCTACGGATTCCTGTCCGAGTCGGGCGACTTCGCCCGGGTGGTGACCGGGGCCGGGCTGCGTCTGGGTCGGGCCGCCGCCGGCGGCCATCGACGCCATGGGGTCGAAGATCGGCACAAGGAGATGATGCGGGCGGCCGGCGTGCCCACCCTGCCGTCGATCACCGTCGACGGGGACAAGCTGCCGGACACGTGGCCGTCGAGTCGCTGGGCTGGCCGCTGCTGGTCAAGGCCTCGGCCGGCGGCGGCGGGCGGGGCATGCGGATCGTGGGGGGCCCGAGCGAGCTGGCCGGCGCCGTGGACGGCGCCCGCCGCGAGGCCGAGTCGGCCTTCGGCGACGGCACCGTCTTCCTCGAGCGCTACGTCCGCGAGCCGCGCCACATCGAGGTCCAGGTGCTGGCCGACGCCTACGGCGACACGGTGGCCCTGTTCGAACGCGAGTGCAGCATCCAGCGCCGGCACCAGAAGATCATCGAGGAGGCGCCGTCCCCGTGGTCAGCCCCGAGCTGCGGGCCCGGCTGGTGGAGGCCGCCGTGGCCGCGGCCGAGGCGGTCGGCTACGTCAACGCCGGCACGGTCGAGTTCGTCGTGGACCGGAACGGCGAGCCCTACTTCCTCGAGATGAACACCCGGCTGCAGGTCGAGCACCCGGTGACCGAGGCGGTCACCGGCCTCGACCTGGTCCGCCTCCAGCTGCTGATCGCCGGCGGGGCGCCGCTGCCGCCCGAGGTCCACGCCGCCGTGGCGACCGGGCCCCAGGGACACGCCATCGAGGCCCGCCTCTACGCCGAGGACCCGGGCCGGGCTGGCTGCCCTCGACCGGGACCCTCCACCGGTTCGACGTCGGAGACGGGCGCACTGGACGGGCGAACCCGGCGCCGATCTGCAGGTCCGGGTGGACAGCGGGGTCGAGACCGGGCAGTGTGGTCAGCCCCCACTACGACCCGATGCTGGCCAAGGTCATCGTCCACGCGCCCACCCGGGTCGAGGCCGCCACCACCCTGGCCGCCACCTTGGCCCGGGCCCGGATCCACGGGGTCACCACCAACCGCGACCTGCTGGTCCGCGTCCTGCGCCACGCGGCGTTCCTGGCCGGCGAGACCGACACCGGGTTCCTCGACCGCCACGGGCTGGAGGGCCTGGCCGCGCCGCTGGCCGACCACGACGCGGTGCGCGGCACGCGGTGGCCGCCGCCCTGGCCGCCCAGGCCCGACGACGGGCCGACGCCCGGGTGCAGCCGACCATCCCGTCCGGGATTCCGCAACAACCCTCGTCCTCCAGCAGACGACTACGCCGTCGCCGGGGTCGCCGGACAGCCGGGAGCTCGTGCGGTCGGCTACCGGTTCGACCCGCGGCCGAACGCTCGGCCGAGGTGGACGGTGGACGGGAGCCCGGTCGACATCGAGGCGGCGACGCTGCGAGCCCGACTCGGTCACGTTCTACAGCGACGGGGTGACCCGTCGCTACCTCGTCGACCGGCTCGGATCGACCGTCGTTCGTCGACGGTCCCGACGGGAGCTCGGTCCTGGTGGAGCAGCACCGGTTCCCGCTGGCCGCCGACCAGCTGGCCGAAGGGTCGGCGCTGGCCCCCATGCCCGGCGGCGTGGTCCGGGTGGCGGTGGCCGTGGGTGACCGGTGGAGCTCGGTCAGCTGCTGGTGGTGCTCGAGGCCATGAAGATGGAGCACGCCGTCCACGCCGCCGCCGCCGGCACGGTGACCGAGGTGAACGTGGCCGAGGGCGACCAGGTCGAGACGGGCCGGGTCCTGGTGGTGGTCGAGGCGGACGACGCCAACGACGGCGAGGGCGCAGGCGTCGGCGAACCCGGCGGATCGTCGTGACCGACCCGCTGCGCATCGCCAACTGCTCGGGCTTCTACGGCGACCGGCTGTCGGCAGCCCGCGAGATGGTCGAAGGTGGACCCATCGACGTGCTCACCGGCGACTGGCTGGCCGAGCTGACCATGCTCATCCTGTGGAAGGGCTACCAGCGCGACCGCTCCCGGGGGTGGGCCCACACCTTCCTCACCCAGATGGAGGAGGTGCTCGGCACCTGCATCGACCGGGGCATCAAGGTGGTGACCAACGCCGGCGGGCTCAACCCGTCCGGTCTGGCCGACCAGGTCCGTGCGCTGGCCGACCGGCTGGGGCTGGCGGTCTCGGTGGCCCACGTGGAGGGGGACGACCTCCTCCCCCGCCTCGCCGAGCTCGAACAGGACGGCCACCCCCTCGCCCACCTGGACACCGGTCGGCCCCTGGCCGAGGCATCGGGCGAGGTGGTCTCGGCCAACGCCTACCTCGGGGCCTGGCCCATCGTCGACGCTCTGGACGGGGGGGCCGACGTGGTGGTCTGCCCCCGGATCACCGACGCCTCGCTGGTGGTGGGCCCGGCCGCCTGGCACCACGGCTGGGGTCAGACCGACTGGGACCGGCTGGCCGGCGCCGTCGTGGCCGGTCACGTCATCGAGTGCGGACCCCAGGCCACGGGCGGCAACTACGCCTTCTTCACCGAGGTGCCCGGCATGGAGCATCCCGGCTTCCCCATCGCCGAGGTGGCGGCGGACGGCTCGTCGGTCATCACCAAGCACCCCGGCACCGGCGGCGAGGTGTCGGTGGGCACGGTCACCGCCCAGCTGCTCTACGAGATCGCCGGACACGACTACCCCAACACCGACGTGGTGG
Source organism: uncultured Acidimicrobiales bacterium (assembly GCA_963747825.1). Lineage (GTDB taxonomy): Bacteria > Actinomycetota > Acidimicrobiia > Acidimicrobiales > RAAP-2 > Bog-756. Next base: position 14,017 of record CAVVGQ010000002.1, read on the forward strand.
CCCGCTTCGACACCATCACCGTCGACCAGGAGGGCCCCGACCGGGTCCGGATCTCGGGGACCGCGGCCTGCCCGCCCCCGAGGATGTCAAGGTGTGCCTCAACCTGCTGGGCGGTTGGCGCAACTCGATGACCTTCGTCCTCACCGGCCTCGACATCGAGGAGAAGGCCGCGCTGACCCTGCGCTCGCTGGAGGCCGCGCTGGGCGGGGCCGACCAGTTCGCCGAGTTCGACGCCCGCCTCATCCGCTCCGACAAGGCCGACGCCACCGTCAATGTCGAGGCCACCGCCCAGCTGCGGGTCACGGTCAAGGACGCCGACCCCGACCGGGTGGGGCGGCGCTTCTCGGGAGCGGCCACCGAGCTGGCCCTGGCCGGGTACCCGGGCCTCCACCTCACCGCCCCTCCGGGCTCGGGCGCCGCCTACGGCGTCTACTGGCCGGCCCTGGTCCCGGCCGGCCTGGTGGTCCCGGTGACGTCCACGCCGACGGACGACGGGTCGAGGTCCCCCACACCGCCTACCTGGCCGACAGCGAACACGACAGCGGATCGTCGACTCCTCGCCCGATCTGGCCCTGGCCCCGGACGCGGTCGAGGCCCCGACTTCCTGTCGCCACAGCCCTCCGCCGCCTCGCCATCACCACCCGGGCCGTCGGCCTCGCGCCGCCTGCCCCTCGGCACCATCATCGGGGCCCGGTCGGGCGACAAGGGGGGCAACGCCAACGTCGGGCTGTGGGCGCGGTCGGACGGGGCGTGGACGTGGCTCGACCGGTACCTCACCATCGACGCGGTTCCGGGCTCTGCTGCCCGAGGCCGACGACCTCGAGATCCGGCGCTACGCCTTCCCAACCTCCGGGCCCTCAACTTCGTGGTGGTGGGCCTGCTGGGCGAGGGCGTGGCCTCCTCCACCCGACCCGATCCACAGGCCAAGGGACTGGGCGAGTACCTTCGGAGCAGAGCGGTCGACATCCCGGTCGACCCTCGTGACCACCGCCCGAACCCGGAGGAGCAGGGCCATGGACTTCATCGAATCCGACGAGCTGCAGATGCTGCGCGAGGCGGTTGGCTCCATCGCCTCCAAGTTCGGCCACGAGTACTACGTCGAGAAGGCCCACGCCGACGAGCGCACCGACGAGCTGTGGAACGCGGTGGCCGAGGCCGGCTTCCTCGGGGTCAACGTGCCCGAGGAGTACGGCGGGGGCGGGGGCGGGATCACCGAGCTGGCCGCGGTCGGCGAGGAGCTGGCCGCCGCCGGCTGCCCGCTGCTGGTCATCGTGGTGTCGCCGGCCATCTGCGCCACCATCATCGCCAAGTTCGGCACCGAGGCCCAGAAGCAGCGGTGGCTGCCCGGCTTCGCCACCGGCGAGCTCAAGATGGCCTTCGCCATCACCGAGCCCGACGCCGGGTCGAACTCCCACAACCTCTCCCTCACCGCCACCAAGGACGGCGACATCTACCGGCTCAACGGCTCGAAGTACTACATCTCCGGGGTCGACGAGTGCCAGGCCATCCTGGTGGTGACCCGGTCCGGCGTCGACCCCGACACCGGCCGGGGCCGGCTCTCGCTCTTCGTGGTGGACACCGACACCCCCGGACTCGACAAGCAGGTGCTGCCGGTCGAGATCACCGCGCCCGAGAAGCAGTACACCCTGTTCTTCGACAACGTCCAGGTCGAGGCCGACCGGCTGATCGGTGCCGAAGGGCGAGGGGCTGCGCCAGGTGTTCTTCGGGCTCAACCCCGAGCGCATCCTGTCGGCCGCCACCGCCAACGGCATCGCCCGCTACGCCCTCGACAAGGCGGCCGAGTACGCCAGGACCGTGAGGTGTGGGGCACCCCCATCGGCCGCCACCAGGGCATCGCCCATCCGCTGGCCAAGGCCAAGATCGAGGTCGAGCTGGCCCGGCTGATGACCGAGAAGGCGGCCTGGCTGTGCGACCACGCCGGGGACACTCCCGAGGCCGGCGAGGCGGCCAACATGGCCAAGTACGCGGCCGCCGAGGCGACGCTCGGCGCCCTGGACCAGGCCATCCAGACCCACGGGGGCAACGGCATGTCGACCGAGTACGGCCTGGCCGACCTGTGGGGCATGGCCCGGCTGCTCCGGATCGCCCCGGTCAGCCGCGAGATGATCCTCAACTTCGTGGCCCAGCACTCGCTGGGACTGCCCAAGTCGTACTGATTCGCCGGGCGGACACTGATTCCGCTCAACTCCGGCCGGTGGCATGCCGATGAACTAGCTGCAATACCTGCTCTTTCGCCGCGCTCACGGTCCTGCTCTCGGCGTACCGAACAGTTGGGACCGGCTGGTGACAGTCATGCTCACACCACTGGAGGGGCGCGCGCCATGGGAACGTGGCTGCCATTGCCGCCTGCCGGTCGCACTCTCACCGTCGACCCCTGGGCAGCTGCTCACCCCTCGCGCGTTGTCCGGTGACGGGCATCGGCATCAGGTCAGGGCCATCCCCGCCTCCGGTGCAGGTGGAATCACGTCTAGGCGTCGTCACGGGCGGTTCCATATCCTCGATTTCAGTGCCATGAAATCCCCCTCGCTCCCCCCTTCGGCAACATCGGACTCGGTCGACGGTGAATCGCGTCCGGACGACCAGTCCCGGAAGGGGCCCGTGGCTATAGGAAAGCGCCCCGTGGGCCGACAGAAGAAGACTGTGGATGCGTTCCGGGGTAGTCACTGTGATCACCATCGCTCATCGACGCGCCGCCTGCGTGCCGACGACGCCTTCAGTCTGATGGAGGTGCTGATCGCCCTCTCCTTGCTCCTCCTCATCATCCTCCCCATGTCCTACTTGCTCGGGACAGTTCTGAACCAGAGCACAAACACCAAGGCCAGCGTGGCCGCCGGCCTGATTGCCGAACAAGAGCTCGAGGAGTCCCACGCCATCCTGTCGGCGGCCATGACCGCCGGGGCCTCCAGCGTCTGCACAGCCACAGGTGCGACCGGGCCGAGCCTTCCCTGCACCATCCCCGAAGCAAATCAAAAGGTCCAGGGGTTGCAATTACACCGTCGCCCTCTACTTCCAGTGGACCTCGATCAGCGGGACGGCCAACGTGTGCAAGAGCGGCGTGATCCCTCAGGTAGTCCTGGCCCAGGTCACCGTGTCCTGGGGACCGACCCTCCAATCGGTGTCGGAGTCCTCGGTCATCAACCTTCCCTATATCGCCAGCACGCCGACCAACGGGTTCCTTGCCGTCCAGGTCAGCAATGCTGCCGGAAAGGGCACCACGGGAGTCCTGGTCACCGCGTCCACCTCCTCTCCTTCGTACACGACATCGGCCCTGACCGACAGCCACGGTTGCGCCTTCATCACCGTGCCGTCGGCGACGCCGGGCTACACCGTGAGCCTGAGTCCACCCTCCACGACTCCCGGGGTCGTCTACGTGGACCAGACGAACAACCCATCGCCCTCGCAGACCAATCAGGCGGTGTCGGCCCAGGGCATCACCACCCTCAACTTCCAGTACGACCAGGCGGCCACTCTGGATCTGAACTATCCGTCGGTCACCGGCGTGGCCGACGGCGTCACCTGCCCGACTACGACGTTCTGCGTCGCCAACGGGCAGAACCAAACCACCACGAAATCAGGAACCAACCAGACCAACGGGACACCGACAGCCGAGATCTTGGAGACGACCGACGGGACGAACTGGACCCCGGTCAGCGTGCCGGGACTGACCCGGCTGCTCGGGATCTCCTGTCCCACCAGCTCCGTCTGTGAGGGGGTGGGGACCGGCACCGGAGGCACGGGCCTCGCCTTCGGGGTGAGCATTGCCTCGGGCACCTGGACCATCACCGTCCAGACCCTCCCGACGGGGGTCAACATTTCCCAGCTGTCGTCGGTGTCGTGCCCTTCGACCTCATCGTGTTACGCCGTCGGGTACGGGGTCAGCGGTGCCACCCGGTCGGGCGTGATGCTGTCCTACAACGGAACCGCCTGGTCCAAAGTGACCACATCGGGCGTGGAGCTGATCGGTTCGATCGCCTGTCCCAGCACCACCACCTGCGAGCTCACCACCAACAACACGACGACACCGGTGCCGGCTCCCGTCCTCTACACATTCAACACGTCGACGTCCGCCTTCACCACGGTCACCTTGTCACCGGCAGCGTCGACGCTGTCCCAGGTGACCTGCGGCACCACCACCGCCGGCCTGTGCGTGCTCACCGGAACCGTTGGTGCCAACGCGGCGGCGTGGGTCTACAACGGGACCACATGGCTACCGGGGGTGACCGGCATCCCGACGGGATCCTCAGCCCTCGAGACCCCGGTGTGCACCACCATCAGCTCGTGCCTGGTGAATGACAACACGCCCAGCTCCACCTCCGGTCAGATCCTGCGCCTGGCCGGAACCCCGCCGGCCGCACCGACCAGCTGGGCAGCCACCGCGGCCACCGCACCGACCGGCATCCAATCGCTGAGCGACCTGGCCTGTCAGTCCACCACCTGCCTCGCGGCCGGCCAGGTCTCGGGCTCACCCGGGCAAGGCGTGCTGCTCAGTAGCACCAACAGCGGTTCGACCTGGACCAGCACGTCGCTGCCCGGAACCACCACACCCACATTCCTCAGCGGCGTCGGCTGTCTCGCCACCTGGTGCGTCGCCTCGGGCGAGGCCACCACCGGCGACCTGCTGTACGGATCAACCAGCGGAAGCTGGGCCACCGACACAGTGCCGACCGACCCCGCCGGGGTGACCGGCTTGATCGGCGCCGGCTGGTCGGCCAGCGTCGGCAACACCAACTTGGCGCCCTACCCGTTCAAGGAGATCGTTGCCGCCGCCTCTCCCGCCACCGCCTCTTCCCCGAACCCGAACACCCTCACGCCGCTGTTCCCGTTCAGTACCGGCTACACGGTCTGGCCGGGTGGATGCGCGGCCGAGGCCGTCACACCAACATCGGTTGCCGTTACCCCGGGAGGGACGACCACGGCCACGGTGGCCCTGGCGCCGGTGGCCCTGGAAGTCGTGGACGGTACCGGACAGCCGGTTCCGGGAGCCACTGTCACTCTGGCCCAGAACAATGCGGCCAGCTACCACTGCCCGACCGAGAGCTTTGCCATGCCCACCACCGCGGGTGACGGGCTGAGCCGGGCCGGCTTCTCCTATGGCGCCTACACCGCCACCATCACCGATCCGCTCGACTCCAAGACCACCACGGCCGCACTGACGATCGGCGCCTCCAGTGTCGTCGGTCCGACCGGGACGACCTATCCCGAACCCGATCCCGTGGTGTTGACGATCTCATGAGGATGACGCACCGCCCAGGCCGGAGCTGGAAGCGCCGGGTATCAACGCGGGACGATTCGGGAGTCACCCTGGTCGAGCTCATGGTGGCCATGTCGGTCTTCTCGCTGTTGATCGCCATCACCTTCCCGGTGCTGAACACCTTCTTCTCGGTCGACAACAGCGTGGCCCAGACCGTCACCGCCGAGAACCAGCTGCTGCCGGCCACAACCACCCTCGAGCGCTACCTGCGCTCGGCTGTCCAACCCGCTCCCGCCGTTGTCACCACTCCGGGGTTGCCCGGCATACCCGTGCCGATGTTCGCCCCGGTGACGGGTTCGTCACCCACCACTTACCAGATGGGACCCAACGCCCTGGAGTTCTATTCCAATGTCGGCAGCGCCAACGGACCGGAACTGGTCATCGCCTCGGTGAGCCCCGACGGGACCGGTCCCGGAGGCATCCCGCTCTACACCCTCACGATCAGTGCCACCGTGGCCGACCCGAATACCTGCCCCGGCACCGGCGCCTCCATGTCGACCGCCTCCAACGCCGCCTGCACCTACACCACCAACCCGCCCAAGAACATCGCAGTGATCAACAACGTGACAAATGGCTCAGCCACCTCGAGCCCCTCGATCTTCGAATACAGCATTGCCAGCAATGCCGACGGAACTCCGGCATTCGTCGCGGCCACGGTACCCCCGGCGTGGCCCTGCACCAGTTCGACAGTCTGCAATCCGGCAACGCTGACGGCAATGCAGATCAACATCAACACCAAGTCCACCATCGGCGGCCTGACCTCCATCAACACCGTCGTGTACTTCCAGGCCCCTACCTACAGCTCCGGAGTCGGGTGACCACCATGTCAGACCTTTGCACGCCATCGAACCCGCGCCCGGCGCCGACTCGTCATTTTCGGCACTACCGCGACGACGTGGGCCAACAGGCTCTCTTGCTCGTGGTGGTCATCTCGTTGGTCATGGCCGGGTTCGCCTTCGTCATGGTGACCCAGACCACCCAGGAGTTCCCCGTGGTCGACCACACGCTCATCGACCACTCCGCCTACAGGGCCCTCCAGGCCGGAGTGAACGACTACCTCTACGCCATCAACGAAAATCCCAACGGGGTCACCTGCACGAGTTCCACCGCTCCGAGCTGTGCCTACTTCAACACCCAGGGATTTACCTTCAACCAGTTCGTCTCGGTGCCGAACACCCCGACTGGCCAAACCGGCACGTCCTACGCCCCCTCCGAGTGGACAGCGGTCGGCTATCCGACCCTCAACCAGTCGGCCGGGACCATCGAGTTGGCGGTCGTGGGTGCCGCCGGATTCGCCAACGTCCCGTCGTCGATCCAATACCAAACGGCCAACATCGTGTTCAAGGCAGCCAACACGTTCTTGTTGAATGTCTCCTGGTCTCAGTACAACGCCATCGACCCAAGCATCAACGGGGTAGGTACGGGCTGCACGCCGACCGGCTACCTGTGGAGCACTGGCAGCTGCGGCACAGGCGACGCCGGAACGGTGACCCCGTCCTTCCCCTATTACGGCCCCGTGTTCTCCGACGACGAGGTCCTGGTCTGTGACACACCGATCATTCAACAGCTCGAGACGGCCGCCCCCAACCTCACTTATGCCAGCCCGGGCTGTTCGAACAATGTCACCTACACCTACCCCTCCAAGAATCTGAGCATCAACCCGTATCCACTCAGCCCGCCGACAAATATCAACACCCTGTCCAACCCGGCCAAGTCGCAAGGCTGCTACTACACCGGCCCGACCACGATCACCTTCCTCTCGGCCGGCGGCTACACGGTGAGCAGTCCGGACACCACCTGGCAGGCCTCCAACGGCACCACCAACACCACCTATGACGCATCGAGCCTGGCCAACAACAAGAGCCAATGCCTGCCCAGTTCGTCCGGATCGACGGCCGGGAACGTAACCGGCCCTTCCAACGGGGTCATCTACGTCGCCGGTGTGACCGGCTCGAACTGCACCTCGAGCCTTCCGGCCAATCCGCTCTCCTCTGCCTACGACGCCAACGGATTCTCCTACGACGGAGAAGGGTCGTCTCCGCAGTGCAACGGGGATGCCATCGTGAGCGGAGCCCTCACTGGCGCCTTCACCGTGGCGACCGCGAACGACATCATGATCGACGGGAACATCACCTACGCCGACTGTCCCCAACTGTCGTCCGCTCAACAGAACGCCATGAACTCCTCGTCCCCACTCGGAGAGTGGCCCACCTCGGCCCAGTGCTCGACGATCTCGACCACCAGTGTCAACGACACCCTCGGACTGATCGCCACCAACTTCGTGTCGATCAACAACCCGCTCAAAACGGTGGGACGCTCGGTCCAGGCCGTGACCACCTGCGGTCAGTCCGGCGCATCGCCCGCCCCGGACTGCGCCAATCCGAACCCGATCATCATGGGCTCGATCCTCGCCCTCCAGCACACTTTCAGCGTGCCGAATTTCTGCTCTTCACCGGGGTATCTGGGATCGATCGACCTCTATGGGTCGCTGGGCGAGAAGTACATCGACGTCGAGGAATGCGGGAGCGTGGGTTACGGCGTGTCGTACACGTGGGACTCGCGCCTCACCATCCTCTCACCGCCCGAGTTCTTCACGCCGAGCACGCCCTCGTGGATCACCAGCGCCTTCAGCGTCACGGTCGGCAAATGCTCCACCGTCTGGCCGGTGAACACCTCGACCTGCCCATCCTCGTTGTGAGCCGGGCCGCCATCGATTCCTGACCTGGACCCCGACCCTCGTCTGGGCCCGAAGCACGCCCAGGTAGCCTTGTCTACTTATGGCCATCAAGACCCGAGACGACATCCGCAACGTGGCCATCGTGGCCCACGTCGACCACGGCAAGACCACCCTGGTGGACGCCATGCTGTGGCAGTCGGGGGCCTTCCGGGCCAACGAGTCGGTCAACGAGCGGGTCATGGACTCGGGCGACCTGGAGCGGGAGAAGGGCATCACCATCCTGGCCAAGAACACCGCCGTCCTCCACGGCGGGGTCAAGATCAACATCATCGACACCCCCGGGCACGCCGACTTCGGCGGCGAGGTGGAGCGGGGCCTGACCATGGTCGACGGGGTCCTGCTGCTGGTGGACGCCTCGGAGGGTCCGCTCCCCCAGACCCGGTTCGTGCTGCGCAAGGCGCTCGAGGCCCGCCTGCCGGTGGTGCTGGTGGTCAACAAGGTCGACCGGCCCGACGCCCGCATCGACGAGGTGGTCCACGAGGTGGAGGAGCTGTTCCTCGACCTCGACGCCGACGAGCACCAGATCGACTTCCCCATCCTCTTCTCCAACGCCCGGGCCGGTTGGGCCGCCACCGAGCAGGGTGTGGAGGGCACCGACCTCGAGCCGCTGTTCCAGGCCATCCTGGATCGCATCCCGGCCCCCCACTACGACCCCGACGTCCCCCTGCAGGCCATCGTCTCCAACCTCGACGCCTCCCCCTACCTCGGGCGCCTGGCTATCTGCCGCGTCCACAACGGCACGCTCCGCAAGGGTGAGACGGTGGCCTGGTGCCGTCTGGACGGCTCCATCGAGCGATCCAAGATCACCGAGCTCTATGTGACCGACGCTCTCGACCGGGTCGATGCCGCCGAGGCCGGACCGGGCGAGATCGCCGCCGTGGCCGGCATGGCCGAGATCACCATCGGCGAGACGCTGGCCGACCCGGACGATCCTCGGCCCCTCCCCGTCATCACCGTGGACGAGCCCAGCCTGGCCATGACCATCGGGATCAACACCTCGCCCCTGGCCGGCGCCGACGGGAACAAGCTCACCGCCCGCCAGCTCATCAGCCGTCTCGAGGCCGAACTGGTCGGCAACGTCTCTCTTCGGGTCGGCACCACCGAGCGTCCCGACACCTGGGAGGTCCAGGGCCGGGGTGAGCTGCAGCTGGCCGTACTGGTCGAGACCATGCGGCGCGAGGGATTCGAGCTGACCGTGGGCAAGCCCCAGGTCGTCACCCGAGAGATCGACGGCAAGATCCACGAGCCGATGGAGCGGGTGGCCATCGACGTCCCTGACGACTACCTCGGCGTGGTCACCCAGCTGATGGCCCTGCGCAAAGGGATCCTGATCGAGATGGTCAACCACGGAACCGGGTGGGTCCGCATGGACTACCGGGTGCCGGCCCGCGGCCTGGTCGGATTCCGCACCGAGTTCATGACCGAGACCCGGGGCACGGGCATGCTGCACCACGTGTTCGACGGCTGGGAGCCGTGGCACGGAGAGCTCAAGACCAAGCGGAACGGTTCGATGGTGGCCGACCGCCGGGGCATGACCACCGGCTACACCCTGATGAGCCTCCAGGAGCGGGGCGTCCTGCTGGTCGGACCGGGCACCGAGGTCTACGAGGGCATGGTGGTCGGCGAGAACGCCCGCGACGAGGAGATGGACGTCAACCCGACCAAGGAGAAGAAGCAGACGAACATCCGCTCCGCCTCCGCCGACGAGGCCATCCGCCTCACCCCTCCGCTTCTCCTCTCGCTGGAGCAGGCACTGGAGTTCATCTCCGATGACGAGTGCGTCGAGGTGACGCCCAAGGCGGTCCGGCTGCGCAAGGTGGTCCTCGACCAGGCCACCCGGGGACGCCAGCGGAGTCGGGCCCGCAAGGCCGCCGGCTGAACTCAGCGGCCGGCCCGTTGGGCCCTCCGGACCCGGACCGGCTCCGTGAACCCGCCCATCTGTTTTTTACGCTGGCCTACCGTCGGTCGGTTACGTACCAACAGTACGCTATTTTCGAAAGTGATGGCGGAGTGAGCGGGTCGTCCGGAACGGCAGCCCACCGCACTCATCGGGTCTGACGGTCCCGAAGGGAATGCTCCGAGGGGAGGGCTCGAACCTCCAACATCTGGCTCCAAAGGCCAGCGTTCTGCCAATTGAACTACCTCGGAAGGGGCGCTTCGCCACGCTCGACGACGGCCACAGGCTACCTCCGGGCCCGATGCCGGTCGCCAGACCGCTGCCATCTCGAAGTGGCGCATGCCGTCGCATCGCGCCAACCACCCCGATAGGCTCCCGGCCCAATGCGAGTACTCGTCGTGGACGACGACCCGGCGGTCAGTGGCGCCCTCAACCGGGCCCTGCGCCTCGAGGGTTACGAGGTCACATTGGCCGGCGACGGTCCCCCGGCGCTCGAGGAGATCGCCATCCGCCCGCCGGACGCCGTCGTCCTCGACATCGGGCTACCGACCATCGACGGACTGGACGTCTGCCGGCGGCTGCGGGCGGCTGGGGACGACACCCCGGTGCTGATGCTCACCGCCCGGGACGCCATCGATGACCGGGTCCAGGGCCTCGATGCCGGGGCCGACGACTATCTGGTGAAGCCGTTCGCCCTGGCCGAGCTCCTGGCCCGGCTGCGGGCACTCCTACGGCGACGGCCCGAGGACTCCGGTGAGGTCCTCCGCTTCGCCGACCTCTCGCTCGACCCGATCACCCGCGAGGCTCGGCGTGGCGACCGCCCCTTCACCTTGACCCGCATCGAGTTCGACTTGCTCGAACTGCTGCTACGCCATCCGCGCCAGGTGCTCACCCGCGAGCTGATCCTCGACCGGGTGTGGGGGTACACCTTCGACTCGGGGACCAACTCGTTGGCCGTGTACGTGGGTTATCTCCGGCGGAAGACCGAGGCCGGTAACGAGCCCCGCCTCATCCATACGGCCCGGGGAGTCGGCTACGTCCTGCGCGAGCCCTAGTCCATGACCACCTCACCGCGAGTGGGACCGTGACCTTCCGGAGTCGCCTGGTGCTGGCGGCCACCGCCGCCGTCCTGGTGGTGGTTGTCCTTGGCTCGCTGGCCACCTATCTGGTCGCCTACAACTCCCTGGTCGGCTCGGTCGACGACAACCTGAGTAACAATGTCGTCAGCACCCTCTACCCGCCCGATGGAGCGACGCCGACCCTCGACAATTTCTGCTCACAAACCGCTCCAGGGGAGTGCGAGCAGGTCGTCGACAACGACTGGTGCCGTCCAGGCGGGGTTCGATCAGCCACTGGCTGTCAACAGCACGGTCAAAACGGTGGCAGCCAGCTCTGGGCGCGGTGCCGATGTGTACTTTTCGACCACGGTGCGCGGCATTGCCGTCCGCGAAGTGGTCGCTCCGATCGCGCCCGACTCCGAATACGACGTCGGCGGGATTGCCGTCCCCGAGATCGCTCCCATACGGAGGGGCCCTCCAACTGACCACGCCGCTGACCGGGGTGAACCTGGAGCTCCGTCACCTCGCCGTCGCCCTGTGGCTGATCGTCGTGGTCGGGATCACCGTGGCCGTACTGCTCGGATTCGGCGTCGGCCGGACGGTGCTGGCCCCGCTCAACAGCCTTACCCGGACCATCGAGGAGCTGGCGGACAACACCGATGTGTCCCGGCGCCTCGACCCGGGCGGTCCCGACGAGCTCGGTCGACTGCGACGGGCCTTCAACCGTCTGCTGCTGGCCCTCGACACCTCGCGGGAGAGCCAACGCCAGTTGGTCCTCGACGCCTCCCACGAGCTGCGGACACCGCTGACCAGCCTCCGGACCAACATGGAGGTCGCCCGACGGCTCGAAGAGCTGGCTCCTGAGGAACGCGAGGTCCTCATCAATGACGTGGTCACCCAGATGGACGAGCTGACCTCGCTGGTGGGCGACCTCACCGAGTTGGCCCGCGGTGAGCAGCCCAGCATCGTCAGCCAGCCCATCCGGCTCGACCTGATCGTGCTCGACGCGGTCGACGCCGCCACCACCCACGGGAGGAGCCGCAATGTCACGTTCGAGGCCCAACTGTCGCTCTGTTGGGTCGCCGGTTCGTCATCGCGCGTCAAGCGAGCCGTGGACAACCTGCTCGACAACGCCCTCACGTGGAGCCCGGACGGGGGCGTGGTCGAGGTGTCCTGCTCGGACGGTTCCGTGTTCGTCCGGGACCACGGACCCGGAGTGGACGAGAGCGACGTGGATTTCATCTTCGACCGCTTCTACCGGGCCCCCGGCGCCCGGGGCCGGCCCGGTTCCGGCCTGGGGCTGGCCATCGTGGCCCAAGTGGCCCGCGACGAGGGTGGCAGCGTGGAGGTGTACCACGCCCCGGGCGGAGGGGCGCTGTTCCGGTTCAGCCTCCCCCAGGTTCCACCCGGGCCCGACCCCGGCGACGAGTAGCGATGGGACGGTGCCGCCCGAGAGCTGACAATCGTCGGTAGCCGTGATCACCCGGCCCGGCGGACGCCGATGACGGACTTGTCTCTGCGATCGACAACCACGGTGGCCTCGGGCCAGTGGGCGCCAGGGGGGACCGACAAGTGCGTCGCCTGGCCGAAGAATCCTTCGGTCAGTCCCGGCCGCCATCCGTGGGTCAGCAGGTCGTAGGCCACGCCCCAGTAGTCGACGGAGTAGTAGCCGTATCGCGGTCCGAACGAGGACGGGTCTACCTCCACCACCACCGGCCCCCGAACCACACTCCGCTCGACCGACCCGGCGATTGCATCGTCCAGGTGACGGTCGACCTGCACCGCGGACACCTGCCCTTGCGACGAGGCGACGAGCGTGTGGAGAGCGACGGCGGCGGCCACGGTCAGCAGGGTGGCGATGGCCACCCGGGCCACCGCCACCGCCGGTGGCCCGAGGGACCAGGCGGCCTCGGGCCGGCCACGGAGTGCGGCGCCGATCAGTTCTGCGACCGCCCAGGCAATGATGATCCACAGGAGCGTGCCGACGACCCACAGCGCGTTGATCAGGTAGCTGAGCACGCTCAGGTTGTCGGCGGGTAGGGCGGCGAAGCTGGCCACCATGGTCACGCAAACGACGGCTCCCACTGCGGCCAGGGCCGACAACTCTCGGCGACCGGTGACCCACGCCAGTCCGGCGATGGCCACCACCAGAATCAGCGCCGCCACGCCCCAGCCGGAAGCATGACTGGCGATGTACTGCGGCGCCCGGTTGGCAAAGGCCGACAGGTACGGGAACGAGGTCAGCCAGATGGGACGGGGATCGGCCGCGGTGGCCAGGGCATGGAGCCCGAAGGCGGCCCCGACCCGGGGATGGCCGTCACCCGAGTGGAGGATCAGGGACAGGTTGCCCGGTCGGGCGAATACTTGCTGGGCCAGTGGGGCCAGCCAGCACAGGGCCCCGACACCCAGACCGGCCACCATCCACCGTTTACCGCGCGGCCGGAAGCCGAGCGCCAGTCCGAACAGCGGCGCAGTGGCGGCAATGGCGAGGGCCGGAATGACGTAGAGGAAATGGCACTGCGCGGCCAGTGAGGCGAAGAGGATCGTCGGTGGCCACCATCCGAACCGCCCCGACGCCACCGCCCAGGCCAGGACGACGCCGGCACTGAGGAAGATCAGGCCGATGTGCGGGTTCCACAACACGTCCGAATAGAGCTGGGTCTGCCAGCCCACATCGGCGGCCACGAGGGCGACAGCGACGCAGGCCGGCCAGCCCTTCACAGCCCAGGCCGCCTCGGCTGCCACCGACAGAGCCACCCCGCAGGCGAGGGCGGCTCCCCACAGGGCGCCCTGCCCGGGGTCGAGCCGGACCGGCACGGCCAGAACCCAAAACAGGAGCGGTCCCACGTCGAAGAAGGCATGGCGCATCCCCGCCGAGGCCAGGGACCACACGCCGACCAGGGGTGAGTCGGCGGTGAACACCCGGTAGGCGCCGATCGAGATCATGGAGTCGTCCCGCACCGGCCGCCAACCATCCAAGAGCTCGATGGCAGTCGGGACCACCAGGACCGCCCAGATGACTGCGTGGCTGGCGATACGGAGGCCCAACGGGGCCCTTCGACCCCACCTGGTCTTCGGGAGCCGTTCCGAGCCCGGATCCGGTGGCATCACGACTGCGATCCAGGAGCCACGGGCCGGAGCATCCACTGACGGTAGCCGTCTCCGGTTGGCCCAAGAGGTGACCGGCATGAGCCGCCATCAGTTCCCGGAGGGAGGCGGCAGCGGGGCGACGTGGCGAAAAACGCCCTGGTCGGCTAGGGTGCCGAGCGAGATGGGATCATTGATCAAGAAGCGCCGCAAGCGCATGCGCAAGAAGAAGCACAAGAAGATGCTGAAGGCCACCCGTTGGCAGCGGCGGGCCGCGGGTAAGTAGTTTCGACTCCGGCGGGGCGCCTATGGGACCCCGCCGGCTCCGCAGTTCACAGGGCGCAACTCGTCCTCGGCTGTGTCGCACCGTGCCAGTGGGCCGCGCCGACCCTGCCAGCCCGGCCCGGGTCCACCTACTCGGAGCCCCTCGTGGTCCGGACCGGAACCACCAGAGCGGTCTCGTGGCCCATGGCCACCGTCCTGGTGTCGCCGAGGCCGAGCTCCTCGGTCGTACCCTCGACGAACCAGGTCGAGCCGCTGCCGGCCAACCTCGGTGTCCGGCCCGTCAGGCCGGACATGCGGCTTCGCCAAAGGGCCAGGCGGGGCTCGACCATCAGGGCCGGTGCCTCCAGATCGTTCACCGCCGACCCGGTCGACGAGGATCGTGAGCCCTGGGATGGCTCGAGCTCGCCCCGCTCAACCAGGTGATCCCAGGCCCGGTAGACGGCTCCGGTGTCGACCGCGAACGGGAGCAACCACAGTACGAAGGAGCGTTCTTCGAACGCCAGGGGCGTCACCTCCTCACCGATGCCGCCCACCATGGCCCTGCCTCCGGCAATGCAGAACGGCACATCGGCCCCGAGCCGGGCGGCCAGTGACAGATCGGAGCAGCCGGCCCACCTGAAAATGGCGGCGGCGTCGGCCGAGCCACCCCCCAGCCCGGCACCGGGGGGAATGGCCTTCGAGAGCCTCACCCGCGCCGTCCGACCCACCGCCGCCAGCGCCCGGGTCACCAGGTTGTCGGGGCCGGCATCGAGGGGGGCGCCCCAGGCCTCGGCTACCCCCCACCGGTGAGCCTCCCCGGCGGGACCGAATTCGGTCGAGACAGTGAGCCCGACACCGCCTTCGACTTCCAGGCGGTCGGAGAGATCGACGGTGACCATCTCGGATTCGAGGAGGTGGTAACCGTCGGATCGGACGCCGGTGATCCGAAGCGAAAGCGTCAGTTTGGCCTCGGCGGAGAGCACCGTCACTCCCGGCCCGACTGAAGTCATCGATTCCCCCGCGGTTCGGGAGGCACGGTTCGTTCCGGTCGCCAGGCCGCCAGACGCTCCCATTCGGCCAGTCCCAGTTCCTCGGCCCGGGCGGTAGGCCGGATGCCGACGGCGTCGAACGCCTCCGGTCGAACCAGCGCTTCCAGGGACCGACGGAGCATCTTGCGTCGATGGGCGAATCCCCCCCGCACCACGGCGAATAAACGGCCGTACCCCTCCGTTCCCGGGCCCGCCACCGGCGAGCGGTCGGGGCGCCGCTCCAGGCGGACCAAGACCGACTCCACCCGGGGTTTTGGGATGAAGACCGAAGCGGACACCCGTCCCACCAGCTTGGCTGTGGCCCAGTAGGCCACCTTCACCGACACGGCTCCATAGGCGTCGTCCCCCGGGCCTGCAGCCAGCCGCTCGCCCACCTCACGTTGGACCATCACCAGCAAGGAGGTGACCTGATGCGCCTCCTCGAGAACCTTGACGACCAGGGGGACGGCCATGTTGTAGGGCAGATTGGCCACCAGCGTCCAGGGCCCGGGACCGAGCAGCCCGGCCCAGTCGAGGGTCAGGGCGTCCGCCTCCACCACCCGTACCCCGAGGGGCTCCACCTGGGCCCTGAGGACGGGAAGAACATGGCGGTCGATCTCGACGGCGGTGACCGAGGCGCCGGCCTCGACCAGGGCCAGGGTGAGCGAGCCGAGCCCGGCACCGATCTCGACCACCTTCCCACCCTCGGACACACCGGCCAGGTGGGCGATGCGCCGCACGGTGTTGCCGTCGGCCACGAAGTTCTGGCCGAGGGCTCGGCTGGGCCGCAGGTCGTTGGCGAGCAGCAGCTCATGGATCTCTGCTCGACCATGGGTCACCGGGTCAGTGTCTCACCTTCCGACACCGCGGCCGCAGACCAGGTGTCACCGCCAGGCCCAGGCCCGGCCCCGGGGCCGGGCCGGTCACCAGGTCAACCGGGCGTCTATCACCCCCTGGGACAGCGGGGCGATCAGGGCGAAGGTACTGGTGGCCAAATCGATGGACCGGGCGGTGTCCGCCTCCCGGTCGTTGACGACGCAGCTCACCGACTCACCGTTGGCGGGGTTGGTGATCTCCACCTCCGTCCCGAACGGCAGCCACGGACTGGCACAGGTGCCGGCCGGATGGTCGTAGTAGGTGACCTGTCCGGTCCCTCCGGGCCCGGCCACCGGAGCCGAGGCCGCCACCAGTGGCGCCGTTGTGGAGGTCGTGGTGGTCGTGGTGGGTGGGACCGACACGGGCGGCGAGGGTGAGGCCACAACGGCGTGGTCGGCGACGTTCTCGGTCGGCAGGGTGGTCTCGACCGGGGACGCCCCGGTGGTGGGCCCGGGACCCGCGGTCAGGGGCGTTACCGTCGTGCCTCGGACCTTGGACTTCCGGTCCCGGCGGGGCGAGCCCTTCGATCGGACGTCCGAGGTCAACCCGGCCGACGAGGTCGGATGGACCCGGTGGCCGACCCACCGGTGGGTGCCGTGACCGCCGGGATCGGTGGATGCCGAGGCTTCGGGTTGACTTTGCAGCGCAACCAGTGGCACACCGAGTACCGCTCCGCACAACAGCAGCGCAGCAACGGGCCGACCCCGCCTCCGATTCGTGGTCCTCAGGACTCCACTCTCCTCGTGGGACTGTCATCTCTCCCTCGGGGGGAACACCCGAGCGGAGCCGCCCGCACCGGATGGGACGGGCGCGACCGGCTCCTCCAAGCCGGCATCAGAATGCGTCCGACAGTCGCACTCGAACCGAAAAACACAATCGACCGCTCAAAAGCGGCCGACCGCAGGAGGCTAGGCGGATCGCCCGTCGAGAATCAAACCGGGCCACCCGGTTTCGGTTGGCGAGCCGGACCGAGCGAGCCGCTCAGAGTGCGAACATGCTGGTGGCGTTGCGGGTCGACGCTGCCGCCACCTCAGAAGTCTCAATCCCTTTGACCTGGGCGATCGCTGCCCCGACCAGGGGAACCCTCGACGGCTCGTTGAGGGTTCCCCGATGGGGCACCGGCGCCAGAAACGGGGTGTCGGTCTCCACCAGCAGTCGGTCCAGGGGGCAGAGGGCAGCGGCCTGGCGTACCGGTTCGGCGTTCTTGAAAGTCACCACACCACTGAACGAAAGGGAAGCCCCGAGGTCGAGACAACGGCGCGCCTCGTCAGGTCCCCCGGTGAAGCAGTGGATGATGGTCCGCTCGGGCACCCCGGCGGCAGACAGAATGCCGATGGTGTCCTCCCACGCCTCCCGGGTATGGATCACCAGAGTGAGCCGGTGCCGGGACGCCAGTTCGATCTGTTGAGCGAACGCCGTGCGTTGGGCGGGCCGGGGCGAGTGGTCGTAGTGGTAGTCGAGACCGCACTCCCCGATGCCCACCACCACCTGGCCAGCCGCTTCCACGCTGCCTGAGGGTGCGGCGCCGAGCTCGGCCTCGAGGATGCCGTCGAGGGATTCCACGCCGTCGATGGCATCGTGGGGGTGCAATCCGACCGTGGCCCACAGCTCGACACCCTCGGCCACCGCCACCGAGCCTGGTTGGCGTGACGCTCGGGCCAGGCGCACCGCCTCGGCCGACGACTCGGCGTTCGTCCCGACGCACACCATCCTGGTCACGCCGGCTTCTGACGCCCGGGCAATCGTCGCCGCCAGCCTGGTGGCATGGGTCCCGACCTCTCCGTCACCGCTCTCCGGCCCGGCTTCTGCGAACTCGTCCTGGAGGTGGCAGTGAGAGTCGAACCACTCGATCACGGCGTCGCTCATGGCGTCGCAATCAGGTGGCGCCGGTGGCCGGCGGCGGCGGAGAACCCCATGTCGATGTCCTAGGCCTTGCGTCGGGGAAACAGGGGGGTGCCCCGCTCCACCGATCGCCCGGCCGGGTAGCCGCCCCAGGTCCCGGCCTCGGGCAGCCGCTGTGACGAGCGGGGAGCCCTCGAGACCGATCCGGCGCCAGATCTCCTCGGCCGTGGCCGGCATGGCCGGGACGATGAGCACGGCCACCAGGCGCAGAACCTCGAGTGCACTGCCGAGCACGGCGTCCACCTCGGGGCCGGGTTCGGCCTTCCATGGCGCCGCCGCCTCCAGTTCGGCGTTGGTCTCGCGGATCAGCCGCCACGTCGCCTCCAACCCGAGATGGGGAAGCCCGGCATTCCACGCTTCGGTGGCATCGGCCACGGCCACTTCCGCCACCGCGGCCAGGCGGCTGGCCGGGTCGGGGGCCGGGCCGATCGCACCGCACTTGGTGTCGACCACCGTGGTCACCCGGGACAGCAGGTTTCCCAGGTTGTTGGCGAGATCTGCGTTGTAGCGCTTGGTGATCCCCTCGGCCGAGAAGTCCCCGTCGGTGCCGAGCGGGGTGTCCCGCAACAGGTGGTAGCGCACCGGATCGACGCCGTAGTCGGCCGTCAGCTCTCCGGGCGAGATCTGGTTGAGGCTCGACTTGGACATCTTCTCGCCCCCGACCAGCAGCCACCCGTGGACCTGCACGTGGGCCGGTGGGTCGATACCTGCAGCCATGCACATGGCCGGCCACCATACGCAGTGGAACCGGATGATCTCCTTGCCGATCAGATGGTGCACGGCCGGCCACCACAGGTTGAACCGGACCTCGTCCTCGCCGTACCCGATGGCCGTCAGATAGTTGATCAGCGCGTCGTACCAGACGTAGAAGACGTGCTTCTCGTCCCAGGGGACCGTGACCCCCCAGTCGATGGAGGTACGGGTGATGGATATGTCTCGCAGTCCACCCCGAATGAAGCTGAGCGCCTCGTTGCGCTTGGACTCGGGCACGACGGCACCAGGGTTGGACTCGTACCAGTCGATGAGGCGGTCCTCGAATTCGCTCAGGCGGAAGAAGTAGTTCTCCTCCTCAAGGAGCTCGACCGGGGTCCGGTGGATGGGGCACAGCTCCCCGTCGAGCAGCTCGTCCTCGGCGTAGTACTGCTCGCAAGACACGCAGTAGAGGCCCCGGTAGGTGTCCTTGACGATCCATCCGTTCTCGTAGATGCGGCTCAAGAACTGCTGAACTGCACGCTGGTGGCGCGGCTCGGTGGTCCGGATGAAGTCGTCGTTGGAGATATCGAGGTCGGCCCAGGCCGAGACGAATCGCGGCGCCAGCTGATCGGTCCAGACCTCAGGCGTGACATCGTGCTCCTCGGCAGCCCGGGCCACCTTCTGGCCGTGCTCGTCGGTGCCGGTGAGGAAGAAGACCTCGTCGCCGATCAACCGGTGCCACCGGGCCAGGGCGTCGGCATTCACCGTGGCGTAGGCGTGCCCGACGTGGGGAGCGTCGTTGACGTAGTAGATGGGGGTGGTGATGTAGTAGCGGGACACTGCCCGGTAGCGTACCGACCGTGGTAGACCACGACGACCAACGGTCCGGTGGACCGTCCCCCGCCCGGGGTCGGCAAGGGCTCGGCCGGGTCCTTTCCGGTCGGCCGGGATCGAGGCGGCTCCTGACCGTAGGATTGCTCGGACATGAGCAGTCGGCCGCCCGACCCGGAATCGGCCGGTGAAGGCAGGCTCCCGAGGCAAGCGCCAGCAGCGGGTGGCCGTCTATGGGATCTGCGAGAACGCCAGCGACGCCGGCCTCCGTGTCCTCCTGGTACGAGCGGCTCCCTATCTGACCGTGGCCGGCCGCTGGTTCCTGCCTGGCGGCGGCATCGACCACGGCGAGGAACCGGTGGCAGCGCTGTGCCGCGAGTACGAGGAGGAGACGGGGCTGCACGTGGAAGTCGGGGACTTCTTGGGCCTGCTCTCCGACGTGATCGTCCTCCCCGACGGGACCAGCCTGCACACGGTCCGGATCATCTTCGCCATCGACTCATTCGCGGGTGAGCTCCACGACGAGACCGGTGGATCGACAGATCGAGCCCAATGGGTCGAGATCAGCCGTGCTCTCGAGCTCCCTTTGATGCCCTACGTGCGACGGGCACTGACCGAGTTGCGCCGGAACCAGCCCTGAATGATCCCGTGCCAGCCCGGGGTCGGGGAACCCGGACCATCGGACCGGGCCGGTGGGTCGGTGGGCTATTCCTCTCGGGGTTCCGGGGTCGGTGACGCTTCCCGTGATGCCAGGGCCAGGTGGTAGACCCGCCGACGCGATACGCCGAACAGCTCGGCCACGTCGTCGACGACACCCCGGGTCCGCTCCCCTGCCTCCAGCCGCTCGGCGATGGCCGCCTCGAGCACCCCATCGGAGACTGGCGGCTCGGCGTGCTCGGGCGCCCCGCCCAGCACCAGGACCACCTCGCCGCGGATCCGGGCCCGCGCCCATACCACCGCTTCGGCGAGTGATCCCCTCCAGATCTCCTCATGGACCTTGGTCAGTTCCCGTGCCACAACCACAGGCCGGGCGCCTCCACACGCCTCGGCCAGGTCACCGAGGGTTGCCGCCACCCGTCCGGGTGCCTCGAACAGGACGGTGGTCCGTTGCTCGTCGGCTACGACAGCAAGGCGCTGTCGACGCTCACTCCCGGAGCGTGGGAGGAACCCTTCGAAGACGAACCGCTGGGTGGGCAATCCACTGGCCACCAACGCGGCCAGCCCCGCCGACGGTCCCGGGATGACAGTGACGGTCAGACCGGCCCGCGCCGCCGCCTCCACCACCCGACTCCCCGGGTCCGAGATCCCCGGCATTCCAGCGTCGGAGACGATGGCCACGGTTTTTCCGTTCACGACCGCGGCCAGCACTTCATCGATCCGCTGGTGTTCGTTGTGCTCGTGGAGCGACCGGAGCGAAGCGCCGCTGATGCCGGCGTGGGTGAGCAACCGCCGCGAGTGGCGGGTGTCCTCGCAGTAGATGACATCGGCCTGCTCGAGGCTCTGGACTGCTCGAGGTGAGAGGTCCCCCAGATTGCCGATAGGGGTGCCAACCAGGACGATGGCCCCCTTGGCGCCCGTCGCCGACGGGGACTCGACTTCGTCGACCTGCTCCGTCTCGGGACGGTCGGAGGC
This sequence comes from uncultured Acidimicrobiales bacterium, assembly GCA_963747825.1. GTDB lineage: Bacteria > Actinomycetota > Acidimicrobiia > Acidimicrobiales > RAAP-2 > Bog-756. Next base: position 35,294 of record CAVVGQ010000002.1, read on the forward strand.
CACATCATCCGTCTCGCTCCCGCCTCCCCAGAACTCCAGCTCCTCGAGAATGTCGGGGTCTAGCTCAGGATCGGAGCCCTGGCCGGGCGCTGGTACCGCTTCGGACGCGGTCATCCCCGCAACTCCAACTTGTCTCCCTTGCGCAGACCCCAGCGCCCGAAGGCGCCGGCCTCGGCTTCGACCACCAAACGCCCGCCTCGTCTCGGAATGCTCATCCGCCAGGGACGAAGGGTGGCCACGCCCACTACCACCATGTCCTTGTCACAGAAGGCGACATCGATGGGGAACTTCATGCCCATGGTGTGGACCGACCGGGTGCGGGGCAGGATCATGGCACCTTCGAATCCGGTCCGCCCGAGCAGGCCCTTGCTGCGCTGCGAGAAGCTGTCGGCCACCTCGGCGGTGGCGAGAACGTCGCCGTCCCGCAACAGCCAGCTCATACGGTGAAGTCGGTCCCGTCGACCCGACTACACTTCCCGAACTGTGTCGAAACGAACGAACAAGCGCAAGCTCCGGGCCAAGAAGAAGGCCAACCACGGCAAAAAGCCCAACTGCGGCCGGGGCTGAGCTTCGCCTGGGCGGCTTTCATGCCGCTCAAAGCTCGGGGAGCCATGAGCAACCGAGGCGGTCGAGTACCCCCACCAGGGCAGTAGGCCGATCGGTGATGATCCCGTCCACGCCCAGGCCGCAGAGCCGCTCCATTTCGGCCTCCTCTTCGATTGTCCACACGTGGACAGCCAGACCCTCGTCATGGGCCACCTCGACGAAGCGCTGATCGACGACGGTCAGATCGCCCGAGTTGGCCGGCACCTGGAGAGCTACGTGGCGCAGCGGATCCGGTTGCTCCCCCGCCTGCACCGCTTGGAAGAACCCGGCCACCGCCACCGTGCCGGCCGAGGTCGGGATCTCCGGTGCAATCGCCGAGAAGGCGTCGGTGGCCGAGTCGAAGAACGAGGCGACGATCACGTCCTCGATCCGTCCGAATCGCCGGAGCAGGCGAGCCAGCGCCTCTTCGTATGGGGCAACCATGGGTGCCGTCCCCTTGATGTCGAGATTGAGCACCACATCGGGGAAAGCTTCCAGCACCTCCTCCAACCGGGCGATCCGGAACAGCCGGTCGTCCGGCGCACGACCCCGGAACGGGTATTCGTAGGCCTCGAGACCAGGCGAGACATCGGCTCCGGGCGCCCACCAGTAGGCGTTGTCGAGCACCGACAACTGCTCTAGGGTGAGCGCTGCGATAGGGCCGGTGCCGTTCGTGGTCCGGTCCACCGTCGAGTCGTGGCAGACCACGAGATGGCCATCGGATGTCGAGTGAACGTCGAGCTCAATGCCGGTCGCCCCGTCGCCGACGGCCGAACCGATGGCGTACAGGGTGGACGACGGACCCTCCCAGGCACCGCCCTGGTGGGCATAGGCGATGACCCTACGATCCAGCCATGAGGCTGTCTGGCGTCGGTCGGAAGAGACGGGCATGGAAGAACGGTAGCCTCTGCCCCGCGATGCTGGACCATGTCTTCACACAACTCGTTGCCTCTCACCGCCATGCGTTCGAGGCTGCCCTCCTTCAGCGCCAGGCCGTCGAGGAGCGGTTCCAAGTGGACGTCTTTCTCGGAGACGTCAGCTTCGAAACCTCGTACAGCCTGCCCGGCGAGGAGCGTCCGGCCCGCATCCGGGTCGATACCAGCCTGGACTGGCCCACCTGGAGTCAGACCGCCTACCGCAGCTGGGCCATCGGCGAGGAACCCGAGGAGCTTCCCGAGGTACTGGTGGAGATCGCATTCCGGGTCCAGAGGCTTGACAGCGTGCCTCCGGTCCAGCCTCTGCTCGAGGTTCTGCCCGAGCATCTCGACGTGGTGGGCCAGGAGCGACTGATGCGCCTCTCGGCCACTGTCGAGCAGCTGATGACCAACGACAACGAGGTGGCAGAGACGGCCGTTGAGGTCTCCTACGAGGGTTCGTGCCAACTTGAGGAGTCGATCCTCGAAGACCCGACCACCCTCGACGATGCGCTGGCTCCCCTCGGCCGGGAAGTGGCATCGGTGCTGGTGAGGATCGCCGATCTTCCCTTCAGCTTCCGGCCCCTCGAGAGACCCCCGGCCTAGACGCCGCGGGTGACCTCCGGTGGGCGACCTCCGGTAGGTGATCTCCGGCGGCCGATCTCCGGCGGACGGCCTCCGGTGGGCGATCCAGGGTGGCCTCCACCGGCCATTTGGTTTCGACAATTACGTTCCGTCGGTAGGTGATGGAGACGGAGTCCGACCTCCCCATACCGATGGAACGTTAAACGCGGAACCGATCGGCCGAGGGACCTGTCCGGAACGGGAACCGGAACCAGACTCAGCTGAACAGGCCGGCTTCCACGGCCAGGGCGCGCAGGTCGGCCTGGGGCCGAGCCCCCACATGGGAGATGACCTCGGCCGCGCACACCCCACCCAGTCGGGCCGAGTCCTCGGGAGATAGGCCGTTGGTGATCCCGTAGAGGAATCCGGCGGCAAACAGATCGCCGGCACCGGTGGTGTCCACCACCCGGTCCACGGGCGCCGCCGGCACTTCGACCGGGCCCGAAGCGGTGACCACCACGCATCCGTGGGCTCCACGCGTCAATACGGCCAGCACGCCCGTCTCGACCACGGCGTCCACCGCGGCGTCGAACCCGGACAGGTCGAACAGCATCTTGACTTCGTCCTCATTGGCGAACAGCATCTCCAGCTCGCCGTTGAGGAGCTCGAGGAACTCCCGGCGATGGTGCTCGACGCAGAACGGGTCCGACACCGACAGCGCCACGGCGGCATCGTTCAAATGGGCCAGCTCGATGGCCTCGCGAATGGCGGCCTTGGCCGGAGGCTGCTCCCACAGGTAGCCCTCCAGATAGACGACTTGGGAGGAGGACAGGTGACCGGCGTGCAGGTCCGACGAGGCAAAGTCGGAAGCCACGCCGAGGTGGGTGGCCATGGTGCGTTCGGCGTCCGCGGTCACCAGCACCAGGCAGTGGCCGGTGACGGCTTGGCCCGGGACGGCCACGGTGGGCACCGGGTCGAAGGCCACGCCGATGGAGCGGATGTCGTGGGTGAAGGCCTGGCCCAGGGAGTCATCCGCCACCCGACCGAGGAATGCCACACGACCGCCGAGCGCCGCCACTCCCGCCGCCGTGTTCGCCGCCGAACCCCCCGACGCCTCGGTGGTCGGGCCCATGGAGGCATAGATGGCCTCCGAACGGTCGGAGTCCACCAGCGCCATGGTGCCCTTGATCAGGTCGAGTGCGACCAGATCTTCGTCGGTGGCCGAGGCGAGCACATCGACGAGGGCGTTACCGATGGCCACCACATCGAGGGTCGAACCGCTCGACGGGCCGACGCCAACGGCTCCATCCTCAGAGCGGGCGGATACTTCACGGGAATCTTCGGATTCGAGGTCTGCATGCACGGCCCGACGGTAGCCTGCCTCACATGAGCACATCGACAGCTCGACGAGACCCCCTCCTACCGGCTCCCCACGTCGGTCACTCCCCACGCCTACCGCTTGGTCCTGACCCCCGACCTCGAAAAGGCCACCTTTTCCGGGGATGTGGAGATCGACGTCACCGTGGAGCGGCCCACCGACTCGATCACCCTCAACGCCGCCGAGCTGGAGTTGACCTTCGCCGAGCTGAACGACGGCGATCCCGACCGCGGCTACGCGCTCTCCCCCACCACCATCGATCTCGACCCGGACGAGGAGCGGGCCGTCCTGGGCTTCGCCGAGCCGCTCGGCCCCGGGCCCGGCCACGCTGCATCTGGCCTTCACCGGCATTCTCAACGACAAGCTGCACGGCTTCTACCGGTCCACCTTCACCGATGACAGTGGCACCGAGCACGTCATCGCCACCACCCAGATGGAGTCCACCGACGCCCGGCGCGCCTTCCCCTGCTGGGACGAGCCCGAACTGAAGGCCACCTTCGAGGTGACCCTCGTGGTCGACGATTCCCTGGCCGCCTACTCGAACGGCCCGGTGGTCGAAGAGACTCCCGAGCCGGGCGGAAGGCGCCGGGTCCGGTTCGCGCCGACCATGGTGATGTCCACCTACCTGGTCGCCTTCATCGTGGGGCCCTTGGAGGCCACCGACCCGGTCGATGTCAACGGTGTCCCCCTGCGGATCGTCCACCCTCCCGGCAAGGATCAGCTGACCACCTTCGCCCTCACCGTGGGTGCCCACGCCCTGACGTTCTTCACCGACTACTTCGGGATCCCGTACCCGGCCGACAAGCTGGACTTGGTGGCCATTCCCGATTTCGCCTTCGGAGCCATGGAGAACCTCGGATGTGTGACCTTCCGCGAATCGGTGCTTCTGGTCGATCCGGACCAGGCCGCCCGGGTGGAGCTGGAACGGGTGGCCGACGTCGTCTGCCACGAGATCGCCCACATGTGGTTCGGCGACCTGGTCACGATGAAATGGTGGAATGGGATCTGGCTCAACGAGGCGTTCGCCACCTTCATGGAGGTTCTCGCCGTCGACGCCTTCCGGCCCGAGTGGCAACGCTGGGTCAGCTTCGGCGTCGAGCGGGAGGCGGCTCTGGCCGTCGACGGGCTCTTTGCCACCCGGCCGGTCGAATTCCACGTGGGTCGGCCCGAGGAGGCCCAGGGGATGTTCGACGTGCTCACCTACCAGAAGGGCGGAAGCGTCCTCCGGATGCTCGAGCAGTTCCTCGGTCCGGACGTGTTCCGCGAGGGGATCAACGACTATCTGAACACCCACCATCACGGCAACACCGAGACGGCCGACCTGTGGGACTGCGCTGGAGCGCTCGAGCGGGCGGCCGGTGCGCTCGGTCATGGACACCTGGATCAACCAGGGTGGCTACCCGCTTGATCCGGGTGGCGGACGACGGAGCGCTCTCCCAGGTCCCGTTTTCCTACCGTGGCGAGGTCGGGGGCGCCATCGGCTCCTCGTGGAAGGTACCGGTGCTGACCCGGTCGCTGACGGCGCCCGACCTCGAGCCCGAATCCGTACTTTTGACCGGCACCAGTGTGCGAACCGGTGTCGCCGACCCCGGCGACCAGCTGGTCAATGCCGGAGGGTCGGGGTACTACCGGGTCTCCTATCCCGCTGCCAGCGTCGATCGGTTGGCCGGCCGACTCGGTGATCTGGCCGCGCTCGAACGGTACAACCTGGTATCGGACACATGGGCGGCCGTCACTGTCGGGACAGGCTCCGGTGGCCGACCTCCTGCGGCTGGCCCGGGCCCTGTCCGATTCGGCCGAAGGTGACCCCAGCGTGTGGTCGGTGGTGCTCGGTGCGATCGGGCTGTTCGACCGGGTGATCCCCGACGGCGACCGCCCGGTCGTGGCCTCGGCGGTCCGGGCCCTGCTCGGACCGCTGGCCGAGCAACTGGGCTGGGACCCGAGGGACGACGACGGCGAGCGGACACCGTCGCTGCGCTCCTCGGTGCTGCGCACACTCGGGACCATCGGGGACGACCCGGACACCCAGACCGAAGCCAGGCGGCGGTTCGCGGCGGCAGGATCATCCGCCCTCCATCCCGACACCGAGTCGGCCATCTTGGACATCGTCGCCTCCACCGGCGGGACGGCGGAGTTCGACGCCTACCTCTCCCGGTACCGGTCCCCCGCCAACCCCCAGGAGGAGAACCGCTACCTCTACGCCCTGGCCTCGTTCACCGACCCGGAGCTGGTGGCTCGGACCTTCGACTTGGCCCTGGCCGAGGTGCGGACCCAGAACGCCCCCTTCGTCCTGCAGGCGCTGCTGGCCAACCGCCTGGCCGGACCGGCCACCTGGCGAAGGATCACCGAGGAGTGGGACACCCTGGTGGCGAAGTTCCCGTCCAACATCCTGCCCCGGATGCTGGATGGCGTCCGGGGGCTGTGCGGTTCGAAGGAATTGGCCGACCAGGTGTCGGCGTTCGTCGTCGCCCACCCGCTTCCGGCCGGCGGAAAGACGGTAGACCAGATCCTCGAACGCCTGGCCGTCAACGTGGCGTTCGGCGAGCGGGAGCGATCTGATCTGGCCGCCACCCTCGCCGGTTCGTTGGGACTGCCCTCGGCCTAGCGCCACCTCACACCGGCGCCTCCCGGGTGGAGGGTCCACCAACCCCGGCCCGGTTGCCGTCCACCCCTAACATGATCCGGTGCAACTCGGCATCGTCGCCACCGTCTTCGCCCTCATCTTCGTGGCCGAGCTGCCCGACAAGACGATGATCGCCACCCTGATCATGGGGAGCCGGTACCGGCCCGTCTGGTGTGGATCGGCGCCACCATCGCCTTCGCCATCCATGCCGGCCTGGCGGTTGCCGTCGGCCAGCTCCTCCAACTGCTCCCCCACCGGTGGATCGAAGCGGTGACCGCGGTGCTGTTCGCCGGCGGTGCCGCCTACCTCCTGTTCGTGCCGGAAAAGGACGAAGAGGAGGCGGGAGAAGAGGAGGCGGACACCACGCGACAGGGAGCGAAGACCATCGGGGCGGCGTTTCTCGTCATCTTCGTGGGCGAGTTCGGCGACCTCACCCAGATCCTCACCGCCAACCTGGCGGCCAAGTACCACGCCCCCATTCGCAGTGTTCGTCGGGGCGTTCGTCGGCGCTGGCGACGGTGGCCGCCCTCGGCGCCTTCGGCGGCCGGGCCTTGCTCCGGGTTCTTCCTCTGGCCGCCATCCGAAAGGTCGGCGGCGTGCTGCTGGCCGGGTTCGCCGTCTACAGCCTGGTCAAGACTGGCCCAGGGCTGAGAGGCGACCACTACGACGGGTTCGGCGAGGCCTCGACGATGAACTGGTAGCCGAACATGGTGGGCCACAGGTCCAATGAGCAAGCTGTCGACCAGCCGGAGGATCTTGGCCTTGGTCCCCTCCACCCCCAAGGCGTCGAGCGGTAGACCGACCGCCTCGATCCGCCTGACGGTGAAGCCATGTCGCTCGATCAGCTTTCGGATGCTCCGCCGGGTGAAGAAGCGGAGGTGGGTCGAGTCGAGGATGCCCCGTTGGTCGTAGTCGAACATCCCGAGCGTCGAACGCAGTCTCGGATACCAGTGGGCGATGTTCGGCACGCAGAACAACGCCACCCCGTCGGGGGCGAGGACATTGTGAACCTGGTCCATGAACGCCCCCGGGTTCATCAGGTGCTCGATCACGTCGGCGGCCAGCACGATGTCGAAGCCCGAGCCCACTTCGGGAGGGATGCCGTCGTTGAGATCGGCCTTGTGGAACGCGTCGGTCCGCTCGGCCACCCCGGCGATCTCGAGGACGTCGACCCCGGTGACGTGGTGGCCCATCTCCCGCAGCCGCTCGGACAGCAGCCCGCCCGGAGCAGCCGAGGTCGAGGATCTTGCTCGGAGGCCGCGGACGCAAGAGGGTGGAGATCCGACCGTGCGAGCTGTCCTCGCTGGGTTTGAGCTGGTACTCCTCGCTGAGGGCGATCCGGCTCCCATCGCCGAACCCGGCTTTCTGCAGTCGGTAGGCGACCACGTCCTTGGTGACGTCGGCGGCGTAGCCCACGCCGTCCACATAGCAGATCTCATCGCCGTAGTAGGTGGGGATGGGAACCTCGGCGATGCGCATGCCCGCATCGTGCATCTGGATGATGATCTGGGTGTCGAAGTTGAATCCGTCGGAATTCCGCTCGAAGGGGATCTGCTTGAGTGCGCTGACCGAGTAGGCGCGGTAGCCGGAGTGGAACTCGGAGAGCTCGGTGCCCAGCGCGGCGTTCTCGAAGCGGGACAGGATGCGGTTGCCGACGAACTTGTAGAGCGGCATCCCCCCCTTGCGGGCCGCACCCTTGATCATGATGCGGGAGCCGAAGACGGCATCGGCCTCGCCGGCCAGCAGCGGTGCGACGATGTCGGGGAGCGACTCGGGGGCGTACTGGCCGTCACCGTGCAGCATGACCACGATGTCGAGGCCGTGCTCGATGGCCAGGTCGTAGCCGGCCTTCTGGTTTCCGCCGTATCCGAGGTTGGCCGGCTGCCTGATCAGGGTGATGGGCAGGTCGGAGATCTGCTGGTACCCAGTCCGACCAGGTAGGTCGAGTCGTCGCTGTGATCGTCACTGACGATCACCTCTTCGATGTCGGGCCGGATCTCCTTCGGGATGCGGTCAAGCACCCTGGCCAGGGTGGATGCGGCGTTATAGGCGACGACCAGGACGCCGATCCGCTTCTTCTCGACGGATCCCATCACCCCTCCCCCCGGGTTCGTCACCAGTCGTGACCCCTATGGTATGTGGCAATTCGTGACAGTGAAAGACGAATCGCGGTCCAGCTGGGCGTGAAACCCCTGCTCATGTGCCCGATCAGGGCCGAATGAGCGGTACGGTGCCGTCGATGCCGGGGCTGCGCCGTGGAAGGCTGTGAGCATGGACCAGCCTCCCAGACGACACGACCGGCGGCCGACCGTCCCGAACGAGCTCGAACGGCGCAGCGAGCTCTTCTCCCTGGCCCGAGCTGCCACCGGGTTCATGCCCGACGACGAAGGTGAGGCCCTGTACCTGGCCGCACTGCGGGCCGGCGCCTGCTTCGACGACGCCACCTTCGTCGAGATCGGGGCCTGGTGCGGCAAGTCGACCGTCTACCTCGGTGCCGCCGCCGAGGAGACCGGTGCGGTCGCTCTTCAGCCTCGACCACCACCACGGCTCCGAGGAGAACCAGGCCGGATGGGAGCACCACGACCGATCGCTGGTCGATCCCGAGCACCGGACGCATCGACACCCTCCCCCACTGGCGCCGGACCATCGAGCGGCGCCGGACTCGAGTCCTCGGTGGTCGGCCTGGTCGGCGACTCGCCGACCGTGTCGTCCCGGTGGTCGACGCCGCTGGCCTTCTGCTTCATCGACGGCGGCCACGGCGACGAGCCGGCCTGGGCGGACTTCCGGGGCTGGGCGCCCCACGTGGTCGAGGACGGCTGGCTCGCCATCCACGACGTCTTCCCCGACCCGGCCGACGGGGGCCGCCCGCCCTATGACATCTGGCGGGCCGCGCTCGACTCGGGGGAGTTCGTCGAGGACGGCGAGTGCGGATCGCTGCGGGTGCTGCGGCGGGTGTGAGCCGAGGCCTGAGCCGTGGGCTGCGGGCTCAGATCCGCCCCGTTGGCGGGCCGTGGAGCCCGGACGGCCGGCTCGACCGGAGCGCTCCGGAGCCGGCTCGGTGAGGTCGAGATGGCTGGGCAGTCCCTCGCCCCGGAAGATCCCCGACGCCGGGGTGGTCCGGCTGAGGGCGTCGGCGGCCAGCACCATGGCCCCGGCCGTGTAGGACGAGCGCTCCAGCGGCGGGTAGGTGGCCTCCTCGGGGTAGACCATGCCCGTCCAGTAGGAGCCGTCCTCGTTCCGGAGGGCCTGGGCCCAGCTGAGCAGGCGCAGCGCCTCGTCGTCCATGCCCAGGGCGTCGAGGGCGAGCACGCACTCGGCCGTCTCGGCCGCGGTGACCCACTCGCCGGTGGACACGCAGCGCACGCCGCGACCCTCCATGCACGAAGGTCGTCCCACGATGCCGTCGATGCGGCGGCGGGCCGCCTCGCCGCTGAGGGCCCCGGACAGGACCGGGTAGTACCAGTCCATGGCGAACTCGACCTTGGGGGCGAACGCCTCGGGGTGCGTGGGCCAGCGCGTGGGCCAGCCGGCCGGCGGCCAGCTCCCAGTCCGGCCGCTCGTGGCCCAGGCGCTCGGCACAGGCGATGGCACACCGGAGGCTGTGGTAGATCGACGACGACCCGGTGAGCAGGGCGTACTCCTCGAGGAACCCCGGACGGATCGAGGGACCAGTGGATCGACCCGTCGGGCCGCTGCCAGCGCAGCACGAAGTCGACCCCGGCCTCCACCGCCGGCCACAGCTGCTCGAGTCCGTCCAGCTCGCCGGTGGAGACGTAGCGGTGCCAGGCCCCGGTGGCCAGGTAGGCGCAGACGTTGGTGTCGAGCCGGGCGTCCTCGATGCCGGTGGCCAGGTAGTAGTTGAACCAGCTGCCGTCGGGCAGCTGGGTGTCGACCAGCCACTGGTAGGCCCGGTCGGCCTCGTCGTCCAGTCCGGCCACGGTGAGGGCCATGGCCGCCTCCACGTGGTTCCACGGGTCGCAGTGGCCGCCGGGGAACCACTCGATCATGCCGTCGGGCCGCTGCAGGGCCGCGATGGACCGCGCCGTGTCCACCACCTGGGCGGCGGTCATCACACCGGGAACCTCGGGGATCGATCTCATGCCAGCGCTTCCTCTCGAGATGGGCTCCCCTCGCGTTCGGTGCGGCCCGGTCCGGCGGTGGACCGCCTCGACGGCCGGACGCACCGGACCTGGTGCGTCGAGCGCGGGCTTGCGTGAGGTAGACCACCAGGCTCTTGCCCACCAGGGGGTTGAGCACCCGGTCGGCGTAGCGGGTCACCCTGGGGGCCTTCTCGATGTCCCACACCAGCAGCCGGTGGTAGGTGGCGACGGCGGGATGGTGGTCGTTGGTGGTGCCCACCAGGCACCGGAGCCACCAGTAGGGGGCGTGCAGGCCGTGGGCGTGGTGGCTGCCCGACCGCCCGCAGGCCGGTGCCCTCCAGCCGGTCCACCAGCTGGCTCTGCCGGTAGATGCGGACGTGGCCGCCGGGCACGTTGTGGTACTCGTCGGACAGCGCCCAGTTCACGAACTCGGGTCCGCAGCGGGGCACGGTGACCGCCATGGATCCCCCCGGACGGAGCACCCGGGCCAGCTCGGCCATGGCCGTCTCGTCGTCGGGGATGTGCTCGAGGACCTCCGAGGCGATGACCCGGTCGAAGGAACCGTCGGCGAACGGGAGCCGGAGGGCGTCGCCCTGGACTGCACCCACCCGGGCCCCGTCGGCGTCGAGCTCACCGGCCACCGCCATGGCCCCGAAGGTGTCCTGGACCTTGCGGACCTCGTCGGCGCCGGCGTCGAACGCCACCACCTCGGCTCCGAGCCGGGCGGCCTGGTAGGCGTGACGGCCGAAGCCGCAGCCGAGGTCGAGCAGCCGGTCGCCCGGCCGCACTCCGAGCCTGGCGTAGTCGACGGTCAGCACGGTCGGGTGGCGGCGGTCACCACGTGATCGGGGTACTCGGATCCGGCAACCTGGACGCGGCCGACGCCGCGACCGGTCGGGGCGACTCGTCGGCCTCGGGCACGTGTCCATCAGGGCTCGGTACTGCTGCGGCGGTGCCGGCCGCGGTGACCTGCCAGGTGAACCGGCCGAGCACCCGCTGGCGCCCGGCCGCGCCGAGCCGGCGGCGGAGCTCGGTCGTCGTCGAGCAGCCGGCCGATGGCCGCGGCCAGGGCCCCGGGGTCGTCGGGGGCGACCAGCAGGCCGGTCACCCCGTCGGTACCCACCACCTCGGGCAGGGCCCCCCCGGTGGTGGCCACCAGGGCCACCCCGCAGGCCATGGCCTCGATGGCCGGCAGCGAGAACCCCTCGTAGAGCGACGGCACCACGGCCACCTGGGCCTGGGCGTAGTTGCGGGCCAGCTCGTCGTCGCTGATGCCCGACACGCAGCGGACGATCGGGGCCAGGTCGAGCCGCTCGATGGCCTTGGCCACCCGGCCGTCGGGCCGGGGGTTGCCGATGACCACCAGCTCGATGTCCCGCTCGGTGCGGAGCTTGGCCACCGCCTCGAGCAGGGGCACCAGTCCCTTCATGGGCACGTCCGAGGACGAGGTGACCATGATCCGACCCGGCACCGGCTCGACGTCGTCCTGGGGTCGGAACACGGTGTGGTCGACGCCCACCGGCACCACGGTCATCCGCTCGACCTCGACGCCCATCTGGGCGGCGATGTCCCGCTTCGACGACTCCGACACGGTGACCACCCGGGGCAGGGCCCGGGCCACCTTGACCTGCATGCGCAGGAAGCCGAACCACCGGCGCTGGGTGAACTGCTGCCACGGGTTGGTGGCGTGGCTGAGGGCCAGCTGCCGGTCGACGGTGATCGGATGGTGGAGCGTGGTCAGCAGCGGCCAGCCGTCGTCCATCATGCCCAGGATCCCGTTGCCCAGGCACTGGTTGTCGTGGACCAGGTCGAACTCGTCGCGGCGGGCGGCCAGCATCCGGCGGGCCCGCAGGCTGAACGTCCACGGCTCGGGGAAGCCGGCCGTGCACATCACCCCGAACTCCAGGGCGGCGATCGAGGTCGGGTAGGAGTTCCGGAACTCGCGCGGCTTGGGGATCCGGAACGGATCGGGGTCGCGGTAGAGGTCGAGGCTGGGCACCGGGGTGAAGCCCGACCCCGTCGTCGACCTCGGGCCACGGCTGGCCGGCGAACACCTCGACCGAGTGGCCGAGCTCCACCAGCTCGCGGGTCAGGTGCCGGGTGTAGACGCCCTGACCCCCGCAGCGGGGATTGCCCCGGTAGACGAGGAAGGCGATCCGCAGGCCACCCGGGCTCGGGCGGCCGGGGGCGGAATGCGCTCGGGGGTCGGAGGAGGAGTGGCAGGACCCTTGACCTTGTTCCGTCTGAGCCCGAAGCTAGGCATGGACAACCAGCTCGGGCGGGCACATAGAAGTCAAATACTCCCGCAACCAGGTACTTCGGCGCAAACTGGCTGGCCCGCCGGGGTGGCGGTGCCGGCCCGGGCCGGCGGTCGGGTCGACACCTCGGCTATCCGAGCTCGATGGCTTTGACCAGCAGCATCAGGACCGCCACCACCAGGTAGCCCCGCAGGAGGTACATGGCGATCAGCCGGCCCCGCGACCAGGTGGGACGCTGGAGGAGGTTGAGGGCGGGCATCCGCCAGGTGGCCCGGTTGGCCATCGGCACCACCGGCGCCGGGGGCTTGACGCCGGAGGGCCCGGGCGTAGAGGACCCCGCCGACCACGAAGGCCGACGACCAGCACGGCGGCCAGGGCCAGGGCCAGGTCGTTGACGTTGATGTGGCTGAACAGGGTGGTCGCCATCAGGATCAGGGACATCATCAACAGGATCGAGACGATGGCCGTGGCCAGCACGTTGAGCCACGGCCGGTTGACCCAGGGGCCCAGCACCTCCTTGTCGTTGCACAGCATGAGCAGGAAGACGGTGGCACTGGGCAGGAGCACCCCGGCCAGGGCCTGGACGCTGGTGGTGATGAGCCCGAGCGGGGCCCCGGGGATGAGCACGATGCCGGCGGCCAGCGCCACCATGGCCGGTGAAGGCGCCGTAGAAGAACTTGGCGTCCCGCCAGCTCCGGTGCAGCGAGTGGTGGGCGCCGAAGACGTCGCCGAAGGCGTAGGAGGTGGCCAGGGTCACCGAGGCGGCCCCGATGATCGAGGCGTTGAGCAGGATGACGGCGAAGATCGCACCGGCCGGCGTGCCCGACGTAGTGCTTGAGGCCGCTGGCCACGCCGCCGGCGTTGGTGAAGTGGCCGGACAGCGGCGTGCCGGTGAAGGCGGCGGCGACGACGGCCATGATGCAGCGAGGCGGCGAAGACGGTGATCAGCGAGCCGATCACCGTGTCGGCCCGCTCGTAGTTGATCCAGCGGGGGGTGATCCGCTTGTCCACGATGTTGGACTGCTGGAAGAACAGCTGCCAGGGGGCGACGGTGGTCCCGACGATGGCGATGATCAGCAGCACCGAGGTCGAGGTGAACCCGCCCTGGACCCCGGGCTTGACGAAGCCCTCGAAGAAGGGACCGGCCGTCGGGTGGCTGAAGATGGCCAGGGGGATGACCAGGAAGTTCACCGCGATGAAGACGAACATGAACCGCTCCCAGCGCCGGAAGCTCCCGGTGGCGGTCATGGCGACGAGCAGCGCACGGCGGCGATCGGCACCGAGATGTACTCGGCTGATCCCGAAGTACTGGAGGGCCAGGCTCACCCCGATGAACTCGGTGGCGATGGTGAGGAAGTTGAGGATGAACAGGTCCCCGACCGAGAACGCACCCCAGAACTTGCCGAACCGCTCGTTGATCAGCCGGGCGTGGCCGACACCGGTGACCGCCCCGAGCCGGACCACCATCTCCTGGTTGACGACCAGGACCGGGATCAGCAGGGGCAGCGTCCACAGCAGGGTGAGTCCGAAGTTCTGACCGGCCTGGGCGTAGGTGGACACCCCGCCGGCGTCGTTGTCGCCGACCATGACGATGAGCCCGGGTCCCATGATGGCCAGCAGCGTGAGGATGCGGGCCCGCCACGAGCGCCGGGTGTCGAGATCGTGTTGGCGGATGGTCCCGAACGCGCCCTGGATGTCGCCGACGTGGGCGTCGTCGAGCACGGCGGAGTGCTCCGCGAGCTGGTCGTGCCGGGCGTCTCGCTGTCGGCCATGGTTCACCTCCTTCGGGCGCTCTCTATGGGTGGGACGGCCCCGCGCCGCACAGCACGGCAAGGGCCTGCCGGTGACGGGACGGAAGGTCCGCCCGACGTTGGCGGGACGAGTCGGAACGGATGGGAATCGGAGCGGATGTCGGGCGGAGGAGCGGCTACCTCGCTCCCGACAGGGCGGGACCGGGTGCTGGGCCCGGTGGGGGCGGCCGGCAGCCGGAGGGTCAGGTCGGGTGACCCGGCGGGTGCTGTTCGCTCAGCCGGGGAAGCCCGGGGCGTGGACCGAGTGGCGCCGAGCACCGCCGTCGATGGCCACGATCGATGGCGGAGACGGGTTTTCGCTCAGCGTCCATGGCCTACTCCTCGACCGCCGTTCGGCCGAAGTCCCGTCTCCACCCGGTCGGGAGCAGGAGCTCCAGGACGTCGTCGACGGTGACCACCCCCAGGATCTGGCCGTGCTCGGGATCGACCACCGGGGCCACGATCAGATTGAAGTCGGACATGGTGCGGACCATGGCGCCGAGGTCCCAGTCGGGGTGGACGTGGACCGGCTCGGCTTCGACGATCGACTCGCAACGGGGCGGCGGGATCGGCCTGGACCAGTCGCACGGTGGAGGCCGACCCGACCAGGTGTCCCTCGGCGTCGACGGCGAAGACCACGTTGAGCGCCTCGGGCGGAGCCGAGCTCAGCCGCACCGCCTCGAGGACCTCGGCGATGGATCGAGCTCGGCCGGCACGCTCGAGGAAGTCGGGGCTCATCAGACCGCCGGCCGTCTCGGGGTTGTAGCTGAGCAGGGAACGGATCTTGCGCTGCTGGGGCTCGGGCAGCAGGTTGAGGATGGGGAGGCGGCGATCCTGGTCGACCTCGGTGATCAGGTCGGCGGCGTCGTCGGGAGCCATCGAGGACAGCAGCCGGGCCGCCTCGCCGTCGGACCGACTCCGGACGAACTCCAGCTGGTGCTCGGTGTCGAGCTCCTCGAAGACGTCGGCCTCCAGCTCCCGGTCGGCGCCGACCGCCTCGATGATCTCCTCACCTTCGTCATGGGATGCCGCCTCGACCAGGTCGGCGATCTGGGCCGGGTGCAGTTTGGCCAGCTTGCGGTACGGGATCCGAAGGCGGGACGAAGGAACGTGGGCCACGAAGGGCTCGATGCTGGCCCAGTCGACCATGCGCCCCCGGCTTGGCATCGCGTCGGCTGTGCCACGGGATCAGGCGGCGAAGGAAGGGGCGGCTCGAGGGGTCGACGGCCACCACCTCCCAGGCCCCGTTGACCTTGGCCAGCTCGATGTCGTTGGCACGGATCAGACGACCGCCCACGAAGTTGATCAGGTGATGGGCCAGAAGATCCCGGGCCAGGAGCAGCTCGCCGGGGCGACGCTCGAAGCGACGGAGATCGACCCGACTGCCCTCGAACCGGACCCGGCCCGGCTCGAAGGCAGCCACCTTGCGGATGGGGACGAAGAGGTCGCGCCCGCCGATGGCCACGACCAGGCCGACCACCGGCGGGTGGGGCGACTCGCCGGCCCGGACGATCAGGTCCTGGACCCGTCCCAGGCGATCGCCGGCTCCGTCGACCAACGGCCGCTTGACGACGTTCGACAGGTGGAGGATCTTGAGGCCAGACCCGGCCTCGGTCGTCTGTGTGCTCATCGCGGTCCAAGCGTAGACGGAGAACCCGGTTCCGGCACCGGACCCCGGAGGCCGGCTGACCGGGCCCGCCCGGGCCACCGTCGGGTCGGGGCCGCGCCGAAGGGCGTCGGGGGTCTGGTACCGCGTCCCGGAAGGGGCGGGACCGGGTCGGTCCCGCCCCGATGAGCGCGGTCGGCAGGACAAAGCCACGGCCCCCGTGTCTCGTACACGGAAGGCGGCGGGACGGTGCCGACCGCCAATTCGTCGGTTCGGGGCATGCGGTCACCTCGGTTGTCGGGTGGACGCCCGGCGCCGGCGGCCGTGGGCGGCCGGCCGGGAGTCGTTCGGGAGTTCCAGGAGCGGATGGAGGGGCGGCACCCTCCCGATCCTCGGCGCGGACCGAGTCGCGATCGGTTCTGCACCAGTGCTGCCCGGCGACCCGGTCAGGGTTCAGCCGGCAGTAGGCAGGAGGGCGGGACGACGTTGCTGGGCTACTGGGGGGCTCTCCCTGTTCCATCGGCGCCACCTCCCTCACTGCCATCGGTGATCCTCGGGCACCCGATGGACCCTCGCCGGCAGTGTACCCGTGTAGCCCACCGACACCATCGCCGCCGCGACGGGCTGGCGAGGATTTCCGGTCGGCCGTGGGGGTCGTCGGTGGGGGTCGTCGGTGGTGGTTCCCATGTCGTCCGGCCGGCCCGACGGATAGTCTCGACGCATGGACCTGGGCTATCCCGCCGAGACCGAGCCGTTCCGGGCCGAGATCCGCCAGTGGCTGGCCGACAACCTGCCCGAGGGATGGGGTACCTCCGGGTTCACCATGACCAAGGACGAGAAGAAGGCCTTCAACCGCGACTGGGTCAAGAAACTCTACGGCGGAGGGTGGATCTGCGCCTCGTGGCCGAAGGAGTACGGGGGCAAGGGCCTCTCCCTCATGGAGTCGGTGGTCCTCAACGAAGAGTTCGCCCGGGTCGAGGCTCCCCTGCGGGCCGACTTCTTCGGCGACACCCTGGTCGGGCCGACCATCCTGCAGTGGGCCACCGAGGAGCAGAAGCAGCAGTTCATCCCCGGCATCCTCCAGGGGACCATCTCCTGGTGCCAGGGGTTCTCCGAGCCCGACGCCGGCAGCGACCTGGCCTCGCTCAAGACCCGGGCCGAGCTCGACGGGGACGAGTGGGTGATCAACGGGCAGAAGGTGTGGACCACCCAGGCCCAGTTCGCCGACTACATCTTCCTTCTGGCCCGCACCGATCCCGACGCCCCCAAGCACGCCGGCATCTCCTATCTGCTGGTGCCCATGAACCAGGACGGGATCGAGGTCCGGCCCATCGCCCAGGTGGACGGGAGCGCCGACTTCAACGAGATCTTCTTCACCAACGCCCGATGCCCGAAGGGCAACGTGGTCGGCGGGGTCAACAACGGGTGGAAGGTGGCCATGACCACCCTGGGCTTCGAACGGGGATCGTCGGCCACCACCGGGTACCGGCGGTTCCAGCGCGAGCTCGACCAGATCATCGCCGAGGCCCAGAAGAACGGGAAGTCGTCCGACCCCCTCATCCGCCAACGGCTGGCCCGGTCGTGGACCAACGTCAAGATCATGCAGATCAACGGCTACCGGTCCCTCACCGACTCCCTCAACGGCACCCACCATGCCGCCGCCCTCGGCGCCGGCAACAAGATGTTCTGGTCCGAGCACCACCAAGAGACGATGGAGTTGGCCCTCGACATCCTCGGGCTCGACGGCCAGATCCTCACCGGCGACCCGACCGACATCGTCGACGTCCGCCTGAAGCGGGGGCGGGACGACTACCCGGTCAGCGACCTGCAGGCCTCGTTCTTCTTCTCGCGGTCGGAGACCATCTGGGGCGGAACGGCCGAGATCCAGCGCAACATCGTCGGCGAGCGGGTACTCGGCCTGCCGAAGGAGCCCAAGGCGGCGGCGGGCTAGGCCGGCCTGGACCGTCAGGGATGGCCGGCGGGCTCGGAGCGACATGATGGCGGTCGGCACCGGTCCGGGGCTCGCTCCCGGGGCGACCGTGGTTTCTGCCCCGGGAGGGCAACCACCCGGCGGAGGCGGGCGAAGTCACCGGCGGGCCGGCGCGGTCACCGACGTCACCAAGGCCACCTGGGCCGCTCTGGCCGTGGTGCCCGCCATGGGGGTGGTGGCCGATCTGGTCGCCACCCGTCACGGCGACTCGATCGGTCAGGACTCGGCCGCCTACCTCGGAGCGGCCCGCAACCTCCTGTCCGGCCGGGGCATGACCACACCGTTCGACCTCAGTGGCAGCACCCTCACGCCCGACCAGGTCTTCGCCTTCCACGGCGCCGTGCCCCTGGTCCACTTCCCTCCCCTGTACCCGGCGGTGCTGGCCGCAATCTCCTCGACCGGGGTGTCGCTGGACACGGGGGCCAGGGTGCTGGGCGCGGTGGTGCTGGGCCTCGACCTGGCGGTCTTCGAGCTGCTGCTCCGCCGCTTCACCGGCTCGGCCGTCCTGATCCCGGCATCCGGGGCCCTCCTGTTGCTGGCCGGACCGGCGGTCTTCTTCCACCAGGACCTGTTGGAAGTGGACACCTCGGTGCTGTCGGACCCCTTGTTCCTGCTGGTGTTCCTGTCCGGGGTCCTGCTCACCGTGGGACTGATCGACCAACCGGGCCGGGCCCGGTACGCCGGCCTGGCCCTGTGCCTGGCCGTGGCCCCGCTGGTCCGCTATGTCGGTCTCAGCCTGGTGGTGGCGGCGGTCCTCGTCCTGTGGTGGTGGTGCCCGTGGCCGGCACCGACCAGACGGTGGGGAGCGGCCGGACTGGCCGCGGCCGGGCTCCTCCCCACGTTTGCCTGGTCGGTCTTCGTGGCCGACGTCGAGCACGGCGGTCCGGTGCGCTCCCTGGCCTGGCACCCGCCCCCCGACGCCCTCCACTGGCTGCTCTTCATCGGCTCGGGGTGGCTGTTCCCGGCATCGGTGCCGGGCGGACTCCGGGAGGGACTCCTTGTGGCTGTGGCCGGCGCCGCCGCCCTGGCCCTGGTGGTGGCCCGGATCCGTCGACCCGACCAGACCCGGCCTGCGCTCCGGCGGGTGCTGGCCGTCGTGGTCTTCGCCACCACCTATCTGGTGGTGGTCCTGGTCACCCGATTCGCCCTCGACGCCTCGACCCCGCTGGACAACCGGATCCTCCTCCCGTTGATCCCGTTGCTCTACCTGGTCCTGGTGTCGGTGATCGTGACGGTGGTCCGGCCGGTGGCCACGGGCCGGTTGGTGGCCACCGGGCTGTGCCTCCTGGCCGCGTCGGGGGCGGTGGCAGGCACCCTCACGCTCCTCCAACGGAGCGCGGCCACCGGGGGCCCGGCCGGGACGCCCACCATGGCCGCCGTCCGCCGGTTCCCATCCGACACCCTGATCGCGTCGGGGGTGGAGGACCTCGTCGCCACCGATGCCGGGCGCCCATCGATCCGGGTGCCCGTGCGCGTCGAAGGTTTGACCGACCGACCCAATGCCGCCTTCGACCTCCAGGTCCGTGAACTGGCCCTCCTGCTCGCCCACCACCACGGGGTGCTCGTCGTCGACCCGGCCGCCTCGGCCGACTTCGTCACCGGTGGGGCCACCCCGGCCGACCTCGCCCGGGTGGCCCGGCTCCACCTGATCGAGGCACTCCCCGACGGCGGCCGCCTCTACCGGGTCGGGCCGGGCCCGGGTCGAACGACGGCGGTTCCGGCGCCGGCCGCAGCCGGTCGGACCCCGACCTGACCGTCGTCGGGGCCCGACCCCCCGCCCCTGGCCCGCCATCGGCCGGCACCGCGCTGGGCCAGGACCACCAGGGCCGGCGCCGCCAGCACCACCAGGCATACCTCGAAAGGGGCCCGGAACCGGACCAGCCCGTAGACGAGGGCACTGACCACGGTGAGCACACCCGCCGGGACCAGCAGAAACCATTGGCGGATGTGACGCCGGCGCAACAGGATCACACCGGCCACCGCCAGGGGGACCAACCCGTAGTAGACGCCCAGGCCGGCCAAGGAGGCGGGAACCGGGCGGCCCTCGTTCACATCGCCGTCCGCCATCTGGATGGGCTCGTAGACGTCCCACAGCCGGCCCACCCGGGCCAGCACCACCGCCGGGAGGCGTCCCGAGTGGTGCTCGGCATAGACGATGGCGGCGTGCTGGTCACGGGCCGACTGCACCGACTCGTCGCCCGGCCCCGTCACCGACACCGCGCAGCCCAGCGCCCACGACCCGATGTAGGGACCCGAGTACGACTGGGGACAGTTGGCCCCAAGCAGGGCCAGACCGTCCCCGGTCGACAGGTAGGTGTTGTCCTCGAAGGTGGCCAGGTTCCGTCCCAGCCACGGGGCGACGACCACCGCCGTGGCCAGGACCCCGACGGCGAGGAGGCCCACCCGGCGCCGGGCCGACGTTTCCCGGGCGGCCAGCACCGCCGGCACCAGGAGCGCCGGCACCAACAAGATGAGCTCGGCCCGCACCAGCGCCTCGGCCCCGCAGGCCGCGCCCAGCAGGACGGCCCGCCCCGACGTGGGCCGGCGCTGGAAGCGCACGATGCACAACAGGATCAGGGCCATGCCGAGCATGGACGGCGTCTCGGACATCACGATGCCACTCGGGATCCAGAAGTTCGGCGCCAGGGCGGCCAGGCCGGCCGCGGTCAGCCCCACCCACGGGCCGGCGAGGGCTCGGCCCAGCACTCCCACGCACAGGACGACGAGGGCGCCCAGCAGTGGCATGGCCAGGCTCTGCACGGTGGCCCCGAGCGGCTTCACGACGATCTCGATAGCGCCGACCAGCAGCGAGGTCAGCGGGGGGTGGGCCGCCGTCGGTGCCGTCCCGAGCGGGGTACGGAAGAACTCGCCGTGCTGGAGTTCTCCGGCCGTGACCCCGTACCAGAAGGCGTCATAGAGCTTGTTGGTCTCGTGCCGGGTGACCAGGAGCACGTAGCCGATCCGGAAGGCCAGGGCCCCGACCACGATGGCCGAGAGCCCGAGCCAGAACCGGCGCCGGGCCAGGGGGCCCCCGATGGCAACCGGCTCCACCCCCCGGTCCTCACCGGGGTCGGTGTCGACCGCCCGCACCGCCGGGGCCGTCCCGGTCACGGCCGGGGCGAGCCGGGGTTGGGCGCCTGGGCCAGGACACAGGCGGTGGTGGACTCGACGGCTGTGACTCGAGCCGATGCGACGCCGGCCGCGCAACCGGCCAGGCGGCCGGCCGGTCCCGCCGTCCAGGCCGGGGCCCGTCCCACCCGGTCCCACACCCAGGCCGAGGCCTGGAGCTCGGGCGGGGCCCCGATGGTGGCGGTGAGCACGGCCGCGGTCGAGGCCACCGAGGCCACCCGGTCGTAGGGGGGGAGCCGGGGCTGGTCGGGGAGGACCACGGTCGTCACCCCCCAGGCGACGAGGGCCCGGCGGAGGGCCCGGACCTGGTCGGTGCTGAAGCCGGCGACATCGAAGGGACCGGACAGCTCGGCCACCAGCTCCTGGCCCCGGCGCTGGGCACCGGGCCGGGTCACCCGGGCCGCGGGTCCACCGGCCCCCACCATGGCGTAGTGCATCCGGTCGACGGCCTGCCAGGTCATCGCACTCTGGACGGGGTAGTCGGTGTCGACGGTGAAGGGCACCGGGAAGGCCAAGAGGACCTGGCCGCCGGGCAGGCGGGGCGCCACCGTCTGGAACCAGGTGGGCAGGACGACCGTCTGGGTGGTCATGGGCACGGTCTGGGCCAGGTAGGCACCCACGGGCACCAGGGCTACCGCCGCCACCGCCACCGCCAGCGCCGGGGCCGGAACGCCCCGGCGGCGGGCGGGGGCCGGCGGGTGGCCTCGGGCCGTTGCGTTCCCACCGCCTCGTTGGCTCACCGCCCGGTGGGTGTGGTCGACGACGATGCCCACCATGGCCGCGGCCACCAGGTAGGTGACGATCACGAACCGCACCGGGATGATGTTCTGGACCAGCGGCACGTGGGACAGCACCCGCCAGGGCACCCAGTCCGGGTTCTCGGTTCCGAGCGACAGGACGGCCGAGACCAGCCCGACGGCTCCGAGGAACCAGAGGCGGCGGTCGCGTCGCCACACCACCAGGCCCAACACGACCACGGCCACCAGCCCGATGCCCAGGTACTGGTTGGACAGGCTCGGCCCCTGATACCCGCCGATGCGGTGCAGGTACGAGACCAGGGCCTCGGCCGAGGGGGCGGGCACCACGTACTGCTTCAGCCGGACGCCCCCGCCACCGAGGAACGGGGCGGTCCAGATACTGCCGGAATAGTGGGCCGGCCCGGCCAGGACGAACCACACCGGGTAGGCCAGCAGCACCGCCGAGGTCGCTCCTGCTGCGGCCACGCCCCGGGCCGCGTGGCCGGCCCGGCCCCGGTGGGCGGCCGGGCGCCGGGCCCAGGTGGCGGCCATGACCGCGACGGCCACCGCCCCGGTGATGGCCATGATGGCCAGCACCTCGGTGCCGATGAGGAACTGGAGGACCACGAGGAGGCCGAGCGCCACCCCGACGAGGGCCGGAGGGTGCTGCTGGCGTACCAACAGCTCGTCCAGGGCCAGCACCATGAGGGGCGGGAGCACGGCCAGACCCAGCATCAGGTGGCCGTCGGACAGCGACACCAGGACGAAGGGCGAGAAGCCGTAGAGAAGGCCGGCCACGAAGGCGGCCGGGGCCCAGGCCACCCACGTGCGCACCAGGACGTACATGGCCAGGGCCGAGAGGGCCGGGCTGAGGGTCAGGGCCACGTTGAGGGTGGCCACCGGGCCGAACAGCCAGGTCACCGGGGCCAGCACCACCCCCACCCCGATCTCGGCCGTGTTGGCCAGGAGGTTGACCCCGGTGGGATGGAGCATGGCCGTCGAGTACAGGGGATCGGCCCCGTGGACCAGGGCGTAGGCCGGCCAGGCCAGGAACCAGGTGAACAGGGACGAGTCCCCGCACCCGCAGGTGGTGGTGGAGGTGGGGTGGGAGGTCCACACCTGCCACCACACCGCCACGGCCAGGGCCAGGTAGGCGGTGGCGGCCACGCCCAGGGCCAGGCGGTGGCGGCGTCGGGTCGCCGGGCCGCCCCCACCCGGTCCCGACCGGTCGGCGACCGGGCCGGCGCCAGAGGGATCGGGACTGCGCTCGGCCAGGTGGTCCGAGACCGCGGTCACGGCGCCGTTCCCGCCACCCTGGCGTCGAGCCCCTCTTGGGCCACCAGGGGCAGGATGAAGGGCTGGAGCCAGACGCCGCCCGGGTTGCGGAGATGTGGATCCCGTCGGCCCACCGGACGGTGACCCCGTCGATGACGGCCTGGTAACCGGCCCCCGGGGTCGAGGGCCCGGTTCAGATCGATGACGGTGGCCACGCCGCGCCGCTTGGCGCCACCGCCTTCACGATGTGGTTGAACTCGTCGACCCGGGTCGGGCTGTTCTCGGGATAGCTGGGCGCCGGTGGCCGACACCGGATCGATGTAGGGCATGGTGAACAGCACCACCTTGGCGCCCCGGGCCGACAGGATGGTGACGGCCTCGTCGATCTCGTCGTAGAGATGGGCGTTCCAGGCCGGCTGGCCGATGTGTACGATCTGGCCGTGGTCGAGGTGGTCGGTGATGTCCCACCGACCCACCAGCAGGCCGACGACGTCGGGCCGGTACTGGGCCACCTGCTGGGCCCACAGCGTCCTCCAGGTGCGACAGGTCGACTCGGGTTGGTCGAGGTTCCCGTCGACGATGGCCGGGCAGGTCGTCGAGGTCGCATCCGAGGACGCTCTCGTCGACGAGGTGGACCCCGTAGTCGGCTCACGCTCTGCTGCGGCCAGCCCCACGTCGAGCGAGGCGGCGAGCGAGTCGCCGAGCAGCAAGAAGCTGATCGGCCGGAGCCTGAAGGCGCCCGCCGCCGCCAGGGCCTGGTGCTCCGAGGCCGACAGGCCAGGGTCGGCCGCGACGCCGAGAGCGGGTCGGAGGCCACGATGAGCGGCCAGATCCGCGGCGACAACCAGTCGTAGAAGGCGTGGGCCACCGCCTCGGTGGAGTTGCCGGCGAACACGTTGCCCGGGGCGTAGGACGGGGTGTGGATCCCGTCGGCGGTCCGGACCTGGACCCCGTCCAGGTACTGGGTGAAGACGCCGCCGGGGCGACAGGATGGCCCCGTAGTCGATCACACTCACCTCGCCCGGGGAACTGCGCCGCCACCTCCTCGATCAGGCTGGTCGTAGAGCAGCCGCCGGTGTCGGAGAGTCCTCGGGGAGCGGAGGCTTCGTCGAAGGCGGCCCCGATGGCCAGGGCCGGCATGGTGGTGAAGTCGAAATGGGCGCCGTGGGCGGTGCCGATCTGCACCGCCCGCCGCATCTGGGCCAGCATGTAGCGCTGGTCCGACGGCTGCTCGATGTTGGTCCAGCGACCGTTGCGCAGCGACGTCCTGGGCCTCCCAGTGACCGGCCACGAACAGGACGATGTCGCCCGGGCGCGGTGTCGGCCACCGCCTGCTCGTCCCGGGCCGGCCACTGCTGACGGCCGGGGTGGCCGAGTTGCAGGCCGGGAACATGGCCAGTTCGGGGCGTGGGCGGGTTGTTGGAGCGCGTTGGTGCCGATGACCAGCCCGCAGCCGAAGAGCCCGCCGTTCACGCACCGTGGTGCCGGCCGGGGCGGTGGCGGCCAGGGCGAAGCCGAGGGTGTAGGCGGTGCTGTCGCCCAGCACCACCACTCGGGCGGGGCGTCTTGGCCGGCGCCGGTCGGGCCCGGAACCGGCCCACGGGCACGGCGGCGGTGGCCGGCACCACCGTCCCGGCCACGATGACGGCCACGGTGACCGCCATCAGGGCGACGGCCGGGGTCGACGGCCTTGAGCGAGCGCCAGAAGGTCCCGTCCATCACCGGCCGCTCGACCAGGTAGAAGCTGGCCGCGGCCAGGGCGAAGGTGGCGGCGAAGCGGATGGCCAGCAGGGCCGAGGCCGGTCTGGCCCGGTCCGGGCCGGGTCGAGGTAAGATGTAGACCGGGTAGTGCCAGAGGTAGGCGCCGTAGGAGATGGTGCCCAGCCACACCAAGGGGCGCAGCGACAGGAAGCGGGCGATCGGCCCCGCGGGGACGCACACCGCGCCGATGATGATGGCGGCGGCCGACAGGGCCGAGAGCAGCGAAGCCGCCGCGGTAGTCGAACGACGAGGTGCCGATCCTGCAGGGTGTAGGTGAGGGTGAAGGTGCCGGCGAGCCCGGCCAGGCCGACCAGGGCGAGCAGGCGCCGGGCGCGCCGGCGACCGGGCCGCGGGGGCCATCCCGTCGTTCCCCCGGCCGCATCTGGATCGTGGTCATGGTGCAGGCCAGGACGGCGCCCGATCAGGATGGACTGGGCATGGGTGTCGGTGCCGAAGTAGAGCCGGGTGGTGTTGGCCGTCGGGGTGGTAGAGCAGGGCCATCTCGACGGCCGAGGCCACCGCGCCCACCGCCGAGAGGACCAGCAGGGTCCGGATCCCCCGGGCGAAGGTGCGGGACAGGGTCATGACGGCCAGGACCACCAGGGGCCAGACCAGGTAGAACTGCTCCTCGACGGCCAGCGACCAGGTATGGGTCAGCGGGGACACGGCCCCGGTGGCCACGAAGTAGTTGCCGCTGGCGGCGATCTGCCACCAGTTGGAGAAGTAGAACAGGGCCGACAGGGCGCTCATCCGGAAGTCGGGGTAGAGGCCGGCCGGCTCGGCGAAGCGCACCATGCAGGGTCACGGCCACCAGCACGATGAGCAGGGCCGGCAGCAGCCGCCGGGCCCGGCGCAGCCAGAAGGCCGACAGCTTGATGGCGCTGCGCTTGCGGTACTCGCTCGAGCAGCAGCCCGGTGATCAGGTAGCCGGACAGGACGTAGAAGATGTCGAGGCTGAAGAAGCCCCCCTGCAGCCACCCCACTCCGAAGTGGTAGCCCATGATGATGAGGAGGGCCACGGCCCGCAGTCCGTCGAGGGCGGCGATCCGCTCCTTGCCGGTGGCCGACGGGCGGGCGGTCAGGCCGGGACGTGGTCGTCGCGTCCCGGTCTGGCTCATGGGGCCCCGGCCACCGGCGGCCTCGGCGGCGAGGCCCTCCGAGGCGAGGTCGGGCAGGATGTCGGGCTGGAGCCACTCCCCGCCCGCCTTGGTCAGGTGGATCCCGTCACTGTTGCGGACGGTGACCCCGTCCACCACCGTCTGGTAGTGGCCGCCGGGATCGAGCAGCTTGTTGAGGTCGACCAGGGTCACCGTGCCCTTCCGGCTGTCGGCCACGTCGACCAGCAATCTGGTTGAAGGCCTGCATGCGGGCCGGTTCGTTCTCGGGGTAGGTGGTCCCGTCGGCGCGCTTCGATGGACGGGTCGACGTAGGGCATGGTGAACAGCACCACCTGGGCTCCGCCCGGCCGAGAGGATGTCGACGGCCTGTTCGAGCTCGGCCCGCAGGTGCCGATCCCATACCGGATCCCCGACGTGGACCCAGCGGCCTTGGTAGAGATGGTCGCTCACTTCCCACCGGCCGACCAGGAGCCCGACCACGTCGGGATGGTAACGGGTCATCGACGCGCCCACGTGGATCGCCAGCCGATGCAGCCGGGGGTGGGCGGGCCGACCACGCCGGACAGGTCGACCTCGACATCGTCGAGGTCGCACCCGAGGGCGGTGCCGTCCTGGAGCCGGATGCCGAAGCGGGGCACCGAGTCGACGTTCAGACCTACGGCCAGGGTGAGGGCCACCGAGTCGCCGAACAGGGCGAAGCGGATCGGATCGGTGGTGAAGGCCCGGGCCGCCACGAGGGACCGGTGCTCGCCGGCCGACAGCCCGGTGGAGTGGGGCGGCGCCACGGCGGCGGTGGCCGGCGTCACCGTGGCCACCACCACGGCCACGACCACGACGGTGGCGGCTCCCGCCGCCAGGCCCAGGGCTTTCGGGCCCCGCCACCAGACCCCCCGTCCGGATCGGCTCCTCGACGAACCGGAACGAGCAGAGGGCGGCGGCGAAGGTGGCCGCCAGCCGGACCGCCAGCAGCTCTGTCCCGCCCAGCCCGGTATGGGCGTGGTCGAGGACCAGGAACAGGGGCCAGTGGTAGAGGTACAGGCCGTAGGAGATGCGCCCCACGAGGACCAGGGCCCGGAGCGAGAGCAGGCGGGCGATCACCGATGCCGGGGCGGTGACGCAGGCCACGATGACGGCGGCGGCGGCCAGGGCCACCAGGAAGAATCCCCCCCGGTAGAGGAAGGGGTCCAGTCCGGACAGGGCGTGCCAGGCCCAGGCCAGATAGAGGGCACCGGCCACCCCGAGGGCGGTCCACAGCCCCTGGTGGCGACGGCTGGCGTTCCATCGGGGAGGCACGATGGTGAAACCGTCGCCGCGGTGGGAACCGACGGCGCCGAGGAAGGACCCGACCAGCAGGGCCTGGGCCCGGGTGTCGGTGCCGTAGTAGAGCCGGTCGATCGAGAATCCGGCCTGGTAGAGGGAGGCCATCAGCGCGGCCGAGGCCAGCGCCCCGACCACGGCGGCGGCGGCCAGCGGCCCGGACCCCCCAGCGCCGGGCCACGGCCAGGACCACCAGCGGCCAGATCAGGTAGTACTGCTCCTCCACCGCCAGCGACCAGGTGTGGAGCAGCGGGGACGGGGCCGCGGCCTGGACGAAGTAGCCCTGGTCCGAGAGGATGAAGTGCCAGTTGGCCACGTAGAACAGCGTGGCCAGGGCGTCGCCCCGCACCGCGCTCACGTCGATGCGAGTCCCGGAAGGCGTAGGCGTAGACGGCAACCCCGAGGACCAGGATGATCAGCGCCGGCAGGAGCCGGCGGGCCCGCTGGGCCCAGAACCGGCCGAGTCGGACGGTGCGAGCTCGAGACCAGCTCACGGCAGAGGAGCGAGGTGATCAAGAAGCCGGACAGCACGAAGAACACGTCCACGCCCAGCAGGCCTCCCCCCATCCACGAGATGCCGGCGTGGTAGAAGAGCACGGCCAGGACGGCCAGGGCCCGGATGCCGTCCAGGGCCGAGAAGCGCTTCAGGCCCCCGGTCTCGAGGCCCGGCGCCAGCACCCCGTCCCGGGTCGAGGCACCGGCCGGTCTGTCCGGACCGGTCGTCCCCGGATCCGGGAGCCCGCCGACATCCAACTGGCCTGTCTTCATGCTGCTACCCATGGGAACGGTGGCGGCCGCCTGGACCGAGCCCCTCGGGGCCCCCGGTCAAGAGCGGGCCACCGGGGCCGCCAGCACGCACGCCGTTGACCGATCGATGGAGCCCACCGTACCGTCCTCGGGCCCCAGCCCACAGTCACTGGCCCCGGCCGTCGAGGCCAAGACCGGCGGCCCGGCCCGGTCGACTCCGGTCCACACCCAGGCCGAGGCCTGGCGCACCGGGGCCCGTCCGAGGGCGGCGGTCATGAGCACGGCGGTGGTGCGGACCTGGCGGAGCTGCTCGTAGCCGGGCAGGCCCGACCGGTCGGGGATTACCACCGTGGTCACCCCCCACCCGTCGAGAGCATGGCGCACGGCCACGATGTCCCCGGTGGTGATCCTGGGACGAGCCCCCGACCGAGAGCAGGCCGATGGCGGCCTGGCCGGCGGCCTCGCTCCCGGCCCGCTGGAGGAGGGCGTCGGGCCCACCCCCTCCGACCAGGGCGAAGGACATCCCGTCCACCGCCTGCCAGGACATGGCGCTCTGGTAGAGGTCGAACGGCGCCGGAAAGGCCAGGACCACCTGGTGCCCGGGAAGATGGGGGGCCACGGTCCGGAACCAGGTGGGGAGGACCACCGGCTCGATGGTGAGGGGAACACCGTCGGCGAAGTACCAGGCGATGGGGACCAGGGCCGCGGCCGCCACCACCAGCGCCGACCGCGGCCCAGGACGCCACCCCCCACCGGGGCGGCCCGGGGCCGGGCCGGCCGGCGGGCGCCACCGGCCGGCGGCGGCGTGGGCGTGCTCGACCACCAGCCCCAGCATGACGGCGGCGGCCAGGTAGGTGATGAGGAGGAACCGGCTCGGGATGATGTTCTCCATCTGCGGGAGCCAGGCCAGCAGACGCCAGGGGGTCCAGCGGTGGAACTCGAGGCCCGAGGAGAGCAGAACCGACGCCGCCCCGACGGCGGCAAAGAGCCAGAGCCGCAGATCGCGCCACCACACCCCGACGCCGACCACCAGCACCGCCACCAACCCCAGACCGAAGTACTGGGCGGACAGGGTAGGCGCCTGGTAGCCCCCGAACTGGTGACCGAGAGAGGTGGCCAGTACCGACGGGGCCGACGGGAGGAGGTAGGCCCGGTGGTTGGTGCCCCCGTAGCTGAGGTAGCCGTGGGGTCCCCAGATGGGCCCGGCCAGGTGGGCCGGGCCGGCCAGGGCGAACCAGACCGGGTAGGCCAGGAGCACCCCGGCGGTGAGGATGGCGACCCCGGCGGCCACGACGGCGTGGCGGGCGTGGCGCCGGAGCACCTCAACGTGGACCAGGCCGTAGAGGACCACCAGGAGGGTGCCGATGCCGGCAGCGATGGCGGTGAGTACCAGCACCTCGGTGCCGATGAAGAACTGCACGGTGACCAGCAGTCCGAGGGCCAGGCCGGTGGCCCAGGCCCTCCGGCGCTGTCGCACCAGGAGCTCGTCGAGGCAGGCCACGATGAGGGGAGGGACCGGGGCCAGGCCCAGCATCAGGTGGGCGTCGGTGAGCGAGACCAGGATGAAGGGGCAGAAGCCGTAGAGCAGCCCTCCGGCGAATGCCGCCGGCCCCCACGTCACCCACCGGCGCAGCAGCACGAACATGGCCAGGGCCGAGAGCACCGGGCTGAGGGTGAGGGCCACGTTCAAGGTGGCCACCGGGCCGAACAGCCAGGTGATCGGGGCCAGCACCACGCCGACGCCGACCACCGCCGTGTTGGACAGCAGGTTCACCCCGGCCGGGTGGAACAAGGCGGTGGAGTAGAGCGGATCGAGGCCGTGGCTGAGGGCGTAGGCCGGCCAGGCGACGAACCAGGTGAAGAGGGAGGAGTCACCACAGCCACAGGTGGTGGCCGAGGTCGGGTGGCTCGTCCACACGTGCCACCAGAGGAACACCGAGATCACCAGGTACCCGGCGGCGGCCAGGGCCAGGACCCCCGGTCGGCGTTGCCCCCGGGCGGTCGCATCGGATCCCGAGTCGACCGGTCCCGTCCCCGGTCCGGCCGGGGGCGACTGGGGTGCCCGGACTGGCGGCGCTCCGGTCACCATGGCACCCCACCCCTGTGGCCCGACCGCCCTGGGACGATCCTCACACGGTCACGCCCGCATGGTACGTGGCGGTCGACCGCGAGTCCATCCACCCCCGGGGGTGAACTAGAACCGTCACCGGCACCGCGGCCGTGACGGACCCCGGGCCCGGCCAGCCCTGAATGGGGACCCAGTACCGTGTCAGCCAGCCGTCCGGGAGGGGCTCATGAGCACGCAGAGGACGAGGGGTCCTTCGGGGGTCGGGACCCAGCTCACCTACATGCCCGCGCTCGACGGGATCCGGGCCGTCTCCATCCTGGGCATCATGGCCAACCACGGCGGGTTCGCCTGGGCCGCCGGCGGGGTCATCTCGGTCAACGTGTTCTTCGTGCTCAGCGGCTACCTCATCACCATGCTGTTGATGAAGGAGTGGGTGCGATCGGGCACCATCCGGCTGCGGGCCTTCTGGGCCCGCCGGGCCCGCCGGCTCCTGCCCGCCCTGTTCGTGCTGCTCGGAGCCATCGGCCTCTACGCCCTTTGGTTCGCGCCCGACGGGACCCAGTCGTCGCTGCGGGGCGACGGGCTGGCCACGCTGTTCTACTTCAGCAACTGGCACGAGATCCTCACCGACCAAAGCTACTTCCAACAGGTGTCGGCGGCCTCCCCCCTCCTGCACACCTGGACGCTGGCCATCGAGGAACAGTTCTACGTGGTGTGGCCGATCGTGGTCGTCCTGGTGCTCAAGGTGTCGCGCTCACCCCGGGTCCTGCTGGTGGTGGCGGTGGTGGCGGTGGTGGCCTCGGCCACGGAGATGGCCCTGTTGTTCCACCCCGGGACCGACCCCAGCCGCCTCTACTACGGGACCGATACCCGGGCCCAGGACATCCTGACCGGGGCGGCCATGGGCATCTTGCTGTTCAGGCGGCCGGCGGCCGCCACCGTGCGGGGTCGGGCCGCCTGCTCGTCCGTGGCCGTCGTGGCCGTCGTCGTCTTCGTCCTGGAGTGGATCCGGATCAACGGCTCGGCCGACCTCACCTACCGCTTCGGCTTTCTGGTGGCCGACGTGATGGTGGCCCTGGTGATCTTCGGGGTGACCCTGGCCCCGGCCGGTCTGCCGGCCCGGGTGCTGTCGGTCCGGCCCCTGACCTTCGTGGGCCAGATCTCCTACGGCCTCTACCTCTGGCACTGGCCCGTCTTCCTCGTCCTCGACCACGCCCGGACCGGGCTGGAGGACTGGCCCCTGTTCCTCCTGCGCCTGGCCGTCACCTTCGTGATCGCCGTCACCTCCTGGTACCTGGTGGAGACCCCGGTCCGCCAGATGACGTTCGGCAGCTGGCGTTCATGGGCCTGGGTGCCGGCCGGGGCGGCGGCGGCGGCCGGCATCCTCGTCGTCACCACCTCGGTCAGCGGGGCGGCCGCGGCATCCAACGCCATCCTCGACCCGGCCGCCGTCAATGCCCAACTGGCCACCTACGAGAACAGCCCGTTCCCGGCGACCGGCCATCTGGTCCGGGTCCTCGTCGTCGGCGACTCCCTGTCGCTGACGGTCGGGTTCTGGCTGACCCCCTATGCCTCCGACTACGGTGTGGTGCTGCGGGGACGCCCCCTGGACGGCTGCGGCCTGGCCACCCCGGTCCCCTATGACCTGCACGGCACGCCGTCCTACCCGTTGGCCCCCTGTACCGACTGGCCGACGATCTGGGGGTCCGACGTCGCCCAGCTCAAGCCCCAGGTGGTGGTGTTGATCATCGGCTGGTGGGAGACCATGGACCGGTTCTACCAGGGCCGGTGGCAACACCTGGGCGACCCGAGCTTCGACGCCTACGAGCGGGGACAGTTGGAGCGGGCGGTCTCGGTCCTCGCCACCGGCGGCACCCACCTGGTGATCATGACGTCGCCCTACTACGACAGCGGCGAGCAGCTCGACGGCCAACCCTGGGACGAGGACGCGCCGGGCCGGGTCGACCTGCTCAACCGGATGATCGAGTCGGTGGCGGCCATGCACCCCGGCCAGGTCTCCATCGTTCCCCTCAACCAGTACCTCGACCCGGACGGCCACTTCGCCGCCTCGATCGACGGCCAGGCCATGCGGTTCGCCGACGGCGTCCACACCACCAAGGCGGCCGGCACCTACCTGGCCCCGAAGATCCTCCCGCAACTGGCCGCGGCCGCCCGCGCCCCCTAGCCCGGGCCCCTCTTCGTCAGCCGGAACCCAGGATGCAGTCCGGAACGGCCAGCGGCGAGCCGGCCGGGGACCCGGCCCCGGCGGTGCAGGCGCCGAAGGCGGCCGGGCTGACGGGTCGGGGGGTGGGGACCGGCCGACAGCCGACCACACCCAGGCCGAGGCCACATAACGCGGGGCCCGGCCCATCACCGCGGTGAAGAACCCGGCGGCGTAGCGGGGGCTCCTGCCCTGGGAGTAGGCCGGGAGGTCGGGCTGGTCGGGGACCACGATGGTGGTCACCTCCCAGGCGGCCAGCGCCCGTCGCACCGCGGTCAGGGTGGACAGGTCGGGCCCGGGGGCCGGTCCGAGCGGGAGGGAGGCATCGACCAGGACGTCGAATCCCGGGCGGGCGGCGCCGGCCCGTCCGGGCTCCCCCTTCGGGCCCCCTCCCCCGGCCTGGGCCCAGGACATGTGGGTGACGGCCTGGTAGGCCTCCGACGACTGGAGCCCGGAGAACGGCACCGGGTAGGCGAGCACCACCTTCCCGGGCGGCAGGCGGGCCCCGACCTCGGCGTACCACCGGGGCAGCACCACCGGCCGGGCGGTGAGGGGGAGGTTGGGGGCCAGGACGATGACGGTGGGCACGAGGGCCAAGGCCACCAGGGCCCCGACGGCGACGCCGCCCAGCTGGCGGGGACGTCCGGGCCGCCGGTCGAGGAACCAGGTCCGGGTGTGGTCGATGACCAACCCGACCATGACCGCGGCGCACAGGGAGACCACCAAGGTGAGGCGGATCTCCACCACGTCGCCGATCCAGGGGACATGGCCCAGTACCCGCCACGGCACCCAGATGCCGTGGCCGGGCCCGAGCGACAGGGCGGCGGCCACGATCCCGAGGGCCCCGAACAACAGGAGCCGGCGGTCGTGGCGCCACACCACCACCCCTCCCACGGCCACGATCACCACCCCGAGGCCGAGATAGCCGAGCCCGGGGAGCACCGGGCCCTGGTAGCCGCCGAAGCGTGTCATGGTCGTACCCACCGTCCCGAGGGTCCCCGGGACCACGAAGCTGGTGAGGGAGTTGCCGTACTGGGCCAGGGTTCCGTTGGACCAGATGGGGCCGGTCAGGTGGGCCGGTCCCCGCAGGAGGAACCACAGCGGGTAGGCCAGCACGACCACCCCGATCCCGAGGGCGGTCACCAGTCCCCGGAGGGCGTGGCCGACCCGGGGCCCGAGGGCGGTGGGCTGGACCAGCCGGGTGTAGACCACGACCAGGACCACGGCCACCACCACGAACAGCACCGAGATGACCAGCACCTCGGTGCTCACGAAGAACTGCACCACGACCAGGACCCCGAGGGCGGCCCCGGCCCAGTAGGGGGAGCGCCGCTGACGCACCAGCAGTTCGTCGAGGGCCATGACCATCAGCGGGGGGACGGCCAGGAAGGCGATGTTGAGCTGGTTGAGGGCGAGTTCGGTGACGAGAAACGGCGAGAACCCGTAGACCAGCCCCCCCACGAAGGCGGCCGGGGTCCAGGCCAGCCCACCGGCGCAGCAGGAGGAACATGGCCAGGGCCGACAGGGCCGGGGCCAGCGGTCAGGGCCACGTTCATGGCCGCCACCGGGCCCAGGGCCAGCGTGACCGGAGCCAGCAGCACGCCGAGGGCGATCACGCTGGTGTCGTTGAGCAGGTTGACACCGGTGGGATGGAAGAGCCACGCGAGGAGTACAACGGATCGTGGCCATGGGTGAGGGCGAACGCCGGCCATTCGAAGAACCACAGGAAGCGGGCGGCGTCCCCGCACCCGCAAGTGGTGGTGGCGGTGGGGTGGGAGGTCCAGACCTGCCACCACAGAAGGAGGGCGAGGACCAGGTAGGTGGCGGCCGAGACGGCCAGCCCCCGACCGGGGTGGGCCGGCGGTGTCCGATGGGGTGGCTCGGGCCAGGGCCGGGTGGGGGCCGACGGGGCCGACGGGGCCGTCACCGGCGGGCCGACGTCGGGGCCGGTCGGGCCGGGCCGCAGAGCTCGGTGGCGGCCCGGGCCGGGTCGGCGCTGAACGACAGGGAGGTGTAGGTGAAGGAGTGGGCCAGGTTGGAGCCGAACCTCGACAGGGTGAGGGGGGCGGTGATGGCCCGGAGGTAGCCGGCCAGGGGGTCACAGTCGAGGGCCCGGGCGGCGGCAGCCACCGACCCGGCACCGGGGCCGCCCGCCACCGGCGGGGCCGCGGGTCGACGCCTCGAAGCGCGCCACCATCCAGGCCGGTCCGATGTACTTCTCGTGGCCGGGGCGGGCGTGGTGGACGATGACGGTGTGGCTGCCGATGGGATTGGCCAGGGAGTAGGAGTCGAACACGTAGACGTCGGGGCCGGCCAGGTAGCCGATGACCCCGATGGCCGGGATGTTCACCGCCAGGGCGAAACGGGAGTCCCGAGCGGGCGGGAACGGTCGCCCGACGGTTCGATGGGGGCGTAGGCGTCGGTGATGACCAGCATGCGCTGGCTCCCGGCCGGTATCCGATGGGCCAGGGCCGCCAGCACCACCCCGGCTCGGCCCGACAGGGCCTTGGCATAGTCGTCGGCCGTGACCGGGTGGGCGTTGCCGGTGGCAGTGATCCAGTTGTTGCGCTCGTTGGAGATGAAGACGGTCTGGGGGTTGAGGCTGGTGACCTTGGGGGGTACAAATCGCAGCCAACCGGCACAGACCACGGCCCACACGGCGATGACGGCCACCGGCACGACCATGATCCCCCGGACCTGGCGGGGGGTGACGAACACCGGGAGGCACAAGGCGAAGAATCCCGGCAGGAGCAGCCGGGCGTGCATGTAGTCCCCCCCGACGTGGACCACGTAGAGCACATCGACCACCGCCACCACCACCGGGGTGAGGAGGACGGCCACGGCCACCCGCTCGCCCCGATCCCACCATGACCGCACCGGGCCCACCACCAGGGGCACCGCCAGCACCAGGGGCAGCCACAGCGTGTAGGGGGACACGAAGTTCCACAGATAGGTGAAGCCCTGGGACCACCAGGCCGACCCCCCGGCCTTGGCCAGACCCGGTCGTGGGACTCGACCAGGGCGTAGTAGCCCATGCGGAAGACCTCGAAGGCCACCGGTACGGCCAGGGCCGCCGCCACCGGGGCTCCGTAGCGGCGCAGGCGCCCGGACGGGCCGGTCCAACCAGGGGCGGCCACCACCGCCAACAGGGCCAGGAGGAACACGGCCGAGCCGAGGGCCAGCTCGGGCCGGATCAGCGAACCGAGCCCGATGACCACCGCGGCCGGAACCGCCCGGCACCGTCGGGCCTCGACCCGTACCAGCAGGTAGAACGAGGCGCCGAGCCAGAGGAACACCATGGACATCTCGAGGCCGGAGGTGGAGAACTCCCACACCCCGGCCACCACCGAGGCGATCAACAGGCCGAGCGGGAACACGGTGGCGTCGCTCCGGGGTGCGGCCAGGTGCTGGACGGCCCTCCCCCCGGTGAGGAATCCACCGGCGGTGCAGACCAGGCCGAGGACGACCGACAGCCATTCCAGGGCCATGAACGGCACCAGTTCGTGCAGTCCGGTGAGGGTGAACAGCCACAGCGGGTCCGAGTCCACCTCGACCCGCTCTCCGAGGTTGAAGACGAGCCCGTGGCCGGCCAGCAGGTTGTCGATGATCCGGAAATTGATGAAGGCGTCCTCGTCGACCCACCGGTAGAGCCAGGCCCCCACCAGCACCACGATCAAGGGGACGAGGACCGGCCACCATGGCATCCGGGTGGACGGCCGAGGGGTGGCCGGTTCCGGCTGGCGCCTGGCCGCCGCCCCCCTCTTCCGGCCCGTCCCGTCGCTCGGCCCGGGAACCTGGTCGGGAACCGGGGCTGAGCCGGCACCGGGTCGGAGCGCCGGCGTCACCGGGCGGCCGTGGGCACCGGGACGCGGGTCCCACCGTCGGGAGAGGTCACGCCGGCCGCCGGTTCGGAGCCAGCCCCGTTCGACCGGTGGTGTCCCCCGGTCGCCTCCACCACCGCGCCGGCCGCCACCACCGCCCACAGGGCGATGATCCACCAACCGGCCAGGGCCGAGAATTCGGTCACCCGGTGGACGGTCGTCTCCAACCAGGGAGCGATGGCGCCGGTGCCGACGGCGAGGGCCCCGCCCACGGCCACCAGACCGATGGCCACCCCGCACCAGGCCCACAGGTCGTTGGCCACGCCACTCCGGCGCCGGGTGCCGGACAGGACCAGACCACCGACGACCGCCACCGGAGCCGCCAGTACCAGGACGTGGAGATAGGGGGCCATCCCGTCGAAGGCGGCCCGGGCCCGTGACGGCCAGTCGCCGGCCGGGGACACCGACGTCGACTCCCCCCGGGCGTGGATGATCCGCATCAGCACGGGCCAGGCCGCCACCAGGGCCAGCTCGACCGCGCCGACGGCGACCGGGCGGCGCCACCGGCGGCGCTCCGCTCCCGGGGGGGCGAGGAGGGCCCGGAGGGCGACCAGGGCGATGAGGAACACGGCCACGATGAAGCCCTCGTTTTTGGACAGGCCCGCCACCAGGATGAGGACCACCGCCACCCCCTGGTCCGAAGCCGGGCCCGGCCCGCTGCTGACCTGGAGCCCGTAGGCCACCGCCCCCACCGCGGCCAGCGACCAGATGGGGTCGGCGTAGCCGTTGGTCAAGAACGGCTCGGTGATCCCGGCGGCCACGAAGACGAGGAGGGCGCCGGCGACCACGCCGACGCCCATCGGCACCAGGGACACCAGGCGTGGGGGGACATCATCTTCGGGGGACCGGGTCCCGGTCCCGTCCGGGAGCGGGAGTCGCGAGCCCACCCGGCGTCCGGCCTCGACCAAGGCGAAGGCTGCCACCACCAGGGCGCAACCGTTCACCAGGGCGATGGTCACCACCCCGAGACGCACCGACTGGTCCCCGGTCACGCGCCAGGCCACCGAGACGATGGCGCTCACCAGAGGGGGGTAGGCGCGACTGGATCAACACCACGTCCGGAACCCGCATCTTGACGAGTAGCTGCTGATGGGACTGGAGGAACCATCCGGCCCGCATCACCCATACCGCCCGGGCGTCGAAGCCCACCGTCGGGGTGGCGAGGCCCCGGAGACACCAGGCCGAGGTGGCCACCACCGCCACCGCCCCCACCACGCCGGTGACCCGATAGGTGGCTTCCCCCTGGTGGCTCGGCTGTCGGCGGCCGTTGTCGGGTCCCCACCCCGATCCCCACCCCGGGCCCCGGACCCGGCCGGCCACCACGACCACGAGCGCCACCGCGGCCAGCCCGACGAACCAGGCCAAAAGACCGCCACCGAAAGCGGTGTCGGCGGTGGCGGCCAGGGCGGCGATCACCGCACCGGCCAGGGGGCACAGTGGGATGGTGACCAGGCGGGTGCCCACCAGGGCCAGGGCCGGCGCCAGTCCGGCGGCCGATAGCACCACCAGGGTCACCAGCGCGGCCGGGCCGGTCGACATCAGCCGCCCACCGGTCCGGCCATCACCGAGGCGACCGGCGACGAGGCCACGATCACAGAGGCGGTGCCGGTGGGGGCCCGATGCCAGGCACGCTGGCGCCCGATCCGACCCGGACGACCACCCGGTGATGGGCCTTTGGGAAGGTGGCGACCACCACCGACCCGAGGCATGCCTCTCGGGTGGTGACGCCGTTGCGCAGGGACAGCCGGGCCACCGCCGTCGGGAACGGATTGGCGATGGTCACCCAGCTCCCCACGGCCTTGACCAAGGTGACCAGGTCGGCGAGGTCGTCATCGAAGACGACCGGCTCTCCCGGGGAAACGAGGCTCCGGGTCTGGACGTCGATGCAGTGGTAGAAGGCGTCGTCGAGCCCGGCGTCGTGGATGGTGTGGGCGTCGCGCTGGACCCCAACCGTCCGATTGCCCCGTACGGCTTGAACGCTGGTGGCCACCAGCGTGACCAGGAGCACAACCGTGGCCGTGGCCACCACCAGTGCCCGAGAGACCGGACCGTTGCCACCGACCCCGGGTGGCGAACCGTCTCCGTTCACGGCCTAGGACGCTAGCAGTCGGGGGCCGTCGGCCCGGGGGCAATCGCCGTCCCGGCCGGGTTCCCCCACCGTTGGCGGGGTAGCCGTAACCAGGGGGTCGGCCCGGTTCGAGGCGGGTCGGTTCGACCCCCGACCGATCGGCCGGTCCGGTCAGTGGCGGGTGAGGACGGGCCGGCCAGGCCCTGGTTCGTCTGCGTCGGGATCTGCGATCGTGGCGGTGGCAGAAGCGGTGATCGAAGGGGGCGGGGCCGTCGGCGCCGGGGGCGCGGCGGGCTGGCCTTCGAAGACGCGCCGGCGCCAGGCCATGAGGGGTTTCTCCACCAGGAACCAACTGGCCAATGCCAGGATCCCGATGACGGCCAGCCGCACCGACTGGAACACCCAGAACGGCCAGTGGACCGTGAAGGGGCTGATGGCCACGTACACGGGCCAGTGGAACAGGT
Organism: uncultured Acidimicrobiales bacterium; assembly: GCA_963747825.1. Lineage (GTDB taxonomy): Bacteria > Actinomycetota > Acidimicrobiia > Acidimicrobiales > RAAP-2 > Bog-756. The sequence goes on from CAVVGQ010000002.1 coordinate 73,888, forward strand.
AGATGGCATAGGACATGTTGCCGATGAGGACCAGGATGGGGATCCCCATGGCCCGGGTGGTCAGGCTCTTCGGGTAGATCAGGAAGTAGGTGATGATCACGGCCGAGGCCACCTCGCTGACCGGCAGCCAGTAGAGCGGCAGGGAGCGAGCCCCGACGTCCACGTCGAACAGGAGCCAGACCATGGTGGCCGCCGAGACCAGGGCCAGCCAGGCCAGGATCCGTTTGGACCAGGGACGCCATCCCTCGAGGTGGCCCCCGGTGGCCACCAGTCCGAGGAGGCAGCCGACGAACAGGGCGTCGGCCCGGGTGTCGAAGCCGTAGTAGACCCGGCCGGCCACCTGGCCGTCCCACACCGGTGCCCGCAGGACGATCCACAGGCGGTCCGCCACCGAGAAGGCGATACCGGCGACGGCCAGACCGTAGGCGACCCGGCGGCTGCCGTACTTGAGGGCCACGAACAACAGCACCGCCCACACCAGATAGAACTGCTCCTCGATGGCCAGCGACCAGCACTGGGCCAGGAAGCCGAAGGCCGACTCATGACCGAAGGCCGACCGGTAGTCGGCGTAGTAGAAGACCGCGCCGGCCACGTCGCCCCACAGGTGGTCGGCGGCGTCGGAGATCCGGACGAAGCTGGCGTAGATGGCCAGCAGCACCACGGTGGTGAACAGCGGTGGGGCCAAGCGGACGGCGCGGCGCGAGTAGAACTTCCCGAGGCTCACCCGACCGGTCTTCTGCCGCTCGGTCGTCAGCATGGCCGTTATCAGGAAGCCGCTGAGCACGAAGAAGGCACCGAGGGCGGCCCAGGCTCCGGGCATCACCCTGAAGTTCGAGTGGTAGATGAGGATGCAGGCGATGAGCAGAGCCCGGATCCCGGTAAGTGAGGGCCGGTTGCCCAACGAGAACTGCGATGGGGCCGGCTCCACGGTGACCTGCGATCCGGGGCCGAGGTCCCCGGTGATGCTGACGGGGGGCGCGGGGGTTGGCATACCCTCCACTGCCGACGATGAGGAAGGGCTGCCCCCTTGCATCGAACCATCTTGTCCCACCGTTTGTCGTGGTGTCGACGTTTCCGACCGGGGCCTCACGGACGGTGACTGTCGGTCAGCGGCCGACCGGGCCGCACGAACACGGCGGACGGTGGCCCGGGAGGTCGCCGGGGGTGCGGATAAGCTGGTCCGACGGCCCTGCACGGCCTCCGCCCACGATCGTCGAGCCCCGTTGACCCATGCGCGCCAGCCGATGACATCACAGGTGAGCCCCGTCGATCCGGGCGCCTCGGCGGTCGGCCCTCGGGTAGGGGTGGATGTACCGGTCCTCCCCGGCCGACCCTCCGGCCAATCCGGTCACGGCGACCTCGGAGAGGCGTCGGACCACCCGGGACCGGCGGTCCCGGCCGTACCGGGTCGGGCCCTTCGGTGGAAGCCCTACGTGGCGGCAGGGGGCGGATACCTCGTCATCTCCATCATCCTCTGGGCCCACGTCCTGGCCCATCCGGGATCGGTCACCACCTGCGGCTGCGGCGACGGCGCCCTCACCCTGTGGGTCATCAAGTGGCCGGCCTACGCCCTCAGCCACGGCCTCAACCCCTTCTACTCGTCCAAGCTGTTCGTTCCCCGGGGCATCAACATGGCCCCGAACTCGCTCGGGCTGGGCATCGCCACCGCCCCGGTCACCTGGGCTGTTCGGTCCGGTGGCGTCGCTCAACTTGATCGACCTGGTGTCACCCCCCCTCTCGGCCCTGGCCATGTTCTGGTTGCTCCGCCGCTGGGGTCAGCTGGGCCCCGCCGCCTTCGTGGGGGGCCTGTTCTTCGGCTTCTCCCCGTTCGTCGTGGTCAGCCTGGCCCTGGCCCACCCCAACTTCGGGCTGCTGGCCCCCGTGCCCCTGATCGTGGGCTGCCTCGACGACCTGTTCGTCCGCCACCGCTTCCGGCCCTGGCGGGTGGGCGTCGTCCTCGGCGCTGCTCGTGGCCATCGAATTCTTCGTCAGCGTCGAGGTCCTGTCCTGCTGGTCCTGTTCGCGGTGCTGGCCGGGGTGGTGCTCGGCGGTGCTCGCCCTGTTGAGGCGGGACCGGACCGCCGCCCACTCGGTGGTCGGGGGCGGTGCCGGCCCTCGGGGCTGGCCGCCGTCGTCGCCCTGGTCCTGTTGGCCTATCCCCTGTGGTTCTTCTTCGCCGGACCGGCCCACCTGGCCGGACGGGCCTGGCCCAACTCGCCGGCCGGGCACGGTGGCCAACACCCCGGGCACATTCGTCAACGGGTTCATCAGCGCCCCGCTGACCGGGATCATGCACCTCTTCGGCGGCTACCAGGGGCCCACGCTCCCGCTGCTCGGTTTCCTCGGGGTGCGGCGTGATCGTCGTGGTGGTGGCCGGGGCCGTGATCTGGCGCCGCGACCCGCTGTCCGGTTCTTCGTTCTGCTCGGCGCTGGTGGCCGCCGTGCTTGTCCCTCGGCGTGGGCCGGCTACTGGGCGCCCTGGCGACTGTTCGTCCACCTCCCGGTGCTCAACAACGTGGTCCCCGTCAACATCAGCGCCATCGTCGACACCTGTGTCGCCATCGTGTTGGCTGGCGGTGGACCCGGCGCCGGAGCGCCCTCCGCCGGTCGCCGACCGCGGGTCGGCCCGGGGTGACCGCGGCGCCGGCGCCGGCCGGCTGGCCGCCGCCGTCGCCGCCGTGGCCCTGGTGCCCATGGCCGTGGCCCTGTGGCCCAACATCCCCATGACGGTGCGGACCGGTGAGTCTGCCCCGCTGGTTCGCCCAGTGGCCGCCCCCACCTCGGTCGGCCACCTGGTCGTGCTCCCCTACCCGGCCGCCCTCGGCGGGATCCAGTCGTCGATGGCGTGGCAGGCGGTGGAGGGCATGACCTTCTCGATGGTGGGGGGCGGTGGGCCGGGCATCGCCCCGTCCCGGGCCGGACCCGAGGCCCGCGGGTTCGACGTCCTGGCCCGGGCCTCGGTACCCCTGGGCCCCGCCCCGCTGCCCCGGCGGCCAACGTGGCGGCCATCCGCGGGCCGCTGGCGGGCTGGGGGGTGACCACCATCGTGGTTCCCGACCAACCGGCGCTGCCCAGCTACGACCGGGGCCGGCCCGTGCCCTACGCCGTCGGCCCTGTTCACCGCCGCGTCTGGGGCGGGCGCCGGTCCTGCAGGCGCGGCCTGGGTGTGGACGAGCGTCGGGGCGGCCAGGGACGTCCCCAGTCCATCACGCCGGCCGCCTTCCGGTCCTGCGTCGGACGGCCCGGACGCCACCGGGTCGGCGGTGGCGGCCTGCGTGCTCCGGCACCGATGACCGGTCCCCCGACCGGGATCGACCCGGCGTCGGCTGGTGGTCGAGCGGGACCCGACCGGGGACGGGACCACCCGGCCGGGGCCTGGGCCGGGAACGAGAACGGGAGCCGGGACGCGGGCGACCATGGCCGCGCCCCTGCGGCTGGCGGTGGCCGGCGGCTTGTACCTGGCCCTGTCGGTCGGGATGTGGTGGCACGTGTGGAGCACGGGGGCCCTCGACGGTGATGACCTGCGACTGCACCGACGCCGGACGGGCCGTCTGGTACCTCGAATGGTCGGCGTTCGCGCTGGCCCACGGCCACCAGCTCCTGTACTCGACCTGGCTGTTCCATCCGGTCGGGCTCAACCTGCTGGCCGACACCAGTGTGCCGGCCATCGCCCTGGTGCTGTCCCCGGTGACCCTGGCTGTTCGGTCCGGTGACCGCCGTCAACGTGGCCTCCACCCTGATCCCGGCGCTGACCGCCTTGTCGATGTTCTGGCTGCTGCGGCGCTGGGTGCGGTGGCAGCCGGCGGCCTTCGTCGGGCGGCCTGGCCTACGGGTTCTCGGCCGCGGTGATCGTCCAACTGGCCTTCGGATGGCTGAACCTGGCCTGCCTGGCTCTGGTCCCCCTGATGGTGGCCTGTCTCGACGAACTGCTGGTCCGCCAGCGCCGGCGGGCCCGTCCGGACGGGGCCGCCCTGGCCGTCCTGGTGGCGGTGGAGTTCTTCGTCAGCACCGAGGTGGTCCTGATCCTGGCGGTGTCGGCGGTGGTGGCGGTGGCCCTGGTGGCCGGCTACGCCGGCTGGCGCCACCCCGAGGAGCTGTCCGCCGCCGGCGCCCGGCCTGGTCGGCATGGGATCGACCCTGGCGGTAGCGGCGGTGCTCCTGGCCTATCCCGCTGTGGTTCTTCACGGCCGGACCGGCGCACCTCGGGCGGGACGCTGTGGTCGACCAACGTGCCCGGGAACCTCGGGAACGCCATCGGCAACCTGTGGAGCCGGTCGGGGCAGTGGGGCCCGGTCAGCTCCCGCTTCCTCGCCAGGCCAGACCCACCTGCTCGGGGGCTACCGGGGCCCGGCCCTTCCGTCGGCCTCCTACCTGGGCCCCGGTCTGCTGGGCGTATGGTGGTCGGGCGTGGTGGTGTGGCGATCGGATCGTCGCCTGTGGTTCTTCGGGGCTCTCGGTCTGGCCACCGCCGTGCTCAGCCTGCGGGCCGGGGGCGGCCGGTGGGGCCCGTGGGCGCTCGTCGACCACCTGCCCCTCTTCGACAACGTGGTGCAGTCCCGCTTCGACGCCGTGTTCGGACTGTGCGCCGCCGTCATGCTGGCCGTCATCGTCGATCGCTCGATCGGCGCCATCCGAGGTCCTCGGTCCGGTCGCCGTCGGTCGACCGGGCCCGGCGGCACGGCCCCGGCAGCGGCGGGCCGGGCCGGGGCGCCCGGTGGGGTCGGCGGCGGCCGTGGCGGTGGCGGTGGTGGCGCTGGCGCCCGATCGTCGCCGCCCTCGGCCCCAACCTGCCCCTGGACGTGCAGCCGGTGACCGTCCCCGACTGGTTCCTCACCGCCGGCCGAACACCTCTCCGCCCGGTCAGGTCCTGCTCACCTATCCGTTCGCCACCGCCGACTCGCAGTCCTCGATCCCGTGGCAGGCCATCGGGGGGATGCACTACCAGATGGCCGGAGGGGGTGGACCCGCCGGGACCGTGGCTCGGGCCGGCGCCGACCGGGCCGGATTCGAGCGTCCTGGACCGGGCCTCGGTGCCCCTGGGCCCGGCGCCGGTCCTGACCGCGTCCCGACCTCGAGGCCGTCCGCGCGGCCATCCGCCACTGGGGGGTGACCATGGTGGTGGTGCCCGACGACACGGGCCTGCCCGCCTTCCAGACCGGGCGCGGCACCGGCTACGGGGTGGCGTTCTTCACCGCCGTGTTCGGAACCGCCCCGATGAGCCAGGACGGGGCGTGGGTGTGGGCGGTCGGTCCCCATGGTTGATCGGCACCACCGATCCCAGTCCCGGGCCCCAAGCGAGGGGTAAGGTCGCGGCGATGCAGGCCGGGCATCGACAGGACGGGGGGCCTGATCTCGGTGAGGCATCTCGACCGAGCGGCCCGGTAGGCCGTGGAGGACGGGGAACGGACCGGCCTCCGGCAGGGGCGACCGGGGCTGCGGACCGAAGTGGCCGGCACCGACGGCAACGCCGGGGCTGAAAGTGCCGTCCCCCCGGTCCGGGCGGGACCGAACCGGACCCCGGAGGGTCCGAGTCCGTTCCGGCTCGGCAACCGACCGTGCCTCACCGGCATCCGGGCGGTGGGCATCATCGCCGTGCTGATCTACCACTCCAACTTCAAGACCCTGCCCGGCACCTGGACCATGCTCCAGATGTTCTTCGTGCTCAGCGGGTTCCTGATCACGGCCATGCTCAACAGCGAGGGCCAGCCGTAACGGCCGGATCAGCCTCAGGGCCTTCTATGCCCGGCGAGCGGTCCGGCTGCTCCCCCCGTTAATCCTGACCATCGCCCTCATCGGCATCTACGCCGCCTTCGTCTACGTGGCCGACGCCGGCCAGCGGATCTGGGGGGACAGCGCGGCGGCGATGTTCTACTACGCCGACTACCGCCAGGCGTTCGGGCACGAACCCTTCTTCGGGTTCCTGGCCCAGACCTGGTCGCTCTCGATCGAGGAGCAGTTCTACATCATCTGGTCGGTGCTGATGGTGGCGGCGGTGGCGGCCGGACGCCGTCGACTGGCCTACGGGTTCGCCATGCGTCGGCATCGCCTTGAGCGTGGCCGACCGCCTGTGGCTCGCCCTGTCGGCCCCGCACTTCGACACCGCCGTGTTCACCCGCGATCTACTACGCCTTCGACACCCGGGCCGACGCCCTCTTCCTCGGCTGCCTGCTCGGGCTGCTGGCCTCCGACGGATACCTCAACGAGTGGAAACGCCCGATCCGCGCAGCTGGTGGCGGTGGCCGCCGCCGCCTCCGCCGTCTTCATCGGTCTGGATCCTGTGGAACGCGCCACTGTTCCGCGAGGGACTGGTCGTCTGGCGGCTCCCGCTCAGCACCGTGGCGTGGGCCATCCTCATCGTCTACTTCGTGGTGTGTCCGTCGGGCATCGGTTCCCGCGCTCGTCGGGCTGGGGGTCTTGGTGTTCGTCGGGGACCTCTCCTACACCCTCTACCTGGTCCATTTCCCGGTGTACCTGGCCGTCCAGCCCAACGGGACCCACTGGGGGTACTGGCCCACCGAGCTGGTCCGCCTGGCCATCATCTTCGCCATCGCCATCGCCAGCTGGTTCCTGATCGAGCGGCCCCTCCTCCGCTGGCGCCAGCGATCGGCGGCCCGCTCGGGGAGCAATCCCTCGGCCGTGCCCGGCATCGACGGGGGCCACAGGGAACGGACCGAGGGATGACCATCTCGGAGACGGTGCGGAGGTGGCCGCGGCCGGCGTCGTCGCCCCTGGCCCACGGCGGGGGGTCCCGCTCGTCCATCGGCACCGGAGTGGCCCTCACCGCCGTGGCCTGGCTGGTGTCGCGCACGTTGGTCACGATCACCTGGGGCCCGGCCCGGAACCCTTTCGAGTTCGACCCGTACCTGTGGGCCCACTGGGACAGCATCAACTACCTGGGCATCGCCGAGCACGGTCGGGCCTTCGGGCGGTGCGGGAGCCCGGGCGAACCGGCCAGCGCCCTGTCGCACACCACCCACCAGGTCTGGTGCGGCAGCGCCGGGTGGCTTCCGGGCTACCCCTGGCTCATCCATACCCTCGGGACCACCGGGATATCGCTGCCCGACGCCGGACTGCTGATCTCGTGGGTGGCCATGGCCGGGGCCCTGTTCATGGTGTGGTGGGGTTGGGGCCGCGACCTCCCGCCGGGCCGGGCCCTGGTGGTGCTGTTGCTGTTCGGCCTCTTTCCGGGAGCCGTCTACAACTTCGCCTACTTCCCGACGTCGTTGGCCCTGGCCGGGGTGGTCGGGGCCCTGCTGGCCGCCACCCGGGAGCACTTCTTCGTGGCCGCTGTGCTGATGACACTGGCCGGCCTGTGTTACCCCTCGGCCATCTTCGCCGCCCTCGGGCTGGCCCTGGGCCTGGTCCTGTTGGCGGTGCCTCTGGGCGGGGCCACGGTGGCCCGCCGGGCTCTGTGGGGGGTAGCCGGCCTGGGCTCGCTGCTGGTCCTGGGCCTCCATGACCAGCTCGCCTTCGGCCACGCCGACGCCTTCTTGGTCATGGACACGGCACCCGGCCTGCGGGCCCGCGGCTTTCCCGGCCAGGACTTCCTCCGGTTGGTCTTCACCCACGACACCTTCGAGCAGAGGAACATCGGGCCGGCCCGGGCCGCCCTGCTGGCCGCACAGGCGGTGGTGGCGGTGGTGCTGGCCGGAGCGTCAGCGGTGGCGCTCGCCGTCGGCTGGCCCCGGGCCGGCCGGGACCCGGGCCGGCTGTACCCGGCCCTGGTCGGCCTGGCCGTCATCGGGGGGATCCTGGTGGACCAGGCCACCGGCGGGGCCTGGAACCGCAGCGTGGTCCTGGCCGCCCCCTGCGTGGTCGGGCTCCGTCGCCTCCCCCTGCCCGTCCTGGTGGTGGCGGTCGTGGTGGCGGGGACGGTCACGGCCCTGCTCTCCTTCTCCTACTTCAAGAACACCTTGATCTGATTGGGCGGGGATCTGATCCGGCGGGGATCTGATCCGGCGGGGATCTGATCCGGCGAGGGCTCAGCCCGGGCTGTCGGCCGGGTCGGTCGAGTGCCCGTTCACCGCCGTGCTCAGGGTCACGGCCATGTCACCGACCCGGCCGAGGTAGCCGGGTGACGCCGGTGACGCCGGGTGCCAGGTCCGGAGCTCGATCGAGTGGCGCTCGGAGCCGGTGGCCTCGAAGCCGGGACCGAACTGGGCCCGCCACACCCGGTTGACCGTGGGGTGGTATCCGAGGACGTCGAGCTGGTTGACCAGTCCGATGAACTTCTCCACGTCGAGGAGCTGGCTGTTGTTGGTGGCCTGGCCGGCCCCGCTGTCGTTGACGAAGACCGAGGCCTCGTGCCCGACGGCGGGGACCACCAACGACACCAGGGCGGCCACCTGGGGGTCGGAGGCGTCCCGGAGCGACGGGATGGCCGTCACCCGCACCAGGAAGAGGGCGGCGGCCGCCACGGCGGCGGCCCCCGCCACCACCCGGAACGCAGCCCGCGAGGTCAGCGGTCGCCGGTTGGTGGCGTGGGCTCCCGAGTGGGGGGTGGCCGGGAACCGGACCATGCCCACCCCGATGAGCTGGGCCACCGGGACCGAGACGGCCCACACCACCAGGTAGCCGTAGGGATGGCCCACCAAGCGGGTCACGGCCACCACCATGACGGCCGTGCCCACCAGTCCGAGGGCACCGAGGCCGGCCGCGAACCGCAGCCGCTGGCGCACCGCCACCACTGTGGCCAGGGCCCCGGCTACCACCACCACCACGGTGGCCACGGCGGCGGCCACGCCGTGATGGGGGGCGAGGGCCAGGTTCGAGTGCATCACCTCCGAAGGCCCCTCGACCAGGATCCCGAAGACGGCGACCACGGCGCCCACACCCGAACGCAAGGAGTGCCCCGGGTAGCCGGCGGTGAAGAACCGTTCGACGAGGGTGAAGTTCCCCGGGTTGTTGGTGAACTGCTGGACCACCGGTGCCAGCCACATCAGCACGAAGACGGCGGCCCCGAGCCCGGTCCACACCCGCACCCGCCGGCTCCCGGCCCGAGGATGGGCCGATGCCGACGCCCCCCGGCGATCCCGGACGACGGTGGCCACCCAGACCACGGCCGCCACCGCGCCGACCCCGGCCACCAACGGGAGGGTGGAGATGTTGGTCTGCACCACGAAGGAGCCGACCAGCACCGCCCCGACCATGGACAGACCGGACCGGTCGGTGGCGGCCGCGCACAACAGGATGAAGAGCAGCAGGGGAAAGATGACCACCATCGGGTTCCACGGGCTGACCAGTCCTCCGAGGGGAGACTCGGAGTAGGTGACGCTGCCCGGGCCGACCTCGGCCAGGACCGAGGCCAGGCCGCACACCCACAGGGCGCACCACAGGGCGCGGGCCGGCGTGGTCCGCCGGCGCACCACCTCCACACAGGCCGCCGCCGACAGGGCGTTGACGACAGTGGCGCCCACGAACATGGCCCGGGCGCCGCCGCCCAGGGCCCGGTAGGCGAGGGAGAGCAGATAGAAGTAGGTGGGCCCGGGGTGGTTCCAACCGTTGTGGTCGAACACACCCAGCTGCTGTTTCCACTGCAGGGCCCGGCGGGTATGGAGGTCGATGAGGGCCAGGTCGTCGCTGAGGTAGATGTGGGCGCCCGGCCCGGCCAGGAGCCGGACCACCGCCACCGCGAAGGGGAGGATCACGATCCCGAACGCCAGACCACTAACCCAGGACGCCGGGAGGGTGGCCGAGCCGTCCGCCCTGACCGGGTCGTATGGAGGCTTGCCACCCATGGACCGCCGATTGTACGGGGCCGGCCGTCCCCGGTACGGCTCCGGTCAGCGGGACGACCGGTCAGATGCGGGGATCGGGCCCGTCGACCCGGACCCACGCTCAGAAATTCGGGACGTACCCCCCGCGACCCATCGACTCGCTCTCGAACGGGTCGACCGACTCGTCGACGCCGCCCCGGACCTCGGTCACCCACGGGAGCCGGTCGTGGAGGATGCGCTCCACCCCGCCCTGGAGGGTCGGACGCGCTCACCGCGCACGAGCTGCACGCTCCCTGCAGCTGGACCTCCACCACGCCGGTGGCGACGTCGGCGGACAACAAGGCCAGATCCCCGCCGTCGGCTTGGACCGCCGGCCGCATCAACTCGATCAATCCGTTGAGCTGGGACAGCCGATCCCCCCGCTCGTCATCGCTGAGCGGGTCGGCCGCAGTCGGGCCCGGAGCGCCACCGCCGGTTCCTTCGTCCATCTCCTCGGAATCCACCATGCACTCCTTCAGCCGGCCGGGCCCGGTGGCCGCGGCGTCTCGGTCGTTCGACCACCACCAGTCTGCCGCGGCGGGCCGACCGGCCGAACATCGCCGCCCACCCCGCCTGCCGCGGCACTACCACGTGCCCGGGTCGGCGGAGGGTACGATGCGTTGTGCCCATGGAGCCCCCCGACACCCCCATGGGGCCGATCGGACTCATCCTCCCGACCTTCCTCCAGGAACCGGCCCCGACGTGGCCGGAGCGGCCCTGCCCGGTCGGCGGGCCGACCTCCGAGCTGGCCGAGGTGTCCCGGCTGGCCGAGCAGCTCGGGGCATCCGCCCTGTGGGCCTGTGACCACATCTTCTGGCACGGCCCCTGCCTCGAGTGCATGGTGGCCCTGACCGTGGCCGCCACCGCCACCGAACGGGTGACCGTCGGGACGTGCGTGGTCCAGCTCCCGCTCCGCCAGGCCTCGGTGGTGGCCAAGCAGGCCGCCACCCTCCACACGTTGTCGGGAGGCCGGGTCGTCCTCGGCGTGGGCGTCGGGAGCCATCCGGGCGAGTACGCCGAGGCCGGCGTCGACTACCACCGGCGGGGGCGGCTGCTCGACGCCGGTATCGCCGAGCTCCGTCGGTCATGGGAGTCGGGTTCGGGCTCCGAGGCGGCGACCGGCTACCGCCAGCTCCCCGCACCCCCTCCCGTCCCGGTCTGGGTGGGCGGCTCCTCCGAGGCCGCGCTCCGGCGGGCCGCCAGGCTGGGCGACGGGTGGATGCCGCTGTTCCTCACGACCCAGGCCTACGGCGAGGCCGTCGAACGCCTGGGCAAGGAGATCGACCGGGCCGGCCGGGCTCCCGACGAGGTCACCCCGTCGATGGTGCTGTTCGTGAGCATCGACGACGACCCGGTGGCGGCCCGGGCCGCCGGGACCAGGTGGATGTCGTCGCTGTACGGGATCCCGGCCAAAGCCTTCGAGCGGCACTTGGTGGCCGGGACCGCCTCCGAGGTGGCCGCACGCGTCGCCGACTACCGAACCGCGGGGGCCGCGCATGTCGCGCTCTACGTCACCGCCGACCAACCCATCGAACAGTTCGATCGCCTGGTTTCCGCCCTTCCGGCGGCCGGGGTTCGCACTCGAGAGTAACGAGGACGCCATGGATCGCACCGCTCACATCGTGGGCTCGGCACTGACGCCGATGAACCGCCGGGACCGCTCGGCCGAGGAGATGGCCCTCGAGGTGGTGGGCGGGGCCCTGGCCGACGCCGGGGTGGACCCCGACCAGGTCAACCTGGTGGTGTTCGGGAACGCCACCGCCGGCCGGCTCGTCGACCAGGGGTGCCTGCGGGGCCAGTCGTTCCTCGGGCGGGCCGGGCTCCGCAACGCCGGCATCGTGAACGTCGACAACTCCTGCGCCGGTGGGTCCTCGGCCCTCCATCTGGCCTCGCTGGCCACCCGGGGCGGCACGTCGACCGTGCTGGCCGTCGGGGTCGAGAAGATGTGGACGGGCGACCGGGCCGCCACCCTGGCCGGCATCGAGGACGGGGTGCCCCTGATCGACCGGGCCTACCTGCACCACGAGCTCGAGAACGCCTCGGGCTCGGTGCTGATGGCTCTCAACGCCTCGTGGGCGGTCTCCCTGATGGAGGAGCGGGGGGCCACCGTGGAGCAGTTCGCGGCGACCGCGGTCAAGGCCAGACGTCACGGCGCCCTCAACCCCAACGCCCAATTCCAGACCGAGGTCACCCTGGACGAGGTCCTCTCGTCCACCGCCATCGTGCCGCCGCTCACCCGGCTGATGTGTTCGTCGTTCACCGACGGTGCCGCCGCCGTGGTCCTGTCCGCCACGCCGGCGCCGGGGGCACCGAGGATCCGGACCAGCACGGTCCGGTCGGGCAACGGGGACATCGACTATCACGACCGTCTCGGGGAGACAGCTCTCGCCGCCTGGGAGGATTCGGGCATCGACCCGGCCGATGTGGACGTGGTGGAGCTGCACGACGCCACCAGCCCCGAGGAGCTGTTCGCGCTGGAATCGTTGGGGTTGTTCAAGCCGGGTGACGCCGGACCGGCGACGGTGGCCGGTCACACCTCGATCGGGGGCAAGGGGCCGACGGTGAATCCCAGCGGGGGCCTGGTGGCCCGCGGTCACCCGCTGGGCGCCACCGGCATCGCCCAGGTGATCGAACTGGTCACCCAGCTGCGGGGCCGGGCCGGGCCCCGACAAGTGGAAGCGGCTCGATTGGCGGTGGCGGTCAATACCGGTGGCATGATCGGGAGCCATGCCGGACGAACTGATGCAGGATTCATCGGTATCCACGTCCTCGAGGGGGGCTGACCGGTGAAGATCGGGCGTGGTGGGATCGTCACCGGATGGGGAATCGCGGTGCCGGACAAGGTGGTCACCAACGACGACCTGTCGGTCACCATGGACACCAGTGACGCCTGGATCCGGGAGCGGACCGGTATCCGGGAGCGGCACATCGGCGGCACCACGTCCCAGCTCGCCATCGATGCCGGACTGGCGGCGCTGGCCAAGGCCGGCCGGCGGCCCGACGAGATCGACGGGGTGATCCTGGCCACCACCACGCCGGACCAGATCGTGCCGGGCACCTCGGCCACCGTCCAGGACGGGATAGGCGTGACCGGCGGCGCCTTCGACGTCAACGCGGCCTGCTCCGGCTTCGTGTACGCCCTGACGGTGGCCCACGGGATGCTGGCCATCGGAGCCGAGCGTCTGCTGGTGATCGGGTCGGAGACCCTGAGCCGGATCACCGACTGGGACGACCGCTCGGTGGCGGTGCTGGTCGGCGACGGGGCGGGGGCGGTGGTCTTGGAGGCGGTCGACGGCCCCGGGCAGCTGCTGTCCTACAAGCTCGGAGCCGACGGCTCGCTGCGCCACCTCCTCAAGTGCGACCACGGCGGCTACTTGTACATGGACGGCAAGGAGATCTTCCGCAAAGCGGTACGGGTGGTGGTCGAGTCGGCCGAACAGGCCATCGCCGACGCCGGCCTGACCACCGACGACATCGACCTGATGGTCCCCCACCAGGCCAACCTCCGGATCATCAGCGCCGCCAGCCAGCGGTTGGGGATCCCCGAGGAAAAGGCGGTGGTGGTCATCGACCGCTATGGCAACACCTCGTCGGCGTCGATCCCGCTGGCACTGGTCGACGCCCTGGAGACGGACCGGCTCCACCCCGGCGACCACGTGCTGCTCACTGGATTCGGGGGGGGCATGACCTGGGCCAGCGCCGTATTGCGCTGGGGCGGGTGAGCCCAGGGGTGGCTCCATCCCTGGTGGTGCTGGCGGCCGGCCTGGCCCGCCGGTACGGCGGATGCAAGCCGCTGGCGCCCATCGGTCCCAATGGCGAGGCGGTGCTCGACCTACTGGCGAGCGACGCGGTGAGTGCCGGGTTCGGCCGGATCGTGCTGGTGCTCCACCCCGAGACCGGGCCGGCCATCCGCTATCACGTCGAGCAGTGCTGGCCCGAGGGCCTGGCCGTCGACTACGCCGAGCAGCGCCTGCCCCTCGGCACCGTGCACGCGGTGCTGGCCGCCCACGACGCCCTCGGGAGCGATCGACCGTTCGCGGTGGCCAACGCCGACGACGTCTACGGGGAGGTGGCCATGGGGCTGCTCGCCGCCCACCTCGGTTCGGGTGCGGACGAGCACGCCCTCGTCGGTTACCAGCTGGGGTCGACCGTGGCCACCGACGACCCGGTCACCCGGGGCATCTGCGAGGTGGACTCGGCCGGCATGTTGGTGGGGCTGACCGAGCGCCGCAAGGTGACGAGGATCGACAACGGTGCCGGGTTCACCGCCGAGGACGGGATGGAGCTGATCAAACTCGACAGGGGCCTGCCGACCTCGGTCAACCTGTGGGGATTCCAGCCCGCCATCTGGGAGGTGTTCGCCGCAGCCATGGACGCATCGGGACTCGACGAGGACGCCCTCATCGCCCACGTTGCCGCCGGCGGTGAAGTCCCGAAGACGGAGGTGTTACTGCCCGAGGTGGTGGCCGACATGGTGGCCGCCGGGGCCGGGCTGCCGGTGCGGGTGATCCCCACCGATGCCAAGCTCATCGGGGTCACCCACGCCGCCGACCTACCGGTGGTCAGCGCCGAGCTCGCCCGTCAGGTGGCCTGGGGAATCCGGCCGAGCCAGCTGTGGGGTGGCCGGCCTCAGTCCTGAACAGAGGGATGCGGCTGACCGAAGCTACCGATCACCGCCCGACTGAGGAAGAGCGCATAGCCGTCCGAAACGACTTCGCCGTGGCGCCCGAACAATCCGGTCTGTTCCAGCCGACGGTGCAGCTTCTTCAAACCCGGTAGGGGATGGTCGGGACCACATGATGCTCGAAGTGGTACTCCATCCTGGCTCCGACCAGATGGTTCTGAAGCCACCCGGCGGCATTGGTGCGTGCCGTCCAGTGCACGCTGCTCGGGTCGCGCAAGCCCGGGATCGAAATGCTCGGTGATGGTCTTCAGACGGAGGATCATCGGGTACATGCAGACGATGGGCACCAGCCAGAAGACGGCATAGAACAGCAACCCGCGAAGGACTCCCTGGAACAGGACGAACTGGCCCAGCGACGACGACCTGGGTGATCAACTTGCCGACCAGCAGCTGGGGTCGGGCCAGCAGGCTGGCCGGCGCCCCCGACTCCTGCGACGTTCCCGAGATGCGGGTGGTCGCCCGCCGGAACGCGGTCACCCCGATCAGATCCTGCAGCACCAGCAGGGTCGAGCGCGCCCCGACGGGCCGGCACCAGATAGAAGCTGCGGTCGGGATCGTTCTCCTGGCCCAGATAGCGATGGTGGAGGCGGTGGGTGGGGCGGTACTCCTCGACCGAGTTGATCGTCCAGAAGGCGATGGCCCAGTTGCAGAACCGGTCGTTGAGCCGACGCGACCTGGCCAGCAGCCCGTGTGATCCCTCGTGGAGGATGACCCCGAAGGCGTTCATCCTCAGTCCCATCAAGCAGGACGAGGGCCACCCCCAGCGGGATGGCCCAGGCCCAGGGGCAGACGCGGGAGGAGGTTGGCCGCCGCCAGCAGGACGGCCACCTCGATCCAGAGCACGGCGATGGCCGCGATGGTGTCGGACAGCGACTGCTTCGCACAGCGAGCGGAGCTCGTCGGCCGTCACCAGCGGCGTCGAACTGCCTGCCGCCAGATCCGCTCGTTGCTGGCCGATGCCTCTTTCCTGCCCTGCATCACCATGTTCCCAGACCCTCCCCGCTCGACTGTACAGTACCCATCGACAGCGCATCAATCGGATAAAGGACCAGCATATGGGGCCGTCGCCGAAGGCTGAGCCAGCTGCTTCCACGGACCAGGACGGCTCACCCGGGAGCGTGGCTGCCGGGAGTGCGGCTGCGCTCGTCGGCTGCCCGATCTGTGGTTCGGACCGACACGTGGCATGTACCGGACCGACGTCGAGGATCTCGAGTACTTCGTCGTCCCTCCCCGCACTTTCAGTGGTGCAGAAGTGCGGCGGCTGCGCATCCGAGTTCCTCGATCCCGCGGCCACGGAGTCCGAGCTCCCCCTTCTACCCGAGCGACTACCACGCCTACAACGAGAACCACGGTGGTGTGGCCCGGCTGCTGGTCGGGGCCCGGGCCCGGTCCCGGGCACGGCTCTACGGTCGACTCATCCAGGAGCGGCCGGGTCGGATCTTCGACGTGGGCACCGGCGACTGCCGTCACTTCGACGAGCTCCGTCGGTTCCTCGACCTCGAGTGCGCCGGCGTCGAGATCCAGCCCGAAGTCGCGGCCAAGGGTCGGGCCCGAGGGCTACGACGTGCTCGAAGGCACGCTGGAGGCCGCCGACCTGACCGGTCATGTCGGACGCTACGACGTGGTGTCGATGAACCACGTGCTCGAGCACGTGGTCAGTCCCCAGACCATGCTCGAGCGGGCCTTCGACCTGCTCCGCCCGGGCGGCCACCTCATCGGGCAGCTCCCGACGGTCTCGTCGTGGGAGAACCGGCTGTTCGGACGCAACTGGGGCGGCTACCACTATCCCCGCCATCTCCAGATCCCCTCCCGGCCGGGCCTGGCCGGCCTGCTCGAGCGAGGTCGGGTTCCGCGAACGTCACCATCCGCACCGCCCCGCACATCCAGACCACCATCTCGCTCCAGAACACGCTGGTCCGGCGGGGCTGGCGGCCGCACATGCAGTACGGCAAGACGCCCATCTACTCGGTACTGCTGGTCGGCCGCTCTTCCCTACGAGACCGTCGCCTGGGCTCTGCGACAAGGGCGGGATCATCGACTTCATGGCCGAAAAGCCCCAGATCTGAGAGCCGACCGCCCACCGAGGCGGTCAGTGGATGAGGCTTTCACAGAGCGTCGGCTTCGGCAGGGACGAGGTGTCGTTCACGACCGACAGGACGGGCGCGGCCCCGGTGCCCGGCGAGGACGGGGAGTCGACGCGGATCGGCTCGGCCGTGTTGGGCGTGTAGGTCTGGACCACCCCTCCGTCCAGGCTCACCTGGATCAGGTGTTTGACCGGATCGGTCACCACATCCAGCTGATAGCTGTTGCCGACGGCGACGATCTGGGGATGTCCGGTGGCCAGCCGGCCGCCTGCCGTCTGGATTCCGGGCACGATGACGATCTGGTGGGTGCGGGGTTCAGGAACGGCCAGGTACGAGACCGTGGTGGTCCCGGCGGTGACCAAGGGGACGGTTGTCGTGGTTGTCGGCGCACTGGTGAGCGTGATTCTGAAGGCGTGCTCGAAGTACTGGCCACGCTCGACGGCTATCCAGGTGGCGCGGGTGTACCGCTCGCTCGGCACCGTGTCGTACTGCTCACCGGTGGAGACGTACAGACCATCGCAGTCACCGATCACGTAGAGCTGGTCGGCCGGGCCCCATGGGGGCAGCGAGTTGCCCCGCCGCACCCGGGTGCTCAGTGAGTTGCCGAGGAGGTCGCTGACCGTCTTCTGAGCCTGGACATAGTGGAGGGCCTGGACCGGGTTCGACTCCTCGTTGGGACTGAGGCCCATGCCGATGTTGGCCCAGATGGTGAAGAGGGCGACCGCGGCGATGATCACTGTCGCCCCGATCCGCCTCGACCGTCTGGCCCCGTCCAAACGCCGCCAGATGTCGGCCATGGCCACCGCGCTGGCCAGGACCAGAAAGGGTACGAAGTCCCCCAGATAACGGGGAGCGATGTAACCCCACAGGAGGAGGGCGGCACCGGCACCGCCCGAGGCCAACAACAAGATGCGGGTCAGTGCGACTTTTGCGACCGGCCGGGGTCGAAAGGCGGTCACCAGACCCCAGCAGCTCAGGAGGAAGAGCAGGGGCATGGACGAGGGAACGCTGGCCGTCCGATATCTCCTGTCGAAGAGCACCCCGAAGAGAGCAGGAGCCGGCGCGGCCGGGAGGCTGATGAAAGGAAAGTAGGAGGTGAGCCGGAGACCGTCGGGCCGAAAATAGGCCAGGAGGTTGCTCGGCACGAAGATGATTCCCTCTTCGGCGTTGTGATTGGCGGCGAGGAATTTCCGTCGGTAGACGTTCACGTGCGTCCAGACCTGCTCGAAATTGGAGACACCGAAGAGGACCCCGAACTTGGAGTAGTTGACGGCACAGCCGATGACCAGAGGGACGACGCCCACCCCGAGCACGGGGAGGAACCACCGACGGTTCTCGGCGCCCCCCCGGCCCAGGCCCAGCCACACGGCAATCAAGGCGGCGGCGGCCACACACGCCCACCCGGTGGTCGATCGGTCGAGGTTGGCCGCCAGCACCAGTACGAAGCTGGTGATCACCCGACCCCACGACGGTCGCTCGATGACACCGAGAAGGGCGAAGATGCTCCCGAGGGTGAGACAGACGCTCCAAGCGATGTCCTCGTTGAAGACGAAGGGGGTGGCCGCCAGCAGCATGAAGATGGTCCCGCCGGTAATGGTGGCCGTCAACAAGCCGAACGAGGTCGCCTCGGCCCACCCCATCGGTGCCTGGCCCCGGACCAGGATTCGGACCCTCCACACCAAGAGCGAGGCGAAGAGCGCGCTCAACAACCATGCCAGCAACATGTACGGCGCCGTCAGCCTGGCGTCCAAACTGTGGGTCACGGCCAGGATTGGCATCCGGATGATGGATGGGAACAACCCGAAGTAAGTGTAGGTGTGGCCGCCGTGCACGAAGCCTTCGATTCCGATGGCTCCGTTGGCGAGGTAGAGATGGCCGTGGAACATGGCCCGAGCCTGGAGGTCGTAGTAGTTGTCCTCGTACACGGTCTGGCGGAGCGGGTCCGGCGACTCCCAGGGTCCCCACAGGATCCACACGAACGGCACCGCGGTCAGGGCCATGCCCACCACCGAGGCGATGGTGTAGCGACGGCGACCGATGTCGAATTCCGAACGGGGGTCGGTCTCTTCGGGTGCCGCGCCGTCGACGACATCCGTTCCCGGATCGTCCAAGACCGCAGTTTGCCCCAGCCGTCCCTCACCCTCAGTGGGTTCCCCCATGGCGAGCGAGTCTAGAGCAGGCATCCTGTCAGGACGATGTCGTCGAAGGGGACCGGTTTCCGGTCCGGGCTCCCGGTTGGCAGAGGTGGTAAATCCCCACCGGGACGTGAACGGGGTAGTTTGTGCCCGATGAGGAGCGCCCTGGCCCGCCTCTGGAACCTCGCTCGGACGCCAGAGGGCCAGAAGGTCATCCGCTACACGGCGGTATCGGCCATCTCCGCCCTCACCTCGCTGGTGATCCTGACCATCGTCTATGGAGTGCTCCGGCTTTGGACCGAGGTCATCAGCACCCTCTTCGCCAACGTCATGGCCGGAATCCCCTCGTACCTCCTCAACCGGCAATGGGTGTGGGGGAAATCGGGTCGATCGCACCTGTGGAGAGAGATCGTCCCCTTTTGGGTCATGTCCTTCACCGGTATCGGCTTCGCCCTGTTCACAGCTACTTTGGCCCACAACTTCGCCAACGAGCACCATCTCCACCATCTGGCTCGCACCGTGCTCGTCGTCGGGGCCAACGTGGCCGCCTTCGGGATCCTGTGGCTGCTCAAGTTCATCATTTTGAATCGGTTGTTCACCCAGATCGCCGATGCCGAGGTCGGAGCGGCCACTGAGTGAGGGAGTGTCGGGCGCCAATTTTGACGATGGAGGTCCGGGAGGCTCGGCCGCCGACACCGTGACCACCGAACCGGGGGCGCCCCGTCGGCCCGCCGAACCCGTCGAGATTTCCGTTACGCTTGGCGGTTCCGACGATTCCCGTGGTTTGGCCAGTAGTGCCGGAGATGGCCAAGGATGCCGACAGTGGGGGCTCAGTCCAGATGAACGTGCGAAATGAGAGCGAGACGGAGAAGCCTCTGCTCGATATCAGCCGGTTCGAGCGCGACATCGAGCGACTGCGCTCCACCTATCAGTCGGCCCAGCCCTATCCCCACATCGTCATCGACGACTTCCTCGAGCCGGGTGCGGCCGAGGCCGCCATCGAGGAGTTCCCTCCCCTCGATCCAGACCAGTGGAACAACTACCTCCATGTCAACGAGCGAAAGTTCTCTAACACCGATCCGAACACGTGGGGACCGACTCTCCAGCGGATACTGGGGGAGCTCAACTCTCCACGCTTCGTGACATTGATCGGCAATCTGATCGGGGTGGACGACCTGATCGCCGACCCGTCCCTCGAGGGAGGCGGCCTCCATCAGTCCGGTGCCGGCGGGTTCCTCAATATTCATGCCGACTACACCGTCCATCCCCACAATCGGAAGTGGCAGCGCCGAGCCAACATCCTGCTCTACCTGAACGACGACTGGCGGCCGGAGTACGGCGGAGACCTCGAGCTGTGGAGCGCCGACATGAAGGAATGCGTGGAGAAGGTCAGCCCGGTCGCCAACCGGGTCCTGATATTCACCACCGACGTCAACTCCTTCCACGGCCACCCCGAGCCGATGGGCTGTCCCGAGGGAGTTGCCCGGCGATCACTGGCGCTCTACTACTTCAGCGTCGAGGACGATCCAATGGTCCGGTCGACGGAGTACCGGGCCCGACCGGGCGACGGGGCCCGGTCGATCCTGATCTACGGCGACACCCAGATGCTGCGGGCCTTCGACTGGTCGAAGCGG
Organism: uncultured Acidimicrobiales bacterium; assembly: GCA_963747825.1. Classification (GTDB taxonomy): domain Bacteria; phylum Actinomycetota; class Acidimicrobiia; order Acidimicrobiales; family RAAP-2; genus Bog-756. Next base: position 94,180 of record CAVVGQ010000002.1, read on the forward strand.
CACCTGGGCCTGTCGGACCAGTTTGCCAGCAAGCTCCTCGGATATCGCGATCGTCTCCGGCGCAAGACCGGACGGGACTGACGAGGCCGGAGCCGGCCACGAGGAACGGTCATCCCGTCGCCGCCTCACTCCCGGGTGGGTTGGCGCCGCCGGGAACCCCAGCGACGGGCGACACCCATGGCAAGTACGTCGCAAAGAGCCGCGGCACTGCCCAATACACCGATCTTGGATCCGGCAATGTCGTTCCATTCTTCCAGTGGCATCTCGAGAAATGAGGAAACCGGCAGACCCGGTATCTGGTTGGTGCCGTCGAACAGACGCTGGCACAACCTCACATCGAAAGACCACGATGACCGGAACGGCGTCTCGATGGCGGAGACCAGGTTCTCATTGACACGAAACACCTTGGCTCCGCACTGGGTGTCGTAGACGGCCACGGCCAGGGCCCATGAGGCGGAGGTGGCGAACATGCGCCCGGTGTAATGGCGAAAGGCGCTGCGCCCGATATGACTGCCCAAGCGAGCCACCCGGGACCCGAAGACGGCCGTCAGATCGCTTCTTCCTTCCAGCGTCCGGATCATCCGAATGAGCTCCGAGCCCGGCGTGGCCAGGTCGGCGTCGAAGTATCCGACGATGGTCGCGCCCGAGGCCACCGCTTGGAGGAGCCCCAGACGAACAGCCTCGGCCTTGCCCCGGTTGTGGTGAAGGTCGAGCACCACCACCGCCTCGTCCCGTTGACCCATCTTCTCCAACAGGGGGCCGGTACCGTCCGTCGACCCGTCGTTGACGAAGAGCAGGCGAATGTCCCCTGATTCGACCAACTCGAGAAATGCCTGTTGGTCGAGACGGCTCTCCTCGTTGAAACAGGGAACCACAACCATTGGTCGGGGGTCACCCAGAGAATCGGATCGGTCACGGCCCATGGCGTTCATTGCGGTAGTGGCACCGACGGACCCCGAGTGGGCCGTTCCCCATCAAGTCTCCTCCTCTTCCTGACCGACCCCACGATGAGCAGGATCACCAGGAATGCCACGCTGCAGCAGGCCAGGATGATTCCCTCGGTCAGGGTCTTCGGCCAGTAGTGGAGAACGATGGTGTGGGTGCCGGGGGGAATGCGGGCCTGCATCATCAGCCCGGCATACTGCTCCAGCGCCAGAGGTTTTCCGTCGATCGTGGCCTGCCAGCCCGGCACGTCGGAGAGATGGAGTCGGAGAACCTGCGGATCCGTCGACGAGGTGGTCAGCTCCCACTCGGACGGGACGGGGTGACCAACGCCGACCGGCGTGCCGGCCACCTGGTCGGGCGGCAGTGCGCCGTCCACCAGCGGGGAGACCGTGGCCTCCCCCGCCCCCGGAATCCGGTAGAGATCCTCGTCGCCGAGATGACGGACGTAGACACTTCCGGTCGGACCCGGCTGACCTGCTGCCTCGAGGACATAGCTCACCCCGAATTCCCGTCCCTCGCCGGCCGTGGTCACCACCGGGCAGAAGAGGTTGAATGCGGGGTCCAACCCGGTCGCCGACCCGGTATCGGCCGTCCAATCGGAGAAGAATTTCTTGGGGATGATCGGGTCGTAGACCTCGAGTTCGTGCACCCCGTAGGCATCATTGGCGTTGGGATCGATCCCGAGCCCGCACAGGGTGGACCCGAACGCCACCGTGGACGACCCGACGGCGGCGGTGAAGGCCTCGGTCACCGGGGTCTGGGGAAAGGACTGCGGACCCGACTCCACCATGGTGGCACCGGAGCTCACGAGAAATGCAACCTGGGCCAGCAAGAGCACCAGGCCGGCAATGGTCCCCGACCATCGAACGATCCATTGCCTCTGGTTCCCGGCTCCCCGGGATCCCGACGGCTCTGATCGATCGAGCCGTTGACGGCGGCCGACCAGGAGGAGGAACCCGGCCACGCCCAACCCGATGATGATTTCGACCCCCGGCCAGATGAAGCTGTGTTCCCGGACCGGCACCTGCACCGGTTCCAGATGACCACGGCCGAACACCCAGATGGAGATCAGGACCGCGGCGGCGATGACGAAGCCCAATCCCAGTCGGCGACCCGTTCGGCGCGCGGCAGCCGAGCGGACGACGAGATCGATCCCGTATCCGGCCAGCACGGCGACGGCGAGGGCCATCGGCATCAGGGCCCGCACCCAGCCGACATCACCCACCACCGGCAACCGTTCTGCCAAGTAGACGACTGGCGGGGCGAAGGTCAGAGCCAGACCGAGGACGGCGACCAGGAAAAAACCTTGCACTTCCGGGCGACGACGCTTGATGACGATGGCCATACCGGCCAGCACCAGCGCGATCACTCCTACGTACATGGCCGTCTGGGTGTAGAAGTAGGTGTAGCCGAAGATGATCACATGGGCGTCTTTTTGAAAGAGCGGCAAACCATCGAAGGCGGGAATGGCCAGATAGGTGAGAGCGTGTGGTTCGAGCGTCCCCGTCTCGGCCCCCTTCCGGACCGAGGTCGAGCTCAGCTGGAATCCCGGCAAGGCAAACGGTGCCGCCAGCGCACAACCGGTGACCGTCGCCACCACCAGATCGACGGTCGGTCGGAGAATGGCTCCTGAGCCGCCCAGCCATCCGGCCCGCGAAACCAACATGACGGCGAAGAACACCGTGGCGGCCAAGATCAACACGATGAATCCCTCGGGAGCACCTCCGAAGAGAGCGAAGGCCATGCACACGGCCAGAGCCACGATGCAGCCGATCCGGTGGCGCCCCCGCAACATCAACAAGCCGATGGCGAAGATCCATCCGCCCCAACTCATCACCGCCGGAAATGGGTAGCCCAGCCAGGCCGTGATGGGGCCACTCAGTTCGAAGACGGTACCGACGGCGGCGCTGGCCACCGTCCCCATCCCGAGTACCCGTCCGAGCACGTAGGCGCCCGATCCGGTCACCACGATGTTCACCACGACCCCGACGGTGAAGGAATACTTCAGCGGTGCCAGATAACCGACGAGGGCCGGAAGGCTCAAGGGGGCGGACTGCCAGTTGAAGGCCAGGGGCATGCCGAGGCCGCCATAGGGATTCCAGATCGGGAGGTGACCGTGGTGCACCTGCTGCCACACCGTGTCCCACCACGGAATGAGTGAATTGGTCAGGTCGGCGTTCTGGTAGACGCGGGCATGCACCGAGGGCTGTTGGATCAGCCCGCTGTGGGCCAACAGGTAGAACGGACCGAGGATCCACCCGTGCAGGAAGACGGGCACCAGGATCGCCAAACCTGAGGCCAGCACCCAGGCCATGCCGAAGTAATCGCCCCGTTTGACGAAGCCGAGCCGACGTCGCACCGGCCGTCTGCCCGTCGGGCGATCCGGTCCAGAAGGAGGATCATTCGTCAGATCAGCGCCCCTGTGTCCCGCGGCCAGGACATCACTACTCACCGGGGAAGAGTACACCGAGTCCTGGCGGGCTTTCAGCCCTTCACGCCCTGGTTAGTGGGTGGATTCACCCGGTTGGGCTCAGAATGGCGACAGCCGGTACCAGAGCGCGAACTCCCCTCCACCACTCGGTCGTGCACACGAAACTCCTCGGCGTTCGCCCCTGCAGTCTGTCGGTCGGGCCGACACCCGCTCAGTGGGGGCTCTTGCAAGCCGACAGGAGGGCGGGTGCTCCCAGCTGGAGGTAGTAGCGGTACACGGTTGGACCGAACTCACCTAGGTGGTTTTCGGCGGCACCGCGTACTTCATCCACGGGAATCAGGTACTGGGTCAGCTCACAGTCACGGTACTGGGGCGGCACCCGGTTCAGATTGGTTACCAGGCGGGCCCCGTCAACTTGATAGGCCTGCGTGTTCCGGGCCGCAGTCAGGCCCACGCTCGTGGCCACAACGGCCTGGATGCAAATGAATATCGCCAGTGCGACCAGTGCAACCCACGTCGCACCGAGGTGGGCCCCCCGCCCCGATGCCGGTGAGCGGAGGGGGGGAATGTGGGCCCAGGCGTAGATGAAGACTCCGACCAGAAGAACCAGGTTCGGGAGGGCGTAGCGGTTGTTGACGACCGGACCGGCCAGCCCCTCGCCCAGCCGGCCCCAGGTGATCGAGGCGTCATAGAGCAGTGCGAATGCGATCAGCAGAAAGGGAAGGGGGAGGGGCTCTGTCGTCGTCCGCTTGCGCCAGGATTGGATGAGCACGAACACGCCCGCAGCCAACAGGAGGACACCCACGATCTCATATCTGATGAGACTGGTGGGTGGGGGCCCGAAGTAGGTGCCGAGTCGACTCGAGGTGAACGCCCCGGGGATGACATTCCCGACCAGGATGAGGAAGTATCGAACCGCCTCAAACGGGTGGTGCGGGGCGCTCGTCGGAGTGCAGCCGAGGTACGGGCTGCAGGATGTGAGGTGAGAGTTGTAGCCGATCAGGTAGAGGACGAGCATGATCAGGAACGCACCCGCCCACACTCCAAGCTCCGTGCGTTTCCGACCGGTGGGACGCTGACTCCACAGGAGGCAGACGGCTCCGATCGGCCACACAATGAAGCCTTGCACAGCTCCGAGGGTGGAAAAGACGGCGGCGATGATGGCGACAACCAGCCACACCATTGGTCGCTTTCGGGGAACGATCAGCGCCGACAGCATCGCCACGAAGCCGACGATGACGAAAATGCCGTTGGAGGTGGACAGCAGAGCCCCTTGCACGTTGGCCAGGCTGAACCACACGATCCCGACGATCAGCACGGGTATCGGGGTCAGAGGCCTTCGGAGGTAGCGCCAGAAGAGGGCCAACAGGAGTGCATAGCCGGCGATCACCACCGCGGCGCTAAAGAACACGGCCCACCTGGTGTTCAAATGAACGGTGTGACTGAAGAACAGCAGGTCGAGTTTGACCAGCGGCAGCCGCGGCTCACCGTACTGACTCCAGAGTTGGCCCAGGGACAGATGACCATGGAGGGCGGAGCCGAGGAAGGGAACTATGTTCCAGTCGTCGAACAGCAACGCATTGCTGGCGAAGTGATTGACGAAGAGGAGATAGAGGACGGGTGCGACGCAGGCTGCCACTCCCGTAAGGGCGACATTGTGACGAGGCAGCCACGAGGATGGATTGGCCGACTCGGTAGTCCCGGAGGGCTCGGGCATCGTGCTGCTGTCAGTTGGAGCGGCAGAGCGAGTGGGCATGGGATCGAGGTTAGATCCTCAGTCAGCGGCAGGGATGGGTTCATTCATGGATCCACAAGAGCCCCGAGCCTCCCACCGGGCCGACGCGGGGACGGCGGGCACGGCTGTCAGACCGACCCTCTTGTACCATTCGGGCATGGAGGCAACGGGAACCGCGCCCATCGGCTTGCCGCCCGGTGCCTCAGCCCAAGCCGCAGGGGAGGATGAAGCGAAATACGCCAGCAGCAACATCGTCGTGCGGAAACTGATCGCCCGCCTGTTGGCGCAGCTCCGACACGGCCGCAGGTCCGACCGACTGGCACCTGGGTCGACGTCGGCATCGGCGAAGGGCTGGCCTTGGAAGCGATGCGGGTGCGGGCCGGCTCGCTGGTCGGGAGTCGAGTACCGATCCGACAAGCTGACGAAGGCTCTCGAGCGGCTTCCCACCGCCAGCGGGGTCCGGGCGGATGCGGGAATGTTGCCATTCAGCGATGGCAGCGCTGATGTCGTCACGTGCCTCGAGGTTCTCGAGCATCTGGTGGCACCCGAACGGGCCGTGGGCGAACTGGCCCGCATCTGTCGCGGTCGCTGTGTGGTGTCGGTGCCATGGGAGCCATTCTTCCGCCTCGGCAACCTGTGCCGGGGGAAAGACGTCTGGCGTTGGGGCAACAACCCAGAGCACGTCCAGCACTTCCGACCGTCAACGCTCCGCCTCCTTCTGCGCCGATCTTTCGCAGAGGTCAGTGTTCAACCCTGCTTCCCCTGGATCATCGCGGTGGCGAGCCATCCTCGAGACGCTCGAGTCACGCTCGAATTACAGGGCCCCTGTTCTCGATGATGCCGTCGGGGGCAGGGGGCGGTCACGACTTCGGGCGGTGAACAGGTAGACGAGGAGCTCTCCCAGCAAGCCGAACGACAAGAGCTGTACCGCCACGACTTCGAATAAGACTCCGGTGATGAGAGCAGGATGGTTTCCCACCGGTAGACCCATCGAATGCCGGATGAACATCCAGATCAGCAGACCCGTTCCCACCAATGCCGACAGGAGTCCGGCCCCGCCGAAGAGGTGGAACGGTCGGCGGTTGTACGAGGTGATGAACTTGACGGTGGCCAGATCGAACAGGCCTCGCCAGAATCGGGCGATCCCGTACTTGGTCTTGCCATGCAGTCGAGGATGGTGCTCGACCTCGACTTCGGTGACGGAGAACCCGGACCAGGCGGCCAGGACCGGCAGGTACCGGTGGAGCTCTCCGTAGAGATTGACGGTCTCGGCGACTTCGCGACGGAGTGACCTTCAGCCCACTGTTGAAATCCCGCCCGGGCACTCCGCTCACCCACGACGTCGTGGCGTTGTAGAGCTGGGAGGTGTGTCGCTTCAAGAACCGGTCCTGGCGGGTGGCGCGACGACCGGTGACCAGATCGAAACCTTCGTCGAGCTTGGCCAACAGTGCGGGGATCTCACGCGGCTCGTCCTGACCGTCGGCATCCATCATGACGAAGATGTCGTTCACGGCGAGATCGAAGCCGATGGCGAGGGCGGCGGCCTTGCCGGCGTTGCGGCGCAACCGAACGCTCCGCAGATGTGGATAGGCTTGCGCACAGCTGGCGCATGACCTGCGGCGTCCCGTCGGTGCTCCCATCGTCGATCACCAGGACCTCGTATTCGACGTTCATTCCCTCGAGCACGGCAATGGCCTGCGGAATGGTCTCGACCAGGTTTTCCGCCTCGTTCAAGGCCGGAACCACCATCGAAATCGACTGTCGATCGAGCGCCATTGTCGGCGAACCGTCGGTGTCCGAGACGGCGGATGCGGCCGCCCGGTCAGGGGAGGTTGGCTGTACCGGTTCAACGCTCAAGCCGTATGCCTTCCTCGTGTCACGAGAACACTCGAGGGTTCCGTGCTCCGAAGCACCAGCCAACCTACTCCGGCCCCTGAGCCGTCAACGAGGACGAACAGCACCCGCGCCAAGATGGCGGCGGCGGCGGCGGGGCCGGCCGCCACGCCGGCAACCGCCACGAACACCGCCTCACGCACCCCGATCCCGCCGGGTGCCGGCGTGATGAACCCGATGATCCAGCTCACGACAGCGGCGAGAGCAACTCGTGCGATCGGCGGGTGGGCCACGAGCGACTTCGTGACCAGAGTGGTGGCAGCGGCAATCAAGATCCACACCGGTATGTACGAACCGGTCAGGCGCAGACAGCGGGTCCAACTCGGGATCTCGACGGTGAGAGTGCGCCCGAGGACCCGACTGACCAACGCCAGGATTCGGCGACTGACGGCCGGATGGATGGCGGTTATGCCGACGGCCGCCACCACTGCGATCGGCCACCAGGGCATGGCGATGGAACCACCGATCAGCGCCACGACAGCCAGTCCGAGAGCGGTAATGGCCGCGGCCAGATAACAGCCGATGACAGAGAGTGCGACGCTGGAATAGGCGATGGACCGTTCGTACCCTTCGCGGCGAGCCAGCTCACTGCGTCCCAGCATTGCCCAGACGGCACCAGGGATGTACTTTCCCGCTTCTCCGACGAAGAAGGCGCTGATGACCCTGGGGTGAGGGCTGGGTCGGCCGCCCACCGCGACAATCGCCGCCCCCCACCGCCAGGCCAACACCAACATCCCGCCGACGGCACAAACGGCCGCCGGGACAAGCCACCACAGGCGGGCGTGGCGGAGAGCCTCGACGGTCTCGGGCCAGTCCCTGACCAGCAGATGCGCAACGAAGCCGAAACACACCGCCACGAAGACGAGGGATGCCAAGCGGACGACGAGCCTTTGGCCTCGCCTGCCAGATGAGGCTGCCCCACCATCTTCTGTCACCACCAAATCCTACACAGCAGGTTGCGCGGCTAGTGCCCCGGGTCGTTGCATGACCCGGTCTCGACTCCCTTCGACCAGGGGCCAGATGGGTCTCGCTCGGCGTTCTGTATCCGGGGGCTCGACGACATTCTGTGTTGCAGGTCCGATCAGTCCGGGCCGAAGACGCGGCTGGTCCGGAGTCCGACTGGAGCGCCCGGTCCTCGGCGGGATCCACCATCGCTCACGAGCCCTTCCCCGGAGTGTCGACGGTGACGGCGACACCAGGGCTGCTGGCGGTGTAGCCCGCAGTGTTCTTGACCACGCTGTGCAGAGTGTAGGTGCCATTCGGCGTCGAACGCGGATCCCAAACATAGGTCCACCCGGCCTGAGTACGGGTGCCCGTCCCCAGGGTGGTCGAAGAAATATCTGTTGTCCGGATGAGTACGAAGGACACGCTGGAGACCGTCCCCACTCCCGACGTCGAAGCCCTGACCACCACCGCCGGCCCGGACAGCGTCTCCTGGCTGGACGGGGAGACGATGGTCGTGCCGAGAGACACGTTCCTCGCCGCGGTAATCAGTGAATCGCAGAGTGGTGTGTGAGGTGCCCGCTCGACCAGTAACCATGGGCTGGAGAACCCGGCCGGTATGGATTCGTCGCTGACGTACAGTCGGCGGCATCGACCCTCAACGAACAGCTGACCGATCGGCGATTTGCTGGGAAAACTGTTGGCCCGAACCACATCGCCCGACAAAGGGTGTCCGGTGACATCGCTGAAGCCTTGCTCGGTGTTGACATAGTGGTCCAACTGGGTCGGCGTCCAGTTGTTTTCAGGGGCTGCGGCGAAGCCCAGGTTCGCCACCAAGCCGAAGAGCGCCAGTACCACGACGGCAAGCGGAAAGAGGGTGCGCACCCTTGGCAATCCTCCTTCCAATCGGCCCCAGATGTCGACCATCCCGATCATGCTGGTCAGTAGGAACAGCGGCATGAAATCGCCGACGTAGCGTTCGAGAACCCACCCGAAGATCATCACGGTTGCCGCCGTCGCCAGAGTGGAGACGATCAGGAGCCGGAGAGCTCGTACTACCACTTGACGACGTGGGAGGAACGTGGTGATCGTCCCCCAGAGTCCGAGACCGAACATCAGGGGCATCGAAGGCAGAACGCTGGCAGTGGGGGCTCGGGTGAAGAGCGGTGTGTGGGCGATGGAGTGGGGTGGATTGTTCGGAAGTGTGATGTAGGGGAACAGTGAAGTCACCCGGAAGCTGAGGGGATTCACATAGGCCTGGAGTGTGCTCGGCAGGAACCGCAGACTGAAGTACTTGCCGCCGTTGGTACCTTTGAGGCCGAACGCCTTGAAGAGCAGCTGCTCCCCGGCGGGGAACCCGAAGAGAATGTGGAACTTGGCGAAGTCGATGGCGCACCCGGCAACCAGGGGCACCAAAGCCGCCAACAACACCGGGACCGCCCATCGCCTTCGATCCGGTCCCGCCCGTCCGAGCGCGAACCAAGCTGCGATCAACAGTGCCGCCAGAATGCCGGCGTAGCCGGTCGTGCTTCGGTTGAGGTTGGAGAGAAGGATGAGCAGACCGCTCATCGCTATTCGACCCCACGATGGACGTTCGACCACCCCCAACAGTGCGAACAGACTGCCGCTGCAGAGGGCCACGCTCCAGGCCAGGTCTTCGCTCAAATAGTTGGGCTGCGAGGCCAGGTACACGAGGACGGACCCCACCAAGATGGAAAGGAGGAGGATTCCATACGATGTGGCCTCGGCCCACCCGAGCGCAGCATCGCCCCGGGCCACGATCCGGATCCGCCACAGCAGTAGCGCACTGAAGACCGCGGTGACCAGCCACGATCCCAAGATCGATACGGCTGACAGGCGGCCGTCGAGTGAGTGGGTGAAGAGTACGACGGGAAGGCGGAGAAGCGACGGGAAGATACCGAAGTAGGTGTATGTACGCCCGTCGTGGATGAACGCCTCGATGCTGATGCTGCCGTTGGGCAGCGACAGATGGCCGTGGAGGAGGGCTCGGGCCTGGACGTCGTAGACCGGGATGGAGAGGTTGCTGGCTCCGTCGGTGCGGAGCGGGTCGACCGTTCCCGTCCAAAGATCCCAGAGCACCCAAAGGTAGGGCACGCTGGCGACGACGACTGCGGCAACGGCAACACGCTGAAAGCGGCGGCTGTTCTGCCGGGCGATGGGAGCGGAAGGTTTGGAGTCGGCCGGCGCCTCGGAGGCGAGGGCTTTGTGCCGCTCCTCGGCAACGTCGGTCATGACCAGGGGTACGGCAAGGTCATCGGGCCGATTCCGTCGCCACTGCTTCCGAAGTCCCTCGGTACTTCGAAGGCGTCACGATCTGCTCCTGGAGATGGGCCATTCTGGGCATGATCGACATTCCTGAGGGTCCGCACATCCTCGAGCGAGTGCTTCTCGCCGTCCGCACACCTTGGAAGCACCCGATGAGATTACAGGTCCCCGCGGGTCACCATGAGAATTCCCCGCCCAACTCCGCGCTCACGGGTCGAGCAGGCCAGGAAGATGTCCCGCCGACCCGGTGATCCGGACATCTGGAGAAGACAGTTCGACGCCTTCGGGCCTAACGTATTGGCAATGGGGAGTGTTGGCGGAAACCTCACGGAGAAAGGTGGTCGAGCAGTGCCGCCGGGTATGACGGAAATCGATCCGCATACAGAGTGGGACAGTGACGACGGCTGAGGGTCGGATCTGATGAAGCTGTCGGTCCTATCGAAGAATCCCGGTCGTCCGGACGACCCTTCGGGGGGCGTCGCCAGGGGTGGGGCCGGCTCGTGGATGACCCGACGCAACTCGGCCCTCACCATCGCCGCGGCATGTGTGGTTCCGCTCTTCTACCTCGTGTACGTCTACCACTACGCGCCGAACTCGTTCACTGCCGATGATTGGACGGTCGTACTGCTGGTCGACGCAGCTCTCCATGGCCACCTGACACTGAGCCAGCTGTGGAGCCAGCATGTTGAGTCGCGTATTCTCATCTCCAACGTGACCGAGGTGATGGTTGGATTGGTCGATCGCAACCTGCGGTCGGTGATCTTCCTCAACTCGGCACTGTTCATTGGAACCTATGCAGGTCTGTTGGCACTCGTCCGCCAGTACCTCGGCAAGCGCCTGACCCCGATCCCGGTTCTGGCCGTCGGGGTCGTCTGGTTCAGCTTGGCCGATGTCGGGAGCTCTCTTTGGGCCTTCCAGGTGTCGTGGTACCTGACGTTGCTCTTCTTCGTCATGATGCTGGTCGCCCTGTCGGTGCCGAGCCACCATCGCACGGTGTGGTTCGCAGTGGCTGCTCTCTTGGCCTGTGCCGCCTCGTTCTCGACCATCCAAGGCTTCTTCTGCTGGCCCGTGGGTGCGATCTGCATTCTCTGGAACCGACCGTGGGCCAGTCGGGCACGTCCCGAGATCCTCGTGTGGTCGGGCGCCTTGGCTCTCACCCTCGCCGTGTACCTGCCCGGGTACAGCTTTGCTGAGGGCAATGCTTGCTTCGATCGGGCCAGCTGCTCCTTCGGTGGCCTGGCCCACCATCCTCTGACCGCGCTCGGGTTCTTCATGACACTGATCGGGAACGTCATCCCCAACATGCAACAGCCGGGGTTGATCCCCAGCGTTGATGTCGCCCGTTTCGAGGTGTTGGGGACGGTCCTCTTGGCCGTGGCCGTTTTCATTCTCATTCAGTCATGGCGCCATCGGGCCTCCAGCCAACTCCTGCCGCTCCCGCTCTTGTTAATCGTCTTCGCCCTGCTCTTCGACGCGTCGATCACCGTGGGTCGTGGCGGGATGGGGGCTTCTGGAGGCACCGTCAACCACTACGTGATGCCCAACTTGGTTCTTCTCACCGGAATCGTCATCTACGGGTTGGCCCACGTTCCGACCCGGCGACAGATGGGGCGAGGCGGCTGGCAGCTGTACGTCAAATGCCTGGCCCTCTTGGCCTTGGGAATCTTCGTTGTCGTCCAGGTCACGGCCACGATCGACTTCGGCGTGACGAACGGGCGAACCACAGACACGTTAGGACGCCAGGAGGCTCAGTTCTTTGTCAACCGCAATCGGATCCACGTGGTGGACAAGAGCCCTTCTTGTCAGACGCAATTGTCGATCTTGCTCTTGAGCGCTCCCGGCGCGTCGCTCCGTGACGCAGCTCGGGATCAGTTGGGCGAGTTTCAACCCGCTTCGTACCGCTATTACCGAAAATTGGGACCATGGCTTCCTGCGGCGTGCGAGTGACGGCATAGGGACTCTCCCGGAACACATCCGGTGGCGGCGGCAGCCCTGGCCGACGACCGTCCCGGGCCCGTCAGTGCCGGTGGGCCGCCGATCTCGGTACTGGGAGCGGTCCCCGGTCCCAGGAGCCTGGCCGCGAGTCGGGTGATGACCGAAACCCATTTCGGCCTGGGACCAACGGGCAACCTGCGCCCGCACCAGATCGCCAGGAGGCATCATCGGCCCGGGCCGAGATCGGCCGACGTCCACCGTGGTCCTCAACCGTGATTGCCGGTAGCCGCCGGAGCTCGGGAATCCGAGCGGGCCGGCACCAAGACAAACCCATTATGCCGGTTGCGGGTAGTCGTCAGGGAGCAGGCCCAATATACCGATGACACCCGTGTCAACTACTGTCTTAGATATGGACGGGGGCATGCTGTAATGAATGACATGAAATTATGGGTCGTCTGTCCCAGCTATCGGGATGTGGCGTCATTCACCATTTTGCGAACTCGGATACTCGAGGTGATGGAGGCCACCGAGACGCTGTCCTCACTCGATGTGCACTTTGTCTTCATCGACGACACGGCCGGCTATGACGACGAAATCGACGAATTGAAACAGTTGTCAGACGTCGAGGTGATCACCCCTCCGTTCAACTTGGGCCATCAGCGCGCCATCGTCTATGGGCTGCGTCTCATGCTTCCAGGAGTCCGTGAGTCAGATCTACTGGTCACCATGGATGCCGACGGAGAAGACCGGCCGGAGGACCTTCCCCGGATGATCGATCCGCTGCTGGCCCAATCTGACGAACGTGGAACGCTCTGTGTCGCCCGACGAACCAAGCGAAGCGAATCGCTCAGTTTCAGAGTGCTCTACCTTTTTTTCAGGACCATGTTCCACACGCTGACCGGGACCACGGTCCGGAGTGGCAACTACGCCGCCTATCGCGGTTGGCTCGCCAAGCGAATGCTGGCCCATCCCTACTTCGACCTGTGCTATTCGTCCACTCTCGTGAGTCTCGACATTGCCGTGACCGCCGTGCCCTGCCCTCGGGGTGAGAGGTACGCGGGCCAGTCGCGCATGAACATGTTCCGGTTGTCCATGCACGGCGTTCGCATGCTCATGCCCTTTACCGACCGGATTGCCGTGCGGGCCCTCACTGCCTGCTCGGCCACGTTCGGCCTGGGTATCCTTCTCTCGTTCGTGGTGATCGGGATCCGGCTGTTCACAACTGCAGCCATTCCGGGGTGGGCAACCGCCAGTCTCCTCGGCCTGCTGATCCTGTCATTTGTGGCCCTCGGCAACTTCGTGGTGCTCTTCACCGTATTTTCACACTCGCGGGGAATCTCCTTGGCCAGCCTGGAGGAGTGGAGCAGTGAACGGGAAGGGCGGACATCCGCGGCGGCGGATTGAGTATTCAGGCCGGGTCTCTCTCGACAGCTTGGTCCAACCCTGGCTCAGTGGGCCGATCAGTCGATCGACGCAGCCATGTCGCCACCACGACCACGCCGATCGAAGCCAGGACGGCCAGAGAGGGCTCAGCGGCCACGCGCATGCGAGTACTTCCGTAGAAGATGGCCGAGTTCAAGGCGACCACCGCCAGTGGCACTATCACGATCAGGAACCTTCTCCAGGAGCTACGAGCCAACTCCACGGCCCCGAGGACGGCTAAGGGCAGAAACACCCAGTAGAGGATTCTGCCTGCCTGGTCGTAGCCACGGACCCGTCCCTCAGCGACGGCCAGGGACAGCTGATAGTCCTGATTGCCAAAGCCCCACACGGACAGCTCACGGGCCAGGACGAGCCTCGGCAAGTCACCCAGGTGACCTCGGGCAAAGGCTTCCGACCGACTGGTCAACGCCTGATTGATTGTCAGTTCGGTGTACGACTTGGCTCCGTTCGGAGGTCTGGTGTGTCGGGCCACGAAGACGTACTCGTTATAGGCACAGGCGTAGTTGAAGCTGCCGTAAGCGGCATCGCTCGGATCGACACTGGCGGGACAGTAGGACCCGGCGAGGGTCACCCCGCCGTTGGTGGACAACGACGGCCCACCGAGTTGAATTTCGTTGCGGATGAGCCATGGTGTCAGCACCAACAGGAAGCCCACCACCAGCGCCAACCCGGTCTGCAACCGCTTCCGCCATTCGCCGGCCGCGATCAGGACGAGGAGAACACCAAAGACCACGATGAAATCGACTGCTTCGCTTCTGACCAGGGTGGCGATGGCGATGAGAAGGCCGAGGCTCCCGAACCGCCAGACCGTGGGCCGCTCGATGCACAGGAGAGCCGTCAGCAGAGCCGCGGAAATCACGATCAGATAGACACTCTCGCTCATCAGGATGCCGCTGGGTTGAAACCAGAGCGGGTCTACAGCCGCAATCACCGCCGCCACAATCCCGACCTTGGCCCCAGCCACCCTCCGCCCCAGCAGCCCCATCAGGACCACCGAGGCCGAAGAGAGAATCGACACGGCAATTCGTTGCGCTCCGATTGACCGAAGGTGGACAAGGTCCAACACCGCCAGGATGACAGGGAAGACCGGAGGGTGGTTGGCCGTCGGAGTACCGCTCAGCGTGTCGAACCCTTTGCCATCGGCGATGGAGGCGGCCGATAGATGGAAGAAGTTGGCATCGGCAGTCAGTCCTCGGGACATGACCGCGATGGCGAATGCGATCCTCACCATCACCCCGATGGCAACCACCCCGAGCAGCGCCGATCGGAACCATGCCGGACTATCCGCTTGTGATCGCCCCGAAGACCCTCGGCTGTTTTGATGCATCCGGTCGAACACGGTGGTCACGCCATTGACACTAATGTCTGGGTGGCTTCACATGGCTGAAGGGTCTCGGCTCCGGTAGTGGCGATTCTCGGCGTGGATCACCGCGTTCCGGGATGGTTCGTGGGTCGAGACTTCCGCGGATCATGGCCTTCGAAGAGCTCCGTGATCGCAGAACACGATCACGACGTTTCCTAGCTCCAAGGGCCTATGGCATCGTGATGTCCGTTTCAGGATCCGCTCAGGGGGCCCCCGAATGAAATGGCCACGAATCCACCGACGCCGGAACCGCCGTTGCCCCCGGTGCCGGTAGGAGCGCCCCCGCCCCCGCCCCCACCCCCAGCCGCGCTGGTGAACAGGCCGTTGGTGCCACCGTTGCCTCCATTGGCAGCCGGCATATTTCCAACGCCCCCGCCCGGTGAGTCAGTTCCACCGGAACCCGCTATTCCACCGCCGCTCCCACCTCGGCTGGCAGAAGCGGCACCACCGCCTCCGCCCCCCGGCCAGGCGTAGAGGAACGCGGAACCAGACTCTCCCCCACCAGAAACCCCGGCTCCTCCACCGGAACCCGGCGCTCGGCCTGTGCCATCGCTCGAATTTCCAGCCCCGATGGGATTGAGAACGGTGGCATCACTGTTGCCGGGAGACCCGGCACCGCCCACGCCACCGTCAGCTGACGCCACCCCGGCGCAGCTGGAAATACCACCGACACCGCCACGGGCTCCCGATCCGCCGTTGACCGCTCCACCGGCTCCGGGTGTCCCGCCTGCCCCCACCTTTACGACCAGGCGCTCTCCTTTGTGACCGATGAGACTGTTGAGGGTTACCGCGCCGGACGCTCCGCCCGCGCCACCCACCTGATCGGTGATGCCACCAGAGCTCAAAGCAGATCCACCGCCACCGCCACCACCACCGCCTCCCACCGCCAACACCATGTAGACCCCGGCTCGGGGGACCACGAATGTTCCGTTGGTGGTGAATAGCTGGCTGCCGGAAGGGGTCTTCAGCGACGATCCCGATGACGTGCGGGACACTGACGACGTCGTCGGCGTCGTGCTCGTGGCGGTTCCACACGATGCCAGGAAAAGCGAACCACCCAATACCAAGGGCACCAGCAATCGTTTCGACATGACGCGTCTCCTCAGGGCGAAGGTTGCTCAAGATTCCGACCCTCGAACCACCTTATCCATGCACCTGGGTTGGATCGGGGACTGTGGCGCTGGAAAAGTCCGGCATCGGGCCGGAGGTTTTGCCGTGGTTCGAGCTCTACCGCCACTGCAACGTGGAGGTGTCGTTGAGGGTGCCGGCAACCATGCCGAGGACGGTGGGATCGATGTCCACGGACCCGTCGTCACCCAATCGGCGATCCGGGCCGGCCCCCGATCGGCACGTGCCTCAGCGGTTGGCGAAGACGCTCAGGTGATGCTCTTCGAGGGTTCGGGCCTGTTCCCGGACGACCGATGGTGGCTCGAACCAGTAGAGGTAATACCTGACCTGACTGTTCGATTCGTGGCTGATGTTCCGGAGCACAGTGGCCGATTTGACGTTATAGGAGTATTGAGCACTGGCTCCCTGGATGCCATAGTGGATGCCGAATGGGATCTGCACCACGATCGCCATCAGCACCACGACCATGGCACCGGGGAGGGCGACTCGATCCACCCAGCCGCCGCCGGTTCGAGTGTGTCTCCCACCGGCCCCAGGAGTGGCAGCCGACCGGTCAGCCCCGGTCTCGAGCGCAGGGGAGCGACGGCCGAGTAGCGCCAGGTAGATGCCGACCAGAATGAGCACGTCGAAGGTCGTGTAGCGAGAGAAGCTGGCGGCCGAATAGCCGAGAAAGGAACGGCCCTGGGTGATGAGGGCCGCGAACAGCAGTCCGTAGCAGATCAGGGCGATGCCGACCGGGCTGGCTCCCCGTTGGTCGCGCCGGAAGCCGCAGATCAGCACCGTCGCCACGGCCAGGAGGAAGATGACCAGTCCGAACAGGACAATAAAGGTGTTGTCGGAGTCGGATGTTCCCAGGCCGACCGGCTTGCCCACCACGTCGCCGATGGCGAACAGGAAGAACTTGAAGGCGGGCAGAAGATGGTGGCGGGCGTATCCCTGATCGGGCGACACCGACGACTTGTAGTTGTGAAAGTAGAGGACGGTGGCCACCACCGCGGCCGCCACCCAAACCCCGATTTGCGACCATGACCGGCGCCGGAAATAGAGGAGGACCAGTCCGGTCGGCCAGATGAGCAGTCCCTGGAGAGACGAAAAGCTGCCCACCACGGCGACCGCCACCGCTGCCGAGAAGGTGACCCAGGTGAGGGTGACCCGGTCCAGGAGGACGATGGCCGCGGCCAGGCACAGCATGACCATGTACCAGGCCAACTGGAAGCCCCAGATGGTGTTCCCGTACTGGACCACCGAGAAGACCAGGAACGCCACCGGGCAGTAATAGAGCCACGGAATCGAAGGTGCACGCCGCTTGTGGGCCCACAAGAGGAGCGCCGCCGCTACCACCAACAGCACGGCACCCACCACTTCCTCCACCCGGATGTTGAAATGCACGGTATGGGCCAGGAGCACCATGACCATGTTCGGGAAGAGGATGCGGTTCTCGAAATGCTGGGCCCACATCACCCCCCACGGGAAGAAATGGACATAGGAGTGCTGGATGACGGTGACGTCGTCCCACTGGTCTTCGATCATGGCGTTGACGCTGAAATGGGCGAGGAACCAGAAATAACCGATCACCGGCAGGCCGAATCCGAGCACGGTGAGCACTCGCACCAACCCGGGACCCATGCGGTCGACCAGACGGGGACGACCAGGCTCTTCGATGTCCGACGGGGCGACCGACTCGTCCTGGACGTCGACCGCGGACTGGGTCATCCCCTCCACCCTCGGATCAGTGATGCCTGGAAGGCGGGTCGGTTTCCACTCACTTCAGGCCCCACTCCATAGATCGGCTGCAGCTGGAGAACCACGTTCTGTGCTCTGTCGTCATCGACGTAGAGCATTGTATGTTAGTTGGACGCTCTGCCCACGAAGACTTGGTTGACTCACCGACAAGCCTTGACGAAATATCCTGGCCTCCGACCGGTGGGTGAAGGTTCCGAGATGGCAAACCACGGTCCGGAAAGATCAGGCGACGACGGCACACGACCAGGTCCCCTTTCGCCCATGCACCAGTTCGTCGACTCCCGGTAGTGGGCCCACCACCATCGGGCAGATTCGCTTTGAATTCGAGTTAGATGTCCGCTTCGGTGGTCAAAAGCTGCACAAACCATCGGCGGACAACTGCCTCCTCACATCGATGGGCGGGCGTTCTCGCGTGACGAGTTCACCGCCATCGGCGCGACCTCTTTACCGCCATCGGCGCGACCTCCATAGGACATAATGGGCCCGATGAGCGACGAGCGTGAGCCCACAGCCACCCCGGCTGCTCGGACAGAGACGGATCTTTCGGATCAATTGCCTCAGGTGGCCACGGTCTCACCACCGGCTGCCGCCCCCTTTTCCTTGGGCAACCGGCCGGCGCTGACCGGTATCCGGGCAATCGGTGTGTCCTTGGTTCTGATCTTCCATTCGAACTTCAAGACCCTCCCGGGATCGTGGATTGTTCTCGGGGTGTTCTTCGTGTTGAGCGGCTTCCTCATTACCACCATGCTGGCCACCGAACGGCAGCGAACCGGACGGATCAGCCTCGGCAAGTTCTACTCTCGCCGAGCCGTCCGGCTGCTTCCGCCACTGTTCCTCACCGTGGGCCTTCTGGCCATCTACGCGTCATTCGTCTACGTAGCCGATGCATCTCAACGGGTATGGGGCGACAGCGCCGCCGCCTTGTTCTACTACGCGGACTATCGACAGGCATTCGAACACAATCCCTTGTACTCCGGATTCCTCACCCAGTGCTGGTCCTTGGCTGTCGAAGAGCAGTTCTACCTGATTTGGGCAGCCTTGCTACTGGTCGCCCTCAAGCTCGGCCACCGCAAGCTCGCCTACGCCCTGGCCTGCACCGGCATCGTGGCCTGCGCGGCCAACCGGATGTTCATCGTCCTCGATGCCCACCACTGGAGCCTTCAGGTCGCCGACCGCACGTACTACGCCTTCGACACCCGCGCTGACGCGCTGTTTCTGGGATGTCTGCTGGGACTGATCGCCACCGGGGGCCACCTCGATGGCTGGCAACCCAGGGCCAAACAACTCCTGGTCCTGGTAACCCTCGTAGCCACCGCCATCATGATATGGATCGTGTTCAACGTGAATGTGGGGGAGCGGTCCTTGCCGCTGGTTTGGCTCCCGGTCAGTGAGGTTGCTTCGGCGATCATCATCACCTACTTCGTCGTCCAGCCCAAGGGTCTGGGGACCAGGGTGGTCGGCGATGTCGGCCCTCGTGCTGATCGGAAACATGTCGTACACGATCTATCTCATCCATTCCCCATCTTCGTGGCGATCAGTCCGTCAACCGTGGGGTGGTCGTCGTATTGGTTGATAGAACCGGTCCGGATGGCCATCGTCATTCCGCTGGCCGTTGCCAGCTGGTACCTGATGGAGAAGCCGCTGACGAAGTGGCGACGGGAGAAGCTAGACCCGGCCCGAACCGCCGAGCAACGCCGTTCTGATTGAAAGAAGTCAGTCGACCCTCCTTCGGTGGATGGAGAAGGCCGATCAGCAACTGGCGTCGACCTCGGGTCTGCGACGTTCCAGCCCCGACCTAGATGGGTCGAAACCAGTGTTGAAGTTAGGCGGGGATGCGGACGTATCTCAGGATCTGCGCACTACCGATGCTCTACGCTGGCCCGTGATGAACAACCACTATTGCCCCACGGATCTCGAAGTTCTCGGCTGGGACCGACGGTAACTCCGAGTGAGTTCACCTTCCTCCGGAGTGACCCCGGTTAGTTCAGCACCCTCCGGATCGAGCGGCCCCTCGGCCAAGACCCTCGCCACCGCCGCGGCAGCGGTCGCACTACCGGTGCTGTATCTCATCTTCGTGGCGCACTACTCGATAAACATGCCGTACGAGGACGACTGGACCGTAGTGCCGGTGATCCATGCGGCCCTACACGGTCGGCTCACCTTCGGTGCACTTTGGGAACAGCACGGGCCGAACCGGGATCTCTTCCCCTATCTGATTCTCGTCGGGCTGGGCACTCTCACTCACGATGATCTACGGGTAGTCGTCATGCTCGGCGCCGTGATCTTCGTGGCCTCGTACTTCGTGTTTCTTGCCGTGTTCCGCTCGTACCAGGGCCGGCCTCTGACACCTTTGGCCGTCCTCGTGCTGGGGGCGGTGTGGTTCAGCCTCGAGGATTGGCACAACGCCCTCTGGGCATTCCAAGGGATCGCCTGGTACCTGATCATATTCTGCCTCCTGGCCATGGTCTACCTTCTCCAAATCCCGCACCAGCGGAAGCTCGCATTGACCCTGGCTGTGGTGGCGGCGATCGTTGCCTCTTTCTCTTCCGTTCCGGGACCGATCCTCTGGCCGGTCGGTTTGGTCTGCCTGGCGTGGACACTGCCCCACGATCCGCGGCTGTGGGCTCGGGGCAAGAAAATCGAGATCCTCGTCTGGCTGGGAGCGGCCATCGGCACGGCGGTGCTCTTCCTGCGGGGGTACGCGTTCAAGGCGGTGGGCTGCGGCGTCAATGGCCATCTGCTGTTCACCGGGTGTGGTTCGCCGTGGAGTTTTGCGGTCCGCCACCCAGTGACAACAGCCGACTTCCTCTTCGTCGAAGTTGGGGAGGTCATCCCCAACGCCCACGACGGGATTCTCTGGTTAAGTGGAGTGCTCGGTGCTGTCCTGTTAGTGGTTGCGTCATTTGTCGTGGTTCAGTCAGTCCGGCACCGTTACGACGGGCGGAACTGTCTTCCCGTGGCCCTCATCATCTTCGGGTTTCTCTTCGACCTGCAGTACGCGGTGAGTCGGGCATCGCTGTTGACGGTCTTGGCGCCCACCTCCGGCTACACGACGCCCGCTTTGCTCATCCTGGTCGGCATCGTCACCTACGGCTGGGTTCATCTCCGATTCGACCCGGGGCGGACGCGCCGGCTCAGTACTCGAATACTTCTTGTCGTAGCCGCAGTCTTTCTGGTCACCCAGATCGCGGTGACGACCGACTCGGGAATAGTCGGCTCTCGAGCCTTCGATCAGCGACTGGTAACCGGCGCTCGTTTGGTCGTGAACCTAAACGAAATTCCGGCGCAAACGCAAGCATGCTACGAGCTGTACGGCGTGGAGTTCTATCTGCTCTTCTATCCCGGTGTTACCTCTCGGTACGCCGGGTTCACCGAAGCCAGGGACGATCGTCTCACCGTCTTCTCTCCCGGCCTGTTCCAGAAGTACCGCGCCGCGGGATTGCCGGACATCCCCCAGTGCCACCATTGATCCGCAACCTCGTGGTCTGACCTCGAATTTCAAGTCGGGTTGGGTGGGAGACCGTCGAGCTCTCCAAGATGGATGTCCACCGCTGACCAGAATGTCTCCCGCCCGGTCGAGTTGCTCGAAGCCGGGAGCAACCAACACCTCAGCGGTCGAGTGCGCTCGGACTCGACCGTCCCCGGGCGCCCAACAGCCGCTTGTTTCGCAGCAATCCGGGGCTGCCCTTGCCGGGACGCTTGAGTCGAGTCCTGCCCTGCTCCAAGCTAGACTCGAAGAGCCTGTTTCTGGTCTCAACGGTCACGGTGGAGTGGTCGCGGCACCGCGAGGTGGGGGGAAATCGATGCCAGCGGGGCAAATGAAGCCGCCAGAACCGGCCGTCGTCACTGTGAAGCATCCGGCTGTTCCGAGTGAGCGGTCCGAGGGTTCCGACAACGGCACCAGGACCCGGCCCGACCTGTGGGTGGTCCGGCACAATACGGCCCTCACCATACTGGCCGGCAGTCTTGGCCCCGTCCTCTATCTCTGGTTCGTCGAGCGCTACGCCGTCAACTCGTTCACCGCCGACGATTGGTCAGAAGTCTCGCTGATCAATGCGGCTCTCCACGGCCACCTGACACTGAGCCAGCTCTGGTTCCAGCACGACGAGTCACGTTATTTCATTGGCAATGTGATCGACGTGCTCTTTGGATTCCTCGACCGATTTGATCTGCGCTCGGTGATCTTCTCGAGCGCCGCCATTCTCATTGCGTCGTATGCAGGTCTTTTATCGCTCGTTCACCGATATCTCGGAAAAAGGCTCACCCCGGTCCCGGTCCTGGTTATCAGCGCCACTTGGTTCAGTCTTGCCGATGTCCAGAACAGTCTCTGGGCCTCACAAGTATCGGTGTTTCTGACCATCTTCTTCTTCACCACGATGCTGGTGGCCCTCTTCGTGCCGAACGGCCACAGGAGTTTGTGGCTCGCGCTGGGCGTCCTCTCCGCCATGGCGGCGTCGCTGTCGACCCTCCAAGGTTTCCTCTGTTGGCCGTTGGGGGCAATCTGCCTTCTGTGGAGTCAACCTTGGAAAGCACGCCGAGTGCGTACCGAAATTGGTCTGTGGCTGAGTTTCATGGTGCTCACCACTGGGTTGTACTTGTACGGATACAACTCCGACGAGGGCAACATCTGCTTGAACCACGCACAGTGCGGTTACGGTTCCGCCCTTGTTCACCCGGAAACCGCTCTGGCCTTTTTCTTCACGCTCATCGGCAACGTGATTCCCGGTAACGGCTATGGGGTCGTCAGCAATGCGCAGGACCTCTTCCGGTTCGAGGTGCTGGGCGTAGTTCTCTTCGGTGTAGCTGTCTTCATTCTGATTCGATCCTGGCGCCAGCGGCGCTCGCGGGAGCTTTTCCCGCTCCCACTCTTGTTGATCGTCTTCTCGCTGCTCGCTGACGCAATCACCACCACCGGACGCAGTGGAGGGGGCGCCTCCGAAGCCCTCGACAATCGGTACGTCCTCCCCAATCTGGTCCTTGTCACCGGGATTGTCATCTACGGGCTGGCCCGGGTCCCGACGCACCGCACAGTGGCGATCACCGGCGGCTGGCGGCCCTCCGTGAAGTACCTGGCCTTGTTGGCCTTGGGGATCTTTGTCGTCGTCCAAGTGGTGGCCACCACCACGTTCGGACTGTCGGGGGGCCAAAGTAGCGCCGCGACCAGCCGCCACGAGGCTCAGTTCTTCGTCAACCTGAATCGACTTCCGCTGGTGAGCAATGATCCCGCTTGTCAACTCGATCTGATGATCCTGAGGGAACCCACCGTGACGCTCCATGACGCGGCCGCGGACGAGTTGGGCGAGTTCCAGCCCGATCCATACCGCTACTACCGTCAGGTGGGGCCATGGCTACCGGCGATCTGCACGGAGGGGACAAAAGGGCCCTAAGCAACACTTCCGGGGGGCCGGCCTCGGCTGGTCGCTCGTTCGGTCGGGACTCGCAGGATCGACGCGTTCGACCAGGGAGAGAGTGGTGTGGGCAGAACGGGCAACTAACGTACAATGCTCTACGTCGATGACGGCAGAACACAGAACGTGGTTCTCCAGCTGCAGCCGATCTATGGAGTGGGGCCTGAAGTGAGTGGAAACCGACCCGCCTTCCAGGCATCACTGATCCGAGGGTGGAGGGGATGACCCAGTCCGCGGTCGACGTCCAGGACGAGTCGGTCGCCCCGTCGGACATCGAAGAGCCTGGTCGTCCCCGTCTGGTCGACCGCATGGGTCCCGGGTTGGTGCGAGTGCTCACCGTGCTCGGATTCGGCCTGCCGGTGATCGGTTATTTCTGGTTCCTCGCCCATTTCAGCGTCAACGCCATGATCGGGGACCAGTGGGACGACGTCACCGTCATCCAGCACTCCTATGTCCATTTCTTCCCGTGGGGGGTGATGTGGGCCCAGCATTTCGAGAACCGCATCCTCTTCCCGAACATGGTCATGGTGCTCCTGGCCCATACCGTGCATTTCAACATCCGGGTGGAGGAAGTGGTGGGTGCCGTGCTGTTGGTGGTAGCGGCGGTGCTCCTCTTGTGGGCCCACAAGCGGCGTGCACCTTCGATTCCGTGGCTCTATTACTGCCCGGTGGCGTTCCTGGTCTTCTCGGTGGTCCAGTACGGGAACACCATCTGGGGCTTCCAGTTGGCCTGGTACATGGTCATGCTGTGCCTGGCCACGTCCATCGTCCTCCTGGACCGGGTCACCCTCACCTGGGTCACCTTCTCGGCAGCGGTGGCGGTCGCCGTGGTGGGCAGCTTTTCGTCTCTCCAGGGACTGCTCATCTGGCCGACCGGACTGGTCCTCCTCTATTTCCGGCGCCGGTCATGGTCGCAAATCGGGGTTTGGGTGGCGGCCGCGGTGGTGGCCACCGTCCTCTACTTTCACAACTACAAGTCGTCGGTGTCGCCCGATCAGGGATACGCCCGCCACCATCTTCTGCCCGCCTTCAAGTTCTTCCTGTTCGCCATCGGCGACGTGGTGGGCAAGCCGGTCGGACTGGGGACCAACGATCCCGCCAACACCTTTGTGGTGCTGTTCGGACTGGTCATCTTCCTCCTGGCCGTGGCGACGGTGCTGATCTGCGGCTTCCGGCGCGACCAACGGGGAGCCAGCCCGGTCGGCATCGCCCTGATCTGCTACGGACTGCTGTTCGCGGCCCTCGTCACCCAGGGCCGGTCCTTCTTCGGCTACGGAGGTGCCAGCTTCTCTCGCTACACGACCTTCGACGTGCTCATTCTGGTCGGCATCTACCTGGCGCTACTCGGCCGTCGCTCCCCTGCGCTCGAGACCGGGGCTGACCGGTCGGCTGCCACTCCTGGGGCCGGTGGGAGACACACTCGAACCGGCGGCGGCTGGGTGGATCGAGTCGCCCTCCCCGGTGCCATGGTCGTGGTGCTGATGGCGATCGTGGTGCAGATCCCATTCGGCATCCATTACGCCATCGAGGGAGGCAGTTCCCAACACGCCTATGACGTCAAATCGGCCAGCGTGCTCAGGAACATCGACCACGCCTCGAATAGTGACATCAAGTTGTACCTCTACTGGGTGGAGCGACCATCGGTCGTCCGGGAACAGGCCCGAACCCTCGAAGAACACCAGCTGAATATCTTTGCCAACGGTTAGGACCGCCGGTGCGCCGGGGGCCGGTGTCGTTCCCTGGGGTCCGGAGGGCGACCCAGGACACCTGGCTCAGTTCAATTTCAACGCCCCGTTCAGAGGGCCCACGAACTCGATGGCCACGAATCCTCCAACCCCGGCCCCACCGTTGCCTCCGGGCCCGCCGGCCGCGCCCCCACCACCGCCACCGCCTCCGGCTCCACTGGTGAAGATGCCGTTGGTGGCACCGGTGCCACCGCTGGCCCCTGGCATGTTTCCGACACCGCCACCAGGTGAATCGGTTCCACTCGTCCCGGCTGCCCCTCCCCCGCTCCCACCTCTGGTGGTCGTGGAGGTTCCGCCGCCTCCGCCTCCCGGCCAGGAATAGAGGTAGGAGGAACCCGATATCTGCCCCCCGGAGGGGCCGGCTCCGCCGCCAGAACCGGGAGCCCGCCCAGTGCCATCGCTGGAGTTACCGGCTCCGATGGGGTTGAGAACCGTTGCATCACTGTTCCCCGGCGACCCGGCACCACCAGAGCCACCGTCGGCGGAGGCCACCCCGGCGCAGCTGGAGATGCCACCGACCCCGCCGCGCCCCCCGTTCCGCCGTTGATCGCACCGCCGGCCCCCGGCGTCCCGCCCTTCCCCACCTCTACCGCCACACGCTGTCCCACCCGACCGACCGTGTCATTGATGGTGACGGCACCTGCCGCCCCACCCGCTCCACCCACCTGATCAGAGATGCCACCAGAGCTGAGGGCGGATCCTCCTCCTCCTCCGCCGCCCCCTCCGGCCACGGCTATGACCATGTAGACCCCGTTCTGAGGTACCACCCACGTCCCGCTGTTGGTGAACAGCCTGTTGTCCTTGCCCGAAGATGTTCCGGGCGTCGACGACGTGGACGAACCCGTGGCCGCGCTGGTTCCGCAGCCGGCCAGGACCAGTGAGCCGCCCAGTATCAGTACTGCCAGCAATCGCCTGCGCATAACGCGACTCCTCAGAGCAAAAATTGCATGTGAACGTGCGCCGGGGCTGAGCCCCGGCCCCCGTCGAGATCTGAACCAGATGCAATGATCGGAGCCAACGCGTGACGTTCACTCCGATTTGGCAGGCGGAGCTTAGCGTGCCGTCAAATCCGAGTCATCCCCGTCTTCGAGGTAGCAGGTTCCTGTCGTGACCCGATCACCACACCCAGGTCCCCGACGACTCCGAGACTGCTCACCGTACCGGGATGCGGTCGAGCACAGGTGTGAGTGCGGTGGCTTAAGCTTCCCGACACGCCCACCGGCATTCCCGCGCAATTGAGGTGGAGGGGGCGGCACGCAGGATGGGGTCCGGCCGAATACCCCGGAGACGTCTCAGCTGAGGAGGGCGGGTGACAACGACCACGATCGGTATCCCGGGGGACGAACCCGATTCCCGCCGCCATGACGCCGCGACGCCGGGAACGCGCATCATCGACCGCCTGGATCCGAGACTGGTCAATGTTCTGACAGCACTCGGATTCGGTCTCCCGGTCGCGGGTTACTACTGGTTTCTCACTCGGTTCAGCATCGATGTCATGTTCGGTGACCAGTGGGACGAGGTCCCGGTCATCAGGCAGTCCTACGTCCACTTCTTCCCGTGGGGAGCGATGTGGGTCCAGCACAACGAGAACCGCATCTTCTTTCAAAACGTCATCGTGGTGCTCCTGGCTCACTTCGGGCATTTCAACATCCGGCTCGAGGAGTATCTGAGCTCCCTCATGCTCGTGGCGTCCGTGGCGTGCATCATCTGTGCCCACAAGCGGCGTTCACCTTTGACTCCGTGGCTCTACTACTGCCCCGTCGTCTTCCTGGCCTTTTCGGTAATTCAGGAAGGGAATACCATCTGGGGATTCCAGATCGGCTGGTATCTGGTTCTGGTCTCGCTGGCCGCCGCCGTCTTCCTTCTGGACCGGGTCACCCTCACCTGGGTCACCCTTTTGGGCGCACTGGCTGCCGGCGTGGTCGGCAGCTTTTCCTCTCTCCAAGGGCTGCTCATCTGGCCGACTGGTCTGGTGCTGCTCTACTTCCGCCGTCGGTCATTGCCACACATCGGTGTTTGGCTGGCGGCGGCCGTCGCCTCGACCGTGCTCTACTTCCACAACTACAAGTTCTCGGTCACGCCCGATCGTCATTTCGCCAGCCAACATCCTCTGGCTGCTTTGAAGTTCTTCCTGTTCGCCATCGGCGACGTCGTGGGCAAGCCGGTCGGATTGGGGCACTCCAATCCTGACAACACCTACGAGGTGCTGTTGGGACTGGTCATCATCCTCCTGGCCGTGGGGACGGTGCTGATCTGCGGCCTCCGGCGGGACGAACGGGGAGCCAGCCCGGTCGGTATCGCCCTGATCTCCTATGGCATCCTGTTCGCGGCCACTATCACCCAAGGCCGGTCGGTCATCGGCTATGCGGCCGCCAGCTTCTCGCGTTACACGACCTTCGACCTGCTGATCCTCATCGGCATCTATCTGGCACTTCTCGATCGTCGTCCGCATCCGATCCCCGCTGACGCCGGCCAGCTCATTTCCGACCCTGCCGATCCTCCGCCATCGGTTCCCGGTAGGCGACGCCCTCGAGTTGCCGGCCCATGGGTGGATCGCCTCGCCCTTCCTTTCGCGAGAATCATCGTCCTGGTAATCATCGTGGTGCAGATCCCATTTGGAATTCACTATGGGGTGGAGCAGGCCAGAGCCGACTATGCCACCGACGTGAAGGCGGTGAGCGTGCTCGGGAACATCAACCACGAGTCGGACTTCGACGTCACCTTCTACCTCTTTCTCTTCAACCCGGCGTCATGGATTCGGGAGCAGGCCCGGACCCTTGAACAGCACCACCTCAGCGTTTTCTCGAACAATTGAAATCCGATCGGCTGGCGGCAAGGAGCTTTCGGTGCGGCCCCGACCGTCCCACTGCAGATGTCACTTCTGGCGACGAGTTCTGGCGACCACCAGCGCCGTGAGCAGCGAGAGGAAGCTGAGAGCCGACACGATCAAGCCGAGGGTGAACAGCGAGGGCCAGTAGTGCAGTTCGACGAGGTGGCGCCCGGGCGGTATCCGAGCCTGCATCATCACTCCTGCATAAGGAACGAGTGTCAAGGGGTGCCCGTCTATGCTGGCGTGCCACCCGGGCACATCGGTCAAGCGGAGACGCAGGACCTGCTCGGCCTGGCCCGTGGTCGTCATCTTCCAAGACGAGGGAGAAGGGTGAGCGACCGCCACTTGGGTGCCGGGAGCATCGGTGGCCGGCAGGCTGCCGTTGGCTGCCTCCGGAGTAAGGGTCGCTTCCCCCGAATCCGGTATCCGATAGAGATCCTCGTTCCCAACCCTCCGATCGAAGACCGAGCCCTGTGGACCCGCGGCATCGCTCGGCACCAGTACGAACTCCACTCCGAATCTCCTGGCCTGCGACGCTGTCGTCAGATTGGGGCAGAACGAGTTGAAGATCGGGATCCCGGCTGGGCTTGGGCTCACCTCGGCCCACGACTCGAAGTAGGCATGGGGCAGAATGGGGTCGTAGAAATCGAACTCATGGACGCCGAACAGGATGTTCGACTCCGGCAGGATTCCCAGAGTGGTGGACGCCGGTCCGGAATAGCACGTGAAGCCGCCGAAACCGACCGTTGCCTTGCCGACGGCGCGGGCCAGCGAGGCTACGGCCGGACTCGGACGGGCCCCCTGGGCCGACGACGACCACAGCTGTGCGCCCGAAGCGACCAGGAACACCGTCTCCATGAGCAGGAGCAAGCCGCCGACAACGCGTCCGATGGTTGGTCCGGTGAGTCTCCGGGTGTGGGACACCCGGCCGTGGTCGGGGTGGTGATCGCCGGTCGGCTCGGACTCGGCCCGCTCGCCGACGCCCCCTGACACTGATCTCTTGTTCCTCGCCGTCCCGACCGCCAGTACGCCGACGATGACAAGAGCCAGTCCGGCGGTAACGAGGGGCCAGACGAGGCTGTCCCGGCGAAGCCTGGCGTCAAGTGGGGACAGACCCGATGCCCCAAACAGCCAGAGCGCCAACAGCAGAATGAAGCTGCCGGCGAACATGCCCCCCAGGAGCAAATGGGTGGACCTCTCGCCGCTCCCCCGGACCAGTGCATCCATTCCGACACCGGCGAGCACCGCGAGACAAAGACCGAGCATCATGAGATCGCGGTGCCAGTCGACGGTCTGGATGAACGGAAGATGCAAGAAGATGGACTCGGCGGGAGGAGCAAAGACGATCACTGCGGCCACCGCCGCCAATACTGCGATGGCGACAACTCCGGATCGACGCCAACCCCGCGCCACGCCCAGCACTGCCAATGCCACCGCTATTACGCCGACGTATGCAGCCGTGTCGAAGTAGACCGCATCGCCGAACACCTGGCTTCCGGCCGTCGGCAGTCCGTTGTACCCCTGCACGAGAAGGTGGACGAGATCGTGGGGAGGGAGTGCCTTGCCCACCTCGGTCTGGGCCAGAAGAGCTGCGCTGTTCCGGGTCGACCCGGACAGTACCTGCGCACCCGGAAGGGCCAGAGGGGCACCGAGGGCGATTCCAGCCACGGTGGCGATGGACACGTCGAGGAGCGGCCGAAGAGAGGATCGCCGATTGCGGGCGGCTCGCGCCTCCAGGATCACCATGGTCAACGCCACCACCACCACGGCCACCACCAGCATGGTGAGAATCTCCGGCTGGCCGGCGAACACAGCCAGTGCCAAGACGACCGCGAAAGCGACGATGTTGCGAGCCCGGTGTCGACCTCGGACGATGAGCACGGTCACAGCCAGTAGCCAACCCGACCACGACATGACCGCGGCATGTGGATAACCCAACCAACCCACGAAGGAGCCGCTGAGCTCGAAGATCGTCCCAGCGGTGGCGCACCCGATCACACCGACGTGAAGGACTCGAGCGAGCGCATACGCTCCCGTTCCGGCGATGACGAGGGTGGCCAGGATCTGGACCGTGTAGGCGAGGTGCAGGGGGAAGGCATAGCTGATGACGGCGGGCAGGCTGAACACCGCCGACTGCCAGTTGAACGCCAGCGGGAGGCCGAGACCGCTGTAGGGATTCCAGAGTGGAAGGTGTCCATGGTGCACCTGCGTCCACGCCAGCGTCGACCACGGGATCATTTCGGCGAGCTGATCTCCATTTGCGGAATTTCTGAGCGTCACTCCGGGGGTCTTGGTCAGACCGGACTGGGACAGGAGGTCGTAGGGACCCAGTGAGAGCCCGTGATGCAAAGCCGGGACGAGAACCAGCACGGCTGCCCCGACGACCCACGAGAGCCCCAGTACGTGCACCAGCACGTGGTGCCGGATGGGGGCATCTGGCTGGACTCCGTCGTGTCGTCTCCGAGAGTGGGCCCTCACGAACCCTGGCCACCGTCTGTGTGTGGCATCACCGGGCACGGACTGAAAGGTTCCGATGCAGACCACGTCCGGGGCGCCCGCCCGCTGAACAGCCCCACCACACCCCCTTGGCACGAGCCTGGCATCAAACGCCTAACTAATCGAGAGCCTTCTGGACGACGCACGCATGGTAATCCATCGTTCATTCGGTCACGTTGCAGCCATCGGGCATTCCTCATCGGGCGACATGTTCGAGCGCGCCCCACCCATGTGACGAGCACGTCGCTCAGTGACGGCTCCCGGGTCCGATGTGATCGAGGCCGGGACGGCGGACGGAAATCTCGATCCACTGGGCGCCAGGGCCGGCGGTCTCCGGAATCGGGCGGAGTGCCGGGCGGAGTGCATCGAGACCGTCCACCACAAGCTGTGCGTTCCCCACTAGATCCGTTCGTCTCGCCTCCCGGCGGCCCGGTTCGGCCGCAGGGAACCCGACATCACCCCCTCATCGGTAACAGGCTCTGACCTGGGCATTCAGTCGTGCGGCCCGAGCGCCTATCCATCAAGCCCTGGTTGGCTGATAACCAAAAACCGGCGGGCGCAGTATCGTCTTCCCCGTGCCGAGGTCGTCGAGGATCGCCGGAGCCGTTCCGCCTCGGTCGCACCCGGTCCGGAACCTGCTGCTCTATTGCTGGGTCCTCCTGGCCATGGGAACCTCCATCGGCGCCTGGTCAATTGCCACTCCGCTGATGGCGGCGCCCGACGAGCCGTCTCACGCCATCGATGCCGCTGCGGTGGTACGGGGCCAACTGGATGCCTCGGAGCACCCGACACTCGTGGGTCCGGTCGCACTGGTCCGGGTACCTGCCTGGGTGGCGAGTACCAACTCGTTGGCGACGTGCCTCATTTGGGAGCCGGCCCGATCAGCTGCCTGTTCACCCCCCCTCAACCGCGGTACTGAGACGGTGGAGGGTGCCACCCAGTTCTCGCATTACCCGCCGCTCTACTACGCCCTCGTCGGCATCCCTTCCCTCTTGACCACGGGCGCACCGGCTCTTTACTCGATGAGGATGGTCGGAACGCTGATCGATTCGTCCCTCATCGCCCTCGGGCTCTTCCTGCTCACCCGCTATCACCCCCGACGCCGGCATTTGATGGCCGGCGTTTTGGTCGCCCTGTCTCCCATGGTCTTCTTCGTAACGTCTGTACTGAATTCCAGCGGGATGGAGATCGCGGGAGGATTCGCGGCGTGGTGCGCCGGCCTCTGCATCATCGAGCGCCGAACCGTGCCGAGGGCTCTCGCCGTCTGGATGTCTCTGGCCTTCGGGGCCCTGATACTCAGTCGTCCTTCGAGCCCGATCTTCGCGGCCATCATCTTATTCACGCTGGGAATATTGACCGGATGGTCCCGGTCCAAGGAGTTGCTGTGGGACCGAGGCACTCTCCCGATTCGCCTGGCCATAGTGGGGGCGGTGATTGCCTCGGGTGCGCTGTTGGTCTTCGGGGGATTTCCCCCCTTTTGGGGAGCGATACCCCATAAGCCCCGCCTGTCCCTCTGGGGCAGCATCTGGTTGACACTTTCTTTGACCGTCCACCGACTCCGCCAGTGTGTAGGAACCTTCGGGTGGTTGAACACACCGGTGCCCGAGGCGGTGTGGGCGCTGTGGGCCACCGCGCTGGCGGCTCTGCTGTCCGCCGGGATCTACCTGTCCCGCCGCGGCCGACGAGCACTTCCTTTTCTCTGTCTCGTCATCATCGTCCTGCCCCTTATCTTCGAATCGCCGACCATCGACCGGTATGGCATCTGGTGGCAGGGCCGTTACTGGCTGCCCCTCCTGATGGGCGTACCCCTGATGGCGGTGTCGGAACTCAGGAAGGGCAAGGATGTGCGTCGTTGGGCGGATGATCTGACGACTGTGGTTGCCGTCTTGGTACTCGGAAGCATCCTGATCGGTGCCCAGATCTGGACGTTCGTGGCCGTGCTCCACCGGTATGAGTACGGATTGGGGGCAGGACCCGGCACGATCGGCCGGTGGGCACCACCGGGAGGGGCCACCTTTGTCATTGCCCTGTTCATTTTGGGGATGGTCCTGTATCTCGGGTTCATCGCCTTCAACTGCTTGGCCCCACCGTCTCGAGACCGGGAGATCCCTCCGACCCTGACATCAAAATCGGTGCCGGAAGAGCTCGCCCCGCTGGCGTCCAAACTGCCGTAGGCGGTCAGCCCGTCGGGCCCGACAGATGCCTGTGCCGGGTTCGAGTCGGGTCTACCGGACTTATCCCAATATGCCCCACAAGGTCGGCAGATGAACCATGACGTGCTCAGTATTCGAGGTGGGTACATCGATGATCATGCGGGGGTCAGTGGGAACGTGATAGTACCGAATCTCGTGCCATTTCTGACCGTCCGTCTTGGCGAATACGCTCGAATAGGCGTTGAAGGTCACCGGCAGCGCGAACCGGGTGGCCGCCGCGCAGGTGATGCGGTAGGTGAGTTCTAGGGACTCGAGTGGAGACCGGGTGGGCACCGTCACCGAACAGGGAACTGCGCTCAACGATCCGGCCCCGTGCTGGTGATCGCGGAGCTGGTGATACAGCGAACCATCGTCATACAGCTCCGCCCCTCCGGTGTTGTACACCTTGGGAAGATACTCGTCGAACAGGATCCCATCGAAGCCGAAAAAGCCACCGTAGGTTGCATAGTTCACATAGCGCGGGGCGCGGACAACCATGTGCCGGGGAACTGGCCCGGTGAGGTAAATGGAAACCTCGGCACGCTCCATGTCGAGGTTATTGGCGAAACAAGGATTAGCGACAGTAACCAAAGTATCGCCACCACCTTGGGCAGTGGCGACTTCGGATAGGAGCGAAACATGTAACCGCCGATGGCCACGACCAGAATCACCCCGATGGGGGTGATGAACGCCAGCATCCGATAGGGGTAGTCGATGGATTCCAGCGGGGAGAGAAACTGGTAGAAGGCCAGGGTGACCTTCAACTGAAGAACAAGGTAGATGACCAGGGTGGCGGCAAGAAACACCAGTGCCGGCAGAGGGAAGTAGCGGCCCCAGGGGGTCCGACCGGGTCTCTTGCCAGTGGTTACCCAGACGATGATGGCGGCCACCAAGGCAATTCCGATGGGAATCCAGATGGCGAAGTCGATCTGAACGAAATTGACATTGTTGGCCGCCAGCCAATGGTACGAACCTTCGTAGAAATATGATCCGAACCCGACGAAGGCGTTGGAGATGGCGGCGAAATGGGTCACTTTGGAAGCGGGATCGAAGTACTGGCTGAACCGGAGCTCAGCCACGAGCGTGGGCGCCAACAACACCGTCGCACCCCCCACCGCCACGATCAGACGCGGCGCAACGGCCTTGAGTCCCTTGAGTCCGGCGAAGCCGACGAACGTGATCATGGCGACGATGAGCGTGAATAGCGAAAGGAGACCGATGGCACTGTGGGCATCGACCAGCAACGCCATGATCGGTATCAGGAGTAGCGACACCCGCCGGTTCTTCACCAGGTTCAGACACCAGAAGAGCAGCCAGGGAATGATCATCAAGGCGGAGAACTCGGGGAGATCGCCGCGTGCGAGCCAGTCGGTGAACACGTAATTCGTGAACAGGAACCCCACCGATCCGACCACTTGCAACAGCCTGCTGTCGGTGACCAACTGGAGGGCCCGGCGCATCCCGTAGGCTCCGACGGCCAGGAAGACGCCGACGGTCACGACCAGGGTCGGCTTGAGGGCTCCCCCCAGCAGGATGAAGATGGCACCGGAAACGTAGAAGAAGGCCTTTTGGTAATAGAGCAACACCGGAGTGCCCAGTCCCAGCCCGTCCGTGCTCGACCAGACCGGAAAGAAATCCAGATGTCGGAAGTGGGCGGCATAGAGGGGGACAAGAATCAGCTCATTGAAATACTCACCGCCGAGCGGCCACCCCGAAGCTCGCCCCACCAGTGAGAGGATGAGGGCGGCGGCGGCGAGAACCAGCATCGCATAGGCGAGCTCATACACCCATCTCCGCCCCAGGACCGACCGAAGTGACGGTGACGGCCCCTCGCGCTCTTCGGGGACGGTCGAGGGAGTGAGGGTCTCCTCTTCGACCCCAGTCTCGTGCATCACGACATCTCCCGTGCCCCCCGAGACATGGAAAAACTATAGCCGTGGTCCCCAAAGCCGCAATGGCGGTCGTCACCTGGCCGATCCCGCCGGCGACTCGGAGCAACACCTGATCCGAACCGTCGCTCCTCCAACCTCATGGTTTGCGGATCCGGTTGTAGTGTTTCTCAATCGCAACGGGGCGTATGCGACCACGTGGGGAAAGCAAGGTCATGGACGAGACTGCAGGGACTGACCAACCAGGCCGTCCAGTTGCTCCCCCTACGCCATCGCCGTCACCTGCCGTCACTCCCTTGCCGTCACGCAGCTTCGGTCAGGTACGCGGATTCGACGGCCTTCGAGGGGTCGCCGTCCTGATCGTGTTCGTGGCCCACATGGACGTCATCCTGCCGATACCCACCCTCCTCGTAATTCCGGGGGCAACCGTATCCCTGGACTCCTTCTTCGTCCTGAGTGGATTCCTCATCACCGCGTTGCTGCTGCGGGAACAGGCCCGACGCGGCGGGATCGGGTCACTGCCCTTCTACCGACGCAGGATTCTCAGGTTGTTGCCCGCCCTGTACGTCGTGGTGCTCGCCAATGCCCTGTTTGCCTATGCCAGCCATCAGTGGCTGCACACCGAGTGGCCGTCGATATTCTCCGTCCTCTTCTACTACGCCAATTACTATTCCGCCTCGGCCAGCGGGCCCCTCAGTCCGAAACTCGCCTCGGGCTACCAGCACTTGTGGTCGCTGTCGTTCGAAGAGCAGTTCTATCTCATCTGGCCCTGGGTCACCATTGCGCTCCTGACCATCAGAATGCGGCTGAGGACCGTGGTGATCATTCTGCTGTCGATGATCACGGTCATCGCCGTTCACAGATACATCCTGTATGAGGACACCCACCGTTGGTGGTCGCTCTTCTATCGCACCGACACTCGGGCCGACTCCATCCTGTGGGGCTGCCTTCTCGCCCACATCTGGGTGCGGGGAAAGGAGCCCAAGCGGGGCATCACCATAGCCGGTTGGATTGCCGCCGCCTTCCTGTTGGCATGTCTCCCCTTCGCCACCCAAGAGGGTCCGTTGGTCTACTGGGGTGGTTTCCTGGGCATCGACTTCGCCTGCGCCGTTCTCATATTGGCGATACTGGATGGCGGATGGGGAGGGCGGCATCTCTTCGAGCTCAAGCCGTTCGTCGCCCTCGGCATGGTCTCCTATGCCTTCTATCTATGGCACCTTCCTGTCTTCTTCGCCATCCGGTTCTTCGATCCCCATTGGAACGACGTCGTGCGGGTGGTGGTGGCCATCGTCGTCACCCTCTCCCTCACGCTGTTGTCGTGGTTCCTTCTCGAACGCCCGCTGATGAACTGGAGCAAACGGCTCGAGGCCCGGCGGTGGGCAAAGCCGGTGACCGGTCAATCCGGCCCCGATCAGGGGGGTCCGGCCCCAGTACTGCCCTCGTCCCCCGATGTCGAAGAGCCGACCACGGCGCAGAGCCTGACCAACGCCAAGCCCTCCGGAATCATCGAGGGACCTTCGCCGTAGGTTGCTGTCGCCGCTCGACGTGAAGCTGGTAAACCACGCACCCGGTTTGCGCCGGCGTCCGCCTATCCGGTGGGCGTGACGGGACCGACCTCGGCCGCTACCCGGTGGCGACCGGTCGTCGCCGGCCACGCACCCAACCAACCGTGAAGGCAGCCAGCAGCCCGACCACGGCACACAAGGCCAGGACGAGTCCCTCGGTGAAGCGGGCCGGCCAGTAGTTCAGTTCGACCAGGTGGTGGCCGGGTGGTACCTCGAGTTGGAGCATCACGCCGGCGAAGCGCTCGAGCGGAACGGGTCGACCGTCGATGCTGGCGTGCCATCCGGGTACGTCGCTGAGACGCAGCCGGAGCACCTGGCGGCTATGGGCGTCAGTGACCAGCTTCCACGATGCAGGATTGGGGTGGGTCACCGACACCGGCGTGCCCGCTGCGTTGTCTGGCGGCAGGGTGCCGTCGGCCGACAGAGAGGTGAGGGTAGCTGCCCCGGCATCGGGGATGCGGTAGAGGACCTCGTCCCCGATCGCCTTGTCGAATTGACCGCCTTGCGGCCCCGGCGAGCCGGCCGGTTCGATCACGAAGCTGACTCCGTACAACCGGGCCAGGGCCGCCGTGCTCAGTCCGGGACAGTAGACCGAGTCGTTGGGGAGCCCGGCCGAAGCCCGGGAGACCGAGCGCCACGACGAGTAGTAGGAGCTGGGGATCATCGGGTCGTACAGAGCCAGCTCCTGTATCCCATACGGATCCTGGGCGTTCTGAGGGATACCGAGGCCAGGGGCGAGGAAGCAGGTGGAGCTTCCGAGCCCCACCACCGATGAGCCCACCGCACCCTTCAGCGCCATCTCGGCCGGTGTAGGCGCGAACGGTGTCGAGGTCGAAGTCCACAACGGTGCACCGGCAGCGATGAGAAAGGCTGTTTCGCAGACGAGCAACGAGACTCCCGCCACTCGGCCGACGGCTGCCCGGCCCCTCCTCGACCGTTTCTTGGGGAGCGCCGGCGCACCAGCACCATGGCCACCACCAGGGATAAGCCCAAGACGGTCTCGATCACGGGCCAGAGGAAGCTCCCGGCTCGGATGGAGGCCTCGTCGGGAGGTAGGTGGCCGCGGCCGAAGATCCACAGCCCCGCCAGCAACAGGGCGGCCGCCGCGAATCCTCCGCCCATCCAGCGGCGCACGGTCCGCTGGTGGCCGGAGCGCACCAGGGCGTCCATCCCGACGCCGGCCAGCACCGCCACGCCGAAGGCGAGCGGGAAGGATGGCCCGCTGCCACAGCACGGTTCCGACCAGCGGCAGTCGGTACAGGACCGACACCAGCGGAGGGAAGAAGGCGACCACCGCCATGACGACGGCGAGGGCTCCGAGACGCAACCACCTCCGGGCGTCGTCGGCGGACGGCCACGGCCGCACGACCGCCAGCACCAGAGCGATGACGCCCACGTAGGCGGCCGTCTCGGAGTAGCCGCCGGCGTAGCCGAACCAGTGGCTGCCCGACGATGGGCAGCCCGTCGAACCCTTGGAAGACGAAGTGGACCAGATTGTGCGAGGGGAGGGCGGGATTCCCGGGAACATCTCCGCCGGATCCCCGCCTGGCACGTTGTGTTGGGATCCCGAAGCGACCTGGAGGCCGGGCAGCAACAGTGGTGCACCGAGCGCTAGGCCGGTGAGCTCCGGAAATGACGAGGTCGAGGACCGGTCGGCGGATCGGACCCGACCCTCCCGCCGGCAGCGCCCGTTGGACGAAGAGGACGAGGACCAAGATGACAAGGGCCAGCCCGACCAGAGCGAGGATCTCCGCCTGACCGGCGTAGACCATGGCCGCGATGGACCAGAGCCATCAGCGTGATGTAACGAAGCCGATGTCGACCGCGGATCACCAGCAGGGCCGCGGCGAACAGCCAGCCCGACCACGACAGGACCGCGGCGTGGGGCCAGCCCAGCCATCCGAGCATGGGCCCGCTCAGTTCGAACACCGTGCCGGCGAAGACACACGCCAGCGTGCTCAGGCGCAGGACCCGGCCGAGGGCATACATGCCGGTCCCGGCGATGATCAAGGTGAGGATCACCTGCACGGTGAAGGCGAGACGGAGCGGGAACAGGTAGCCGATCAGGGTCGGGCACGCTCAATGCCGCGGTCTGCCAGTTGAAGGCCAGCGGCATGCCCAACGCCTCGTAGGGGTTCCACAGTGGCAGCTGGCCGTGGTGCACCTGCGTCCACGCCAACATCGACCACGGGATGATCTGGTCGGACTGGTCACCGGCCTGGAGGTTGTGGATGACGACCCCGGGCTGGCGGAGCACGCCGAATTGCGACAGCACGTCATAGGAGCCGAAGGATGATCCATGGGCGAGGACCGGCGCCAGCACGGCCAAGGCCATCACTACCAGCCATGCCACGCACAAGACGTGCCGCCCGATGCTCGAGCGGCCGCCCTGGTGGTGTGGAGAGGTGGGCCCCTCGACTTCAGTTGGGTCCCCGTCGGTCAAGCCCGGTCCCTCCCCGTGCTGCTGGCGGTGGCAGGAGTATAACCAAAGGGGTTGCGACGGCAGCGGCACCTCGAGGAAGGGTCAGCGGCTTCGACCGTACCCCCTCGTCTCCATTGCGACGGAGTCGGCGGACCTTTCTGAGTGCGGGCGGACGGTCGTTAGTATCGCACCGAGCAGTGGGCAGGGACCGGAGGTGGGACGAGGGCTCGACGCGCTACTTTGGCTGCGCCTGGCCTGGCCGTCGAATGAGTGACCGGCTCTCGAAGCCGCATCCGTCTGCGCCGGGGACGGTCGGAGAGTTCTTTGGAGGAGGACGAGGTGGAGATCACACGACGGCAGCTGCTCGGCGGGAGCCTGGGACTGGCCGGCGCCGGACTGCTTGGGGCCTGCGGGACGACGTCGACAGCAACGGGCTTCTCCCTGCTCCAGTCGAAGGAGGGAACACGCGTCACCTCAGGGCGGACCATCACCGCTCGGTTCCCCCGCACGGTGAGCGCCGGAAGCCTGCTGGTAGCCATTGTCACCAGGAAGTCCGCCAGTACCCTCGCCCCGACCATCGGGCAGGTCTCCGACGATCAGGGCAACCACTGGCGCCAAGCGGTGGAATTCTTCACCGACTACTACTACGGACTGGATATCTGGTACTGCGAATCCGCGGGCGGCGGCAACAGACCGACGGTGACCGCCCAAGGACTCGAGTATCCGGTGCTCCCGGGAATCACCGGCATGAACATGCAGCTGCTCGAATACACCGGGGCCACCGGATTCGAACTCTGCGATCAGATCTCTCAAGCGCAGATCAACAGTACGTCGGTGACGGCGAGGACCAACTTCGATCTTGCCTCCGACCACGAATTGGCGATCTCGGTGGTGATGGGCAACATGTCTTCGGCCACCGTTCCCGAGGGGTGGAACCTGCGCCTCGCCGACACCACCCAACAGTGCTACGTGGCCGACAATTTGGACACGGGCGGGTCGAGCGCCGGCTCCCGGCTCCACGCCGCCTGGACAGGTCTTACCGGAGGGGCCTACGGAACCGCCATCATGGCAACGTTCGTCCCCCGGGGGGTGCCCGCCACCGGGCGCCGCCTCGTACAGTCCTGCTATACGGATTCGGCCATCCTCCCGGCCGGAGCCGGCCACCCGGTCTGGAGATCACAGTCCTATCCGGTCGATCCGAAGCCCGGGAACACGCTGTTCGCCTTCGTCAACGGCTCGATCTACAACCCGACCATTGAATGTGGGTCGGTGGAATCGGTCACAGACTCAGCCGGCGGGACGTGGCGCAAGGTGGGAGAATCCGGTCCCGACGATCACACGGGAATCAATATCTCGTGCTGGATGTGTCAATCGGCGATAGGGGGCCCGACCGCCCTCTCCGTGACGTTCACCAATGCCAGTCAACAGCTGTCCTGTCTGTTGCTCGAGTTCGCCAACTTGCCGCCCCACCTGAGGGTCCGGAGTTTGGAGACACGGAGCTTCGGCGGCGACGTTCCGCACCTTTCGAGCCGAACTCCGGTCTCGGCCGGTGATGTGGCATTCGCCTACCGGGCGTCGATCTTCGTCCTCGCCCAAGGTCCGGGCTCTCCCCAGTGGGAGCAGATCAGTTCGGACACGACAGGGGCAAATACGCTGATGATGTTGAGCACTCCACCCGGCGAGCTCACGGCATCATGGTCAGGGGCCGTGGTCCACAACGGTCTGGACATCCTTTTGGTGGCTTGACGTCAGACAGGCAATGCCAGGGCGGGCTCGCTGAGCCCGGGCTCATTGAGCTTTGCCCGGTGGGCCCATCTTCTCCGATTCCCGGTTTCTATTCTTGGACCGGTTCTCCGGGTGCCGGCGGGGGACTGCCGACGAGTTGATCCGTTGCCGTACCGGTCGGCTGAGGGGCCGGTCCTCCAGCCCTGGCCGGGCCGGCGTCGGCTTTAACGATCCGGTAGGCCAGGAAGCCGGCCACCACGAAGACGATAACGGCAATGACGGCGGCAAACGCCCCCCTCTTGCGGTAGTGGCCTCTGCCGCCCTTATGGCCGGGAATGTAGCTCGGCAGAGCATGAATGGCCACAGTCAGATACTCGATGGCAACGAACGTCGCAAGTGCGCCAATGATCACCAGGACGATTACCCATATCCACTTCATGTTCATGGACCAAGACTGTAGCGAAATGCCAGCCCCCTTGCTCGCCAATTGACAATGAGCTCTCGAGTGGGCCCGACTGTGCCCATCGGTGAGGGACAGGTTGGCACCAGCCCCTTCTCCCCGGTTGTAGGGTGTGGTGCCGGTGCGCCCATTGGCCGGACCGTATGATCAGTTGCCCATCCTGGGCAATGCCCCGATGTCGGACCACCAGCCCACGGCCCATTCCCCCCAATCCAACCGAACGCCACCGGCGCCACCAACCTGGCCTCAACGGCCAGGCGTTCACTCCCCCATGAACCAGTTCGACATCTTGACCGCACCGGCACTCACCGACTCCGGGGTCATGGCCTTGCTCGCCCGCCTGAGGGCCCGACGTCGTTGTTCGAGCGAAGTGAGGATGTAGATGCCGGCGAACAACAGGGCCAAACCCCCGATTGCCAGCGGAACGATTTCGGCACCGGTGAAGGCCAGCTGGGAGGGGCCCGGCTTGGCCGGTTGAGGAGCGACAGTCGCCGCTGGTGTTGCCGGAGCCGGGGTGGCCGAGGCCGGCGCCGTACCGGAGGCGGCGGCCGGCACTACCGACGGCGGGTTGGAGGGTACCGGCGGCGGGTTGCAGCTGTGGGCGGTGTCGATGGTGTTTTTACGGCCGAACCTCAAGTGCCAGGGGGGCCCGACGTAGACGTCGGCCTGGATCACCCCACAGAAGTTGGTGGGGTAGGCAATGGTGAGGATGCCTGAAGTACCGGTCACGAATCCCACGATCGTCTTGGCAGGAACGTCGGGCTCATTGACGAAGAGCATCCACTGGCAATTCGGGAACGTGACCGGGCACGGTGGCGTCGGGATTTTGAGCCTCACCACGTTCTCCGAGGCCACGAAGTCCAGCACCGCCCGGTGAGACGCGAACGGGTGGGGCGGATCGAGACTCTGGCCCGAGCTGGTACCGACGGTCGGGGTCGTTACCGGTGCGGGGTCGGTGGGCGCCGTTGCCGATGCCCGGGGCGACTGAGAGTGCGTGGAGGTGGCCACGACCCGATGTCCCGATCGAGGAGTAGCGGAAGCGGGCACGGCACCGATCACGAGCACGCCGATGCCGATGCCGGCCGCGGCAAGCAGGGTCGACCACCGCCATTGACTCCCCGGCCCCTCCCGCATATCTTTCCACCTGATTGCAATCGTTCCCTGCAGAACTGACTGCCTGGCCGCTCCAACACGCACATACCCCCGCCACGACCCACGGCGCCTCAGCCCCGCCGGGGGGTCGTGCCGGCAGCCGAACTCTACCCCTGACGGGTGAAAACAACCATTCCCGTTATTCTTCCCTGGTCCGGAGGGGGCGGCGGGACGCTATTGCCCCGTCGAGAGCGGCCACCACCGTGTCGACGACATCGGGCAATGGAGCGCCGGGCTGGATCACCAGTTCGGGGGATTCGGGCACTTCATAGGGGTCGTCGACGCCGGTGAACCGACCGATCTCACCGCTCGAGGCCCGGGCATAGAGCCCTTTGGGGTCGCGGGTGGCACACAGGTCGACCGAAGCGGCCATGTAGATCTCCACGAAGGCCAACCCGGCCCGCTCGTGGAGCTGGCGGGCCCGCAGTCGTGACTCCGCGAACGGACTGATCAACGCCACCACGGCCACCACACCCGAGTCAGCGAACAGGCACGCCACCTCGGACGCCCGCCGGGCATTCTCCTCGCGGTCGTGGCGGCTGAACCCCAGATCGGCGTTGAGCCCGGTGCGCAGATTGTCGCCGTCCAGCCGGTAGGCGCTCCGACCCCGGGCCACCAGGTGGCGTTCGACTGCGGCCGCCACTGTCGACTTGCCCGAACCGGACAGGCCGGTGAACCACAAGGTCCCCCCCGGGTCCCGAGCGAGTCGATCCTCTGCTGGCGGGACACGTGTCCGGTGTGCCAGGTGATGTTCGACGAGGTCATATCGCCCAGTGTGCCTCAGTCGGGGCCGAGGAGCATGCCGGCACCGGCCGTCACGTTAGTGTCCTCGGCGGCCAGAATGAACGACCCGGTCTGCCGGTTGCGCCGGTAGCTGTCGTAGTAGAGGGGCTGGGTCACCCTGAGGCTCACCCGACCCACTTCGTTGAGGACCAGCGACGTCGCCGACTCGTCGCGATGGAGGGTATTGACATCGAGTCGATAGTGGATGTCGCGCACCACCGCCCGCACCCAACGCGTCGTGTGCTTGAGGGCCAGGAAGTCTCCGGGTTTGAGGGGTCGCTCGGTCATCCATGCCACCATGGCCTCGAGATCCTGCCCGACCGTCGGCTGGTTCATCGGTCGGCAGATGAGGTCGCCACGCGACACGTCCACATCGTCGTCCAAGCGGACAGTGACCGACATCGGAGGGAACGCCTCGGCGATCGGTCCGCTGAAGGTGTCGATGGCGGCGACCGTGGTTGTGAGCCCCGACGGCAGGACCATCACCTCGTCACCCGGGCGGAACACCCCTCCGGCCACCCGACCGGCGTACCCGCGGTAATCCGGTTGGCTGGCCGCCTGGGGCCGGATCACCCACTGGACCGGAAGGCGGGGATCGATCAGGTTTCGATCCGACGAGATATAGACCTGCTCGAGATGGTGGAGCAGTGATGCACCCTCGTACCAGGGCATGGAGGCGGACCGCTGCACCACGTTGTCCCCCTGGAGGGCCGAGATGGGGATGAAGCTGAGATCGGAGACCTCCAGACGACTGGCAAAGGCGGCGAACTCCTCGCGGATCGACTCGAACACGGTCCGGTCGTACCCGACCAGGTCCATCTTGTTGACGCACAACAGCAGGTGAGGAACCCGTAGCAGCGAGGCCAGGAAGGCGTGCCGCCGGGTCTGCTCGACGATCCCCTTGCGGGCGTCGACCAGCACGATGGTGAGATCGGCTGTCGAGTTCCCCGTCACCATGTTTCGGGTGTACTGGATGTGCCCCGGTGTATCGGCGATGATGAACTTCC
Source organism: uncultured Acidimicrobiales bacterium (assembly GCA_963747825.1). Classification (GTDB taxonomy): domain Bacteria; phylum Actinomycetota; class Acidimicrobiia; order Acidimicrobiales; family RAAP-2; genus Bog-756. The sequence goes on from CAVVGQ010000002.1 coordinate 137,698, forward strand.
GGGCCGGAGTGGCGAAGTACCGGTAGGCGACGTCGATGGTGATGCCCTGCTCGCGCTCGGCCCGGAGGCCGTCGGTCAGCAGGGCCAGGTCGGTGTACTCGTCGCCCCGCTGGCGGCTGACCCGCTCGACCGACTCGAGCTGATCCTCGAAGATGGCCTTGGAATCGAAGAGGAGCCGTCCGATCAGCGTGCTTTTGCCGTCGTCGACCGAACCGGCGGTGGCGAGTCGTAGGAGCTCCATCAGAAGTAGCCCTCGCGCTTGCGGTCCTCCATCGACGCCTCGCTGACCCGATCGTCGGCCCGGGTGGCACCCCGCTCGGTGAGCCGGGACGCGGCCACCTCGAGCACGATTTCCTCGACCGAGGTGGCGGTGGACTCGACCGCTCCGGTACAGGTCATGTCACCTACCGTCCGGTAGCGCACGGTCGCCTCGAACGCCTCTTCATCGTCGCGGGGGGAGACGTGGGGGCCGACGGCCAGCAGCATGCCGTCCCGCCGGAACACCTCGCGACGGTGCGAGTAGTAGATGGAAGGGAGCTCGATGTCCTCGTCGGCGACGTACTGCCAGATGTCGAGTTCGGTCCAGTCGGACAGTGGGAACACCCGGATGTGCTCACCGGGCCGGTGCCGACCGTTGTAAAGGGACCAGAGCTCGGGTCGCTGGTTCTTCGGATCCCACTGGCCGAACTCGTCCCGGAACGAGAAGACCCGCTCCTTGGCCCTGGCCTTCTCCTCGTCGCGACGGGCGCCGCCGAACACGGCATCGAATTTGTGCTCGGCGATGGCGTCGAGCAGGGTTCTGGTCTGGAGCCGGTTGCGGGACGGGTCGGGTCCCGCCTCCTCGACGGCCCGTCCCGAATCGATCGATTCCTGCACCGAGGCCACCACCAGCTGGGCCCCGACCTCTTCAACGGCGCGGTCACGAAACTCGAGCACTTCGGGAAAGTTGTGCCCGGTGTCGATGTGCATGACCGGAAACGGAATCCGACCAGGCCAGAAGGCCTTTTGGGCCAGGCGGAGCATCACCACCGAATCCTTGCCGCCCGAGAACAGCAGCACGGGACGCTCGAACTCGGCTGCCACCTCGCGGATGATGTGGATCGACTGCGCCTCGATGCTCTGCAACTGGGTCAGCTGGTACTGCCCTGATCCCCCGCTGCCCCAACCCCGATCCATGACCTGCAAATCTAGCCGCTGGCCCGCCCCCTGGGAACAGGTCGTACACTATTCGACCAGGTGAGGTGACCGGCGACCCATACCCCGGTCCTGGCGATCTAGGTCGGGGAGACGACGATGGGGCCGAACGGAGAGGTGCGCCGAGGGCCCGGGACCGACGGGTCTGTCGTGGTTCGGGCCGGCCGAGCCCAGGACGCGGCCGCGGTCGGCGCCCTCCACGCCGAGCGGATATCCGAGGGGTTCCTCTCGCACCTCGGTCCCCGCTTTCTGGCCCGTCTGTACCGGAGGATCACGCTGGTCCCCGACTCGTTCCTCATCGTCGCCGAGTACCAGGGCGACACAACCGGGTTCATCGCCGGCTCGGGCGATGTGTCCGGGCTCTACCGTTCGTTTCTGGTTCGGGACGGGATCCCGGCCGCCCTCGGATCCGCCGGCCACCTCATCGTGGGATGGAGGCGGGTGGTGGAGACGCTCCGCCACGGTTCGGCCAACGGGGCCGGCACCGGCCGGGGAGCCGAGCTGTTGGCCGTGGCGGTGGAGCGCCACCGGTCGGGCCACGGCACCGGCCACATGCTGGTGGAGGCGTTCTTGAGTGAGGTGTCACGACGGGGGCACACCGCGGCCCACGTCGTGGTCGGGGCGGACAATGTGTCGGCAATCTCCATGTACCGCCGTTCCGGATTCTCCGAGAGCGGGCGGTTCGAGCTCCACCCCGGCACCGAGTCGCTGCTCATGCAGTGGGACCGTGCTCCCGGGCCGGAATCGGCATGAGCGGCCCGCTGATCGCCGGGCTGGCGCTGGTGGTGGCCCTAGCCCTCACTCCCGTGGTCATGGTGGTGGCCAGACATCTGGGGGTCGTGGACCGCCCGGGGGCCCTCAAACCCCAGACGGTGCCCGTCCCCTATCTGGGAGGGGTTGCCGTCTTTGCCGCCGTCGTCGTCGGTGCCGCCGCCGGCCGGCCGTCGGTGCTCCTCCCATTGGGCATGGCCCTCGGGCTCGGTGTGGCCGATGACCGTGTCGACCTCCCGGCGCCCATCCGTTTGATCGGACAGCTGGCCATCGGCGGTGCGGTGGTGGCGACCTGCCCCGTCCGCCTGGACGGAACCATCGCCGCCATCTTGATCCTCGCCCTCACCGTCCTCATGATCAACGGGGTCAACCTCATCGACGGCCTCGACATGCTGGCCGGCGGGGTCGTGGCCGTCGCCGCGGTCGGATTCGCCGTCGCCCTCCACGGGGCCGGCCGACAGCTCGGCATCGCCTTGGCGGCCGGACTGGCCGGCTTCCTCTTCTACAACCGACCACCGGCCCGGGTCTACCTCGGTGACGGAGGTTCCTACCTCCTCGGTGCGGCCCTGGCCGTGCTGGTGGCCGAGGCGTGGGCACCGGGAGTGGCGGCGCCGGTGGGGATAGCGGTGCTGGCCCTGGTGGCGGTGCCGGTGGCCGAAGTGGCGTGCGCCATGGTCCGACGGTTCCGTGGCCGCCGATCGTTGCTGGCCGGTGATCGACGCCACCCCTACGACCGGTTGGTGGCCAGAGGCTGGTCGGCGCCGGCGGCCAGTCTCACCTACATCGGCTGCGAGGCCCTACTCACTGTCGGGGCACTGGTGGCGGTCCACCTGGCGTCGATGACCGCGGCCGTGGTCCTCGACGTGGCGGCGGCGGTGCTGCTGGTGGCGTCGGGAGCAGGCGCCGGCGCGCTCACCCCCGACGAGGAGGCCACGAAATGACCCGCATCTTCTTGTCCCCTCCCGAAGTCGGCGAAGAGGAACGCCGCATGCTGCTGGAGGCATTCGACTCGAACTGGATCGCCCCGGTCGGCCCCGATCTCGACGCCTTCGAAAAGGAACTGGCTATTCGGGTCGGGGTGGGACACGCCGTGGCCATGTCCAGCGGAACGGCCGCCCTCCACTTGGCGCTGTTGTTGGAGGGCGTGGGACCGGGCGACGAGGTACTCGTCCCCTCGTTCACGTTCGTGGCCACGGCGGCGGCGGTGGCCTACCTCGGCGCCGTCCCCGTGTTCGTCGACTGTTCCCCAACCAACTGGACCCTCGACCCGGCGCTGGTGGCCGAAGTGCTGGCCGATCGGGCCCGGTCCGGGCGGCTCCCTGCTGCCCTGGTCACCGTCGACCTCTACGGACAATGCGCCGACTACGACGCCCTGGGCGCGCTGGGCGAGTCCTACGGGATCCCCCTCGTCGAGGACGCGGCCGAGGCCCTCGGCGCCAGCTACCGGGGCCGGGCGGCAGGATGGTTCGGCCGGTCGGGCGTGTTCTCGTTCAACGGCAACAAGATCATCACCACCAGTGGCGGGGGCATGCTGGTGTCCCACTCGGCCGAGGTGGTGGCGAGGGCCCGACACCTGGCCACCCAGGCCCGTGATCCCTTCCCCCACTACGAGCACTCCGAGCTCGGCTACAACTACCGGCTGAGCAATCTCCTGGCCGCGCTGGGACGGGCCCAGCTCCGCGGCCTGGACGACCGGATCCAGCGCCGCCACCGGATCGATGACCGCTACCGGGACGCACTGGCGGAGATACCCGGCATCAGCTTCATGCCGATCGCCGCGTACGGCGAACCGAACTGGTGGCTCACCTGCATCGTGGTCGACCCGGAGCGGTTCGGTGCTGACCGCGAGCAGATCAGGCTGGCACTCGAGTCGGTCGACATCGAGTCGAGGCCGACGTGGAAGCCCCTGCACCTCCAACCCGTGTTCGCAGCCGCACCCACGGTGGGCGGTGCCGTGTGCGCCGGCATCTTCGAGGGTGGTCTCTGCCTGCCCACCGGCTCGGCCCTTTCCCCGCGGACCAGGACCGCGTGATCGAGGTCGTCCTGTCACTCCGCCGCTGACGATTCTCCGATCGGTACGCCCGCGGGCCGGTAGTGCTCGGGGCGCCACCCGGCCGCGGCTAGATTCCACAGGTATTCACTCGCGCGATGGTGGGGGGAACCAGTTGCACCGCCCGAAGATCCTGGCCTTCTACCTGCCCCAGTTCCATCCGATACCGGAGAACGACGAGTGGTGGGAGCCCGGCTTCACCGAGTGGACCAACGTGGCCAGAGGCAGACCCCTCTTCCCCGGTCACTACCAGCCGCACCTCCCGGGCGAGCTCGGCTACTACGACCTGAGGGTGCCCGAGGTCCGCGTCCAGCAGGCCGACCTGGCTCGGGCCTATGGCATCCACGGTTTTGTGTACTACCACTACTGGTTCCACGGTCGACGGCTCCTCGAGCGTCCCTTCGACGAGGTGCTGGCGTCGGGCTCGCCCGACTTCCCGTTCGCCCTGTGTTGGGCCAACGAGGAGTGGACACGCAACTGGGACGCCCTGAGCGGCACGGTCCTGGTCGAGCAACGCTTCAGCCGGGATGACGATGTAGCCCATATCCGTTGGCTCATCGGGGCCTTCGCCGACAAGCGCTACATCACCATCGATGGTCGGCCGCTGATGCTGGTCTACCGCTCCGACCTGCTGCCCGACCCCAAGGCCACTGCCGACTTGTGGCGGACCGAGGCCCGGGAGGCCGGCTTTCCCGACATCTACCTGGCCATGGTCGAGAGCCGCCTGAAGCGGGTGGACCCGCGCCCGCTCGGGTTCGATGCCTCGGTCGGATTCCGATCCGACGCCTATACCCGGCTCACCGCCCCGTTGGAGGCGTACCGGAACAATGTCGTCCTGGACTACGGAGCTGCCGTCGAGGCCGCGCTGCACCGGCCCACCGAGCCCTGGAAGCGGTTCCCGGGGGTGATGGTGGGCTGGGACAACACGGCCAGACGCAAGGGAGGAGCGACGATCTTCTCCGGAAGCACCCCCGACGCCTACGAGCGCTGGCTCCGGGGGACCATCGCCTCGGTGGCCGAGGTGCGCGACGAGGAGAACTTCGTCTTCGTGGCGGCCTGGAACGAGTGGGCCGAGGGAAACCATCTGGAACCGGACCGGCACTATGGCCGGGCCTACCTCGAGGCCACCCGCCGCGCCCTCGGGGAAGCGGATCATCCGCCGGACGCCCCGACGGCAGCGCCGCCCGGGCCGGTGGTGGATCCCGACGGTCCCGCCGGGCACGCCCTCCGGCTGGTGGCCGAAGCCGCCGTCGGGAATCGCCGCCTGGTCGAGCTGGGTGTCGGCCGACCCCGGTCCGCTCCAGGGTTCACCGGCACCGGCACCGCCTACCAGTCGATCCCCCTGGAGTCCGGGGTCGGATGGGCGGACGCCCTGCTCGGTCAACTCGGCACCGAGACCGGGCCGGCGACGCTGCTCTTCCGCGGCGTCCTCGAGCGCGTCCCCGAGCCCCATGTGCTGCTGTGTGCCCTCTCGGACTGGGCCCGGGCCACCGGCAGCGGCCCGATGGTGGTCTCGGCGGCAAACGTCGCCCACGTGCACAGGGGGTTGCTCCTCCTGCAGGGCCGGTGGGATCCCACCGACGAGGGCGAAACAGGAACGGCCGCGGTCCGGCACTTCACCCGGGCCATCCTCGAGCGTCTGGTCGAACGGTGTGGTTGGACGGTGGTCGGCACCGACGACGTCCATTCGGCCGACGGGGCCCACAGCCTTACGGGTGATGGCATACCCGAGGCCATGGTCGGTGCGCTGCACATCATGGCCGAATCCACCAATCCGGACTGGTCGGTGGAGGAGTTCGTCTGGGTACTGGCGCCGGTCGGCATCGACCGGCCACCCACGTCCTACGCCGAGGCCGTGGCCGGATCGACGGCCGGGGAGCCGGCTGGGGGGGACCAGGCCGCTCTCGGCCGGTACTTCTCGTCGATCGGCCTGCTGTCCGGTGAGGCCCAGGCTCGGGCGGACGAACGGCTGCACCGGACACGTAGCCGAGGCATCCGTCTAGCCACCCAGCGGGCCGTGGTCGAGGTGGCCTTCCCCGATCGATGGGGCGACGACCTTCCACTGCTGTCCGACGTGGTCGACGAACTGGTCGAGTTCTATCTCGCCCGCAGAGACCTGGTGGACGCGTTCGGAACCGAGGAGTCCTTCGATGCCATGGGCTACGTGCAATGGGTGATCGCCGATCAACCCATGGTGGCGGCGTCGGTCGAACGGCTCGGCCAACAGCTCCGAGACTCCGGGGCGGCGGCCATCCGGGCGGCACTGTCGATGTCCGACGCCGATCCCGGCGAGCAGGAGAGGGCCACCGAGGTACTGGCCGACCTGTACTTCCATCGCTGGGACCTCCGCTCGGCCATGGGGAACGGGGCACACCTGGACGTGAGACAGCTGTTGGGGTGGGCGGTGGCAGCGTCCCTCACCGACGACTCCTCGGGCGCCCGGCTGGCCCCCTACCGGTCGGTCATCGAGTCGGCCCTGGCTGCCACCTCCGACCCGGGGCCGGCCTGAGCGTTCGCCAGGATCCGGTCAACGGGCCGTTCTGATCGGAGCCCGGTCGGAATACCGTCCACCCCTGCCGGCCGGTTCATCCGTTGGGGACCAGGCTCCGACACAGTGAGAGCTGTGTCGGCACCGGCACGTCGGTGATCTGGACCGGCGGCGCGGCGTCCGTCGCCGGGGTGGCGAGCACGGTGGCCGGACCCTGGCCGGCCAGATAGTGGCCGAAGAGCATGCTCCCGTTCTGCCACACCTCGATGACGTTCATGTTCGGATCGGTGACCACCCGGAACTGGACGGTCTGGTGGTCCCTGACGATCGGGAAGCCCCCTCCCTTGGTCAAGGGGAACGAGATCCCGGCGGCGCCGGCGTTGTACACCTGAAGTTGGATGTTCTCCATGGGAGCCTGCTCGACGTAGAGCGTCGCCTTTCCGTAGGTGAGGATCGGCACGGGCGGGTCGACATCGGCCTGAGGCTCGTTGAAAGTCACGTCGATGACATGGACGATGCCCGGAGCCTGCTCGACCGGCATCCACGTCCAGTGGATGAGCTGCTGGCCGGGCACATTCTTGTACGTCTCCCCCGTGGAGTAATAGAGACCGGAGCAGTTCCCGACCGCGTAGAGCTCTCCGGCCGGCGCCCAGTACGGAAGGGTGGCGCCGCGATGGACGGTGGACGCCAACGACTGGACGCTGAGCGACCTGGCCACGCTGACGTACTGGTCGAGCTGAGCCTGGGTGAACACATCCGACGGCTCGAGGGCGATGGCCATGTTGGCCACGATGCTGAAGGCGGCGAGGACGGCGACGACGCCGAAGGCCCACCGGCGCACCCGGATGCTCCGGCCGGCCATACGCCTCCACACGTCGATCAACCCGATGGCCCCGGCCAGTATGAGCAGGGGCATGAAGTCGGCCATGTAGCGGTCGGAGATGTACCCCCACAAGAACACCCCGGCGGTGCCGGCCGCCGCCGCCACCACTGGTATCCGGACCAGCGCCATCCGTCCGGCCGGCCGGGGCAGGAACGCCGTCACCGCCCCCCAGCAACTCAACAGGAACAACAGGGGCATCGTCGGAGGAATGCTGGCCGTCGGATACCACTGGTCGAGGACCGCCCCCCCGTAGATGGCGGCCGGTGCCGTCGGCATGGTGATGTAGGGGAACACCCCGCTCAGGTGGATACCGAACGGCTGCAGATAGGCGACGATGGTGGTCGGGAGGAACGCCAGGCTGAAGGCCTTGCCGCCATTGGCAGCCAGGAAGTAACGCCGGTGGGCGTTGTAGTGGGCCCACACCTGGTCGGCCATGGGCAGGCCGACCGGCGTACCGAATTTGGCGTAGGTGATCAGGGCGCTGATCCCGAAGGCCACGACCGCCACAGCCGCCATGGGGAGAGCCCAACGTCGACGGTCGGCACCACCGCGGCCCAGTCCGAACCACACGGCGATCAAGCCTGCGGCGATCACGCAGGCATAGCCGGTCGGCGTCCGGTTCAGATTGGTGGCCACGACCCAGGCCCCCGCCACCAGCACCCGGCCGCGGGACGGTTGCTCCAGCACTCCGAGCAGTGCGAAGAGGCTGGCCACGGTGAGGGCCACGCTCCAGGCGAAGTCCTCATTGAAGACCCACGGGGTGGCGGCGAGCGAGACGAGCACGGAACCGCCGCCGATGGTGGCGACGAAGAGTCCGTACGAGGCCGCCTCGAGCCGGCCCAGGACGGCCTGGCCCCGGATCAGGATCCGCAGCCTCCACAGCAAGAACGAGCTGTACACGCCGGTGACCACCCACGCCAGCAGCATCGACGGTGCGGTCAGCATGCCGTCGAATCGGCTGGTGAAGATCAGCACGGGCATGCGGATCAGTGACGGGAAGATCCCGAAATAGGTGTACTGCTGCCCGGCATGGACGAAGGCCTCGATGCCGAGCGCACCCGGTGGCAGCCAGAGGTGGCCGTGGAACATCGCCCGGGCCTGCAGATCGTAGAAGAAGTCGGGTTGGGCGCCCCGGAGTGCGCTGGGGCCCGGACTCCACAGATCCCACATGATCCACAGGTAGGGAATGGTGACCGCCGCCAGTCCCAGGACCACGGCGATTGTGAACCGACGCCGATCGGACATGCGGGGTGACGGCGGCGGAGCGGGCTCCACGTCGGGGCGGGAGCGATCGGTCGCCGATAGAGTCGCTACTCCCCCCATGGGACCAATCTACTCCCTGTCGTGTGTCGAAATGGCCGCGACGCCCGGGTAACCGCGGGCCCGTCCTACCCGGAGCTGCCCGATTGGGAGTTGACCGATTGGGAACTGGCCGATTCGGAGTCGGCCGATTCGGAGGTGCCCGACCCGGAGTTGCCCGACTGTTCCAGGCTGCGGGCCGCCTTCCTCAATTGCCCGACGATCACCTGTCGGGCCGTCGGTCGTTGGCGGGGCTGGTCCGAAGGTTCCTCGAGTAGCTCGTCCGAGGGTTCGTCGGGTTGCTCGTCCGGCGGGGCGTCGGGCTCCTTGGGCGGCAGGGCCGCCAGTGCCTCGAAGCGTTGCTTGACGAATGCGGCGGCCACGGCCACCCCGTGGGTGCGGGCGATGTCGGCCTTGGCGACGGCGGCTTTCTCGGCCGCCAGACCGGGGTCGTCGACCACCTGGCGCATCATTTGGGCGGCTTCGCCGACGTCGGGATCGGCCCACGGCGTGCCGGGCCGGTACGGCTCGCATCCCGGTGGGACCTCCGCCATCCCGTGGGACACCAGGAAGCTGTTCTCCTCGGTCATGAAGTCGAGATTGCCCGAGTAGCCCGTGGCGATGACCGGTTTGCCCATCATCATCGCCTCGGCGATGGTCAGGCCGAAGCCTTCAGCCCGGTGCAGGGACACGTAGGCGTCGGCCCGGGCCAGCAGCGCATCGCGGTCACTCTTGGTGACATAGTCCTCGATGAGGACGATGTCGGGCCGGTGGGCGGCAGCCAGCCGGACACGGTCGCGGTCCAGCCGCCGCCGGCTGCCGTTGACCGACTTCACCACCAGCACCGGTCCCTCCGAAGGCGTGAACGCGGTCGAGAAGGCGTCGATAACCGCCAGCGGGTTCTTGCGCTCGAACACACTGAAGAAGTCGAACGTGAACAAGAACACAAATCGTTCCGGAGGCACCACCTCGGGCACCGATCCACCCGGGCTGGGGCTGGCAACTGCCAGCGGAAAGACGTGGACCGGTTTGTCGACCTGGTCCCGGATAGATGCGGCGGCAAAGGAGCTGATCGCCCAAATCTCGTCGAAGAGTGCGGCCGCCCCGGCCATCTCCTCGGAGAACTGTTCGAGCTCCCAAGCCCACAGACCGACCGTCCGGCGGCCATCGAAGAATCCGGGCCCGACGGCACCTTGGAACATCGGCACCTGATCGGCATTGACGGCGGCGATGGCAGTATCGAGATCCCAGGGGCCCTCGGCCAGCTCCAGGGGGTGGTCCTGGCGGCTGAAGGTCCGGTTCACCACCACAGTGGCGTGCTGGATCCCCACCGCCTCGACGGCGGTCAGGGCCGACCGGGCCACCTCGCCCATGCCGAGCTCGCCCCGCAGATATCCGGCCACGGTGATTCCCGGCCGGAGCTGGCCGGGGGCGGCCCACGGGTACGGGCTGACCCGAGCTTGGGTCGGCAGCATCTCGGGGATGATGTCCTCTTCCAGGTGCCCGAAGGCCTCCACCCACTCCTCGAAGTCTTCCGAGTCCTCGCCGTGGACGCGGGGGAACTGGATCTTCAGATCGGCCCGCTCCTGCCAGATCGACTCGAGGTACCGGCTTTGTGGAGCCGAGCCCTCGAACAGCGCCGACGGGCTGTTCAGCCAAGCCAGGACGCGTTCGGCGCCTTCCTCGGTGTACGGCATGTCCGGGGGAGGATCGTCGAATCCGGCGCTGTAGAGGAGGGCCGATCGGTACAGACGGCGCATGCGGGAGTTGACCCTGACCCCGTTCGGGAGCCGGTTGTACCTGTACTCGGAAGTCTCCGCCCCGTACCCCGCCGACGCCAGCTGCTCGCCGTAGGACCGGCAGAGAGCCAGGACGTCCGGACGTTCGCTGAACAGCAGACGAGGATCGACTCCGAGGTGTTTGCTGATGGCCCAAGGCCGCTCCGGTTCGTATCCGCTGTAGTGGAAGAAGACGAGGGGTTCGTCATCTACATACCAGACACCATCCCGGTCGTGCAGGACGCGCTCGGGGAGGTTCCAGTACCCCACGTTGTAGGCGGGATTGCGCAGAGCCACGAAGTCGAAGTAACCGGGAACGAAGTCGACCCATCGCTGGTCGGTGAACAGCGAGCTCCGAAAGTCGACGATGGCGAAGTAGCGAAGACGCTCCTGCCACCAATCGAGGAACGGCTGGCTTCCATCGCCCACGCAGATGAATCCGAGGTTGTAGACACCACAACCCAAGATGTCCTGCTCGGACGGGCGGCGGAGGTCGTCGTCCATCGGATCGAGCATGTGGGGGGTCAGGACGATCGGGTGTTGACGGGCCAGGGCGGCCGCCTGGTCGAGCGGGCCGAAGATCTCGATGTCCGGATCGATGTAGGCGACGGGGCCGCCGTGGCGGCGACGCAGCAGGTCGAGCAGGGGTGGCTTGACCGCGGTGGCGAGTTCGGTGACCTCGTAGATGAATGCCATCTCGTTCCAGGTGGCCTCGTCGATGGCCAGCTCCGGCGGCCGAACTACCACAAAGGGCTCGCCCTCGTCCTCGACGGTTCCGTCGGTGTCGTCCAGAACCAGGAGCTCGAGAGGGGCCCCGGGGTGGTACCGGAGCCAGCTCGACGCCAACACCCGGGCCTGGGGGAGGTAGTTGCGGGCCACGATCGAGCAGGCGTGGATCTCCACACTGCTGACTGACTGCGTCCCCGGTTCTGCCACGACTGCCCTCCCTCCTGGTCGAAGCCTGCAGCGAAGCGACGCTGGAGCTTACTCGTCGGCCCTCGTTCCGGGGACCGGATCTGGCTGCTGGGAAATCACCCGTCCGCCTGTGACCGGATCCCCCCGCCCCCGGTCGTGGGATACCCCTGCAGGTAGACTGGAGGGGTTCGCTTGCCAGCCACGCCCACAACGGGCCGACCGGCACAACTGGAGCGCCTGTGAGTTCTGAGGTCGAGGGGGGCGCCGATCTGCACGCCGGGCCGGTCCCGCCGACGCACCATCACCAGCGCCCGAACCGTCTACGTCGCATCCTCCACCGGCCGCTCCTGTCGTTACTCAAGGAAGTGCGCGGCTCCGTCCTGCAAGAGGTGCGCGGGTCGCAGTACGCGCTTCGAGGCCAAGATGGATCGAGCCGTCGGCGACCTGTCCGGCCAGCTGCTCGGAGGCCTGGCCGACCTCCAGCTCGCCGTGCACCGGCTCGAGAGCCGTCTGGAAAAGGTAGAGCGGACGATGGGCACGCCCTCACCCCCGGTGCCAGCCCGACCAGAACGGCTCGAGGCCAGGACGCCCCGGGCTGACACGTCCGGGCCGGTGCCGGCCGGCGCCGGGGTCAACGTGATCGGGGACTTCACCGCCACCACCGGCCTGGCCCAGGCCGGTCGCAGACTTTCCGTCGGCCTGCGTCGCCGTGGTGTCCCCCTGACCGTGACACCGGTCCGGTCGGGTGCCCCCCAGATCGACAACCTCCTCCCGGACGAACTGCGTCATCTCCCCGGCGGTAGGCCCTACCCGGTCGACCTGGTGACACTCAACGTCAACGAGGTCTCCGCCGTGGCCGCCGGCGACCTCGGGCTCGGCAACACCGGCCGGTACGCCATCGGGGCCTGGTACTGGGAGTTCGAGACGCTGGCCACCGATCTCATCCCCGCTGTCGGCCGGGTCGACGAGATCTGGGCCCCCACCACGTTCGTCGAACGTGCCCTGAGCCAGTACACCTCCAAGCCGGTCCACATCGTGCCCACGATCGTTCCGGTGTTCGACGCCAGCGCCGACCGGGACCGACTCCGCAAACGGTGGGACATCGTCGATGACGACGTGGTGTTCCTGTTCAGTTTCGACTTCAACTCCTCGGTGGTCCGCAAGAACCCGCTGGGAGTGGTCGATGCCTACCGCCAGGCGTTCGGGCCGAACCCCTCCGCTACCCGGCTGGTGATGAAGGCGGTCAATCTCGCCAACAGCCCACTGCTGCAGTCGGATCTGCGGGCGGCTGTCGAAGGCGTGGGCGGTGTGCTCATCGATGAGCACCTGTCCCAAGGGGAGCTGGGCGACCTGTTCCACGCCGCCGACGTATACGTCTCCCTGCACCGGTCGGAAGGGTTCGGATTGGGCCTGGCCGAGGCCATGGCCATCGGCAAAGCTGTCATCGGCACCGCCTACTCCGGCAACGTCGACTTCATGAACGGTGCCAACAGCTGCCTGGTCGGCTACCGGGTGCGGCCGATCACTACCGACGACAACCGCTATCACGGAGCCGCCGGCTCCGTCTATCGCCAAGGGTTTCTGTGCCGCGGAACCCGACGTCGGGCAGGCAGCCCGGTGGATGCGGGTCCTGGCCGCCGACGCCGACCTGCGAAGTCGCATCGGGGCGGCCGCCTCGCAGACGATCGCCGCCCGATTCTCCGAGGAGGCCGTGGTGGACGCGGCCATGGACCGCCTCGGGGCCGTGTGGTCGAGGTAGTCCTCACCCACCGCTCCGGTGCCGGAGTCAGTGGGAAACTGCCATCCGGAGGCGCTGTGGGTACGGCCACAGGACGTGGGGGCTCACGTACGGGTCACGCAGTGTTTCGGGGGTGCCCCATCGTCCGAAGAACAGGTCGATGTCGGACTGGGGGTTGGTCTTGCCGCGGCTGGAGCTCTCGTCGTGGACCAGCTCGGCCCGAGGGGTGTAGACCACCCGTCGGCCGGAGCGGACCATGCGCAGGCAGAAGTCCACGTCGTTGTAGACGACGCCCATCTCCTCGTCGAACCCGCCGATCGACCAGTAGACGTCCCGGCGGATGAGCATGCAGGCTGCCGTCACCGCCGACGTGTTCCTGATCACCGGCCAGGGCCAGCTGACGTTGGCCGCCACGTACTCACGGATGAGGGCCACGCCCTCGTGCTGGACCGAACCGTCGGGGAACAGCAACCGGCATCCCACCGCGCCGACGCCGGGCTGCTGACCGAGCTCCAACATGGCCTCGATCCAATCGGGGGTGAGGACGGTTACATCGTTGTTGAGGAGCAGGACGTAGTCGGCGTCGCTGGCCCGCACCCCGGTGTTGACCAGGCGTGAGAAGTTGAAGGGTCCGGGGGCCGGCACCGTCCGGAGATCGTTCCGCTCCAAGAACCGGCGGGTGGCCTCCTCCACGCTTCCGTTGTCCACAACCGTGATCCGGTAGGAGGGGTAGGTGGACAGGGTGGTGATGCTGTCGATGCAGGCTGCCAGCAGGTCCACCCGGTCCCGGGTCGGGATGACGATGTCAACCGACGGTCGCCCGTCGAGCTCGTAGCGGACGTCATAGGCAACATCGAACCGGTCGTCCCTTCGAGGCACGGCCCACCCGGCTTGACGCCGCCGGGTCAGTGCCTGGGCCACCGGGTTGCCCGACGCGGTCAGATCGTCTTCGGTCGATGTCACCGTACCGCGCCCTCGCCGGGTGGCCAGCACCGCGGCCACATGACCGACACCTCGGGCTCCCTCGGTGACCCGCAGGTGCAGATCATGGTCCTCTTCGGTCCCGAATCCGGGGCGCCAACCGCCGACATCGTCGAGGAGGCCTCGGCGGATGGCGGTGGGACATCCCAGGTAGTCCCTCGACAGGAGGTAGTCGGGGGACCAATCGGGCTTGAGTTCAGGTTGCTGGCGTTGGTCGCCAGCCGAGAGACGGTCCTCGTCGGCGTAGACGACGTCCTCACCCGGGTGGTCGTTGATGTGGGCGACGATGCGATGCAACGCATCGGGCCGGAGCTGGTCGCCGGCTTCGAGGCGCACCACCCATTCGCCTCGAGCCTGCTCGACGGCGAGCTGGGCGGCCACCTGCACCACCGTCGAGGTGTCATCGGGCCGATCGATGAGCCGGACCCGGGAGTCGGCGCGGCCCGAGGACCCAAGGACCGGAACGGGGCCGGGCCGGGACGAATCGGCGACGATCAGCAGTTCCCAGTGGTCATAGACCTGTTCGACGACGGAATCGATCGACTTCTCGAGCCAACCCGGCTCGATGTCGGGCACCGGAAGGACCACGCTCACCAGCGGCTGGTGCTTCCAACCGGCGTTGGTACGTCCGAGTGCCTCGAGCTCGTCCGGACCCGGTTCGTGCTGCTCGATCCATTGCCGGTACTCGGCGGCCAGGGCCGAGGGCCCGGCCGCGTACCGGGTTGCCTCCGACTTCGGCACCGGTGGGGCCGGCGGACCGGACGGCCCTCGGCCGGCCCGGTGCACGAGGCCGATGCCGAACACCGCCACCCGGGCCCGCGTCGTTCCGGGTGGCAGGAACCGTTTGGCGACCCGGCGGGCGGCGGCGGCGGCCGCCAGCGCCGTGCTGCCCTGCAGGCTGCTCAGGGCGGCCAGCTGGTCAGTGAGGTCCCGTATCCGCTCGTCCCGTTCGGCCAGGGCCCGCCGGTCGGCCGCCAGTCGGCTGGAGAGCCGGCGGTTCTCCTCGACCACATCATCGACGTCGTCACCATCGAGCTCGTCAGGGCCCACCCGGTCACGACCCCGGCTGGCGGGAGCCCATCACCTGGCGCTTCAGCCGACCGGCCCCGGACCTGGCCCGGCGGGCCGCCACCGAGGACGAGACTCTGGCTTGGTCGACCAGGCGCGGGCGGGCATCGGGACCGACGTGAAGCTGTTCTTCGAAGGCGTGGATGACGTACGGTCCGAACGGCACCCGTCCTATCAGGTCGCGGATCTTTTGCAGCTTGTCGGCTTCCAAGTTCAAAGCGGCGATGTACTCGTCCTTGATCGTGACGTCGGCTCGAGCCAGCCGCAGTTCGCGGTCGAGCCGCGTGACATCGCCCATGCGCAGCCGCAGTTCCTGCTCGAGCTCTTCCACCCGTGCCCGCAGGGCCCCCGCGTCGGCCACGTCGTCAAGTGACCCCTCCATGACGGCGAGTCTATCAAGGGCTCACGGCAGATCCCCGGCCGATGACGAGGGCGCCGGCCCCGTCGGGCGTCGCCAGCCCCCAGCCGGTGGGGCCGGGCACGAGATACGGCGACAGGTAGGGGTCCGGTTCCAACCGTCCGACCCCTTCGATGTCGGGGACCGGGCCCAGCAGGGTACCGGTGACCTCGGGGGTGTAGACGATCCTGTATCCGGCCTTGCCGAGCCGCAGACAGAAATCGACATCGGCGGCGCCGTCGGGCAGGGACGGATCCCAGCCGCCGGCCTTGTCCCAGGCGACACGCCGGACCATGGTGCACAACCCCGAGACAGCGGAGACGTCCCGGGCCGACTCCAGAAGCGGTCCGGGACGGACGCCGACGAAATCGCCGTCCCCCGAGGTGATGCGGGCGGCGCCGTAAGGTCCCACCGCGATCCCCTCGTGCCAGGACTGGCCCTGCAGACCGGCCAGGCGTATCCCCACTGCGCCCACTCCCGGCAAAGCACACATTCCCAGCAGGGTATCGACCCAGTCGTCGCTCTCGACCACGATGTCGGCGTCGAGGGTTACGAGATATTGGGCCTCCGAAACCGCCACCACGGCGGCAATGAGGTCGGCCCGCTTCGCTTGGCCCGGCACCTCGAGCACCCGGCGGTCCCCCCGCTCGAGCCGGTGCACGACGTCGGCGGGCAACGCACCCTCCCCCACCGCCACCACCACGTCACACGCACCGGTGATGGTCCGATCCAGAGCCCCCACCGCCTCGACCAGGTGCTCGGTCGGATGGCGGGTGGTGACGATAACCGTCGTCGTAGCCGGGTCGGTCGGTTCGTAACGAATCACAACGCCACCCTTGAACCGACCCCGCTCGACCCTGGCCACCACGTCCCGCCGGCGTAAGGCGTCAGCGACGACCGACACCGTGGCATCCTGGGCCGCCGGCTTGGATGACGGGTTCATCGACGTCGACGTGGGCGACTGCCTCCACGTATAGAGGACGTCGTCGATATGGCAGATGGCGTCGGTCCGCTCGCACAGTCGCAGCAGCAGATCGTGGTCCTGAGCCCCGTCGAATCTCGGACGCAGTCCCCCCACGGCCTCGATCAACTCTCGTCGGGCCACCACCAGGTGGGTGATGTAGTTGAACGAGAGCAGGGTCTCGGGTGACCAGCCGGGTTTGAAGAAGGGGCCACACCGGCGTCGATCGGGCGACAACAGGTCCTCGTCGCAGTAGAACAGGTCGGTGTCGGGATGGTCCTGGAGGTAGGCGACCACACGGTGCAAGGCCTGAGGGGCGAGCAGATCATCCTGGTCGAGAAAGGCCACGAACTCTCCGGTGGCCAAGGCCAGGGCGTCGTTGGTGGCGGCCGAGATCCCACCGTTGGCCTTCCTCCGCATGGTGCGGATCCGGGGATCCTCGAATGGGAGGCGATCGAGAAGGGTGATGGCAGTCGGGAGGGTGGAGCCGTCGTCGGCCAGACACAGCTCCAGATGGTCGTACGTCTGACTCGTCACCGATGCCACTGCTTCTTCCAGCCAACCCCGCTTGGGGTTGTAGACCGGCACGCAGATGCTGATCTTCGGTCGGTACGACCATCGGATGGACTCGGCCCGCATGGCGGCGAGCTCCTCGGGACGGGGCTGGGTGGCGAGCAGCCATTGGTGGTAACTCTCGGGAACGGCCCGCAGTCGGCCGTCGTGGATGACCGTGTCGAGCAGGCTGGCCCAACCGGTCTGGGGCCGGCCGTCGTGGCCGGCACAGAACGCCTCCACCCGGGCCCGCTCCTCGGCCCAGGCCTCCGGATCACGGTACAGAGCCAACAGGGCCTGGGCAAAGCTGTCTGGGTCGTCGGTCACCACCAGCCCGCCCGTCGCTGACGCGTCGATGCCTTCGGCGCCGACGGTGGTGCTCACGGTCGGTACGCCGGCCAGCATTGCTTCCAACGTCTTGAGCTTGCGACCGGCACCGCTCAGCATCGGCACCACCACCGCCCGGGCCGTGTTGAGCAGATCCCGCATGTCGGGCACATACCCGAGGAACTGGACGTTCGGTCCGGCCAATGCCAGGGCCTCGTCAGGAGGGTTGCCACCGGTGACGAGCACCCGGATCCACGGCACCTCCTCGACCACCCGGGGCAGGATGGCCTCGATGAAGAACCGCAACGACGTCAGATTGGGCGAGTTTGATCCGGCCAGCCAACCGGCAGGAAACACCAGGTTGGACCGCTCTCCCCAGCCGGCGGGACCGGGCGCCGACGTCACCGAGTCGCCGCCGATGACACTGACGGCCTCGCTCGCCACCCCGGCCCGTGACCGCAGGTCGGCGATGATGGCCGCTTCCTCGCCGCTGACGGCCACCACATGATCGGCGTGCACGATGGCATCCACTTCGGTGACACGGATCTGCTCGGCTTGGCGCATCAATTGGGCGGCCCGGCCGCGATCGGCGGTCAGCTTGGCTTCGCGCTCCATACCGCGATGCCAGATCGCCTCGGTGTCATAGATCACGGGTACCTGTGACCGGAGTCGGTACAAGTGGGTCTTCAACTCGTGGAAACTGCGCGGTCGCGAGCACAACACGACATCGAACGAGGTGCCGAAGTGCAGCAACAGAGGACCGATGTGCTCGTAGCGCACGTCGACCCCGAGGTCGGCCAGGCGGTCCAGCACACCGGACCGGTCCGGGGTACGTCGATGGTCACCGAGGGCGGCGTCGAAGGGCCGGAAGCTGACGGCGTAGCCCTTGGCCACCAACTCCTCGACCACGAGGGCGGCGCGGGCAAACCCCGACCCGATTCCGCCGTCGGGCAGGGCGTCATCGAGAATGAGGACCCGCGGGGGGTGACCCCGGGTGCGGTGAAGCGCCCGCTGGATGGCTGGTTCCCAGTCAGCCGCCACCGTCGGGTAGGGCTCCAGGCCGACCAGTTCGTCGGCCCACCGGCGACGGAACACCTGCCGTTGGTGGCCGATCAGGAAATTCCGGAAGCGGTACGACGAGCTCCCGCCCTCCCGATGCCGGAGAACGGCCCTCGGCTCGTAAACGACCCTGCGGCCGTGCCGGCGTAGCGCCATGCACAGGTCGACGTCCTCGTAGTAGGCAGGGTGGTAGTCCTCGGAGAAGCCGCCGACCTGCTCCCAGGTGCTGCGTCGCAGCAACATCCCGTTGGCCGACAAATAGTCCACATCGCGCACGTACATGTACTCGGCGGTGCCGGCGGGCAGGCCCCGACCGACGGCGGTGGTGGGACCGTCGCCCCAGATGATGCCGCCGGCCTCTTGCAGGCTGCCGTCCTCGAAGAGGATCCTCGAACCGACCGCCCCGATGTGCGGGTCGGACCCAGCCGTAATGACGAGTTGCTCCAACCACTCGGGCTCGACCACCGAGTCATCGTTCAAGAAGACGAGCAGATCGGCCCGGGCCACACTGGCTCCGAGGTTGTTGCCTCCGGCGAAACCGAGGTTGGTCCCACTGCGGACCAGCACGATGTCCTCATGGCGTTGGAGGTCTTGGAGCCGACCGAGCGAGGTGCCGTTGGCCACCACCACGAACTCGGCTCGCCACGACGAGTCGATGGTACGGCGCAACGATGTGAGGCAGCCCTCGACCATGCTCACGTCGTCGAGCACCAGCACCACGATCGACACCCGGGGGTCGTCGGGAACCAGGCGTCCAACCCGGAGCATGGGATCCATCGGGCTGAGACTACCAGTCCGCACTTTCAGGTCCCGCCGTGATGGGGAAAGAGATTCGTGAGCCTTCACCGCGGTGTAGAGGACCCGGTGCCGCTCATCTGTGTCTTCGCACTACCGCTACGGCCTGCGGGCACCGTGAAGGGTCGGCGATGAAGTCGAGAACGTCGAAGTGGCGACCCCATTGATGCTCGAAGTATTCCCGGGGGACAACGGCCTGGCCGTAGAACTCTGCCGACAGATTTGGGCCCCCACCTGTTTCCGAATACAAGAACTCGCCGCGGTCGTAACGTGAGGCCGACTCGTCGTAGTCCACGAATGACTCAGCCAGATGTTGATGCCATTCGGTCACAATCTCCTCTGGGTGCTGGCGAAGTCTCCGACATGTATCGAGGAACCATCGAGGTTGGGTGGTGATGAACACGAGGCCACCCGGTCTGATGACGCGAGCGAATTCTGCCTGCCAGGCTTCATGGGACTTGGGAGACAGGTGGGAGAAGACCGAGTAGGCAAAGGCGGTGTCGAACAGACCGGCGGGAAGATCGGAAGGAGGCATCGACTGGAGTTGGATCATCCGGCCGGGCACGCCGGTCTGGCGGCAGACCTCGAGGGCGAGAGTCTGTGAATCCGCACGCCAGATGTTGGTCTCTGGGACATCGCGCAGGAACATCCTGGTGAAGCGACCCCACCCGCAGCCGAAATCCAACACGTGCGAGTCTCGACCCAACGTCAAGCCGAACCTCTTGCGCTGATCTCCCATGAGAAGGTAGAAGCTCCAGGCTTCGTCGATGGCCTGACGATTCGACGATCCGACGAATCCAGCCTGAAGCTCGGCGGGCGGAAACCCCGGCATCGGCAGCTCGGCCTGACCGTCGATCGAGTCCAGGATGACACGTCGCCATGCCGCATCACTCAATGCCTGGTAGCGACGGTACCGTCGAGCCTCTGGCTCGCGTTCGATCCATCGCCTCCGGACCCGTCGCCATCGACGGTTGCCCCACCGTCGGACCCGACCGGCGATTCGCCGCGGTCGCCAGTGTTGGCGTGTTGGTTCAGGCCGCTTCATTTCTCAGTTCCGATCTTGCCGCATCCTAGGAGGTACCGGTAGGTCGGGTCCGCCTTCAGACCCCCCTCTTTCATCACCTCGACCAGGACCACCGCCGTCGGACTGTCACCGGTTGGTCGGGTCGGGTGGTTCGGGCCAGGAGCCAGCCGAACTCGTCGCCGTGGGTTCCTTTCTCGCCCGGCGCCAAGGTGTCGACCACGACCCAGTACACCCCGAGCTCCTCGGCCACATAATCCAAGACTTGCTGGAACTCGTCCACATCCCATACGTGGACGTGCACCGACCGGCGCCGGTGCAAGGCGATGAGCTCGGGCGTCACATCACTGGCCGGCTGCCTCGGGTTGGTCTCGCTGGTGGCGATCACATATTCGATGATGTGTTCGTCGTCGACCTCTCGTACGTCGCGCCGGTACTCGTCCACGAGATGCTCGAGCGGGGTCGGGTTCCGGTCGCGGTCGAATGTGCGGTGGCGATCGGGAACCAGCAGGATGAGCAAGCCACCGGTCCGCAGGACGCGGTGAATATCGACGAGCATGGCCAACGGGTTGGCGAGATGCTCGATGACGTGGCTGGCGATGACGAAGTCCTGGCTCTCGTCGGGCAGTCGGCTGAGACGGTCCAGGTCGAGGTCCGAGACGATGTCCGGTTTGGGGAAACCCGGAGATTCGCCCAGCTCGGGAAACAAGGAACTGTTCTCACCCGGCTCCCAGCGGTCGACGTAGCGGACCTGCACCCGGGCCGGAACCGGGAACGGCACGTGGCCGGGACCGATCTCGACTCCTTGGCCGGTCAGCCGTCGCGAGAACCGGCGCCGAACAGCCAAGGAGTCCACGCCCAACCATACCAAGGCCGGTCCACGACCTGCGGGAAAGGGCTACCCTTGGTTGTCGGAAGTGCAGGTGCGATGACACAGACACCACAGTGGGCGTTCGAAACTCCTCGACCCCCGGGTCTGGCGCGGCGCGTGGCCGGCAATCTGGGTCACCGACTCAAACGACGAGTCGTCCTGCCTGGGGACACGCTCGCCGATGCGGTCAAACGTACGGCCGTGTTTCTGATCGGCTGGGGTGCGTTGATCGGCCTGCTCATGTGGGGAGCCTATCGACAGAGCCTTCTCCATGGCGTCGGGGACGGGGTTACGTTCTGTGCCGTTCTCTTCGTGTTGGCGGCTCTTTCCGCGCCCGATTACATGCGTCCGGGCGGGCGCCACGGACGTAGCCAATACTGACCGGTCGCCCCCGCGTCACCAGATTACAGCCCCGGGTGGCGTCAGCCTTCGGACGCCCGCTCTTTCATCGGCTCGACCGGGTAGCGCAGACCGAGCCTCCCCCGAGCGCCGTCCGACAGCCCCCGGGCTATCACCGCCAGCCGCCGAAGCCGTCCACGCTGCTCCCGCAGGACCGACCGGGCCACCAGCTTGGACACGCTGCGGGGATACCGACCGATTCGGTGCTTCACGTGCAGATGCACATAGAGCATGTTGCGTGATTCGTAGTAGTACTTCCACAACGGGTAGCCGTCGCCTTGGCGGACACCTTCGTGATGGACCAGAGCTGCGTGCACGTCCAGCCGGGGGTAGCCGGCCTCGGGGATCCGCCACTGGAGGTACTCGGTGTCCTCCGCCCACCAGAACAGCTCTTCCATGGGAAGCCCCACCGCGGCCACGATGTGCCGGGAGATGACGAATCCACACCACGATGGCCAGACCCCGAACGATCCGTCGGTCTGCTGGGACATGGGGAAGACGAACGCCGTGTCGGGACTGGCGCTGGCCGCCGACCACAGCAGCTCGAGGCAGCCGGACTCGGGCAGCATGTCGTCGTCGAGCACCCAGGCATGGAGGTAGTCCGACTCCATGAACTCGGCCAGGGCCCGGGCGTACCCGCCGGCCGGTCCGGTGTTGACCTCGGATCGGATCAGGGTGATGGGGAGGGAGTAGTCGCAGGGCACGGTGGTGGGCGGACGGCTGTCGTTGTCCACCACCAGAACGCCCTCTGGTGGTGTGGTCTGGTCGGAGACGGCCTGCAGGCACCGGGCCAGGGATTCGGGGGCGTTGTGGGTGAGGATCACCGCCATGATCCGGCGAGGATTCTCTGTCATCCGGCCATTCTCATCCACGGTCAGGGCTTGCGAGCCAAGACGAACCAGCCGGTCTCCTCTCGGGCCGCCTCAACCTCAAGGCCGGTTTCTTCGAACCACGGAGCCAGCTCCTCCCACACGTAGCGATGCTCGATGGGAGCGCTCAACCGGTCGAACGTGTCCAGCACCAGGCTACGGAACGGCTTGCCCCGGTAGGCCGCCATCGGCAAGCCGGCCAGGGCGGAGACTCCCTTCCGCTGGCCGTACTGACCCGGAGCCACCACCGCCACGTACAGGCCGGCGGCGATCGGGGCACTCAACAACTTGAGCGTCCGATGGGGCAGCTGCACCGTGACGGTACGCAGACGCGCCGCCGCCCACAGGGCCAGGCCTCGTAGTCCGATGCCGGCGGGGCGGCTGTAGAGATACAGCAGGATCTGCCCACCCGGCGCCAGCAGGGCCAGTAATTGTTCGAATCCCTGCCGCGGATCGTCGAGATGGTGGAGCACCCCGAGACTGGCGATGAAATCAAAGCTCTCCGGTGCGAACGGAGCAGTGCGGAGATCGGACTTGACCACCAACACTGATGGATAGTCGCCCAAGTTGCGGGCGGCCGCCTCCACCGCCGAGGAGCCGTCGAGGGCGGCCAGGGACTCGAGGTGCTGGGCCAAAAAGCGGGTGTAACGCCCCTTTCCGCATCCAGCATCCAGTCCGACCTTTCCCTGCAACCCGACCAGATCGACGTCGCGGAAGTAGACGTCGGCGAAGTCCTCGTCTTCGACCCGGACATCGTCGAAGCTGTTCCACTCGAATCCGAAGCTCTCAAAGGTCCGGCTGGTCGTTCCTCCCGCCGGCACGTCCTGGGAGCAGTCGAGATAGCCGGCCACCATGGGGCGACTGTGGCCCGCCGAGCACTCGACGCCACTCTCCCCTCGGTGTTCGTGGACCGGTTCGCCACACGTCGAGCAGCGAAGGCGCGCCACGATCGATACCGGCAAGGACCCTCTCATTCCCTCGATCACCTACGCTCCCCCCACTCCCGGCGGCCCATGCCGGCTGCACTCTAGTGCGGTCGCCTCTGCCGGCCCCTTCAGGCGGACCACGCCACCGTTCGGCCAGCTGGTACCGTCCCGTTACCGGGCGGCAAACCGGGGCCACCCGGCCAGATCGAGGGTCGGGACCAATCCGGCCAGATCGGCCACGTCGGCGGCATAAAGCTCGATCAGGCGCTGCTCGGTTCGCTCATCGAGCGGTGGAAGCGGTGCCGTCGGGCCGGGACGTAGGTCGCCGCCGGGCCGATAGTCATCTTCGAGCCCGAGAAATCCATAGGTGGCGGCCAACTCGACCTTCGGATCCTCGACCAGACGCTCGTACTGGAGCACGAGGACATGGTCGGCGGGGAAGAACTGGAGCAGCTTCTCGAGTGGTCCCGCGTAGTAGCTGCGATCCACCGACTCGGCCATATGCGCTCCGGCATTGGCCGTTCGCCGATCGACGGACGCGAGGAGTCCCAGCCGAAGTCGATCGATGGGCTCGCGCACCACCACGATGATCCTGGTCTCAGGGGCCGCACTGTGCAGGAGTGGCGGCACCCATTGATCGCCGAAATACGTAGGTGTCCACTCGCCGGTGATGGTTCCGGGCCGTCGCGGGAAGAGATCGTGGTAGCGCCGGACCTCGTCCGGGCCGAACGTTCGGCGTGCGAAGTCGGACAGGAAGTGCTGACGGGTGCCCGACCTGTCGCGTCCAGAAACACCTGGGTGGTCGGCCACCAGTGTGGACCACCACTCGATCCCCGCCGTCGGGACGCCCACCCCTACGAAATCGGGAGGCCCGGTCACCTCGCCGGGCCGGACCGGTGGGGCGATGAAATCGAAACCCTTCTCCCACGGGTGGTACCGACCCAGCCGGTGGCGAAGATCGGTCCGTTGCTCGGACGGCACCAGCCTCGACAGGGGTGACACAGCCCGCGGCAGGCTGTCCTCGAGCAGCGACCGGATGCTCATGGCCCACGACGGCCGAGGCGGTGCACCGTCATCGAGGCAGAGCCGCGAAATGTGGCCAACACGAGAGGTCCAACGAGGGGACCAGCGCCGTCAGGTCGGCCACGTCGTCGGCGTACATGTCGACCAGTCGGTCGATGGTGGGTTGGTCGAGTTGCAGCTTCCCGGACGAGGCATTCACAGCTCGGCGCAGGTGGTCGGGCCGGTGGTCCTCCAGTCCGAGGAACCGGTAGGTCGCCTGCAGGTGGGTGCTGGGGTCCGAGGCGCAGCGCTCGTACTGGAGCACCAGGATCTGCTCACGGGGAAAGTAGTCCAGGTAGCGTCGTAGCCACCGGGAGTAGAAGCCCTGGCGCACGGCGTCGGCAACCGTGGCCTCGTCATCGGGAGCGCCCTGGCTCAACCGGAAGTACAGCCCCGACCGGAACCGTTCGACCGGGTCGCGCAAGAGCACCAGGAGGCGAGCCTCGGGAGCCGCTTGCGCCAGCAGGGATGGCACCCACGGAAATCCCAGATAGTCAGGAGTCCACTCGCCCGTCTTGGCCCCGGGAGGTCGGGGAAACCATCCGTGGTACTGCTCCACCTCCGGCGGGCCGAACGGCTCGGTCCCGAAGTGGGAGAGATAGTGGCGTTCCTTGTGGATGTCGGGGCGTGCGAACACCCCCGGGTGGTCGACGATCAACTCGTACCACCAACTGGTCCCGGCCTTTTGGACCCCGATGCCCACGAAATCTGGTGCTCCGGGACGTTCACCCGGGGCAAGGGTCGGGGGGGTGAAGTCGAATCCGTCCTCCCAGGGAGCGAAGTAACCGAATCGGTGCAGCACCGCACTCCGCATCCGGGGAGAGAGGCTGTGGAAGGCGGCCCGAGCCACGCGGGGTGGGCGCATGCAGTCAGGATGCCACAGCCATTCGCACCGCGACAAACGTCTCGGGGGACGGCATTCGTTATCATGATCTGTCGTGAGGGGGGTGCTCGACGACGTGGATGAGCGCGGAGCGCATTCCATTTCGAGGAAGGGAGCTTCATGGCTGGCCGGCTCCTGAGCGTAATCCTGCCCACCCGGAATCGCTCCGATTGGCTGGAGCGGGCGGCGGCGTCAGTACTGGCCCAGGATGTGGAGCACCTGGAATTGGTGGTCGTGGACGACGCCTCGACCGACCAGACTTCAGCCGTGACCGACAAGCTCGACGACGATCCCCGAGTTCGAGTGGTGCACAACCCGGAGTCCCTCGGACCGGGCGGAAGCCGGAACCAGGGCATCGCCGCGTCCGAGGGCGACTTCCTGAGCTTCTGCGACGACGACGACGCCTGGCTGCCGGGGGCGGCAGCCACGGCCCTGGAGGAGTTCGAGCGCGATCCCGATGTCGGAGTGGTGACGTCATGGCACCAGGTCGTGCACGACCGGACGGGGCAAACGGCGATCTACCGGGGCCCCTTGCACTATGGCGCCGAGCAACTGCTCTGGTTTGACCTGGTGGCGCTGCCTTTCGGGGTGATCCGCCGGGCGAGCTTCGCCGAGGATGTCACCGTCGACGCCGAGCTACCCTCGTGCGAGGACTGGGACCTGTGGCTGCGCTGTGCCCGGTCGCGCCCGATCCGGACCGTTCCCAACGTCTTGTACGCCTATCGCCAGCACGCCCGGGAGCGAGTGACCCGCGGCACCTCCGCCGACCACGTGGGTCGCCAGCGCTTCCTCGACAAGCACGCCGATGCCATGACGCCTGCGTGTCGCGCCTACCACGAGTTGGTGGTGGCCCAACTCATCGGAGGCCGAGTCGGAGTCCGATCGGAGTTCACTGCCCACCTGAGAACACCGGTGGCGGCCTTCGAAGCCGGTGCCGTCCTCAGTGCTGGCGCGGCCGCCAGCCTGCTGGCCAACCGACGGGGCGACCCCGGCCTGGTGGCTCGGATGATGGCCCGCCTCATCCACGCCCGATCGACCCCGGGTCCATCGACAGGTCGGAGATGACGGTGGACCGCCCGATCGTCATTGTCGGGCTCCCCCGGTCAGGCACCACCTGGACGCTACGAGCCCTGGGCAGCGCGGAAGGGGTCGTGAGCATCTCCGAGCCCGACAACGAGGACAAGCAGCCCATCGCCATCAGGGCCAAGCATCAGGTCGGACGGTATCCGGTCCTCGGTCTCGGCCAGGAGTCGCCCGCCTACCGGCGCCTGTGGGAGTGGATCTTCAACGGCGTCCCCGAAGGGAGGAGGTCGCTCCTGGCTCGTCGCATACTGGGGCCCGGCGCGGTGGGACGGATCCACGACGGCCGGTTCGACCCGGTCGCCCGGCTGGCCGGTGCCGTCGCCGGCGGGCCACCGCCGACCACGGGACCACCCGTCACCGCCGCCCGCCGGGTGGTGGCCAAGTCGATCCACGCCCAGCTGTCGATCGAATGGCTGGCCGACGCCTTCGACGTGGATGTCGCCCTCATCCTCCGCCACCCTGCCAATGTGCTGGCCAGCTGGTCGGAGGTGAATCTGAAGGACGCCCGGAACACCACGTTGGAAAACAGCGCACAGATCCGGGCCCGCTACCTCGAACCGTGGGGCGTCGCCCCGCCGGGCCCTGACCCGATCGAGCAGATGAGCTGGAGGATCGGTCTGTTGACCGCGGTCCTCGAGGATGTGTCGTCCCGCCACCCGGATTGGCCGCTCCTCGTCCATGAACAACTCTGCGCCGACCCCTCCGCCGAGTTCCGCCGGCTGTACGACGATCTCGGGTTGCCGTGGAGTGGCGCCACCGAGGAGTTCCTCGAAACGCACAACGCCCCCGGTTCAGGTTTTGTCGTGAAGCGGGTTGCCTCCGAGCTCACGGACTCGTGGCAGTGGCGACTGGACGACGACCAGGTGGCCACGTTGCGTCGGGTCCTGGGGAGGTTCCCCATCACTACATGGAGCGACCAGGACTTCGCCCGCGACCGCCACAGGGACGGGGCGTAGACCCGCTCGCCCACCCGCCGCCCCGGGCGGACGACGCCCCGGACGCCATCGTTGTCGGCCTCCACCACGGCGCGGCACCGCCCGACAAGACGGATATGCTGCCACCCGCCTCAGAGCTCAGGTCCGAGTGAGGCAGAGGAGCGATCGTGGAAATCCCCACACTGCCGCCGACCCCGGGCAACCACCCATGAGCACGTCGATCGGCGCCAGACTTCGGGACTCGGGCAGGTACGTGTTCCTCAGGACCCCCGACACCTTCCAGCACCGTGTGCTGCACGCTCTGGGCCGGCAGGCGCCGTGGGCGTCTGGCACCCCACCCGTGGCCCCACCGGTGCCCGAGGGCATGCGGACCGGTCCACCTGACTTCGTCGGTGTCGGCGCCGCCAAATCTGGAACCACGTGGTGGTTCAGCCTGCTCATGGCTCATCCCGAGATCCATGTCGAATACGACAAGGAGCTCAATTACTTCAACCACCAGTTCGTCAATCGCCTGGACGCCGGGAAGTGCACGCGGGCTGACGCCGAGGCCTACCAGAACTGGTTCCCCCGACCAGAGGGCACCATCACCGGCGAATGGACCCCTCACTATGCGTTCGCCTACCGGCTTCCGCCTGTGCTCAGGGTGGCCGCGCCCGGAGCGAAGTTGATATTCATGCTGCGCGACCCGGTGGAGCGATACCGTTCCGACCTGTCGCGCCCGATGCCGTCCAAGGCCCTCGAACGGCTTCGATACAAGTCGCTGGCCAACAGCATGTACTCGAACGTGCTGCAGCCGTGGGAGGAGGTCTACGCCCGCGACCAACTGCTGGTGCTCCAGTTCGAGGCCTGCGTCCGTTCCCCGGACGAGTACCTGGCCGAGACGTTCCGCTTCCTGGGCGTCGACGACTCGTTCCGTCCCCCGGAGGTACGAGCGCCGGTCAACACGTCAAAGAACAAGCGGGAGCTAGACCCCTTCGTCGTGAAGCAGCTGGCTCGCCTCTACGCCCCGGACGTTCTGAACCTGATAGTCCGCTACCCCAACATCGACATTTCGTTGTGGCCGAACTTCGCCCACTTGGCCAACCCTCCGGTCTTCCCCGCCCCTCCGACCTGACCCGGCCCCGTCACGATCGGCACCGCCACCTGGCCCGTCAGGCCGGGGGTGGGCCCTGGTGGGCCAGGACGGCCTTCCACACGTGTTCGATCTCCCCCACCATGCCTTCGATCGGGTGTCGTCGCGCCGCCTGGACAGCCGCGGTCCCCAGGGCGGTCCGCTGGTCCGGGTGGGCGAGAAGCTCCTTGACGGCGGCCGCGGTTGCCGCCACATCGTCGACCGGGACGAGGAGGCCGGTGACCCCGGGATCGATGAGCGACCGGGGGCCGCTGGCGTCGGCGGCGATGACCGCCTTGCCGGCGGCACTGGCCTCGACGACGGCCAGTCCGAATGACTCCCGCTTGGCCAGGTGGAGCACGATGTCGGCGGCATCCATGATGTCGTCTTTCAGCTGGTCGGAGACAAAGCCGGTCATTGTGATCGTCTTGTCCAGTCCGAGCTCGTCCCGCAGTTCCCTGACCCTGCGGGAGTAGGCGACATCGCTCTCGCTTCCGCAAATGATTCCCACTGCATCCGGGTAGGACTCGGCCACACGCTGCATGACCCGTACGAACTCGAGCTGTGACTTGAGGTAGGTCAGTCTCCCCACTGTGACCACCACCGGCGCGTCTTCGTTGATACCGAGCTCCCGCCGGGCTCGTCGTCCGTCACCTTTCTGGAAGCGATCGAGGGAGATGCCGGGCAAGATTGTCGACGTCGGAGTGGTCCGACCCGGAGGTCCGCTCTCGGCGGCCCGGGCGGTGCCGAAGATGACCCAGTCTGGGTGCATCAGCTCGAGCAGCCCGGCCGACACCTTGCGCCGGGCGGACAGGAGCCGTCTGGGTGAGGAGCCCCGGAGAGGATCGAAGACCACCCAGACCAGGGGCGTCCTGGCCCGCCGGGCGGCGAGACTGGCACCGAGGAGCGCAGAGTTGCCGCTGGCGTGCACGAGATCGACACCCTCCCGGCGAATGATGCCCTTCAGCTCGGAGGAGACATGGGCGACATTGCGGATGTCGCGCCAGCGGGTTTGGGGAACCACGTGCACAGGGATGCCCTCGGCCCGCACGGCATCCGGCCACGAACCCTCGGCCAGGCATGCGAACGAGATCGTGAACTCGTCCCGATCCGCTCGGTGCAGCAGCTCGTCGAGCATCATCTGCGCCCCACCCTCGCAGTCTCCTGTCGACTCGACCAACAGCACGTGCGGACGGGACGAAGAGTTCTCGTTTCTCCCTCGCGGTGCATTCGGCGTCATACAGGATCCCATCATGCTGTCCCCCGGAACCGGGAGCCTAACCTCGATCCCTCGTCCGACTCTCTCCAGCTGGCCCGCGTCACCTCGTCCGCACGTTGTACGCCCACCCGAGTAAAGGAGTCCGGTTTCGCCTATCGGTGCCGTGCACTACGATGCGGCCATTGACTCACATCGCGCAAGGGGAATGGGGGCGCAATGACTGACTATGACGCAGCCGCCCACTGGTCCGAGGTCGCCGCCAAGGCCGGCGAACGAGACGCCGGCGGTCGTCTGGTGGCCGGCGACGACGCTCCCTACTACCGCTACAAACGCCGGCTTTTCCTCGACAAGTTTCTTTCGCAGATCCCAGTCGAGGGCAAGGCCGTCCTCGAAGTCGGATGCGGCCCCGGCGGCAATCTTGCCGAGATGCTGCGCCGGCACCCCAAGCGACTCGTCGGTTGCGACGTGGCGCCGGCCATGGTCGACGCTACCAGTCGGGCACAGCCGGCCGATGGCGCAGAAGTCATCCTCATCGATGGCAAATCACTTCCCTTCGCCGACCAAGAGTTTGATGTAACTCTCACGGTGACGGTGCTTATGCACAATCCTGACCATCGGAAAGATCAGCTCATTCGCGAAATGTGCAGGGTCTCCAAATCCCGCATCTATCTCATCGAAGACACGTTCCCCGGTACTCCGGACACCCCGGCCCCCCATCCGCCAACGTCGGTCCCCGACCCGACCGTCGAGGGGAAGAGCGGGAGCCCGGGATCGTATGGGACCTTCTTCCCTCGCTCCGTAGCGAAGTACGCCGAACCATGCGCAGCTGGGGGCTTCGAATTGGTCGGCACTCGGTATTTGGAGACATTTGCCAGCCACTACCTGTTCTCCCTGCTCAACAATAAGCTCGACAAACGACGCACGTCGGAGGGCGAGCAGTTCTCCCGGCTCCACTGGTGGATCGAGACATTGCTGCAGCCCATCACCCACCAGCTGGATCACGTGATCCGGCGGCCCGGGGGGGAGTTGACCCTCATGGCGTTCGATCGAGCCGAGACGACGGGACACACTGCAGTGACTGAACAGACCGGTCAACGAACTCAGAGCTGAGCCAGAGACCTCCTGCCGATGGCGGGCACGTGAGCGGACTCCCCCGGTGGAGACACGGCCCTCACCCCGGATGAGTACCATCGGCGATGTGGATTCTGCAGACGCGTCGGCAGTGACGGCAAAGCACTGGGACGAATATGTGGAAGAACACATCACCGCCGGTTCCGACAGCAACCGGGCCGAATGGATGGCGCATCCGGTGGTCCAGCGGTATCGACGGGACATGTCAGGGGCGGCCTCGGAGGCCGAGTGGCTCGTCTCGGGCTTCTTGCCGGACGCCGGTGTCGAACGGGCCATCGGCATCGGGGTGGGCCACGGCATGTTCGAGCTCGGACTTCTCGATACGGGCGCAGTCGGGTTCTATGACCTCTACGACCTCTCTCCCCGAGCCCTCGACGAGGCCCAGTCCTCGGCGACCCGCCTCGGTCTGTCGGGACGCATCGCCGCCCACGTCGCCGACATCAACAACGTAGACCTCGCTCCCAAGAGGTTCGGACTTGCCACCTTCTACAGCTCACTTCACCACGTGGTGGACCTCGAAGGTCTGGTGCCCAAGGTGGCCCGATCCCTGCAGAACGACGGAATCCTCTTTGCCTCCGAGTACATCGGCCCCAACCGTTTCGCCTACGGCGAGGCCGAGTTGGAGTGGGCTCGGTCCCTCTTCAACAGCCTCGACAAGAGGCTGCTCCGCCTCTGGCAACCGAAGCACAGGTGGCGACGGCGGCTCCGGGGCCTGCCGCCGCCACCATCGAGACCGAACTTCCACCCACCCGATCCGGTCCAGATCGCGGCCGAGGACCCCACCGAGGCGGTCCACTCGGCTGAGATCCTGGCCACGCTGCGAAAGTCCTTCGGACACGTCCACGTCACACCGATGGGTGGCGCTCTGGCCCTCCCGATCTGGCCCGGGTTGAACCACGACTACCTCTTCGATTCGCCAAGCGGCGTCGAGTTCGTGGAGATGCTGATCGAGTTCGACCGGGCGCTCACCGAATCGGGACGGGTTCCCAGCTACTTCGCACTGATCGCCGCCACCAGCCCTCTCGTCCACTGAGCCGCCACCGGCCGCCCGTCACTCCGGCGCCGGCGGCACCTTCCTACCGAAATGGACGGCGTAGCCGGCCCGGCCCAACCTCACCCGCTCGATCACCGTGAGGCCGGCTTCGGACGCCAAGCGGTCGAAGTCGGAGACGACATAACCGTGCACGCCGACCCCGCGGCGTCCGTACCGGTACTGCCTGAGGGTGGTCCGGATGCCGTGCGAAGGGAACGAGCCCACCACATGAGGGGCGGCCCGACCCATACGGGACAAGAGGTCGGCCGGTTGGTCCACGTAGTCGAAGACCCCCAGAGCCACCGCCACGTCGAAGGCATCGACCTCGGTGAGTTGCTCCCACCCCCGCGGCTCGACGTCGACCAGGCCGGGGTAGACCGAGGCCTGGTCCCTGGCCAGGGCGACCATGGCTTCGGCCGGATCGATCCCGGTCACGTGGATACCACGGTCGGCCAGCGGGGCGAACAGTGGGCCGCTCCCGCATCCGACGTCGAGGACGTGTTTGGCCGCCACGCCGTCGGCGGTGTCGACGGCGAAGCGCAGGCGGTCGAAGAGCGCCCCCCGTCCGAGCATGCGAGACACCGGCTCGCTCTTGTAGAAGGCGGCGAACCGCGAGGCCCGATTCTGGAAGTACGACTCGAACTCAGGCGACATGGCTACAGGTCTCGCTTCCGTAACGTTCCAGCAACTTGGAAAACAGGCCGGCTACCCGCTGCCGCCCGACCAGCTGCCGGGCCAGTGCCATCGAACGTATCGACGACATCCCAGGGAGCGTGGCTCCGAAATCGTAGGAGTGGTAGTAGAGGACGACCGGGTCGGGGCTGGTGCCCACGGCCACGTTGACGGCGGCGACCGGGAGCAGGCGCTGGTAGCTGCCTCCTCCGACCGGATAGCGGTATCGGGTGAGTACCGGAAGCTCGCGCACGGGCGAGCTGTCCCCCAGCACGCACCGGTCTGACACATAGCCATAGCCCGCCTCGGCCAGAAGGTGGCGGTAGCGGTCGAGACCGACGGTCTTCGGGACGTCGAAGCGGGGCGAACGGAATCCCACCACCTCGGTCTGGAACAGGTCCTCGACCATCTCCCGACCCCGGCGAAGCCACTGCAGCAGCTCCTTGGGGTCCTCGGGGAGCCGACCGTGGTCGGGTCCGTGGCAACCCACCTCGTGACCGTCGGCGATCAGCCCGGCCAGATCGGGGTGGACCCGGTCGGCATAGTTGCCCACCACGAACAACGTCACCGCCGCATGTCCCGAGACGGCCAGGAGAGACGCCAACCCGGTGAGCCCGCTGCGGGCCGCGATCGGGCGTTCCATGGCTTCGCCCAGTTCGGCCATACCGTCGTAGAAATCCTCGACGTCGACGGTCATGCACACCGTGGTCATACCGGCTCCTCGGCCAGAGTCGTGTAGGCCCTACGGAGACGTTCGACCACCCGATCCTCCGAAAAGCGCGTCACCACCCACTGGCGGCTCGACGATCCGAGTCCGGTACGGCGCTCAGGGTCCTTCAGCAACGACTCCACCAGGGCGCCCAGGGCGACGCGGTCCCCTCGAGGGACCAGAAGGCCGAGGTGGGGATCGATGACCTCGCGCACTCCCCGGATGTCATAGGCCACCACGGCGATCCCCATGGCCGAAGCCTCCATGGCCACCCGTGGAATGCCTTCACGATAGGAGGGAAGGACGACCAGCGCGGCCGAAGCCAGGTAGGGACGTACGTCTTCGACCGCTCCGACGAACTCGACGGTGTCGGCGGCCGCGGCCAGATCGTCAGCGGTGAGGGCGTCGTGCTGGTCGTGTTCGAACGGACCGACGTGCACGAACCGGGCTCTGTCGGCCAGCGAGGCAGCCAGGGCCAGAAAGTCCGCGCATCCCTTCTCCCGCACCAGTCGCCCCACCATCATCACGATGGGTTGGGAGGAGGACAGCGCCGGTTCCGCCGGGGCCACGAAGCGATCGATGACGATCCCGTTCCCCACGTAGGTCACCTTGGCCTCGGGACAGATATGTGCCTCCGGCAGGGCCCTGGCGTCCTGGCGGCTCTGCACCAGCACACCGGTGGCCCAGCTGCAACACCACCGCTCGAAGCACCAGCCCAGCACATTGGCCTTCCTTCCATTGCCGGCGAAGTACAGCGCACCGTGGATGGTGTAGATGGCCGGGGTCCCCGCCAGTCTGGCGGCAGGTAGCCCGAGGAACGAGGCCTTGGGGGTATGGGTCTGGACGAAGTCGAAGCGTCGGCTGGCGAAGTACCTCCACAGTCCGAGGAAGGAGGCGAAGTCGGAAAGCGCAAATTCCCGGCGGATGGGAACCACCGCCACGTCGACGCCCTCGGGTGGATCGTCGTAGGCGTCGCCGCTGACCACCGTCCAGTCGACCTCGGCCAGCCCCCTCAACTGGTTGGCCAACAAGACCCGGGCTGTAAGCGAGGTGGTGACCACCCGGCAGCCCCGGAGGACACGGGTCGGTGCGCCGAGCGCGGAACCGGACATCGACGCCATTGCTTCCCCACTCCCCCTCGAACGGGTTGGACGACCTGCACTGCGTTCGTCGCCGGCCACGTTGGTGGCTGGCTGGTTTCGATGCGAACGCTCCGAGCGGACAGACTATAACGGCCCCGGCTGGGACGGCGTGACCGTTCCTGTGTCCCGGACGGCCACTGGGATTACCCTGGGCGGCGACGAGGATCCCCCATCGGAGCGCGGCCGGCGAGGAGGGGATCCCGACTCCGACTCCGTCTCCTTCACCGTCCCGGGAGGGTGGAGTCGCCTGACCGGCCCGTTACCGAGCGATGTACTGATCGCCGTTGGCACGATGTCCCTCGAGGGTTGGCTCGGCGTCTGGAACACGACCTCGGTGGCCAACGGTACCTACTCCCTGCAAAGCGTCGCCTACGACACCGCCGGACGGGTCAGCCGCAGCCAAAGCGTCATACTGTCCACAACCAAAGGGCTTGAGGTCGGGGTGGGTCAGGCCTAGCGGCCGAGGCCCGGCGTCCAGCGGTCCATCCATGCCTGCAGGGCGAGGACGGCCCACAGTTCGTGGGCCAGGTCGCGGCGGCCGGTGAGCAGCTGGTGCCATGCGTGTCGGACCGGGGCGGGATCGAGGATCCCCTGGGATTCCAGACGCTTCTCCCCCAGCAGCTCCTCCGCCCACGACCGCAACGGGCCACGCAACATGGTCCCGATGGGGAACCCGAACCCCATCTTCGGCCGCTCGATCAGGGCCCTTGGCACATGGCGGTCGAGCACCTGGCGCAGGATCCACTTGGTGGTGCCATCGTGAAGCTTCAGCGACAACGGGAGCCGCCAGGCCACGTCGAACACGGCCCGATCGAGAAACGGCACCCGGGTCTCGAGCGAGGTGGACATGGCCGCCCGGTCCAACTTGGTCAGGATGTCATCGGGGAGGTAGCCGACCAGATCGAGCCACAGCATCTGCTCGGTGATGCCACCGAGCGCCGGCCAGTCCGAGGGCCGGGACGCCACCGACTGGTTGGGACCGGCCCCGATGACCATCGACTCGGCCTCGTGCCAGTAGGACACCAGGGACAGATAGGCGTCCTCGGGACCGGAGGCCGCCAGCACCTTGGCCACCTTGGCCACCTTGGACGACGGGATCCTGACCGGGGCGGCCACCCCCGGGAGGGAGGTGAGCCTGGCGGCCCCGTCCACCCAGGCCGGCGGGATCCGGGCCAGAGTCGAACCGGCCGTGCGGCGGACCGGGTCGGGCAGAACCGACGCCCGTCGCCACAGGCGGTCCAGCCAGACGTGGCGGTTGTAGCCGGCGAACAGCTCGTCACCTCCGTCCCCTGAGAGGCAGACGGTCACCTGGGTCCGGGCCAGCCGGCTGACCAGGTGCATGGGGATCTGCGAGACGTCGCCGAAGGGCTCGTCCCAGATGACGGGCAGCCCGGGAAGCACCTCGGCGGCCTGGTCGTCGCTGATGTGCACTGGTGTGTGGTCGGTTCCGAGGTGGGCGGCCACCGCCGCCGCTTCGGGCGACTCGTCGAAGGAGCGGTCGGCGAATCCGACCGTGAAGGTCTGCACCGGCGTCGGGCTGTGCCGCTGCATCAGGGCCACCACCAGACTGGAGTCGACTCCCCCCGACAGGAAGGCCCCGACCGGGACATCGGCCACCATGCGAGCTGCCACCGACTCGGACAGCACCGACTCCAGCCGGTCGGTGAGCAGTTCGACCGGTCCGTCCAGGGGATGGCTCCGGGCCTCCTCGATGGCCCGGCGGGCCGACCAGTAGGGGTGGGGCGAGGGAAGCACACCGGGCCTGGTGTCCGCATCGAAGGTGACCATCTGGCCGGGACACAGCTTGGTGACGTCTCGGTAGATCGTCTGCGGCGCCGGTACGCAGTTGTGGCGGAGGTAGAGGGCCACGGCGTCCCGGTCGATCTCGGCATCGAACCGAGGCAGGACGCACAGGGCCTTCAGTTCGGAGGCGAAGGCCAACGACCTCGCCGACCCAGCCGTAGTAGAGCGGCTTCTCGCCGAAGCGGTCGCGGACCAGATGAAGCTGACGCTGCCGTCGGTCCCACAGGGCCAGGGCGAACATGCCCTCGCACGCCTCCAGCGGCCGGGACCAGGCCCCAGCGCTCGACGGCGGCCACCAGCACCTCGGTGTCCGACCCGCCCCGGAAGGCCGCGCCCTCGCCGGCCAACCGGTGCCGGAGGGCCCGATGGTTGTAGAGCTCCCCGTTGTAGCTGATGACCCACCGGCCGTCGGTCGGAGTGCATGGGCTGGCTGCCCTCAGGCCCCAGCTCGACCACCGACAACCGACGATGCCCGAAGATGGATCCCCTGCTCCGGGATCGGACCAGGAGCCATCGGCGTCCGGACCCCGATGGGTCAGGGTGGCCGTCATGTCCGCGCACCTGGCGCATGAGCTCCGGGCCGGCGCCATCCGAGCCCGGGTCGAAGAGCCCGGCGATGCCGCACACCGGCTACTCCACCGGCCTGCCGACTGGCGGATCGTCCAGGGCGTCATGTGACCCGCCCGGTCTGCTGACGGGTCGAACTCGCCCTCCCGGCGGACATAGCGTCGGGTTCTGCCCCATACGGCCCCGGGCCCCGTCCCACAGCCCGTGGGCGATGGCCGAGCGCTGGGCCGGCTGTGCGGCCTTCTGGAGATGCCGCACCGAGTAGGCCAGGTGCCAGGCGTACCAGCTGGGCCGGCCGTGACGGCGGGCCAGGGCGAACGAGTTTCGGGCGTGGTAGTACGCCCGCCACGGCCTCGTCGCTCGTCGGTCGGCGGCGCTGGCGGTGAGCGCCGCCTCCCGGCCCTCGATGGTCTGCTGGCCGGCCACCGGCCGGGCGGCCACGCCGTCGACCAGGACCTCGAACCCGGCCTGGCGCACCCGGCAGAAGAAGTCGAAATCCTCGAGCCCGAAGAACCAGTCGGGATCGGGGAGGACCCCGGCGTCGACCACGGCCCGGGTCACCAAGGTGGCACCCCAACAGGCGACGTCCACCGGGTGAGATCGGCCGGCGGCCCGGCCGGCGGCACGATGTTCACGGTGTGGGCGCCGCGACCGACGAAACTGCGACCGTAGGCCACCACCGCACCCACGCCGAGGCTCGCGGTCGCCCAGGTCGCCGATCCGGTCCAGCAACCCGGCCAGTCGCGGGGCGGCCGGCAGGTCGAACAGGCCGACGTCGTCCTCGCACAGGTAGGCCCAGTCGGTGGCGGGATCTGCGAAGGCCTCGACCAGACCGGCCCGGAACCCTCCGGCCGGGCCGGTGTTCGTGCGCAGCCGGACCATCCGCGACCCGCGACTCGAGCTCGGGGTCGTCGAGGCCACCCTCGCCGTTGACAACCACGATCACCCGGTCGGGCGCCAGACCCTCGATGTCCAGCAGGGAGCGGACGACGTCACCGGCCAGGCCGCGGCCTCATGTGGGTGAGCACCACCGCCGTGACGCCGTCGGGAGCCGGCAGTCGGCGCGCCCTCGGTGCTCCGTGCTCCCCGGACGATCATGGCTGCCGTCACGGAGCTAGGCTAACCGCCGGCAGGACGAGCTACCACGTCTCGAGCAAGGCACAGCCGGGCCCGATCCGGACGGCATCTGCGGGGAGGCAGGGGTTGAGCATCGACACACGGGCCGGGCGCCGGTGCAGCCGGTCGGACGCCCACGACCGTCGGGCGGTCCGGGCCGTGATCAGCGTGGTCGTTCCGGTGCGGAACGGCATGCCCTGGCTGGAGGACCAGCTCCAGGCCCTGGTCGACCAGGAGTGCGACGGCGAGTGGGAGCTGGTCATCGCCGACAACGGCTCGACCGACAGAGCCGCCGGTCGTGGCCCGATGGTGCCGAGCGGTACGAGCGGATCCGGTTCATCGACGCCTCAGCGGTGCGACGGAGCCCCGGCCGCCCGCAACGCCGGCGTCCGGGCGGCCCGCGGCGACCTCCTGGCCTTCTGCGACGCCGACGACGTGGTGCAGCCCGGCTGGCTGGCCAGCTGCGCCCGGGCCCTCGAGGAGGTCGACGTGGTGGCCGGCGTCTTCGACTTCTGGTCGCTCAACGGCCTCCCGTGCATCGCCTCCCAAGCCGGCATCCATGCTGCAACTCGCGCTTCCTGCCGGCCGGGCTGGGCGCCAACCTGGCCGTCCGCCGTCGGGCCTTCGAAGCCGTGGGCGGGTTCGCCGAGGAGCTGCTCACCGGCGAGGACATCGACCTGTGCTGGCGACTCCAGCTCGAGGGATACCGTTTCGTCATCGAGATCGGGGCGGTGGTGTCCAAGCGGGACCGGACCGGCTTCTGGAGGTGTTCCGGCAGGGGGCCGCCTTCGGCCGCGGCGGAGCGGCCCTCTACCGGCGGCACCGAGCGCGCCGGGGCCCGGCGGAACCTGGCCGGAGCGGCCAAGTCGTGGTTGTGGCTGCTCCTCCACCTGCCGCTACTGGTCGAGTCGGGCAACCGCGGAATCGAGTGGGCCCGGGCTGCCGGCATGCGGACCGGACGCCTGGTCGGGCTCGCTCACCGAGCGGGTCTTCTTCCCCTGACCCGTCCCTCGGTGCAACCACGTCCACGCGGCTCCGATCCACGAGGGCTCAGTTGACCTCCCAGTCGGCCCCGACGAAGATGGCACATGACCATGACGCCTTCGGGAAGGCTGTAGGCGTCGGGTCCCATGACGTCGAACGACATCACCGGTCTCCAGGGAAGCAGCGGCTTGCCCTTGCCGCCGAGGTGGCCCGACATGGCCGGCCAGAGGGAGTACCGGCCCTTGGACACCGGAAGGTGGTGCAGACGGCATGTCACCTCGAAGTCACCGGCTGGGAACGACCCGCTGTATCGCACGATGAACATGGGGAAGGCGCTTCCCTGCGATACCCCGAGGAAGAAGTTGGCCTCGAGCGGCTTCGGGCGAGCGGAGCGTCAGGCGCACGTCGAGATCGGTCTCCGAGCGCGCTTGGCCCCCGTCGGCGGCTTCGATCTCGCACTTGAGAACCTCGACCATACCCTCGGTCGATGTGGTCAGGGCGGCATTCTGCTCGACCGCCGCCCGGTACTTCGCCACAACTTCCCGCGTCGGGCCGGAGGCCTGCACCACGGCGTCGGCCAACCACACCGCCTTCTCGCAGGACGCCTCCACCGAGGCCAGGTCGTGGGAGACGTAGAGCAGGGTGGTGCCGGATCGGACGATCTCACCGATGCGCTTGAGGCACTTCTGCTGGAAGTTGGCGTCCCCTACCGACAGCACCTCGTCGACCAGGAGGACGTCGGGCTCGGAGAAGGCGGCGATCGAGAAACCCAGCCGCATCTGCATCCCCATGGAGTAGAACTTCACCTGCCGGTTGACGGCGTCGGTCAGACCGGCGAACTCGCACGATCTCGTCGAATTGCTCCTGATGGTCTGGCGCCGCATGCCCATCACCGCGCCGTAGAGGTAGATGTTCTCCTTGCCGGTCAGTTCGGGGTGGATCCCGCTGGTCACACTCGAACAGGGCCCCGATCTTGCCCTGGACGGTGCACCGTCCGGCCGACTGGTAGGTCACCTGGCTGATGATCTTGAGCAGGGTGGTCTTGCCCGAGCCGTTGATGCCGATCAGGCCCAGCGTGCCGCCCGGCGGGACATCGAAGGTGACGTCCTTCAGCACCCACCGGTAGTCGTGGCGGCGCGCCCGGTGCCGAGCGACTTCCCGAACCGCTTCATCTGGTCGTAGAACTTCGGCACCGTCTTGTCGGCGCGGAACTTCTTCCAGACGTCCTCGACCTGCGATCGTCCCGTTAGGCAATGTCGGCAAAGTTCTCCTCCAACCTCTTGAAGATGCGGTAGCCGACACCGCAGGTACATGATGGCCCCGAGGCGGCGACGCCGACGAGGTTCCACTGTGGGGCTTCGCCCGAGCAGCATGGTGTTCCGC
This sequence comes from uncultured Acidimicrobiales bacterium, assembly GCA_963747825.1. GTDB lineage: Bacteria > Actinomycetota > Acidimicrobiia > Acidimicrobiales > RAAP-2 > Bog-756. The sequence goes on from CAVVGQ010000002.1 coordinate 177,873, forward strand.
GCCTCGGCGATCACCGGACCGAGGGGATTGAAGAATCCGTACACCATCTGCAGGTTGATGGTGAATCCCCCCACCCAGTGGGCGTGGACGAGGTGGCCGGTGACCAGTGGTCTTCTTGACGAGGTGCCCGCCGGCCACGTGGTAGGCCGTCGGGATCTCGGAGAACGGCCAGATGACCGGGGTGGCGAACAGACCGAGCGAGGTGATGAGTGGGGAGCATCTGCATGAGGTCGCGCATCTGGATGATGACGCTGGACGACGGACAGGCCGACTCCGGCGGCAAACACCACCTCGATGACCATGAACATGGGCACCCACAGGGTGGCCAACTTCGGTGCCCGTCCGAAGATGACGAACAGCAGACGTCGAGCGGGATCCAGGAGATCATGGTGTTCAGGGCGTGGACGCCCATGGTCTCCAGGGGAAAGCACTCCCGAGGGAACTGGGTCTTGGCCAGCAGTGCCTTGTTGCTGAGGAGCGAGTTGCCCGCCGTTGCCCAGGGACGTGGAGAAGAAGCTCCAGCAGAGGATGCCGACGAAGGCGTAGAGCGGATAGGGCAGCCCCTGGCTGCCGAATGTCTTCACCCTGGAGAACACGACGACGAAGATGGCCAGGGTGGCCACCGGGCTGAGCACGGCCCACAAGACGCCCGAGGACGGCCTGCTTGTACTGGGCCCGGAAATCGCGCTCGGCCAGCGTGTAGATGATCTCGCGATGGTCCCAGAGGTTCCGGATGGCCTCGAGGTAGCTTCACCCGGTGCTTGTAGAGGATCCGGGAAGGCGGCTCGGTCGGGAATGACCGAGGTGTCCGGCTCCTCGAGCGTTTGTCCAAACTCCCATACCACGGCAGACATCGGAACGCTCACCCCCTCTCAGCCAATCGCAAAGCTTCCCGGGCAAGGATACCGCAAATTGCCGCGTAGTGGGCTTCGCAGCCCCGCGGTTCCGCACCAGTACCATGCCCCTGTGCGAGGACCCGGCGAAGGCGAAGTTGGGAGGCCGGGGTCACGCTTCCGCGTGCTGCTCGTGACCAAAAGCCTGGGCCACGGAGGTGCCGAGCGGCTCCTGGTTGACCTGGTGACCCACCGGTGACGGTGCCGCCTTCGAATACGAGCTGGCCTTGGTCCTCGAATTCTGAGGACTCGCTGGTGCCGGCCATCGAATCTCAGGGCATCACCGTGCACCGGATGGGAGCCAGGCACAACCTCGATGTCGGCTGGATGGCGACGTTCCGCCGTCTTCTCGCCGGCGGGCGATTCGACATCGTCCACTTTCACCTTCCCTACAGCGCCGCCCTCGGCCGTCCGGTGGTGCTGTCCATCCCCGCGGCACGACGACCGGTCACCCTCTACACCGAGCACAGCCTGTGGAACAAGGTTCCCCGCTCGTGAAGTTGCTGAACCGAGTCACCATCCCGTTCGATCGCGACGTCATAGCCGTTTCCCAGCCGCCCACGACGCCCTGCCCGGCGCCGTCCGGCGGCGGGCCAGGGTGGTGGTCCACGGGGTGGATCTCTCCTCGTCCGCCGAGCTCGTCTCCCGGCGGAGCGAGGTGGTCAAGGCGGTTCGGACCGAGCTCGACATACCCGACGGAGATCTCCTGGCCGTCACCGTGGCCAACCTCCGCTCGGAAAAGGGATACGACGTACTGCTCG
>CAVVGQ010000003.1:0-457500 GCA_963747825.1 uncultured Acidimicrobiales bacterium
CCGATTGGGCGGCCGCCACCGCCATCAGGGCGGCCGATCCGGCCAGCGAGTAGGCGACGTCGCGCCGGGCGGGAACGTCGAAGGCGTGGGTGCACAGCACCCAGGCGAACAGCACCGCCAGGGGGGCCTCCACGGTGGAGATGTCCCCGGGGGTGGCGGTATGGCTCACCCGGGCGATGAACCACACGAACCCACCCACGGCGCAGACCGCCAGGATGGGCTTGACCACCGGCCACGGTTTCTGGCGGCGCCGGTAGGACAGCACGTTGCCGACCACGGTGGCGACCACGGCGAACAGCGAGAACGCCGGGCCGAGCTCGCCCTGGCTCCAGCAGGCGGCCACGGCGACCACCACCGTCGCCGTCGAGGCGGTGCGGAACGGTATGGAGTGCTCGGGCGGGCCCGGCTTGTTGGCCTGGACGATGTGCTGCCAGAGGGTCACGACGGTCTCCGGTCCGGCGCCGGGCCCGCGGCAGGTGGGGGTCGGCCGTCGGCTCGGTCGCCTCCTTGGGAGGAGCCACCGCCCGGGCCAGACGCCTTCCGAGGTCGACCCGGTCCCGCACCAGCCGGGTGACGTGACCGTCGGCCTCGAGGGTGCCGAGGATCACCGGGCGTCCCCGGACCAACTCGCGGCCGACCGTGGCCATCATCCGCTCCGACACCACTTCCGCCTCCGAGGGGTCGGCCGGCAGCACCATGTCCACCACCAGGGGATCGTCGGTGTGCCGCTCCGTCTCCCGCACCATCACCGTCCCGGTATGCGAGGTGGCCGGCCAGTGCACCGAGCGCCGGGCGTCCCCGGGACGGTACGGGCGCACGCCCCGGGGCTCCCCGACCACGGCGGGAACCCACAGTGGAGCGTCTCCGGGAGGATCGGCGTGTTTGCTCTCGGGGCGACCCGGGGCTCCTGATCTCGGGGCCACGTGGAGGGGGCGTGGCAACGCCACTTCCATCTCCCGCGCCCACCACAGGATCCCGAAGGGGGCGCACGAGGCGACTTCCACGGCTACGGTGCCCAGAACCCCGCGCCGCTCGGGGACCACGTCCATCTCGACCGGGCGCGTCCCCCGGGGAGGTCCCTCCGCCCGGGCCACCGGTCCGACCGGGTAGCGCGGTCGGATCCGGACCGGACCGTTGGCCACCATGGTCAGCGTCACCGGACCGCCGGCCTCGCCGTCCGAGGGGGTGGCGATGCACGACACGGTGGCCCGGCCGGCCGGGAACGCCGGCAACACCAGCCCGACCGCCAGCACCGCCGCCAGTAGGGCCCCGACCGCCTGAACCCAGCCCGATCCGCTCGAGTGGGCCACGCCGGCCCAGGCCACCATGGCCACCACGCTGCCGGCCACCGGCCCGAACCACGCCACCGGATGCACCCGGGTGCGGAGCCTCCTCCCTCCGGGGAGCCGCTTGGTCTGGCCGCGCCGCCGGGCCGTCGCCACCTCCCACGACAGGAGCAGACCCGACGCCAGGGCGGTCAGACCGACCACGGCGCCGACCACCACCGCTCGCGGTCCGAACAACGCTCTGGTGACCGCCACTCCGCCGACACCGCCGACCACTCCGGCCATGACGGTGAGGGCCAGACGCCGCCCCGACCGCTCGGGTCCGGGTCGGGTCGGGTTCACGTCGGGGGGACGGGTGCTTCGGCGATGATCCGGCCGACCAGCGTCGACCCGGCTCCTCCGCTCCCCTCGGCCACCAGCCGGTGGGAGAGACAGGCCACCGCCACCGCCTGGATGTCCAGGGGGGTGACGTAGGCGCGGGCGTTCAACACCGCGTAGGCCTGGGCCGAGCGGATCAGCGAGATGGCGGCCCGGGGGCTGGCGCCGAGACGCACGGTGCCGGCGGTCCGAGTGGCCCTGACCAGCGACACCGCGTACTCGGCCACCGTGTTGACCACCTGGACGGTGGCGGTGGCGTCGATGGCGCGTCCCCACCGGACCGGGTCGGACACCGGGACCAGGGAGTCGAGGGCGTAGCGGCCCCCGCTGTGGAGCACCAACCGGGTCTCGACCTCGGCGTCGGGATAGCCGATCGAGGTGGACACGCCGAACCGGTCGAGCTGGCTCTCCACCAGGGGGTAGGTGCCGAGCTGACCGATGGGGTTCTGGGTGCCGATGACCAGGTGGGGTCGGGGGAGGGGCCACGACTCGCCGTCCACCGACACTTGCTGTTCCTCCATCGCCTCGAGCAGGGCGGACTGGGTGCGGGGGGGCGTCCGATTGAGCTCGTCGAGCAGGACGACATGACCGAAGACCGGGCCGGGCCGGAACTCCCACGTGGCCGTGTCCGGGGAGAACACGGTAACCCCGGTCACGTCCGAGGGCAGCAGGTCCGGGTGGCCCTGGACCCTCGACAGCTGGACACCGAGGGCGGTGGCCAGAGCCTTGGCCATCACCGTCTTGCCCACGCCGGGCACGTCCTCGATCAGCAAGTGGTTGCCTGACAGCGCCGCCACCACCGCGAAGGTCACGGCCCTCGGCGTCCCGAGGAGCACGCTGGACAGGGCGTGGTGGAGGTTCCTGGCCGTGGCCACCGCTTCGTCGATCTGTGTGGGTCCGGGTCTCACTGGCGGTGCCGGCTCGGCTCCGACTGTCCCGATGTCCGTGCTCATGCGCTCCCCTGGTTCCCCTGCCGTCGCCGGTTGCATCGGTTTCGCCAAGCGTGGTGACGCACCCACTCTAGGTGTTCCCGGGCCCATTCTTCAATGATTCGCCCATGTCGGAGGGCAACTCCGCGGTCTCTGACGGGGCCCGGCCGGCTCAGAAGTCAAGGGCCGACAATTCGGGGATGGTGGCCTCGGACCGGGCCCGGGCTTCAAGCCATCGTGCCCTCAGCTGGAGACGGGACTGGTCGTCGACGACCGGGTCGACCACCAGTCGAGGAGTCCACGCCGCCGCCACCTCGTCCTCGCCGTCCCAGGTGCCCACGGCCATACCGGCCAGATAGGCCGCCCCCAGGGTGGTGGCCTCGAGGACCGGTGCGATCTCGATCGGGCGCCCGCAGGCGTCGGCCAGCGCCTGGATGAACACCGGATTGGCCGACATGCCCCCGTCGACCCGGAGGGCCCCGATGGGAAGTCCCGAGTCCGAGGCTGCCGCCTCGGCGAGATCGGCGCCGCGGTGGGCCACCCCCTCGAGGACCGCCCGCACCAACTCGGGGCGCCCGCTGCCGCGGGTGAGACCGGTGAAGGTGCCCCTGGCCCCGAAGTCCCACACCGGTGTGCCCAGGCCGAGGAGGGCGGGCACGAACCAGACGTCCCCGGTGTCGTGGCAGCGGGCCGCCACTTCGGCTGATTCGGCCGCTGACCCGATGATGGCGAGATCGTCGCGGAGCCACTCCACGCAGGTGCCGGCGGACAGGATGATGGCCTCGACCCCCCAGGTGGACCTCCCTCCCCGGCGCCAGGCGATGATGGGGATGGTCCCGGCCGGGCCCCGGGCCGCCTGGGCCGGTCGCTCGGGCCCCACGCACTGGTCGAGCATGCCCCCGGTGCCGAACGTCGCCTTGGCCTGGCCCGGCCGGGTGCATCCCTGGCCGATGAGGGAGGCTTGCTGGTCGCCGGCCATGCCGGCCAGCAGCGGCCGTCCCGCGCAGTGCGTCGACCGGCCCCACCGCCCCGGTCGAGTCGATGATGGTGGGCATGATGGCGGCTGGGATCCGGAGGGAGTCGAGTATCTCCGGGCTCCAGTCCGAGCCGTCGGCGTAGGTGAGCCCGGTGACGCCGGCGTTGGAGGCGTCGGTGACGTGCAGGCGGCCTTCCGAGAGTGTCCATGCCACCCAGGTGTCGACGGTGCCGAAGGCCAGCTCACCTCGCTCCGAGCGCGACCGGTCGGGATCGGCCAGGTCGAGCAGAGCCGCCACCTTGGTGGCCGAGGCGTTCGGTGCCACCCGGATACCCTGGGCCTGGAGCTCGAGGCAGGCACCCACCGTGCGCAGGTCCTGCCACCCGAGTCCCGGGAGCCACCGGAGCACCGGTGGCGCGGTCCCACACGATGGTCGAGGCCCGTTGGTTGGCGATCCCGACGGCCTCGACCGGACCACCATCGGCCAGGCTGGCCGAGGCCACGGCCACGCACCGCGTCGGCCATGGCCACCGCGTCGAACTCGACCAGCCCGGGGAACGGGGTGTCGGGCAGGACGGGGATGTGGTGGACGTGCTCGACGGTGCCGTCCGGGCGCACCACCGCCCCCCGCACCCCCGAGGTCCCGACATCGACGACCAGAATGCTCACGGCCAGGTCACCTCCCCGAACGGACTGTCGAGTCCGAGCTTTCCGGGGTTGAGGATGCCGCGGGGATCGAGCGCCTGCTTCACGGAGGCCAGCACGTCGAAGCCGGGCCCCAGGGCCTCGGCCAGGAAGCGGGCCCGGTTGATGCCGATCCCGTGGTGGTGGCTGATCGCCCCTCCGGCCATCATGGTGGCCCGGGTGACCTCGTCCCAGGCCCGCCGGTAGTAGGTGGCCGCCCATCCGGCCGGGTCGGGCCGGTCGGGATCCTGACCGTCGGGGGGCTGGCCCGGCGAACGTGAAGTAGAGGCAGGCGCCGTCGGTGTAGGCATGGGATTGATGGGACGAGGCGACCAGGGTGCCGGCAACGCCACCCAGCGCCCCGAGCACGGCCTCGTACAGTCCGGGCAGGGCGCTCCACCGGGCCGCCACCTCCACGGTGTCGACGACGATGCCCGATCGCCACAGGGGGGCGAGCGCCGACACGTCGTTGCGGTGCTCCAGCCACCGGTCGACCAACTCGTCGTCCAACCGGTCCGCCCCCGGCACTCGGCATCCACCACGGCCAGGGTGGCCGCGACCAGCCCGGGATCGGCCTCGTCCAGCACGATGAGGACGTTGGTCTCCGGATGGGAGAACGACCGGGCCGACTCGGTGTTGTCGTAGAGGCGCAGGACGGCCGGGGTGGCCCCCCGCCGGAGGATGCGCCGGCAGGCGTCGAGGCCGTCGGCGAACGAGGGGAAGCCGAAGGCCCGGCGTCCCTCGCCCTCGGGGACCGGGTGGACCCGGAATCGGCCCTCGGTGATCACGCCGAGGGTGCCCTCGCTGCCCACGAACAGCTGGGTCAGGTCGGGGCCGGTCGCCGACCGGGGACCGTGTCCGCCGGTCCGGACCACCCGGCCGTCGGCCAGCACCACCTCGAGGCCGATGACCATGTCCTCGATCTTGCCGTAGCGGTTGGAGTACTGGCCCGCGCCCCGACAGGCCAGCCAACCCCCGACGGTCGAGAGGTCCATCGACTGGGGCCAGTGCCCGAGCGTCAACCCGTACCCGTCCTGTAACCCCGACTCGACATCGGGCCCGAAGGTGCCGGCCCGCAGGTCGGCCACCAGCGAGCTCGAGTCGACCTCGACGATGCCCGAGAGTCCGCAGAGATCGAGGGCGACGCCGCCGAACAGCGGGACCGAGGCCCCGCACACGCCGCTGCGGCCTCCGGTCGCCGTCACCGGCACCCGGGCCTCGTGGCAGAGGGCCAGTACCGCCGCCACCTGGTCGGTGTCGGTCGGTCGTGCCACCACGGCCGGACGGGCCGGCACCTCCCCGGCCACGGCCCAGCTGATGGCCAGTGGCCACCAGTCCCGGCCGGCCTCGGCCCGGTCGTCGTCGAGATCGGACACCTCGGTGCAGGCTCCGGCCAGGCGTTGACGCAGGGCATCGTCGACGGACCGTGCGAGGCCGCCCGAGGTGGTCGGCCACACTCCCCGGGCGCGGCGTCGATGGGGGTGACCGGAGTGGGTCTGGTCATCGTGGCTCCGATGTGCCGCCACCGGTGGCCACCGACCGATCCGGCCCGCCGGGGTCGGCGGGCTCCAGTCCGGCCCGGGCCAGCTCGGCCCACACCCGGTCGGCGTAGGTGCGGGCCTCGTCGGCGATCCTTCCCGCGTCCCAGCCCGAGCGCCGGACCGATCAGGGCGGCCACGTCTCCGGCCGACCGCGCCGCGGCCCGGGCGTCCCGGAGGGTGGACCGGGTCCGGCGATCGAGGACGTCGGCCACCGTGGTGGCCATCTCCCGGCGCACGGCGTACAGCGCCTCGACCCTGAGGTAGTCGAGTCCCTCGACCAGTGGCTCAAGAGGTCGGGCACCGCGCCGACCAGCGCCAGCACATCGGGGGTCTCCGATCCGAAGCGACCGGCCAGGTGGGCGGCGATGGCGGCGGCCCGGTCGGCCTCGAACCGCGGTCCGCCTGCCCGGCACCCCCGGCCCGGGCCGGGGCGTGGCCGCCACCGCCCGCTCCCCGGAGCCGAAGGTCCTTGGTCCGGCACCGCAGTGATCGGCGTCCGAGCGCCCTGACGACCACGTCGACGGTGTCTTCAGCCATCTTCCGGTACGTCGTCAGCTTGCCGCCCGTCACCGTGACCAGACCGGCGTCGGATGTCCGCACCGTGTGGCGGCGTGACAGGTCGGCGGTCCGCTCGCTCGGAGCGTGCTTTCCCTCCACCGGAGCCAGCAGCGGTCGCAGTCCGGCCCAGATCCCGGTGATGTCGCGCGCGTTCTATCGGCGCGGTGCTGATGGCATTGGCCGCGTTCAGGATGTACTCGACGTCCTCGGGGAGGCAGCCCGGGTCGTCGAGGGGACCGTCCCACTCGGTGTCGGTCGTCCCCAGGTACACCTGGGCCCCCCACGACACCACGAAGATCGACCGGCGGTCCTCTCGCACCGGGATCACGGCGGCGATGTCGCACGGGAACACCCGCTCCGGCACGGTGATGTGGATCCCCTTGGCGGGACGGATGGAGTGGGGATTGCTCCGCTCGTCCAGCTCGCGGACCTGATCGGACCAGACCCCGGCGGCATTCACCACCACCGCGGCGCCGATCTCGAAGGGAGCGCCTCCGTCGGGGGAGACCCGGGCCCCCGTCACCCGGCCGTCGGACGCGGTGGTGAGGGCGGTGACCGGCGCGTGGTTGGCGGCAACGGCCCCGTGGTCGAGCACGGCGGTGCGCAACACCGTCAAGGTGAGCCTGGCGTCGTCGGCACGGGCGTCCCAGTAGAGGAAACCGGCGGCCAGAAGATCGGCCCGGAGGTTTGGCATGTGCTCCAGGGCCTGGGCCCGCGACACCTTCTCGTGGCGACGGCCGATCCGCACCCCGCCGGTGAGGTCGTAGAGCCACAGGGCGGTGCGGTAGACGCGGGCCATGCTGGCGTTGACCACCCCCTCCTTTCCGAACAGGGGGATCAGGAAGGGCAGCGGGGACACCAGGTGGGGCGCATTGTCGAGCAGGCGCTGGCGCTCGGCCAGGTTCTCGTAGACCAGGCGGTACTCGCCCTGCTGCAGATAGCGGAGGCCACCGTGGATCAGCTTGGACGACTTCGACGACGTACCCGAAGCGAAGTCGTCCTTCTCCACCAGGGCGGTCCGCAGCCCCCGGCTGGCGGCATCCAGTGCCACCCCGGCCCCGGTGATGCCGCCCCCGATGACCAGCACGTCGAAGGTCTGGTCGGCCAGTCGCTGCAGGGCGTCCGTCCGGTCGAACCGACCCGCGCCCGGCTCGGCGACGCGGGCGGGATCCGACATGGTCAAAGCCTGCCACAGGTGGGAACCGGCCCCGGGCCGGCACCACCCAGGACCGGGAAGATTTCTACAATCATTGTTGACAAACAATTGTTGGTGATATGATGCCGTCGATGAGAACCCCCGAGGAGCTGACCGAACTGTTCCGGTCGACCGGCCGAAAGGTGACGGCCCAGCGGCAGTGCATCTTCCGGGTGCTCCAAGGGGACGTCACCCATCCCTCAGCCGAGGCGGTCCATGCCCTGGTGAGCAAAGAGATGGAGACCATCTCTTTGAAGACCGTGTACCAGACCCTGCACGACTTGGCCGAGCTGGGGGAGATCGCCCGCCTCGACGTCGGGACCGGAATGACCCGGTTCGATCCGAACGTGGACGATCCCCACCATCATCTGGTCTGTCGTCGGTGCGGCAGCGTGCGCGATCTGGTTGCCGCCTTCCCCGACCTGCAGGTGCCCGACGGCGCCGACCAGGGGTTCGAGGTCGGCTCGGCCGAGATCGTCTTCCGCGGCCTGTGCCCCGGATGTCGACCATCGAGCCGGGGCCGCCGACAACCGGTCACGGCCGGTAGATGACCGACCGACCCGAGCCCACCAGCAAGAAGATCGTGGGAGTCTCCACGACCACCACCCCCTAGAAAGGAACAACGTGCCAGCACTGAAAGATTCAAAGACCGAGGGAAATCTCAAAGAGGCGTTCGCCGGCGAGAGCCAGGCCAATCGCCGCTACCTGTACTTCGCCCAGAAGGCCGACGTCGAGGGCTATCCCGATGTCGCCGCCCTGTTCCGATCGGTGGCCGAGGGGGAGACCGGTCACGCCTTTGGCCACTTCGACTTCCTCCGCGAGGTCGGCGACCCGGTCACCGGCGTGCCGGTCGGCCCGACCGAGGACAACCTGAAGTCCGCGGTCGAGGGCGAGACCTACGAGTACTCCGAGATGTACCCCGGATTCGCCCGCACCGCCCGGGACGAAGGATTCGACGAGATCGCCGAATGGTTCGAGACGCTGGCCCGGGCCGAGAAGAGCCATGCCGGCCGTTTCACCGAAGGACTGGCCTCGGTCGCCTGATTGACGCTGGTGCCCCCGGTCCCGGTTTGAACCGGGACCGGGCATTGGCACTGTCGATGAGGGATCACCTGTCATGACCACGAGACCGCTGACACTCGACGACATCGCCGACCAACGCGCCTACGAGCGCGAACGCGACCAGTTCCGGGCCCAGGTGATCGCGGTCAAGAAGCTGCGCCGGATCAGTGTCGGCCCGGTGGTGACCCTGACCTTCGAGAGCCGGCTCACCATGCGTTTCCAGGTCCAGGAGATGGCCCGCACCGAGCGCATGGTCTCCGACCAGCAGATCCAGCACGAGCTCGACGTCTACAACCGGCTGGTGCCCTCAGCCGGGGAGCTGTCGGCCACCTTGTTCCTCGAGCTCACTTCGGAAGAGGAGCTGAGAACCTGGCTGCCGCGTCTGGTGGGCATCGAGACCGCGTGCGAGCTGCGCATCGGGACGGGCCCCTCGGCCGAGGTGATCGTCTCCGCTCCCGAAGAGGAGCACCAGGCCAACCTCACCCGGGCCGCCACCACGTCGGCCGTGCACTACGTGCGCTTCCACTTCACCGAAGCCCAGTCGGCGGCCTTCACCCAGCCCGAGGTGGAGGTGAGGCTGGTCGTCAATCACCCCGAGTACCCCGACGGGTTTCCGGGTGCCGTCCTGGGCGAAGCCACCCGCCACGAGCTCGCCACCGATCTGACCGGGGAGTAGCGGGACCGGGGCCCGGCTCGGGGCCCGGCCAGGTTGCCGGTCGGCGGTCTAGAGGTAGGCCAGGTGGACGGCGGCGTCGGCGGTGTTGATCCGGAAGGTCAGGCTCTCCTCGATGTACAGGTCGACCGAGGTCGGCGTCGATGGAGCGGTAGCCGACGGAGAAGTCCTCGCCGACGGTCGAGCTCGAAGTCGCCACCCCGCTGGCTGAGGACGACGGCTCCGTCCACCGCCGGTGCCCACACCACCGGGCCGCCGAGGATCTGGCGGAGGTGCTCGAACACCGGATAGCCGCCATGCTCGGTGGTCTCGGTGACGCCGGTGTAGCACCGGGCTCCGAGGGCGATGGCGTAGGGCCCGGCGATGTCGGCGGACCGGAGGGCGGCCACGGCCCGGGCCACGTGCTCGGGATAGTGGTTGTAGTCGTCGCTGATGGCCACCTTCTCGTGGGGCGACGCCGGGATGATCCCGGCGACGCCGGCCTCCTCGTAGCCGTGGAAGACGAGGTGGTCCTCGGCCAGGGCGGCGGCGCGCCCGGCGGCGATGACCGCGTCGAGGTCGAGGTCGGTGGCCCCGCGGTCGGCGGCGGCCAGCTCGGCCCGATCGAGTGAGAACGGCGATCGCAACTCGATCAGGGGCAGCCACCCGGCGGCGGGCCACCTCGACCGCTCCGAGGGATCCGATGGCCAGGACGTCGATCCGACCGGTGTCGACGGCCGAGTGGTCCCAACCCAGCGGGCCGGTGAAGTCGACCAGGCGGCGGGCGGCCAGGTAGTGCTTGAGCGAGCGGGTCGCCTCTTCGTCGATCTGGGTCCAGGCCTCGTCGGTGACCGGGGCCAGCTCTCGCATCAGATGGTTCATGGGAAGGTCCTGCTTTCGCTTCGTAGGTTGCCAATGCCCAGACTCCCGCCGTCAGGTTGCGGCGGCCAGGGCCAAGGGATTGGGCGTGGGCGGTCCGATCCTGGTCAGGGTGTTGCGGTCGATGTGGGAGAAGGGCTCGTCGCGGTCGGGGATGTCGAGTACCCCCTCCTCCTCGTAGGACCAGGTGCCGTCGGGATGGGCGGTGACGTGCATCCGGTAGCTGAGGGTGCGGAAGGCCTGGTCGAGGAAGGGGTTGGACAGGATGCCGTAGACCTCGGAGCCGACGGCGGCACGGACCTCGAACTCGGTGGCGTCGGCTTCGGCCGTGCCACCGGCCAGCAGGACCTGGCCCCGGGGGATGCCGAGGGTGAGGGTGACGGTGCCGGTGGCCGGCTCCCACAGCCAGTAGCCCACCTGGTCGTGGAAGGTCTCCACCTCGCCCGGGCTTCACGATGTGGGTGTGGTAGCGGAGGCCGTAGAAGAGCTGGGGCCCGTTGGTCTGGCGGTCGATGGGTTGGAGCTCGATAGCGCTCGACGAATGTTGTGTTCCGCGCCCGGTCGACCGCCGGCGATCGGGATGTGCATCGTCGACCCCCGCCTCCCTGCCACACGCCGGCCAGGGCCGTCAGCGGGCCCAGGTTGGACAGCGTGTCGGGGTCGCCGTCGGGCTCGGTGTAGAGATCGTCCCCGTAGCGGCGCCAGTCCGGTGCGGCTCATGGCCCGTCGGCTCCTCGGTGTCGTCCTGCTCGTCCTCAGCCTGTTCCATCCGGCCTGCTCCGCACGGGCCCCGCGTCGGCACGGTGCCCGGCCAGTGTAGGCCGCGACCAATGTCGATCCCGAGCTGCCCGCGGACCGGGAGCGGACCGGGATCGATCCGCCGTGGCACCGGTCGGTGTGGCCGCCGGCAAGGTCTCCGGCCAGCTCCTGACGCCGGACCCGGGCAAGGTGGGTCCCGCATCATGGCGCTGTCGCCCACGGCGGGCGACCCGGACCGGGACGGACCTGGCCCGTACCCGGCGGACGACGCACCGCGGTGCACGAGAGAAGGGAATCGCCATGACCACGGCAACCACCACCACCATCACCGGCAACCTGACCCGGGATCCGGAGATCCGCTACACCCGGGACGGCCAGGCCACCACCACCCTGGCGTGGCCGTCAACCGGCGCTGGCAGAACCGCGAGACCAACGAGTGGGAGGAGTCGACCTCCTTCTTCGACGTGGTGACCTGGCGCGACCTGGCCGAGAACGTGGCCCTCAGCCTGACCCGGGGCATGCGGGTGGTGGTCACCGGCCGGCTCGAGCAGCGCAGCTGGGAGACCGAGGAGGGCGACCGACGGTTCAAGGTGGAGATCGTGGCCGACGAGGTCGGGGCCAGCCTCCGGTTCGCCACCGTCGACGTGCACCGGATCGAGCGTCCCCAGGCCGAAGCGGCCGACGACGCCGGCAGTGGGGCCGAGGCTGCCGACGACGCGCTCGGGACTCCCGCGTGCACCGCCGAGCGCCGCTGACCGCGGACGGAGTGCCGCTCGTGCTCCGGCGTCGGGCCGAGGCGGCCGGATCAGCCCGGGCGCTCCGCTTCGCCCTCGGTGAGCCTCACCAAGCACGAGGTCTTCGAGGCCTGTCAGGCCCTGGCCGACGCCGACCGGCTCTGGTCCGGGCCGGGCGGCACCGCCGAAGCCGGCGCCCTGGGCGATCTGTTCGAGCTGCTCGAGGACCGGATGACCCGGACCTCGGCCCGGGTCGGGCTCCGTGCTCGATCTCAGCCCACGTCGGGCTCGTACTCGATGGAGAGCGAGTTCACGCAGTAGCGCTGACCGGTGGGCGCCGGCCCGTCGGGGAAGACGTGGCCGAGGTGGCCGCCGCAGCGGGCGCAGGTGATCTCCGTCCGGCGCATGCCGAAGCTCTTGTCCACGTGCTCCTCGATGACCCCGTCGTCGAGGGCCTGGTAGAAGCTGGGCCATCCCGAACCCGACTCGAACTTGGTGTCGCTGGGGAACAGTGCGGCCCCGCAGCCGGCACAGGTGAACATGCCGCTGCCCTCGACGTGGAGCAGCTCGCCCGACCAGGCCGGCTCGGTGCCCTTCTGGCGCAGCACGGCGTAGCGCTCCGGCGACAGCTTGGCCCTCCACTCCTCGTCGGTCAGCTCCACCCGGTCGCCCGTGTCGGTTCCGGTGTTCGCTGCCATGTGCTCTCCTCGTCACTGTGCCTCCTTGGTGCTCGGCCGCCTCGCGGACGCCGTGCCCGGCTCGCCGACCCGTCGACGGTCACCCTGGTCAACGCCATCGGGCCCGGGCGCTGTTCCCGCCCGGACCGAGACCGCCGTGGTCGCCCTGTCCCGGGGAGGCCGAGACGGTTTGCTAACGTCGCGTCAGATTTCGCCGGACCGCCCGGGTGGACGAGGCCGGCTCCGGCGTTCCGGCCGTGTCCGGGCCGTCACCCCGCACTCGACGATACAGGACTCCCACCACCATGGACCTCCGAGACCGACCCGAGGACGAGACCTTCCGCAAGGAGGTCCGGGCCTGGCTGTCCGACCACGTGGTCGGCGAGTTCGCCGCCCTCGGGCGGCCGCGGCGGCTCGGGGGACGAGACCTTCGGGTTCGAGACCCGGCTGGAGTGGGAGAAGGTGCTGGCCGCCGACGGCTGGACCGGCATCGGCTGGCCGGTCGAGCACGGGGGTCGGGGCGCCTCCATCGCCCACCAGGTGATCTTCAACGAGGAGTACGTCCGGGCCAAGGCCCCGGGACGGGTCAGCGTCCTCGGCGAGGGACTCCTCGGCCCGACCCTCATCCAGTACGGGACGCCCGAGCAGCAGGCCCGCTTCCTCCCCCCATCCTGGCCGGCACCGAGCTGTGGTGCCAGGGCTACTCGGAGCCCAACGCCGGCAGCGACCTGGCCAACGTCCAGACCAAGGCCGAGCTCGACGGCGACGAGTGGGTGATCACCGGCCAGAAGGTGTGGACCTCGCTGGCCCATCAGGCCGACTGGTGCTTCGTGGTGTGCCGGACCGAGCCGGGCTCGATCCGGCACCACGGCCTCTCCTATCTGCTGGTGCCCATGGACCAGCCCGGCGTGGAGGTCCGGCCCATCACCCAGCTCACCCGGACCTCCGAGTTCAACGAGGTCTTCTTCGACGGGGCCCGGACCCGGTCCGACCACGTGGTCGGGGAGGTGGGCCAGGGATGGAGGGTGGCCCTGGCCACGCTGGCCTTCGAGCGTGGCGTCGGCCTGCTCGGCCACCAGCTCGTCCTTCCGACGCGAGCTCGACCACCTGGTCGAGGTGGCCCGGGCCAACGGCTCGGCCGCCGACCCGGTCGTCCGCCAGCGGCTGGCCCGCTCCTACGCCGAGCTGGAGATCCTCCGCTACAACACCCTGCGCAGCCTGTCCGGCTACGACGGGCCGGTGGCGCCACCGGAGGCCTCGATCATCAAGCTGTACTGGGCCACCTGGCACCGGCAGCTGGGCGAGCTGGCCATGGACATCCGCGGGCCCGGCCGGCCTGGTGGCCGAGGGGTTCCCCTACGAGCTCGACGAGTTCCAGCGCACCTTCCTGTTCAGCCGGTCCGAGACCATCTACGGCGGCTCCAACGAGATCCAGAAGAACATCATCGGCGAGCGGGTCCTCGGCCTGCCGCCCGAGCCCAAGGGGACCGATCCCGATGACCGACGCCACCACCGGACGGGGCCACCCCGATCGGCGAGCCGCTGGCCCCGGTCCCGCCGCCGGGCCACGGACTGCTCGACCGGAAAGATCGTGGTCATCACCGCCGCGGCCGGCACCGGCATCGGCTTCGCCACGGCCAAGCGGTGCGTGGAGGAGGGGGCGACGGTGGTGATCTCCGACGCCCACGAGCGCCGTCTGGGCGAGGCGGCCGACGCGCTGGCCGAACTGCCCGAGTCGGACGGCGACCGCCCGCTGGCCGTGCCGTGCAACGTGACCGACGAGGCCCAGGTGCAGCACCTCTACGACGCCGCCGTCGAGCGGCACGGTCGCTTCGACGTGGCCGTGAACAACGCCGGCCTGGGCGGCCAGGTGGACGTGGTGGACATGACCGACGAGCAGTGGTCGCTGGTCCTCGACGTCACCCTGACCGGGACCTTCCGCTGCACCCGGGCCGCCCTGCGCCACTTCTACGGCCGGGGGCAGGGCGGGGTCATCGTGAACAACGCCTCGGTGCTCGGCTGGCGGGCCCAGGCCGGCCAGTCCCACTACGCCGCGGCCAAGGCCGGGGTGATGGCCCTCACCCGGTGCAGCGCCGTGGAGGCCGCGCCCCACGGCGTCCGGGTCAACGCCGTCTCGCCCAGCCTGGCCGTCCACCCGTTCCTCAACAGGGTCATGGCCGACGAGGAGCTGGCCGAGCTGAGCCGGCGGGAGGTGTTCGGCCGGGGGGCCGAGGTGTGGGAGGTGGCCAACGTCATCGTCTTCCTGGCCAGCGACTACGCCACCTTCATGACCGGCGAGGTGGTCTCGGTCAGCAGCCAGCATCCCTAGTAGCCGCGGCCGGCGGCCGGGCCGACGCCCGGGCGGGACCGGGCCGGCTCCGTCCGCCTGGCCGGGTCGGTGGGGCGATGCACTACCCTGACGACGTGTCAGATGTGACCGATCCCCGCGGGGATCTCCAGTGGGGGACCATCCCCGGTCTGGTGGAGGACGCCGCCGCCCGCTTCGGGCGACGCCGAGGCCCTGGTCGACGTGCACGGCCCGGGCGGCACCACCACCCGCCTGACCTTCGACGAGCTGGCCGAGCAGGTGGCCGCCGCCACCCGGGCCATCGTGGCCAACGGCATCGAGCGGGGTGACCGGGTGGCCATCTGGGCCCCGAACTGCGCCGAGTGGGTCATGGCCGCTCTGGGCGCGGTGGGGGCCGGCGCCCTGCTGGTGCCCCTCAACACCCGGTTCAAGGGGGCCGAGGCGGCCTACATCCTGCGCCAGTCGGGGGCCAGGATCCTCTTCACCGTCGAGGGGTTCCTCGGCACCGACTACCCGCGGATGCTGGACGAGGCGGTGGCGGCCGGGACACGGTGCCCGACCTCGAGCGGGTGGTGGTCCTGCGCACCGACGACGGCGTGCAACCCGCCCGACCGCCAAGGGCGACCCGGTCGTCGAGTGGGAGGTCTTCCTCCACGAAGGCAGGCCTCTGCTCGGCCGACGTGGCCGCCGGCCGGACCGCGTCGATCACGGCGGGAGACCTCTCCGACCTGGTGTTCACCTCGGGGACCACCGGCCGCCCCAAGGGGGCCATGACCACCCACGGCCAGACCCTGCGGACCTTCGCCACCTGGTCCGAGGTGGTCGGGCTCCGCCAGGGCGACCGCTACCTGATCGTCAACCCCTTCTTCCACACCTTCGGGTACAAGGCCGGCATCCTGGCCTGCCTGATGACCGGGGCCACCATGGTGCCCGAGCCGGTCTTCGACGTGGACGGGGTGCTGCGCCGGATCGAGGAGGAGCGCATCTCGGTGCTGCCCGGGCCCGCCCACCATCTTCCAGTCCATCCTCGACCACCCCGATCGCAAGGGGTTCGACCTGTCCACCCTGCGCCTGGTGGTGACCGGGGCGGCCCTGGTGCCGGTGGAGCTGGTCGAGCGGCTGTGGTCCGAGCTCGAGCATCGAGACCGTGCTCACCGCCTACGGCCTGACCGAGGCGAGCGGCACGGTCACCATGTGCCGGCGGGGCGACTCCGCCGAGGTCATCGCCGGGACATCGGGCCGGGCCATCCCCGACGTGGAGGTCCGCATCGTCGGACCGACGCGGGTCCGAGATGCCCGGCGGCGAGGCCGGCGAGATCGTCGTGCGGGGCTACAACGTG
This sequence comes from uncultured Acidimicrobiales bacterium, assembly GCA_963747825.1. Classification (GTDB taxonomy): domain Bacteria; phylum Actinomycetota; class Acidimicrobiia; order Acidimicrobiales; family RAAP-2; genus Bog-756. The sequence continues at coordinate 15,959 of CAVVGQ010000003.1, forward strand.
ATGCAGGGGTACTTCAACGACTCCGAGGCCACCGACGCGGCCATCGACCGCGACGGCTGGCTGCACACCGGCGACATCGGGGTGATGGACGCGGCCGGCAACGTGACCATCACCGACCGGTTGAAGGACATGTACGTGAGCGGCGGCTTCAACGTCTATCCGGCCGAGGTCGAGGCCGTCCTGCGACAGCACCCGTCCGTCGGCCAGGTGGCGGTCATCGGCGTGCCCGACCGGCGGATGGGCGAGGTGGGCCTGGCCCTGGTGGTGCCGTCCGGCCGGCACCGCGCCCCGACGATGCTGGAGGACGGCTCTGATCGCCTGGGCCAGGGAGCGACTGGCCAACTACAAGGTCCCCCGGTCGGTGGTGGCGGTGGACGTCGCTGCCGATCAACGCCAGCGGCAAGGTGCTCAAGCGCGAGCTACGGCGACCGCTATGGGGCCCCGGCGTGACCCACGGCCAGACCGACCGTTGCACCTGACTGACCACGACTCGAGACGAAAGAGGGAGGAGTGCCATGCGAGGCATCGTCTACACCGGTGACGGAGTAGAGGTCACCGACCAGCTGGGTATCGGCGAGCCCGGGCCGACCGAGGTGAGGGTGGCCATCGGCGCCGCCGGGGTGTGCCACAGCGACCTTTCGGTGATCAACGGGACCATCCCGTGGAAGGCCCCGTCGGTCCTGGGCCACGAGGGCGCCGGGGTGGTCGAGGCAGTGGGCTCCGAGGTCCGATCGGTCAAGCCGGGCGACCATGTGGTCATCGCCACCCTGGCCAGCTGCGGCACGTGCCGGGCCTGCAGCACCGGGCACCCCACCTGGTGCGTAAAGACCCTCGGGAACGTGTCCCAGCCGTTCACGTTCAAGGGTGAGCCGGCCTCCAACTTCGCCGCCACGTCGGTCTTCGCCGAGTCCACCATCGTCAAGGAGGTCCAGGCGGTCAAGATCTCGAAGGAGGTGCCGATGACCTCGGCCTGCCTCATCGGGTGCGGGGTGCTCACCGGCGTGGGGGCGGTGCTCAATCGGGCCAAGGTCCAGGCCGGCGAGACGGCGGCGGTGTTCGGCGTGGGTGGGGTGGGGCTCAACGTGATCCAGGGGCTCCGCCTGACCGCCGCCAGTCGGATCATCGCGGTGGACACACTGGCCTCCAAGGAGGAGCTGGCCCGTAAGTTTGGTGCCACCCACTTCGTTGACGCCTCCAAAACCGATGCGGTGGCGGCCATCCGGGAGCTGGTGCCGCCCGGTCCCGGCCCGGGTGACCGGTGCCCTCGGATGGACCGGAGGGGTCAACTGGTCGTTCGACTGCGTAGGTCACCCGGCGGTGCTCCGCAACGCCCTCGACGTCCTCGACTGGGGCGGCAACGCCCTGGCCATCGGCATCCCGCCCCAGGGCACCGAGGTGGCGGTCGACGTCAATGCCCTGGCCTACGTCGACCGTGGGCTGCTCGGCTGCCGGTACGGATCGTCCCGTCCCCATCACGACATTCCCCTGATGGTGGAGCTCTACCTCTCGGGCCGGCTGATGCTCGACGAGCTGGTGACCGAGGAGCGACCGGTGGAGGGATTCCGAGAGATCGTCGAGGACATGGAGGCGGGCAAGCTGGCCCGCGGTGTTCTCACCTTCTGAACTCCGCTGGCCTGGCCGTTCTGATCGTTCCTGGGAATGGCGCTGTTACAGTCGGCACCGATATGACGGCGCGTCAGATTGAGGGGGACTTCGAGACGGTCGTCGACGCCCTGGGCCGCGGCCGCGGTGGCCAACGCAGAGGTAGAGGCCTACGTCGAGCCCGAGACCGAGTCCTCGCCCCGGCGGCACCTGACCTTCGCCGAGTGGGACCGAGCTGCGGACGGCGTGGCCGGGTTGTTGGCCCGGCACGGCGTGACCCCGGGCTCGGTGGTCTGCCTGCTGCTCCCGAGCTCCATCGACTACATGGTCTGCTACGCAGCCGTCACCCGTCTGGGGGCCATCACCTCGGGGGTCAATCTCCGCCTGAGCGCCCATGAGGTGCGATCGATCCTCGACCGCACGCTGCCGGCGGTGACGGTGGTCGATGACGGTGCCCCCGCCCCCGAGGGACCGACCGGGTCGGTGCTCCGGCGGTCGACAGCCATGGAAGCCGCCACCGGACCGTGCCCACCGGACCGGCCGCCCCTACGGGGATCGGATCCAGTGGCGGTGGTCTGGACCAGCGGAACCACCGGACTTCCCAAAGGGGCGGTGTTCGATCACCGCAATCTGGCCGCGGTGGCGGCCGGCACCGACGTACTGTCGGCGATCGGTGACCGTCGCCTGTCGCCGCTCCCGTTCGCCCACGTGGGATCGATGACCCGGACCTGGGACGAGATCGCCCACGGGGTGACCACGGTCATCACTCCGACGCCGTGGCGAGCGGCCGACGCCATCCGGATCATGGCCGAGGAGCGGATCACCGTGGCCCAGGGGGTGCCCACCCAGTGGGCGCTGGTCCTGGCCCATCCCGACATGGCCCACGCCGACCTCTCCTCGCTGCGCATCGCCGGGACCGGGGCGTCCCGGGTCCCCTCTGAACTGGTGGCGGCCATGCGGGAGCGTCTCGGTGTTCCCATCGTCGTGCGCTACACGTCGACCGAGGCGTCGCTCGGTACCGGCACCGTCCCCGGCGACCCCGACGAGGTGGTGGCCACCACGGTGGGGCGTCCGGTGTCGGGGGTGTCGCTGGCCGTGGCCGACGACCGGGGACGTCCGGTGCCGACCGGTGCGGTGGGCACCGTCCGGCTGCGCTCTGACGCCGTCATGCGGGGGTACTGGGGTGGCCCACCCAGCGGCCCGGGGGCCGCGGGGTGGCCTACGACGCGGCGTCGACGGCGGCGGTGCTGGCCGAGGACGGTTGGCTCACCACCGGTGACTTCGGGTTCCTCGACGGCCAGGGCTATCTGCACCTGGTCGGACGGGCCAATGAGCTCTACATCCGGGGCGGCTACAACGTCTATCCGGCCGAGGTGGAGGGTGTGCTCGGGCTCCACCCCGCGGTGGACCAGGTGGCTGTCGTCGCTTCCCCGATCCTGTGCTGGGCGAGATCGGTGTGGCCTTCGTGGTGCCGGTCGCCGGCGGGCAGGGCGACGAAGAGGTGCTGCTGGCCGAGCTCCGCGCCGCCGCCCGGGCCAGCCTCGCCGACTACAAGGCACCGGACCGAGTGGTCGTCGTCGACAGGCTTCCCCTGACTTCGATGATGAAGGTAGACAAGAGGTCCCTGGCCGAGCGAGCAGCCTCCCTGCCGCCCGCCGGTCGCCGGCCGGCCGGCCCCCGGGCGACCGAACCCATAGACGGACGATCCAAGCAAACGAACGGAGCCACCGCATCATGACCGGACGATCTGTACCTGCCCAGGGCGGCGTGACCGACGATCCCATCCGAATCGGCACTCTGCTCTACACCCTGGTCGAGCCCCACCGGGGCAGCCAAGTGGCCTTCAACCGCTGGTACGAGCGGGACCACTTCTACGCCGGCTGCCAGATCGGTGCCTACAACTTCGCCGGTGCCAGATTCGTGGCCACCGCCCCCCTCAAGTCGTTGCGGGTCCCGGTGGCCGAAAGCGGTGGCGGCGGCCCGGCGCCGCTGGTGGCCGACCCGGAAATCGGCAGCTACCTGGGCCTCTACTACGTCCTCGACGGGCACCACGACGAGTGGAACCGATGGGCGGTCGACCAGGTCAACACCCTGCACGCGGCCGGACGGATGTTCAAGGAGCGGGACCACATCCTCACCGGTCTCTACCACTTCGAGTGGGAGTCCCGGCGGGAGGAGGACGGGGTACCGGCCGAGCTGACCCTCGACCACCGGTTCGCCGGCCTGGTGTCCGTGTTCGTCGAGCCGGCACCCGGCATCGACCCCTCCGGGATCGGGGCCTGGTACCGAGACGAGTACCTGCCGGCGGTGCTGCCCGGATCGGCGGTGGCCACGGTGCTGGCCTTCAGCCCGCTGCCGCTGCTGGACGACGCTCCCGGGGACGTACCCCGGTCGGAGACCGAGGATCAACGGGTGTTGCTGCTGTGGTTCCTCGACCAGGAGCCCACGGGCGTGTGGGAGGCGACCTTCGCCGATCAGGGCGAACAGCTGGCGGCGACCGGGTTGGGCCACATCATCTGGGCCTCCCCGTTCATCGGCACCGTTCCGGGGACCGATACCTACACCGACCAGTTGTGGTCGACCCCGGCGTCGTGACCGACTTCATCGAGGAGCTGGAGGCGAGGACGGCTGCCCGGGGCTGGGTGGCGGCGTCGACGCTGTGGGGACTGATCGAGCGGCGGGCCGAGGCGACTCCGGACGCGTTGCTGGCTCACGAGGACACCGGCCACGAGCTCACCTTCGCCGGGTACCGCGACGCCAGTCTGCGGGCGGCGGCCGGGCTCCACGCCGACCACGGGGTGGGCCCCGACACCGGAGTGAGCTGGGAACTCCCGACCTGGAACGAGTCGCTGGTGCTGGTGGGGGCCCTGTCCCGTCTGGGGGCCCGCCAGAACCCGCTCATCCCCATCTACCGGGGACGCGAGGTCGGCTTCATCACCGCCCAGAGCAACGCCTCGCTGCTCGTCGTGCCCACGGTGTACCGGGGATTCGATTTCGAGTCGATGGCGGCGGAGATCGCCGCCGGTCGACCGGAACTCTCGGTGCTGGTCGTCGACCGTGACCTGCCGGACGGCGACCCCGCCGTACTGCCCGAGGCCGCCGCTGGCTCCCACCCGGGCGATCGACGCCCCGATCCGATGGCTCTTCTATACCTCGGGCACCACCGCCGATCCCAAAGGGGCCCCGCACACCGATCTCACGGTGATGGCACCGGCACTGGCCATGGCCGAGTGTCTCGACATCGTCGCTGACGACGTGTCAGCGCTCATCTTTCCGTTCACCCACATCGGCGGCATCGGCTGGCTGCTCGCGGCGCTGATGACCGGCTGCACGCTTCTGACCACCGAGGTGTTCGACCCCCAGACCACGCCGGGCTTTCTGGCTGCCAACCACGTCACGCTGGCCGGCTCGGGTACCCCGTTCCACATGGCCTATCTGGCCGCCCAACGGGCCAGCCGCGACCCTGGCCCCATCTTCCCGAACATTCGCTCCTACCCGGGGGGCGGGGCACCCAAGCCTCCCCAACTCCACCACGACTTGAAGCGCGAAATCGGCGGTGTTGGCATCGTCTCCGGCTATGGGCTCACTGAGGCGCCCATCGTGGTGATGGCCACCGATCGCGATCCCGACCAGAAATTGGCCGACACTGAGGGACGCCCGACCCCGGGCGTCGAACTGGTCGTGGTCGGGCTCGACGGAAAGCGGGTCGGTCCGGGCCTGGAAGGTGAGATCCGGCTGAAGGGCCCGCAGGTCATACGGGGCTACCTCGACCCCAGCCTCGACGCCGACGCATTCGATGAAGAGGGCTACTTCCGATCGGGCGATCTCGGGATCGTCGACGAGGACGGCTACGTGACCATCACCGGACGCTTGAAGGATGTGATCATCCGGCACGGTGAGAACATCTCGGCCAAGGAAGTGGAAGACCTGCTCTATGCCCATCCGGCCGTGGCCGACGTGGCGGTCATCGGCCTCCCGGATCCGGTCACCGGTGAACGGGCGTGCGCGGTGGTGGCCGTCTCCGAAGGCCAATCGTTCGAAATGGACGACATGGTCACCTATCTCAAGGAGGGGGGCCTGCGAGTCCAATCCATACCCGAACAGCTCGAGCTGGTTCCGGTGGTGCCCCGCAATCCGGCCGGAAAAATCCTGAAGCACACCTTGCGTGATCAGTTCACGCCCAAACCATCAACGTAGGAGCGCGGCATGAGTCCGATTCAACGGATCACACTCGGCCAGGGCGGTACCGAGCACGACGCGGCCGACGCGGCCATCAGTTCGTTCACCGGTCGGCGTTTCGTCGACAAGGTGGCGGTGGTCACCGGCGCCGGCTCGGGCATCGGCCGGGCCGTGGCCGAGCGTCTGGCCCGGGAAGGGGCGGGCGTGGCTGCCCTCGACGTGGCCGACGGCGCGCTGGCGGCCACGGTCGAAGCCATAGTCGCCGAGGGCGGCACCGCGGTGGGATATCACTGCGATGTCACGTCGGAGCCGTCGGTCGAAGAGACGGTCACCGGGCTGGTCGCCGACCTCGGTGCCCCGACCGTGGTCTGCAATGTGGCCGGCATCGGTGGCTTCTTCAACACAGTGGACATGCCGCTCGACCGTTGGGAGAAGATCCTGGCGGTCAACCTCACCGGTCCGTTCCTGGTCTGCCGGGCAACGCTTCCCCACTTGCTGGAGCACGGAGGCTCCATCGTGAACGTGGCCTCGAACACCGCACTGATGGGGCAGTCCTATTCGGCCGCCTACTGCGCGTCCAAGGCCGGGTTGCTCATGTTCTCCAAGGCCCTGGCGGCCGAGTTCCTCACCCGGGGGGTTCGGGTCAACGTGGTGGCCCCGGGAGGAGTGGACACCCCGCTGATGGGGGCGTTCGAGCTGCCCGAGGGGGCGGACGTCAAGGAACTGTCCAAAATGATGACGCCGATGGGTTTCTCCACGCCGGCCGAGATAGCTGCGTCGGTCGCGTTCATTGCCTCCGACGAGTCGACCTACACGACCGGTGCGGTGCTTTCGGTCGACGGCGGTCTCACCATCTGAGCCCTTGCCCTGTTGGTCCCCGGGTTCGCTCGGCCAATTCAATTTCCATTTGGCGTACTCGAGGTATGGGAACTGCAAAAGTGCGAAAGAAAATGCGGGACCGAGAGGTGTCCCCGCCGGCAGGGGGCTCTGGAAGGATGGCGAGGACAGTGCTCGGTAATGACCTGCGACAATGGTCGAAGCACGGCACTGATTCGATGACTCGAGGAGCACCATGACCAGCACGCAACCGGTCACTCATTGGGAGACTGATTTCGATGTCCTCAGTCCGGAATACGTCGCCGACCCGTTCAGCATCTGGGATGGGTTGCGCCAGACCTGCCCGGTGGCCCACAGCGACCGGCGGGGCAGCACGTGGCTGCCCACCACCTACGACGACGTGGTCGACGTGGCCCACGACATCGAGCACTTCAGCTCCCTTCAGATCTCGGTCATCCCCTTCGAGGGCCCGCCTCGCGATGCGCCGGTTCTGCAGTACGGGCTTCCTCCCATCTCGGCGGATCCTCCACTGCACACCTGGACCCGCCGACTGCTCCTGCCCTGGTTCTCCCATCGCAGAGTGGACGGTTACGAGCCGATGACCCGCGCCCTCTGCGCCGAGCTGGTGGACGGCTTTGTGGGCAAGGGCGCAGTTGACGCCGCCAGCGACTACGCCCAACAGATTCCCGTCCGGGTGATTGCCACGATTCTCGGTGTGCCGGGCTCCCTGTCAGACACGTTCACCGGATGGGTCCGTGACATCCTCGAGTTCGCCGATGATCCTGAGCGCCGCCAACGCGGCGGAGCCGGCTTGATCGACTTTTTCGTGAGCGAGGTGGCCCGTCGAAAGACCGAGCCGGGCGACGACCTGTTGAGCGACCTGCTCCACAGCGAGATCGAGGGGAAACCGGTGGAGGAGAGTGTGGTGCTGGGGGTGGCCGCGCTGGTGCTCATCGCCGGCGTGGACACGACCTGGAGCGCCATCGGATCGTCTCTCTGGCACCTGGCCACGCACCCCGACGATCGTGCTCGGCTGGCGAGCGACCCGGACGCCATGCCGCTGGCAATCGAAGAGCTCTTGCGGGCCTATTCACCCGTCACCATGGCCCGGGTGGTCACCGAGGACATCGAATTCGGTGGCTGTCCGATGAAGGCGGGGGACAAGGTGCTCCTCAATTTCCCGGCTGCTAACCGCGATCCTGCCGCCTTCGAGGACGCCGGACGGGTCGTTCTCGACCGGCAGCTCAATCGTCATGTGGCATTCGGATCGGGCATCCACCGGTGCGCAGGTTCCAACCTGGCTCGGATGGAGCTTCGGGTGGCGCTCGAGGAGTGGCTCAAACGCATCCCCGAGTTCCGAATGGCCGACGGCGCCGAGATCACGTGGGCCGGCGGCCAGATTCGCGGCCCACGGCAGATTCCCGTCGTGTTCCCATGAGGATCCGCGTCGATCCCGAGAGATGTCAGGGCCATGCGCGCTGCTACGGCCTGGCTCCCCAGCTGTTCGAGGTCGACGATTACGGGATGTCCACCGTGGTCGGCGAGGGCACGGTTCCGGTCGACCTCGAGGACAAGGCTCGTCTGGCCGTTGCCAACTGTCCCGAGTTCGCCATCGAAGAGATCCCCTGAACGGTTCCGGGCGGCTCGTGCCGCCCTCGGGTCAGGAGAGGCGCTCGACGATCATGGCCATGCCCTGTCCGCCGCCAACGCACATTGACTCCAGCCCCACGGTCTTGCCGGTGTCTTCGAGGGCGTTGAGGAGGGTGGTCATGATGCGGGCCCCGGTCTGGCCGAACGGATGGCCCAGAGCGATCGCACCACCCCTGACATTCAACTTGTCATAGCTGATGCCCAGCTCCTTGGCCGAGGGGACCACTTGGGCGGCAAAGGCCTCGTTGATCTCAACCAGGTCGATGTCGTCGATGGTCAGTCCGGCCCGCTTGAGCGTCTGGCGGATGGCATCGACGGGACCGAGTCCCATGATCTCGGGATTGAGGCCGGAAACACCGCTGGCCACGATGCGAGCCAGCGGGGTGATGCCGAGTTCACTGGCCTTGGTGTCGCTCATCACGATCACGGCGGCGGCGCCGTCGTTGAGCGGACAGGCATTGCCGGCGGTGACCGTCCCACCCTCTCGGAAGACCGGCTTGAGCGCGGCCAGACCCTCGAGCGTGGTACCCGGCCGTGGCCCGTCGTCCTTGGTCACCACCGTCCCGTCCGGGGTCGTCACCGGAATGATCTCCCGTTCGAAGAAGCCGGACTCCTGGGCGGCGACGGCGCGGGTCTGGGACTGGACCGCGAACTCGTCTTGCTCCTGGCGGCTGACCTTCTTGTACTCGGCCACGTTTTCGGCAGTCTGGCCCATGGCGATGTAGACATCGGGCAGACCTGAGAGCGGAGTCCACGGTTCACCGGCAGCCGGCGTCCGGGCCACAGTACGGGCCTCGGCCTCGGCGAACAGCGGGTTGTGGGGGCCGGTGTCGGACGCACCGTGGAGGTAGCGGCTGACCGTCTCGACGCCGGCGGCCACGAACACGTCCCCCTCGCCGGCGCGGATCGCATGGGCGGCCATGCGGATGGTCTGGAGTGAGGAGGAGCAGTACCGGTTCACCGTCACGCCGGGCACATCGGGAAGGCCGGCAAGGAGGGCGGCCACCCGGCCGATGTTGTAGCCGGCCTCGCCTCCTGGTTGGCCCGATCCCATGATCACGTCCTCGACCGACTGGGGATCGAGCTGGGGGACCTTGGCCAGGACCTCGCGAATGACCAGGGCGGCAAGGTCGTCAGGACGGCATTCGATCAGCGAGCCCTTGTTGGCCCGTCCTATCGGGGTCCGGCCGGTGGCGACGATGACGGCTTCGGGCATGTGATGCTCCTCGGGTCTGGGCCTTACCGCCGCTCGAACGATGAGACGCGGTGCGGATCGAGTACTTACCGGGTGGTAACCCTAGCGGTGTCGACGAGCTCGTCCGGCCGCCGGTCACCGGTGGGCAGGCTACCTGCACCTGTGATTCGTCTGCCTGCGTGCACGGTGGCGCATACCCGGGGGTGAATGTAACGTGTTCTAGTCGCCGGGTGGTAAGCCGCCGGCTGCTAGCCGGTCTGGGTGTGTCGACAGGCAGGCCCGCGGGCTTCGGCTCGAGCTGCGATGTAATACCAGGGCAACTGCCACGGCGACCGTCACGCGCACGCACAATGGGAGGGACCAATGGAGATCGGCTACACGGAGGATCAAGAGGCGCTCCGGAACCGCCTGCGCGAGTACTACGCCACGCTGCTTACCCCGGAAGTCGAGGCCCAGCTGGCCGACAGCCACGGGATCGGCCCGCACATGCGTCGGGTGGTCAAGCAGATGGCCGAAGACGGCTGGCTGGGAATCGGGTGGCCAACCGAGTACGGGGGCCAGGGCCGATCAGCCATCGAGCAGTACATCTTCTTCGACGAATCGATGCGCGCCGGCGCGCCGGTGCCCATGCTCACCATCAATACGGTCGGGCCCACCATCATGCAGTTCGGGACACAGGAGCAAAAGGACTTCTTCCTTCCCAAAATCCTCGCCGGCGACATCCACTTCTGCATCGGGTACACCGAGCCCGAGTCCGGAACCGACCTGGCCTCGCTCCAGACCCGGGCCGTGCGGGACGGGGACGAGTACGTCATCAATGGACAGAAGATCTACACATCGCTCGCCGGGGGAGCCGACTACATCTGGCTGGCCACCCGGACCGACCCGAACGTGGCCAAGCACAAGGGCATTTCCATGTTCATCGTCCCCATGGACACGCCGGGCATCAAGGTGGTACCGATGCAGCTGCTGGGCGAGCACAACATCAACTACACGTTCTACGAGGACGTGCGGGTGCCTGCCGCCAACCTGGTGGGTGGCGAGAACGCCGGGTGGTCCCTGATCACCAACCAGTTGAATCATGAGCGGGTGACCCTGTGCTCGTCGGGCATCATCGAGCGGGCCCTCAACGATGTACGGGCCTGGGCCCAGGACACCAAGCTCGCCGACGGGCGGCGGGTCATCGACCAGGAGTGGGTGCAGATCCATCTGGCCCGCATCTACGCCCGCCTCGAATTTCTCAAGCTGATCAACTGGAAAGTGGCCTGGACCGCGACCCAGGGTCACCTCGACGTGGCCGACGCCTCGACGACCAAGGTCTTCGGCACCGAGTTCTACATGGAGGCGTTCAAGCTCCTGTTGGAAGTGGTGGGACAGGCCGGTTACCTGACACGGGGCACCGAGGACGCCGTGCTGGCCGGCCGACTCGAGATGTACGCACGCAGCTTGGTCATCCTCACCTTCGGTGGGGGTACCAACGAGATTCAGCGGGACTTGATCGCCATCTTCGGCCTCGGGTTGCCGCGGTCACTTCGATAGAGGAGGACACGCGACGATGGACTTCTCCTTCAGCGAGGAACAAGAGGCGGTGCGGGATCTGGCCGGTCGGATCTTCACCGACCTCGCCACCCACGAACGGCTCCGTGAGTTGGAGTCCGAACCGGACGGCGACTACTTCGACCGGAAACTCTGGTCGGAGCTGGCGGCCGCCGGCCTGCTGGGGATCGCCCTCCCCGAAGAGGTGGGGGGTGCCGGCCTCGGATTCGTGGAGACGGGACTTATCGTGGAGGCGGCCGGTCGCAGCGCCGCCTACGTGCCGACGGTCGAGACACTGGCCGTGGCCGCCCCGGCTATCGCCCGGTTCGGGAACGAGACCCAACGCCGGCAATGGCTTCCCGGAGTCATCGCTGGCGACACGGTGGTGACAACCGCGCTGGTCGAGCTGGGCGGTGTCCCGGCTTCGCCTTCTGTGCTGGCGGAGCGGGACGGTGACAGTTGGATTCTGTCCGGTACCAAGGCCTGCGTGCCGTCCGGCATGATCGCCGACGGCGTGCTCGTAACCGCCAGGGTCGAGCCCGACTCGGTCGCCGTCTTCATCGTCGACACCACCGCCCCGGCCATCGCCCGCCAGCGTCAGGTCACCAACACCGGACAGCCCGAAGCAGTACTCACCCTGACCGGCACACGAGTTGGGCAAGAGGCACTACTGGGTTCGGTCGAGGACGGCCATGCCATCATCGATTGGTTGGTGCAGAGGACGACGGCCGCGGTGTCCCTGGCCCAGGCCGGGGCGGCGGCGGCGGCTCTGGCCCTCACAGCCGAGTACACCAAGACCAGGGAGCAATTCGGCAAGCCCATCGCCACCTTTCAGGCGGTCGGACAACGGGCTGCCGACGCCTATGTCGACACCGAGGCCATCCGACTCACCGCCTGGCAGGCGGCGTGGCGGATCGCCGAGGGCCTGCCGGCCGAGAAGGAAGTGGCGGTGGCCAAGTTCTGGGCAGCCGATGGTGGCCAGCGGGTGGTGCATGCCGCCGTGCACCTCCACGGTGGCGTGGGTGTCGACCGGGCCTACCCTCTGCACCGGTACTTTCTCAGGACCAAGCAGTATGAGCTGACCCTCGGTGGTGCCACCGACCAGTTACTCCAACTCGGCGCCACCCTGGCGGCCGAACCGGTCTGATTCCTCAGTTGTTGATGCCGGCGGTGGTGGGGCACAGGGGGATCGCACCATGGTGATGGGCCGTCGTCCCGACGTGCCCCGCTCGTCGTGGCCGATCGCCGCCATCGACCTGGCCGGGCTGGCCAGCCAGCTCACAAACGGCCTGGGCCGGGTACCGTTCCGCCACCCGTGGTCGGGTGACGGGAATCTGCCCCACAACCTGGCGGTAACCGTCACCCGGGAGACCATCCGATCGTTCATGGGGTATCTCACGTCCCTGCCCATCAAGGAGTTCCGATCGGTGGAGATGTTCCTCGACGACCTGTCCGGTGCGGTCCTCACCCCGGTGGTCCGTTCGCTGGACGTGGAGCAGTCCCAAGGCGAGGTGGCCGGCGTGCCCGGGATCTGGTATCGGAAGAAACAGGTGGAGTCGACCGGTACCGTGCTCTATCTCCACGGGGGCGGGTATGTGGGGACCTCGCCTCGCATGTACGCGGCCTTCATCGCCTGGTTGTGCCACACCACCGGGTGCGACTTCTTCGTAGCCGACCTCAGACTGGCGCCGGAGTTCCCGTTCCCGGCCGGCCTCGAGGACGCGGTGTTGATCCTGGAGAAGCTTCTGACCAGTGGCACTGATCCGGAGCGGCTCTTCGTGGCCGGTGACTCGAGCGGTGGCGGACTTGCCTCGTCGCTGGTTTACACCATGCGCCAGACAGGCCATCGACCAATTGCCGGCGTGATCCTGTTCTCCCCCGAGTTGGACCTGCTGCTCGACGAGCCGTCGATCTCGGACAATGCCGATCGGGACATTCTGCCGTGGAACATTCCCACCTCGGGTTATCTCCACGGGCGGGACCCCGGTGCCGCATCGGTCTCGGCCGTCGACCAGGATGTGGCCGGTTGGCCACCGACCTTTATCTCCTTCGGCGGCGACGAGATGTTCCGCGACGCCATCCGCCGCTTCGTCGACCAGCTCGAAGACGTGGGTGTGGACACAACCGTCCTCGAGGAACCCGGCATGTTCCACGTCTTCCCCATTCTCATGCCGTGGGCCGACGCCAGCCGTCGGGTCTACCGAGGGGTGGGGGAGTTCGTCGAGTCCCACCTGCCCGGTGGCGCAGCTGCTGCTCCGGTGGAGACGGGAACGTCATGACACTGTCGTTCTCCCATCTCGGTATCTGCGTCTCGGACCTCGAGCGGTCCCTGCACTTCTACCGTGACGGTCTCGGCTTCGAACAAGTGGCATCCCATCAGGTGGGGGGAGAGTTCGGAGCGCTGATGGAGGTCGAGGCAGTGGAGGTGGAGTCGCGGATGCTCAGCCGGGACGGAATCACCATCGAGCTCCTCGATTTCGTCTCACCGGGCGCCACCGGCGATGGCGCCCGCCGCCCCATGAACCAGCTGGGATTGACCCACCTCTCGCTCAGGGTCGACGACGTCGAGTCGGTGGCATCCGCCATCGAGTCCTTCGGCGGCACGGTGGTCCGTAGCACCCGGACCACGTTCGACCTGGGGAACACCCGGCTCGACTTCGTCTACTGCATGGACCCCGACGGGGTCAGGATCGAATTGATGGACCTTCCGTCGTGATGATTCCGGGTGGCGCCGCGGTTCGACCCGCTCCGGCCTGTCCTCCTGTACCGTGATGCAGTGACTCCTGGACCACCATCTATTTCCGAAATCGACCCCGAGGAGGCCAATCGCCTGGTCGGCGCCGGCGCGTTCCTGCTGGACGTCCGGGAGGATGACGAGTGGGAGGCCGGTCACGCCCCCGATGCGTTCCACCTGGCCATGGGCCTGGTGGCCGACCGTGTCGGGGAACTCCCCTCCGACCGGACCGTCGTGTGCATCTGCCGGGTGGGTGGCCGGTCGGGAACGGTCGCCACCGCATTGGACGGCGCCGGCTACGACGTCCGCAATGTCGACGGTGGCATGCTGGCCTGGGAGCAGGCCGGTCTGCCGGTGGTAACGACCGATGGCGGCGTCGGTCGGGTCATCTGAGCCTTCCGCCACCCCCCGCCCGTGGCCGTATATATCGATGACTGGCGGCAGCCGGCCCGGCTGGGGCCGGTCGAGGATCGCTGGTCGCACCTGGTGGCCGACGGGGACGAAGAGCTCCACGACTTCGCGGCCCGGCTGGGGATGCGGCGGGAGTGGTTCCAGCACAAGGAGCGCCGTCCTCACCAGGCCCACTATGACGCTCCGGAACGGGCCCGCCAAGATGCGCTGGATCTCGGGGCCATTCCCGTGACCTGGCGCCAGCTGGGCCGGATGCTGCGGCAACGGCGGACCAACCCGGATGCCCGCTGATGGTCCCTCTGCCCGCCGATCTCGGTCCGCTCGGGTCCCGCACCCCGGTACTGGTGGGCGTGGGTACGGCCTCAGCCGACGTCGAGGCCAGCGAGCTGATGATCCGGGCCGTGGTCGATGCTGGCATCGATACCGGCCGGCCCGACATCGTCCTGATGGCCGATCGGATGGCGGTACCCCAGGGCAGTTGGGCCTATTCCGACCCAGCCCGGTTGGTGGCCGACGGGGCGGGATGCCCCACGGCGCAGACCCACTTCTACGAGCTCGGCATCCCCCAGCAGACGCTCATCAACGATGCGCTGGCGGCCATCGCCGAAGGTCGGTCCGAGGTGGCGGTGGTGGTCGGCGGTGAGGCCAAACGGTGGGAACGGGGACGAGCCGGCTCGACAGGGGAGATGGTCGACGCCGACCAGGGCGGCTCGGAGCCGGACGTGGTCCACCGGCGCCAGGGTCCCGTGCTCGAGCCGGTGGAGGTGGCCAACCGGCTGTGGGAGCCGGTCCAGCAGTACGCCATGATCGAGAACGCCCTCCGGGCGGCCGAGGGTCGGTCCATCGCCCAACAACGTACCGAGGTCGCCGACTTGTGGGCCCGATTCAACAAGGTGGCCCGGTCCAATCCCGACGCGGCGTTCCCCGATCCGCTCGACGCCGAACAGATCGCTGCTCCGTCGGCGTCCAACCGACCGCTGGCCTTCCCGTACAACAAGTGGCACTCCACCCAGTGGACGGTCAACCAGGCCGCGGCAATGATCCTCTGTTCGGCGGAGACCGCGGCGCGGGTCGGCGTCGCTGCCGATCGATGGGTGTTCCCCCAGGTCGGCCTGGAGTCGAGTCATGCCGTCTCGATTCTGCGTCGCCGCGACCCTCACCGGTGGCCGGCCATGGAGGTACTCGGTCGGGCGGCTTCGGACCGCGTCGGTCGACCCCTGGCCGACGCCGAGATGGTGGAGACCTACAGCTGCTTTCCCGCCGCCGTTCGAGTCCAGCAGCGCGCTCTTGGGCTCGGGCCCGACTCGACGCCGACGGTGACCGGCGGAATGGCATTCGCCGGAGGTCCTTTCAACAATTTCGTGTTCCAGGCGACGGCCACTGTGGCCCGGAACCTGAGGGAGGTGACCGGATCGATCGGAGTGGTCACCACGGTGAGCGGTCTGTTGACCAAGCCGGGGATCGGGGTGTGGTCCGGTCGACCGGACGGACGGCCGCCTCTCGTTGCCGATCTGGCCGGCCCGGCGGAGGCACGGACGGCCGTCATCGACCCCGGTGCGGTGGTGGAGACGCTCGACGGCTTCCGGGGCGACGCCACGGTGGTCACCTACACCGTGACCTACGAGGCCATGGACCCGGTGCGCTCGGTGGTGCTGTGCGACACCTCCGACGGTCGCCGGTGCGTAGCCATCAGTGAAGACCCGGAACTCGCCGGCCGGGCGGTCACGAGCGAGCTCATCGGAGCCCGGGTCCACATCGACCAGGGGTCCTTCCGCTTGACGTAGTTACGGACCGGACCGGCTGGGTGTCCGGCCACCGGGAAGGCCGGCTGGGTGCCCGGCCGCCGGGGGGGAGCCGCTCAGATGGAGCAGGCGCCGTCGTCGCACGAGCCGGTCTGGACGTCGCTCCCGCTCGTGGCGTCTTCGACCATCGTGATCGGATGCGACGCCGACCAGGCCGTCTCCAGGGCTCCGAGCAGCACGTCAGCGGGTTGGGCCCCCGACACTCCGTAGGCCTCATCGATCACGAAGAAGGGTACGCCCGTCGCTCCGAGCGAGGTGGCCCTCTTCTCGTCGTTGCGGACCTCGACGGCGAAGGAGTCGCCTTCGAGGGTGGCCACCACGTCCTCCTTGTCGAGTCCGATCTCGACGGCCAGCCGCGCCAGCGTCACGTGGTCGCTGGGCGACTCACCCTCGGTGAAGTAGGCAGCGAACAGACGCTCCTCCATGGCGTCGCCCAGCCCGTGGGCGACGGCGAGGTGGATCAACCGGTGGGCGTCGAAGGTATTGCCGCGTTGCGCCTGGTCGAGGTGATACTCGAGCCCCTCCGAGGCCGCCAGCGAGGTCATGTTGGCGTTGGCGTCCCTCGCCTGCTCCTCGGTCATGCCGTATTTGCGTTGAAGGATCACGGTCATCGGCACCTCGTCCCGAGCCGGTGCCGAGGGGTCGAGTTCGAAGCTGCGCCATTCCACCGATACCTGGTCGGCGTGGGCGAACCGGGAGAGAGCGGCCTCGAAACGCCGCTTGCCGACATAGCACCACGGACACACAACATCGGACCAAATCTCGACCTTCACCGCATACTCCTCTTCATCCTCACTGTTCTCACCAGCAACAACCTGCCCGACCTCCCTGGTATTCCGGCCTGGTGCCCGGTAGCGTCCCGGCATGGTCCTCGAGCATGCCCTGATCACCGTGCGACCGGGTACCGAGGGTCAGTTCGAAGAGGCTTTGGGCAGGGCGCGGGCCGTCATCTCCGCCTCGCCGGGGTTCATCTCGCTGACGCTGCATCGATTTGTCGAGACGCCGGATCGGTACGTACTGCTCGTCGAGTGGGAAACGCTCGACCATCACATGGTGGGCTTCAGGGAGTCGGAGGCTTTTGGCCAGTGGCGGTCGCTGATCGGTCCCTTCTTCGGGCCGCCGCCGGAGGTGGGTCATCTGGTACCGGTGACGTGGCCGGGACGGTGACGGTACCGACCCGGCCCACCCCTGCTCCGCCCTGAACCCCAGGTGACAGGGCGGTGCCGGTTCAACTCCGGTCGGCGAGGGCGGCAGCCTCTTCGAAGTGGCGGGCAAGGTCGCCAGGAGTCGAATGGGCATTGAGCCCGCTGGTGGAGGGCACCACGTAGGCGGGACGGCCCCCGACCGTCTCGGGTTGCAGCCCGGCCGCGGCTTTGGGGTTGACCACCGATCTCCATCCCGAAAGACCGACGAAACAGACGGCCCGCGGTTGCAGCCACGCCGCCAGGCGCTCGAGACGGGCGAAACCGGTGCGGTACTCGTCGACGGTCACTTCTGCCGCCGTGCGGGTCGGACGCTTCACGAAGTCGGTCATGCCGACCCCGTGGGCGATCAGTGCGTCGATGGGATCCCGTAGCTTGGTCACCACGCCGGCGGCCACCATGGCCGGCCAGAACCGGTTGCCGGGCCGGCCGTAGCCCACCCCGATGTCGGCCGAGTACGGCGAAGGGTTGACGCCGCAGACGAGCAGTCGCATGCCGGGTCGCACCGTGTTGGCCAGGGTCCAGGCCCGCACGGCCGACAGCCGCACCTCGTCCCCGGATACCTCCACCGACTCGCTGGCGATGTCGAAGCCAGCCCCGGTGACCACGTCGATCAGTCGATCGGGGGTCCAGGCGGCGAAGAAGCGCCCTCCGACATCGTCACCCGGCAGCTCGTCACCCTCGTAGTCGCCCGCCAGTACCTGCAGTTCGAAGGGGGCACCCACCGACAGCACCCGGTGGAGGTCCCAGAGGGCCAGAGGAAGGCGGCCCGACGGCACGTGGAGATGGGACATCCATGACCACGCCCCGCCGACGGTGTAGCGGCCGAACGGCAGATGCTCGAGGTCCGCCTGCACGTACAGCGCATGGGGCGTGGCGGCTCGACAGGCTTCCAGCATGACCCTCGAGGCGTCGATGGCCAGGGTCGGGGTGCCCAGGTGGGGGAGATAGCGTCCGGCCCCGCATCCGGCGTCCAGGCGAATGGAGTGCGGACCCACCTGTTCGGAAAACCGCTCGGCCGCCAGCCGCTGGCCGGCGGTGGAGTGGGTGGACGCCCATTCGAGTCCCCGTAGGTCGTAGACATCGACCGTCTCCCGCTCCATGGGTGGCGATCCTAACGGGGCTGGATCAGCCGGCTGGCGGTTCGACGCGGTAGCCACTGCCCGCCTCGGTGAGGCCCTCCCGCCCCTCTGGACCACCGTCATCCGGTGGCCGTGGGCGGCCGCGGGTGGTCTCATCCGGTTGGGTTCACGGTGGGGTGGGGCCCACCGGAGACACCGAGTCGGCGACCTCGTTGTCGGGCCGGGGAGGCGGTGGTGAGTCGGTCGGTGGCCGCCCGGCCGAGGACATCTCGACGTGGGGCATCCTGATCACCATGGTGCAGCCGCCGCCGGGGGTGTCCTCGATGTCGAGGTCCCCACCGACCGCTTGCACGAAACCCCGGGCGACGGCAAGACCCAGACCCACACCGACTCGTTTCTCCGAGTCCCCGATCCGCTGGAACGGTCGGAAGACGCGTTCGCGGTCCTCCCTTGGGATGCCCGGGCCCCGATCGACGATCCGGATGTCCACCCGGTCGGCCACCGACCCGGCCTCGACCCGAACGGCGCTGCCGGCGGCGTGGACCAAGGCGTTTTCGATCAGGCTGACAACCGCCCGTTCGAGCAGGATCGGGTCGGTCCGGATGTGGGGGAGCGCCGCAGGTATCGCCACCTGGACCGGGTCGCCCCTCGGTCCCAGGCTGTCGACGGCGGCTTCGACGATCTCGGCGACGTCGCAGCTCTGGTCGATGATGTCCATGGTTCCGGCCCGCAGACGGCTCATGTCGAGGAGGTTCTCGACCATTGCGTTCAGCCGGTCGGCTTCGTCGTCGATGGTCTCGATCAGGACCCGGGCGTCATCGGGCCCGAAGCTGAGCTGATCGGAGAGCAGGCTCGAAGACGCGGCTTTGATCGAGGCCAGCGGCGTCCGGAGGTCATGGCTGACGGCGTCGAGCAGGGCGCTGCGCAGCTCGTTGGCCTGGGCCAGCGAGTCGGCCTCGGCTGCCTCGGCATGGAGCCTGTCGCTCTCGAGCGCGGCGGCCAGCTGGGCCGCGAAGGCGGACAGGATCTCGCGGTCCTCGGCGGTCAGGCCGGGGCCTTTCAGGGCCAGGTTCTCCCGGGCGGTCAAGGGGAGGAGGACGGAGGCCTGGTCGGGTCGGAGAGGCGGTTGCTGCCCCGCGGAGGCGACGAGCTCCCAGGCGGGAGCAGTGGGGGCGTCGGGGACCTCGGGGCCGTCGGCCTGGTGGCCCGGCTCGGACCGGAGCACGCTGGCGCCGTCGAGACGGAAGGCCGCTATCAGCTCATCCAGCAGAGCCGGGAGGGGGTTGCCCTCGGGAGACACCATCCGACCAGCCACCCGGGCCAGCATGCGGGCGTCGGTACGGGCCTGGGCGGCGGAGGTCGATCGTCGGGCCGACAGGTCGACGAGCACGCTGACCACTCCGGCCGTCACCAAGAACATGATCAGGGCCAGGATGTCCCGGGCGTCCCCGATGGTGAAGCTGTGAATGGGCGGGGCGAAGTAATAGTTGGAGAGGAGGAAGCCGGCCAGTGCGGCCAGCGCCGCCGGCCATACTCCACCGATGGCCGCCACCACCACCACCAACACCAGATAGGAGCTGAGGGCGGTGGCCAGGCTGTCCGCACCGCGGCCGGCGGTGAGCACCAGGGTGAGCGTCGGGAACCCGATGATGCCGATGGCCAGGGCTGCCAGTCGGCGGCGCACCGGTAGGGGCGAGAGGAGGCTGGGATGGTAGCGGCCTTGGGAGCGGTTGATCGGCTTGGCCTCGGAACGGTGGCCACCCTCGGCCGGCTCATCGTCGGTGTGCTCGCCGGGCGCGGGGCCGAGTTCGGCCTCGGTGGCGATGACGTGGACGTCCAACGAGCCGCCGGCCGCTCGGATGACCGAGTTGATCACCGAGCCGCGGACGAACTCGGTGATGCGGCTCCGGTGGGTCGCCCCCATCACCAGCTGGGTGGCGTTCTCGGCCTGCGCCACTTGCACCAGGGCCGGGGCCACATCGGCGCCCACCACCTCGACGTAGCGCCCTCCGAGATCGTCCAGCAGGGCGCGGTTGTGGACCAGGCCCTGGGAGCCGGCCCCGGTCAGGCTGTCGTCGGTGCGTACGTGTACCCCGACCAGCTCGGCCTTGATCCGCATGGCCATTCGGGCGGCACGGCGGATGAGCACGGCGCTGCCCTGGGACCCGGTGAGCGACACCACCACCCGCTCTTTGGTCTCCCAGGGACCGGCGATGTTGTGGCGCTCGCGGTAGTCGTTGAGCTCGTCGTCAACCTTGTCGGCCACCCACAGCAGGGCCAACTCCCGGAGGGCGGTGAGATTGCCGGTGCGGAAGTAGTTCCCGAGGGCGGCGTCGATGCGCTCGGGCGGGTAGACGTTGCCGTGAGCCATCCGCCGCCGGAGGGCCTCGGGAGCCATGTCGACCAGCTCCAACTGGTCGGCGTTGCGGACGACCGGGTCGGGAACGGTCTCGTGCTGGGCCACCCCGGTGATCCGCTCCACCACGTCGTTGAGCGACTCCAGGTGCTGGAGGTTGACGGTCGAGATCACGTTGATGCCGGCATCGAGGAGATCCTCGACGTCCTGCCAACGCTTGGCGTGCTTGGAACCGGGCACGTTGGTGTGGGCCAGCTCGTCGACCAGCACGAGCTCGGGCTTGCGCTTCAGCAGACCGTCCAGATCCATCTCCTCGAAGGTCTGGCCTCGGTATTCGGCCGTTCGCCGGGGAAACATCTCGAGGTCGCGGATCTGGGCATCGGTCTGGGGTCGCCCGTGCTCCTGGACCCAACCGATCACCACATCGGTACCGCGTTCCTTGCGTCGCCAACCCTCGTTGAGCATGGCGTAGGTCTTGCCCACTCCCGGGGCGGCGCCGAGATACAGCCGCAGCTTTCCTCGTGCCACTCTCGCCGGCCTCCCGTACCTAGGCTCGATCTACCGCACGCCAGTGCGTCCCGCCCGACGCCAGGATAGGTCCGGCCACGCCACACGCTCGGTAGCGGCCCGGGCGGCGGCAGTCACCCATCGTCACTCCCCGGCCCCGGGATTCCCACCGGGTTCCGGATCGAGGCTGTACCCGATACCGGGAGCGGTCCTGATCAGCGTCCCCGATTCGCCGAGCTTCTGTCGCAACCGGTGCACGTAGGCATGGAGGTAGCCGGCTTCGCTCCCGTAGCCGGCTCCCCACACGGCCGAGAGGATCATCTGGTGGGTGCAGGTCCGGCCGGCATGCCGGGCCAGGAACGACAGGACTTCGAACTCCTTGGTCGTGAGGTCGATCGAGTCGCCACCCAGGCGGGTTTCGTGGTGGACGAAGTCGAGATCGAGGGGGCCGACGGTCACGGCCGACGTCGACGTCTCGTCCGGCGCCACCGAACGGTGGCGGATGGCGGTCCGGATGCGAGCTTCCAGTTCGGCCATGCCGAACGGCTTGGTCACGTAGTCGTCGGCTCCACCGTTGAGCGCCGCCACCTTGCGCTCCTCGCTCCCGCTCGCCGACAGGATGATGATCGGCACCTCGCTCCACTGGCGGATCCGCTTGCACACGGCCAGGCCGTCGAGGTCAGGCAGCCCGAGATCGAGGACCACGATGTCGGGGGCGTGGATGGCGGTCTGGGTCATGCCGTGCTCGCCGTCCACCGCGGTGACGACATCGTGGCCGCCGGCCTTGAGGCCGAGCCGGAGCGCCCGCAGCAGTGACGGGTCGTCATCGATCACCAGGACCTTGGCCATGCCCCTACCTCCCGGTGCCGTTGCTGGAGGCGTGGGCGCGGCCGTGGCCCGGGGCCGATGAGCTCGGATCGGGCCTCAAGGTGAAAACGAACCGGGCTCCTCCGGTTGGGACATCCTCGACCCAGATGCGCTCGCCGTGGGCCTCCACGAACGTCTTGGCGATCGTCAGTCCGAGGCCGGTCCTGCCCCCGGTGTCGAACCGCACATATCGGTCGAACACCGCCTGACGCTCGGCCGGGGGAACGCCGGGCCCGGAGTCGGTGACGGACAGCGCCACCCGGTCGCCACGAACTTCCCCCGCCACCGTGATCAGGCTCTGGGACGGCGCATGTCGGTTGGCATTGTCCAAGAGGTTAGCGAGCACCTGGCCGATGAGAAGTCGGTCGACGTAGACATCGGGTAGGTGTTCGGGCACCACGATGTCGATGGGACGGTCCCCGAGCATCGACCGCAGGGGGGTGACGGCATCGACGATCAGCTTCCCGACCCGGGTGGGAGCCGGTCTGACCTCGAGCACGCCGGCGTCGATGCGGGTCATGTCGAGAAGGCTCGTGACCAGCCGAGTCAGACGATCGGTCTCGACGTCGATCAGACCGTGCAGCTCGTCGACGTCCTCGGCCGACAGGGTGATGGCGGGATCCGCCAGGGCCGAGGATGCCACCTTCATGGTGGCCAGCGGCGTACGGAGGTCGTGCGAGACCGCTCCCAGCAGGGAGTGCCGGAGCCGGTCGACTTCCTCGAGCAGCTCCGAACGCAGCGCCTGCTCCCGCAGCCGGGCCCGCTCCAGCGCCAGGGCGGCATGGTTGGCGAACGTGCGGAGCAGGGCCCGGTCGGCTTCCGAGGCCGGCATCCCCTGCAGGACCAGCATCCCCACCGGACGACCGGAGGCGGACAGGGCGACAGTTTGGATCTCGTCGGGCGGGCCCGGGGCCAAGCCCAGGCTGACGGGTACACCCGACCGGGGACCGAGGCGGGACAGTTGGTCCTCGGACAGCTCGTCCCCGGCCGAGGCGGCAATCTCGAGACGGTCGCCCTCCAGTACCACCAGGGCCACGCCGGGCACGTCGAAGGCGGTGGCAACGACGGTGACGATTCTTCTCAGCAGCTCCTCCACCGACCGGTCATCGACCAGGAGTTCCGAAAGGTCGGACAGGCGGCGGGCCTCAACGGTGCGGCTGAGCGCCTCGGCCCGGGCGGCGTCGAGCCTGGCCACCACCCGGGCCACCAGGAGCATGACGGCCACATAGATGGCCAGCGCCACCCAGTCCTGGCCGCTGGCGACGGTCAGTCGGCCGTAGGGGGGAATGAACCAGAAGTCGTAGACGAGGAACCCGGCCACCACGCTCACCACTCCGGCTCGGAGCCCGCCGGTGACCACCCCGGCCACCACCGGAACCACCAGGACGAGGGCGGCGGTGGCGATGCTCAGGTGGGAGCGGAAGGGGAGCATGGCGGCACCGAGCCCGATCGACACGATGACCCCGACGATGGAGCCGGCAGTTCCTCTCCGCACCCATCCATTGTCCACCCATCGGCGGCGATCGGCCCGCGTACGACGGAGCATTCAGGGATTATTCAGGGATTCTGACCACTGTTGAGAGCCTGTTCAGGGGCCGGGACGGATACTCGCTCCATGGCAGATTTTCTCGCAATCCTCGGCATGATCGGCTTCGTCGTGGTGTTCCTCGGCCTCATCTGGGCGCTGGACCGGGTATGACCGTCACCCAGGGAATCCTTCTCGGCGTTGCCGTCGTGATGTTCATCTATCTCGGCTTCGCCATGTTCAAGCCGGAGAAGTTCTAGATGGGCTACGCCTGGACCCTCATCGCCCTGGTCGTGGCCCTGGCCATCACCTGGCGATACCTGGGGTCCTACATGGCCGCCGTCTTCGACGGGAGGGTGCACTTCCTCGGCCGGGCCGAGCGGCCCGTGTATCGGGCCTTGGGGACCGACCCCGACCAGGAACAGAACTGGAAACGCTACGCCGCCTCCATGGTCGTCTTCTCCGGAGTGGCTCTCGGGATTACCTATCTGCTCCTCCGGATCCAGGGATCGCTCCCGCTCAACCCTCAGCATTTCAATGCGGTGGGCCAGGCCCTGAGTTTCAACACCGCCTCGTCCTTCCTCACCAACACCAACTGGCAGAACTACGGCGGGGAGACGACCATGTCGTACTTCTCCCAGATCGGTGCCCTGACCTTCCAGCAGTTCGTGAGCCCGGCCATCGGCATCGCCGTGGCCATCGCCATGGTGCGGGGATTCTCCCGGCGCAACTCACCGACCATCGGGAACTTCTGGGTCGACATGACCCGGGCCCTGCTCTACATCTTCTTTCCCATCGCCTTCGTGTTCGGGATCATCATCGTCGGCCAGGGCGCAGTGGAGACCCTGGCCGGCACCGTCACCATCCACGACGCCATCAACGGGGTCATCCAGACCATCGCCCGCGGCCCGATCGGCTCCATGGAGGCCATCAAGCAGCTCGGCAACAACGGTGGCGGATTTCTCAATACCAACTCGGCGACAACCTTCGAGAATCCCACCGGCCTCACCGACTGGCTCTCGATCTATCTGCTGTTGGCCATTCCGTTCGCCCTGACCTACACCTTCGGCAAGATGGTGGGCAGCATCCGCCACGGCGCCGCCCTACTGGCGGCCATGGTCATCATCTTCGCGGTGTGGGTGGGTGGGGCCAGCATCGCCGAGCACCAGCAGAACCCGGCGGTGGCCGCCGCCGGCGTGCACTCGGACGTGGGCAACACCGAAGGCAAAGAGGTGCGGTTCGGCGACGAGACGACCGCCCTGTTCGGGGTGTCCTCCACCCAGACGTCCACCGGGTCGGCCGACGCCTCCTACGACTCGTTCACCCCGATGGGTGGGTTCTTCCTCATGACCGGGATGATGCTCGGGGAGGTGACACCGGGAGGGACGGGGAGCGGCATCTACACCATCCTCATCTACGCCATCATCGCCGTGTTCATCGGCGGTCTGATGATCGGCCGAACACCGGAGTACCTGGGGAAGAAGATCCAGGCCACCGAAGTGAAACTGGCGGGCCTCGGGGCCCTGGTCATGCCCATCATCGTGCTGATCCTGACCGCCATCGCCGTGTCCATCCACGCCGGTCGGGCCGGTCCCCTCAACGCCGGGCCCCACGGGTTCTCCGAGATCCTCTACGGGCTCACCTCGCAAGGGAACAACAACGGCTCGGCCTTCGGTGGCCTCACCGGCAACACCACCTTCTACAACGTGATCGGCGCCATCGACATGCTGATCGGTAGGTACGGGATCATGATCCCGGCCCTGGCCCTGGGCGGGGTGCTGGCAGCCAAGAACGTCGTGCCCGAGTCGCTCGGCACCTTCCGCACCGACAACACCATGTTCGTCGGACTGACCATCGGCGTGATCATCATCATCGGTGGGCTCACCTTCTTCCCTGCCATCGCCCTCGGCCCCATCGTCGAGCAGCTCAGCCACGGAAAGTTCTTCTGATGACCATGACCGCCACCCAACCCGAGCAGCCTCAGTCAGGAAGCGAGGCCCACGGCGTGGCCGAGGCCCGGGGTCTTTTCGACGGGCCGATCCTGCGGAAGGCGCTGGTCGACTCCTTCGTCAAGCTGAACCCGGCCCAGGAGGTCAGGAACCCGGTGATGTTCGTGGTGTTGGTGGGGACGGTGATCACCTTCATCGAGGCCATCGCCCACCCGAGCACCTTCACCTGGTCCATCACCGTGTGGCTGTTCCTGACCGTGATCTTCGCCAACTTCGCCGAAGCCATGGCCGAGGGGCGGGGCAAGGCCCAGGCCGACACGTTGCGGCGGATGCGGTCCGAGACCGAGGCCCGGCGGTTGAACCCTGACGGGACCGAGGAGCTGGTGCCGGCGGCGGAGCTGGGTCAAGGGGACCTGGTGGTATGCGAGGCCGGCGACCTCATCCCCTCCGACGGCGAGATCACCGAAGGGATCGCCTCGGTCGACGAGTCGGCCATCACCGGCGAGTCGGCCCCGGTCATCCGGGAATCGGGGGGTGACCGCTCGGCCGTCACCGGCGGGACCAAGGTGCTCTCCGACCGGATCGTGGTCCGGATCACCGCCGAGCGGGGCCATACCTTCCTCGACCGGATGATCACGCTGGTGGAAGGGGCCAACCGGCAAAAGACACCAAATGAGATCGCACTCACCATTCTGCTGGCCGTGCTCACCATCATCTTCATCCCGGTGGTGGTGTCGCTCCAGGCCTTCGGCCATTACTCGGGTGCGGCGGTGTCGGTGGTCATCCTCATCTCCCTCTTGGTGTGCTTGATCCCGACCACCATCGGCGCCCTGCTGTCGGCCATCGGCATCGCCGGCATGGATCGTCTGGTCCAGCGCAACGTGCTGGCCATGAGCGGGCGGGCGGTCGAGGCCGCCGGTGACGTGCAGACCCTGTTGCTGGACAAGACCGGCACCATCACCCTCGGCAACCGGATGGCATCGGACTTCTACCCGGTCGGTGGTCGGAGCGAGCGTGACGTCGCCGACGCCGCCCAACTGGCGTCGCTGGCCGACGAGACCCCCGAGGGCCGCTCCATCGTGGTGCTGGCCAAGGACCGCTTCGACATCCGGGAGCGCGAGCTCGAGGGCGAGCACGCCTTTGTGCCCTTCACCGCCCAGACCCGCATGTCCGGGCTCGACATCGGCACCCGTCAGATCCGCAAGGGAGCCGCCGAGTCGGTCAAGCGGTGGGTGACCGAGCAGGGTGGCACCGTTCCCCCCGACCTCGACGCCCTGGTGGAGCGGATCTCGCGGGCCGGCTCCACCCCGCTGGTAGTCGCCGACGGCCGGGACATCCTCGGGGTCATCGAGCTGAAGGACGTGGTCAAGCAAGGAATCCGCGAGAAGTTCGACGAGATGCGCCAAATGGGGATCCGGACGGTGATGATCACCGGCGACAACCCGCTCACCGCCGCCGCCATCGCCCAGGAGGCCGGCGTCGACGACTTCCTGGCCGAAGCCACCCCTGAGGCCAAGATGGCGCTCATCAAGTCCGAGCAGGAGGGCGGAAAGCTGATCGCCATGACCGGCGACGGTACCAACGACGCCCCCGCCCTGGCCCAGGCCGACGTGGGCGTGGCCATGAACACCGGGACCACCGCGGCCAAAGAGGCCGGGAACATGGTCGACCTCGACTCCAACCCGACCAAGCTCATCGACGTCGTCGAGATCGGCAAGCAGCTCCTCATCACCCGGGGATCGCTCACCACCTTCTCCATCGCCAACGACGTGGCCAAGTACTTCGCCATCATCCCGGCGCTGTTCATCGCCACCTACCCGCAGCTGGCACCGCTGAACGTCATGCACCTGCACAGCCCCCAGAGCGCGGTGCTCTCGGCTGTCATCTTCAACGCCCTGGTGATCGTGGCGTTGATCCCACTGGCGCTCCGCGGAGTCAAGTTCCGACCGGCCAACTCTGCGGCCATCCTGCGGCGGAACGTGTGGATCTACGGGGTGGGCGGGATCGTCATCCCGTTCATCTTCATCAAACTCATCGATCTCATCCTCGTCGCGCTTCACGCCTACTGATGGAGTCCAGCTGATGCTCGTCCACATCCGCAGATCGGTCGTCCTGGCCGTCGTCGTGCTCGTCCTGACCTTTGCCTACACCTTCATCTCCACCGGCATCGACCAGCTGTTGTTCAAGCACCAGGCCGACGGATCCATCACCTCGAACGGCTCCACCCTCATCGGCCAGAACTGGTCCCAGGCCACGTGCCCTGGTCACCCCCTCGGCAGCTGTGTGTTCCAGGGCCGGCCCGATGCCCTCGGCCCCTACGCCGGCTCGCTGAACCCGGTCGCCGGTGGGGGAGACAACCCGCTCGGGGCCAACAACATCCCGGGCAAGCCCGGTGTCCTGAACCCGGGCGAATCGGGTGCGAGCAACCTCGGACCCCGCTCCGACGTGCTGCTGACCAACACCAAACAGCTGGTGGCCTACTGGCACGCCCGGGGCGTGAATCCCACCCCCGACCTGGTCACCACCTCGGGCAGCGGCTACGACCCCGACATCTCGGCCGCCGACGCCAGGGCCCAGATCCCCATGGTGTCCAAGGCCACCGGTCTGTCGCCGGCAACTCTCGAGGCGCTGATCGCCGGCCAGAACAACAGCGCCGAAGTCGGCTTCCTCGGCACCAGCTACATCAATGTGTTGCAACTCAACGAGGCCCTGGTCAAGCTGCGGTGATCGGGTGATGACGGCCGGAGTCCCCCGGGTCGCCGGACCGAGACCCGGACCGTCGGTCGCCCGCTGAGGCCGGGGTACATCCGATGGCCTCCTCGACGGGTGGACAAGAGGGGGACCACAGCCTGACCGACCCGATGGCGTCGGTCGATGCCATCGGACGCTTCCGTGTCTACCTCGGCGCCGCCCCCGGGGTCGGTAAGAGCTACGCCATGCTGAACGAAGGGGCCCGCCGTCGGTCTCGGGGCCGGGATGTGGTCGTCGGGTTCGTCGAGTGCCACGGTCGACAGCGCACCGAGGAGCTGGTCGTCGGCATGGAGGTGGTGTCGCCACGTACGGTGGACTACCGGGGATCGCACTTCGAGGAGATGGATCTCGACGCTGTGCTCGAACGGCATCCCGAGGTGGTGCTGGTGGACGAGCTCGCCCACACCAACGTGCCCGGCTCAGGGCGTCACGACAAACGTTGGAAGGATGTCATCGAGCTCTTGGACGCCCACATCGACGTGGTCACCACCGTCAACATCCAGCACCTGGAAAGCATCGCCGATGCGGTGGAGCGGATCATCGAGGCACCGATCCGGGAGCGGGTCCCCGACTGGGTGCTGCGCAAGGCCAATCAGATCGAGCTGGTCGACTCGTCGCCCGAACAACTCCGCCGCCGGATGATCCACGGCAACATCTACCCGGCCGCCCAGGTTCCCCAGGCGCTGGCCCACTACTTCCGACCCGAGAACCTCACGGCCTTGCGGGAGCTGACCCTCCGGTTCCTCGCCGATGAGACCGAAGAACAGCTCCTGGAGTACCTCCGGCGCCAGCGCAAGGGTGTCGTGTGGGAGACCAGGGAGCGCATACTGGTCGGAATCACGCCAGCACCGGGCACCGACGGCATCATGCGCCGGGCGGCCCGGATGGCGTCTCGGATCAAGGCGGATCTCCAAGTGCTCCACGTGGTGGGCGCCAGGGAGACAGGCCGGTTCCCGAACGACCGGCTCATCGACCTGCGCCAGCTGTCCGCCGACGTGGGCGCCGAGTGGAACGAGATTCGCAGTGACGACCCGGCCCAGGCCCTCATCGAGTTCGCCCGGCTCGGGCACTTCACCCAGATCGTGGTGGGATCGAGCGACCGCAGCCGGATGCAGGAGTTGATGGGTGGGGGATCGGTCATCCGCAAGATCGTGAAGCTGGCCGCCACCTCCGCCATCGACGTCCACATCATCGCCCGACGGGATCCCCTGGTGGACGCCGACCACAGTGTGGATGCGGTCAGCGAGTCCTGACCGGTCTTGGCCGGAACCGGGCAACCCCCGGGGTCGGCATCAGGGGCGAGGATGCGACAGCTGGCGGGCCCTGGGTCCGTCGGCTCCGAACGTCCCGTCGGGCCCACCGGGCCCCCCTCTTCCGGAGTCGTCAGCGGCCAGCGCCGCCCCAACCTGGTCGGCGATGGTGACGGCGACCAGGAGTCGCTCGTGGGGCACCGGCCGGCCCGGTGTGGGTGTGAGGAGGAAGTGACCGAGGAGCCATCCTCCGCTTCGCACCGGGAGGTCCACGCTGCGGGTGGGCAACCCGATGTCCTCAGTGGCCCAGGTCTCGTCGCCGACCACCACGTCGCCGCTCGGCGTCACCCTGGCGGCCGTGCCGGTGCCGGCGTCGCGGGTGGCGAACCTGCAGTCCCGCAACTCGAGCAGGGCTCGGAGCTCACGGGCTGCGGACGCTGCCACCAACGCAGGGTCCTTACCGGTGGCGGCCAGCTCGGTGACGGTGTGGAGAAGTGCCAACTGCTGTCGGCCTTCTCCGGCCGCGTGGCGTTGCCGGCGACCCCGGGCGGCCAGCTCGCCGACCGCAAGCCCCACAGCCAGCAGCAACAACTCCGTGATCAGGTCCGAGTGGCGGTTTATCCGGAACGAGTAGAAGGGTCGGGTGAGAAAGAAATCGAATGCAACCGCCGAGACCAGAGCGGCGATGGCAGCCGCCAGCCTCCGCCCGGTGCTGGCCACCGCCACGATGACCACCACCAGGATCAGCGCACTGTCGGCGCTGTCCAGGTGGCCTCGCCCCGGTATCAGCGCCACGGCGGCAGCCAACGGGGCCAACACGGCGGCCAGCAAGATCCACGTGTCGAGGCCGACCCCGAGGCGGCGGTGGCCGTCGGACGCAGGGAACTCAGAACCACCCCCGGCCGACCACTTCTCCGGTTTGATCACGGTGCCCATGTCTCCACTGTCACATGCCGGTCGGCGACAGGCTAGTCACGTTGTCCCCTCGTCCTGCGTGGCCCTGAAATTTTCACAGATTTGTCACCCAATCATCATCTTGCGTCCCCGTTCCGCGTATCGGTGCTACGAAGTCCGGGTGGAACATCTCACCCTGTCGGGGATCGGCACCCGGTGATGGCACGCAAGGCTGCTCCCGTCGAGGGAGAGCATCCCATCGCGGTGGTGTCACTGACCAGCGTTGCCGGCTACCGGGGAGAGGTGCGGGCCGGACGGCACCGGCTGACCACCGACGAAGGGCCGGACCTCGGCGGTGACGACGAGGGGCCGAGCCCTTACCAGCTGCTGTTGGCGGCGCTGGACCAGTGCACGGCCGCGACCCTCAGGATGTACGCCAACCGCAAGGGCTGGGCGCTGGGCGAGGTGAAGGTGCGGGCCCAGCTGCTCCGCACCGGAGACGGCGCCTCCAAAGTCGAGCGGATCGTGCGCACCATCACCGTCACCGGTGATCTGAGCGAGGAGCAGAAGGACCGTCTGGCCGAGATCGCCTCCCGGACCCCGGTGAGCCGGACGCTCCAGGCCGGCGTGAGCATCGACACCACCCTGTCCTGACGTCCGGCGGCGACGTCCGGTCTTGCGTCGGTCGGCAGGCCGGGGTGGTTGACTGCAGGCATGACCGCATGCCCCACGCTGGTGACCGAGCGTCTCATCCTCCGACCGTTCGAGGAATCCGACCTCGATGCCTACACCGAACTGCTCACCCACCCAGAGGTGCGCGACGCTCTCCGGCTTCCCGACACCTACTCGCGTCGGGACGCATGGCTGGGCATGGCTCAATGGCGGGGACAGTGGGAGCTGCGAGGCTCGGGTCAGTTCGCGGTGGAAGAACGAACCACCGGACAGTTGGTGGGCCGGGCCGGCCTTCACCGGCCCGAGGTTCACGACTGGCCCGGCCTCGAGGTGGGCTGGACATTGCACCCGCGCTACTGGGGAAACGGCTACGCCACCGAGGCCGGAGCCTGCTCAGTCGCCTATGCCTTCGAAGTGGTCGGCGCCGACGAGGTGTTCAGCGTGATCCTCCCCGACAACCGGCGATCTCAGGCGGTGGCCAGCCGGCTCGGTCTCACGTTGCTCGAGGAGCGGTTCCTGTCCACCTATCCGGAGCAGCCGCACGGCATCTGGAGGCTGGAACGGGCGCGGTGGGAACAGGCGGGAGGGAGCCGTCCGAGCGACCGTGTCGACAGCCCGTTGTGAGCATCCGGTGCCAGGCCAGGCCGGGCCGTCACCGCAAGCTGAGGCCGCCGTCGACCAGCACCACCTCGCCGGTCACGTAGGTGGAACGGGCCAGGCCGAGGATCACCTCGGCCACATCCTCGGGCGTGGCCGTCCGCTGCAATGGCGCCTGGGCGGTCACGAATTCGCGCACGAACGTCCAGTCGGCCGTCCAGGGGGTGTCGACCAGACCGGGCGCCACTGCGTTGACCCGGACATCGGGGCCGAGGACGTTGGCCAACAACCTGGTCATATGACTGACTGCCGCCTTCGAGCACGCATAGGGGATCGAGCTGCCGGTCGGTCGCTCGCCGGCCACCGACGACACATTGATGACCTGGCCCCGTCCCGAGGAGCGGAGGTGGTCGACTGCGGCCACCGTCACCTGCCACGTCCCGATCACGTTGACATCGAAGATTCTTCTCCAGATGTCCGGGGTTGCGGCCTGGAGGTCAGCGTGGGAGATGACCGCGGTGGTCCCGGCATTGTTGACCAGCACATCGAGTCGGCCATGGTCGGCCAGGATTCGGTCGATCAGGTCCCGGGCCTGGGCCGGATCCGACACATCTGCTTGGACGTAGCTGGCGTCGGGAAGCTCGGCCGCCACCGCCTTCCCCGCCTCGACCGACGTCGACGAGTTGACGACCACGGTTGCGCCCGATGCCGCGAACAGGCGGGCGGTGGCGGCCCCGATGCCCGAGGAGGAGCCGGTGACCAGTACTGTCTGGCCGGCGAAAGCGGAGTCGCGGTTCACCGGCTGTGGGGAGGCGGGGTCGGGCATGGGTCGAGTGTAGAACCGGGCGTGTCCTAGGTTCTCGGTATGCGACTCGTGAGCATGTTCGACGGTGCGGTCCGGACCGGCCTGGTGGTTGGCGACGAGGTCCTCGACCTGACCGATCCCCTGATCGGTCTCCCCGGTGACATGGTGGCACTGTTGGACCTGGGCCAGGACGGCATGGCGGCCGCGGGTCGGGCTTGGTCGTCTGCGGCCCGGCGAATCCCGGTTTCGGAGGCTCATCTGATGACACCGGTTCCGCGTCCGCCGTCGTTCCTCGCCATCGCCCGTAACTACGACGCCCACATCGCCGAGCAGGGCCAGGGGAGACCCGAGTTCCAGACCTGGTTTTCCAAGCAGCCCACCTGTGTGATCGGACCGGGGCAGCCGATCGAGGTGCCGCAGGTGTCCTCCACCGTCGACTACGAAGGTGAGTTGGGGATGGTCATCGGCCGACGCTCACGCCATGTCCCATCGGCGCTGGCCTTGGAGGTGGTGGCCGGCTTCACCGTGGTGAACGATGTCAGCGTCCGGGACTGGCAGTGGCGGGTCCCCACCATGATGATGGGGAAGGGGTTCGACACCCATGGCCCCACCGGACCCTGGATCGTCACCGCCGACGAGGTGGGTGACCCCCAAAGGGTGCGTATCCAGACCCGGGTCAATGGCGAACTCCGCCAGGACGGCAGCACCGCCGACATGATCTTCACTTGTGCCCAGATGATCGAGCACCTCTCGACCGCCTTCACCCTCGAGCCGGGGATGCTGATCTCTACCGGCACACCGGCCGGAGTGGCCGCGGCCGAAGACCCCCCCAGGTGGCTCAAGGCCGGGGACGTCGTCGCTGTCTCCGTCGAGGGAGTGGGGGAGCTGACCAACCCGGTGGTGGACGAACCCGGCCCGGGCACCGGGGGGAACCGGACATGATGACGGGCCCGGTCGACGACCAGGGCAGCCTGCGGATTACTCCGACGCTCCGGCTTCCGCTCTCCGAGTTGCAGTTCAAATTCACCCCGAGCGGAGGACCTGGCGGTCAGCACGCCAACAAGGTGAACACCCGGGTGGAACTGCGGTTCGACGTGGCCGGGTCGTCGGCGCTGGGCCCACGCCAGCGATCCCGTTTGCTCGATCGACTGGGACCCGAAGTCCGCGTCGTCGCCGACGACGAGCGATCCCAGGCGCGTAACCGCCAGCTGGCCATGGATCGATTCCGTCAGCGGATGGCTGCCGCCCTCCACGTCGACAAGCCCCGCAAGCCGACCAAACCCAGCCGGGGAGCCAAGGAGCGGCGTCTCGAGGCCAAGCGCCACCTGTCCGAGCGCAAACGGAACCGGCGGCCCAATCTCGACGAGTGAAGGTCCGAGCGATTCCTCAGCTGACCTGGCGGTCGGCCCGGGGTGGATCCTGCCAGGCCGCCTGGAGGAATTGGCCGATCTCATCGGTGAGCCGGCCGGGGCTGACCCTCAACTCCAGCACCGAGCTGGCCTGGAGCAGCTGCCCGTCCGGGAGCCGCCGTGCCAACTGCTCGGCGTCGTGAAATGGATGGAGCCTGTCGACCTGGTGGCCGATGACCAGCGCCGGGACGTCCATGACGGCCCGCTGGTCGACGGTGGGGGCGATGGGGCCGGCCAAAATGCCGTGGAGGACGGCCGCGGTCTCTACCGGATCGTTCGACAGGGCGTTCATCACGCTGTCGAGGGCTCCGATCCCTGTGCGAGGCAGCCTTCTGAAGAGGGAGGCCGTTCTGGTGACCACCGGCCGGGCGAAGTGGACGGCCAATAGCATGGGGATGAAGGTGATGGCCGCCGCCGGCAGGGCCCACTCGAGGACCGGCATCTCGATGATCAGACCTTGAACGCGTTCAGGGTTCTGGGCCGCTACCAGCAGGCTGACATTTCCACCCAGGGACACCCCTCCCACTACCGCCCGATCGATGCCCAGGTGGTCCAGAAGGGCGACGACGTGGTGGGCATAGGTGTCCATCCGGTGGAACGAGGCTCGTTTGGGTTTGTCGGACAGACCGTGACCGGGGAGGTCGAGCAGCACCACCCGGAATCCTTTGGCCGCCAGATCGATGGCCAGCCGACGGTTCATATTGGAATCCATGAGGATCCCGTGGGTGAACACCAGGACCTGCGTTCCGTGACCATGGATCTCGTAGTACAGACGGAGCCCGTCTGAGTCGAACATGCCCACTTCGAACGGTGGGTCGGGACTGGTGCCCCGCTCCGACGCCTCGGGAATGGTGTTCTCGGAAGTGCTGTCAGGAACCGCGCTCGGTCCCGCCCCTTCTTTTTTCACGGGGCCAACGGTACGCCTCCGGCCGGCGATGTGCCAGCACCGGCAGCTCAGAGCGGATCTTTTGTTGCCATTTCCAGTCGAGATCGGCCAGCACCACGCCTGGACTGGCCTCGACCCGCTCGGCTAGCACCGTCCCCCACGGATCCACGATCATCGAATGCCCGTGGCACGCCGGCATCCCCGGCGGGAGCTCGCCGACCTGGCCGGCGCCGATGACGAAGACCTGGTTCTCGACGGCTCGGGCCCGCAGCAACAGCTCCCAGTGGGCGGGTCCGGTTGCCGCGGTGAAGGCAGACGGGACGGCGATCACCGTGGCGCCGCCCAGGGTCATGATGCGGTACATCTCCGGGAACCTGAGGTCGTAGCAGATCGAGAGGCCGAGCATCGGCGAGAGGGTGGTGGCCCGACCCGGCAGTTCCTCGAGGGGGGTCACGCACAGTTCGCGACCCGGTGTTACGGCGGCCGATTCGCAGACAGTGGCGGTTCCGATGCTGACGTCGAACAGGTGGATCTTCCGGTAGACGGCCCGGACCGAGCCCGATGGATCGATCAGGCAGCTGGTGTTGGAGGGCCTGGCTGGTTCGCCCGGGCTGGCATCCCGTTCGGGGAAGGTGCCCGACAGGACGTGGATCTGTAGCCGACGAGCCAGTCCCGACGCCCAGGTCACGGTGGGTCCGTTGAGCGGCTCGGCCTGGGACTGCAGGTGCCGGGGACTGCCGGCCACCGAGAAGTACTCGGGGAGGACCACCAAGGCGGCGCCGCCGGAGGCCGCCTCCTCGACCAGCACCTCGGCCGCGTCGAGGTTGGCGTGGCGATCCGGGCCCGCGGTCGTCTGGATGGCCGCCACGCGCATGACACAGCGTAGGTCGTTCTTCGGGCACAATGACCTGCGGACTCCCCCGATCCCACCCCCCGCGGCCCCGTTGGCGGTTCCGGCCCCTTCAGAAATGAGTGTCGTGTCATTTGAAGACTCCGATGTCGTCCGCAGTGCCATCCGAGTCGAGGGATTCCGGGACGACGAGTTCAACTATCAGCTGATCCGGGCCCTCGGTGTCGCCGACTACGGGGGTTCGACGGTGGGTGAGTGCCTGGCCGTGGCGGGAGAGATCGCCGACGGGAGTCCCGAGAGCTGGGCTTCGGCCTTCGAGCACCTGGCCGACCGGGTCGAGGAACGGGCACGGGCCTGCCTCCAAAAGGGCCGGAGGGTCAGTGGCCGCGACCACCTGTTGAGGGCCTCGACCTACTTCCGCACCGCCGAGTACTACGCCGACGGGCTGAGCGGGCGATCGCTCCGGATGGGGGAGCACAGCCAGGCGTGCTTCGCCGAAGCTGCCGCCTTGTTCGACCCGCCGATCGAATTGATCGATGTACCATTCGAGGGAGGGACGCTGCCCGGGTACCTGGTCCGACCCGCCGTCGTGTCGGGAACAAGCGGGGGCGACCGGGCTCCCACCTTGATCGGGGTGGGCGGCTTCGATTCCAGTGCCGAGGAGCTCTACTTCCACCTGGGGGCGCCGGGCGTCGAGCGGGGGTGGAACGTGTTCGTCTTCGATGGTCCGGGGCAGCCCGGTGCCATGCGACGCGATCCGGCCATGACCTTCCGGCCCGACTACGAGGTACCGATCAGCGCGGTGATCGACCATCTGTGCCTGCGGACCGATGTCGACGCCGATCGGGTGGCGCTGGCGGGGCAGAGCTTCGGTTCGTACTTCGCGGCACGGTCGGCAGCAACCGATCGACGGGTGCGGGCGCTGGTTGCCAACCCCCCCGTGCTCGACATGAGCCGTTACATGGAGGCATGGGTAGGAACTGAGGTGTTCAGGATGAAGGGCGACGTCCGACCCGAGGATGTGATCGGCGTTCCCGAGGACCTGATGCCCCGCCAGATGCAGTGGGGGATCGCCGCCATCTGCTCCCGCTTCGGAGTTCCCTCGTTCCACGCCTGGAGGGACGCCATCGCCTCCTACCGCCTGGACGGTCTGGCCGCTTCGATCGTGTGTCCCTCGCTGGCAATGATCGGCGACCGTGAAGGAGCCGAACCGATGGCCCAGTTCGATGCCTTCGTGGCCGGCGTCGGTGGCGTGGTGACACCGGTGGTGTTCAAGCCCGCCGACGGGGCGTCGACCCACTGTCAGGCCGACAATATCCGCCTCTCCGCCCAGGTCGCCTTCGACTGGCTGGATGAGCAGGTTGTCGCACCGGGCTGAGACCCGGCCGGCCGGTCAGCCGCCGACCGTGGTTCAGAGCCCCAGTTTGGCCGCGCACTCCGGCCACTGCCCCCATCCGCTCCGCGCCTGGAGCTGTTCCGCCGCTTGGTCCTGCACGGCGGGGCTGGCCTGATTGGGCAGACCGGGATAGCCCAACCCGTGCCAGGTGGCGGCTGAGAACTGATAGGCGCCGTAGTAGCCGTTGCCAGTGTCGATGGCGTAGTTGTCGCCGGACTCACACTGACGGAGTTCCGCCCATGCTCCGGTGGTGGGTGTGGCGTTCGGGAGTACCGGCAGGACGGGAGCAGGGGTGGGCACCGTGGTCGTGGGGACGGTGGCAGGAGGCGCGGCGGTGGCGCCAGGCGCAGAGTCGCCACCAGACGCGGTGCCGCCAGGAGGTGCGGTGCTGGCTGCCACCTGCACCGGCGGCGGCGCCGCCACCGGGGGGGAGACCGCCGGGGGGGTGAGGGCGGACAGAGCCGCGGTGACCCCTCCGGGAGGCGATGCCTCCCCGACTGAGGACGTGGTGGCGGGAGCGGCCAGGGTGTCGAGGACCACCCGGCTACCGATCTGGGCGGCAGTGGCGCCGGCCGGTTTGGGGAGACGGACGTTCGGTCGGTCGGCCGCGGCCGAGGTGCTGGCGAAGACCTGGACGGTGAGCGCGGCTACGGCTGC
The DNA here is from genome assembly GCA_963747825.1 of uncultured Acidimicrobiales bacterium. Classification (GTDB taxonomy): domain Bacteria; phylum Actinomycetota; class Acidimicrobiia; order Acidimicrobiales; family RAAP-2; genus Bog-756. Next base: position 53,560 of record CAVVGQ010000003.1, read on the forward strand.
CGATGCGATGGAAAAGATGATGGTGCGACGCGTGCGCAAGCGGTGGGATTCCTCAACTTCACGAAGCTCGGATGGCTCGGATGGTGCCTTCGGAAGGCGGGCACCCGTCGCTGTTGCATTCGACTCGCGAGTCGGTGCCGAAAACGGCAGTGAGCTCTGGACGTGGGGGGAGGTCCATACGAGGTGCGGACGGTTCAGCCCTACTCAGGTCAGCGTCTGGCGGCTCGCAGGTGGGGCCGGACCGGCCGGCGCTCGGCCGATCGGCACACCAATCCGCGACAATGCCGGCACCACGACGGGACAGCAGCTTGCGGCATGGGGCCAGACTCTATAGCCACCGCCGGCTGCCCACCGCCGGTCATGGTCTGATAGGGCGGTTGGTCCTCGCCGGCGGAGGTCCAGCCGAGGGCGACGCCGGGTGGCGCAGACCTCAAGAGGGCCGCGGGGCGGTGGCGCCGTGCGCGGCCAGTGCGGCCGCCAGCGCCGCTCGGCCCCGATCGGACCGGTCCTCGCTGACCCCGGAGAGCGGGGTGAGCGACGCCCAGCCGTCGGCCAGCAGGGCGGCGTCGGTGCCGGCCTCGAGTTCGGCCTCTTCGGCTAGACGGTCTGCCGCCACCCCCATTCCCCGCAGGGTGAGGGTGATCAGTCCCGATGTGGTGTCGATGGGGACGCCGGCCACCGGCTCGGGGGTGTGCTCGGGGCGGACCGCCCGGATGAGACCGGTGGTGCCCAGGCCGCCGTGGCGCAGTCCCCGCAGTTCGGCCAAAGGAACCGCCGGCGTGTTCAAGTTGAAGACGGTGGCCGGAGCGCAGTCGGTCACGACGGGGACCAGGCCACAGGCCAGTGAGACCGGAGTCTCCCAGGGAACCGGATCAGGGCCCCAGGCGATACTCACGGCCAGACCGCGCACGCCGAACTGGGCTGCCGTCAGAGTGGCGCCGACCGTGCCCGAGTGGAGCACCGACCGGCCGGCGTTGGTGCCGTGATTGATGCCGGAGACCACGAGTCCGGGCCGGGGGCCGAATCCCTCGATGCAGGCCAGAATCACGGCCAGGGCCGGGGGCCCGTCGATGCCGTAGACGGGCACGTCGCCCAGCCCGGGGATCTCCACCGCCTCGTACGGGATCGACTCACGTTCATAGACCGGGCCCACCGCAGCACCGGTGCCGCTGTGGTCGACCATCGGGGCCACAACCACCAGGTCGTGATGGTCGCCGAACGCGTCCCGCAGCCCCCGGGCCAGCACGGCAATTCCCGGGGCGAAGACGCCGTCGTCGTTGGTGATCACGATGCGCATGGAGTGTTTCCGATCGGGCGGGAGGGTCGAGCCCGGCGACAGAGGCTCGTGACCACCGCACGCAGGGCGGTTCCGTCGGGCATTCGGGCTGTGATCGCCTACCATACCGGTCGATGCCGGCGGCCCCAGTGGGAACCGTCCGCCGCCGACCAGACCGCCATGACCACCCGACCACCAGCCGAAGACCAGCGTCCCGCCGAGACCACGGCATCGACAGGAGATCAGTGGGTCATCGGCCACGGCCACCAGCGGGCGGTTGTCACCGAGATCGGGGCGACCCTGCGCTCCTTCACCGTCGAGGACCAGCCGGTGATCGACGGGTTCGGACCCGACGAGTGGAGCCATGCCGGCCGCGGCCAGGTACTGGCTCCCTGGCCCAACCGCCTGGGTGACGGCCGGTACTCGTTCGAAGGCATCGACGCCCAGGCACCGATCGACGAGATACCTCGGAACAACGCCATCCACGGGCTGGTCCGGTGGATGCCCTGGCGGATGGTGGGCAGAGCGCAGAATCGGGTGAGCATGGCCTGCGAGCTGCGTCCGTCGCCGGGCTACCCCTTCTCGCTCGGTCTGTGCATCGAATACCGCCTCGGACGCGACGGTCTCACTGTCGTCGTCGATGCCGACAATCTGGGGCCGACCGACCTGCCCTTCGGGATCGGCTTCCATCCCTACCTGACGGTGGGAACGCCCACGGTGGACCAGGTCCGGTTGCGGGTCCCGGCCGAACGGCGGCTGATCACCGACGATCGAGGGCTTCCCGCCTCCAGTACCCCGGTGGGCGGGACCGAGTTCGACTTCACTGACGGCCGCTTGATCGGGGTGACCACACTGGACACTGCCTACACCGACCTGAGGCGGGACGGGGACGGACGGGTCCGGGTCGATCTCGATCATCCCGATGGGGGCCGGGGGGCAACGTTGTGGGCCGACGAGCGGTTCGGATACCTGATGATCTTCACGGGCGACACGCTCGATCCCACCGAACGGCGTACGGCCGTGGCCGTGGAGCCGATGAGCTGTCCTCCTGATGCGCTGCGGTCCGGAACCGATCTGGCCGTGCTCCGTCCCGGGGCCCGGTGGACCGGATCGTGGGGTATCACGCCGCGCTGACCTGATCGACCAGGTGGCCCCGAGGGATGGGTCCGAGGGCACGGAGTGCACCTGGCGCACCTTGGCTCCGACCCGAATACATTGGGGTCGGCGATGGAGGTGTGGGATGTGGAATCGGCTGCTCCTGGCAATCGACCAGTTCGACACGGGGGAGGCCGCGCTGGACTTCACCGCCGGGCTGGCATCTGGGTCGGAGGCGGAGGTGACGGTGTTCCATGTCCGTCAGTTGCCCAGAATCCTGCGGATTCCGCCGCTCGAGAGCGCGACCGATCCGCGATCACTCGTCACCGCCGCGGTGGTCCACCTTCGGGGCGTGGGCATCGACGCTCGAGGTCGGTTGCGCTCCGCACGCGGTGACAGCGTGGCCGACCATATCGTCGACGAGGCGTGGCGCTGGAAGTGTGACGCCATCGTGCTCGGATCGCGCCGGCTTCGCGGTTTCAGCCGTCTCTCGGCATGGGGCGTCAGGGAACGCGTGCTTCGGCTCTCGCCCCTGCCGGTCATCGTGGCGCCCACACCCCTCGGAAAGCTGGGGACGTTGCGTTCCGGACCTGGAGTCATCGACCCGGAGACCGCGCATCTCCGACGGCGGTAGCTGACCGGCTCCAGCCTGGCGTCCCCGAGACCCCGAGACCCCGAGTCCCGAGTCCCGAGTCCGTGGGTCTCGGGGTCGCGTGGGCCGTGGGTTCGCTCGGGTCGTCTGACCGGGGCCGGTGCGTCGTGGCGGCAGACAGGACGGGTGTGGACGCCTGGCGGGCACCGGTGACGCAGGGGCGGGTGGTGGAAACACCCGGGTAGGACCCCCGATACTCGGACGAAAGTCCAGGGTGGAGGGGGGACAGTGCAGGGTAGGCACGGTCCCGGCCACGGCTTACTGTGCCATAGCGCCCGCACGCACTGGGCAGGGGCGGCGCGAGGGAGATCCAATTCAATGAACGGTCTGCACCGGTCCGCAATCAAGATGGGGACAGCTTGCGCTCTGGCCACCATGCTCTGTGTCGCCTCGCTGTCGGTGGCCAACACCTCGGCGCTGGCGGCCACCACCGCCCCCGAGCTCAGCCTCAACGTGCTCCTGGTCGGCACCGGTTCCACCGACCCGACCACGGCGGCCTGGGCCGCGGCCCTCACCAACGAGGGAGTGGCCTACACCGAGGTCACCGCCACCGGCACCTACGGGGCCGAGACGGTCACCCTGCCCGCCCTCACCACCGGATCGGTGGGCAACTTCGACGCGGTGGTGATCGCCGACTCCCCGGCCGCCTTCGCCTCGGGCCAGCTCACCTCGCTCTTCTCCTACGAGTCCACCGACCAGGTGCGCCAGCTCGACGGCTACACCGCCCCCTACACCGGCATCGGGGAGAACAACTCGTCCACCACCGCCGTCCTCGACTCCACCAACGGGACCCTGACCGCGGCCGGTCTGGCCGGTCTGCCCGGCCTGGCCGGGACGGTGCCGTTCTCGACCGGCACCAACGGCTACCCGGCCACGGTTGCCACCGGGGCCCCCTTCACCTCCTGGCTCACCTCCTCGACCGGCTCGGTCCTGGCCGGTGTCTACCAGCACCCGTCGACCGACCCCCAGGCCGGGGTGTCCGAGCTGGCCCTCAACTTCGACTACAACGCCACCGACCTCCAGTGGGAGCTCCTGGCCCCCGGCCTCATCAACTGGGTGACCAACGACACCCACCTGGGCCTCGACCGCAACTACGTGGAGATGGACATCGACGACACCTTCACCCCCGACAACGCCTGGTCGACCACGGTCCACGACAACGACTACTCCGACGCCGACTCCCAGCGCATGGATGCCGCCGACGTCATCAGCTCGGCCAACTGGTCCAACCCCACCCAGGAAAAGGCCACCACCGCCCGTCCGACCGGTGAGCCGTCCACCCCGTTCCGCCTGGACCAGTTGTTCAACTACGGGGGCACCGTCGAGTACCAGAACGGCGAGCTCGACCTGCCCGGCGAACCGGCCGCCTGCTCGGCCGCCGGCGATGCCGCCGGCACCTGCGGAGCCGACCCCCTGCTGGCCCAGTTCCAGGCCACCGACCCCAACACCGGCAAGTCCTACGCCGACGACTTCGGCTGGCTCAGCCACACCTATGACACCCCCTACCTGGACGTGGGCTGCGCCACCCAGGACTACATCGAGGCCGAGCTGAACGAGAACACCAGCGACGTCACCGCCGCCCCGGGAACGACGGCCGGGACCGGTGGTCTCGGGCTGGCCGAGTCGACCATCGGGGCCGGGGCCGGAGACGTCACCAACCCGTTGGGTACCTACAACCCCCAAGTGTTCGTGCCCGGCAACCACTCCGGCTTCGCCGACCTCGATCCGGGCACCCCGGCCACGGTCGACCCCCCCGACCTCGACGAGGCCGACGCCTCGACCACCGGGGGGACCCTCGGGGCCGGCACCTATGAGTACGCCGTCACCGACCAGTTCAACGGGGCCGACTCGACCACCACCGACCAGTCCCAGGCCTATGTGACCGACGGCCTCCAGGGCGACCTGGCCCCGGTGGTGGTGACCGGCTCGACCGGGTCGGTCAGCCTGGTGTGGCAGTCCATCTGCCACGCCGCCAACTACATCGTCTACCGGGCCCCGGTGACCGGGACCACGGTCGGGTCCTGGACCGAGATCGGCACCTACGCCACCCCCAGCTCGGCCACCCTTCCCGACAACAGCTCGGGTGACACCAGCCCGGCCCAGACGGCCACGGTGTGCTCGGGGCCGACCTATGACCCCACCTCGTGTGCCGGCGAGCAGGAGCTCACATTCACCGACACCGGCGGGGATACGGCCACGCCCCCGGCCGGGGTCACCTACCTCGACACCGCCATGCCGGCCGGCTGGACGCCGCCGGTGGTGGAGGACGCCAACGAGCTGCCCTGGGAGCAGAACCCCTACTTCAGCTCGGCCCTCACCGCCGCCGGGATCACCACGGTCGGGGCCGATGCCTCCAAGGCCTACCCCGACCCCGCCGATGACGAGTTCGGCATCGGGGCCAGCTACACCGGGGCCACCTACGCCGCTGGCCAGCCCTTCGTCGACGGAACCTCCCAGGTGGCCCCGCGCCACCCGATCAACGTCTTCTACAACGCCGCCACCAATGCCCAGGAGCTCGACGAGTACAACACCCTCTATGACGCCGATGCCCCGGACTCCCAGTGCAAGTCGACGTCGACCACCACCTGTTCGACCACCCCGTTCACCTTCGCCGACGTCATCAACCAGGTGGTCTCGGGCATGCTCACCACCATGTTGACCAACGACCCCGAGGTCAGCTATGTCCACCAGACCAACACCATGGGGACCCCTCCCTACTCGAGCATCCTGCCCCCGGCCGGCTACGTGCCGGCGGCCACGGCCCAGCCCGGCACCGACGGGGACGGGACGCTCTACGAGGTCCTCAACCCCCTCATCTCGGAGTACGAGTCCTACTTCAACACCACCACTCCCTTCGAGCAGCTGACCCTGGGCGGCGTCGGAGGCGTCCTGGCCGACCAGATCGGCGTGGGCCGCAGCCCAGACCGCCGGCACCGTCAAGGCCACCGAGCAGAACGGAGTGGTCACCGTGACCAACTCCGGCACCTCGGCCGTCAACGTCCCCTTCACCGCTCCTCCCGGCACCACCACCGGGGGCGTGGCCTATGGATCCGCCTATAGCGGGGCCCTGTCCACCTGGACCAGCATCCCGGCCGGTGGGTCCCTGGTCCTGACCGAGAACCAGGCCCCGACCATCACCTCGGCCGCCACCGCCACCTCCATCGTGGGGGCCGCCTTCACCGACACCGTGACCACCACCGGTACTCCGGCTCCGGCCCTGACCGAGACCGGGGTCCTGCCCACCGGGCTCACCTTCGTCGACAACACCAACGGGACCGCCACCATCTCGGGCACCCCGGCGGCCGGATCGGGGGGGAGCTTCCCCATCACCATCACCGCCACCAATGCCGGGGGGACCACCACCCAGGCCTTCACCCTGACCAACGCCCAGGCCCCGACCATCACCTCGGCCGCCACCGCCGACTTCTACACCGGGTCGGCCGGCACCTACACCGTGACCACCACCGGGTTCCCGGCTGCCACCATCGCCGAGTCCGGCACCCTGCCGGCCGGGCTGACCTTTACCGTGCCCTCCCCGGCCACCGGGTCGGCCACCATCTCGGGCACCACCACCGCCGCTGACGGCACCTACCCGGTGACCGTCACCGCCACCAACTCCTCGGGGTCGACGGCCACCCTGGCTCTCAGCATCGTGATCGCCGCCTCGGGCCCACCCGCCATCACCTCGGCCTCGACCGCCTACTTCGACCTGGGCGTGGCCGGATCGGTGGCCGTGACCACCAGCGGGGGTCCGACCCCGACCCTGACCGAGACCGGGGCCCTCCCGGCCGGGCTCACCATCGGGGCCGGGTCCACCCCGGGCACCGATCTGATCTCGGGCACCCCGACCGCGGCCGGGGCCACCACCGTTTCCATCTCGGCCTCCAACGGGATCGACCCGGTGGCCACCGAGTCCCTGATCATCGAAGTGAGCTCGGACCCGGCCTTCACCAGTGCCGCCTCCGAGCGGGCCACGGCCGGCCAGGCCTTCAGCTTCACAGTGGCAGCCTCGGGATTCCCGGCCCCCTCCTTCGGGTGGACGGGGACGCTGCCGGCCGGGGTCAGCTTCACCAACAACAACAACGGCACCGCCACCTTGTCGGGCACCCCCCAGGGGGCCGGCACCACCCCGCTCACCTTCGAGGCCGCCAACGCCAGCGGTGAGGTCAGCCAGGCCTTCTCCTTGGTGGTCAACCCGGCCTCGGTCGTGAACCCCACCCTCGGGGCCGGCGACCGGCTGGCGGCCACCCCTGACGGCCAGGGCTATTGGATCGTGACCCCGTCGGGCTCCATCGCCGACTACGGCACGGCCGCCAACTTCGGCTCGGAGGCCGGCAAGCCTCTGAACCAGCCGATCGTGGCCATCGCCTCGACCCCCAACGGCCAGGGCTACTGGCTGGTGGCCTCGGACGGCGGGGTGTTCACCTTCGGGAACGCCCAGTTCTACGGGTCGACCGGGGCCATCCATCTGAACAAGCCCATCGTCGGCATCACCTCCACCCCCGACGGCAAGGGCTACTGGCTGGTGGCCTCGGACGGCGGGGTGTTCTGCTTCGGCGACGCCCAGTTCTACGGCTCGACCGGCGCCATCCACTTGAACCAGCCGGTGGTGGGCATGGCCTCGTCCATCGACGGCAAGGGCTACTGGCTGGTGGCCTCGGACGGCGGCATCTTCACCTTCGGTGACCCCCAGTTCTACGGGTCGACCGGGGCCATCAAGCTCAACCAGCCGATCATGGGCATGGCTTCGACCCGCAGTGGCAAGGGCTACTGGCTTGTCGCCTCGGACGGTGGGATCTTCACCTTCGGGGACGCCAGCTTCCATGGATCGGGCGGCAACGTCGGCAAGCCAGCGGTCGGACTCATCGTCTCGCCCAACGGCTCCGGCTACGCCCTCATCGACGCCGACGGGACCCGCACCAACTTCGGGTTCTGAGGGCTTCTGAGATCGAGCGTGGGAAGCCGGGCGCCACGGGGGGGCGCCCGGAACCCACGCTCCAGCCCGGCGTCGGGGCCTAAGGGACGGGGCCCCGACCCCGGAGCGGGTACCGGTCACTGAGGCCGGGACGGTCCGGGACCTCCCTCGGCCATGTGGTTCCGCCCATCGCCTACTCCGCCTTTGTCACATACCAATCCGAAAAGTGAATGGCCGGCGCTCTGAGGGCGCCCGGCGCCCGGGCCGCTCCCTTCTTCCGAGATCGACCGTGTCGGCTGCGTCCGGAATACTGAACAGGTGCGCAAGCAGTACAACTTCCGTCCTGGCGACGACGGCCTCGATGCCTGGGATGTCGACAACCTCATTGCGGTCAGCGCCCACCTGCCGGTCAAGGAGGTGGCGCTTGACTCCATCAAGGACGTCGACACCGATTTCTGGTTCAAGTTCGGTCCGGCCCCGACAGTTCGCCGGATCATCGACCACATCCGACTCATCCGGGAGGTCGACGTCTCATATCCGATCATTCTCGGATCCGACGGACGGGTCATGGACGGCATGCACCGGATCGCACGGGCGATCCTGGCCGACCACACGACCATCAGGGCAGTCCAGTTCGTTGTCGAACCCGAGCCCGACTACCGACACTGCTCCCCCGAGGACCTGCCCTACTGAGCCCGGGCCGGGCCGTGACCGGTCATGCGTCATCCGAGGCCGGCGACTCCATGGAAGCCGAGAAGGGTCCGGAGATCGGTGGTCAACCGCTCCAGAAAGGCACGGTCCAGGCCGGAAAAGATCTGCTTCTCGGACTCGTTCTTGGTGGCGATCACGTGATGCGCCTGCTTCAGACCCTTCGTCCGTCAATGAGACGAGCACCTGGCGTCGATCGTTCGGATCGACTTCCCGGCGTGACCCAACCCCGGTGTTCCAGCCGTCCCACCCGGTTGGTGATGGCGCCTGAGGTGACCTGACTCTCACGCTGCAGCTCGCCAGCGCTCCGGCGATGGCCGGGAGCCCTAAGCAGGGACATCAGCACCTCGATCTCCCAGTACTCGTCGACCCCGTTGGCCGCCAGGTTGGACCGAACCGCCCGTTCGAGGTGCTGGGACGCCCGGCGGAGCCGCATGGCCAGGGTCTTGGCCGTGACGTCGAGGTCGGGGTTCTCCCGGTGCCAGAACTCGACGATCTCGTCGGTTTCGTCGCGGACTGGGTCGGACTCCACGGAATAGATCGTACTTTCCTCAACGTTAAAGAGACTTGACGGTTAGCTTAAGATCCAATATCTTAACGTTAAGAGAATAACCCGGTACGGTGGTAAAAGGAGTGCCAAATGGACGCAATCACCTCACGGCTCCGGTCCATACCGACCTGGGCCGTCCTGGCCATCTGTTGTGCCGCCCAGTTCATGGTGGTGCTGGACGTGGCCATCGTCAACGTGGCCCTTCCCCAGATGAGGGAGAGTCTCGGGCTGTCCGTGGCCGGGGAGCAGTGGGTGGTCAACGCCTACACCCTCACCTTCGCCGGCTTCCTGATGCTGGGTGGGCGGGCCGCCGACCTCTTCGGCCGTCGCCGCATCTTCATGATCGGGCTCACCGTGTTCACCGTCTGCAGCCTGATGGGTGGACTCGCCCAGAGCGGTACCTGGCTGATCGCCGCCCGGGCCGCCCAGGGCATCGGTGGAGCCATTCTGGCCCCGGCGACCCTCAGCATCCTGGTAACGACCTTCACCGATCCCGATGAGCGTCGGAGGGCCCTCGGCGCCTGGGGGGCGACGGCGGCCAGCGGGGCGGCGGCCGGCGTGCTGGTCGGGGGCATCCTCACCAGCTTGCTCAACTGGCGGTGGGTGCTTTTCGTCAACGTGCCCATCGGCATCGTCTTGCTGGTCGGAGCCTGGATGGCCCTCCCCCGAGTCCGACGAGCGGGCCCACGCAAGACGCTCGACCTCACGGGAGCGATCACCGTGACCGCCGGACTGGCCGTGCTCGTCTACGGAATCGTCAGCACCGACGTCCATGCGTGGGGCTCGACCCAGACCATCGTCACGCTGGCCATCGGCCTCGTCTTGCTTGGCCGTGTTCTTCGTAACCGAGGCCCGGTTCGCCAAGGATCCACTGATTCCACTCGGCCATCTTCAAGCGCCGGTCCCTCTCCGTGGCCAACGGCATCGCCGTCACCGTCGGTGCCGGCATCTTCGGCACCTACTTCTTCCTGTCCCTGTTCCTCCAGAACGTGGACGGCTACAGCCCATTGCGGGCCGGCCTGGCCTTCCTGCCCGTGGGCCTCTGCACGTTGACGGGAGCGTTGATCGCCTCGCGCATCGTGCACATCTTCGGAGCCCGCAATCAGCTGATGCTCGGACTGGGCTGGCTGCCTTCGGGCTGCTTTGGCTGTCCCGTGTCGGGCCGGCGATGCGTACCTGGTGCACGTCCTCGGGCCGGAGATCCTGATCGGCTTGGGCTTCGGTCTGTCGTTCATCCCGATGACCTTGTCCGCCACGGCCGGCGTTCCCGTCCACGAGGCGGGTCTGGCCTCCGGGCTGATCAACACCACCCGACAGATAGGCGGGGCCCTCGGACTGGCCGTCATGGCCACGGTGGCCTCGACTATCGTCGCCAACCACGGGTTGGGAAGCCACTCCCCGAGGCGGCACTGACGGCCGGCTATCGGGCCGCATTCATCATCGCCGGTGGCGTGATGATCGTCGGGGTCCTTCTGGCCACGCTCCTTCCCAAGCTCAGGGCACCCGACGAGGTGGTCGGGACCGAGGAGCCTGGGGGAGCGGATGCGGAGATCCAATGGGACCAGCTCGACGACGGCCTCGTGGCCGTGGAGTCTTGAACCCCCGAAGACTGCAGCTTTAGTGGACCGCTGACCAGGGATTATACCATCGACATGATCGAACGCCCGGTGGTCCGAAGCTTACTGAAACGGCTCCTTCTGACCTGAAGGGCCCCCGGCATTCGAACCCGGAACCTGCGGATTAAGAGTCAGATCAGGAGGCTCTGATCGCTGTTCAGTGTCGTTCGAAAGTGCCCGTGACCAGTACCTATGTCAGTGGCTCATCATGCTCCGCGTGAATTCGCTTGAAGTTTTGTCCCGCTGTGGTCACGAAACTGACCGTGAGCTGCGGCGACTTGTTGTGGGCGAGCTGACCCTTCGCTAGCGTCTGCTGCCATGCCGAACCAGGAGCCCGCACCGTGACGGAGGCCTCGGCGCCGGATCCGGGGGTCCGGTACCCGAGCCCGATCCCGGACCCCCAGGGTATGGTCGGGTGGGCGAAGCGCTACGCCTCGTCGTTCGTGAAGCCACACGCAATCCGAGTTTCGACGATCTCGAATGCTTCTGCTTCTTCATCGGCTACGCGCGGAGTGGTCACACTTTGGTCGGCTCGATGCTCGACGCTCATCCCGAAGTCGTCATCGCCCACGAGCTCGACGCGGTCAACGTCGTCCGGCACCACTTCAATCCGGAACCAGCTTTTCGCACTCCTCTTGGAACGGGACCTGGAGTTCGGCGCGATGGGATGGACGTGGGCCGGCTACACGTATGAGGTGCCGGGCCAGTTCCAGGGTCGCTACCGGCGCCTCCGGGTGCTGGGCGACAAGCGGGGGAACTCCACAGCCATGGAGCTCTCCCGGTGGCCCGAACTCCTCGACCGGGTCGCGGCGCGTCGCGCAGGTCCCGATCCGGCGTGATCCACGTGACCCGCAATCCCTTCGACAACATCGCCACCGCGGCCCGCAAACACAAGTACCTGTCACACGGCGAGGGCAGCGTCATCACCCGGGCCACGGCCTGGTACGACGAGTCGTGTGAGGCGGTGGCCCGGATCCGGCCGCTGCTCGGCCCCTCCGAACTCGTCGACCTTCGGTACGAGACCTTCGTCGACGAGCCCTCGGCCTCGCTCGCCGAGTTGTGCCGGTTCATCGGCGTCGAGCCTGAGGCGACCTACCTGAAGGCGTGTGCAGGGCAGGTCTGGCCGAGTCCGAGCCGGACCCGTGACAGGGTCGAGTGGACCGAGCAGGAACGCACGGGGGTCGAACGGCTCATCGGACGCTACGAATTCCTCACCTGCTACTCGTTCGACGACTGACCCTGCCGGCGAAGGCACGCGGGTCCAAAGGCCTGCCTGGAGGGGTATCGAGCGCGAGTTTAGGCCTCTGAACAGGCCTTATCATGTTGGCCAACTTTCACTCCTCTTCACGGGGAGTGCCAATGCTTGGGTCTTTCGCATCCTGCATCAGGCCGTTGGGAACCATGGCGGAAATCCGCAGGTCAGAAGGCGGTCGAGCTCAGGAGATGACGTCCGTGCTCTTCCTCCCCGAGCACCACGGGATGGAGTGGCCCGCAGCATCTGGTGGAACTGCGTCACAGCACCCTCTGTGTCGGGATTCCCAAGACCGACGGCACGGCGTCCACTCGACCCACGGCCACGGCATCGGCCCAGTAAAGTGCGTCTGACCTTGACCTAGACCCGTTTGCCGGATCACCGTCATAAGAGTCAGGTCTGGACAGATGTTGCTGGTTCTGAGTGTAGGACTTCAAGTTCTTCCGGGAGGGACGAAGCCGAACGAGCTGTGCAGGCGCTCAGGGTTACAGAAGTGCTCGATCCACTCGGCGATGGCGATCGACAGCTCGATCTCGGGTCCGCCATTTTGGCCCAGCCGACGACCCGGCGGCTATGGGCGTCGAGGACCGCGCAGTAGCTTAATCCCCAGCTCAGGCATGATCGAGAGGACCAGTCTCTTGTTGACGACCATGCCCTGCTCCCGTTGGAGACCGGCCCGGATCCGCAACATCCCACAGGTGCCCGCGATCTGCGCATGGATGTCGGCGACGAGGCCCATCAGCAAGAGTCGGTCGGATCCGCGATCCGACGGCACGTGGTAGTTGTGCTCGTAAAACCCACGATCGCGAGACCCCGGCGACACGGTAGGCGACGCGCTGGGAGTAACCCAGGTTGCTCAAGCCCTCGCCAACCTGGCACCGCCTTTTGGGCTCACGGGTTCCTCCCGTTGAACAGGGCGCTGGCCGCCTTGACGGCCGCCAACTCGGCCTCAAGATCCTCAATGGTGAGCCGGGCCTGGGCGAGCTCGTCGACCTCCGTGCTCTTTGTGCCTGGCTTCAGACCCGCATCGATGAGCGCTTGGCTTTCCACAGATACAAAGTCGCTGGTGACACGCCAGTCTCTTCTGAGAACTCACTCACTCGTTCGTCGGCGACCAGACGATCACAGATCGCTCGCCGGAATTCTCCCTGATATCGCTTGGGCATGGACTACCACCAGGTAGCTCACGACCAGACTCTCATAAGCCTGGACCGCTGAATGGGGTCAAGGCCACCTGGTGCGCCCCCCGGGATTTGAACCCGGAACCTGCGGATTAAGAGTCCGTTGCTCTGCCGTTGAGCTAGAGGCGCCCGTACTGCAACCCAGCCAGGAGGCCGAGAATCCTGCTCCCGATGTCGTCGGTGTGGTGCTTGCGTCCCCAGTGGGCTCGAGGGTGACCGACGGGGCTCGAACCCGCGACCTCCGGGGCCACATCCCGGCGCTCTGCCAACTGAGCTACGGCCACCAAGGAGCCTCTAGTGTGGCACACACCGGTGGAGGATCGGGCAGCCGGACCGCCTCCCCCGACTGGCCCCTGTAGCTCAACTGGATAGAGCAGATGGTTTCTACCCATCAGGTTGCGGGTTCGACTCCTGCCGGGGGCGCCGCTGCCGGGGCGCGGGGGCGTCCGGGGCGGCGACAGGCGCGACCGAACACCGCCACGAGTTCCGGCGGCCGAGGGCGCTCGTGTCAGTCGAGACTCCGGTGCGGGCGTCCTGTCGGCAACCGAGGCGATGGCGCGCCTAGTGTGGACCGATCGAAACCCTTGGATCACTCCATGCACGGGGTCGGGCCGCGTCCGGTCCCCGCACAGGATCTTCACGAAGGCGGTGGGCGGGAGCACTCGCAGCGCTGGTCGTGACGGCCGGGCCGGTGTCGGTCGCCCTGGCTCCGCCCGCCGTTGCCGTGACCCAGGCCCAGGTACGGCCCGATGCGGTGGGCGTCCCCTCGGGTTGGAGCGAGACCTGGTCGACCGGTCCGATCCAACAGAGCATCGGTGGCCCCATCGCCTTCTCGTCGCCCATCGTCGCCAATCTGGACGGGCAGCCGTCGGCCGTCGTGGGCGATCGAAACGGCAATCTGTACGCCTACCACCTCGGCAATCCGCAGTCGTCCGGGAGCCCACCCCTGCCCACCGAGGTCGCCGGTTGGCCCACCTCGAACGGGAGCGGACCCATCGACTCGACCCCTTCGGTGGCCTACCCGACCGGGTCGCCCGAGGTGTTGGTCGGCTCGGGGAACGACGTCGACGCCACCGCGGGGGGATATCAGGCCTATGCCGCCTCGGGGGCCCCGCTGTGGTTCTCGCACGGTGGTCAACCCGCCAAGTGACGCCGCTCCCGACACCGGAGTGCAGGCCGGATTGGCGGTCGGCACCCTGCAAGGTCCTTCGGACCTGTTCGCCGGGTCGCTGGGACAGGTGGCCTACGCCCTCAACGCCGCCAACGGGGCCACCCTCACCGGGTGGCCGTTCTTCGACTCGGACAGCACGCACTCCACCGCCGCCCTCGCCGACCTGTACGGGACCGGGCAGAACGAGATCATCGTCGGCGGCGACCAGACGGCGGGCTACGGGCAGGGCCAGGGGTACACCAACGGCGGTCACCTGCGGATCCTGCGGCCCAGGGCAACCAGATCTGCCGGGCCGACACCAACCAGGTGGTGGACTCGTCACCGGCCGTCGGCGGCTTCCTGGCCGGCGGTGCCACCGGCATCGTCGTCGGGACCGGCACGTACTTCGCCGGGAGCGTCGGACACCGACACGCTGAAGGCCTACGACAACCGACTGCGGACTCCAATGGTCGACCACGCTCGATGGAAGCACCTACTCGTCGCCGGCGCTCTCGGACGTGCTGGGCAACGGGTCACTCCAGGTCATCGAGGGGACTGACCAGGGGCCGAGCGGCTCGGGTTCGGTGTTCGTGCTCAACGGCGCCACCGGGCAGACCATCTGGCAAGCCACCGACATCGGCCGGGTCATCGGCTCGGTGGTCACCGCCGACCTCACCGGACGCCGGCTATGACGACGTGATCGTCCCCACCACCAGCGGCACCCTCGTATTCGACGGCCGGACCGGCCAGGAGATCGCCGACCTCAGCCCCAACCTGGGCCTGCAGAACGCGCCGCTGGTGACCGAGGACCCCAACGGCACCATCGGGATCACGCTGGCCGGGTATATCGCCGATGGTGCGTCGCCCAACGGGGTCGGTGAGATCGACCACTACGAGATCGCCGGCTCGAACGGGGCCGAGGCGGTCGGCGGGGCGGCGTGGCCCATGTTCCATCACGACCCCCAGCTCACCGGGGACGCCGGTGGGACCACCCCCATCGGGTCGTTGTCCCCGTGCTCGGTGCCGGCAGCCGCCTACTCCGGCTACATCCTGGCCGCCTCCGACGGCGGGATCTTCACCTTCGGCGCCGAGGCCGTTCTGCGGCTCGACCGGCGGGCTGCGTCCTCAACGCGCCCATCGTGGGCGTGGCCATGGCCCCGGCGGTCGGCGGGTACTGGGAGGTGGCGTCCGACGGCGGGGTCTTCGCCTTCGGCGGGGCCCGGTTCTACGGCTCCGAAGGTGGAAAACCGCTGAACAAACCAATCGTCGGCATGGCCGCCACCCCGGACGGGAAGGGTTACTGGCTGGTGGCCTCCGACGGCGGGATCTTCGCTTTCGGAGACGCCAGTTCTACGGATCCGAAGGAGGGAAGCCCCTCAACAAGCCGATCGTGGGCATGTCGCCTCGTCTGCCGACGGCAAGGGCTACCGACTGGTGGCCTCCGACGGCGGGATCTTCGCCTTCGGTGACGCCCCCTTCGCCGGTTCGACGGGTAGCCAGAAGCTCAACGAACCGATGGTGGGCATGGCCACCGACACCAACACCGGGGGCTACTGGGAGGTGGCCTCCGACGGCGGGATCTTCACGTTCGGCGGCGTCCCGTTCTACGGGTCGACCGGGGCGCTCCAGCTGGACCAGCCGGTGGTCGGCATGTCCGAGACGTCCAACGGCAGTGGGTACCGGTTCGTGGCCGCCGACGGGGGGATCTTCAGCTTCTCGGCGCCGTTCTTCGGTTCGGAGGGCGGCAAGCCCCTGAACAAGCCGATCGTGGGGATGGCCGGGTTCTGAACCTGGTTGTGACCCCTGTCGTGGACTCGGCGTAGCGGCGTAGACTCCGCGAGTGACCGACGTGCTGGCCGTGGCCAACCAGAAGGGCGGCGTGGCCAAGACGACGACCGTGCACTCGCTGGGCGTGGCGTCGGCCGAATTCGGGCGGCAGACCCTGGTCGTCGACCTCGATCCGCAGGCCTGCCTCACGTTCTCGCTGGGATTCGATCCGGACTCGCTGGAGCGCTCGCTGCACGATGTCTTCGTGCGCCGGGACTGCGTCGCCGACGTATGCCTGCCGGTCCCCGGGGTGCCCGATCTCGACCTTCTGCCGGCCACCATCGACCTGGCCGGCTCCGAGGTGCACCTGCTGACCCGGACAGGCCGGGAGCACGTGCTGGAACGGGCGCTCGAGCCGGTGCTCGGCCGGTACGACCTCGATCTCGATCGACTGCCCCCCGTCCCTCGGAGTGCTCACCATCAACGGGCTGACCGCGGCCGATTCGCGTGCTCATCCCGCTGCAGTGCGAGGCCCTCTCCCACCGTGGGGTCGGCCAGCTGCTCGAGACCATCGAGGACGTGCGGGCCTTCGCCAACAGCAGCCTCACCGTCGGGGCATCATCGCCACCATGTACGACGACCGGACCAGGCACTCCCGGCACATCATCGAGGAGGTCGAGTCCCGGTACGGGATACCCGTGCTCCAGCCGCCGGTGCGCAAGTCGATCCGGTTCGCCGAGGCACCGGCACGAGGAAAGTCGATCCTCCAGCACGCCCCGAATTCGCCCGGGGCGCGTGGCCTACCGCGCAGTTGGCCCGCACCCTGCTCGACATGAGCGTGGTCGCCGGCAGCCCGGGCTAGTGGCCGGACGGCCCCGACCCGTTGGGGAAGCGGGCGCTGTACTGGCTTCCGGTGGACGAGGAGGCGGTGGCGGGCGACGGTGCCGACTCCGACGAGGGCACGGTCGCACGGCGCTCGGCCGGTCCAGCTGGACTCCCACCGACGGCACGCCAGACCGGCCGGCAAACATGCCCTGTTCTCGGCGGCCACGCCGGCCGGCGACGAGGAGGGTCCTGCCGCCGTGCGACAGCGGATCCGCTGCCGCCACGGGGGTGGTTCGTGGTCGCCTGCTCGCGCTGTGGGTCGGTGACCCGGGTCGGCCTGTTCAGCTTCCTGCTGCTGCAACTGCCCGTTCGGCGTCTGGCTCCCGGGCGCACATTCGACCGGTGGATGACGTGTCCGGCCTGCCACCGTCGGACCTGGACCAGTGTGACCTTGGCCCGATGAGGCCGCGGTGACGGCACTGGCCGCCGGTCGGTGACCGTGGTGCACGCCCTGGTGGCCGCCACGCCGTCCGGGTCGAACGAGCCGGGCGGCGTCACCGGGTGGCTGCTCCATTTCCACGGACCGACCGCCTACGCCCTGGTCGGGTTTCTGGTCTTCGCCGAGGCGGCCCTGCTGGTGGGCTTCTTCATTCCCGGCGAGACGGCGGTGGTCATCGGCGGGGTGCTGGCCGGGCTGGGCGCGGTGGACCTGGAGGTGATGATGGCGGTGGTGGTGGTCTGCGCCATCGTCGGGGACTCGGTCGGATTCGAGGTCGGGAAGCGGGCCGGACCGTGGGTGTTGGAACGTCGGCCGCTCAAGGGCAGGGCCGCGGTGCGACGGACCATGGGGATGCTCGAGCACTACGGGGGCCCGGCCGTGTTCCTCGGGCGCTTCGTCGCCTTCGCCCGCGCCCTCATCCCGGGGCTGGCCGGCATGAGCGGTCTCCGCTACCGGGTGTTCCTGTTCTACAACGCCATCGGGCGGCGTGATCTGGGGTGTGGGCTACACCCTGCTCGGCTACGTCGTCGGGCGTGTCCTTCGAGCGGATCCTGACGAGGTCGGCCTGTGGTCGCTGGTGGTCGTGGCCGTCGTCGTTGCCGCAGCCATGGCCGTCCGCATACTCATGAAGCGGCGGGAGCGGCGCCGGCTGGCCGTCGAGCTCGGCGGCCTAGGCACCGAGTCCGGGACCACTGGTTACGCGGGGCGGAACCGCGGCCGACGCCGAGGCCGGTGCCTCCGGACGGGTTTCCGGCGATCCCGGCACCTGACCGAGGATGGCGATTCACCGTTACCGGTCGACGGCAAAGAACCGGGCCGGCTGGTGACCCTCTCGCCGGATCCGGTCGTGGAGCTCCAGCAGGACGCAGTGGGCGAGGGTCTCGCCGTTGGCTTGACGCTGCATGAAGGGCTCGATCTCGTCCCAGGGGCGTGACCAGTGGAGGCGCAGGGTGATGTCCCAGGCCGTCGAGCCAGGGTGCCCGGCGATGACGTGCTCGATCTCCTCGAGGCGGTCGGCATGGTGGTCGATGATCTCCTCGAGCCTCCCCTGGAGGTCGGCGAACCGGTACTCGTGACCCGGGAGCACCTCGTCGGTCGCCAGGTTCTGCACCTTCAACAGCGACTCGAGGTAGTCGCCCAGCGGATTGGGGGCCTGCTGGGTGTGGGCGGAGATGTTCGGGGTGATCCGGGGCAGGACGTGATCGCCGGAGATGAGCAGCTTTTGTTCGTCGCTGTAGAAGCAGACGTGGCCCGGGCGAGTGGCCCGGGGTCCAGATGGTGCGCAGCGGCCATCCGGGCAGGTCGATGGCCAGCCCGTCCTCGAACAGGACGTCGGGTGCGGCCATGGTCACCATCGACTTGACGGCCATGGAAGCCAGTGGCCAGGTCGGGAAGCTTGTCTTCGGGCACGCCTGAGTCGGTGAGGAAGCGGAGCATGTCGGCCGAGCAGCTCGTCGCTGTTGCCGTAGCGGGACTCGAACATGATGGCATCGGCCGGGTGGAGCCCGATCCACGCCCCTGACTCCTCGCGGACCCTTCCGGCCAGGCCGTAGTGGTCGGGGTGGATGTGGGTAACCATCACCGCTCGGACGTCGGCGATGCTGCCGCCGGCCAGCGGCCAGCCCGTCGCGACAGCGCCGACCAGGCCTCTTCGGTGTTCCATCCGGCATCGACCAGGGCCACGCCGCCGCCATCGAGCTCGAGTGCGTACACGAGCACGTACCGGAGCGGGTTGTTCGGGATGGGCACCGGGATCGACCACAGACCCGGTCGCACCTGCTCGACCGGGGGAAGGACCTTCCGATCCCAGGCTTCCTTTTGGGCTGTGCCGGTGACGACGACCACGCCAGGCACGGTACACGGCAGGGATCGCCGGTCGTCCGAAGGACGACTGCGCCCTGAGGATCCTTGCTACCGGGGCAGGTGGTTGCCTACCATGCGCCCCATAGCGCTCAGAACCCTGGTGTTCCGCCCTGTACGGCCGAAAAACGGCTTCGAACAGGAGCCACGGCCGGGCATCTCGGGTGGAGGCAGTGTGGGACAGACGGGACCGGGCCCCCGGCGATCAGGGCCGGACACCGGCGGTGCCGATGGCTCCCGCCGGTGCTGAAGGGCCCGAGTGGCGTTCCGATGATCACCTATCGCCAACTGGCGCTACCGGTGCAACGGGTTCGTCTGGCTGTGGCCCGAGGCCTACCTCGAGGTGGACGGGGCCGGCGTCGTCGTGGAGTGGAATCCCCGGGCCGAGGAGGTCTTCGGCTGGCGACGGGACTGAGGTGGTCGGCCGGCTGGCCGACGAGACGCTGCTGCCCGGGCAGCTGGGTGACCCGATGGCCATCGTGGCCGGCGGCCGTGGTCGGCGAGCGCCTCGAGCCCCGCTCGGACCGGCGCCGATGGGGGCGACCACGTGCGCTTCGAAGTGCTGCACCGGGCCGGCCACCGGGTCGCCGTCGAAGGGCGGCTGTTCGTCACCGGCCAGAACGGCGAACGCTGCGATCGGCGGCTTCATCACCCCTTGTGGGAACGACCGCCTTCCCCGGGGGGGCGATGACGAGCTGCTCCGGGAGTTGGGCCTGCGTGCCCGACCCGGCCCTGCCGACCGATCCCGAGCTCGCTGCACGATCCGCTGACCGGCCTGCCCAACCGGACCAATTCGAACGCCTGCTGGCTGATGCGTGTGGCACGCGCCCGATGTGCCGTCGGGGGCGGTCGGCGGTGGTGTTGCTCGACCTCGACCGCTTCAAGTCGATCAACACCAGCCTGGGCTACGGGACCGGCGACCTGGTGCTGGCCATCGGTGGCCGAGCGCCTGCTCGGGGCGGCCGGTGACGCCGTGCTCGATCGCCCGGTCCGGGGGCGACGAGTTCCTGGCCCTGTTCCAGCAGCCCGGCCGAAGGTGCCCACGCTCGCGCCTCGGCGTTCGCCGATCGGGCCCGGCACGTCCTGGCCCGCCCGTTCGAGGTCGGCCGGCACCGAGGTGTTTCTCGATGGGTCGATCGGCGTGGCCCTCAACACGTTCGGCGTGGACGACGCGGCATCGCTCCTGGCCAACGCCGAGTCGGCCATGTACCAGGCCAAGAACCGGGGCGGAGCCGGCGTCGAGACCTACGGCGAGTCGATGCGGATCGAGCTCCTCGACCGGATGACTACCGAGCACTCGCTGCATCGAGCGCTCGAGCGCAGCGAGCTGATGCTGCACTACCAGCCGGTGGTGGAACTCGGAGGAGCCACCACGGTGGGCGTCGAGGCGCTCATCCGCTGGCAGCATCCCGAGCAGGGTCTGGTTGCCCCCTACCGGTTCATCCCCGTGGCCGAGGAGAGCGGCCTCATCATCCCCATCGGGGCCTGGGTGCTCGAAGAGGCCTGTCACCAGCTGCGCGACTGGCACCAGCGGGACCGGGCCAGCCGACAGGGATCGGTCGAGGTGAACCTGTCGGCCCGCCAGATCGACGATCCGCTGATCGTGCGGACGGTGGAGGGGATTCTGGCCAGGACCGGGCTCCCACCCGAGCACTTGACCCTCGAGATCACCGAGAGCGCGCTGATGAAGGACGCCGCCTCGGCCCTGGCCGTGCTCAGTGCGCTGAAGGAGATCGGAGTGCTCTTGGCCATCGACGATTTCGGCACCGGCTACTCCTCGCTCAGCTACCTGCAGCACTTCCCGCTCGACCTCTTGAAGGTCGACCGGACCTTCGTGGAGGAGCTGGGGATCAGCTCCGAGGCCGACGAGATCGTGGCCGCAGTGATCAAGCTGGCCCACGCACTTGGTCTGGCAGGTGGTGGCCGAGGGGGTGGAGACGGCCGAGCAGCTGGATCTGCTCCGGTCCTTCGGCTGCGACCTGGCCCAGGGGTTCTTGTTCTCGAGGCCGTTGCCGGCCGACGAGATCGTCGCCTCGTTCGGCCTGCCGGTCAGCGCCTGACGGACAGGCCGGGTCGTTGCCCATCTTCGATGGGTGCCAGGTCACGCTGGTGGCTGCCCCCACCAGGGCCGATCGGTAAGCCATCCTCGAGCCGCTGCTAGCAATTCGTTGCTTACGGTCAGCCACTAGATGGGGCAAACAAAGGCGATGACAGGTGGCGCGTAGCAACCCAGCAGGGATCCTTGACCGGCTCGGTAGCAGCGCCCGGGTGTCTCAGGTGGTCGATCGATAGTGGTGGCAGACAGTGATGTTCCCCGGCTGACGGACGCGGATTCCATGACATCCCGCGATCAGATGCTGGCGCCGGTCAATGCCTCCGGCGACGTCGAAGGGGATGCCTGGCGCCTCGGGGTGGAAGTCGCAGGGCCGGCGGCGAACGACGTCGACAGGAACGCGCGGTTCCCACACGAGTCTGTTGCGGCCATGCGCGAGCTCAAGCTGCTGTCGGCGATGATCCCGGTGGAGCTGGGTGGGGGCGGAGCGACCCTGGCGACGATGTCGTCGGCCGTTCGCGGCCTGGCGACCCACTGTGCGTCGAGCGCGCTGGTGCTGGCCATGCATCAGCTCGAGATCGGAGATCTCGTCCGGCACGGGACGACACCCGCTCTGCGCTCGTTCCTCGCTGAAGTGGCGGAAAAGCAGCTCCTACTGGCCAATGCCCACAGTGAGGTGGGCATCGGAGGCGATGCCGGGCGGAGTATCTGCGCCATCGAACGTGCCGACGGCCGGTTCCGGCTGGAGAAACAGGCGCTTGCCATCTCCTACGGTGAGTACGCCGACGCCATCCTGACCACCGCCCGGAAAGACGCCGACGCCCTCGAGACCGACGTCATCCAGGTGGTCTGCCGGGCACCCCACGTGGCGCTCGAACCCACATCGACGTGGGACACCATTGGACTGCGGGGGACCCGAAGCTCGAGTTTCCGTCTGGAGGTGGAAGGCGACGAGGACATGATTTTCTCCGTCCCGTGGTCCACCATCGCCAACCGGGGTTACCTGCAGACGGCACAGATCCTGCTGAGCTCGGTGTGGTTCGGTCTGGCCGAAGCGTCAGCGGCCAAGGCCCACGCCTACGTCCGGGAGGCGGCCCGAAGGAACATCGGCACCATGCCCCCCTCTGCCCTCCGTCTGGCCGAGCTGGCGGCCAAGCTCCAGCAGGCCCGAGGCTTGTTGGCCGGCATCACGCTCCGCTACGAGTCGGTCAAAGACACCGAGGAGGTGGAGAGCGCAAGTTTCGTGGTGGCTCTTCGAGGCATGAAGGTGTCCGCCGCCGAACTGGCAGTCGAGATCGCCACCGCCGCCGTCACCATCTGTGGCATGCCGGGCTATCGACGCGACTCCCCTCACACGATGGACCGGCTCGTCCGCGATTCGCTCGGTAGCCTGGTCATGGTGAGCAACGATCGCTACCTCGGTAACAATGCCCAGCTGTTGCTGGCCATGAAGCAGATCTGACCCGTCGACCGCTCAGGCCGACTCAGTCGAATCTCATCTCCAGTAGCTCGAGAACAGCGTCCGGCACCGACGCCAGCGAAGCGCGGTCTGTGGCCACGCCCCCGACCTGGACGACGTAGCCCTGGCTGCCCTGTTGCCAGTCCAGGGCATCGCCCGGAGACCTGTTCAGCACCACGGTGCTGGCGCCGGCGACTCCCACCAGTCGTTCGGAACCGGCGATGGACCGGAGGCGGCGGGCGGCCATCGGCGGCTGGACGAAGAACTCATAGGAGAATGGTCCCGACTCCTGTGCCGCCACCTCGGGAACTAGGTCGACGGTCCGACCCAGCGCCGCCTCGGCCGCCAGTTCCGTGAGCGAGTGACCGTGTGTCCTCATGTAGATCGAGTCGATGCCACCGCCACCGATTCGGCCGTTCACCTCGATGACCCGCGGTCCGTCCGCAGTGAACTTGATCTCGGTGTGTAGCGCTCCGCACCACACCCCGAGGGCCAAGGCGGCATCGGTGGACAGGGTCAGGACTTCGGAGGCTTCATCGGCCCCGAGCGTGTGCGGCATGAAGTTGCCGGACTCCCGGAACGGTTCCACCAGGGGGAATTTTCCGGTGATGGCCAGGGGGACCGGACGGCCGTCTTGTACGATCGACTCCACCGACACATAGTCCCCGATCTCTTGTAGGTCGCGCGGTGTGCGATCACCGAGGTACTCCTCGGCGATGAAATCTTCGCCGGCGAACTGACCACTCGAGAACTTCACTTCGAACAGCCGTATCAAAGTGGGCAGGTCCTTGATGTCCCAGGTTTCTCTACTGCTGTCACCGCGCACTGGTTTGAGGACGAGTGGAAACGACAAATCACGGACCAGATCGGTCAGCGTCGGGGAGTCCATGCCCCCTCCGAGGCGCCTGAATCCGGGTACGGCGATCCCGGCCGAAGCCAGCGCAGTGCGTTGGACAACCTTGTCGTTGAGCCGATCGACAACTTCCGCGGGATTGTGGGGCAAGTCGAGCGACCGGCCGATGGCAGAGGCGATGGAGAGCTGACGATCGGTGAAGGCGATGACACCGTCGAGGGGCTCGTTCGCCAACAGCTCGGAGAGGTCGGCCGGAGGTCGCCCACCGGTGTCGACCACGGTGCCGAGGCGGGGGAGCAGCCGGGACATCGGGCCGAGCGAGGCATCGCTGGCATCGACGACCCAGACGATCTCGCACATCCCGTTGATCTTGGCGGCGAGGTCGATCGGCGACGACGACGTGATGTCGTAGGCGATGGCCAATCGCGGTCTAGTGCCCAAGGATTGGTAGCGCCCGACAGGACAGGCATCGACCGTTGTTCAGGTTGATGCCTTCGGCGTCCCGTGCAGGGCCGATTTGGAGCCCGAGTGAGCTCTCCGCCTCATGACCAGTCGACAATTCATGACTCCCTCTGCCCCGCGACCACGCACAAACTACCAACATCCGAGGTGGTGCTGCCTGGGTGATATCGGCCGTGTGGGCCCGGTTCTGTAGAGCCATCGTCCAGAGCGCTCTCCTAACCGGCATTGGGCCCCCGCCCGATTCTGCGAAGGATCCCAGGCGCGACAGGCCAGCGCCGACCCCGGGAGGCCTGGTCGGTGACCGGGCGGCCCGAGCGCCTCGGGGTTTGCACTCTCGACCTCCGCACGAAATCTCCGGGTTTGGTAGCACCACCCGACCGGAGCCCAGGTCCGTCTACCGGCCCGGAGCTATGTTGTGCGGATGCTCAGCATTGTGCCCTATCGGATCGTCCAGTGGACGACCGGAAACGTCGGCAAGCAGTCGGTCAAGGCGATGGCGGCCAACCCCAGGCTCGAACTCGTGGGGTGTTTCGCCTGGTCACAGGAGAAGGTCGGCCTCGATGTCGGTGAGTTGTGTGGCATCGCTCCCCTGGGAGTGACCGCTACCGACGACGTGGAGGCGCTCATTGCTCTCAAGCCCCACTGTGTCGTCTACAACCCGATGTGGCCGTCAGTCGGGGAGCTTGTCCGCATCCTCGAAACCGGTGTCAACGTCGTCACCACCGCCTCGTTCATCACCGGCAAGAATCTTGGCGAAGATCGGGACCAGCTCGTCGACGCCTGTGGTCGCGGAGGTTCTTCACTGTTCGGCACCGGCGTCAGCCCCGGGTTCGCCGAGCTTGTCGCCATCACGATGGCCGGAATCTGCAGCTGCATCGACAAGGTCACCGTCTCCGAGACGGCCGACACCACGTTCTACGACTCTCCCGACACCGAACGACCCGCCGGCTTCGGGCAGCCGATCGACAATCCGGAACTGCCCGAGATGGTCCGTACCGGCACCGCCGTGTTCGCTGAGGCCGTGGCTATGGTCGGCGACGCTCTCGGCGTAGAGCTGGACGAAATCGTCTGTGAGTCAGAGTTCGCCCAGACCACCGCAGACGTCGTGATGGCGTCCTGGACGATCCCCGCTGGCCACGTGGCCGGGGTGGCTGCAAGTTGGCAGGGCCGCGTAGGCCGTCGCACGCTCATCGACCTCAGCGTCCGCTGGAAGAAGGGCTCCACGCTCGACCCGGAATGGGTAATCGAAAAGGACGGCTGGGTCATCACTGTCGAGGGACTGCCGACAGTCACGGCCAGCCTCGACTTCCTCCCCCCACCGGACTTCCAGGCCGAGACCATCGAAGACTTCATGGCCATCGGGCACATCATCACCGCCGTGCCCGCCCTCAACGCAATACCCGCCGTCGTGGAAGGACCTCCGGGGATTCTGACCTACGCCGATCTCGCCATGCCCCACCCACGTGGCTGGGTGCAGGAAGAGTCCTTCTGAACTTCTCGGGAGAGAGCACGTACCGTCCGACCTCCGCCCAGCATCGCCCACCCCCTCGACGCCAGTGCGGCTCGATCGAGACTCTCGACTCAATTCTCCCAGATGAATGGGATCACGCGAAGAATTTCACTGTCTAGGACAAGAGAGCGCCGAGTACCTCGTCCACGGTGGGTGGGGCTGCCATCTCGTCGGCGATGCGGGACGCCTCCTGCCGATAGCTGGGTTCCGTAAGCACCTCTTCAACCGCCTGCGTGATGCGGGCTACATCCTGGTCGCCGATCAACCGTCGCGCCGATGACGAAGCCTCTCGAGGATTCTCCACGATTCGTCCCGCACCAGCGTCGGAAACTCGTCGACCGTTGTCGAACTGATCGGCGAAGACCGGGACAATGACCAACGGGACACCGGCAGCCAATGCTCCATACACCGTGCCAGAGCCCCCATGGCACAGAACCAGATTGGCCGCGGACACGACGTCAGCTTGGTCAATCCAGGGCTCAACGCGCACGTTGCCGGGAATCGGGCCCATCTTCGACCGATCGAATTGTCGACCGGTGGTTAGCAGGACGCGGGTCTCTGGAAGGTTCGAGAACACCTTCAGGACCGTGTTGAAGACGTCAGCCGCGATGGAGATGTAGCCGAGGACGGTCCCGAACGTCACGTAGATCAGAGGCGACTCGGACCCGAGCCACCAGTCTGAGGTCGGACGGCTTTCCGGGATGTGGGTTCGATAGCGGATTGTGGAGGGGAACGACGAAGGATCGAAGGAAGCCGGAAATCGTGTCAGGTACGGAGAAGTCATCAGTTCATCGACGAGCCCGTCGCGGTGTGCTTCCAGAGCAGGTCCTGCAACTCTGATCGAGCTTTGTTCCCCCTGAGCGGATGAGATCGCAACTTGGGCGACGGCGATTCCGGTTTCTTGAGCAACAATGGCAGACGCGTACTCGCATGGTTCGCGCAACACCAAGTCCGGGCACCAATCGCCGACGATTTCTCTCATTGGGGGCAGCATGGCATCGGTTGCCAGCCGCCCGAACAAATCCCGATTTCCGAGCAGTGAGGCCTCAGTGGGCGGGGCCAGCGGTAGGCGTTCTCTGATGGGCGCTACTTGTTCTTCCGGGGGCTCTTCCCCAGGAAAGAACCGATGGCCAGCCTGCTCGACCGTCTCCTTCAGGGAGGGGGGTCCCACCACCATGGCCTCGTCGCCGCGCCGACGAGCGGCATCAACGAAGGGCAGGAGTGGGTTCAGATGGCCTGCACCGCCGAGGGAACAAGCTGCCAACACCCGCATGAGGCATGAGATTACGACGAACCACCGAGTCCCGTAGGGGTATACCTCGATTGAACGACCTCTCGGTGGACCAACAACAAACCGCCATCGGTGACCCACGGATCATCAATCAACCGATATCGCGTCGGATCCAGTAGGTGCAATCTGTCCCGGAGATCAGCGCGTCCGCTCAGTTGAAAACATGATGTGGGACGGTCCGTCTGGTTGGTGGGCTCCGACAAAACCCGGTCGGCCAGGCCTGTCCTGGTCCTGATGAGAAGCATTTCCCACGCTCAAGGTCGGCGTTTTCCCACATCGCACCGGGAACCATGCTGGGCGGACTCGGCGACACCTTTCGACGTAGGCACGGAACCGGAGGTTGCCGTTCCTACCCTGTTCCCAGGCGCCAGACCCATCTCTCGGAGGGCGGTTTCCCTGCCGCATCGACCCCGGATCGCCTTTTGGCACCGACAGCGGGGATAGTAATCGAGAGTTGCAATCCATTTGGGGGGGATCTAATGTCCTGGCAGGCGGGAACCGGTCGAGGTCGGGCATCGGGCGTGACGGCGGATCTTCGCACGATCGCCCGACTTTGACGGGCCGCCTGGGCGAGGAACGAGCAGGTTCGCTCGAGGGGCATTGGCTGTGGTTCTACGCCTGTTCGTATCCGCGACGGCGATCGCGTTAACTAAGCCGGATTACTCCCGCTGCGGAGGCATCGGAAGGGACCAGTCCGGATCCGGTTCGAGGAACTGCTTGAGAAGTGCTTCCAAGCCGATGGCGAAGAGCGTCCACTCCTGGTCTTCACCGTTGGGACCGGTAGGCCGGCAGAATTACTCCCAGGTCGGGGTCGACGTGCTGGCGCAGGGAGGACCCCTCGGCAAGTGCACCGGCGGCCACGCTCAGCTGGCGGAGGGTTAGCGGTGCCCGGACACGCATACCGAGAGTAGCTGCGAGCCCCGCGTAGGCGCCCTCCCACAGCTTGGTAAATCCCTCGTAGCCTTCCAGCAGGGCGGCGCGGATCCGCTGTTGATACTCGGTCTGCTGACCGCGGACGTTGCTGGCGGTCGCCATCGCCCACACCGCAATCCACGTCGACCAGTTGGGCGACTCGAGCAGCATGAAACTGTTGGCTGATCCGCCGACACGGCACACTTCTGTCAGCGATCGAGAGCGCGCATCGGGGGTCGAGAGGTCCAGGCTGTCGAGGAGGGGAATGAGCGCCCGAACGGTCTTGTCGAATTCTCCTAGAGCGTCCTCGACTGCGATAGTGGCCAGAACATCGGCCTGGTAATCCGCCTGGTTCTTCCAGACGCGGCGGATGACAGAGGCATTGGAGAGTTTGAGGCCCGTTTCCGCATCAATGCGTTCGAAGACCCTCTTGAATGTGAGGGTGTCGACTCCGATGCCGAAGCCATCATCGATGAGAATGAGGCGACCGGTCTTGAGCATCAGAGCGCGTAGCTCTTCGCGGCTTTGTTTGGGCTGGCGTTTCATGTTCGGTGAGGTCGATTCTGCTCGCTGTCCTCGCAGAAGTGGTGCATCGGATCCTCAGCCGGCAGTGTTTCGTACGAGCAATGGAGGTCAAACGCCATGGATGGAGGCTTCGACACCTCGAGATTTTCGGTACCCCCACCCCGACCGGGAGACGAAACGCAGGCCAAAAAGTAAGGAGGCCATCCGCTGCCAGCCAGCGGCCGCCCATGCACCTCGTCGCCCCGTTGAGTCGGGCAGTTACCTCCGATGTTCCGGCAACGCACCTTCATCAGTCCATTCAAAGCCGAAAGGGCAATGGCAGAAAGCCTCCGATGTAACGCCGGCCTCGCACTCGGGG
Source organism: uncultured Acidimicrobiales bacterium (assembly GCA_963747825.1). Taxonomy (GTDB): domain Bacteria; phylum Actinomycetota; class Acidimicrobiia; order Acidimicrobiales; family RAAP-2; genus Bog-756. Next base: position 82,329 of record CAVVGQ010000003.1, read on the forward strand.
TGAATCTTCAGTCATGGCTGGCTACGCTCCAGATAAGGCTTTGAGCGATGTTGGAGGCCCGAGTACATGAGTATCGAAGTCAACTTTGACGAAATGAAATACAACCCGTCGATCGGCAGGGCGGCGGTTCGGCGGCATGGTATCGATTGGCGTCTCCTGCTCGAACACACCGATTCCACACTTGTTCACCTCGTCTTCGTTGACCACAATGAGATCGTCGATGAAATGGGGGCCGAACAGGCGCTGGAGCACGAAGTCGTCATGGGTTTCATCGAACAGAGGCTCAACGCTGCGGGTTACTCGGCGGTCCGTGAGCGAGGAGACTTTCCGAATCCGTTCATTGGAGCCTGGGAGCTTGGTCCCAAGCTTTAGTCCGCTTGTGCGCGGGCCCGATTGGTACCTTCACGACGGGTCACCCCATGGGACCCAGAGGAATGGCGAAAGGGGAACTGAGGCTGACTAGGGAGTCGATCTGACCCTGGCCGCAATTGGGCAGGACCCACAACTAAGGAAGACTCAGTAGCAATGGCGGGGGTATCCGATTCCGATAGGGCATCGAAGCCACCCCTCTTCCCAGTTCCCGTCGATCGCTTCAACGCAACTCACAATGATGAGCGCTCTGGCGCTTTACAACGGAAGGCAATGGCCGCACAACGGAAGGCAATGGCCGCGGCAATAGCTGTAGGGCTACTGATCGGGGGGATCATCTCTCCTTTTCCAGGGGTCCTCCGATCGGAGGGGCGATCTCCGTCAGTACAGGTGTCGGGCAGTTACCCAAGACCTACCCCGTCGATGTCTGCCTGGGGTGATGTCCGGCAGCCGGAGCATCCGGAACGAGTTGGCCAGTCCGAGAAGTGACGCAAGGGCGGGGATCAGCAGCGCGATCTGGAGTGACAGGTTCCGGGCGTGGGTGTTGATGGCCAAGACCTCGTCTTGGACTGCCTTCGGTTCGTCAGCGATCTGCTGCTGCAGCTGCGGTGTTGCTCATGACCTCGGCATCGTGCTCCATCTCTGCTGGAGATCTGCTGCTGCTGGGCAGGCGGGATCACGACGCTGGCCTCAGTCTGATGGGTGAAACTCAGCGCCAGGGCCCAGAGCATGACGCCACCGGCCACGGCGAGCCCGAAGGACAGCCCGAAGGAGCCTGCGGCCGAGTTCACCCCCGCCGCCTCGCTGACCCGCTCCTCGCTGATCGGAGCGAGCGTGAAGTTGTTGAGCTGGGAGACCAGCATGCCCAGTCCGCATCCGGCGACGATCAGTGGGATCACCAGGTACCACCCGGAGTCGACTCTCGGCACGAGCGGAATGATCGCCGCCATGCCGATGGCGCTCAGAGCGAAGCCGACCAGGACGATCTGGGCGGGACGCCATTTGCCCGCCTTGCGGCCGGCGAGCATCGCCATGCCGAACATCGACAGCGACAGCGGCGCGAGCGACAGTCCGGCCTGCATGGCGTTGTACTCGAGGGTCATCTGCAGGAAGAGCGGAAGGACGATCATGGCGCCGCCCAAGGTGATCTGTTGGAGCATCTGCTGGGAGATGCCGATGCGGAAGTTCAGGTGCTTGAACAGATCGGGGTCCAACAGCGTGGGCTTCCCCTGCCGCTTGCGGTGACACCAGCCAGTAGGCGAACGCAGCCAGCGTCGCCGCCCCGAGCCCCATGATCAGTCCGACGTACTGGCCGCCCTCCTGCCATACCAGGATGCCGAGGACCACGCCACCCATGCCCACGATGGAGAGGACCGCAGCCGACGAGGTCGATCTGCCGCGGCCCGGTGTAGGGGACGTCCTTGACCAGGCGAATCTGGGTCAGCACCACCAGGATGATGAGCGCCTCGAGTCCGAACCCCACCCGCCACGACAGGTAGGTCGTGAGGAACCCGCCGAGGAGCGGACCGACGGCGGCCGCGATGGCTGCCGATGCGCCGACCAGTGCATAGGCCCGCTTCTGGGCGCCTCCGGTGAAGTTGCCGTGGATGAGGGACTGCATCGCCGGCAGCAACAGGGATGCTCCCAGCCCGCCGATGATCGCCCAGAAGATGATGATGGTGTTCAGGTTCTGGGCGAGTGTCATGGCCACGGCGCCGACGGCATAGGCCAGCAAGCCGATCACGTAGGCGCGCCGGCGTCCCATGAGGTCGCCCAGCTTGGAGTTGGTCAGGATGAATGCCGCGGAGACGAGCGCTTCGAGGGCGATCGCGGACTGGACCCCGCTTGCCGTCGTATGCAGGTCCTTGATGACGGCGGAAATCGACACGTTCATCAGCGACGTGTCGACCACCAGGACGAACATGGCCATGGCCAGCAGCAAAGCCAGTCGGGGGTTTCCCTCATGTGGTTGGTCGTTTGGGACGTCCTCAGAGCTGCTCATGGCGCCTCTATCCCTGGTTCATCTGTTTTCTTCGACAAGGTCCTCACCGCTCGACGAGCAAGAGACATCCTGGTGGAAGTGCCGCATCAGTCTGCATCCAATCCGAGAGATGTGCTCGGACACATACGCACCCGGCATTGTGGTCACCTGGGAGCCTCTTCATCCGACTGTCCCGATCGTCTTGTGAAGCTGGTCACTTGTCGATTCAAAGAAGACTGGCGGAAGACCCTTGCCCACACCAAAGAAAGGGATCACACTTCGGGCGGGGCCGCAGCGATGCCGCGACCAGTCGGCGTGGCCGAGATGGGAGGCAGCAACGGTGGAAACTCGAGGCGAAGGTTGGGTCCTCTTTGCGGGGATCATTCTGATTTGGGGCGGCATCATGAAGGTGTTCGACGGCATCTGGGCGTTCCGCTACCACGGCGTCCTTCCATCGAACCTTGAGGACGCGATCTTCGGTCACAGCCTCAAGACGTACGGATGGGTGGATCTGATCGTCGCTGTCATTCTGATTGTCTGTGGCTTCTTGGTGATACGCGGGTCGGGCGTCGCTCGGTGGGTCGGCATCGTTGCCGCAGCAATTGCCCGCATCAGCGCCATCTGGTGGATGCCGTATTACCCGATATGGTCGTTCGTGTACATTTTCATCGCCGCGCTCGTGATCTATGCGTTGGCCGTTTACGGTGGCGATCGGGAGGCGCAACCAGACTCAGCGTTGCGCTAAGGACTTTGCTTCGCATCCTGAAACACGCGTATCTTCAGTGCCGGCCGCCTCCTGTCCGGGTGAAGGGCCCCGTTCAGCGTTGTAGGCACATCGGTCGAGGGAACTATTCTGCTGACCTGGAAGCGGAAGACGGTTCTCGCTCCGACAGGGGAGCACCAGATGAAGCGCAAGGAATACGAGCACGAACTTCGGCGTCTGCACGGAGAGCTAGTTGCTGTCCAGGAGTGGGTGAAGGAATCTGGAGCGAAAATATGCATCGTCTTTGAAGGCCGGGACACCGCAGGGAAGGGGGGAACCATTAAGGCCATCACCGAACGAGTGAGCCCAAGGGTTTTCCGGGTTGTCGCCCTCCCGGCTCCCACAGCTCGGGAGCAATCACAGATGTACATTCAGAGGTACCTGCGGCACTTCCCGGCTGCTGGTGAGGTAACTATCTTCGACCGCAGCTGGTACAACCGAGCGGGGGTAGAGCGGGTGATGGCCTTCTGTTCCCCTGAAGACACTGAGCGCTTCCTGGCGCTAACGCCCAGTGTGGAAAAGGCCATGGTCGACTCCGGCATTCTACTCATCAAGTACTGGCTTGAGGTCAGCCCGGAAGAGCAGACCCGACGACTGCAGAGCCGAATCGACGATCCCCGAAAGATCTGGAAGCTGTCAGAAATGGACCTTGCCTCCTACCAGCGATGGTTCGATTACTCGCGAGCCCGTGATGCCATGTTCGCCACAACCGATACTGCTTGGGCGCCGTGGTGGGTCGTGAACTCCGATGACAAGAGGAGGGCTCGCCTGAACATCATCTCCCACCTCCTGGAAACGATTCCGTACGACCCTCTGGGGGACCATGACGTGAAGTTGCCAAAGCGTCAGAAGCCCGACGGCTATCGGGAGTCAATGGCTCCGATTCGCTACATCCCCACCCCGTACTGAGTGGGCCTCTAGAGCGGGTCGATTCCTCGGGCGATGGCGACCAGGTCAGTCGCTGAGACATCACGGGAACGTCGTCGCTCAGCCGCGGTGAGATTTCCTTCAGGGACCAGCAACCGAAGCCCACGCCGATGAATCCGGAACTTCAGAGGGGTCGACAGCTCCAGAGCCTCACCGTCGATGCCGGCATAGGCCTTGCCGGACCGAGACCGGACCTCGAAATGGGTTGGGTTGAACTCGTGCCAGTGCCGGCTCCGGCGGCGCTGACCTAGCGCCGAGAGGGCGAACACCTGGGCCGCATCGTTCCCCGATCTGGCGGAGATGGCCACGACCCCGAGCGTCCCACTGTCTAGCCGCCGTCTTTGGGAAGCATCGAGGGTCGCCCCGAGGACATAGGGATTGTTGGACACCTGGATCAAGAAGGCACCGTCAACCTCAATACCACTGGGCTCGGTAAATTCGAAGATCAAAAGGCTCTTGTGTGCGGCCGAGCATCTCGGGCAACAGTGCCTTCGTCGTCTCCGACTTGGCTTCGCGGTAACCCTCCTGCTGAACGATCGTGGCGTAGATGCCGAGCGAAACATTGTTCACGAAAAGTCGATCCCCGACGGTCGCGTAGTCAATGCGGCGTTCTATGGCATCACGAAAGGCATGGAGGCTGAGTCGGGGATCCTCTCGGTCGATCCCGAGATCCAAAGCGAAGTGGTTTCGCGTACCCGCTGTAACGCATACGAACGGGACATCGTGTTCGACGGCGATGGAGGCGACGAGAGCCTGGGAGCCGTCCCCTCCGGCCATACCAAGGCAATCGGCTCCACCTGCGATGGCGTCGTGTGCCAGCTGCTCCAGGTCGAGACCATGATCGAGCATCACCACCTCGACGCCGAGGTCCTTGGCTAGGTCGACGAGTCCAAACTTCGCGACCTTGCCTCCACCTGACCACGGGTTACAGATAAGCACAGCGTGCTGAGGGGGCTCGAGCAACACGGGACGGCGATCGCTTCGCTCGTGCAGGTCCCGAGCGAGTGCGGCCCTCCCAAAGCCGACGAAACCGGCCAAGAGCAGAGCCAATGCCACAAGACGCAGGAGCGGTTGATCGGCACTGGGTGTTACCCAGATGACGGCCAGAACGATCAGGGTCAGACCGATGACGCCCACAGCGGCTCCGATGGCGCGACGGGGCATCTGCTCAGTCATTGCCCACCAGAGCCCGCTTACCGTTGTGGCGAGACCGACGAGCGCCAGGGCGAGGTATCCGATATTGCGGACAGCGAAGACGACGAGCGCCAGGGCGAGGAGCAGACTGCAACCGAGCGAACCTAGCGCCAGCCCGCGTCTCGCCACCCGACTGGCTGACGGCTGGTTGTCGGAACCGATGACGAGTCCATCTCAGACCTCCCTGGTCGCGATTGCAGTCACGCCGTCGTACCGTCCTGCTCGTTGATCGTGCCCGGCGGATCGTCGTTCGCGACCCGAGGGAATTGGGCGAACGCGACAAGGGCGGACTCGATGGTCGGAAAGAAATGCATCGGATCTATCGTTCGAGTGAGCTCGTAGCGCTCGATCTTTGCGTGCACCGGACCCTTCATTTCCGCAAACACCAAGGAGACTCCGTCCGTATTGAGAGATTCGTCTAGGTCTTCGAGCATGTCGGCCGCCGTTGTGTCGACATCGGTGATGGGCTCTGCCGCCACCACGATCCAGCGAGGCGGGGGGTCAGTCGCAGCAAGTTCCCGGACCTGCTGGCGGAAGGCCCGAGCGTTGGCAAAGAACAAGGGTGCATCGAACCGGAACAGGATAAGACCCTCGATCCGCTCGGCATCTGGATAGGAGCGCACATCGTGATAGCCGGGAACTCCTGCGACCCGACCCAGGCAGGTGCTGTACGGCCACCACGATCGTCGGAACACATTGAGAATCGAGAGCCCAACTGCGACGGCGATCCCCGGTAACACACCAAGCACAGCGACCCCGAAGAAGGCAGCGATCGACAAAGCGAACTCAGTCCGGCGCACCTCTAAGAGCCGCCTCATTCCGGCCAGGTCCGCAAGGGATAGGGCCGCCGCCATAACTACGGCGGCAAGGGTCGGCTGGGGGAGATCGCGGAACAGTCCTGGAACGACGAGAAGCATGAGCACGATGACCGCGGCACCGACGAGCCCGGTGATCTGTGTCTTCGCGCCCGCCTGGTCAGCCACTGCGGTCCGTGAGCCACTGGTGCTGACCGGAAAGCCTTGGAAGAGTCCGGCAGCCACATTCGACGTCCCGATTCCGATCATCTCCTGATTTGCCTGCACTTCGTCGCCGCTGCGGGCGGCGAATGCCGAGGCCGTCGAGATCGTGTCCGTCAGCGCCACCAGTGAAATCCCCAGCGCCCCGGCGGCCAACAGGCCGAAATCTGATGCAGAGACCTTCGGAATTGTGAACGGCGGTAGCCCTTGAGGAAGCGTGCCCACGAGGGAAACCCCGTGGCCGGCCACATCGAAGACCACCGCGGCACCGATGGATGCAACGACGGCCACGAGCACCCCTGGGACCTTGGGTAGCCAGCGTTGGAGCACCAGGATTACCGCGAGTGCAAACAGCCCGATGACGACTGCAGCAGGCACGGTCTTACCGGAGCGGATTCCGTCCACGAATCCGGTGATGTCCCCGATCAGTGTGTCGGAGTGAATCGAGAAGCCAAACAGCTTTGGCAGCTGGCCCACCAGAATTGTGAGCGCAAGACCGGTCATGTAACCGATTTGGGTCGGTTTGGAGAGTAGGTCGGCTACGAAGCCCAGCTTTGCCACCCCGGCCAGGATCATCGTGGCGCCCACCAGGATGGCGAGCATTGACGCAAGTGCGACGGCGCGGGCAGGGCTTCCGTCCGCACCGGCAAGGGGGAGGATCGTGGCAGCGATCATCGGACCCAACGAGGAGTCGGGTCCGAGCACAAGGATACGAGACGGTCCCAGTGCGGCATACCCCACGAGGCAGAGGATTGAGGTGTACAGGCCAGTGATGGGAGGCAACCCGGCCAGCTCGGCATAGGCCATCCCTTGGGGCACGAGAATCGCCGTCAGGACCAGGCCGGCCATGAGGTCCTTGGGTAGCCATCGTGGTTGGTAGTCGGTGATCACTCGCACGCCTGGTATCCGCATCAGGTGCTTGATCAGGGTTCCCGTATCCACTCCGCATGACCGTAGGTCCGAACCTGGGTCTCCGCCACCAAAACGGCCGATACTTGAGCTGGCTTCGGCACAGTTAGGCGCCCGACAGTGCCGAGCCAATATTCATCGACCGCGAAGTTCGGGTGGGCGGCCCGATCGGTGTAGAGGGCCCGATGCCATTGAGTCTTGTCGGCGCGATCCGCCGGGAGGCGATAGCCTCAGCTTGGCGTCAAGGGCCCTCCGGACGGGCGAGAGGAATCAGCCCCTGCGCAAGGAGCAACGGGACCATGACCGATTTCCCCCCGATCGCTGAGTATGCCTTCCTCTCCGATTGCGAGGACAACTGTCTGATCGCACCGGACGGATCGGTCGAGTGGCTCTGCCTGCCCCGGCCGGATTCACCGAGTGTCTTCGGGGCCCTGCTCGATCGAGGGGCTGGGTCGTTCCGCTTTGGACCCTCTAACACGTTTGTCCCGCATCACCGTCGCTATGTTCCTGGCACGATGGTGGTCGAGAGCACTTGGCACACTCCGTCCGGATGGCTGATTGTCCAAGACCTCCTGGTCATCCGCAAGGCTGGGGACGTTGTCCGGCGTCCTGGCTATCCTCGGGCTCCGACCAACTCGGTGGCATCCAACGTTCTTCTCCGCACCGCCAAGTGCATCTCCGGCACGGTCGAGGTTGAGACCACTTGTGTACCGCAGTTCGATTACGGAGCCACCATCGGTCAGTGGTCCTACGACAGTGATGGGTACGGCTCAGTGGCAGTGCGCGATGCGAGTAATGAGGTATCCCTGGCGATTGTCAGCAGTCTCCGGCTCGGCATCGCCGGGGCAAGGTGTTACGCCCGGTCAACTCTCTCCGAGGGCGACGAGAGCTTCATCGCCCTGTCGTGGGGCGGAGCTCCCCCGACGACTCAGAGCCAAGCAGACGAGGATCTGGACTCGACGGTGTCCTTCTGGCGCAACTGGCTGGCCACCGGCACATTTCCCGATCACCCGTGGCGTCCGTACCTTGAGCGAAGTGCGCTGACGTTGAAAGGTTTGAGCTTCGCACCTACAGGGGCGATCATGGCTGCATCGACGACCTCGCTTCCTGAGACCCCGGGTGGTGCCCGCAACTGGGACTACCGCTTTACTTGGATCAGGGACACCGGGTTCATGCTGCGGTCGCTGTACCGACTGGGTTTTCAATGGGAGGCGATCGAATACTTCGCGTTCGTCCTTGAGTGCATCAGTCAGGGGGAGGCCGACCAGCCGTTCGAACTTCAGATCATGTACGGAATCGGAGGGGAACGGGACCTGACCGAGTCGACACTTGACCACTTGAGCGGCTACGACGGGGCCAGTCCTGTCCGGGTCGGCAACGGGGCCTGGGATCAGCATCAAAACGATGTGTGGGGCATGCTCCTCGACGGCGTGGACCAACACTTCAGGCGAGGTGCAGCCCAAATCGCCCCCGGAACATGGGAGGGCCTGGCTCGGCTGGTGGACGAGGCCATTTCCCACAGCGGGGATGCCGATCAGGGGATCTGGGAAATCCGCGGCGAACCTCAGCACTTCACCGCATCGGCTGTTCTCTGTTGGGTGGCGGCAGACCGAGGAGTTGACCTAGCCAAGAGGCGGGGGGACTCCGACCGCGCCGTCAGGTGGCAGGAGGCGGCCGACAAGCTGAAGGATGAAATCCTGGACAAAGGCGTCGATGCTCGCGGCAGATTCCGTCAGGCGTACGAGAACGAGGATCTTGACGCCTCGTTGCTTCTCATTCCCATCATGGGATTCCTTGCTCCCGATGACGGACGGGTAAAGGCGACGGTCCTGGCCATTGCCGACGAGCTAACCGAGGACGGTCTAGTGCTCCGCTACAAGGTGGACAGCACCGATACTGGATTCGAAGGCCGGGAGGGTACCTTCACCATCTGCTCATGGTGGCTGGTCTCAGCGTTGGCAATGGTGGGCGAGATTGAGCGGGCACGAGCACTTACCAAGAGGCTTCTCTCCTTCGCCGGACCCCTCCATCTCTATGCCGAGGAAATCGATGCCAGTACGGGGGAGCATCTAGGGAATTATCCCCAGGCCTTCACACACCTAGCCCTGATCGACGCGGTGTCGCAGCTCATCGAGGCTGAGTTGAAGTCTTCTTAGTCGCGCCTATGAGGGCATTCTGGCTGAATGTGTTCGGGGTGCTTGATGTGCCGTAGCGCTCGAACAGGCCGACATCCTCCGACATATCTTGACTGACAGGTCATTGGAGAATCGGCGCTTGGTTCGTTCTCGGTCGAGTCGTGCCCACACGTTGTCGGCCCCGCCGCCGTCGCCTCGTGCAGATGTGTCGAGACCCTTGGTTGGTGGGCTGCCGACAAAACGGTTTGGCCTGGGCGACCTGGGACCACGTTGGAGCCATTTCCCACCCTAACGGGTCGCGATTTCCCACATTGTTGCTGCGCAACTAACTGGGCAAGTACCTGGTCAGCCTTACCGGGTGACTTTCTTGTCACCCACATGACTTCAAACAGCTTGTCAGCCGAGGCGGCAGAGAGCGTATCCGGCGGAGCGTTCGACTTTTGCATATCCCTGAGCCGTCGCGGTGGCACTGGCCCTGGTCAAGAGATCACGCGCCCTGTCGGCGTCACCGTATGCATGACGTTCGATGAGCATGCCTCCCCACAGGAGGTCCGTGCGGGCGGCGGCGAACACGGTGCTCATTCGGGCGTTGCACTCGGCGGCCTCGACGAAATGGGCCTCGGCCTCCTCATAACGGCCGAGCACCGATGCCAGAGCGCCGAGGTACATAGCCACCGGTTCTAGCGGAATCAGGCCGTTGAAGCCCACCTGTGCATGGTAGGGGGCCAGCAGGTCGTGCAGAAGGGCCGCTGGCCGCATCGCCCGCAGCTCGACGGCGGCCTCGGTGTAGGTGATGATGCCGTCGAGCCATCCGATGCCCACCGGCATCGCCGCGAAGCCATCTCTTGTCGCGGAGTCGAGGAGGGCGAGAGCCTCGGATTCCTGCCCGTCGTCGGCATAGGCCGCTGCCAACCCACCCTGGTAGGCGGGAAGGTTGGTTTCGGCGGCGACAGTGGAGATGATCGGGACGAGTTCGCCCAGACGGCCCTGTTGATGGCGTACGAACATCAGCTGGGTGCCATAGAAAGAGACAGCATCGGGTTGGCCGCACTCGGTGCCGATCTCCAGGGCCTCGGTTGATAGAGCCTCGGCCTGGTCTGGATCGCCGGTCAAGAGGGCATCAGCGGCCTCGTGGAACTTGGTGATCCACATGAGGATGGGTTGCCGGAGCCGCTCGGTCAGGGCACGCATCACGTCAAGACACTCGCTGGCGAGGTGGACGTCGGTTGCCTGCAGGGAGCTGATGCGCCGGTAGACCGAGGCGAAGTAGAGGTGGTAAGGGTCCCCGAGCGCTTCGGCCAGCCGTAGGGCCTTGCTGGTATCGGCGACCCGCTCCTCGAGAGTGGGCGGGGCCTCCAACGGTTGCTCCACCAGGTTGAGGACCTGCACGATGGTGGCCGGATCGGCCAGCCTCTGGGCCATGTCCTTGGCCTGGTTGGCCAACGACCGGCGAACCTCCAGGGGCCGCCCGTGTGTGAGCTCGTTGCATAGCGTGGCAACGAGCAGGGCCCGCTCGTTGCTGTCGTCGGCCGGCATCGTCTCCAGGACGAACTCGAGCACCCGCACCTTCTCGTCATCGACGACGCCGAGCGAGGTGAACAGGCCGCGATTGTTGGCGAGGGCGGCGGCCACCAGTCGGTCGGTGGCCCCGAGAGCTTGCGCCTGGTGGGCCGCGTCGAGCAGGCTATCCCGGAACGCCGGGCAACCCGAGCTGGCGCTGGGCGGTGCCCAGGCCGATGAGAAGGTCGACCTGGATGATTGGGTCGGGCTCGTATCCCTGTTCGAGGAGCTGGAGGGCCTGGGAGAAGTAGCGGGCCGCCTCATCGGGAGCGAGCGCCGACGAGCGCGGCCTCGGCCGCCTGGTGCGAGTAGTCCAGCGCTTTCGAAAGATCCGTCGGTCGGGTGGCTTGGAACCAGTGTTCGGCGAGCTCTCCCACCCGGGATCCGGGGCGCCCTTCACAAATCTGCTCTAACGCCTCCGCCACCGATCGGTGCGCCATGGCCAGGCGAGTGGGGCCGAAGTTCTCGATCAGAGTGTGTTGGATGAGAGCGTGGGAGAAGCTGTAGCGACCGGGCGCATCCTGGAGCTCGCGGACGAGGGCGACCGACTCGGCCTCCTCACAGATCTCGATCAGTTCGTCCTCTGGCGAACCTGTCGCGTGGGCCAGGAAGTCGATAGCAAAGTCTCGACCAATGACCGCGGCGACCGAGAGCGCCCGCTCGGCACCTGGTCTGAGCTTCCCGACCCGGGTTCCGATCACCTCGCGCACGCTCTCGGGTAGGCTCAACTCTTCCAGGGCTCCGCTCGCCGTCCAGCGGCCACCACTATCCCGGGACACAGCCCCGGTATCGGTAAGGTGTCGCAGCAACTCGCCCACGAAGAAGGGATTCCCGTCAGTCTCCCGATAGACGACGTGGGCGAGGTCCGCCCCGTCGTCGTCAAGGCGGTGTCCGGCCATTGCCTCCAAGAGGTTGAGTACGCCAAGGTCATCGAGGCCCCGCAGTTCGATCCGGGTAACGCCACGTTCACGTCGCAGCGCGGCCAGCGTTTCCATCAGGGGGTCCGAGCCGGACAACCGGGAGCCCCGGTACGTGCCGACGACCATCAACCGCATCGGCCCAGCGTTCGCGACAATGTGGCGAAGCAGATTTAGGCTGGGTCCATCGGACCACTGGAGGTCATCGAAGACGACGACCAGCGGTTGGTCGACAGAGACTTGGGCGAACAGACTGAGCACCGAGCCGAAAAGCAGGTACCGCTCGGTGTCGGGGTCGGTGCTCTGGGGCGACGGAAGCTTCGCTACCCGTTGTCCAACGGCCGGAACCAACCTCACCACCTCGCCGCCGTGGGATTGAACATGCGACTCCAGAAGCTGGGCTGGTGCGTGAACCACCAAGTGATAAAGGGCCTCGCGGAAGAGCTGATACGGCGCCCGCAACTCCTCCTCGCAGTGGCCGAACAGCACGCAGGCACGCTGTTTGTCGGCGAACCTGGCAAATTCGCTGGCAACTGTCGTCTTCCCGGCCCCAGCCTCCCCCGAAATAAGCAGGAGCTCCGACCCCCCGCCTGAGGCCACGCGCTTGAAGGCTTGGGATAGCTGCTCGAGCTCGATGTCACGTCCGATCACGCCGACCAGTGGTGCTACAGCAAGTCGGGAGGGCAGCGGAAAATCGGCGGAGCTGATGGGACGCACCGAGCTCTCTTTCGAGTGCCTTGTCAGGTCCTGGCCGGAGATCGCCTTGGCGGAACCCGACCAACCGAATTGTGGCTCCAGGAGCGACGAATCCTGAGCAAGGACCGCAGTTTCGAGCTGACGGAGTTCGGGTCCAGGTTCGATCCCGAGCTCTTCGCCGAGCTGGGTGCGGAGGCGGGTGTAGGTCCGCAACGCATCGGCCTGGCGGCCCGAGCGGTAATAGGCGAGCATCAGTCGGCCCCACAGACGCTCATGGAGCGGATTGTTCGTCACCGCGGCCTCCAGCGGTCCGATGACCTCGCTGTGCCTGCCGAGGGCCTGCTCGGACTCGAACCAGTCGTCCAGCGTGATCAAGCGGAGTTCTTCCAGGCGAGCGATGTGTGGGAGAGCCCAGGCGCAGTGATCGACTTCTTGCAACGCCGTCCCTCGCCAACGGCCGAGGGCGTGCTGGAAGTGATCTCCGGCTTCCTCGAACCGGCCATCGGCGAGCGAAGCGCTCCCTCGTTCTCGGTCGGCCAGAAAGAGATCGACATCGAATTCACCGTCTTCCAACCGCAGGACATAGCCGCGTCCGACGTGCTCGATTCGGTCCGCTCCTAGGGATCGGCGCAGCAAGGACACCTGACTCTGCAAGGTTGAGGCCGATCCCTCGGAAGGCGAACCCTCCCAGAGATCCTCGATCAGGAGCGAACTCGGGACGGGCTGATTGGCGTCCATGAGAAGACGGATGAGTAGGGCTTTGCGTCGAGAGCCTCCCACCTTGACCGCACTGGCCGCTTCATTGACCACGAGGGGCCCGAGTACCCCGAACTCAATCATCCTTAGTCCCCAAACGCTCCGCCCGGCGACCTGCTGGCCCTGGCCCGCCACGATTCTCCAACCTGTGAGAAGTTTGAATGTTACCGCTTCCCTTCGGACCCTCTCAGCCGGTCGGCCGGCGCACCGTCACTGTGCCCCGGTGGCGGCCAGCGCAGCCCTCGTCGAGCTTTGGGCCTGCGCCGGTGCCCTTGGCGAGGTCCCGAACTGGCGCTTCACAGGCCCCCTCCCGGCCCAGGTCTGCCCGCAGCCGACTCTTCTCGAGTGCCATAGGAGACCCTCCGAAGTACCGGCCGCTCGAGGCGGCGCTTACAGGGTGGTCTCGCACGGCGGCACTCATGAGCCCTCTTCAGGCCACACATTTGCCATGGCTCTTGGCCCACTCAGGACCGCTATGAGCTGGCAAAGTGCTGCGGGGACCTCGGATCTCCCGCCCTCGTGGTTGAGCCGAAAGCCAGCGTCAGCCCGTTGGGGCTGCGTGGGCAGGGATCGCTGATCCGTACCGGTCGTTCCAGCGTGAGTGAGCGCATTTGGCGCTCCAGGCAGATAGCCAAAAAACAGTCTGGCACTGATCCCAACGTCGCCCGAGTTTGGCGCAATCATCGCTTTCCTAGCGTTCACCTGGCTCTTTCGGGCGAACAGGACGGTCACTCCACCTACAACCGGGGCCCTCCAGGAGATTGGAGCGACTTTTGCGGAGCCTTCAAGGGCCATCCCTCACAGTGGGGCTGAAGCCAATCACGCCTTACGGCAAGGAATCCGCACTCACGGAGGAACACCAAATGCGCAAGCAACACGAACACATCGACAGGACCACCACGCGTCCAGCTCGGAGGAGATCGAGGATGAGTTCCACCTGGCTGCCGGCGCAGGTGTCGGCTGCGGCTCTGGTACTCCTCCTAACCGCGTTCCTGGGCGTCACTGCACCACCGGCCGCGGCCACGACAGCGCCGAGCACGAGCATGCTGGTCCCCTCGAACGGAGCGATCCTGTCGGGCACCGCTGCCACCTTGGACGCCTCTGCCACCAATGCCACCAGCGTGGAGTTCTGGATCTTGGGTGGGTCGTACGGCTACTCCGGCAAGATGATCGGTGCGGCTACCCAGACTCTCTACGGATGGTTGTCCAGCTGGAACACCACGACGGTCCCCAATGCCTCCTACACCCTCGTCTCCGAGGCGTTCAACGGCAATGCGACCTCCTATAGCACCGGCATAACCATCACCGTCAAGAATTCGCCGAGCACCGCCGTACTTGTCCCCACCAACGGGGCGACGCTGTCGGGCACCGCCGCCACCTTGGACGCCTCGGCCACCAATGCCACCAGCGTGGAATTCTGGATCTTGGGCGGGTCGTACGGCTACTCCGGCAAGATGATCGGCACCGCCACCCAGACTGTCTACGGGTGGTTGTCCAGCTGGAACACCACCACGGTCCCCAATGCTTCCTACGATCTGCTCTCCGAGGCCTTCAACGGCACTGCCAGTGCCCATAGCGCCGCCATAACCATCACCGTGGACAACGGCGCCACGAACAAGGCGCTGTGGTTCACCAACTCCGGCGGCGATTTCGTCGACGGCGAGACGCAACCCAGCTCGATTGACCGGATTACCACCTCGGGTACCTACGTCAACTACACCGACCCCAGCCTCAACGACGCCACCGGCATGACGCTGGGACCCGACGGGGCCATGTGGTTCACCAACACGGGCCCATCAGGCGTGGGGGGCGGTTCCATCGGCCGGATCAGCGCCTCTGGAACCATCACTCACTACACCAATGCCACCGTCGATGGCCCCTCGGACATCACGGTGGGCTCCGACGGCGCCTTGTGGTTCACCAATTTCGATAACAACTCCATCGGCCGGATCACCACCTCGGGAAAGATCACCAACTACACCAACGACACCATCAACGGGCCGATGGGTATCACCGCCGGCCCCGACGGCGCCCTGTGGTTCACCAACTACAACGGTGGCACCATCGGCCGGATCACCACCTCGGGCATCGTGACCAGCTACGGCGGCGGCAACTACTACTCGCCCACTCTTATCACCGCCGGCCCCGACGGCGCCCTGTGGTTCACCAGCTACTACGGGAACTACATCGGCCGGATCACCACTTCCGGAACCCTGACCAGCTACACCGACTCGAGCGTCAGCGAACCAGACGGCATCACCACCGGCCCCGACGGGGCTCTTTGGTTCACGAACCCGGGCGGCGACTCCATCGGCCGGATCACCACCTCGGGGACCTTGAGCTTCTTCACCAATGCCGACGTCTTCGGTCCAGAAGGAATCACCACCGGCCCCGATGGAGCCCTGTGGTTCACAGACAGTTCCACCATCGGCCGGATCACCACCTCGGGGACCTTCACCTTCTACTACGGGCCCACGGCCACCGACGGCTTCAGCCAGCCCAGCAGCATCGCGGTGGGCCCCTAGAAACGAGCTTGCAGGGCATTTGCATTGAGCGCGGGCTCGCGGGCTGACATCCTCAGGTTCATGCCCAGACGGTCGAGGGACGAGGGTGTCGGGGTGAAGCACCTGAGTCTCAAACCGGCCAGCTGGCCAACCAGGTCGGCGTTCGTCGGGTCCGAGTACCGGTGAGGTGTCAAGCCTCGGGATCCGTGAGCCGCGGGTTTGGCTGACTCCAGGGGCTCCGTAGGTTCTGCCCACGATCACCTACACGCACAAGACCATGAGATTCTGTCCGGGCCCCAAGCACAACACAAGCTCGACCGATTTCAGTGCCCTTCGATTGCATGGCCGAGATCGGCGATGAACACCGTGACCGTTCAGTGGAGGATTCCAGAGATTGAGCGATAGAGGCGCACAGTTCGAGCAGACCACTGAGCCGGTGTCCGGGTTCCGGATCGGGTGTCAGGCCGTTGCCGCCGCCACTTTGTCCTAGAAAGTGGTCCACCGAATGGGGTCAAGCCCATTTTGGTTGGTTGGTCGGGACGGCGGGATTTGAACCCGCGACCTCCTGCTCCCAAAGCAGGCGCGCTGCCAAGCTGCGCTACGTCCCGCGGAAAAAGACGCTCTGAGCCGGATGGCTCTGGCCATCCACCTCCGAGTGAAATTCTTCGACGGCGCAAGGACCGAGTCAAGGATTCCGAATTCTTCCATCGACCCGCCTCACCCCGAGAGCGTAGGCGATCTGGCCGACTTCGTTCCCTCGTCGGCGCCCCCTCCGGGCGACCAGCACGTCAGCGAAGAGGGTTACCACCGGTTGCGGGACCGCCAATCGACCTCGACCTCGGGGACTCCGGAATGCCCACCGAAGTGGCCGGAATCGGCTCGGAGCCCCTTTGGGCCGGCGGCGCTCGGTGGAGGCCGACGACGCGGCAGTTTGCCCTATGTTCGCCCAGACGGTAGGTCCGTCATCTCCCGGGCGCATCGGGCGGGCCCCGTTCATCGGGAACGCCGATCGTAGATTGCCCGTGCGCGGCTCCCTCGTGCACAGATCCCTCCAGGGGAGGCTGCTGCGGGGCGGGGCTGGCCTGGGGGGATGGGGCCGGCAGTTTCGGCGGCGGCGCCTGCTGGGATGCGGGTTCCGGCGGGGGAGCCGCTGGCGGCCCGATGTCGTCTCGGCACGATTGCGGGCTATGAGCACATTCCCCGGTGGGTGCTATCGACGGGGCGGTGGTGGTTGTGTTGGTTGCGGTGGTCTGCGGTTGAGCAAAGGTCATCGGCGAGGCGTCGATCGTTTCCCCTGCAGAATCGCCCCCGGCACTCGTGCCGTCGGCCGAATACAGGGCCTGTCCGCGGACCAACTGGTTGGGAGGGTCCATCAGGTCCGAGGCGGTGGGCACAGGCGTTGCCGGAGGCGCCGTGCCGGCTCCGCTCCTCTCGAATCCTGTTGGCGTGGGTGGCGAAACGGACAGTCGAGCTGCAACCGCGTCGTCGGTCAAGCTCACCGGGGGAGTTGGCTGGGGGATGAGCGCCGCCGTCGATTGCGAGCCTGGGATCTCGAGCCGCCATCCCGGGTAGATCAGATCAGGATCGACCAGGGCCTGGCCGTCGGGTTGCGGTCGCCCCACGTTGAGGCTGAAGATCGTCGGCCACCCCTCGGGATTCCCGAGGCGGTCGGCGGCGATCCCCGACAAGGTATCTCCCGCCTGCACCACGTAGAAGTGGTCCGGCGCCGAGGTCGAGGAGACCAAGGGGGTGGTCGCCACCGAGGTCGAGGAGGCCGGTTCGACGCCGTTCGTGCGAGCGGTGTGGCCGACCGCCGCGGGCGTTGGCCGGCCTGCCGGCGCGGCCGCGGTCTGCGCCGTCGATCCCGGAGATCCGGTCGAGGCTTCGAACCGTGAGATCAATCCTTGGCCCTGGAACAGCAGCAGCGCGGCGAGGGCCACGGCCAGGGCGGTGGTGACCTTGGGGTAGGTCGGCCACCACTTCCTGATGGCCCGGAGGGCCCGCCGGAGCAGGAGGCCGGCGATGAGCACCAGGCCGGCCGGGGCGATGGCCACGATCACCAGGCTGACGAGCTCGTCGACGCCGACAGCCACGTTCTGCCTGGCGAAGGCCAGGATCGTCGCCTGTCCCTGCAGACGGATGGAGACCCATTCTGCCGGGAGGATGACGGGTGCCAGGACGGCGAGGCCGCCGAAGTTGAAGGCCAAGAATGCGACGGTGACTGCCGACCAGACCTTGATGGCGATTCTCGCTCGACGCTTCAGCAGATGCAGCTGAGCGTTGGTGGCGGGATCGGAGCGGTGGAACGTGCTGGCCAGGACGGGCCCGAGGTAGGCGAAGAGATTGGGCACGCCGACCAGATCGCTCATGATGTAGTAGCCGTCGAGCCGGATGAAGGGAAGGAACTGGTACATGGCCATGGCCTGGGACACGACGATGAAGACGGCCAGCGGACCGAAGCCAGTCAAGAGGTAGGCGCCGCCGGCGGCAACGATGAGGACGGCGTTGAAGTAGACGCCGCCCAGGTCGGCCCGCAGGCGTCCGGCCCGGTTGAGCCGGTAGGAATCGGTGAGGTCGGTGTAGAAGGCCGGCCAGGCCAGGTAGATACCAACCCCCATGACGCCGGGCGAACCCCCGCCGTATCTGGTGGCGGTGGCGTGGCCGAGCTCGTGGAAGAACCCCGAAAAGATCACCAGAAACGTCACGAGCAGGAAGAGGTTGGGATGAAACGGAAGCTGGCGGACAGCGGTGGTCAGCGCAGCGCGGTGGGTGCAGAACAACCAGATGTTGACGCCGACGAGGCCGCCCACCACCATGACGACCACCGGCGGCCAGAAGGCTGGTCGGAGGGCAGTGGTGACTCCCCGGTGCAGCCGTGCCGGGATGACACGCTTTCGGTAGCGAAGCGCCAACAGAGGGAGCGACCGGGTCAGCGCAATGGCGTCGTCATCGACGTCGTTGGCGATGAGGCCCGACGGCCGGAGTTTCGTTTCGACCAGATGCTCGACATTTTCCCCCACGACCGCTCGGTCGAGCTCCACGCTCAGCGCCGCTGCGATCTCGGAGAGGTCCCTTTCGCCATCCAGCGAGACGGCGACCAGGTAGAGCAGGTGGGAGAGGTGGATGACCTGGCCGTCACCTCGACGGACCAGGTAGGTGGGCCGTTCGTAGGCCGAGCCTTCGTAGCGGCCGAGCAGTTGGGTCCCCTCCCGGAGGCGCAACGGGACCGGTGGGGACGACGGTCCAGCGGACGCGGTGGCATCGTCGCAGGCCAGGGCCGAGGGGACGTCTGGACCCTGGTCCGGACGTGACGGAGGGGGCGGCCCGAAGACCGCCCCCTCGCCACGATCACTTCTCGAGGAAGTGAAGCCCATCCCTAGAGGATGGAGTTGCCATTGAGGTCACCATCCAGGTTCCCGTTGAGGGCGGACACGTTAATGAGGCCGCTCTGGTAGGTGTTCCCGTCGGCATTGCCGTCGAAGCTGCCGACGTTGGTCACCTCGACGTGGCTGCCGCTGCGGTAGCCCCACATCACCTCACGGGGAGGCAGGTGCGTGGCCTGTTCCATGTCCAGCTCGGACAGTGAGAGTCCTTCGCTCATGGTTCTTCCTTTCTGCGTTTGGGGTCCCCCCAAGAGATTCCTGAGGGGATGAGAGCCGGCGGCTCCCTCCTCCACTTTGAGCGTCTTATCCGGAAAATGTCAATGGCCTATTTGCAGAAATAGAGACCAAATTGCGCATTCAATTATTGGACGCGACGGTATAGCTCGCCATAGCGGCGAAATTTGCGAAGATGGACCCCAATTAATGGTCCTCACAAGGAAGAACCTGACAAGATGGTCGGGATGTCTTCAGACAGTCGGAGACAAGATCGCCGGCAATAATTTGCCGAGTATCCAATCAAATGTATCTTTCCGCATTTTCCGACAACTACAGCAAAAGACCCACTCGTATATCACCGATCAGGCTGAACCGCAGCACGATAGGGGACTCCGACCGGACCACGTGCGTACGACCGGGCATTCCCGTCGGGTGCCTGCCCCCGTGGCCAGCACGAAGGACGCGGGACCCGCATCTTGTACGTGAACCAGTCCGCGACGATTCGGCCGGGCCGTCGTGGCCTCACAGCCACATCGAGAACTGATCATCAGCGACGGCCGTGCCAGGCACCGGTCGCGGGCTCGCGTGAAGGCAGAGGCCATCCTGGCCTGTCAAAAAGACAAGTCCGGGAGTGCCCGCGGTCAGACGGACCCGCGCTTCCACGTAGAGGCGCCTAGGGGTTCACTACCCGGGACGGTCGGGCGCGGAGACAATCCGGATCGACCGGATGGCATCTCCGTCATTCAGCCGGGTGTTCCAGCCCACTGCGTCGAGAGATGATGGCTCGACAGCTCGGCCGAAGAGCTGCAAGGTCGAACCGGTCTGCCCGTTGGACGGGGCTGAACCCGCAAGCCTCGGCGCCAGGAGAGGCGCCGGAACAAGTGGGCTTGGCGACCCTCCGCCCCCAGCAGGCTGGCCGTTTGCCACCGCAAGGACGTTCGACGCAGGGCTCTCACCACTGTGACCAGTGCTCGACCCGGGAGTGGACGAACCGGACAGCGGGGCGCCGATGAGTGTTGGATTATTCGGGGTGTAGGAAGCGGAGGGATCAGTCCCGTCCGAGCCGGTGAGACCAACGCCGAGGGGCGAAGAGGGTCCAGCCAAGGACACCGGCCCAGTCCCGGCCAGCGAGCCGCTGCTGGCGCCAGCGTGGTCGGGGCCGGGCAACGTGACCGGCTGGCCAGCTGGTGGGAGCGCCGGCCCCTGCAACACCGGACTTAGCGATGCAGACGGAACGGAAGCCAACAGCACGGAACCTAGTGGCAGGGTCACTGTCGAGACCACCGGGGCCGTGACATTGGCAACCGCCGAGACGACGGGAGTGGCTGTGGAAACCGCCGAGACCACCGGAGCCGTCACGTTGCCGACCGCCGAGACGACTGGAGCCGTGACATTGGCAAACGCCGAGACGACGGGAGTGGCTGTGGAAACCGCCGAGACCACCGGGGCCGTGACATTGGCAACCGCCGAGACCACCGGGGCCGTGACATCGGCAACCGCTGAGACCACCGGAGCCGTCACATTGCCGACCTCCGAGACCGGAGCCGTCACGTTGCCGACCGCCGAGACGACTGGAGCCGGGGTCGTGGCCGTGACAGTCGATGGGACAGCTGGTGGGGCCAAAGATCCCGAGGAGCTAGCCGCCGAGACGACGGTGGTCAGTGTGGAAGAAACACTTGGCGTCGGCGCTGGGGCCCCCGTTGCAGCCGGCTCCAGGGTTGACGTCACCGTCGCAACGGGGTCGGCAGGTAGCGGGAGGGTGCTTGCAGAGGCACTTCCCCGAAATAGGAAGACGAGAAAGATCGTCCCGACTATTCCGAGGGCAGCACGAATAGCCCAACGAAACACAGTACTGGCCGCCATCGCCCCACCCCATTCCCCCACCAACTTCGAGTAAACGAACTCCATGGATTTCCACAGCAGGAACTGACATGCCGTGCCGGGTCACCCTTGGACGTGATTAACGACATGGATTTCCGCAATCGGTGGTGAGGGTGTCGGTGCGGGGGCGACAAAAGCTCAGGTGACCAGGCGCGATAGATCGGCCCGCTGCGAGGCTGGGCGACGTGCCGTCGACAGTTCTCTCGCACACCGGCTTTGACCGACCCCGGCTTTCCCTCTTCGCGGTACTTCCAGATAGCGTCACGCCGGTGCCGACCGTCCGTGTAGCCGTCTACGACCTGGGCAGCAGCTCGTTCCACCTGATGGTGGTCGACGCGTCGAGGGACGGCCGCCTGATCCCGGTCCTCCGGCGTCGCTCCTTCCTGCACCTGGGCACTGAGGTGGCCCGCACCGGTGGGGTGCCAGCCGATCGGGCCGCCAGCGCCGTGCGAGCTGCGCGTCGCCTCCGAATGGCGGCCGACGACGCCGGTGTCGATGTGGTGGTGGCCCTGGCTACCGCCGCCCTACGCGACGCAGACAACAGGTCCAGGCTCATTGATCGACTCGAGCGGGTGATCGGCCATCCCATCACCCTGCTGGCGGGAGAAGAGGAGGCCCGGCTCTGCTTTCTCGGCCAGCGGGCGGGAGTGTGGGTTGGTCACGAACCGGTACTCGGGCTGGATCTCGGAGGTGGCAGCCTCGAGGCCGGGATCGGGACCATCGATACGGTCTCGGCGGTGGCCAGTGTTGCGCTGGGAACGGCCCGCCTGAGAGGAGAACTTGGGACCGGAGAGCTGCTGACCCCGGAGGATCGGGATGCCATCACCAAGGTGGCCCTGGCACGGGGGGAGCCCATCCGGGCCATGCTGGCCGCCATGCCGAGTGCAGGCACCAGAGTCATCGCCAGCGGGGGCACGGTCCGGGCGCTGGCCCGCCTGGCCCTGGGGTTGCATCGGCCCCAACAGACTCCCGGAGCCACGTCTTCGCTTGCGGTCAACCAGGTCGAGCTGCCGGCCGGTCAGCTGCACGAGTTGGCCGAGCGACTGGCCACGCTCGATCTCGACGCCCGTCTGGCGCTTCCAGGAGTGCAGGCGAGACGGGCACCCCTGCTTCCGATCGGAGCGGTGGTGCTCTCCACCCTGGTGGGGAGCCTCGGCCTTCAACGCCTCGTGGTCAGCGAGTGGGGGCTCAGAGAAGGCGCTGTCCTGAGCGCACTCTCCCTCCGGGTCGACCGGGGAGTGGCCCGAGTGGCTCGCTCCGGACAGGTCTGAATCGACTGCGTCAGGCCTTTTTGCCGAGGATCCTGTTCATTCCCGTGCCGCAGATTGGACACTTGCCTTTGGCTGCCCTTCGGCCGTTCGCCATCTCGACTTCCTCGCCCTCGAACTCCCGTTTCTCTCGGCACTTCACGCAGTATCCCTCGTATGACGCCATGTCTCCTCCTCGTGAATCGTGTGGTGACCATCCGCTGGACGGATGGCTCGAACGTATCCGTCCGAATCAGGTGAAGGGGGGATAGCTGTCGGAATCGCTTGCAATAGTTAGCATTCAGGCGCAAACATGCACGCCCGGCTGCTCAGGATTCGTCGTCTTCGGGTTCGGACGGTGCCGGTGCTGCGGAGATGTTGTGCAACATGGCTTCGACACTCTCGGCCGGGAGCGGAGGGCTGAAGAAGTACCCCTGGGCCGTCGTGCAGCCGCGCTGCAGGAGCACTCGGCTCTGTGCTGACGTCTCGACTCCCTCGGCCACGCAGTCCAGGCCCAACCGGTCGGCCATGGAGATGATGGCCGAGACCAACGACGTGTTGTCGCCGTCGGGCCCCAGCACCTGGACGAAAGACTGGTCGATTTTGAGTGTGCTGACCGGGAACGATCCAATGCGGCTCAGTGACGAGTTCCCGGTGCCGAAATCGTCGATGGTGAAGCGGACACCCAGGCGCCGGAGCCGGTCGATGTTCTCCTTGGCCGGCCCTACTCGATCGAGGACAACTCGCTCGGTGATCTCGAGTTCCAGGAGCGAAGGATCGATGCCAGTCTCGTCCAGCGCCCGGTCGATGTTGTCGAACAGGTCGGGATTGGACAGGTCACGAGAGGCCAGGTTGACCGACAGACGCAGTGGCCGGAGCCCCTCGTCCCGCCAGGTCCGGACTTGGCGGAGTGACTGCTCGAGAACCCACGTGTCCAGGGCGACGATGACCTCGGTCCTTTCGGCCAGGGAGATGAACGACGAAGGCTCGAGGATGCCGAGGGTCGGATGCTTCCAGCGGACGAGCGCCTCGACCCCGGTGACCTCGCCGGTGCGCAGATCGATGTAGGGCTGGTAGAGCACGAAGAATTCACCGTTCTCAAGGGCATGGACAAGATCGGCGTACAGCGCCCGTTCGTCGACGGCTTGGCCAGTTCCAGCGCTTTTGGCCACCGGTCCGGAGTACATCTGGAAGGCATTCCGACCCCGAGCCTTGGCCATGTACATGGCCTCGTCGGCGTGGCTCAGCAGTTCGTCGTAGGTGTCACCGTGATTCGGCGCCATGGCGATGCCGATCGAGGCCGAGGTTTCGATCTCCTTGTCTTGGACCCTGAAGGGAGCACTCATCGACTCCAATGTGCGCAGGGCCAACTGGTCGATCGCCGTCTGGTCGGCCATGCCCGGTAGCAGGATGGCGAACTCGTCACCTCCCACCCGTGCCACGGTGTCCTGGCTCCGAATGGTGTCAACCAGTCGCTGGCTCACCTGCTGGATCAGGCTGTCTCCTGCGCTATGACCCAAGGTGTCATTGACGTTCTTGAAGTGGTCGAGATCCACGAAGAACATGCAGACCGGCTCGCCAACCCTCCGGGACCGGACCAACTCCTGGCCGACCCTGTCCTCGAACAACCGGCGGTTCGGAAGGCCGGTGAGGGAATCGTGCCAGGCCATGTGCGAGACCTTCTCCAAAAGCTCCAGGTTCTGAAGAGTGGTCGCCGCCTGATCGGCGAGACCTGAGAGGCGCTCGTGGAGGTCGGGGTCGTGGATGGCGGCAGCATGGGCATCGGGTCCGAAGTTGGCAGCTACCACACCGAGGAATTCCGCGTTGGCGAAGAGCGGCGCCACCACGGAGGCGGTGATGCCGGTCTGCTCCAGGAGATTCCGGAGTGTCGGATCGTCTGTCGAGTCGTCGAGGACGATGACCTCCCGCTTTTCGAGCATTCGCCGGACCTCGAGGGTGTCGCTCCTTATGACAAGAACTGCGTTGGCCCCGTCGCCACCAGAGACGGCGGGGTCGTCTGGATCGTCCGAGACCGCGACCTCCGGGTCAGGCTGTGGCGGGGCTGCTGGAGGCTGGGTCAGAGGGGGCAGACCCAGCGGAGGTACCGCGAGCGGGGGCAAACCGTGTTCGTCCCCTGCTTTTGCCCCACCCTGGTCGGGGACCGCGACTGGCGGCACTGTCGACACGGGCGGAGCCGACGGAACCGGCGGGGTGGGCGAGGTTGATCCGGACCCAGGCACGATCGGTCCCACTGGCCCAACAGGTGACTCGTACCCCGTGGTCCGGGCCCGAAGTTCCAGCTGACCCAGTTCACCGTCCCAGAGGTGCACCGTCGATTGCTCGCACTCGGTAACGCCAGGCACGGTGTCGGCCAACACCTGCACCAGGTCGGCGACGTTGTTCACTCTCGAGAGC
Organism: uncultured Acidimicrobiales bacterium; assembly: GCA_963747825.1. Taxonomy (GTDB): domain Bacteria; phylum Actinomycetota; class Acidimicrobiia; order Acidimicrobiales; family RAAP-2; genus Bog-756. The sequence continues at coordinate 107,198 of CAVVGQ010000003.1, forward strand.
GACTCAGAAAAGGAAAGCAGCGTGCGAGCGGTGGCGTCACTACGTTTTGCGTCCAGAAGCACCCCGAAGATGTCCAGCGCCGTGGCCGCGTACTCGGCGAAGAGGTTGAGCACCTTGGCCTCTGACGGGGGATAGGCGCCCCCCGGAGGCAGGAACTCGGCCAGCCGACCGTAGCGACGTCGTGGGGAGGAGATGTCGACGATCAACCGCGAGCCGTCGTCGTCATTCGGGTGTTCGCGCCACAGCTCGGCGGCCAGGCGCTGGGCATCGTCGTGTTCGATCCCTCGAAAGTGGAGTTGGATGGGAGTTCCGGTCCGGACCCGAACCATCAGTAGGTAACGGTGGGCGCTCACGACGGCATCAGCCCGTGCTGCGATCTGTGACAACAGCGAACTGACGTCGTCACCCAAGAGTTCGAGGGCGGTGGCGAACGTACCTTCGATGAGGACACCCATACGGTTGAGCTCGGCCCGCAGCTCCTCGACCGAGTGGTCGAGTGTTGGGGTCCCGTTTTCGGACGTAGGGGACGGCGCCCCGACGGTGGTCTGAGCGTCCTCAGGTCCGGGTTCGGGGCTGGGCGCGACCGCGGCCTCGGCCTCGGCCTCGGGCTCGGCGGTAGCCCCGGGCTCGACCACGGACTCTGGCTCGACCACAGCCTCGGGCTCAGGCTCCGCCACTGCTACGGGCTCCACGATGGCCTCAGGCTCCGCCACTCCCTTGGGCTCGACCGCTGCCTCGGGCTTCACGATTGCCTCGGGCTCGACCACGGCCTCAGGCTCGGGCTCGACCGCTGCCTCGGGCTCTGCGGCCGCCTCGGGCTCTGGCTCGGGCTCCGCCACTACTACTACGGGCTCCACGATGGCCTCAGACTCCGCCACTCCCTTGGGCTCGACCGCCGTCTCGGGCTCCACGATTGTCTCGGGCTCGACCACGGCCTCAGGCTCGGGCTCGACCGCTGCTTCGGGCTTCACGATGGCCTCAGGCTCTGCCACTCCCTCCGGCTCGACCACGGCCCCGGTCTCGACCATGGCCTCTGGCTGGGCGGCAGGCTCTGGCTCGACCACGGCCTCGGCCTCGGGCTCTGGCTCGGGTTCTCCAACGACCTCGCGCTCGAACACGGCCTCCGGCTCCACCACGGCCTCGGTCTCGGGCTTGGCGGCAGCCTCAGGCTCCGCCACTACCACCGGCTCCACGATGGCCTCAGGCTCTGCCACTCCCTCCGGCTCGACCACGGCCTCGGTCTCGACCACGGCCTCGGGCTCGGGCTCTGGCTCCACCACGGCCTCGGGCTCGGGCTCTGGCTCCACCACGGCCTCGGGCTCGGGCTCTGGCTCCACCACGGCCTCGGGCTCGGGCTCTGGCTCCACCACGGCCTCGGGCTCGGGCTCTGGCTCCACCACGGCCTCGGGCTCGGGCTCGACCACTGCCTCGGGTTCTGCAACAACCTCGGGCTCGACCACGGCCTCGGCCTCGGGCTTGGCGGCAGCCTCAGGCTCCGCCACTACCACCGGCTCCACGATGGCCACCGGCTCTGCCAACCCCTCCCGCTCGACCACGGCCTCGGTCTCGACCATGGCCTCTGGCTGGGCGGCAGGCTCTGGCTCCACCACGGCCTCGGGCTCTGCAACGACCTCGGGCTCGACAACGACCTCGGGCTCGGGCTCCACCACTGCCTCGGGTTCTGCAACGGCCTCGGGCTCCACCACTGCCTCGGGTTCTGCAACGACCTCGGGCTCGACCACGACCTCGGGCTCGACCACGACCTCGGGCTCCACCACGGCCTCCGGCTCCACCACGGCCTCCGGCTCCACCACGGCCTCCGGCTCCACCACGGCCTCCGGCTCCACCACGGCCTCCGGCTCCACCACGGCCTCAGGAGCGGTCTCGTCCTCATCTTCGGAGACGTCTGTCCCAGGCGCCTGTTCGTTCCAACTCACCGCATAGAGGCAGGCGCTCCCACCCCGAGCGCTGCATTCGATCTCGGTAATGATCGCCGGCTCGAGCTCATAGAGGACCGGGACCGCTGTCAGAATTCCCCGCGTCATCTCGCAGAGATGTGCGTGCCTGGTCGGCGTGTCCCGTGGGGAGACCTTGATAAGTGCGTGATCGCTGGCTACTTCAACGATGGCCGCCTTCGACGCCGTCTCGAAGTGCTTCAACACCGTGGCAACGTGCTTCAATGCGACCGCCGGGGCACCAAGAGACCGGAGGCGATCGACGAAGCCCGTCCTGTCCGGGACGAACAGCAGGTCCTCGCCGAGATGTAGCGCGACCGCGCCGTCGCCGGTCACGAGGGCGGCGGCGTTGAACAGCGCGACCGTCTGATCCAGGGAGCTCCAGACAGCGGGATCTCCAAGTACCGAAAAGGGTCGACGCTCGCCGGCCAGTGCCAGCGCCTGGGCCACACCGGCGTCCCCGGCTCTGACCCGCACCAGGTCCATCAGGGTGCTGACGACTACGCCGGCGACGACGCCCGCGCCCCCGCTCCGGCGGGTCCTCTGCTCAACCTCGACGGTCATTGCTCGTCATCCGACCCCTCGCACCGCTTTGCTGGTGCACCCTTACCGCCTCTATTGTTCCGTATCTTCGACCATCCCGGCTCATTCCTTGATCGCGCCCCATCTCCGGTCCATAAAAAGGCCCAGGTCCCTGGTGTCTACAGGGGTGACCGGCGCCGGTCCACCGAACCGGCCGGAAGCTGGCCACGTACACTTGCCGCATGAGCATCTACGATCCGACACTGCACACACTGGACGGTGAGCCTGCGTCGCTCGGCGACTACCGGGGCCAGACGCTCCTCGTGGTCAACGTGGCCTCGAAGTGCGGACTGACACCCCAGTACGAAGGCCTCGAAAGGCTGCAGAAGACCTATGGCGACAAGGGATTCAGCGTCATCGGTTTCCCTTGCAACCAATTCGGTGGGCAGGAACCGGGTTCCCCCGAGGAGATCGCCACGTTCTGCTCCGCCACGTACGGTGTCAGTTTCCCCCTCTTCGAGAAGATCGAGGTCAACGGGGACGGGCGCCATCCGGTGTACGAGAGCCTCACTGCATTCCCTGACGCCGAGGGCGAGGCGGGTGATATCCAGTGGAACTTCGAGAAATTCCTCATCGGGCCCACCGGTGACATCGTGCAACGCTTCCGCCCGATGGTTGACCCCGAGGCACCCGAGGTAGTCGACGCCATCGAGTCCAACCTCCCCGCCTGAGCGGTCGGGTCTCCTCAGCGGCGGACGGCGGGTGGGGGCCGTGGCACGTAGTGCCACCGGAGCCTGGGGAGCGGGTAGGAGTTCATGAGCGATCCCAAGCCGCACCCCGAGCAGGTGGTGGATCAGATGGTCGAGGTGTGGTCCTCGCTCCTCGCGGCATGTGCGCAGGTGGATGCCGACGAGTGGGAGTTGTCGACCGACTGCCCCGGATGGTCGGTCAAGGACCAGGTGGCACATGTGATCGGGATCGAGCGGATGATCCTCGGTGACCCTTCCCCCGACCCGATCGACGAGACACCGCCCCATGTCGTCAATGAACTCGGTCGCCTCAACGAGTCCTGGGTCCGATCCAGACGAACGGCGCCCGGAGAGGAAGTGCTCGGCGAACTCGTCGAGGTCATCGACCGCCGCACCGACGCCCTGGCCGGCATGGGCCGGGAAGACTTCGACCGGGTGGGCTGGAGCCCGCTCGGCGAAGCGCCCTACCGCCAGTTCATGGAGACTCGCATCATCGACACCTGGGCTCATGAGCAGGACATCCGCCGGGCTCTCGGCCGTCCGGGGGGACGTGACGGGGCGGGCGAGTCGGTCGTACTCGAGGGGTGCACGCAGGCCATGGCGTATGTGGTGGGAAAGCGGATGGCACCGCCGGAGGGGACCTCGGTGCTGTTCACGGTCACCGGGCCGCTCGGTCGCCAGGCACTCGTGACCATGGCGGGCGGCCGTGCCTGCAACGTCCCGGTGCCGGCGGAGACGGAACCCACGGTGACCTTGACCATGGCCGAGGAGGTGTTCTGGAGGCTCTCCTATGGACGGGTGGACGCTCCCCGGGTGCTGGCGTCCGGAGAGGTTCGGGTGGACGGCGACGTGGCGCTGGGCCGCCGGGTCCTCGCCTCCATGTCCTTCATGACTTGACCATCGAATTGCCGGCCCGTCCCCGTCCCGTGGCCGACCGGCCATTTGGAACGCGGCCCGGCCCGGCGGCGAGTGGGAAGGCCAGGGGCCGGTACACTCACCTATTCGTATGCGAGCCACAGCTGCGCCCGAGGAGGGCAACAAGGTCCGTCTCTCGGTCGAGATCGACGAATCGGAGATCGACGAAGCCCTGGACGAGGTGATGAGCCGGTTGTCCCGTGAGGTGAGGGTGCCCGGATTCCGGCCGGGAAAGGTGCCGCGACGGGTGATCGAGGCCCGGATGGGCGGTGCGGTGGCGCTGCGGGGCGAGGCCCTGCGCGAGGCGTTGCCCGACTTCTATGCGCGGGCGGTGACCGATACCGAGGTCGACCCGATCGACCAACCCGACATCGACATCACCTCCGGGGACGAGTCGGGCCCGGTCTCTTTCGAAGCAGTGGTGCTGGTCCGCCCGACGGTGAGCATTCCCGGGTACCAGGGACTCGTGGTGACCGTGCCCGCCCTCGAGGTGCCCGCCGAGGAGGTCGCCGCCCAGATCGACCGGCTCCGGGCCACGTCTGGTGAGCTGGTCGAGGTCGGCCGTCCCGCCCGCGACGGCGACCAGGTCACCATCGACATCCACGGCACCCGAGCCGGGGCCGTGGGCGACGACAGCGATCTCGACGCCGAGGACCTCCTCTACGAGGTGGGCAGCGGTTCGGTGGTGCCCGAGCTCGACGAGCAGCTCCGCGGCGCGAAGACCGGTGACATCCTCGCCTTCGACGCCAGCTTCGAGGGGCTCGACCAGACGGTCTCGTTCCGGGTGCTGGTGAAGAACGTGAAGGAGCTGGTGCTGCCCGATGTGACCGACGAGTGGGCCGCCGAGGCATCGGAGTTCGAGACGGTCGAGGAGCTCACCGCCGACCTCACCGAGCAACTCCGCAAGCGTCGCATCGTCCAGGCGCAGATGGCGCTCCAGCAGAAGACGGTTGACGCTCTGGTCGAGCTGGTCACCGAGGAGATCCCCGAGCAGCTGGTGGCCGAGGAGCTGCGCGAGAGGATCCATGACCTCAATCACCGGCTGGACGCCCAGGGGATGAGCCTGGGCCAGTTCCTCGGGGCCACCGGTCGCGACGAGGAGGAGTTCGTGGCCGGGAACTGCGTACCGGAGCGCTCCAGAGCGTGAAGCTCGATCTGGCCCTCCGGGCCCTGGTCGAGGAGGAGGACATCGACCTCACCGACGAGGAGCTGACGAGGAGCTCGTCGCCATGGGCGAGCGTCTGGAGATGGATGCCGACGAGGTCCGCGAGCAGCTGGAACGGGCGGGGCGGCTAGCGGCGGTACGCTCGGATCGGCGCAAGGCCAAGGCCATGCGCTGGCTGGTCGACAATGTCGAGCTGGTCGACGAGGAGGGCAAACCCGTTTCACGGGACGAGCTCGTGGTCGGCCAGGACGAGGAGGACTCGGAGTGAGCGCTACGGAGGGAACCAGGGACATGGACGCACAGGCCTACAGCGTGCCGTGGGTGGTCGAGTCGACCAGCCGCGGCGAGCGGAACTACGACCTCTACTCCCGACTGCTGCGGGAGCGGATCATCTTCCTCGGCACGCCGATCAACGACACGGTGGCCAACCTGGTCTGTGCCCAGCTGCTGTTCCTCGAGTCCGAGGAGGCTGACAAGGACATTCACCTCTACATCAATTCGCCCGGTGGTGACATCACCGCCCTCTTCGCTATCTACGACACCATGAAGTACATCAAGCCGGACATGTCCACCTTCTGCTTCGGCCAGGCCGCCTCGGCCGCCGCCGTCCTGCTCGGCGCCGGAACCCGGGGGAAGCGCTTCGCCCTTCCCCACGCCCGGATCCTGCTGCACCAGCCATTCGGGGGAGTCGAGGGCCAGGCCAGCGACATCGAGCTCCAGGCCAAGGAGATCCTGCGCATGCGCGATCTCCTGAACGGCATGCTGGCCAGCGACACCGGCCAGAGCTCGGAGCGGGTGTCCAAGGATACCGACCGTGACTTCATCATGACGGCCGAGGAGGCAGTGGCCTACGGGCTAATCGACGAGGTGATCACGGCCAGGGACGCCATGGCCATCGAGGCGGTGGGCGCGGCCTAGTACGACGGTTCGGCATCGCTCCCAGGCGCTAGGGTTGGGGTCTGAAAACCTTGGACTGACGGACACGAGCCACACCGGAGCCCCAGACGGTGGCGAGCTCGGAGTGGCAGCACGCACGGACCAGCAAGACGGACCACTGACAGAAGGACAAGAGGAACCGACGTGGCGAAGTTCGGAGACGGTGGCGATCTGGTGAAGTGCAGCTTCTGCGGTAAGTCGCAGAAGCAGGTGAAGAAGTTGATCGCCGGTCCCGGGGTCTACATCTGCGATGAGTGCATCGAGCTTTGCAACGACATCATCGCCGAGGAGTTGGCCGACACCACCGAGCTGTCGTTCGAGGAGCTGCCCAAGCCCAAGGAGATCTACGAGTTCCTGAACGACTACGTGATCGGGCAGGAGTACGCCAAGAAGATCCTTTCCGTGGCGGTCTACAACCACTACAAGCGGGTGCAGGCCGGAAGCAACGCCAGTCACGACAACGACGTCGAACTGGCCAAGTCGAACATCCTGTTGCTGGGGCCGACCGGTTGCGGCAAGACCCTTCTGGCCCAGACGCTGGCCCGAATGCTGAACGTCCCCTTCGCCATCGCCGACGCCACCGCTCTGACCGAGGCCGGATACGTCGGCGAGGACGTGGAGAACATCCTGCTGAAGTTGATCCAGGCTGCCGACTACGACGTGAAGCGAGCCGAGACCGGCATCATCTACATCGACGAGATCGACAAGATCGCCAGAAAGTCGGAGAACCCGTCCATCACCCGTGACGTCTCCGGCGAGGGGGTGCAGCAGGCACTGTTGAAGATCCTCGAGGGCACCACCGCCTCAGTGCCCCCCCAAGGTGGCCGGAAACATCCCCATCAAGAGTTCATCCAGATCGACACCACCAACATCCTGTTCATTTGCGGCGGTGCCTTCGCCGGCGTCGACTCGATCATCGAGAACCGGATCGGCCGCAAGGGCATGGGATTCCGAGCCGAGGTGCGCAAGGCATCCGAGCGGGACGACTCCGAGCTGTTGCGTCACGTCCTGCCTGAGGACCTCATGAAATTCGGGCTGATCCCCGAGTTCATCGGACGTCTCCCGGTGGTAGGAGCCGTCTCCCATCTCTACAAGGAGGCGCTCATCCGGATTCTGGTCGAGCCGAAGAACGCCCTCACCCGTCAGTACAAGCGTACGTTCGAGCTCGACCACATCGAGCTGGAGTTGACCGAGGACGCACTCGAGGCGGTGGCCGAGCAGGCGCTGCTCCGGGGGACCGGGGCCCGGGGCCTCCGGGCCATTCTCGAAGAGGTGCTGCTCGAGGTGATGTACGACCTTCCCAGCCGCACCGACATCTCCAAGTGCGTCGTGGACCGGGCGGTGGTGCTCGACAAGGTGCATCCGACCTTGGTCCCGTTGAACAGCCCGCCGGCCAAGTCGGCGCGGAGCCGCAGGGCCGCTTCCTGACCGGCGGCCGGCCTCGGCGCTCGTGGGGCGCACGCCGGCCGGTCGACCCTTGCCGCCTGTCCCGATGAAATTCGACGACCTGCCCGAGGCGCTGGCATGGCTCGACGGCCACATCGACTTCGAGTCGTCCATGCCGTCACGTCGCGCTCTGCCCACGCTCGACCGCATGCGGGTCCTGGTCGAACTGCTCGGAGATCCGCAGTCGGCCTATCCGGCGGTGCACATCACCGGCACCAACGGGAAGGGGTCCACCGCGGCCATGGTCACCGCCCTGTTCGGCGCTCAGGGCCTGACCGTGGGCACTTACACCAGCCCCAACCTCAGCCGGGTCAACGAGCGCATCTCCCGCAACGGGGAACCCATCGACGATGGCGCGCTGGTCGAGGTGTTGGAGACGCTGGCCCGGATCGAGCCCATGATGGAGGATCAGGCCCACCCGCTTCGAGCTCCTGACCGCGGCCGCCCTCACCTGGTTCGCCGACGAGGCGGTGGACATAGCTGTGATCGAAGTCGGACTGGGTGGGCGCTGGGACTCCACCAACGTGGTGGACGGGAACGTCGCCGTCCTTACCAACATCAGCTTCGACCACACCGAGATCCTTGGTCCCACTCTCGAGGACATCGCCCGGGACAAGTCGGGCATCTTCAAGCCCGGGAGCCGGGTGGTGATCGGCGAGACCGATCCCACCCTCGCCCATCAGTTGCGGGAGGCGGCCCGGGCGGCCGAGGCTGCCGACGTGTGGATGCGGGGTCCGGATTTCGCCTGCACCGCCAATCGATTGGCGGTGGGGGGCCGGCTGATCGACGTGCGGACACCCGGGGCCGCCTACGGCGAGCTGCTGGTCCCGCTGCACGGAGCCCATCAGGGCGACAATGCTGCCTGCGCCTTGGCCGCCGTGGAAGCGTTCTTCGGAGCTCCCTTCCACGAGGACGTGGTCGAAGAGGCGTTCGTCTCAGTGCGGGTGCCGGGGCGCCTCGAGGTGATCGGTCGCCACCCCCTGGTGGTGGTGGACGGGGCCCACAATGTGGCCGGCATGATCGTGCTGGCCCGATCGCTCATCGAAGGAGTTCGCCGTTGACGGCGAGGGCCAGGCGGTGGTGGGCATGCTCACCGGCCGCGACCCGGTGGCCATGCTGGACGCGCTCGCTCACCGCCGGAATTCGCTCGGTGGTGGCCTGTACTCCCCGATTCGCCCCGGGCCCTCCCGGCCGAGGTGGTAGCCGAGGCGGCCATGGGATTCGGCATGGAGGCCGTGGTGGGAGGATCGCCGGCCGAGGCGGTGGCCCTGGCCGTGAACCGGGCCGGCGAGGACGACCGGGTGGTGGTGTGCGGATCGCTCTACGTGGTGGCCGACGCCAGGCACCTGCTCATCGGCGACCCGGCATGACGGCTCCGGGGGCATCCCGGGCCCGTCGGGAGGTCTGACAGCCGGAGGGGGGTCGGCTAGCCTGCGCCGCTCGTGGAACGCACTCTGGTCATCTGCAAGCCGGACGCCGTACGAACGAGGGCTGATCGGGGAGGTGATCCTCCGGATCGAGCGGAGAGGCCTCCGGCTCGTCGCCGCCGAGCTTCGGACCATCACGACCGAGCTGGCGGAGACCCACTACTCGGAGCATCGAGGGCAAGCCTTTCTTCGACACCCTGGTCACCTTCATCACCCGCTCGCCGGCGATGATCATGGTGGTCGAGGGCCCAGACGGCGTCCACAAGGTGGTGCGGACGATGATGGGGGCGACCGATCCGGCCGAGGCCGCGCCCGGCACCATCCGGGGGGACCTGGCCATCCTGATGAGCGAGAACGTGATTCACGGCTCCGACTCGCCGGAGTCTGCGGCGCGTGAGATCGAGATCTTCTTTCCCGGACTGGGGTGACCCTGGGCAGGCCAGGGGGCGACCTTGTGCCCGACTCCTGATTCCCGTACCCTGGTGGGGTCATGCCGCGTGCAGTGGAGTGTGTACGGCAGGATCCCTGCGGTGCAGGCGCCCTGGCGCAGCCCCGATCCACTATTGACGGAGGAGTGCATCTTTGATGCGCGACAACGGTTTCTCCCTGCTCGGCCGTGACATGGCCGTTGATCTTGGAACGGCGAACACCCTGGTCTACGTGCGCGGTCGGGGATCGTGCTGAACGAGCCGTCGGTGGTGGCGGTCAACGTGAAAGACGGCCGGCCGCTGGCCGTCGGGGCCGAGGCGAAGAGGATGATCGGCCGCACGCCGAGTCACATCCAGGCCATCAGGCCGCTGAAGGACGGTGTCATCGCCGACTTCGAGATCTGCGAGAAGATGCTCCGCTACTTCATCCACCGGGTCCATCAACGCCGCTTCGCCAAGCCCCGCATGGTGATCTGCGTGCCGTCCGGGATCACCGGCGTCGAGCAGCGCGCCGTCATGGAGGCGGCGGAGTACGCCGGAGCCCGCAAGGCCTACATCATCGAGGAGCCGATGGCTGCCGCCATCGGTGCCGGACTGCCGGTCCACGAGCCGACGGGAAACATGGTGGTGGACATCGGCGGCGGGACCACCGAGGTGGCGGTGATCTCCCTCGGTGGCATCGTCACCAGCCAATCCATCCGGATCGGGGGGGACGAGCTGGACGAAGCGATCGTCTCCTTCGTCAAGAAGGAGTACAGCCTGGCTCTCGGCGAACGTACCGCCGAGGAGATCAAGATCGCCTTGGGATCGGCCTACGAGCTCGAAGAGGAGCTGCATGCGGAGATCCGGGGACGCGACCTGGTCACCGGTCTGCCCAAGACGGTGGTCATCTCCACCCAGGAGATCCGCAAGTCCATCGAGGAGCCGGTTTCGGCCATCGTCGACGCGGTCAAGGTGACCCTCGATCGCACCCCGCCCGAGCTGGCGGCTGACATCATGGAACAGGGCATCGTGCTGACCGGCGGTGGGGCCCTGCTCCACGGCCTGGACAGCCGCCTCACCCAGGAGACGGGCATGCCCATCGTGGTGGCCCGCGACCCCCTCAACTGCGTAGCCATCGGCAGTGGGCAGTGCCTCGAGGAGTTCGAAGCTCTCAAGCAAGTACTGATCACCTCCTCGGCTCGCTGATCGACCGGAAGGTTCGTCTCCCGTGGCGCCGCCGCGGCGCTACCGCCGCCCACGCACCACGCTCCTGCTCTTGGTCCTGGCCTCGATCACCATCATCACCCTCGACGCCCGTGGGGGTTTCCACCGCATCACCTCGGGGGTCCGATCGGTGGCGGCTGACGCCTTCTCCCCGATCCGGGGGGCGATCGACGACATCATCGAGCCGGTCGGGAGCTTTCTGGCCGGGTCGGTCCACTACGGCGCGGTTCGGGAGCAGAACCAGAAACTCCAACAAGAGGTCGACGAGCTCCAGGGCCAGCAGGCATCCCAACAGGACATCGATCAATCCATGCAGCAACTGAGCGCACTGCTCCATCTCCCCTTTCTCCAGAACCTCCAGACCGTCCCGGCCGAAGTGACCGACTACGCCTCCAGCGACTTCGCCGCCACCATCGAGATCAGCGTGGGTCGCAATCAGGGCGTCCAGCTGAACATGCCGGTGGTCGGAACGAACGGGTCGGTCGGGGACGGCGGACTGGTGGGGCAGGTGGTCCAGAGGAACAACAACTCGGCCACGGTGCGTCTTATCACCGACGGCCAGTCGTCGGTCGGGGTCCGCTACGGGTCGGCCCCTGGCAGCCTGGCCGTGCTGTCCGGTCAGGGTTGGGGCAAACCGCTGGTGGCCGGCCTGATTCCGGCCAACACCCCGTTGAACAACGGTAGCGTCCTGGTCACCAGCGGGCTGTCGGGGGCCAGCTACCCGGCCGGCATCCCGGTGGCACGGGTGGTGTCCCACCGGAACGGTCTGACCTCTTCAGAGGAGTCGGTGACCCTGGTCCCCGAAGCCGACCTCACCCACCTCCGGTACGTGTCCGTCGTCCTGTGGGGCCCGTCCACGTGAGCGGCCCGGGGCGCCACGCCTCGGGGGTGACCCCATGACCACCCGGGCGGTCACCCGGGTGGGACTGGTGGTGCTGGCCTTCGTACTGGTGCAGCAGACCCTGGTCCTCGACCTCCGGATCGGGGGCATCCACCCGGACATCATGATCCTGCTCCCGATCGTGGCCGGCGTGGTCGGTGGACCTTCTCGGGGAGCATCGATGGGATTCGTGGCCGGGGTGGTGGCGGATCTCTTCCTGCCGACCCCGTTCGGACTCTCGGCTCTGGTCGGGACCCTGATCGGCTTTGCGGTGGGGTCGGCGACCCTCGCCCTCGACCGCACGACCTTCTGGCTGCCGGTGGTGGCCGCCCTGGCCGGCAGCGCCCTCTACGAGGTGATCTACGCCGTCCTGGGGTCGGTGCTGGGCCAACCCCAGATGCTCCACGCCGACCTGGTCCGGATCGTGGTGGTGGTGTCGATCGCCAACGGCGTTCTGGCCATCCCGGCCATGCGCCTGGTGACGTGGGCGCTGCCGACCGCATCCACCGAGGGTGTGCCCACCTCGGTCCTCTCGCCGGGCGGTCAGCGGTGAGCCGGTCCCTCCGCCATCCCTTCGGTGGCTCCCGCCACTACCTGCGCCCCGAGAAGGACCGGAAACTCCGTCAGAAGAAGGCCAAGCAACCGAAGATGCACCCCAACCGGTTCTCGATGGAGTCGGTACTGGACGCCCCCGACTCGAGTGCGGCCCGTCCCGGGCTGCGGCTGCGGATCACCGGGGTCATCGTGATCGGGCTCTTCGCCGTACTCGGGCTCCGGCTGTGGGCCCTGACCGTGCTCCAGGCCCCGGCCGCGGCTCAGGCCGTCAACGCCAACCAGATCCGGGGAGTGCAGATCCAGCCGACGCGTGGACTGATCCTCGACCGGTACGGGAACCCGCTGGCCGCCAACCAGGTCGTCGAGCAGATCACCCTGTCACGGGTGGCCGCCGCCCAGGACCCCGCCGTGGTGGGACGGCTGGCGGCGCTGATCGGCGAGACGACCGCCCAGGTCAAGGCCACAATCGCCGATCCCCGTTACAGCCTGTACAAGCCGGTGCCCGTGCTCACCGGCGGGCCGTCGGAGGCCGATCAGGAGGCGATCCTGTCCGACATCCTGTTCATCAAGGAGCACCAGGCGGAGTTCGCCGGGGTCGACTCGGTGGCGACGACCCAGCGCAACTATCCCCAGACCGAGTTGCCCGGTCCGGCCGACGGCGGTTATCCGGCGTCCCAGACACTCGGGTACGTGGGCACCATCAACTCGGCCGAGCTCCAGTCCCGGGCATCGCAGGGATACGTGGCCGGGGACGCATTTGGTCAGTCGGGTCTCGAGTACCAGTACGAGTCGCAACTGCGAGGTGTCCCCGGCCAGCAGCTGCTCGAGGTCAACCCCCAGGGCCAGGTGGTCGGCTCCGTCAAGACCATTCCGGCCGTCGCCGGTGACGACGTCGTGACCAACATCGACACCAATCTCCAGCAGGTGGCGGACAACGCCCTCGCCACCCAGATCCTCTCGCTGCGCCGGACCGACGACAAGACGTGCAACAACGGCGCCGGCTGCAACCCTCCCGCCACCGGCGGCGCCGTGGTGGTGATGGACCCCCAGACCGGTGCCGTCTACGCCATGTCCTCGTACCCCACCTACAACCCGTCGCAGTGGGTGGGTGGCATCTCCGGCGCCGAGTACTCAGCTCTGTCCGATCCGGTCAACAACGAGCCCCTGCTCAACCGGGCCATCGACGGCCTCTACACCCCCGGGTCGACGTTCAAGCTGAACACCGCCACCGCCGCCCTCAACCTGGGGCTGTGGCCGGTCAACAAGATCTACGACGACAGCGGCACCTTCATGGTGCCGGGCTGCCAGTACGGCAGCACGACCTGCGAGTTCCACAACAGCGAGGGTGACGGGGGATTCGGTGCCATCGACATCTCCACCGCCCTCACCGTGTCCAGCGACGACTTCTTCTACAACCTGGGCGCCGAGTTCTACGACCAGAGTGCCCAGTACGGCCAGACCCCGATCCAGAATCAGGCCATGCAGTACGGGCTGGGCGAGCTCACCGGCATCGATCTTCCCGGTGAGGTCCAGGGCCGCATCGACAGTCAGGCCGAGCGGCAGAAGCTGCACGCCGAGAGCCCCACCGGCTTTCCCAACACAACCTGGTACGCGGCCGACAACGTGGAGATGGCCTTCGGGCAGGGAGCCACGGTGATCACCCCCATCGAACAGGCGGTGGCGTACTCGACCTTTGTCAACGGGGGCACCCGGTATGCGCCCCAGGTGGCGGCGGCCATCGTCTCGCCGTCGGGAACGGTGATCAAGAGGTTCACACCCCAGGTCACCGGGCATGTCGACCTGCCACCCACCACCGACCAGGCCCTGTTGACCGGGTTCGAGGGAGTCGTCAACAATCCCAGGGGCACCGCCTACGGCGTGCCCGGTCTGGCTACGTTTCCGGGCGGGGTCGCCGGCAAGACCGGCACCGCCGACAGTGAGATCGGCAAGGAGCCCACCGCCTGGTTCGTCGGATTCGGACCGACGGTCAATCCCCAGTACGTGGTGGTCTGCGTCATCGACCAGGCCGGCTACGGCGCCACCGCGGCCGCCCCCGTGGTCGGCTCGATCTTCAGCTACCTGGCTGCCCACCCGGTGACCGCAGCCGGCATTCCTCCAGCTAAGGCGGTCGTCCAGAATCCGAGTCCGGTGGCGCTGCCTTCCACCACCACGACCACCACCCCCCACGGCGCCCCGTCCACCCCGGCCACGGCCACGACCGTCCCGGCGTCGGCCGGCGGCTGAACCGGGCGGTCGAGGTCCGGTCCCCGCCGGCCCTAGGATGGCGGGGGAGATGCAGTCCCTCTGGCCACGAATCGAACCGCTCCTGGCCTCCGTCACCAAACCGGCCCGCTATATCGGCGGTGAACTGGGCGCCCAGGTCACCGAGCACGGCACCGACGTGGTGTCGTGGCTGCTCGTCTACCCCGACACCTACGAGATCGGGCTCCCCAACCAGGGGCTGCAGATCCTCTACGAGATCCTCAACGAGAACCCCGACGCCCTGGCCGAGCGGGCCTATGCGCCATGGGTGGACATGGAAGAAGCCATGCGGTCGGCCGGCGTGCCGCTGTTCTCTCTGGAGAACCACCTCGCCGCCGATTCCTTCGACGTCCTGGCCTTCAACCTGTCAGCCGAGCTCGTCTACACCAACGTGCTCAACCTGATCGACCTGGCCGGGGTGCCGGTCCACGGCGCCGACCGGACGGGGGAGGACCCGGTGGTGGTGGCCGGAGGTCACTGCGCATTCAATCCCGAGCCCCTTGCCGATTTCGTCGACTGCTTCGTCCTCGGCGACGGCGAGGAGGCGGTGGGTGAGATCAACGCCGTGCTGGCCCGCCACGCGGCCGGACGCGGCCCAGGTGGACCGGGCGGGCGCGGGCGGGAAGGGCTGTTGCGGGATCTGTCCCGGGTGGAGGGGGTCTATGTCCCCTCCTGCTACGAGGCCCGCTACGAGACCGTCGACGAGACCGGGACCCGGCTGGTGTCGACCACGCCCCGTCATCCCGACACGCCCGATCGGGTGCACAAGCGGACCATCGCCGATCTGGCCGAGTGGCCCTACCCCAAGCAGCAACTGGTGCCGCTCATCGAGGTGGTGCACGACCGACTCAACGTCGAGCTCTTCCGGGGCTGCACCCGGGGCTGCCGGTTCTGCCAGGCCGGCATGATCACCCGACCGGTGCGCGAGCGGCCGTCCGACCAGGTGCGCACCATGGTCTCGGCCGGCCTGGCCCGGACCGGGTACGACGAGGTGGCGCTGACATCGTTGTCGAGCGCCGACTATTCGGGCATCGAGCAGACGGTGACCTCGATCATCGACGACCCCTCCTGTTCGGGCCAGGTATCGGTCAGCCTGCCCAGTCTGCGGGTGGACGCCTTCACCGTCGGCACCGCCGCTCAGATCCAGCGGGTGAGGCGAACCGGGCTCACCTTCGCCCCGGAGGCGGGGACCTGGAGGATGCGCCAGGTGATCAACAAGTTGATCCTCGAAGAGGACCTCTATGCCGCCGTCGACGCCGCCTTCAGTCAGGGTTGGAAGCGGGTCAAGCTGTACTTCCTGATCGGGCTCCCCACCGAGACCGACGAGGACACACTGGGCATCGTCGAGTTGGCCAAACAGTGCGTGGCCATCGGACGGCGGTACCACAAGGGAGTGACCGTCACCGCATCGGTGGGCGGATTCGTCCCCAAGGTCCAAACCCCGTTCCAGTGGTTCGGCCAGAACACCATCGAGGAACTGACCCGCAAGATCCACCTCCTGCGGGACGCGGCCCGACCGGTCCGGGGACTCACCATCCGGTGGCACGACCCCGCCGCCACCGCGGCCGAGGGGATCGTCAGCCGCGGCGACCGGAGGATGGGTGCGGTGATCGAGCAGGTGTGGCGCCGGGGTGGCACCTTCCAGGAGTGGTCCGAGCACTTCGATCTGGAGCTGTGGACCGAGGCCCTGGCCGACTCGGGGATGTCCCTCGAGGGCACCGTGTACCGGCACCGAACCGAGGACGAGGCGCTGCCCTGGGACCACCTCTCGGCCGGGCTCCACCGGGACTTCCTGTGGCAGGACTGGCTCGACGCCCTGGCCAATTTCGGGCTGCCCGACTGCCGGTGGACCCCGTGCTACGACTGCGGCGCCTGCACCGGTTTCGGGATCGAGCACGTCGTGGCTTCGGCCGTTCCCCCGGCGGGCGGGAGCCAGGGAACGGGGCAGGATCTCTCTGCCGGGGGCCAGGTGCCGGTACGATTCCTGGCCAAGGCGCCGTCCGGCGCCGGTCCGGCCGCCGGGTCGGGCGAGGAAGTCGCCATCGGCGCTGAAGAGGGGAGAGGCTGACATGCGTATCCGCTTTCGCTTCGCCAAGCTCGGCAAAATACGCTTCACCAGCCAGCGGGACGTGGCCCGCATGTGGGAGCGGGCCCTGCGGCGGGCCAACCTCCCCCTTGCCTACACGGAGGGTTTCTCGCCTCGCCCGCAGCTCAGCTTCGGCCTGGCCCTCCCGACCGGGTGTGAGTCCTTGGCCGAGTATCTCGATGTGGAATTGGACGATCGCCGTCCGGAGACGGCGGCCATCGACGTCCCGTCCCTGCCGGCCCACCTCACCGGGCTGCTGCCCGCCGGCATCGAGGTCGAGGAGGTGGCGCCGGTCCAACGGCGCGATGGCTCGCTGCAACAGGTGGTGACATCCTGCTCGTGGGCCATGCGCCTCACCGGGGTGTCGTGGGCCCAACTCGAGCACCAGGTCGGATCGCTCCTGGCCGCACCCTCTGTCCAGATCGTGAGAGAGCGAAAGGGTCGAGAGGAGCTCGACGACCTCAGGCCCTCGGTACTGGCGTTGGCCGTCTCCGACGAGCAGGGATCCCGGCCACGGCGGACCCGACGGTCGGCCTGACGGCCGATCTTGCCACCCAGCCCCGTGGCGTCCGTCCCGCCGAGCTGGTGCGGGGTCTGATCGAAGCATCCGGACTGCCGTCACGGCGGTCCTCGGTAGCACCTGTCGCCTCTGGTGACAACAGCAAGGGAACCCCGGTCCTCGACCGGGCGTGCAGAACACAACAGTGGATCGAGCGCGACGGCATTCGGGAGGAGCCTCTCGGACGCCGAGGGTCTCCGATCGGAGCCGACCGCGCCTGGCACGCCTTGGAGCGTGCCTCATGAGCAATTTCGGAAGGGAATTCGATGTCAGATACAACAGCCGGGCAGCCGGTGGAGGTGCCGGGCGATCCGCCCGGGTCATCCACCGTCGCCCACGAACAGGACGTTCCTGAGAACCACAACGGAGCCGGTCCACCGTCTCCGGCCGGGGGGTACCCGAACGACAACGGGCCCCGGGGGGCGTTAGCCGAGGACCCCAGCCGCGCCAACGGCGCCGGAGGCGGCAGTGCCGAAGCCGGAGGTGGCAGCGCCAACGGCACCGGCGGCGGCAGCGGTACCGGAGGCCAGGGCAAGAGACGTCGCGGCGCACGCGGTGGCCGGGGCAGGGGCCGCAGCCCCTCTGATGGATCCGAGGTGACCGGATCGGCTTCCGAGGAGGGATCTGCTCCAGCGGCTCCCTCGGCTCCAGCGGTTGCAGCCGATTCTGCGGACCCGGACTCTCCACCGCGGCCGGCTGCGGAGCGTCCAAAGATCGGTGACACCCGGCCGGCCCGCCCCAACCAGGCGCCGGTGCCTGTGGTCGGAGGTGGGGGTGATCCCGACTCACGGCGTACAGGCAACGCACCTTCCAACCGCAATCAAGGCCGCACGGGCGGCGGCCGCCAGCGCCAGCGCCCGGCTCCGGGCGACGGGTCCGGGCGTTCCGGCGGTTCCGCTGGTTCCGGTTCCGGTGGGACCAAGGTGTCGGGTGCCGGCACCAATTCCGCAGGATCGCCCCGGGCCGACACCGGTCGGGCCGAAGGGCGCAGGGGTGGTCGGGAGCGCCGGGGCAAGGCAGTCGGGCGGTACATGATCTGCGTCCACGTCCGTCCGGAAATGACCCAGATCGCCCTGCTCGAGGGGCGCACGCTGGTGGAGCACTACATCTCCCGGGCCTCGGACGATGCCACCCAGATCGACGGCAACATCTACCGGGGCCGGGTGCAGAACGTGTTGCCGGGCATGGAGGCCGCCTTCATCGACATCGGTACGCCCAAGAACGCGGTGCTGTACCACGGGGACGTCCGCTATGACACCGATGACGTCGAGTCGGGCACCTCTTCGAGTCAACCTCGGATCGAGCAGCTGCTCCGACCGGGCCAGACCATCCTCTGTCAAGTGACCAAGAACCCGATCGGGGCCAAGGGGGCCAGGCTCACCCAGGAGGTCTCCCTTCCCGGGAGATTCGTGGTACTCGTGCCCAACAGCTCGGCCTACGGGATCTCCAAGCGCCTGGAAGACAGCGAGCGCAAGAGGTTGCGCAGGATCGTCGACGCCGTGCGGCCCTCCGGTCACGGACTGATCGTCCGGACGGCGGCCGCCGGAGCCAGCGCCGAGGAGCTGGGTAACGACGTCCAGCGCCTGGTCGACCAGTGGGAGACCATCGCCGGCGAGGCCACCAAGGGTCAGGGTCCGGCCCTGCTCTACCGGGAGCCGGCCATCGCCGTGCGGGTCATCCGAGAGGAGCTCAATCGGGAGTACCGGGCGGTGGTGATCGACGACCTCGCCCTCTACGAGCAGGTCCGGGACTATGTCGGCGCCGTCAACCCCGAGCTCGCCGACCGGGTGGAGTACTTCGATCCCGAGGTGGAGGCACTTCCGGTGTTCGAGCGCTACCACGTCCACGAGCAGCTCCACCGGGCCCTCGACCGCAAGGTCTACCTGCCGTCGGGAGGATCACTGGTGATCGACCGGACCGAGGCGCTGACCGTGATCGACGTCAATACCGGCAAGAACGTGGGGACCACCAACCTGGAAGAGACCGTCTACCGGAACAACCTGGAGGCTGCCGAGGAGGTGGCCCGTCAGCTCCGGCTCCGGGACATCGGCGGGATCATCGTGATCGACTTCATCGATATGGAGATCCGGGAGAACCGCGACAAGGTGGGTAGCGCCCTGCGCTCCGCACTGGCCCGGGACAAGACCCGGACCCAGGTGTTCGACATCTCTGAGCTGGGCCTGGTCGAGATGACCCGCAAACGGGTGTCCGAGGGGCTCATCGAGTCGATGTCGACCACCTGCGAGGTGTGCGGAGGCCGCGGCATCGTCTTCGACTACCCGGAGGCTTGATACCCCTGTAGTAAGGTGGCGCCCCTATGTACGCCGTGATCAAAACCGGAGGGAAGCAGGAGCGGGTCGCCGAAGGCCAGACCCTGCGTGTGGAGCTGCTGGGGGAGGAGCCCGGAGCCGAGGTGACCTTCACCCCGCTGCTGGTCGTCGACGGGGCCACGGTTCTGGCCACCCCGTCGCAGCTGGCCGGGTCCTCGGTTACCGCCACCGTGGTGGGTGAGGAGCTCGGAGCGAAGATCCGGGGCTTCACCTACAAGAACAAGTCCAACCAGAGCACCCGCTGGGGTCACCGCCAGCGGTACTCGACCATCGCCATCACGTCGATCAGCCCGGCCGGCTGACCCGGCACGAGCAACAGATTTTCAAGGAGAGGTAGCAATGTCGAAGACCAAGGGCGGCGGCTCGACCCGTAACGGGCGCGACTCCAATGCACAGCGGCTCGGCGTGAAGACGTTCGGCGGCACCGAGGTGCGGGCCGGGGCGATCCTGGTACGCCAGCGCGGGACTCGGTTCCACCCGGGTCACAACGTGGGCCTGGGCGGCGACGACACGCTCTTTGCGCTGGCCGATGGGACGGTTCAGTTCACCAGTCGGAAGGGCCGCAAACTGGTCGACGTGGTCACCGGCGCCTGAGGCACCGTCGACCCGGGTGCTGCCTGGGTCCTGCTCTCGGGGCGATACGCTCCCGACCGTGCCCGCGCCCCCCGTCCCGTCCCGGTCGGACCCGGCCGATCCCAGTCGCACCTTGGCCTTCGAGGGTTGCGTCAACTTCCGGGACCTGGGCGGCTACCGGACGATGGACGGATATCGAATCGGGTGGCGACGCCTGTTCCGGGCCGACGGACTGTCGCGGCTCACAGACGCCGACCACCGGCAACTGATCGACCTCGAGGTGGCCACGGTGATCGACCTGCGGACCGTCGACGAGGCCGAGCAGCGTGGCCGGTTTCCGGTGGACCGGGTACCGGTGCGATACGTGGACCTGCCCCTGACCGATGTGCTCCCGGCCACGACGGAGCTTCCCTCCTGGGGCGAAGCCTCCTATGTGGCCCGCCGCTACGCCGAGATGGTGTCCGAGGGTGCGCCCGCGCTGACAGGAGCCTTGGAGGTCCTGGGATCGGGCGACTCGTTGCCGGCCGTCTTCCACTGCAGCGCCGGAAAGGACCGGACCGGCGTGCTGGCCGCCTTGATCCTGGCCTTTCTCGGGGTGCCGGACGAGACCATCGTGGAGGACTACTTCCTCAGCGCGGCGGCCATGGCGCAGCTCCTGGAGCGTCTGAAGGCCGAGTATCCCGACTCGGTGGCCGAGGTCGAGCGGTACGCCCCGGCTGTGCTTCAGGTCATGCCCGAGACGATGGAGGAGTTCCTGGCCGGGGTGCGGGCCCAGTACGGCAGCTACGGTGCCCTGGCCGAGTCCCTGGGCGTGGTCGACGCCGTGGCCGGCCTCCGGCGGACGGTGCTGGTGGCGGCCTGAACGGAGCGGCTCTCAGGGGCGAGGGCGGCCGATCGGTAGGATCGGGCCATGTCCGGGTTCGTCGACGAGGCACAACTGCACGTCAAGGCGGGGGACGGCGGAGCTGGCGCGGTGGCCTTCCGGCGGGAGGCTCATGTGAACCGGGGCGGACCTGACGGTGGCGACGGGGGACGGGGAGGCAACGTGTGGCTGGTGGCCACCACCAACCAATCCTCGCTCCTGGCCTTTCGGGACCATCCCCATCGGCGGGGTGGCGACGGTGGCCATGGGGGAGGCAAGAAGAAGCATGGCGCCAAAGGGGCGGACCTCGAGGTGCCCGTACCGGTGGGGACCCGGGCCAAGGGATCCGACGGGACGGTCCTGGTCGACCTGGTCAGCGCCGGCGACCGGTGGTTGGCCGGCGAAGGGGGGCGCGGCGGCCGAGGGAACGCCAGCTTTCTGACCAACCGTCGGCGGGCCCCCGCCTTCGCCGAGCAGGGCGAAAGTGGCCACGAGCAGTGGTACAATCTGGAGCTGGCCCTGGTGGCTGACGTGGCTCTGGTGGGATTTCCCAACGTGGGCAAGAGCACCCTCATCTCCCGGATCTCGGCGGCCAAGCCCAAGGTTGCCGACTACCCGTTCACCACCCTCGAGCCGCACCTGGGCGTGGTCCGGGCCGACGACGACACCAACTTCACCGTGGCCGACATTCCTGGACTGGTCGAGGGAGCGGCCGACGGCAAGGGCCTCGGCCACCGGTTCCTGCGCCACATCACCCGGTCACGAGTCCTGGTGGTGCTGGTCGAGCTGGATCCGGTCACCGGGATCAGCCCCAGCGAGCAGCAGCGGGTCCTCCTCGATGAACTCGGTCGCTACCAGCCGGCGCTTCTCGATCGTCCCCGCATCGTGGTCGCCACCAAGGCAGATGCCGCTCTTGCCACCGACCCGACGGGAGCGGAGGGCTCGTGGTCGCCCGACCTGGTGATTTCGGCTGTGACCGGGCGGGGCATCGCCGAGCTGGTGGGCATTCTCACCCAGATGGTGGTGGCGGCCCGGGCCGTCGGGTCCGAGGACGAGGGAATGATCGTGGTGCACCGACCCCTCCCGGAGGGGTTCACCGTGGAACGTGTGGGCGCCGGCGAGTTCCGGGTGGTGGGACGGGTGGCCGAGCGGGCGGTGGCCCTCAACGACATCACCTCCGACGAGGCGGCCGACTACGTGCAGGGACGGCTTCGCCGGATCGGCGTGGACCGGGCCCTGGGCCGGGCCGGCGCCCGGGACGGTGACCTCGTCCACATCGGTGAGATGTCCTTCGTCTGGTATCGGGACCAGCCGGAGTTCACGGGCGATTCCGGCGGTCGCCGCCGGTCGTGATGGCCGACACGGAGGGTCACGGCGGGACTGGTGCCCGCACCCTGGTGGTCAAGATCGGCTCCTCGTCGGTGACCACCGGTGCCGGTGGCATCGATGTCGACGCCATCGACAAGGTGGCAGGAGAGGTCGCCGGCGCCCGCTCGGCAACAAACCGGGTGGTGGTCGTGACCTCAGGGGCGATCACCGCCGGCTGGGCCAGCCTGGCCCCCGGGCAGCCCCGTCCCTCCGATCTGGCCACTCTGCAGGCGGTGTCGGCCGTCGGCCAGCACGGACTCATGCGGGTGTGGAGCGACGCCCTCGGCCGGCACGGTCTTGTCGCCGGTCAGGTGCTGCTGGCTCCCCTCGACTTCGTCCACCGCAGCCAATACCTCCACGCCCGCCAGACCCTGTCCCGCCTGCTCGACCTGGGGGTGGTGCCGGTGGTCAACGAGAACGACGCCGTGGCCGACGAGGAGATCCGGTTCGGCGACAACGACCGGCTGGCCGCCCTGGTCGCCCACCTGGTCGGCGCCGATCTGCTGGTGCTGCTCACCGACACCGCCGGTCTGTTCACCGAGGATCCCCGCCACACGACCGGCGGTTCGCTGATCGAAGAGGTGGTGGAGATCGACAATGAGCTCGAACGCATCGCCGGAGGACCGGGCAGCCCGGTGGGCAGTGGGGGGATGGCCTCCAAACTGGCGGCGGCCAAGATCGCCGTCTGGTCGGGGGTCGAGGTCGTGATCGCGGACGCGTCGAGGCCCGACGTGCTGGCCGAGGTGGCCGGATCGGCACCGGGGGTGGGAACCCGGTTTCGGCCCCGGGATCGCCGGCTGCCCGCCCGCAAGCTGTGGATCGCCTTCGCCATCGGCGCCTCGGGCACCATCGTGGTGGATGCCGGGGCGCAACGCGCTCTCGTCGAAGGCGGCCGTTCTCTGCTCCCGGCCGGGGTGGTGGCGGTACGGGGCCACTTCGGGGTCGACGACGCCGTGGAGATCGCCGATTCCGATGGTGTCGTGTTCGCCAAGGGCCTGGTCCGTCAGCCCTCGGCCGTGGTGGCATCGTGGGCCGGCCGCCGGTCCGACCAGCTGCCCGAAGACGAGTCGCCAGAAGTGGTCCACCGTGACGACCTGGTCGTCATCGACTAGAGGCCGGGCTACGGGGGTCACGACCGGGGTGCGCACGGGACCCCGCCGCGCCGCACCGCGAGGGCTGGGAACTACGCTGACACGGTGACTCCCAGCCCACCGTCCCCCATGATCGACCTCGGCCGGCGGGCCCGGGCCTCCGGTCGGGCCATCGCCCGAGCCTCTTCGGCAGCCCGCGACGAGGCACTGGAGCGTTCAGCCGATCTCCTCGAGGAGCAGGCGGATCGCATCCTCGACGTCAACGCCGCTGACGTGGGGCGGGCCGAGGCGGCCGGCAGCGATGCCACCTCGCTCGATCGGCTCCGGCTCGACCCGGGACGCCTGGCCTCCATGGCCGGAGGGCTCCGGAAGGTGGCTTCCCTTCCCGATCCGGTGGGTGAGGTCGTCGACGGGTGGGTTCGACCAAATGGGCTGCGGGTGGAGCGGGTGCGAGTGCCCCTGGGCGTGGTCGGGATCATCTACGAGAACCGGCCCAACGTGACCAGTGACGCCGCCGGGCTCTGCCTCAAGTCGGGAAACGCAGTTCTGCTCCGAGGGTCGTCCACGGCCATCTCCTCGAACATCGCCATTGCCGGAGTGCTGCGCGAAGGTCTGGGCAAGGCCGGTCTGCCCATGGACGGCGTCGGGCTGGTGGAGGACACCAGCCGGGAGTCCGCCGTCGCCTTCATGCAGCTGGACGGGCTTATCGACTGCTTGATCCCCCGGGGCGGTCCGTCGCTGCTGGCATCGGTCCGCCAGCACGCCACCGTCCCCTACGTGATCGACGGGGCAGGAAATTGCCATGTCTACGTGGATGCCGACGCCGATCTGTCGATGGCCGAGTCGATCGTGGTCAACGCCAAGACGAGCCGGCCCGGGGTGTGCAACAGCGCCGAGACCCTCTTGGTCCACCGGGATGTGGCCGAGTCGTTCCTGCCCCGAGTGGCAAGAGCCATGCCCGAGGTCTCCCTGCTCGGCGATGCCGCTACCCGAGCGGTGTTGTCCGGGATCGGTGCCGCCTCCGACGAGGATTTCGCCACCGAGTTCCTCGGCCTGACCCTTTCGGTGGCAGTGGTGGACGATCTCGACGCCGCCCTCGATCACATCGCCCGCTACAGCTCGGGCCATTCCGAGGCAATCATCACCGGCGATCTGGCCGCCGCCACCCGCTTCACCGCCGAAGTCGATGCGGCGGCGGTACTGGTCAACGCCTCCACGCGGTTCATCGACGGCGAGGAGTTGGGGCTGGGGGCGGAGATCGGGATCTCCACCCAGAAGCTCCACGCCCGGGGTCCGATGGGGCTCCGCGACCTGACCTCGGTCAAGTACGTGGTGTCCGGCGACGGGCAGGTGCGGTGATGACCGAGATCGCCGACCCGGCCGGCTCGCTGCGTCCGTCCCAGGAGATCACGTCGGGTTTCCCGGTGGCCGGGCCGCCCCGGTTCGAGTCGATCGACATGGTCCGGCTCGGACTCGCCGGTGTGGACTATCTCGCCGACGACGGCATCGCCGGGGTGGTCTTCCTGGCCGACCGCCTGGCCAAGCCGGTCCTGGTCGAAGGTCCGGCCGGTACCGGAAAGACTGAGCTGGCCAAGTCGGTGGCCCGGCTCACCGGAAGCCGGCTCATCCGGCTCCAGTGCTACGAGGGACTCGACGAGTCGAAGGCCCTCTACGAGTGGAACTACAAGAAGCAGCTGCTACGGATCCAGGCCGACTCGGGCCAGTCGTGGCACCAGCTCGAAGAGGACATCTTCTCGGAGGAGTTCCTGCTGGCCCGACCGCTGTTGGAGGCCATCCGGTCGCCCGATCCGGTGGTGCTCCTGGTCGACGAGGTCGATCGGGTCGAGTTGGAGACCGAGGCCCTGCTGTTGGAGATCCTGTCCGAGTACCAGGTCTCGATTCCCGAGCTGGGAACGGTGCGGGCGACCCAAATACCACTCGTGTTCCTGACCTCGAACAACACCCGGGAGCTGTCCGAGGCGCTCAAACGCCGGTGTCTCTACCTGCACATCGACTACCCGTCCCTGGATCGGGAGCGGGCCATCATCGAGACCAGGGTGCCCGGCATCAGCCAGGCGCTGGCCGATCAGGTGGCCCGAATCGTCCGGTCCCTGCGGACGCTGGATCTGAAGAAGGATCCCTCGGTGTCCGAGACCCTGGACTGGGCCCGGACCCTGGTGGTCCTGGGGGTCGAGTCGATCGACGCCGAGCGGGCCCGCGACACGCTCCACATCCTGCTCAAGTACCAGACGGATATCGAGCGGGCAGCCAAGGAGTTGGCCGTGGCGAAGTCCCCGGACTGAGCTCGGGCTGCGTCCGGGCCGATCCGATCATGCTCGATCTCCTCACCGGCTTCGTAGCCGAGCTGCGTGCCGCCGGCATTCCCGTCTCGATGACCGAGCACCTCGACGCGGCCGAAGCTCTCCGCCATGTGCCCATGGAGGACCGGGAAGCCATCAAGTACACGCTCGGGGCCAGCCTGGTGAAGTCATCATCGCACTGGCGGGCCTACGAGACCGCCTTCGAGGTCTACTTCTCGCTACGGGGACCCGAGTACCGGATCGATGACGGAGAAGACGACCAGGGACTGACAGATCCGAACGACGCCGACCGGGCCGCCGGCCGAGGCGACGGGCCCGGTACTGGCCGGGGCGGCGGGAGCGGCTACGGGGAGGGCATGACTCCCGAGGAGTTGGCCGATCTCCTCTACCGGGCCCTGCTCGGCGCCAACGATGCCATGGTGACCGCGGTGGCACGCCAGGCGGTGTCCCGCTACGCCGGCATGGAGGCGGGCCGGCCGGTGGGCGGCACGTACTACCTGTACCGGACGCTCCGGAACCTCGATCTGGACGGCGTGCTCGAGAGGTTGATGGCCGAGGCCCGGGCCGGGGCGTCCCCGGTCTCGGAGAGCGACCCCGACGAACCCGGGGTCTCCCTGACCGCCCTGGAGGAGCGCCTGTTGAGGGACGAGTTCCAGGTCCGCATCGATCAGCTGCGCCAAGAGATCGAGAACGAGATCCGCCGGCGTCTGGTGGCCGACCGGGGGAGTGAGGCACTGGCCAAGTCGTTGCGCAAGCCGTTGCCCGAGGACATCGATGTGATGCATGCCACCCGGGAGGAACTGGTGGCCCTGCGCAAGTCGCTGCAGCCCCTGTCGAGGAAGTTGGCGGTCCGGCTGGCCCGCAAGCGGCGGCACGGCCGCAAGGGCGCCCTCGACTTCCGGTCCACCGTCCGCCACTCGCTGTCGACCGGAGGGGTGCCGGTCGACCCCAAATTCCGCTATCCGAGACCGTCCAAGCCGGAGATTGTGGTGATCGCCGACATCTCGGGTTCGGTGGCCTCGTTCGCCCGCTTCACGCTCCATCTGGTCCACGCCATCAGCTCCCAGTTCTCCAAGGTCCGCAGCTTCGTCTTCATCGACGGCATCGACGAAGTGAGCCAGTTCTTCGACGGCGTCGACGATCCCACCGAAGCCGTGCATCGAATCAACACCGAGGCTGACGTCATCTGGGTGGACGGCCACTCCGATTACGGGCACGCCTTCACCGTGTTCTGGGAACGCTGGGGCGACGAGATCACACCCCGCTCGAGCGTGCTCCTTCTCGGCGACGCCCGCAACAACTATCACGCGTCGCAGGCCTGGGTCGTCAAGGAGCTCCAAGCCCGGGCCCGCCATGTCTACTGGCTGAACCCCGAGCCCCGCGCCTATTGGGACTCGGGGGATTCCATCGTCGGCGAATACGCCGTCCACTGTGACGACGTCGTCGAGTGCCGCACCCTCCGCCAGCTCGAGCAGTTCGTCGGTGAGCTGGCGTGACCGCGGCCCCGCCCCCCGATGGATTCGATGCTCTGGCCGGTGCCGGTGCCGGTGCCGGTGCCGGTTTCGGGTCGTCCCCGCCCCCTGGTATCCGCACCATGTCGGGGCCGGGCGACGGCGCCACCCGGATCGTGCTGGTCCGTCACGGCGAGGCGGTGTGCAATGTGTCGGGAGTCTGCGGTGGTCCGATCGGTTGCGAGGGACTGACCAGTCTCGGACGCCAACAGGTCGAGAGTTTGCGTGACCGACTGTTGAAGACCGGCGAGCTGGCCGGTGCCGATGCCCTCTACGCCAGCGTGTTGCCGCGGGCCATCGAGACCGCCACCATCGTGGCGCCCGCCCTGGCCGGGGACCCGGTGAGTGGAGCAGGTGGCGCCGGGACCGGTCGGGGCGCCCGGCCGGCGGGTCCGCGGCCGCCGGTGGTGGTGACCGAGTGTGACCTGTGCGAACTTCATCCCGGCGACGCCGACGGTCTCACCTGGGACGAGTTCACCGTGAAGTTCGGGACTCTGAACTGGGATATCAATCCGGAACAGGCCATCGCCCCGGGGGGCGAGAGCTGGACCGGTTTCGTCGGCCGGGTGAGTGCGATGTTGGACACGCTGGCGGCCAGGCACCCCGGTCAGCTGGTGGTGGTGGCTTGCCACGCCGGGGTGGTCGAGGCTTCGTTGCTCACCAAGGTTCCCGTGTCCGGCGGTCGCGACGGGGCGCGGCTGAAACTCCGGACCAAACATGCCTCCATGACGACGTGGGAGATCGATTCCGGTGAATGGCGGCTGCTCGGGTTCAACGACGCCGCCCACCAGGTGGCTCAGCAGGCGTAGTCGTCGTCGTAGGCGGTGCTCATGCCGCCGGCCGGGTAGGTTGCGCTAGGCGAGCTGTACTGGACGATCTGGGTCGGTCCCGAGGGGAGTCCCGAATACAGGGACTTGACGTTCTGGCAGGTGGTAGCGGGGTTGATGCCCCAGTCGGCGGCCCAGTAGGGCACAGCCGGGGTGTAGTTGCCGACGATGCCGCTCCAACTGCCGGGACTGGCGTAGATGCCCACACTGTTCAGCCCTTCGGAGTGCAGGCCGTCGATCGCTCCCTGGACCAGGGCGGCGTTGGAGGGAAGATTGCTCGACCACGACGGGTCACTTTCGACGTCCAGCCACCAGGCCACCGACGTGTTCACTCCCGCCGATTGGGCGTTGGTGAACGCATTCTGGGCGGCCAGGTAGCCGTAGTTGCAGGCCACGACATCGGCGGTGGAGGCGCAGTTCCCGTCCGGGCTGGAGGGGGCGTCCCCAAAGGTCAGGTAGTTGTACAGGTTGAGCCCACCACCGGCCCACTGGGCTTCCGAGGCCAGGTCAGGGTTGAGACCGAACGAGGCGCCGGCCACCTGCACGATCCCGATGGTGTGCGGGTTGGGCGGAATAGTTGCCGGCCTGATAGTTGGAGATGTCGTACCCGTAGCTGCCCGACTGGTAGGCGGAGCCGGTGAAGTTCCCGGAGCCGGCGGCCTGGGCCATGCCCACCACCGGTTTGTTGATGACCTGCGGAGCGGAGCCCCAGTAGGTGGCGTCCCCATAGGCGGTGACCGCCCCGTTGTTGTTGGTGAACCAGTAGCCACCACCGTCACTGTCGGAGGTGATGGCCACGATCGGGCGGCTCTGGGGCACGCTGCCCAGCGACCCGTAGAACGGAGCGCCGAAGGAGAACACCCCGCCGTCGGAAGCGGTGAACCAGTAGCCGCCGTTCGGGTTGGCGGTCATGCCGACGATGGGCTTGTTCAGGCGAAGGCCGCCGGTCGAACCGTAGAAATTGGCGTCACCGAAGGTGAAGACGCCCCCGTCGGCCGCCACCAGCCAGTAGCCACCGCCATCGGGTGTGGTCGCCATCCCGACCACGGGCTGGTTGAGCGGCTTTCCCCCCTCCGATCCGTAGAACGGGGCGTCGCCGAAGCTGAAGACACCCCCGTCGGCCGCCACCAACCAGTACCCCCTGCCGTCCTTGGTGGCCGCCATGCCCACCACCGGGCTGTTCAGGTGGATGCCCCCGGTGGAGCCGTAGAACGGGGCGTCGCCGAAGCTGAAGACGCCTCCGTCGGAGGCCACCAGCCAGTATCCCTGACTGTCGTGGGTACCGGCCATCCCGACGACCGGTTTGTTGAGATGGATTCCACCGGTGGAGCCGTAGAAGCCGGCACCGCCGAACGCGAACACGCCACCATCCGACGCCACCAGCCAGTACGCCGACGGGTCGCTGGTCGCCGCCGCCGGAGCCGCCGACCTGGTGGCTGGGGCCGATCCGAGAGCCACCCAGCCGACCAAGCCCGCTATGACCAGGGCCATGGCCAGTGAGGCGACGATGCCACGGCGCGATCGGGTCATGGTGGCGGTGACCGGGCGGCGTCGGGCGTCGTCAGTGGCGGTGTCGGTCTGCATGTTCGGGGGCATCTCCGTCCGGTGACAGGGTCTGGGGCTTCCCAGGGAGGACACCGTTCGAGCCGCCACTCTCCACGGGGGCCGACCTCGCCTGGGCCGTCCCAGTCTCGTTGGTCGGGGCCGGTTGGTCAATGACCCTTTTCGGGAAGGCTCGCCCTGGAAGTGGAGTTGCTCGGGTCAAGCCCAGTGTCTCGGCCCTTTGGTTCTCCAAATAACAAACCGCGGTGCCACCTACCATGGGTACGTTAGTTGGAAACCACGAGGCCGGCACATGACTCCAGCTGGCGTGTCGGGGGAGAAGTGAACCGGGAGTGGGTCCGGCCTGAAGACCGGAGGGCTACGTCAGGAGCGCAACAGCTCGGCCACGGCGAAGGCCAGGTCGAGAGCCTGGCGAGCGTTGAGACGAGGGTCACAGGTGGTGGTGTACCGCTGGTGGAGCTGTCCCTCGACGATGTCCTCGACACCGCCGAGGCACTCCGTCACGTCGTCGCCGGTCAACTCCACATGGACACCTCCCGGCCATGTGCCCTCGGACAGATGGGCCCTGAAGAAGCCCTTGATCTCGCCGAGGATGTCGTCGAACCGCCTGGTCTTTTGGCCTCCCTCGGCGGTGAAGGTGTTGCCGTGCATGGGGTCGCACACCCACACCACCGGGTGTCCCTCGTCGCGGACGGCCCGCAACAGCGGTGGGAGTGCCGCGTCAATGGCGCCGACCCCCATTCGGGTGATCAGGGTGAGCCGCCCGGGGACGCGCTCAGGATTGAGTAGCTCACACAGGTCGATGACGTCGTCGGGGCTGGCGGTCGGACCGATCTTCGATCCAATCGGATTGTGGATCCCCGAGAGGAACTCACAGTGCGCCCCGTCGAGTTGACGGGTCCGCTCGCCCACCCAGAGCATGTGGGCCGAGCAGTCGTACCACTCCTCCGTCAACGAGTCCCGTCGGGTCAGTGCCTCTTCGTAGTCGAGGATCAGCGCCTCGTGGCTCGTCCAGAAGTCGACCTCGTGCAGTGAATCCTCTGCCGTGAGGTTGATGCCGCACGCAGCCATGAACCGCAGCGCCCGGTCGATGCCTTCGGCAATGTCCTCGAACTGCTGGCCCTCGGCCGAGGACGCTACGAACTGCTGGTTCCAGGCATGGACTTGGCTGAGATCGGCGAATCCTCCTTTGGTGAAGGCCCGCAGGAGATTCAGCGTGGACACAGACTGCTGGTAGGCGGACACCAGCCGGTGCGGATCCGGGACGCGGGCGGCGGGATCGGGTAGGTCGTCGTTGACCATGTGTCCGCGGAAGGAGTCGATCACCTTGCCGCCGACCTTCTCGGTCGCCGATGTCCGGGGTTTGGCGAACTGCCCGGCGATCCTGCCCACCTTGACCACGGGCACACCCGAGCCGTATGTGAGGACGATGGCCATCTGCAAGATCACCTTGAGCTTGTCGCGGATGCCGTCGGCACTGAAGTCGGAGAAGGACTCGGCGCAGTCCCCGGCCTGGAGCACGAAGGCGCGCCCGTCGGACGCCTGGCCCAGAGCCCGGGTCAAGTGGCGGGCCTCGCCTGCGAACACCAAGGGGGGGAGAGCTGCCAGCTGGGCATGCGCCCGCTTCAGCTCGGCGTCGTCCGGCCACACCGGTTGCTGGGCGGCGGGTCTCGTCCGCCAGCTGTCGGGTGCCCACGATGCAGAATTCGGACGCGTGCTCACCCCACCAGCGTAAAGCCTCTGGCCCTAAGCTCGGGCCATGTTGCCATTTCGATTCGGCGTACAGCTGTCCGATGCAGGGTCCGGGGCCGAGTGGCGGGAGAAGGCCCGCAGGACCGAGGGCTTGGGATACTCGACGCTGTTCGTTCCGGACCACTTCGGTGAGCAGGTCGGACCGCTGGTGGCGCTCACCGTGGCGGCCGAAGCGACCTCGTCGCTGAAGGTCGGTTCGCTGGTATTCGGCAACGACTACCGCCATCCGGTGGTCCTGGCCAAAGAGGTCGCCACCCTCGACCTCTTTTCGGAAGGGCGGTTCGAGTTCGGACTGGGTGCCGGATGGATGACCAGTGATTACGACGAGTCGGGACTCGTCGCCGATTCGGCCGGAATTCGGATCTCCCGCATGGCGGAGAGCTTGGCCATCATGAAGTCCCTGTGGTCCACCGGAGAGGCGACCTTCGAGGGTGAGCACTACCGGATCACCGGCGCCAAGGGATTTCCGGAGCCGGCGCAACGGCCATATCCCCCCATCATCATCGGCGGTGGTGGCCGACGGGTCCTGGGCATCGCCGCCCGGGAGGCTGACATCGTCGGGGTGAACCCCAGCCTGGCCGCCGGCCACGTAGGTCGTGAGGTCCTCGAGACGACGTCGCCCGAGTTCTACCGGAAACGGATCGAGTGGATCCGAGAGGCGGCAGGTGGGCGATTCGAAAGTCTCGAGCTTCAGTGTCTCACCTTCGTCATCCAGATCGTGCCCAACCGTGACGAGGCGGTTGCCCAGTTGGCCGGGGCGATGTCGGTGACACCCGAGCACGTGCAGGGTTCTCCCCTCCTGCTGATAGGCACCACCGACCAGATCGTCGACACACTGCTCGAACGTCGTGACACGTTCGGCTTCACCTACATCGTGGTCCACGAGGCGGAGATGGAGGCATTCGCACCGGTGGTGGACGCGCTGTCGGGAACATAGGGTGGCCGGAGGCGAAGGCCCGACCCGGATCGGTCTCTTCGGTGGAACGTTCGATCCCATCCACACCGCCCATCTGGAGGTGGCGGAGGCGGTGAGGACCGCCCTGGACCTCGACCGAATGCTCCTGGTGGTGGCGAACCAGCCCTGGCAGAAGGAGACCGAGCGACCGGTCACGCCGGCCGAGGACCGGTTGGCAATGGTGGAGGCGGCTCTGGTCGACTGGCCCGGGCTGGAAGCCTCGGGGATCGAAATCGACCGCGGCGGCCCTTCGTACACCATCGACACGGTCCGCGAGCTGCACCGATCCGATCCGGACGCCCAGCTCGTCATCGTCGTCGGCTCGGATGTGGTGCCCGGGCTCACCACCTGGAAGAACGAGAGATCTCTTCGCAATGAGGCCTCCCTGGCGGTGGTGAGCCGTCCCGGGGCTGCCCGGGTCCCGCCCCCGCCGGGCTGGGAGGTGGTCGAGGTGGCGGTGGCGCCATCGGACGTCTCGAGCACGGAGCTACGGGACATGTTGGAGGCCGGCGTCTCGGTGAACGGACTGGTCCCAGACGCCGTGATGCATTGCATCCTTCAACGAGGTCTGTACGCTACAGGGAGATGAGTTTGCGGACCACGCCTAACAGGACAGGTTCGACCACGTCCCCGTCAAGGCTGTACCCGCCGGCTTCCTCGACCGTCGCCCCGGTCACTGCGCCGATTCCCGTGACCGCGCCCGAAGCAGCGGCACCCGAGATCGAGCCTCCCGAGGCGGCGGGCGAGTCGCACCAGCCGGCCGTCGATGCGAAACCCGATGCCCGGGCCGAGACCATGCGGGCCCTGCGCGTCGCTCGGCGACGGAGGCGGCACCTGATGATGGGATGCGCGTTGATCATCGCCATCTGCTTGGTCCTGACGCTCCTCATCGTGGGCATCGCCCGTGACCGTCGACCCGGCGGCGAGGTGGTGCTCACCGGCGTTGCGCCCCTAGCCTGGCCCGGCGCCGCCGAACCTGTCGTCCATGCCGTACTCACCAGCCGATCCACCACGAACCTCGACGCCCAGGCGTCAGAAGGAGCACAACCTTGAGCGCACCCAGTGCCATGCCGGTCGTCGAGCAACACGGGCAGATGGTTCCCGAGGAGTGCAAGGTGGCCGCCCGGGCCGCCCATGCCAAATCGGGCGAAGACACCGTGCTATTGGCGATGGGGGATCTGCTCGGGATCACTGATGCATTCGTGGTGACGAGTGGACGCAACAGCCGGCAGGTCAAGACGATCGTCGACGAGGTGGAGCGCCGGGTGAAACAGGAAAAGGGGCTGAGCCCGGTGCGCGTCGAGGGACTCGACGACAGCCGGTGGGTCCTCATGGACTACGGCGATTTCCTGGTGCACGTCTTCCTCGATGAGGCGCGGAAGTTCTACGACCTCGAACACCTGTGGGCCGAGGCACCGCGGATTCCCTGGGCGGTACCCGACGAGCTCTGACGGTTCGGGGGATCATGGCAGGGGGGCCTGGGCCGCGAACGAAGCGCGGTTGACCGGTCCGAACACCTGGGGCCCGAGCGGGGTGGTGGGAACGCCGATGGGTTGACCGGCGATCTGGAACAGTACGCCCACGGTGACCAGTCCCGGTTGCTGGGTGACCGTGTACACCACCTGGGCGACGGCCAGCGTCTGATAGGCGCCCACCACTTGGAACGGGTTGGAAGAGAAGTCGACGGTGGCCACGCCACCGGACACCGTGACAGCGACCGTGACCTTGGTCCCGTTCAGGAAACTCTGGAGTCCCTGACTCGTCTCTGACTGGGTCGGGCCGTCGAGGAGCGCCCCCAGGATCTGGGTGAGGTTGGCCGGGATCCGCACGTTGCGGGCCACATTCACCACGTGTTGGCCCGGCCCCGGCGACACCAGGTAGATCCACTCGGGCACGCTCACCTCGGGGGGAATCGAGGGATTCTCGGTGGTCGATGTGTCCGGATCCAGCAGGTGGAAGGGCACGTCATTTTTGGCGATCACGGAGGGGGAGCCACTGATGGGGATGCCGCAGGCGGTGACGGCCAGCGCCATGACGGCGAACGTCGCCACCAGAGTCACCGCCCGGCGCCGACCGCTCATGTCGGGTCCCACACGCCGGCGCCGCCGCTTGGCACCAGGGGGAGCTCGACGATGAAACGTGAACCGCCACCCGAGGCATCCTCGATCCAGACTGCTCCTCCGTGGAGGCGGACGTGCTCGGCCACCAGGGACAGGCCGAGACCGGTCCCCTCGCTCGATTCCCGCTGGCCGGCCCGGCTCCCTCGATAGAAGCGCTCGAAGAGGTGATGACGCTCGAGGAGGGGGACTCCGGGGCCCTGGTCCTCCACGATCACCCGGATGCTCCTCGGGCTGTCGGTGTCGTCCGGGTCGCTGCCGTCAGGGTTGCTGCCGTCGGGGGTGGCACCGACCGGGGCCGGGGGGTGGCGCTCCACGATGACCCGGGTCACCCCGCCGGCATAGAGGTTGGCGTTCTCGAGCAGGTTGGCCATCACCCGTTCGAACCGGCGCTTGTCCACCCGGAGGCGTAGGCCGTCCACATCGGGGCTGATCTCGACCGGGAAGTCCGGTCCGGCCCGAGTTCCGTCCGTCCCGACGGGAGTGGAGGAGGCCACAGCCCGACGAACCAGCTCGCCCGGATCGACCTCGTCGAGGGACAGCTCGGCCGAGCCGGCGTCGAATCGGGAGATCTCCAACAGGTCATCGACCATCCGGGTGAACCGGTGGAGGTCACCGTCGAGCAGATCGAGCGCTCTCCGGGCCCGGGGAGTCAGCTCGTCCCGGTGGCCTTCGAGGACGCCGACGGTGGCCGTGAGCGTGGTCAGGGGCGACCGCAGCTCGTGGCTGACGTCCGAGGTGAAACGCGCCTCTCGTTCGATTCGTTCCTGCAGGTTGGCCGTCATCCGATTGAAGGACGACGCCAGCTCCTGCAGGTCGACGTCGTCGCCCGCCTCCACCCGGGTGTCCAACTCCCCCCCGGCGATGGCGACCGCCGCTTCGGTGACACCGGCCAGAGGCCGGAGCGCCCGCCCACTGGCCCACCGCCCGAGAGCGGCCCCGGCGATGGTGGTGAACAAGGCGGCCGCGGTCAGCGCGAAGGCCAGGGTCCGCAACGTGTCCTCCAGCTCTTCGAGGGAGAACACCTCGAAGTAGGTGGCGCGGTCCGCCGGTAGCGGCACCCCGATCGCCAACTGGGGCGAGCTTCCGACGTTGATCACCTGGGAGGCCGGCGTGCCCGCCAGGACCAGGGTCCGGAAGTTGTAGGGGAGATCGCTCGGCCCCACCGTGGACGACGTCGCGTACCACTGCCCCCCGAAGTGGATCACCGACAGGGATCCGGGCAGAGTGTCGACCGATTGGATCAGCGGTTCCACCTGAGTCCCTTTTGACCGGAGCGCGTTCTGGACGAACAGCGCACTGACGAAAGCCTGGCGCTGGTCCGTGCCCTGGCGCTCGCTCAGGTAGCTGTGGCGGGCCGTGAAGTAGGTGATGCCGGCCATCACCGTCGACAGAGCGAAGGCCCCGATGGCGAACGTCGCCGTCACCCGGGCCCGGAGTCCGAGTCCGGTCGACAGCCGGGTGCGCCGAGGCCGGTGGACGGAGCGGACTGGCTCCGTCCGGCTCGGGGACTCGGCCGGGTCCACCGGTCAGACCGCCAGCTTGTAGCCCATGCCCCGCACGGTCAGGATGAATCGGGGATTGGCAGGGTCGGACTCGATCTTGGTCCGTAGCCTGCGCACATGGACATCGACCAGTCGTCCATCTCCGAAGTAGTCGTAGCCCCACACGCGCTCGAGGAGATGTTCCCGGCTGAGCACCCGACCCGGGTGGTCGGCCAACTCACTGAGCAGACGGAACTCGGTCCGGGTGCAATGGACCTCGGTGCCGTCGCGCCGGACCACCCCCGCATCCGGCTCGATCTCGACGTCGCCGAACCGGATGATCGAATGCTCGGTGTCGTCCGGACGGGACCGACGCAGGAGGGCCCGGATGCGGGCCGCCAGCTCTTTGGCGACGAACGGTTTGGTGACGTAGTCGTCGGCCCCGGCTTCGAGGCCGGCCACCACGTCGTGGGTGTCGGATCGGGCCGTCACCATGATGATCGGTACCGTGCTGATGCGCCGCAGGGTGCGACACGTCTCGAAGCCGTCCATCCCCGGCAGCATCAGGTCGATGAGCGCCACCTCGAAGGTTTCTTCGTTGAATCGGGTGACCACGGCCTCACCGCTCGAAACGTCCTCGACGGTATAGCCCTCATCCTCCAGGGCCAGGCGCATGGATGAGCGGATCCGCTCGTCATCCTCGACTACCAGGATGCGGCTCATGCTCCGATCATGACACGGACGACCCTGGCCTTTGGGACGGGCCTGCTACTGCACTTCAGGAGTTCAGCCAGATCTGGGTGGGCCAGATGGAGCCGGCAATCAGGGCGAAGGCGGGGGCGCCGGCCGGCGTGGTGGGAGCCGCGAAGTTCTCCACCTGGGGTTGGGCGGCAACGGCCCAGGTGGTCCGGTCGTACCAGATATAGGGGAGATCGGAGCCCATGAGCCTGCTCACCTCCTGGTAGGCGGCGACCCGGTCGGCCTGGTTCGATGACTCCCGGCCCTTGAGCAACGCCACCTCCATGAACGGGTCGTTGTTCCGAGCCATGTTGATGGAGAAGACCGGGTTGATGTTGGTCGGGCTCCAGAAGATGTAGTTGAGGTCGGGATCGACGGCCCCGAATTGGCGCCACACCTGGGCCTCGAAGCTGCCCAGCAGGGCCACGTTGATGATGTCGGCCTGCAGGACCGGAGCCAGGTTGACCTTCATTCCCGCGTTCTGGAGCTGGGCCTGTAGATACTCGGCATCCTTGGTGGTGCTGGCGTCGGGGGTGTGGTTGAGGGTGAACGACACGGCCTTTCCCGTCTCGGACTGGACCTCTTGGACGAGTGACTTGGCCTTGGCTGCGTTGGCGTCGGGATAGCCGTTGTCGGCCACGTAGTAGGGGGAGGTGGAGGTGAACGGGCCGTTGGAGGTGCTGAAGACGTTCTGGTCGATCACTTCCACGTATTGGGCCGAGCTGATGGCGTAGGCCGCGGCCTGGCGCAGCTTGAGGTTGTTGAAAGGAGACTTGGACAAGTTGAGCAGAAGGCAGCCCATGTCGGGTTCGCCGGCCACGTTCTTCGAGTCGTCGATGTAGCCCAGCGAGGTGTCGGCCCGAAGGGAGAGGATGTCGTTCGGGGTGTCCGAGTGCATGATGTCGACGGCTCCGGACTTGAGGCTGGCGAGTAGTTGGTCCGGGTCGGGTATCGGCTTGTAGGTGATGGTGTCGAGCAAGGGGAGGCCGGCCCGCCAGTAGTGGGGGTTCTTGGTCGCGGTGAAGTGGTCGTTCGGCACCCACTCCTGAAAGACGAAGGGACCGGTGCCGACCGGGTGGGTCTGGCTGTTCGAAGCCAGCCACTTGGGTTCGGCGACATAGGCGAACTGACCACCGATGCCACCGGTCAGGTAGTAGTCGAAGGGGACCCAGGCCGACTTCATGGTCAGGGTCACCGACAGGGGACTCACCACCGAGATGGTGTCGAGGTTGGTGAGGGCGGGTCCGGTCAGGGCCGACTGCTGCTGGGCGGTGAAATTGGCGGCAACGGCGTTGGCGTCGCAACTGGAGCCGTCGTGAAACAGCAGGCCGGAGCGCAAGGTGATGGTCCACTGGGTGTAGTCGCTGTTGGGGGTCACCGACTCGGCCAAGTAGGGCTGGGGGGTGCCGGTGGCATCGATGATCATGAGGGGGTCGAACACGGTGCGGGCATAGAGGATGCCGACTTCGTCGTAGGTGCCCTGGGTAGGCGAGAACCCCTTCTCTTCGGCGTCGACGCCGAAGATGAGCGTGCCGCCCGGCTTGGGGATCTTCGAGGACTTCCCGTCGGGATGGGTGCCGGTCGAGGTGGTGGTCGACGACGAACCCGAGCCGCAGGCGTCGAGCAGGCCACCCGAGGTGCCGACGATGGCCACACCAGCACCAGCGGCGGCGCCGCGGGCGAGAAACGAACGTCGGTCGATTCGATTGGACATGGTTCCCCTTCGCACCAGGCCGGAGGCGACGCGCCTCCGGCTCCTTCCGAGCGCACCACACAGTCCACGCCCGTCCCTGCAGCGAAATTCAGATGGGCCTGACGATACTGCTCCCGTCTGGTCTACGGACGGGATGCCGTCGTTTTGTCGGATCGGGCCCGGTCCGACGGGCATGGGGCGGTGGCTCCGTAGTCAGGGGTGCCCGAGATGGAGTGCCGGTGCCGGTACTGTTTTTGCCGTGTCCTGGGAGATCGAGGCCTTTCGCCGCTCAGTCGACGGGCTGTCGCCGGCGTCGGTACGGGCCTACTCATCCGATGCGGAGCAGTTTGCCCAGTGGGCTACCCGCAGTGGCGCCGACGGCCCGGCCGACGTCGACCGGATCATGCTCCGTCGCTACCTCGCCTATCTGGCCACTCGCCGGTATGCCAAGGCGTCGATCGCCCGGATCGCCGCATCACTCCGGTCGTACTTCCAGTGGTGTGCCAAGCGGGGGCTGGTGGCGGCCGACCCCTCCACCCGCCTGTCGGCACCTTCGCCCGACTCCCGGCTGCCCCGGGTCCTCGGCCACAGTGAGCTCCATCAGCTGCTGGAGCCGGCCACCGAGGCCGACGACACCCCCCCGACGCCGGTCGACCGCCGAGACGATGCCGTGCTGGAGCTGCTCTACGGGAGCGGATTGCGAGTGGCCGAGCTGTGCGGCCTCGATGTCGGCGATGTGGATCTCGACCGCCTGGTGGTCACCGTGACCGGAAAAGGCGACAAGCAGCGCCAGGTGCTCATCCACGAGCGGTGCGCCCAAGCCGTTGGTGACTGGCTCGGTGCCCCCCGTGCCAGCCTGTCCTCCGAGCTCAGCCCGCCAGGAGCTCTCTTCCTCAACCGGAGGGGAAACCGGCTCGGACCGCGGGACGTCCGGCGCCTCCTCGACCGCCGTTCGCCGGTTCCGACCCATCCCCACGCCCTCCGCCACAGCTTCGCTACCCACCTGCTCGATGGGGGCGCCGATCTGCGGGTGGTGCAGGAACTGCTCGGTCACGCCAGCCTCCAGACCACTCAGGTCTACACTCATGTGAGTAAAGAGCGCTTGCTCACGGTGTATGCCGGAACGCATCCACGGGCCTAAGGGGACAATTGTCGACGCAACTGGACAGTGCCGGTCACGGGATCGACGCACTGTGGGCTGAGTACAAGAAGACCGGGGCCCGGCCGCTCCGTGACCAGCTGATCGTCCACTACGCCCCGGTGGTCAAATACGTGGCCGGGCGGGTATCGGTCGGACTGCCCAGGCACGTCGACGAAGCCGACCTGGCCAGCTACGGGATCATCGGTCTGATCGACGCCATCGAACGGTTCGAGCCGGCTCGGAAGATCAAGTTCGAGACCTATGCCATTCCCCGGATCAAGGGAGCCATCATCGACGAGCTGCGGTCGATCGACTGGGTCCCCAGGTCGGTCCGGGCCAAGGCCAGGGCCGTCGAGCAGTCGTACTCGAAGCTCGAGGCCACGCTCCACCGCACGCCCACCGACGCCGAGGTCGCCGCCGACCTCGAGATGACCGACGCCGAGTTCCAAACGGCGCTCCGCAAGATCTCCTTCGTTGGGGTGGTCGCACTCGACGAGGTCTTCCGGGGCGGCGACCGGTCAGATCGTTCGACCCTGGGGGAGACGCTCCCCGACAGCACGGCCGGCCCCATGGACACCTTCGAGGTCAAAGAGACCAAGGAAGCACTGATCCAGGCGGTCGGTCAGATGGCCGAGAGGGAGAAGACGGTACTCACCCTCTACTACTACGAAGGGTTGACCCTGGCCGAGATCGGCGACATCCTCGGGGTGACCGAGTCCCGGGTGTGCCAGATCCACACCAAGGCGGTGCTCCAGCTCCGAGCCAAGCTGGCCGACAGGCCCGAGGGGGTCGGGCGGCGCACCGGCGGGGCCAAAGCCGGCTCCGGCACCGCCTCGAAACGGGTGCCCACGGCAACAGCCGGCTGACGGCGGGGGCCCGGTGGGGCCGAGCTCGGCCACGGCCGAGTGGAGGAGGGCGCTCGACAGCCACTACGATGGAAGGGCCTCGCCAATCGGCGAGGCGCACATGCGGGATCAACGAGGCACCCGGCCGCGTCCACGGTCGCCCTTCAGGGGTGTTGTGGCCGGGGTGGAACAACCGTCACAAGGAGCAGGCATATGGCCGTCGTCACGATGAAGCAGCTGTTGGGCGCGGGCGTCCACTTCGGGCACC
This sequence comes from uncultured Acidimicrobiales bacterium, assembly GCA_963747825.1. Classification (GTDB taxonomy): domain Bacteria; phylum Actinomycetota; class Acidimicrobiia; order Acidimicrobiales; family RAAP-2; genus Bog-756. Next base: position 147,728 of record CAVVGQ010000003.1, read on the forward strand.
AGACCCGTCGATGGAACCCCAAGATGCGCAGGTTCATCCTCGGAGAGCGCAACGGGATCTACCTGATCGACCTCCGACAGACCATGAAGGGCATCGAGGAGTCGTACGGCTACATCCGCGACCTGGTGGCGGGAGGCGGCACCATCCTTTTCGTGGGCACGAAGAAGCAGACCCAGGGTCCGGTGGCCATCTACGCCGACGCCTGCGGCATGCCCTACGTGAACGAGCGCTGGCTGGGCGGCATGCTCACCAACTTCCAGACGGTCTCCACCCGGGTGAAGCGGATGAAGGAGTTCGAGGCCATGGAGAAGGCCGGAGACTTCGAGGCCATGCCCAAAAAAGAGGCCCTGCGGCACACGCGGGAGCTGGAGAAGCTCCAGCGGAACCTGGGCGGGATCCGGAGCCTCGACAAGCTCCCCGACGCAATCTTCGTGATCGATACGAAAAAGGAGCACATCGCCGTCACCGAGGCCAACAAGCTCGGGCTTCCGGTGGTGGCCGTGGTGGATACCAACTGTGATCCCGATGTGATCACCCACGTGATCCCGGGGAACGACGACGCCATTCGCTCGGGGGCCCTGCTGTGCCGGGTCGTGGCCGACGCCGTCACCGAGGGACGGTTCATCGCCCAACAGAGGCCGGCACCACCACCCCCCGCCTCGACCCCGGCCCCCACTGCTCCCATCCCGCCGCCCCCTGGGGCGGCCATGGCGTCGGCCCCGCCGGCCCCTGACCCGGAACCGGCCCTGGTCGGTGCGGCGTCCGGCGAAGCGACGGCAACCCCGACCGTGGCCGCGACCGTCCCCGAGGCCGCCACCGAGGTCCAGGCCGCCACCGTCCCCGAGGCCGCGCCCGCCCCCGCTCCGATGCCCGAACCGAATTCAGCAGCCGAGACTCCCGAATCCTCGGCGGAGGCCCCGACCGCGGCAGCCTCGCCGACCGCCGAGGAGGCCCCGAGCACACCCCCGAGGAGGCCTGACCGTGCCCGACTTTTCCGCCAAGGATGTCCAGAAACTCCGCCAGCTGACCGGCGTCGGCATGCTCGACGCCAAGCGCGCCCTCGAGGAGAACGGCGGCGACATGGACAGGTCCATCACCTGGTTGCGCGAACAGGGCCTGGCCAGCCAAGCCAAGCGGGCTGACCGTGAGGCGTCCGAAGGAGCCGTTGCCATCGGCCGTTCCGGATCGGCCGCGTCCATTGTCCAGCTGCGGTCGGAGACCGACTTCGTAGCCAAGTCCGAGGAGTTCGTCTCCCTGGTGGCCGAGTTGGCCGATCTGGTGGCGGCCGACGGTGAGGATGCCATCGCCCAGAGGAGCGCCCAGCTCGACGACCTCAAGATCAAGCTCAAGGAGAACATCTCCCTGGGCCGGGTCGTCCGGATCGAGGCGCCGACCGGCGGGGTCATCGACACCTACCTGCACCGCCAGGCCGGCCGCGGCGTCAACGCAGTGGTCGTGGCCCTCGAGGGAGGCACCGACGAGTTGGCCCACGAGATCGCCGCCCACATCGCCTTCGCCCGTCCTGCCTACACCACTCGTGAAGAGGTGCCCGAGGACGAGGTGGCAGCCGAGCGGGAGACGGTCGAGAAGATCGCCCGCAACGAGGGAAAGCCCGACGCGGCCCTGCCCAAGATCATCGAAGGTCGTCTGAACGGTTGGTACAAAGAGCGCGTCCTGCTCGACCAGCCCTACGTCAAGGACGAGAAACAGACGATCGCCAAGCTCCTCGGTCCGGCCAAGGTGACCCGGTTCGCCCAGGTCGAGGTGGGCGACTGAGGCAGCAGTGGGTGACCCACGACGCATCGTCCTGAAACTGTCCGGTGAGGCCCTGGCCTCGTCCGCCTCCGATGAGACCATTGACGCCTCGGTGGTGGAGCGCCTAGCCATGGAGATCGCCGAGACCCGGGAGGGACTCGGCCTCGAACTGGCCTTGATGGTCGGTGGCGGCAATATCTGGCGGGGGACGACCGGCGCCGGCGCCGGCATGGACCGGGCCACGTCCGACACCATGGGGATGCTGGGCACCGTGATCAACGCCCTGGCCCTTCAGGACGCGCTCGAGCACCACGGCCAGCCGACCCGGGTACTCTCGGCCGTGCAGATGGCCGAGGTGGCCGAGCCGTACATCCGCCGCCGGGCTATCCGCCATCTCGAAAAGGGCAGGGTGGTGGTGTTCGCCGCCGGCATGGGCAACCCGTACTTCACCACCGATACGTCGGCCGCCCTGCGGGCGGCTGAGATCGAGGCCGAGCTGCTGTGCAAGGGGACCCACGGCGGGGTGGACGGGGTGTACTCGGCCGACCCCAGGCTGGATCCGGACGCCACCCGCTACGAGGAGATCTCGTTCATGGAGGTGGTGTCAAAGGACCTGCGGGTGATGGACCTCACTGCCATCACCTTCTGCATGGACAACGGTCTTCCCATCCGCGTCTTCGACCTGATGGAGCCGGGGAACATCCGCAAAGCCCTCGGGGGAGATGCCATCGGGACACTGGTCCGATGAAAGAGCAGTTCAAGCGCGGTTCTAGATGGGGTCTGACCCCGGTGGCTACGCTTAGCCGCTAATGGATGACGACCTGATCGCGTTGGTGGTTGCCGATGCGCACGACCACATGGCCAGAGCCGTCGATCACACCCAGGCCGAGTTCGCTGCCATCCGCACCGGACGGGCCACCCCCTCCCTCGTCGAGCACCTGAAAGTGGATTACTACGGGGCCGAGACCGAACTCCGCCAGATGGCCGGGTTCAGCGTTCCCGAGGCCCGGCTCCTGGTGATCTCTCCCTACGACAAGGGGTCCCTGCCGGCCATCGAAAAGGCACTGCAGGGGTCCGAGCTGGGCATCACCCCGTCCAGCGACGGCACGGTGATCCGGCTGTCCTTCCCGGTTCCCACCGAGCAACGGCGCAAGGAACTGGTCAAGGTGGTCAAGCAGAAGGCGGAGGAGGGGAGGGTCACGGTGCGGAACTCCCGTCGCTCGGCCCGCCACGATCTCGAGGCCATGCAAAAGGACGGTGATCTCTCGAGTGACGAGCTCGATCGGATCGAGAAGGACCTTGACAAGCACACCCAGGAGCAGGTGGCGGCCATCGACAGGCTGCTGGCCCACAAGGAGCAGGAGCTCCTCGAGATCTGACGGCTGGCCGGGCCCCGACGGCCCGGCCGATGAGAGGACACAACTGACGTGGACGACGTCCCAGACGGGCGAGAAGACGACATGACGCGAACCGACGTTCCCGTCGTGCGCCCCGAACCGACCGGACCGTCCACGGACCAGGTCCGCATCATCGGCGCCGAGCCGGCCGGGGAGAGCACGGCCGAGCTCCCCAAGGTCTCCCGCCACGACGACCCCGACGTTGCCGATCCGGAGCCGCCGGAGCTGGGATCCGACGACTCCGAGCCCACCCGCCTGTTCGAAGGCGGGTTCGATCAGCCCTCGGTACGCCTCACCGACGAACCGGGAGATCCCGCCGACGCCGCCGACGCCGTCGATCCGGTGACCCCGGGTCAGACGGCGGTGCCCAGTGGAGCTCCGACCGAGCTGCCCCACTGGACCGAACCGCCTACCGGTCAGGTGCCGGCCGTGCTGGCCCGCGATGCCGGCGACGAGGGCTCGGGACCGGGCATCGCCGGTCCCAGCTGGCGTGAAGAGGACTCCGACTGGGAGGCCCACGACGAGCTGTTCGAACCCGGCGTCCTCGGCGACGACGAGGTCGCTCTCGGGTCTCTCGACGAGACCGACCGGACCGACATCGAACGCCGTCCGTGGGAGTTCGATCTGGATCCGTCCGAGTCCGGTCAGCATCACCTGGCGTCGGCCAGGTTGGACGCCGACGAGGAGCCGCCCGGTGCCGGTCCGGACCTGGTGGCGTCGTCGGGGGGCCGGGGCCCGAGCCAAGACGATGACCTGCCGTCGACACCCACCCGTCCCTCCGAGGGCCGGGTCCCGGGGGTGCCGCCCGGAGCCGGCGCCGTCGCCCCCGGAGTGGGGATGGCCGGCGCCCAGGCCGCGTCCGGGGCCGGGTCCTCCCCGTTCTCCGATGACGAGTCCTCGATCGACGGGGAGTTCTTCGCCGCCGACAAGGCCGTGCCCACCGGCTCGGCCCGGATGGGGAAGGCCCGGCGCAGCGGACTGTTACCCACCCGACTGCGGGCCAAGCGGGCCGGAGGCGCCGACCAGACGGCCGGCGCCCCCCTGGCCGCCGAGCCGCCGGGGGCATCGGTCACCGACGTTCCCGGCGCCGGCCGCAAGCCGCGGGGTCTGGCCAGCCTGGCTGCGGCCGACCGGACCGCCGAGCGCGAGGGCGACGTTCTCGCCGACGAGTCGGCGACAGCGTCGGTCGGCGTCCGGTCGGCGTCCGAAGAGGCGGCAGTGGCTGCGGTCAGCGGCGTAGTCGCCACCAAGCCGAAGCGACGCCCGTTCCGGCGGTTCTCCGAACCCCGGTCCGCTCCGCCGGCGGACGGGCCCGGTAGCCGGGCTACCGGCGGGGGGGTCCGCCCCGACCGCCCGCCGCCCGCTCGACCAAGGGGACCGGCACCGGCAGGGACGGCTCGAAGCCCGCCGGCTCGGTGGGCGTCCGGGTCGGGACCGGCTTGGCGGTGGCCGTCGTGGCCCTCCTGGCGTTCAAGGCGGGCACGGTCCCCTCGCTCGTCCTGGTGGTGGTGGTGGTCACCTTCGCCGCCGGTGAGTGCTTCGGGGCCCTGCGGGGTGCCGGCTACCACCCGGCCACCCTGCTCGGGCTGGTGGGGACCATCTCCCTCACGGTGGGTGCCTACACCAAGGGAGTCGCCGCCCTCCCCCTGGTGCTGGTGTTGATCACCGCCTTCACCCTGATGTGGTACCTGATCGGCGTCGAGCGGGGGTCGCCGGTGGCGGGCACGGCGGCCACACTGCTGACCGTGGGCTGGGTGTCGTTGCTCGGTTCCTATGCCGGCCTGCTCCTGTCCCCGTCGGCGTTCCCCGATCGGCACGGCATCGCCTTCCTGCTCGGAGCCATCATCGCCACCGTGGCCAACGACGTGGGTGCCCTGGTGATCGGCGGGTGGATCGGTCGCACGCCGCTGGCCCCGACCATCAGTCCCAACAAGACCTGGGAGGGACTCTTCGGGGGCGCCGTCCTGTCCATCCTGGTGTCGACGGTGGTGGTCGGGGCCATTCACCCCTGGTCGGCGTCCGACGCCGCCCTGCTCGGCGTGGTGGTGGCCGTCGTGGCCCCCATCGGCGACCTGTGTGAGTCGCTGTTGAAGCGGGACCTCAGGCTGAAGGACATGGGCTCGCTGCTGCCGGGGCACGGGGGGGTGCTCGACCGGGTCGACGCACTGCTGTTCGTGCTGCCCGCCACCTACTATCTGGTCCGTGCGCTGAATATTGCCTGAATTTCGGGCAGGCTAGGGGTATGGCCAGTTCGAGCAGCAGGGGGCCGATGGCCGAGCGCACGGTGTCGGGAGAGCCTGTCGAGTCGCCCGACCGCGAACCGGTCACGGTGTCAGTGGTGGGTTCGACCGGCTCGATCGGCACCCAGACCATCGACGTGATCGAGGGCTGTCCGGACCGGTTCTCGGTGGTGGCGCTGGGGGCCCACCGATCGATCGACGTGTTGGCCGACCAGGCCCGGCGCCTCCGGCCCGAGGTCGTGGCCATCGGCGACGCCGACCAGGCCTCGGAGCTGGCCCGCCTGCTGCCCGCCGGGACCGAGGTGGTGGTGGGGAATGACGGACTGGACACCATCGCCACCTTGTCCGACGTGGTGGTCAACGGGATTGTCGGGTTCGCCGGACTGACGGTCACCCTGGCCGCCCTCGGAGCAGGAAGCCGACTGGCACTGGCCAACAAGGAGTCGATCATCGCCGGGGCCCCGGTGGTGCAGCGGGCCCGACGGACCGAAGGGGCCGAGATCGTCCCGGTCGACTCCGAGCACTGTGCCCTCCACCAATGCCTCCGCTCGGGGCGGGTCGACGACGTGGAGCGATTGTTGCTCACGGCCTCGGGGGGTCCGTTCCGGGGCCGGGCCAAAGAGGAGCTGGCCGCCGTCGGAGTGGCAGATGCCCTGGCCCACCCGACCTGGTCGATGGGCCCGAAGATCACCGTCGATTCTTCCACCCTGATGAACAAGGGACTCGAGGTCATCGAGGCCCACGAGCTGTTCGGGGTGTCCTACGACGCCATCGAGGTGGTCGTCCACCCCCAGTCGATCGTCCATTCGATGGTCGAGTTCTGCGACGGCGCGGTGGTCGCCCAGCTGTCCCAGCCGGACATGCGACTCCCCATCGGATACGCGCTGGCCTACCCGGGCCGGCTTCCCACCGCCTTTGGGACCATCGACTGGAGCCAGCTCTCCACCCTCGAGTTCGAGCAGCCCGACCGGGTCTTGTTCCCCTGTCTCGACCTGGCCTACTCGGCCGGCCGCACCGGCGACCTGGCACCGGCCTGGTTGAACGCCGCTAACGAGGTGTCGGTGGCGGCCTTCCTCGACGGGAGGATCCCCTGGACGGCCATCGCCGAAGTGGTGGAGGCCACCCTCGACCGCTATGACGTGGCGCCCCCAGCGGCCGGGGGCGGAGAGGGCGGGTCGCGTTCGGTGGAGGACGTGCTCGACGCCGACGCCACCGCCCGACGGCTGGCCGACCTGGTGGTGGCCGGTCGCGAGGCGGTGGCATGAGCACCACCGATCTCCGTCCCCACCCGGTGGCGCCCTCCTCCGGACCGCCGGAAGGGGGGTTTCCCGATCGGGTCAAATCGCCGGCGCGTGCCGCCGTCGAGCTGGCGGCGGGGATGGCGGTGATCGTGGCCGTGGCGGTGGCGGCCGGGGCGGTCGACCTGCTGATCGTCATCGCCTGTCTCGTGGTCATGGTCATGGTGCACGAGGCCGGCCACCTGTTGGCGGCCAAGCGGGGTGGGATGAAGGTCACCGAGTACTTCTTGGGGTTCGGGCCCCGCCTGTGGTCGTTCAAGCGGGGCGAGACCGAATACGGGATCAAGGCCTTCCCGGTCGGCGGGTACGTGAAGATCCCCGGCATGACCAACCTGGAGGAGGTCGACCCGGCCGACGAAGCGCGCACCTATCGCCAGCAACCGTTCCATGCCCGGCTGTTGGTGGCCGTGGCCGGCTCGGCCATGCACTTCCTCATGGCCTTCGTGCTCCTGTTCGCCCTGCTCACCCTGGTCGGTGTGCCCAACGGCAACCAGGTGGATATCGAGAACGTGAACTCCCTCGGCGGCCGGCCCGGTCCGGCCCAGGTGGCCGGGCTCCGGCCCGGCGACGTGGTGGTGTCGATCGGCGGGAAGTCGGTTGCCGGCAACGCCGGGGTGCTCACCACTGCCATCCAGGACCATCCCGACCGGCCGGTGACCCTGGTCGTGGCCCGGGACGGCAGGGACAAGACGTTGACTTTGACCCCGACCGACGGCCGGAATGTCCGCGAGGCGGGGCTGGAGGTGCCGAAAGGCACCGCCCCCTTCGGGGTCGTCGGTGTCACCCTGGGCTCGCCCACCCAGCGTTCCACCCCGGTCCACGCCCTGGCCTCCACCGGCAGCGAGCTCGTGCACATCACCTGGGCCTCGGTCCTCGGGGTGGCCCACCTCTTCTCGCCCAGTTCGGTGGCCCAGCGGTTCGACCAGGTGAAAAGCGCCAAGGCCGCCAACCAGGCGGCGGCCAACGGGACCCGGGTCACCTCGATCTACGGGGCGGGTCGGGTGGCGGTCCAGGCGGTCCAGGCCGGTGTGGGCGACCTCCTGCTCATCCTCATCTCCATCAACGTCTTCGTGGGGATCTTCAACCTGTTCCCGATGCTCCCCCTCGACGGGGGACATGTGGCCATCGCCGTCTACGAGAAGATCCGCACCGGCCGCCGCCGGGTGATGTACCACGCCGATGTGGCCAAGCTGATGCCGTTCACCTGGTTGATGCTGCTGTTCATCGCCGTGCTGTTCAGCACGTCGCTGCTGACAGACATCCTCCATCCCATGGCCAACCCCTTCGGCTGATCCCTCGGGCCGGCGCTCCCGGCCGACCCTGCAGGCCGCGGCCGGGGTCGGACGCCCTACCATGGAGGGATGGGACGAACCGCCTGGACCACCACCGAGCGGCGGCCGACCCGTCGGATCCAGGTGGGCGAGGTGGCGGTCGGCGGCGGGGCGCCGATCACCGTCCAGTCGATGACGACCACCAAGACGGCTGACGCCGAGGCCACGCTGGCCCAGATCTACGCGTTGGCGGCCGCCGGCGCCGACCTGGTGCGCTGCACCTGCAACGAGGAGGCGGCAGCCGAGGGCCTGGCTCGCATCGTGCCCCGGTCGCCGGTCCCGGTCATCGCCGACATCCACTTCCACCACGAGATGGCGCTGGCCGCCCTGGAGGCCGGCGTCCAGGGCCTGAGGCTGAACCCGGGCAATCTGCGTAAGGAGGCGGAGATCAAGCAGGTGGCGGCCGAGGCCAAGGACCGAGGTGTGCCCATCCGGATCGGGGTGAACGCCGGATCGCTCCATCCCGATCTGTACAAACGGTTCGGAGGGGCCACCCCCGAGGCCCTGGTCGAATCGGCCCGGATGGAGCTCGCCTACTTCGCCGAGGTGGGCTTCGACGACGTGAAGATCTCGGTGAAGGCGTCTTCGGTCCCACTCATGATCGAGTCGTACCGGCTGGCGTCCGAGACGTTCGACCACCCGTTGCATCTCGGGGTCACCGAGGCAGGCCCGCCGCCGGCCGGGCTGTTGAAGGGCACGGCCGGGATCGCCACCCTGCTGGCCGAGGGGATCGGCGACACCATCCGCTACTCCCTCACCGCCGACCCGGTGGAAGAGGCGCGGGCCGGCCGCCAGCTACTCGAGGCTCTCGGCCTCCGCGAGCGCAAAGGCCTCGACCTCATCGCTTGCCCGAGCTGCGGCCGGGCCGAGATCGACGTGATCGCCGTGGCCAAGGCGGCCCAGAGCGCCCTGGAGGACCGCCAGCTCCCCATCCAGGTGGCGGTGATGGGATGTGTGGTGAACGGACCGGGCGAGGCCCGTCAGGCCGACCTGGGGATTGCCGCCGGCCGCAAGCGGGGCCACCTGTTCATCAAGGGGAAGATCATCCGGGTGGTCCCCGAGGACGAGATGGTCGAGGCACTGGTGGCCGAGGCGGAGAAGCTCGTCGCCGAGGGCGTGGAGGCCAGGCTGGCCGCGGCCGACTCAGGGGCCGAGGCCGAAGCCGAGGCCGACCGGCTGGCACTGCTCGAGGACCGGGGCGCCGACGTCAACGCCTCGGAGACCAAAGTGGAGATGATCCGCAAGAAGTACGGCGACGGTCGGCCCGAGGCCTGAGCCCGGGAGCCGGTCCCCCCGGTGCGTTCGGTGCCGGACAGTAGGCTCCCCGACCATGCGCATGTCCCGGTTGCTGGTCCGGACCCTGCGCCAAGCACCAGCCGACGCCGAGGTGGCCGGCCATCAATTCCTGGTCCGGGCCGGGTACATCCGGCGCCTGGCGTCGGGCGTGTACTCCTTCCTGCCCCTCGGGTTGCGGGTGCTGCACCGGGTGGAACGGGTGATCAGGGACGAGCTCGACGCGGCCGGTTGCCAGGAGCTGCTGCTCCCGGCCCTGCACCCCCTCGAGCTGTGGGAGCAGTCCGGACGGGCCGCCATGTTCGGGAGCGACGCACTGCCGGCCATGGCCGTCGAGGGCCGGGGCGGCTCCTTTGTGCTCGGACCCACCCACGAGGAGGTGGTGACGGTGACGGTCGGGGCCGAGGTCGACTCCTACCGACAGCTGCCGCTCATCGTCTACCAGGTCCAGGTGAAGTTCCGGGACGAGGCCCGGCCCCGCTTCGGCCTGATGCGCACCCGTGAGCTGATCATGGCCGACGCCTACTCATTCGACGTGGGCAAGCAGGCGATGCAGGACTCCTACCGGACGGTGTTCGACGCCTACCTCAGGATCTTCTCCCGCCTCGACCTCGACGTCACACCGGTGGAAGCGGAATCGGGCGCCATCGGTGGAGACGTGAACCACGAGTTCATGGTGCCCTCGGCGGTGGGCGAGGACGAGTTCGTCTCCTGTCCATCGTGTGGCTACGCCGCCAACGTGGAAGCCGCGACCCGGCAGATGCCCGTAGCCGCGGCCGACCAGGTGGCCGGGCCCGGGCCCCTGGTCGAGCACCACACCCCCGATCGCTCCGGTATCGACGACCTGGTGGTCGCCTTCGCCGGCGACGGTGCCACCGCATCCGGGTTCCTCAAGAGCCTGGCCGTGCTCGACGCCGGAGGAAGCCCCGTGATCCTGGTGGTGTCGGGCGACAGGGAGGCGCGCCTGCCCAGTGGCTGGCGCCTGTTCGAGGACGGGGAATTCGAGGCGAACCCGTCACTTGTCAAGGGGTACATCGGCCCGATCGGTCAGCAGGCCAACGGGTTGCGAGTCCTCGGCGACGTGGGGGTCCGGAGGCCCGGGCCCTGGGTGGTGGGGGCCAACCGGCGCGACTTCCACCTGAGCGGCGCGCTCCTCGACCGTGACTTCACCGTGGATGAGTGGGGTTCGTTCGCCCAGGTGCAGGCGGGCGACGCCTGCGCCCGATGCGGTGAGCCGGTCGAGTTGGTGCGCTCGGTCGAGGGCGCCCACACCTTCCAGCTGGGGACCAAGTACGCAGACGTGATGCCCGGCTCGAACTTCGTCGCCGAGGACGGAGCCGATGCCGTCTTCTCGATGGGGTGCTACGGCATGGGGGTCAGCCGACTGCTGGCGGTCGTGGCCGAAGAGCACCACGACGGTCGCGGACTGGTGTGGCCTGCCGAAGTGGCGCCCTACCAGGTCCATCTGGCCGCGCTCGGTGCCGGGCGCTCCGCCGAGGTGTCGGCGGTGGCCGACCGGCTCTACCGGGAGCTGGTGGCGGCCGGGGTCGAGGTCCTCTATGACGACCGGGACCTGTCTCCCGGGGTGAAGTTCGCCGACGCCGATCTCCTCGGTCTGCCGGTCCGGCTGGTGATCGGGGCCAAAGGTCTGGCCAGGGGCGTGGTCGAGTGGCGGTCACGGGCCACCGGCGAGGGAGACCTCGAGGTGGAGCGGGTGGTCGAGGGCCTGACCGCTCCCTGAGCGTCCCGTCCCGGCCCGAGTCGGGCGGGCGGCACCGGGACCGATGACGCCGAACCGGCCGGGACGGTCGCGACCGGCGGAATCCCGGGAAAATCCCTCGTCATGCCCCTCACGGTTCGAGACTGCCGCTGCTATACTTTTAGATCTGCCGTTCTGCTGGAGTGAAGTGACGCTGCTGAAGCGTGGGCGGACAGCCCACGCTTTTGTTTTGTTCGTGGACACTTCGGAGAAGGTGCAGGACAGGCCACACGAAAGGCCGAGAACAGTTGGACAAAGACGATGTCGACCACGGCCGACATCACCGAAACCCGGAAGGAGGCAGCGCACATGGTCGAAGAACTCATCCCCGTACTCGAACCTGTGCTGGCTGCCGCCGACCTCGAACTGGTCGACGTCGAGCAGAGGTCGGGCGTCCTCCTGGTCACCGTGGATCGACCCGGTGGTGTCGATCTCGAGGCGCTGACCGAAGCCAATCGGGCTGTCTCGTCGATCCTCGACGAGCTGGATCCGATCCCCGGTAGGTACGCGCTCGAAGTCTCCAGCCCCGGAGTGGAGCGCACGTTGCGGACCCCGGCCCACTTCGCCAAGGCTGTGGGCGAGTCGGTCACGGTGAAGACCCGACCCCAGGTGCCCGGCGATCGGCGGCTGCGTGGACGGCTGGTGGCGGCCGACGAGGCGGGACTCGAGCTGGCCGTGGACGGTGCCCCCGGCGCACCGGTGAGGCTGGCCTATACCGACATCGACAAAGCCCGGACACTGTTCGTCTGGGGCCCCGAGCCCCGGGCCAAGGGGAACAGGTCCAAGTCCTCCGCCGGCGCGGTGTCAGCGAAGGCAACGGAGAAGAGGAAGCAGGTCGCCACCCCATGAGCAAGCCCAACTTCGAGTTCCTCGACGCGCTCGGCCAGATCGCGCGGGACAAGGGCATCTCGGTCGAGACCCTTCTCGATGCACTGGCCAACGCCCTGGTTGCCGCCTACAAGCGTCGTCCCGACGCGGCCGAGGAGGCCGTGGTCACCATCGACCCGGAGTCGGGCGAGATCCGGGTCTACGGACAGGAGCTCGACGAGGACGGGAACGTCACTCGCGAGTGGGACGACACTCCCGACGACTTCGGCCGGATCGCGGCCCAGACCGCCAAGCAGGTGATCCTCCAGCGGATCCGGGAGGTGGAGCGCGACCTCAAGTACGAGGAGTACGCAGGCCGCGAGGGTGACATCGTGACCGGCATCGTCCAACAGACCGACAACCGCTACACCTTGCTCGACCTGGGCAAGGTCGAAGCGCTGCTGCCCCAGGCGGAGCAGGTCTCCTACGAGCGCTACGAGCACGGGGCCCGCCTCAAGGCCTACATCGTCGAGGTGCGCAAGACCACCAAGGGTCCTCAGATCGTGGTCAGCAGGAGCCACCCCGGCCTCATCAAGCGGCTCTTCGAGCTGGAGGTGCCCGAGATCTCCTCGGGAGCGGTTGAGATCAAAGCGGCGGCCCGCGAACCCGGCCACCGCACGAAGATCGCCGTGTGGTCGAACGATCCCAATGTCGACCCGGTCGGCGCCTGCGTGGGGGCCCGGGGGTCGCGGGTTCGCATGGTCACCAACGAGCTCCGGGGCGAGCGCGTCGACGTGGTGCCGTTCTCGGACGACCCGGTCGAGCTGATCCAGTCGGCCCTGGCCCCGGCGCGGGTACGCGAGGTCCGTCTGGACGACGACACCGGCACCGCCACCGTGATCGTCAGCGACTACCAGCTCTCCCTGGCCATCGGCAAGGAAGGTCAGAACGCCCGGTTGGCGGCCCGGCTCACCGGATGGCGAATCGACATCAAGAGTGAGACCCAGCTGGCCGACGAAGAGTCCGGCTACTCCGGCGAGGAGTGGGCCGAGGGTGAGTGGATACAGAACGAGGCCGGTGAGATGGTCTGGCAACCGGCCGAAGGCGGCTCGGCCGTGTCGGTCACCGAGTGGTCACAGGGTGCCGACGGTGCCGAGGCGGCCCCCGAGGCCGCGGAGAAGTCGACCAGGCCGAAACAGTCGAGGTGGCCGAAGAGGTCGACCAGGCCGAAACAGTCGAGGTGGCCGAAGCTGTCGAGGTGGCCCCCGAGAGCGTTCCGACCGGCACCCCGGGCGGGGGGGCCGCCGAATAGGGCCGGTCCGGACCTGCATCGGCTGTCGGACCGCCCGCCCGCCCGACCTGCTGGTCCGGGTGGCGAGCGGTCGGGGCGGTTCCCTGGTGATCGGTCGTGGTCAGCCGGGTCGAGGCGCATGGTTGTGTCTGGGCTCCCAGGAGTGCTTCGAGCGGGCCGCGGGCCGGCGGGCGTTCGAGCGGGCGCTCAGGCGCCCGGTGAGCGCAGCAGAAGTAGAACAGTTGAGGATCGCCCTGCACATGGGTCCGGCCGACAACCGGGCGGTGGGCTCGGAGGGTTCGGTCCTGTGATGTGCGAGGATAGTGGGTCGTATGTGCGTATCGGCACTTACGACGTGAATGAAGGGCAGTAACAGCCGTTGCCGAAGAAAATCCGGGTCTACGAGCTCGCCCATGAGCTCGGCCTGACCAACAAAGAAGCCCTTGATCTGTGCCTGTCCCTCGGGATGGGAGTCAAGAGCCACTCGTCGTCCATCGAGGACGCCCAGGCCGACCGCGCCCGCCGCAAGGCCGATCGTGAGGGCCTGAGCCGCCCGGTGCAGCCCGAGGAGCCGGCACCGCCGGCCAAGAAGGCCGCAGCGGCCAAAAAGGCCGCACCCAAGAAGTGCCGCTCCCGCCGCCGGCCGGATCGATCAGCCTGTTCCCGACCTGGAGCCGCCCCCGGCCCCCGGCACCGCCGTCCCGGCCGCGGCTGCGGCCCAGGTCTCATCGAGTCCGCCGCCGGTCAAGCGCACTGGATCCCGGCTGATCACCAGCCGGCCGGCGTCCGAGCTGCCGACGGCCCCCGCCACCCCGAGGGCTCCCGCGGCTGCCGCTCCGGCGGCTCCGGCCGCTCCGGCGGCTCCGGCCGCTCCGGCGGCTCCGGCGGCAAGTGCCCCGGCCCCCGCCAGCCCTTCTGTGGCCCCGGTCCAGGCCGACGCGGCGCCGAGTGCACCCCCAGCACCGGCCACCGTGGAGCTCACGCCCCCGGCTCCCCGGGCCCCGGCCCAGGCGCCGACCCAGGCTCCGTCGCCGGCCCCGACCCCGACCCAGGCCAGTGCACCAGTGTCCCCGCCATCGGCACCGACTCGCCCACCGACCAGCTCGTCGGGTCGTCCCATCCCGCCCCCACCCGGCGGCCCTCCCCGTTCGGTCACCGGTAAGCCCATCCCTCCGCCCCCCGGCTCGGGTGGGCGTCGCCCCCCGGCGGGAGGACCGCGTCCGGGCGGACCCAGCGGGTTCTCCGGGCGCCAGGGCGGACCGGGCGCCGGTCGCCCGGCCAGCAGTGGCACCAGGTCAGGCGGGACCGGGGCCGGCCCCTCTAGTGGAGGGTTCGGATCCCGTCCCGGCGGTGGATCGACCGGTGGGTACGGCGGCGGCCGTCCCGGCGGTGGACCCGGTGGTGGTCCGGGAGGTCCCGGCGGCCGAGGCGGTCCCGGTGTGGGGCGGGGCCGACCCAATCAGCGGCGCCCTCGCCGGCGCCGTCGCAACCTCGAAGAGCTCGAGCCGACCCAACTGACCGCCTACATGCCTTCCACCGCCCCGGTGCCCGACGCCGAGGTGATCGTGGAGCGCGGCTCGACCGCCCGTGATCTCGGGCCCAAGCTCAACCGCTCGGCCGGGGACGTCATCCGGTTCCTGCTTCTCCAAGGCGAGATGGTCACGGCCACCCAGTCGCTGACCGACGACATGATCGAGCTGTTCGCGGCCGAGCTGGGGGCGGACGTCCGCCTGGTCGACCCGGGGGAGGAGCGCGAGGCCGAACTGCTGGCCAAGTTCTTCGACGAGGAGGACGAGGAAGAGGACGAGGAGGATCTCCGGCCCCGGCCACCGGTGGTCACGGTGATGGGCCATGTCGACCACGGCAAGACCTTGCTGCTGGACCGGATCCGGTCGGCCAACGTGGTGGCCGGCGAGGCGGGCGGCATCACCCAGCACATCGGGGCCTACCAGGTCGACTGGAACGGGCACCCCATCACCTTCATCGACACCCCGGGCCACGAGGCCTTCACCGCCATGCGGGCCCGTGGCGCCGAAGTGACCGACATCGTGGTGCTGGTGGTGGCGGCCGACGACGGCGTGATGCCGCAGACGGTGGAGGCCATCGACCACGCCAAGGCGGCCGACGTTCCCATCATCGTGGCCGTCAACAAGATCGACCGTGAGGAGGCCGATCCCAACCGGGTGCTCCAACAGCTGTCCGAGCAGGGTCTGGTCCCCGAGGCGTGGGGCGGCGACACCATCGCGGTCGAGATCTCGGCCCTGCAGAACCTGGGCATCGACGACCTCTTGGAACAGATCATCCTGGTGGCCGAAGTCGAGGAGCTTGTGGCCACGCCCGAGGGCCGGGCCCGCGGCGTGGTCCTCGAAGCCGAGCTCGAGATCGGTCGGGGCCCGGTGGCCTCGGTCATCGTCGAGCGCGGCACCCTGCGGGTCGGCGACCCGATCGTGGCCGGCGCCGCCTGGGGCAAGGTCAAGGCCCTGGTCGACGACCACGGTGACCAGATCAAGGAGGCACCCCCCTCGACCCCGGTCCAGGTGCTCGGGTTCTCCGAGCCGCCCGAGGCCGGTGACGAGTTCCGGGTGGCCCCCGAACTGGCCCAGGCCCGGACCATGGGCGAGGCCAGGGCCCACCGCTACCGGGTCGCCGGTCACGTGCCGGCGGCCACCTCGGCCCTGGGAGGAGCCAAGCTGGAGGACCTGTTCGAGCAGATCCAGCGGGGCGAGACGGCCACCCTCAACCTCATCCTCAAGGCCGACGTGCGGGGCTCGCTGGAGGCGGTGACCGAAAGCCTCCGCAAGCTCGAGCGGGAGGACGTGAAGCTGAACTTCGTCCGCCGGGGCGTCGGGGGGATCACCGAGTCCGACGTGGAACTGGCCCAGGCGTCGACGGCCACCATCATCGGGTTCAACGTCCGTCCCGATCGCCGGAGCCGGGAGATGGCGGCCAAGGCCGACGTGGAGATCAGGACCTACGAGATCATCTACAAGCTGCTCGAGGATCTCGAGGCGGCCATGCTCGGTCTGCTGTCGCCGGTGTTCGAGGAGGTGGTCACCGGCGAGGCGGAAGTCCGCCAGGTGTTCCGGGTCCCCCGGATCGGTGCGATCGCCGGCTGCTACGTGCGGGAGGGCGTGATCACCCGAGGTTCCAAGGTGCGGTTCCTCCGCGACGGTGTGGTCATCTGGAAGGGAACGATCACCTCGCTCCGGCGGTTCAAGGACGATGCCCGCGAGGTGCAGGCCGGCTTCGAGTGCGGGATCGGCCTCTCGGACTACCAGGACCTGAAGGAAGGCGACATCATCGAGACCTACGACGAGCGGGAGATCCCCCGCACCTAGGGTCCGTGGCTCCCCCGAAGGGGGCGAACGGTGCCGACTTCGTCGGTCGGAGTGGAGGAGCTGTGTCAGGTCGCCGGCATGACAACCGGGGTGCTGCGCCCTACCCGCGCTCACTCCGGGTGAACCAGGTGCTGCGCCAGGTCCTGGCCGAGGAGCTCGAGCGTCTGGCCGATGCCGACGAGCGTCTGCGCCTGGTCACGGTGACCTCGGTGGACACCGCCCCCGACCTCCGCCACGCCACCGTCTACCTGAGCTCGCTCACCGAGGATGCGGCCGACGCCCTGGCCGAGCGCCGGACCCAGCTGCAGCGGGCCCTGGGGCGCCAAGTGAGGATGAAGCGTACGCCGCACGCTCGACTTCGCCGTCGACCCGGCCGTGGTGGCCGGCAGTAGGGTGGAGGAGGTGTTGCGTCGGATCCGAGACGACGGGCCGCGACGGAGCCGAGGACCAGTCCGGACCGGACCGGTGAGCGGCGCCGATGCCGACCAGGTCAACGGACTGGTGGTGGTGGACAAGGAGGCGGGCTGGACCTCCCACGACGTGGTGGCCCGGTGCCGGCGCATCTTCGGACAACGCCGGGTCGGCCACGCCGGCACGCTCGACCCCGATGCCACCGGGGTGCTGCTGGTGGGCCTGGGCCGCGCCACCCGGTTGATGCGGTTCCTCACGATCCTCCCCAAGACCTATGCCGGCGAGGTGGTGCTCGGCACCGCCACGTCCACGCTGGACTCGTCCGGCGAGCCCATCGGCACCTGGGACATGGCCGACGTGGGCCTGGCCGAGGTGCGGGCCGCAGCCGGGGCACTGACCGGATCCATCGACCAGATCCCGCCCATGGTGTCGGCGGTGAAGGTGGGCGGTCGCCGGCTGCACGCCCTGGCCCGAGAGGGCATCGAGGTGGAGCGCAAGGCCCGCCCGGTGACCGTCCACCGCTTCGACGTGTTCCCGGGCCTGGCCCCTGGAGTGTTCCGGATCGAGGTGGTGTGCTCCTCGGGGACCTACATCCGAGTACTGGCGGCCGACCTGGGTACGGCCCTGGGTGGCGGGGCCCATCTCCGGAACCTGCGGCGAACCTCGATCGGCTCGTTCGCGGTGGAGGACGCCCGACTGGTCGACGAGCTCACCCCGGCCGATGTGCTCACCCCGGCCCAGGCCCTTCGGGACCTGGACCAGGTGGTGGTCTCGCTCGACGTGCAACAGCACGTCTCCCGGGGTCTGCCCCTCGACCGTGTACCTCTCGGGGTCACCGGGGACGGTCCCTGGGGGCTGGTCGACGAAGGGCACCGGCTGCTGGCCGTCTACGAGGCGACCGAAACCGACCGGATCCGTCCCGCCGTCGTCCTCGAATCGGCCGGGTGACCGGTGAAGGTCCCGCCGATGGGCACCCCGGTCCCGGTTGGACGACGCACCTGGTCCAGCGCCGGCGGCGGTAATCTTCCACGGTGATGGACATCGTGACCGACCCATCGACGTGTGTCCCGACCGCCGAGCGGGTCGGCGGTCACCATCGGTGCCTACGACGGTGTCCACCTGGGCCATCGGGCGCTGCTGGCCGAGTTGCGTGCCCGGGCCGGCGAAGACGGCCTGACCATGGTCGTGGTGACCTTCGACCGCCATCCGGCCACGGTGGTCCGGCCCGAGTCGGCACCGCAGCCTGCTCTGCGACCTCGACCAGAAGCTCGAGCTGCTGGAATCGGCCGGGGTCGACCGGACGGTGGTGGTGCCCTTCACCACGGAGCGGGCCAACGAGACGGCCGAGGAGTTCGTGTCCTCGGTACTGGTCGAGGGCCTGGGCTCGCGGCTGGTCGTGGTAGGCGAGGACTTCCACTTCGGCCACGGCCGGAAGGGGAACGTGGCCCTGCTGACGGAGTTGGGGTCGACGGCCGGGTTCGCAGGTCGAAGGCGTGACCCTCGAGGCCGATCCCGGGGCCGGCGGTGCGCTGGCCGAACCCATCTCGTCCACCCGGATACGCAGCCTGGTGGCGGCGGGACAGGTGGAGGAGGCGGCGGTCATGCTGGGTCGTCCCCACCAGGTACGGGGCCCGGTGGTCCACGGCGATCACCGGGGCGGTGCCGAACTGGGGTTCCCGACCGCCAACGTGGACGTCCCCGCCGGTATCTGCCTGCCGGCGGCCGGAATTTACGCCGGGTGGTACGGGCGGCCGGACGGATCTCTGCGGGAGGCGGCGATCTCGGTCGGCCGGCGCCCCACCTTCTACGGGAGCCGACGGCGATCTGCTGGTCGAGGCCTACCTGATCGACTTCTCCGGTGACCTCTACGGGGAGCGAGGCCAAGGTGTCGTTCGTCGCCCGGCTCCGTGACGAGGCAGGCCTTCGACATCGGTCGACGACCTTGATCGAGCAGATGGGACGGGACGTGGCCTCCACCCGGGAGCGACTCGCTGCTCCGGCGTGATCCGGCCGGCCGCCGTTGATCGGCGGTCGCTCACGCCGGCCGGGGCGGGTCCCGAGCAGCTCGGTCCGCAGCTCCCGCTTGAGCACCTTGCCGGCCGGGTTGCGGGGTAGGGGATCGGCCCGGAACCAGAAGCGGCTGGGCACGTTGAACGCGGCCAGGCGCTCGGCCACGAACCGGGCCAGCTCGTCGGCCCCGACGTCCTGGCCCGGGCGGAGAACCACCACCGCTCCCACCTCCTCGCCGAGCACCGGGTGGGGCACGCCGATGACCGCGCAGTCGGCCACGGCCGGGTGCTCGTAGAGGGCGTCCTCGACCTCCACGCAGTAGACGTTCTCGCCGCCGCGGATGATCATGTCCTTGGCCCGGTCGACGATGTGGACGAATCCCTCCTCGTCGATGCGGGCGACGTCGCCGGTGTGCAGCCAACCCGCGGTGAAGGTGGCGGCTGTCTCCTCGGGCCGGTTCCAGTAGCCGCGCACCACGTTGGGGCCCTTGATCCACAGCTCGCCGGTCCGGTCGGGGTCGGCGGCGCCGGTCGGCCGGCGGTCCGTCGCCCTCGAAGTCCTCGGGCACCACGGCCACGTCGCACACCGGGGCGGGAGGCCCGACGCTGTCGGGCTTGCGGACGTAGTCGTCGCCGCTGTTCATGGTGGTCATGGCCGACGTCTCGGTCATGCCGTAGCCGTTGCCGGGGGCGCCCGCAGGGGAAGTGCTCCTTGATGCGCCGGACCAGGTCCGGGCGGGCAGGGTGCGCCGCCGTAGGAGATCGACCGCACCGACGAGGTGTCCCGCTTGGAGAAGTTGGGCGAGTCGATCACCTGCATGACCATGGCCGGCACCCCGCCGAAGATGGTGATGCGCTCCCGCTCGATGAGCTCCAGGGCCCGGTCGGGGTCGAAGTGGTGCATCATCACCAGCTTGCCGCCGGCCGCCGTGTTGGTGATCAGCACGGCGTGGCAACCGGTGGCGTGGAACAGGGGCACCGACAGCAGGTTGGCGTTCTGGGTGCCCCCGCTCGCGTCGGCGCCGGCCGCGCCGGTCCGTCTCATGCTGCCCGACCGTGGCCACGAAGAACAGGTTCATCAGGTTGGAGGCGCTGTTGCGGTGGGTTCCGACCGCCCCCTTGGGCCGGCCGGTGGTGCCCGAGGTGTAGAAGATGGTGGCGTCGTCGTCCGGCTCGATGGCCACGTCGGGCAGGATGGCCTGGTCGGGTAGGTCGGCGGTCAGCTCGGCGAAGGGGACGACGGGCAGCGGAGGGGCGCCGGCGCGGTCGGCGCTGCCGCCCCGGGCCGGCCGGCGGCCGCCCGTCGGGGTCGGGCTCCTCGCAGCAGACGACCATGGCCGTGAGGGCGGGGATCTCGCCGAGGTGGGGGAGGATCCGGTCCCTGGCGCTCCTCGTCGACGAACACCACCGACGGTCCCGAGTCGGCCAGGCCGTAGGCGAATTCGGCCCGGTCCACCAGGCGTTCACGCGGGACCACCACCGCCCCGGCGGCGATGGCCGCCCAGAAGGCGATGACCCATTCGGGAAGGTTGCGCATGGCGATGGCCACCCGGTCGCCCTTCTGGATCCCGTAGCGCTCGACCAGCACGTTGGCGAGCCCGGCCGCCAGGCGGAAGTGCTCGGCGAAGGTCATCCGCTCGTCCTCGTAGACGAGGAAGGTCTCGTCGCCGTGGCCGGCGGACAGCTCGAGGACGGTGCGGAGCGTGGGCGGGGCGTTCTTCCAGATGCGGGTGGTGACCCCCGGATGACCAGGTCCTCCATCTCGAACAGGGCGCCGGGGGCGGTCAGGGTGGCGGTCACCTCGGCCAGGGAGGGGCGCCGGTCGGCACCGGCTCGGTTGGCTGGTGGCGGATCGGCCATGGTGCTCCTCTCGGCGGATGGTCGGTCGCTGGTGGTGCTGCCGGCTCCGGTACGGCCGGGTCGGTCGGGGCGCCTGTCCGGAACACGGCGGTCCGGTAGTAGGCCAGCTCGGCCACGCTCTCGCGGATGTCGTCCATGGCCCGGTGGCCCGCCGGCCTTTACCGGGGCGCCCGGCCGACCTCGGGGTACCAGCGGCGGGTGAGCTCCTTGACGGTCGAGACGTCGACGGAGCGGTAGTGGAGGTACTCCTCGATGGCCGGGAGCTGGGCGGCCAGGAAGCGGCGGTCGGTCCCGATCGAGTTCCCGGCCAGTGGGACGGTCCGGGCCTTCGGCACGTGGGCGCGGATGAAGTCGAGGGTGGCCGTCCCCGCCTCCTCCAGCGAGTGGTCGACGCGGCGATCTCCTCGAGCAGGCCGCTTTCGGCGTGCATGTCGCGGACGAAGTCGTCCATGGCCTCGAGCTGCTCGGCGAGGCGGACACCACCAGGTCCGGGCCTTCGGCCACGATGGCGAGGTCGTCGTCGGTGATCAGGGTGGCGACTTCGACGATGACGTCGCGCTCCACGTCGAGGCCGGTCATCTCCAGGTCCATCCATACGAGCACGCCGGTGACGCTACCGGTTGGCCATCGGAAGTCAAATATGACGGCAGGTCAGATCGCCGGGTGACGGCCGGCCGACGGCCGGATCTGGGCCTCCGGCGCCGTGGCGGATCGTCGCCATGCGGTGCGCGGTGGGCACGGTAGCGTCCGGGGCGAGCAAGCGGAGGAGTCTGGTGGGCCCGGCATCACAGAACGGCGTCGAAGGGGCCGTCGAGACGGCGCGGCCCCGGCGCGCCGGACCGGCTACCGTCCCGCGACGGTCACGGTGCCGGTGCGCCGGCTCGATCCCGATCTGCCTCTGCCCGGCTACGCCCACCCGGGGGACGCCGGAGCCGACCTGGTGGCCCGGATCGATGTCGTCCTGGCGCGCCGGCGGGGGTCGCGCCCTGGTGCCCACCGGGATCGCCCTTGCCATCCCCGTGGGCTTCGCCGGCTTCGTGCAACCGAGGAGCGGCCTGGCCCTGCGGCACGGCGTGACCTGCCTGAACACGCCCGGGCTGATCGACGCCGGCTACCGGGACGAGCTGGCGGTCCTGCTGGTCAACACCGATCCCGACGACCGACTACGAGGTGCAACGGGGCGACCGGATCGCCCAGCTGGTGATCCAGCGGGTGGAGGCGGCCGACTTCGCCGAGGTCGGAGGAGCTGTCCGGCAGCGAGCGCGGCCTCGGCGGCTTCGGATCGACGGGTCGATAGCGGCGATGGAGCGTCTGACCGGCCTGGACGGTGCGTTCCTGTCCCTGGAGTCGCCCACCGCCCATCTCCACATCCTCGGGGTCCTGCTCTTCGACCCGGGCGAGGGCCGGCGGCACGGACTTCGAGCGGATCCGGGACCTGGTGGCCAGCCGGGTGCCGCTGGTGCCCCCGTTCCGCCAGCGGATGGTCGAGGTGCCCTTCGGCCTCCAGCACCCCGCCATGGTCGACGACCCCGAGTTCGACATCGACTTCCACGTCCGCCGGGTCAGCGTTCCCGCCCCGGGGGGCTCGACCAGCTGGCCGCTCTGGCGGCCGACGTGGCCGTCGCGCCCGCTCGACCGACGCCGGCCCCTGTGGGAGTTCCACGTCGTCGAGGGAGTGGAGCACGGCCGAATCGGCGTCGATCCCCAAGGTCCACCACGCGATCATCGACGGCGTGTCCGGGGCCGAGGTGATGGCGGCGTTCTTCGATCTGTGGCCGGATCCGGCGCCCCGCGTCCGCTGTTCGGCGCCGAGCGCCGGAGGGTCCGGCCGAGCCGAGGGACGGGTCGCCGCCGGCAGCTGGCGGACACGGAGCCGGCCCGGCCGATCCCGCCTGGACGCCCGACCCGCTCCCCGGCGGCGTCGACCGGTGGCGCGACGTGCTGGGTCGACTGCCGGTGCGGCCGACTCGGTGGTGCGGACGTTGACCCGCACCCTTCAGGCGGCCCGGAGCCTGAACGGCCGGCAACCGCGGAGGTCGCCGGGGCCCTTCCCCCGTCCGCCGTTCACCGCGCCGCGCACGTCGATCAACCGGGCCATCTCTCCCCACCGTCGTGTGGCCTTGGCCGAACTGCCGCTGGCCGACATCCGCCGGGTGCGGCGAAGTGCTGGGCGGGACGGCCAACGACGTGGTGCTGACGGTGACCGGCGGCGGCCATGCGGAAGTTCTTCGCCGAGCGGGACGAGGCGCCCGACGAGCTCGCTGGTGGCGTTGGTGCCGGTGTCGGTCCGGACCGAGTCCGAGCGGGGGCGCTCGGGCAACCGGGTGTCGGCACTGTTGGTGTCACTGGCCACAGGCGTCGACGATGCCGCCACCCGGCTCTCGCAGGTGCGCGAGCGGCATGCGGGTCGGCGAAGGAGCAGACGGTCGCGGTCGGGCCCGACGTGTTCGCCGGGTGGGCCGAGGCGGTCGTGCCCGGCCCTGGCCACCCGACTGACCCGGCTGGTGACCAACGTGCGCCTCTTCGACCACTTGGCGCCGATCTTCAATCTCATCGTCTCCAACGTCCCGGGACCCGACGTTCCCCTTTACCTGGCCGGTGCCCGGATGGTCGCCATGTACCCCTCGGCCCGATCATCGAGGGGGTCGGGGTCAACGTCACCGTGTTCTCCTACCTGGACACCATGTACGTGGGCGTCCAGGCCTGCTGGGACCTGGCCCCCGACGTCGACACCATCGCCCGGGGCATGCGAGGAGTCGCTCGGCGAGCTGGTCGACCAAGCCAACCGCCGGGACCGCCCGGTCCCGTGGTGGCACTCGGAGCTGCCGGCCTGACCGAGATGTTCGGTGCTGGTTCCGGTGCCGGTCGGGCCGGAATGCCTGGTG
Organism: uncultured Acidimicrobiales bacterium; assembly: GCA_963747825.1. Lineage (GTDB taxonomy): Bacteria > Actinomycetota > Acidimicrobiia > Acidimicrobiales > RAAP-2 > Bog-756. Next base: position 171,402 of record CAVVGQ010000003.1, read on the forward strand.
GATACGGCATCGGAGACAGAGCCGGCCCGGGGGATCGGGCCGGGCAACTGCTATTGTGAGTCCCTACGCGGACGTGGCTCAGCTGGTAGAGCACAACCTTGCCAAGGTTGGGGTCGCGGGTTCGAATCCCGTCGTCCGCTCCAGGTCAGAGGCCCTTTCGGGGGCCTCTGTCGCTCGATCGGGCCTTGCATCGCGCGTCCCTCGCGCGGGCCGGGATCTCCTCCGGCGGCCCCGGGGTCCTCCTCGCCATGGTCCGGCGGGGGATGGAACCGGTCGCAGATGGGGGTTCCGGGGCCGCGCGGCGAGCTCGGAAAGGGCTTCGGCGATGGCCTTGTCCCGTTCGGCCGTGGCGTGCTGGTAGATGAGGGCCGCCCGGGGATTGGCGTGCCCCATACGGACCATGAGCTCCTTGGTGGAGGCGCCGGCCGTGGCGGCCAGGGTGTTCCCGGTGTGGCGCAGATCGTGGAAGTGAAGGTGTTCCACGCCCACGACCGGTCGCGCCCGCCGCCAGGCGCGGGCGAAGACCCGTCGGTAGAGGACGCCTCCCTGGGGGCCGACGAAGATCGGGTTGTCCGGCCCGGATCCGACGTAGAGGTGGAGGTGACGGTCGACTTCGGGCAGGACGTGAGGAGGAATGGCCACCCGTCGCCGGCCGGCCGATGTCTTGGGCGGTCCGATCTCGACGGTGCCGTTTGAAACGTTCGTAGCTCGAAGCGACCACTTCGACCGTTCCCTGGGTGAGGTCGATGCGTCGGCGGGTGGGGCCAGGTCTGTCATTGCCTCGTCCGGCGTGAGGCTGCATGCTGCGCCTTCTTCTCATTCTCCATCGGGATTCAGGCAGATCATCTCGTTCTGGCCGCCCAAGTGCCGAATGACGCCATCGAGATTCTCGACCAGCTCGTCTCCAGCACCGCCACGCAGTCGTCTCCGGCCTTGCCCACGACCCGGTGATTTGGGATACTCCGAACCCTCTCGGTATCGGCACGTTGTGCCCGGTCCACACCTATACCCCGGTGGCAAGTTGTGGGATGGCTTCGTCTTCGTCTATTGATCTAACAGGGAGCGCCTGCCATTACGAAGAACCGGCCACTGAACAGGGGGTCACCGCTTATTTCGTCGGCCAGAGTCTCGGCATCGAAATGGCGTCTAAAGATGGGGTAGTTCGTTCCGTCCGGGAGCGACCTTGTTTGCCATCCTTCGAGTTCGATACCAGGTGGCCGACCGGAGTCGAGAATCACCATTTCGTTCGCCACTCGCCGAACTTCAGCGAGGAGTTCGGCTGCTTCGTCAGCGAGGAGTAGCCCGTATAGGTGCGATATGAAGACACGACCAATCGAGTTGTCGGCAACGGGCAGACGCATTGCATCGGCCCTCAGTAGCGGAACTCGGGGAAGTCGTCTTCCGAGCTGTCGCAGGACGGCATCACTCTGGTCCATGGCACAGCCAGCTCCGGCAAGATAGGAGGCGAAATCGCCTGTTGGACCGCAGCCGATGTCGAGGTACGTCGTTGCGGGTAGGCCTCGAAGTAAACGACGGACCACATCAAGCTCTGCTTCGATTTTATCGAGGTCAGCGCTTGCACCCAGACCAAGAAAGTAACTGAGCACGTTCTTTACCCCAGGTTCTCGATACGCGATCCGTCGGTCGTAGTAGTGCCACATGGCACTTCGTCGTTCTGCTGGAGGCGGATGCATTGGCTCGACTAGCCGACCAGTCGTCTTGATGGATCCCAAGAGATTGCGGGGTGCTCGGAAATACTGTAGGGCACGTTCGGTGAATAGCGCAGAATGCCAAAAACACTGGATGGCCCGCCACCATGAATCGCTGGCTGCCGAGAGTGTTCTGGTCATGCACGGGAACTTGGTCATCCGGGCATGCTTCCTGCGCTGAACGGAAAACACTGAGATGCCGGAAGGATCACATGTGTATTGAGCGATCGGGGACACCTTCGGGCGGCTACTTCTCCGACTGAAGTCGGCGTATCTCTTCGATGAGCCTCACGAGATCCATTCTGGCGTGTGCGATGAACGAGGCGTTCCGGTCAGCCTCGCTGATTTCACGGGTCGCATAGGCCGGATCATTGAGAAAGGCGATCGACATCACTTCGGTAGGATCAAAGTATTCGGGCGGGTCGTTCGGCTTCGGTGGTTTGGTGGTGACTGCCGTTATGGCAATGGCATACTCGTCGCTGAGGATACGAGTAAACCAGGGGCCCGGGGTTGCCCCGTTTTCCCGCTTTCACCAATGTCCTCTCCACGCAGTTCGGAGTGCGGCATCTCCAGACGCTATGCCGAAGTCCCCGGTCGTGGCCGATCCGGTCGTGGGCCCCCCTGCTACCGAACGCCTGGCCCTGGTGGCGGTGCGTAAAATGGGGGTGTCAATGGCTAGCCTCGTGCAATGGAGGCGCTAGGTGACTTGATTGCATCAGGTCGGGATGCCGACATCTTCGAGTACGGCCGGGGACAGGTTCTCAGGCGGTCTCGCAACGGTCGGTCGATGAGAGACGAAGCTCGGATTATGGACTTCGTCAGGACTCAGGGCTACCCAGTCCCAGAGGTCGTCGAGGTGAGCGAGGACGGGTGCGATCTTGTGATGGAGCGGATCGACGGCCCAACCATGGTTGACATGTGCGAGGCCCGTCCGTGGCGAATCGGACAGATGGGGAGCGAGCTGGCTGAGCTTCATCAGAGACTCCACGATCTTCCTGCCCCAGAATGGCTGAAGGTGGCTCCGTGTGGTGACGGCGATCGTTTGTTACATATGGATCTTCACCCCTTGAACGTCCTTGTAGCTCCGAAGGGACCGGTGGTTATCGACTGGACCAATGCGTGCCGTGGGAATCCCTCCATCGATGTAGCTCTCGCCTGGGCCCTGATCGCCTCGGGCGAAGTACCGGCAAATCGAGCCGAGGCCATTCTGCTGGGTATTGGGCGCAAGGTTCTGCTCCGAGCCTTTCTCAAGCCATTCGCAAAGCCAGACATCCGATCGGTGTTGAACGAGGTTGTCGAGTGGAAGTGCAGGGACCCGCACATGAGCGACATCGAGAAGTCTCACATGCGATTACTGGCCCATGGTGGTCCCATATGATCGTCGTGGGCTCAGCGGTCCAGCCCATCCCGGCGAACGCTCCTATCAATGTCGAGCCCTTATTCGGGGCTCCGGAGTGAAGACAGCGGACAGAACAATGACGAGCCACTCATGATGCGAGGGCATGCTCTTACGAAGTCACGCGTCTCGTTGATCGTCGGTTCCGAGTCGTGGGTCGGCGGGTCGCTGGATAGTCAGTCCACAAGGACGACAGTTGTGGGGGGAGCCAGACCCACGGCCCGGAGATTCGGCCGCGAGGAAGGTGTCGATAGACCTCACGGGCGACGTAGCGCTTCAAGATCCGGATGACGTCCCGCTTGGTTCGTCCTTCCTTCAACCGGCGCTCGAAATAGTGGGTGGTCTCGGGATCGTGAGCGATCCTGACCATGACGATGCGCCATGGGGTGCTGTTGGCCTGGCGGTTGCCACCCTGATGATGGCGGAGACGTCCCGAGGTCTTCCCCGAACCGGCGGGCACCGGCGAGACGCCGCAGAGATGAGCCCAGGCGGCCTCTGAATGGAGCCTTTCGGGATTATCGCCGGCGATCAACAATTCTGCTGCGGTGTCCGGACCGACACCGAACAAGGCGAACAGGTCCGGTGCAGTGGCTGCGATGAGGGGCTCGATCTTCTCGTCCAGCGCGGCGATCTCGACATCCAGGGAATTGATGCGATGGGCCAGGGAGGAGCGTGATGCCTTGGTGGCTGCCGTGACCGGATCAGTCGATCGGGTGGGCCAGCTGTGCGCTCTCTGTCACCAGCGCCGACACGCTCAGGCCCTTGAGCCGGGAATGCAGCTGGTCAGGGGCGGTGAATCCCAGGTGGCGTATCTGGGTGATGGCCTTCACCCGGGCCCGTCGGGCCGACCGCTTGGCCACAACCAACACCCGGATGGCCTCGATCGACCCGACCTTGGTCTCGCCGGCTCCGGCCGCTCTGCCGCTGATAGCGGCACGGGCCGCCTCGATCGCATCCAATGGGTCGGACTTGCCCTGATTACGTCGGGCCTGCCGGTTCTGTCGGTCGACCTCGACCACTTCGACGCCGCGGCATCTGAGAAACCGAGCCAGTCCTGTGCCATACGAGCTGGTGCCCTCCACGCCGACTTTTGTCACCTGGCCGAACTCCTCGAGCCAGCCGAGCAACGCTTTGTAGCCGCCAGCGTCAGCCGGGAACGACTCGGTGCCGACCAGTCTCCCCAGGGGATCGGGCGCAGCAGCGACGTGTTTGTCCAGGTGGGTATCGACACCACCCATGATCCCGGGTGCAGCTTCTACGATGGTCATGGCCATCCCTTCCTTCCTTAGCGGTTGAGGGGTGGCACGGCCGTCCTTGATCGGAGTGACGGGCGGTCCGGATTGTTCCAGCAATCCTGAACAATCACCCAACCTCAGAGACGGGGCGTGCCGCTGTCAATGTGCCGCTGGAAGAGGTCGGCCGACGACGCCCGAAGACGCCACATGACTTCAAGTCAGGCCAATTCTCCCAGTGCTCCCGAAGTCATTGAGGACCAGCTGCGAAGTGGTGGACCTACGGATCATTGTCATTGTTGTGGGATACATGACGCAACGGGCCGAGAGCCACGATGGACTAGCCGGAGAGTCGACTCTTGACCGCTGAACGGGCACGGGCGATGACTGCTTGATCATCGTGAAGGACGCTCACGATGTTTGTCCCGGCAAGAATGACACCGAGTTCAAAGGCGATCTGTCCTGGGTCCGTGCCTGGAGGCAGTTCACCTTTCTCAACCGCAGAGTTGGTTTCGCGCTCGAGCAGGTCCCGCCACTGCTGTTGGATACGGGCCACTTCGTCGTGTACCCGTCCGGGACGCGCCCCGACCTCGGCAGAGGCGGCGACAAAGAAGCAGCCGCCGGGGAAGATGCGCCGCTCCACATACGAGAGGAAGCCGTCACACAGGGCAAGCAGGCGTTCGTGCCCCGGCTCGGTCGCAACCAGTGCTGGTGTGACCACTTCGGCGATGAAGCTGTCGCGTGCCGCGTTGATGGTCGCCAGCTGGAGTTCTTCCTTGGAGCCGAACAGCGCGTAGACGCTGCTCTTGGCGATCCCGGTGGCGTCAGCAAGTCGGCCGAGCGAAAGCCCTTCGATGCCCTCAATGGTCGCGAGTCGTGCGGCCTGCTCCACGATACGGGCACGGGAACGTTCTCCAGGGGCCCGGGTCCGCTTCCTGGGTGTCCCCTCCTCTTGCATCGGCTCTTCCTCGTCTTCCCCTCACCCGACTGGTTCCTTGCAGCTTAGACGCACGAGCGTTTAGAATCGTTGTACGATCGTGCGTCTAAAGGAGTCGGACCAATGACCACCGCGAACTGGAAGGAAGCGGGGCGAGGCTGGGGGGCGCGTGCCGTGGAGTGGGCTTACCTCTTCGAGCCATACGCTCGACCGGCTAACGAGTTGCTGTTCGACCACTTGGGGCTCGGGGAAGGTGCGCGCCTACTCGACATCGCATGTGGGTCCGGATTCGCTGCTCATCTTGCGGTCGAGAGGAAGGCCCAGGTCTCGGGATTGGACGCGGCTGAGTCCCTGGTGACGATCGCACGGATGAGGACCTCAAGCGGAGACTTCCGCGTCGGTGACATGTTCGAACTGCCGTTCGCAGATGAGAGCTTTGACTTCGCCACAAGCTTCAATGGCATCTGGAAAGGATGCGAAGGTGCGTTGAGGGAAGCTCGCCGGGTGCTCGTGCCCAACGGTCAGCTGGGGCTCACCTTCTGGGGGCGATACGACCGTCTTGGCCTCATGCCGTACTTCCTCAAGATCATCGAGTTGTCTCCACCTGAACACGGGGAGGCCAACATGGAGCACGGGGACACCGGGCGCAATGGTGTCGTGGAAGACATGCTGGCAGCTACGGGCTTCACATTGGTCGAGCGAGGTTCCGTAGATGTAGTCAACGAGTGGCCCGACACAGCAACGGCCGTCCGTGCGTTGGCGGCGGCCGGACCGTCCGTCCCTGCGATCGAAGCCGTCGGTTACAACGCGTTCTGTGAGGCGTTGTCTGAGATCATCTCGCCATTGTGCGATCGGGACGTCGGCGTCAGGATCACTTCCGAGTTCGGGTGGATCACCGCTACTGCCGACTGAGCGGATGCGAATCGGGCGCAGGCCGACCTCCTGCTTCCCGTCCTCAGGTCGGAGAGTTGCCCTGCGGAGCGTGTGGCAGAATCGTCGCTCGATGGCACCCACATTGCCCCACCAACCGGTGATCAGGGACACGGTCATATGGAGTCAGGCTGGCTCAAGCCATCCCGGAGAGACCCTTCTGCAGATCGTCGGTGTTCATGACCGGCGAGATTTGCACTTCAGCGTTCAGCTCCGTGAAAAAAGGCTCGGCGAATGGCGGGATAGCCGAGGCGTCGGGCATATCGAAAACGAAGAAGGCCGTGCGCCTTCCATCGAAAGTCGTGAAGTAGGCCGCCTCCGGCTTCCACCGTTCGGAAGTCTGCTGCATGACCTTGGGCAGCGACCCATCTCGGATGCCTTTGTTGCCTGCTTCCACCGGGATCGAAATTCTCGCCATCACTCGCATATTTCCTCCTCGTCAAATCCACGAATCAAGACGACTATTAACTGCACCGTTGAAGATGTCAATCGGGAGATGCCACACCCGCCCAGCGTGGGTCCAGGGGCGCCTAGTCGCTCGTTTAACCGGGTCGATAACGCCCGCTCGGTGACGCTCCTATCAATGTCAAGCCCTTCTGAGAGGGCTTCGGGGTACAGACAGCGGATGCAACAGTGATGAGCCATTCGTGGAGCGAGGGCATGCTCTTACGAAGTCACGCGTCTTGGTGAGAGTGGTCCCGAGGCGTGGGTCGGCGGGTCACCGGCAGGTCAGCCCCGAGGGACGACAGTTAGGGGGAGAGCCAGACCCACGGCCACGGGACCGTCCTTGGTCTTGCCCGCACCTGAAGCCCGACCGCTGATGGCGGCCCGGGCCGCCTCGATCGCATCGAGCGGATCGGACTTGCCCTGGTTGCGCCGGGACTGCCGGTTGGGCCGGTTGACTTCGACGACCTCGACACCCTTCCTCCGCAGGAACCGGGAGAGCCCGACCCCATAGGAGCAGGTTCCCTCGACGCCGATCTTGGTCACCTGGCCGAAACCCTCGAGCCAGACCAACAGTGCCTTGTAGTCGGCGGGGTCGCATTGAATGACTCGGTGCCAACGAGTCGACCCAGAGGGTCGAGTGCGGCGACAACGTGTTTGTCCAGGTGGGTGTCGACACCACCCGTGATCCCGGGAGCAGCCTCTACGATGGTCACGGCCATCCCTTCCTTCCTTAGCGGTGAGGGGTGGCACGGCCGTCCTTGATCGGAGTGACGGGCGGTCCAGGTTGTTCCTAGCAACCCGGGCCAATCACCCAAGCTCAGAGACGGGGCGTGCCGTTGTCAATGTCCGCTGGAAGAGCTCGGCCGACGACGTCCAAGGACGCCTCATGACCAGGCCCAATCTCCCAGTGCTCCCGAAGATATTGAGGACCAGCTGCGAAGCGGTGGACCCTCGAGGCCATTGTCACTGTTCGGGGGCAGTCTTGGGCGAAGGTTCGGACGCGGAGCAAGGCTCTCCGACGATGCTGGTCGTGGTTGCCATGTCTGGAGAGAAGACACATGGTTGTGTGAGATCGCCCGATCTGGGGGTCGCTTCAGATGAGGTGTGTCCTACGCTTCACGTTCGTCTGAACTGGCTCGCCATCGTCAAGCGGAGGGGGTGAGTTCGCGGGCAACTGCCGATGCTCTCGATGTGGCGAGCACGACGATGCCAGTGAGAAGCCACCACAGGGCAACGATGGGAAGCCCGAGCATGGGAATGGCGAACGATGCGACGGCGAGGACGAGCCCGACGTAAGCAAGCCAGCTTGGGAGTGCTTTGCTCCGAATGATGGCGAGGCTGGTGGCACCCAACAACAGAGCCGACGCGCCCCCGGCAAAAGTGCTCACGTCCGACTGGAAAATATTCAACGTCTGCAGCACGTTCGCGTCGGCGTGCTTCGCAACATCGGCCATGGCAAATGCGGCGCCGGCGCTGAGCATTCCTTCGACCAAGAAGAGGATTCCTCCAGCGAAACCGAGGTTGACCAAGCGTCGGCCCGGCTCGGACGGGGCAACGACGTCACGCAGATACCAGAGGAACGCGGCTGCGATAAGAATGCTCAAGGAGATCAGATATGCGCTGAGATACAGTCCGGTTTGGTTGTGGCGGGCGAAGACAGCCACCTTTTCCGGACCAGCTGTGGCATCCGGTCCGTTCGGAGTGAAGAGGATCGTGGCGAGGAGCGAGACGACGAGAGCCAGCCCTCCCAGGCCCACCCAGCGCCGTTGGCGATTGTCCATGTTTGCATCTCCTTTGAGATTTCGGGTTGCCGCTGGTAACGACGTTTTGATGGTACGGAAGGCAGAAGGGGTGACCCTCAGTAGTGAGTACTGAATTGTGAGCCGTTCCCAGACGCGACGAACCGCCGATCGTCGAACGGGGCGCCGAGACCGGCGCCAGCACTGTCGCTCGGCCGGCGTCGCCAGTCTCACGCAGACCTAATCCCCGTCAGTCCTTCCAGGTGGTCGGGACAGCGGCATCCCCCCCGATCCTTTCGTACGGGTGTTCGGTGGCGCCCAGTCCCGGCGTAATAGGGCACCGGTGCGCTTCCGACCGGCAGTTCAGGTCTGGTTGCGGTAGCGGAGGTATACAACGCCATTGCGAAAGCGGCGCTCGTCTAATACCTCCAGCTGGGCATGGACGCCGGCGGGCAGGGCACGCTTGCTCGACCAACCCCTCGGCGATCGCTTGGCCGGCGAGCTCCGTTCCGCCGATGGCGATGTCGGATCGCGCGCTCTCCTTTAATCGCTTAATCGCCGCGGCGTCGAATTCGCGCTCGATTCGGGTTCTCTCGCTGGACACGAGGGCATGTTGTGCGCGGTTGACCGACTGGAACCACGAGAGCGTCGTGGCTACCGGCGACTGAATCGCTATTGGTGGCGGCGCACTCCCACCACGCCCAGCCAGACCGACATACACGACGAGTACCGCAATGGACGGAAGCACGCCTGCAAGGAGAGGCCAGGTGTCCGCATCGGTCTCAGTCTCGCATGGACACCAGAGCCAGGACCTCCCAGGAATGCCATCAAGGTACTGCTCAGCCCCAGCCGAATCTCCCAGTGCTCCCGAAGATGTTGAGGACCAGCTGCGAAGCGGTGGACCCTCGAGGCCATTGTCACCGTTCGGGGGCACCCGGCGGGAACCGGTGCTCAGTAGACGACTCTAAAGCCGCCTATCAAGGTGATCCTGTTGCCATCAGGGTCGTTAATACTTGCAGTCCGGACACCCTTGTTGGCTGACTGGATGTCGTCCAGCACCAAGCCTCTCGCTGACAGTGCAGCGGCCTGGGCGTCCAGATCGTCTACCGCAAAGTTGAGAAGTGTGGACCCGGCCCGTTCGGGGTCGTGAAAGACCTGCACCCACCCGTTTCCCGTGATTCTCCACTCGACGAGTGTGTCCATGGGGTGGTTGTCCTCCGGTCGACCTATAAGAGCCTCGTACCATCGCTGCGCAACATGAATGTCGGAAACGGGCACTACGGCAAGCACATGATTAATGGACATGGCTCAACCATTCCCGCTTCTCGGCTGATCGAACGTGGTCTCGGACGAGATCGTCTCGGCGGCAGTTATCACCACGCATCGAAGTGCCGTTGGGTGGCAGGCGATAACCGCCCAACTCCCGGTGATAGAGGGCACCCCTTGCCAACGTCCTTGGTGGCCCGCTCACTTAGCGAGAGCACGCTATGACTGCAACGTGACACTGGTTGCTGGTGTGGTTTTTCGGTGCTACGCCGTCGTTCCGGCGGGTGCGGTATCGGCGGCACCCCAAGAGCGGACGGTGTTGATCCACGAGTGTTGTTCGTCGTGGGAGAAGTCTGTGGGCCCTGCTGGCTGGCTCGCCGGTATTCGGGACCGTGGTGGTCGGCTTGGCGATAGGCGGCGAGGGACCGCCTCGGCCAGGACCCCAACGGTCGTGAAGTACCGGCCATGATCCAGACGACCATGGGGCACGCAGTTTCGCCAGCATTCGCCGGGGATCCCCCACCCAAGGGTTCGAGCAGGTCTCAGGCGACGAGCGCATCGGTGAGTGGTCCGATGCCGGCCAATCGAGCGGCCAGATCGGTACTCAGTCGGTATCGCCGGGAAAGTGCGGCCGGATCGGTGTAGCTGATCTTCGTCTGGCCGTGGTCATCCCAGATGAGCACCCTGAGCGGCAAGTCGAGGGCGGCCAACGGTACTTCCTCCATGACGGGTGTACCCGCTACCGGACTGCCGAAGACGACAACCTGGGTGTCGCGGAGGGTCAGCCCGTGGTCTTGGGCCTCGGCGCTGTGATCCACGATCGTGAAGACCTTCATCTCACGCTGCCCGACCAGCTCGACGAGTCTTTGTACCGCCTCTGATACGGATCCCGGTCGCGTCTTGGTGATGATTCCGGATTGGTCATCTGACTCGGTTGTGTCGGTCATTCAGTCACCTCTCGTGGCGTTGGTGTCGTATACCCAGATTGCCCGAGTGGAGTAGTCCGTCTCCAGTCCGGGCCGGTTCACGCCGACGGGCGTTGGATAAAGATGTCGATGCGGGTGATCAAGCCCGTCCCATCCGTGTCGAATACCAGCACCTCGCGAGTCACGTCCACCGAACCATCGATCTCCATCGCCTCGCTTAGTTGAACGACCACCACCGATTGGTGGGCGACCATACGTTCGATGGTCAAGTCGTATTCGACCAAGGTGGGAAGTAGCGAGGACAGGAACGTCACATAGGGGCCCCGAGGGCTGTATGTGTCACCGAACGGGCCCACCCGCACCACATCGGGATGGAGGCACTGCGTCAACGCCGCCCAATCGTGGGTAACCATGTGATCGAAGTATCGAAGAACGACCGTTTCGGGTTCGGAGATCAGGACCACCACCTCGGGCCGGGACACCGTCTGTCGAGGGTCACGATACGACTGTGACACACCGTGCCGCAGTTCTTCGGCCGTACCGAGCAGGAACCGAATACTCCCTCTCCTGCTCCCTCGTCCTCCGCTCAGCCCCGTATGCGCCCTGGTGGGCTCCACTCCGACGCTGACCGGGCGTTGTCCGAACCCGTCATACCGCTCCCGAGTCCGGGTCGCGCAAACGAGCTACCATCTTGCCTACTCTGACGGGCGGAAGAAGATACCGTCATCGGACGCTCGAAAGAAGATGGGGTGGAAGTACTCGAGGTTTCGGCCGATCCGTTTGAGCCAGACAAGCCGGACGGTGGTCTTGAGCCAACCCGGCGGACAACCGCGGCTGCACTATGGGCCAAGCTTTGGCCGGGCGCACTGTGTCTGGTCCTGTACGCCGGATTGGCCCAGCTGGAGTTCGGCTGGCGGAATGGGCTGGGGGCCGGTCAGATGACAGACGGCGCGGTAGGCGACGCCCCCCAAGCCCTTTGGTTCCTGGCCTGGCCCGCGTACGCTCTGAGTCACGGGCACAATGTGTTCTTCAGCCAGTGGATGAACTATCCGACGGGCGTGAACCTCCTGGTCAATGATTCGACACCAGGGCTCGGAATTCTGGCGGCACCGATCACCCTCATATTCGGACCCGTGGTTACCTGGAACCTTCTCATTAGGCTGGCCGTGGTGAGCTCGGCGTTCGCCATGTGTCTGGCGCTTCGGCGGTGGACGAACTGGTGGCCTGCGGCGTTCGTCGGGGGCCTCTTCTACGGCTTCTCGGCGTACATGCTCGGTCAGGGGCTGGGTCATCTCTTTTTGACCTTCGTGCCGCTCCCTCCGCTGATCCTCCTCATGATCGATGAAATCTTCGTTCGGCAACGGTGGAGACCGGCTCGGGCCGGCCTGGTACTCGGTCTCCTCTGTGTCGGCCAGTTTCTGATCTCCATCGAGGTGTTCGTGACCACCGCGATTATGGGCGTTGCGCTGGTTGTCGTTCTGGCCGCCATTGGCCGCAAGGAGGTACGACATCGGTGGCACTACGCGCTCAGGGCCGCCATCTATGCAATCGGCTGTGCGGGCGTGTTGCTCGCCTACCCGATCTGGTATGCGGCGCGGGGACCGGCTCACCTCAGCGGGGTCCCACATTCCGTTGCCGACTTGGCGCTCTACCCGGGCGACCTACTCGGCCCCGTGTTGCCAACGCACCTCATGCGGTTCGGTACCTCGGGAATGCTGGCGGCCGGCACCAAGCTCACCGGTGCCAATCTGGCCGAGAACGGCATGTACCTGGGCTTACCACTGTTGATTCTTCTCATCGGCTTTGCCTTCTTTCTGAGACGCAACCGAGCCCTCCTGGTAGCCGGGGCGATGGCCACGATCGCTTTTGTGTTGTCGCTGGGGCCCTATCTGTACATCGACGGACACGATACGGGGGTCCCGATGCCAGAAGGTCTGCTCTGGGTGTTTGGAGCATTGAAGGAGCTCCTACCGGTCCGGCTTTCGCTCTTCACCGCGTTGTTTTCCGCGGCCATGCTTGCCATCGGCATCGGAGAACTGCACGAACGTTGGACAGTTTCCGACCTCAGATCGAGGACGACAAAGGTCACCCGATCGCTCGTACTCGTAGCGGTTGTCGCGGTTGTTGCAGTTGTCGCGCTTCCGCTACTCCCGAGGACCAGCTATACCTCAACCTCAGCCGGGGTTCCGTCGTTCTTCTCGACAACGTCCGTCAATGCCATACGGGAAGGGCAGGTCGTGCTCACCTATCCCTACTCCGACCCCTCGACCGAAGGGATAATGCTGGCCCAGGCTGTGGCCGGCATGAGATTCAAGGCTTTTGGCGGGTATGCCTTTGTCCCAGGCGACCAAGGCACGTCCGTCCCGCCGCCGCTCTCACCGGCGTTGGTCGAGAGCCTCTTCGATGCGGCCTATAACGGTGGGGCCTTGCCGATTTCGGGGACGGCGGCAACCGAGGCGATCCGATCGTTTCTGATTCGTTATCACGTCGGGGCCATCGTCTGGGAGAGCGCCGGAGACAGCCCCAAGGTGATCTCCGACGACATTTCGGCTGCCGTCGGTGCTCCGACAACGACCGGCCGGGTCACAGTGTGGCTCAACGTGCCGGAGAGGCTTCGGCTCCCGGCCCTTCGGGTGACCTTGGCGGCTCCCCCGAATGGCTCCACCTTGTCGGGGACCACCGTCCTGGATTCCTCGGTGCGGGATTCCGTTCCCGTTACCAAGGTCGACTTCCGCATCACCGATAGATCGCACCACAGCACATTGATCACCGGCGCCCGTTCGAGCCTGGTCGGATGGGCGGCGGAATGGAGTTCAGACCGCGTCTCCAATGGCGTCTACTCATTGCAGAGCATCGCCTACGACGCTGCCGCCCAGATCGCCCGAAGTGCTCCTGTCACCGTGACCGTCGACAACTAGCGAGGCGGAATCGCCGGTTGTGGGTGCAAGCCGGCGTTCGGCCCACTCCCGTTGTGGCGACAGTCGGTTGTGCCATGGTCCATTGCCGACAGCTCCCCGACGAGGGTCAGCCCTGGTCGCCTCCGACCGACCCCGGAGCTGCGGCCGAATCGCCTGTGACTCGACCCGCCGCTATCGTTCGGAGCACGGGTGCCGTTGTTGGCGGGCGCCGAGGAGGGAACAATTGGGACCGGACGACCTGGTGCTGTGCTCAGGTACTTTGCGTCGCGGCACGCCGTTCGCAGAACGGGTGTCGGCGGCGGCGGCGGCCGGGTTCGCGGGGATCTCCCTGTGGGGCCGCGACTACGCGGCCGCTCGCGCCGAGGGTCTCACCGATTCCGACATGGCCCACCTGCTCGCCGACCACGGTTTGGTGGTGGGGGAGTTGGACCCCGCTTGGTGGTGGCTCCCCGGTGCATCGGACGTTCATATCCCGCCCGAACTGGACAGCGAGGACATCTTTCGGTTCGGCGAAAGCGAGCTGTTCTCCATCGCTGACGCCCTGGGGGCACGATCCGTCAATGCCGTCGATGTCTTCGGGGGTGCCTGGAACATCGATGCCGCCGCCGAGGCATTCGCCAGACTGTGCGGACGGGCAGCCGAGCACGACCTGCTGGTACACGTCGAGTGGCTTCCGTGGTCGAAGATCCCGGATCTGAGTACTGCGTTGGCCGTTGTCGGACTGGCTGACTGCCCGAACGGGGGCATCAACGTCGACGCATGGCACCTGGTGCGCTCGGGGACCGGGATCGACGAGCTGGGCGCGGTACCCGGGCGTTTGATCCTGGGTATCCAGCTCGACGACGGTCCGGTCGAGCCCGAGCCCGATCTGGTCGAGGCCACGTTGCATCAGCGAGCGCTCCCCGGCGAGGGAGAATTCGACTTGGATGGCATCGTGCGGGCGTTGTCCGATACCGGGACTGAAGCCCCGATCGGGGTCGAAGTGTTTTCGGATGCACTGCACGCACGTCCGGCCCATCAAGCTGCTGAGGACGCAGCCACGACAACGAGGGGCGTGATCGAGACAGCCCGATGAGCCGGCTCGGTCGGCAACGGAAACCGGGTGGTCCGCTTGGATGGCGGGGCGGGAGCCTGCAGGCCCCGGGGGAGGCAATGACCGGTCCCGGGTGGACATCCTTCCTGCTAGACGCCACATCGCCCAATGGACGTTTACCTGGTCAGGCCGTTGGTAGAGTGGGAGCGAGGGACACGGACCAACTCATTGGGGGTCAAGATGTCTGGACTCGATGCCGGCACAATCGCAAACACCTGCCTTGAGGCTTGGACCTCGGGCGATCTCGCAACCGCACGGTCTCTGCTCCAGGACGACGGCAACTTCGTCGGCCCCTTCGGTGCCAATGAAGGCGTCGAGGAGTACATGGCAGAGCTCGAGAGGCTGGCGAAGATCACCACCGGCGCCGAACGGCGGCGGATGGTGGTCGACGGCGATGACGTGTGCATTCTCTACGACTTGGTCACCGAACCGGCGGGCCTGCTACCCACCTCGACCTGGTACCACATCCAAAACGGGAAGATCGACTCGGTACGGGATTACCTCGATGCACGGCCGCTCGCACTGGGCGATGACCACCGGCCCGGTGCTAAGTACGCGACCGAGCCGTTCGTGCTGCCGATCTTCCAGTCAGCGGAGATGGAGATTGCGGAATCGGACGGCCCGCCGTAGCCGCTCGAGATCCCGGTCCAGGTCAGGAGCCCTCGGGCGCATCCTTCCCGACGGGCGGACCTTGCACCGAGATGTGGAGGAGGTGGCCGTCCGCCGAGTTGACCCGCTCGAGGTGGACCCGGCGGCCGTACACGGTGGTCGCCGCCAACACCGATGACGCCAGCAACAAAATACCGGCGATGGTGAGCGAGAGGTTGAGGCCGTGTCTGAAGGCGCCGTAGGCGGCCGACGTCACCTCTTTGACAATGTGGGCGATGCTGGGGTTCTTGGCCTCGGCGGACTTCGCCTCGCCTCCCTCGGCGCCGGTGGTGACGGCCGTGACCACCAGGGACTGGTACGACTTGGGAATTCCGATGGCGGTGAGCCGCCGCACCAGGTTGACGGTGAGCTGGCCGTTGACGATCGCACCGAGGACGGCCACGCCAACCACGGCCCCGAGCTCCCGGAAAGTATTGGTGGTGGATGCGGCCATGCCCGAGTGCTCGCCCGGAACCGAGCCCAGCGTGGCCGACGTCACCGGCACCATGGCCATGCCCACCCCCACACCGGCGATGAACATGGTCCACCCGATCTGGCCGATGCCGGCGTGGGGGGAGATGTTGGCGTCGGTCAGGAGGATGCCCACTCCGGCCAGCATGCATCCGGTAGCCATGGGAATGCGGGGGCCCCACACCGCCACCCAGCGACCGGTGAGCAGTGAGGCCACCACCATGCCGACGGCCAGGGGGACGAAGTTGAGGGCCAGGCCCAGCGGAGAGACGGACCCCACTTCCTGGAGGTAGAGGGCCACCATGAAGAAGATGGCGAAGGTTCCGAAGTACACGGTGAAGGCGATGACGGTAGACGAGGCAAATGTGGGGATCTTGAAATAGCGGACATTCAGCACCGGGTTTTTGGCGTGGAGCTCGGCGAGTACGAAGGCGGCCGCCATGACCAGGGCGGTCAGGAAGAGCAGGTCGATCCACCAGGTGCGGTAGCCCGCGGTCTCTCCAAGGATGATGGCGAAGGTGAGTGATCCGAGGGTGAGTGCTCCAAGGATCAGACCGGGGATATCGAACCGGGCCTTCACCGGGTCGGAGCTCTCGGGCAGCACGACCAGCGCGCTGATGAAGGCCAGGACGCCGAAGATGACGTTGAACCAGAAGATGGCCCGCCACGACCAGCCGAACACCAGGAGACTCCCGATGAGAGGACCGAGGGCCAGCCCCAGGCTGGAGACTGCGGCCCAGATTCCTAGAGACCGCGCTCGTTGGGCCCGGTCGGGGTAGAGGTGGCGGATCATCGATAATGTGCCGGGCTCGGAGGCGGCGGCGCCGATACCCATGACCACCCGGCCGGCGATGAGGGTGTCGGTGTTCGAGGCAACCGCGGCGATGACCGAACCGGCGCAGAAGACGGCCACCCCGAACAAGATCACCTTCCTGCGCCCGAGGAGGTCACCGATGGTGCCGAAGCTCAGCATGAGGCTGGCAAAGGTCAGAGCGTATCCATTCACCACCCACTGGAGCTGGCTCACCGAGGCGTGCAGGTCGCTTTGGACGTGGGACAGCACCACCGTGACGATGGTGTTGTCGAGGAAGGTCAGAAACAGGACGAACAGGAGGGTCCCGAGAGCCGCCGATCGGGACCGCGAGATCCCCCCACGGCCGTCCGATCCGGACCGTAAACTGATTGTGCGGGCGCTCTCACTCATGGTCAGTGTGATTCGCGGCGGACAGACCTGGTCACTGGAAGCTCGGTCTCGTGCGGTTGGGCAAGTTCTCCGACGGGTCCTAATGGCGTCACTGCGCCAACCCTAGTAGCGGAGCAGTACGCCCACTCAAGCCCTCATGGCGATAGCGGGCATCGGGCAACGATCAGATCGGAACGGCACGTACGGCGGGGCGTTGGCCCCGAGGCACCGTCGCAGCCGACCGCCGCCTGCCCGCCAATTGGTCGACCGGGATCATGATGTCCATCGACTGGTGACATCGACGAAGGGGGACGTACACGGGGGTCCGTCGGCCACCAGCATCTCGGGGTGGGCGTCCACTACAGACGGAACCCGTATGAGAGTTGCCGAGCGAGTCCCGAAACCGTCGGTGTGAACGCAGGCCGCCAGCGTGGCGGGGGACCGATTCACGGCTTCCTCGTCCGGGAACACGATCGGTTCGGACGGTGCGGGCACGGTGTGATCGGAGAGGACCGAAGGTAGTGCTTCCCAGAGTGAACGACCTTGTAACGATGCCTCCTCCACCAATGAGTTGACGTGGTCGACCTTGACGGAAGCCTGACCGAGCGGAGCGTTCTCGAGAACGTGGATGCCCGGGCCGAGCTGTCGCACGCAGATCGGTTCGTCAGGCAGCAGCGAAATGGAAAAGAGCGACCGGCGGTCACCGACCAGTAGCCATGCCGGGTTGTAGTCGCCTGGTCGAGTGCGGCGGACGAGGGTCTCCACCCCGGCGGCGGCGGTGGGATGGCCGGACAGCAACAGGGGGAGTTCGCCACGCGTCCGCTTGTCGGGATCGCGCCCGCCCGGAGACGGCCGGTTGGTAAGGCCGGCCACCACCCCGTGCTCGTTTGTTGCCAGCCACGTCCCCCCGGCCACGTCGTCGAGCCCGCCGAGCATCCTCGGGTGGTGTTCCCTCATGACACAGAACGAGCGCGCCGGCCGGTCGAGCCTTTCGTCGCGGTTGGCTGCCACCGTCAGCGGGTATGAACGTTCGGTCTGCCAGGCAAAAAGGAGGAGGCACACTCCCCCCAGCGTATCCGTGGCCGGCCAGGACCATGCTGTTGGTCGCCGATGGCGCGGATTCCGGGAGCTGCCACGATCAGGCTCCGCCCTATCGGCGAAAACTCCGGCCGTCGCACCCTGACGCCAATGTGCTGGAGGTCCGCTACTGCCCAGGCAGGCGGGATGCAGAGTGGACAACGTCTAGGCAGGTGCTTCAATGGTTTCGTGGACACACCGGCCCGTACGGACTCGTATCTGATCTGCACCACGCCGCGTACCGGAAGCACACTTTTGTGCGACCTAATGCAGTCCACTGGTATTGCGGGACGGCCACGATCCTATTTCCGACTGGTTGACGAGCCCATGTGGGCCGATCGATGGCGAATCGGGCGTCATGCGAATGGATCCTTCGACTACCGAGAGTACGTGGGCGCCGCCATCAGGGACGGCAGCACGGAGAACGGGGTTTTTGGGGCCAGGGTCATGTGGGGAACGATGGACGAGATCGTCGCCAAACTCAGAACTGCGTACCGAGACCGGACGCGGCCGGACTTCGAGCTGCTGACCGGTGTCTTCGGCCGCATCCGCTTTGTCCTCCTTTACCGGGACGACATCGTCGCCCAGGCCGTGTCGTGGGCGCGCGCCGAGCAGACAGGCCACTGGCAACGGGGAGACACGACTGTCACCGAACCTCACTTCGACTTTAGCCAGATCCGAGGCTTGGTCAGGTCGATCGAAGAACACAACGCAGCATGGCAGTGCTGGCTTGCGTCTCTCGACGTCCAACCGCACATGCTTCGATACGAGGAACTGGTCGCTGACACGGTCGGAGCCGCCCACGGCATCTTGGAGTTTTTGGGCCTGCAACTTCCCGACGACAGGAAGATCTCGTCCCGGCACGGTCGCCAAGCCGATGAAATCAATGACGAATGGATTGCTCGCTATGGCCAGTCTGAGGCGGGGGCGGGGCCCAGTGGTTAGGCGGGGCGATCCGGGGGCGCCCCCGGGCGTCGGGTGGGGCGTTCGGTCCGAGGTGTGATCACTCTCAGCACCCCGAGTCCGACCAGATTCATCCTCTCTGGCCGGTCCCCACATCGGAGCTTCTCGGCCTCTCACCGCAGATCGAGCCCAGGGAAGAGAAGCCAGTCCATTGGCCACCCCGTCCGTCCACATCGACGACTGGCACGACGTTTACGTCGTTCCGGTAGACGAACTGGGAGACGACGGAATAGAACTGAGGTGGTCGGTCGAGTACTGACTTCTTCGATTCGAAAGGAGCGGCCGATGCGAAGATGGTTGGTTCGAACGATGGTGGCTCGAGGGTATCGAGCCTTGGGCGCTGGGGAATCGGCGCCGGTGGTGAACCTGTTCCGGGCTGGTGCTCGGTTTCGGTTTGCCGGATCCCACAGCTGGGCTATCGACACCACCGATCACCCTTCGATTGAGTCGTGGTTTGAGCGCTTTGCCGCTCTCAAACCGCAGCTCGAGGTGCTCGACGTCGTCGTCAGCGGCCCTCCGTGGAGCATGAGCGCCTGTGTCGTCTTCGATGACACCTTCCGCGATCACACCGGCCAGGTCGCGTATGCGAACCACGGAGTGCAATATGTGCGACTTCGGTGGGGCAAGGTCATTTTCGACGAGGTCAACCTGGACACGCAAAAAGTGGCGGCCTACGACGCCTTGATGGGGTTGGCCAAGTCGGAATGAAGTGCTCTCAAACCCCAGGACCAAGGCGGTTGTCAACCGTGGCTGAACGGCACTGCCACGCGCACTGACTGGCTAGGGAGGCATCGGATCCGATCGGGGCTCTTGACGCCGGACACCCATTGGCTACCTTTGGGCGATGACCAGCCGTGTTACCAATATCTGTATTGACGCCGCCGACCCTCCAGCACTGGCTGACTTTTGGTGCTCTGTCCTGGGATGGCACATCGTTGAACAATCTGAGGAGGGTGTGAGCATCGCCGGGGCCGACGATAATTGGCCGGTAGTGGACTTTCTCCCAGTACCCGAGGAGAAGACCGTCAAGAATCGGCTGCATCTGGACCTGCGGGCAGACAACACGGACCCAACTGGCGAGCTCGGTCGGCTACTGGAACTTGGAGCAGCCCGCGTGGATGTCGGGCAAGCTGCAACCGCAGCCTGGGTGGTGTTAGCTGACCCCGAGGGGAACGAGTTCTGTCTCTTGGCCGATTGAGCGAAGGATCTCACGCCGCGGATCATCTGGCAGGTGGATGACCGTCTACGATGGTCCGGCACTCCACTCGGGTGCCTGGACTTTGATGGCCTTTGGGTGGTTCGGCCCCGATCCACTTGGGCGTGGTCGTGTAGTGACTGATCCCGAGGTTGGCTGCCCAAAGGGTCATCGGACCGTGGGCCGTGCCCGGCGTGACCGGCAGGGGTCGGGAGTCAGCCGGACTCTGGCTGAACTAGGACCTGGTGATGACCGCGAGCCAAGCGCGTGCTCCGTCGGGGTCGATGGTGATCTCGATCAGGGACTTCTCGATCGATTCGACGCGCCACCCATCGGTGAAGCTCGACTGGATCTCGGCTCTGCTCACCCGCCGCGGTCCCCAGTCGCCCGGTTGCTGATCGCTGAAGCAGAGCATGAAATAGCGACCCTCAGGTTCAACGGTGGCGGTGAGGCTTTTGACAAATTGGGCCCGGTCGCGATCATCGAACACGTGATACAAGCCGCAGTCCAAGACAGTGTCGTACCTGTCGCCGCTCGATTCGAGCTCCAGTGCGTCGGCCACGAAGAAGCGGGCATCAAGGCTCCGCTGTCGGGCTTTCTGCTCAGCCAGTCGGATTGCCCTGGGTGAGAAGTCGATGCCGGTGGCATCGAGGCCGAGCCCGGCGGCCATCAGAGCGTGTTCGCCCGTTCCACATCCGACATCGAGAACGCGACCGGTCAGAGCTCCGGATCGGGCCAGTGTCAAGAATGCTGGTTGCGGGCGCCCGATGTCCCAGGGGGGCGTCCCCTCGTAGGACGAGTCGAAGTCATGAGGAACCTCAGCCATTGGGTAATCCTATTTCGGTCGCGGCTGACGGCATCCCGTGGGACTGAGACGCCCGGCAAACCTCCTGTGACCGAATCCGACCACTCAGTGTCCCATGTCCGGCTTGGTTGACAGCTGCCTGAGATCTGGCCTGCGCCCATCGGTGGGAGCGCGACACACTTGGGCCATACTTTTTCAGTGAACCGCGTCGCGATCGTGGGTCCTGTTGCTTCGGGCAAGTCGACGTTTGCCGCCCACCTCGGATCGAGCCTCGGCCTGCCTGTCTTCGATCTAGACGATTTTTACTGGCGTCAAACGCCGCCGCCGACAGAGGCGGAGTGGACGGCGATGCACTCCGAACTGATTAGCGGCGATCGATGGATCGTCTCTGGCGACTACCGGGCGGTCGCAGAGGCTCGATTCCAGGCCGCGGACGCGGTTGTCTGGCTGGATCTTCCACGATCCACCTGCCTCGCCCGAGCCACTGTCAGGAAGGTGAAGGGCAATCCGGCCCCGCTCCTGGAATCTTGGCGCTGGATACGGCGTTATGCCAGTCACGGCCGACGCGACACCGCGACCGCTCTGGCCAGCTCCCGGCTCACCTGCTCGGTGTATCGGCTTCGATCCCCCTACGACGTGACGTCGTTCCTCCGGCACATCGACGCTGTGGTCCTCGACTGCACAGGCATGAGCTCGTGACCACACAATCCGTGTCCAGTGCTTCGGGAGGTGTCGGGCCCTTTGAGACACTCGCATCCGTAGCACGGATGGGAAAGACTCGCGGTCGGTGAAGCCGAGCGGAATGGCCGAGTACGACCACATAGGAACGGGCTACGGCGCCAAGCGATTGCCCGACCCGCGTCTGGCGGCAGTGATCGACGAGGCGATTGGTGATGCAGAGACGGTGCTCAATGTGGGGGCTGGAGCGGGCTCATATGAGCCATCGGATCGATCGGTGGTGGCGGTGGATCCTTCGAGCGTGATGCTCGCCCAGCACCATGGGGGTCGACGGGTCCGAGGAGTGGCCGAGTCCCTTCCCTTTGACGACGGTACCTTCGATGCGGCCATGGCCATCTTGACGATGCACCACTGGGACGACCTCGGCGCTGGACTGGTCGAGCTGCGTCGTGTCGCCCGTCGACAGGTTCTCTTTACTTGGGACCCACAGCACAGTCGGAAGCTATGGATCGCCGAGGACTACGTCCCTGCCATCGACGCCCTGGAGACCGGCCGGTTTGTTCCGCTGGTCTCACTGATCGAAGCACTTGCCGCCCACACGGTTCTCCCCTTCGAGATCCCTCACGACTTCACCGATGGATTCCAGGCCGCCTTCTGGAGGCGACCGGAGATGTACCTGGAGCCGGATGTCAGAGCCGCGAGTTCGACGTTTGCGTCCTTGCCTACGGAACTGGTGGAACCAGGAATCGAACGGTTGCGGGCTGATCTTCGGACCGGAAAATGGCAGGAGTCGTACGGAGACCTGCTGGCCCTGGAGAGCGTGGACTTTGGCCACCGCATAGTGATCGCTGGCTGAAACCCCACGTCCGTGCATTCCCGTCCACCGGGTAGACGGGGTTGTTGCGCCTGGCGGGGACCAGTTCGTCGAGTGGCTGCGACCGGAGCCCCCGTAGCCGGATCGCCGTTGCTAGATTCGAGCCGTACCCGGAGGTGAGAGGCGCCGAATGGCAGCATTCATCAAGTACGTGACCTTCGATTGTGCTGATCCTCGACGACTCTCAGCCTTCTGGTCAGAAGTTACCGGCTACCTGCCGCTGACTCAGAGTGATGACTTCGCGGCGTTGGCGGCGCCAGATGAGCGAGGCGTCCGGGGAATCTTGTTCTGGCGAGTCCCGGAGCCCAAAACGGCCAAGAGCCGCATGCACGTCGATCTCGCATCCAGGGGACCTGGGGCCGAGATCGATCGGCTTGTCGGTCTCGGCGCCACGATGGTCGAACAGCGAGAAGGCAACGGAACCAGCTGGACTGTCATGGTGGACCCTGAGGGCAACGAGTTCTGTATTGGCTAGGGGCCCAGAGCCCCGAGTCCCAGTCGTCCGGGAGGGTCATCCAGACCGCTGGGTAGCGGCCTGAGAGGTGAGGCGTCGAGCCGGTATCCTCGAACGGTGGAGAAGAGTGGATCCGGGTCGAACGGCCGCGTGGCGTTTGTATGCGCCATGCCCATGGAGCTGAAGCCGCTCAAGCGGCGACTGGGTCTGCGGAGGTCGCGGCTGGGAACACTCGACACGTTCGAGGGAATTCTGGACGGTCGGCCCGTGGTCGCCATCGTGACCGGGATGGGGACCGTGGCTGCCGCCGACCACGTCACGACCCTGTTGGATGCGGTCGAGGTGGCGCTGGTCGTGGTAGTCGGCATTGCCGGATCCGTCGAGCCGAACGCGGTGATCGGCAGCCTGGTCCTTCCCGAGTTCGTCGTGGATGAGGACACCGGCACCCGTCGCCGCCCGACCCGACTGGGGTCGGGCGAGCAGAGGGGATCGATGTGGACGTCGAACTCCCTCATCAGCGACCCGACCGTCATCGACGAACTGGTGGCCGACGGGGTCGTCGCCCTGGACATGGAGACCGGCGCCATCGCTGGGGTCTGTGAGGATCGCGGCATCCCCTGGTCGGTCTTTCGGTGCATCAGTGATCGGGTCGAGGACGGCACCGTCGACGACGAGCTGCTGGCTCTGAGCAAACCGGACGGTTCGCCGGACCTCAGGGCGGCAATCTCCTACGTGGTGAAGCACCCCGCTCGCATCCCCCGGCTGGCCCGGACGGCCCGGGAGGCGAAACTGGCCACGGAGCGCGCCGCCAAAAGTGCCGTCGATGCGGTGTCGGCACCACCGCCCCCAGGTGGTTAGTCTCCCGGCCGGCCGCCTTGCTCGGATATGAAGCGGTTCAGTTCGGCCAGGCGCCGATCCCGCTCGGACTCGGACAGGAACGAGGCGGTGAACGAATTGCGCGCCAATTGCAGGAGCTCGGCATCCTCGAGGCCGAGCGCTGCGGCCGCTGCCTCCATGTTGTCGGCAACGTAGCCTCCGAAGTAGGCGGGGTCGTCGGAGTTCACTGTCACCTGCAGCCCCCGACGGAGGAGGACGGCCAGGTTGTGGTGGGTGAGATCGGGAAAGACGCCTAGCCTCACATTGGAGAGCGGGCAGACCGTCAGCGGGATGCGGTCCCCATGCAGACGGTCCACTAGGAGCTGGTCTTCCCAGCATCGAACCCCGTGGTCGACGCGCCGGACGTGCAGCACGTCGAGGGCCTGCCAGATGTAGTCGGGCGGTCCCTCTTCGCCTGCGTGGGCGACGGCGAGCATGCCGTGTTGTTCGGCCCGTTTGAACACGGCCTCGAACGCCTCGGGGGGATGGCCTCGTTCCGTGGAGTCGAGGCCGATGGCGGTGATCAGGTGACGATAGGGGAGCGCCTGGTCGAGGGCGGCCATGGCGGCGTCGGCGCCCAGGTGCCGGAGAAAACACATGATCAGGCGCCAGGTCATTCCGAGACGGGTCGACCCTTCTTCGAGACCGCGTGCGATCCCGCCGATCACCGTCCCCAGGGGGATGCCGCGATCGGTGTGCGTCTGGGGATCGAAGAAGACTTCGGCGTGGGTCACGCCTTGGGCGCCGGCCCGCACCACGTAGGCCAGAGCCAGCTCGTAGAAGTCGAGCTCGGTTATGAGCACGGCGCAGCCGGCGTAGTAGATGTCGAGGAACGACTGGAGGTCGTCGAAGACGTACGCCTTGCGGACGTCTTCGACATCGGCATAGGGAAGCACGACCTCGTTGCGGTCGGCGAGCTCGAACATCATCTCGGGTTCGAGGGTCCCCTCGATGTGGAGATGGAGCTCTGCTTTCGGCATCCGGCGGATGAAGTCGGACCGGCCACCATCAGAGAGATGATCGCTGCCGCGGTCGACGATCACGGCATCGCCCGAGGTGGGTTCTGGTGACGGCGCCGGGGTACACCCACTACGAGCAGGTCCTCGGCTGCGACCACGTCGGGAAAGATGGCCGCTGCCTGTTCGACGAGGTCCCGGGTGTCGGGATAGCGCTGAGAGAAATGGGTGAGCACGAGCCGTCGGGCCCCGGCATCCCTCGCCACCCGGGCCGCGTCGGCAGCTGTGAGGTGCCGGTAGCGACGGGCCAGCTCAGCGTCGTCCGAGGAGAACGTGGCCTCGCACACCAAAAGGTCCGCCCCGGCCGCCAGCTCCACGGCGGCGTCACAGATGCCGGTGTCCATGACCAGCGCCATACGTTGGCCCGGACGATGCTCGCTGACCTCCTCGAGCCCGACCCGTCGACCGTCCACATCGATCGATCCGGCGCGTTGCAACTGTCCGATCGCGGGTCCCCGTATACCCGCCTCGAGCAGTCGATCGGGCAACATGCGCTTGCCGGCGTGCTCCTCGACGCGCCATCCGAAGGTCTCGGGTTCGTGATCGAGCCGCACCGCCACGATGGAAATAGAACCGTCGTCGAGCGCGGTTCCGTTCTCCTGGACCGGCACCGGCCGGACGTCGATCCGGTCGCGGAAGACCGAGGCGTGCCTGAGCCTGTCGAAGTAGTCGTCACCGCTGGCCGGGTACAGGACGTGGATGGGGTGGGAGACGCCGTCCAAGGACATCCGCTGGAGCACACCGGGAAGTCCCAGACAGTGGTCCCCGTGGAAATGGGTGATGCAGATGTGATGGATCGGCCACGACGACGCCCCGGCCAGGAGCAGCTGACGTTGCGTTCCCTCTCCGGGGTCGAACAGGATGGATCGGCCGTCCCAACGCAGGAGGTAGCCGTTGTGGTTCCGGCGCCGGGTAGGCGCCTGACTGGCCGTTCCGAGCACCACCAGTTCCCGAGAGGACATGCCCCAGTCTTAGCGGTGACGCGCTCACCCATGCCTGCTGACACGGTCCAGGAGCCGGTCAAGTAACACCACCTGGGCCCGGATCAGTCGAGTCCTCGCCGTAGCGATGTCGGTCCATTCGGCCCGGTCTACTTCGGGGAAGGAGCACATCACGCCGGACCGGGGAGGCCATTCCAGTTCGAATCGGTTGCTGACCAGGCCCTCAGTTGGCAGGTCCGCCCCGTCCACCGCCCACACCCGGACGATCTTTCCACCGCTCTGGTGCACCTCCCCGAGGTCGAGCCGGTCACCTGCGGGGACCGGCCAGCCGGTCTCCTCGGCGAACTCCCGTTCGGCCGCGACCAGGGCATCCTCGTCGGGCTCATACTCCCCCTTGGCCACCGACCAGGCTTGGTCGTCCCTTTTCCTCCAGAATGGCCCTCCGGGATGGACCAGGAGTACTTCGACCGAGCCGTCGGGTGCATCCCGGAACGGGAGCAACCCTGCACTGGTCTTCGGCATGCCGGTCTCCTCCTCGTACCGCCGCGTCATCCGCCGAGGGCGGGATCACCCCAGCGGGTGGTCAGGTGCCGGACAGCTTGGACACCACCGGTCCGAGTTCCTCCCAGCTCTCGGACTCGATCGACCAGTAGGAGATGCCGTATTCCTCCCGTCGCCACTCCAGCTCGTCGCACATCTCGTCAAGAGTACCCAGTAGCGCCAAAGGGACGTGGAGGGCGTCGTCGGCGTTGATGCCGAAGTGAGGAGCCATGGCTTGGGCCACGTCAACCGCATCATCGGTGATCATCACGAACCCGATGAGGGCGTTGAGCTCGAGCTCGTCGAAGCGCCCGCCGGCTGCTTCCTTCACCCAGGCCAGCTTCTCTCGAGTCCGGTCCGGGGAAGCGTCGGGGGCGGTCTCCGGTCCGCCGGTGCCCTCGCGGAGATTGACATTGATACTCACGATGTCGGCATGACGGGCGGCGAACGAGAGCACCCGCTTGCCGCCGCCCCCGATGATCAGAGGAGGACCCGGACGCTGCGCGGGACGGGGCGCGAGGGAGTGGTCTCGGACCTGGTAGTAGGTGCCGGCAAATGAGAATGGCCCGTCCGTGCGGAGCAGCCCCTGGATCACGGCAACGGACTCCTCAAACCGTTCCACCCGAACCCGGGGTGGGTCATAGGGGATCCCCGACGCCTCGTAGTCGGTGCGCATCCAGCCGGCACCGAGGCTCATCTCGAATCGACCTCCACTGAGGAGGTCGAGGGTGGCCGCCTCTTTGGCCAGAACGCACGGATGTCGGTAGTCGTTCCCGAAAACGAGCGAGCCGATTCGCAACGTCGTGGTGCCGGCAGCCACCGCGGCCAGGGCTGGAACTGGGGCCAACTGATCGCCGAAGTGATCAGGCATCAGCAGGGTCGAGTAGCCGAGGTCCTCGGCCCGTCGTGCTTGGTCCAGCCACGAATCGGCCGTCCCCTGTGGCGAGTTGCCGAGCTGGGCCGCGAATCGGAATCTGTGGTCATGCGCCATGGCGCCATCCTGCCTCATGGCCTCGGGCCCGGTCACGCCGCGCCTGCCTGATACCCCATAGAACGGTGGGTCGGGCCGTGCCCGCCTTCCGCCTCCGCACCTATCCCATCGGGTATCGTCTGGCCATCACGGAGCCGGCATGACCGGCGCAATACGCCAGCAGGCCGTGGAAGAGAGATGATCGCAGATGGCCACGAGCACACACGACCCCGTGGTGGCGGCCGAGCGTCTGCTGGAAGCGCTGGCGGAGCTTCGACGCTGCACCCTGCTCACCGAAGCATCGATCCGAGGAGGGCTGGAGCAGTCCGAGCAAGGCAAGGAGCTGGCGGCGGTGATCTTCGCCCTGGGTCCGGCCGACCTCAGAAAGGCGATGAACGATTCGTTGAAAGGGGTAGAGGAGGCCCGTCATGAGATGCGGAGGATCGTGTTCGCCACCGCGCTGAAAGAGGGCACGTCGATCGGCGAGCTGGGACGGGTATTCGGGTTCTCGCGGCAACTCGCGGCTCGGTATGCGAAAGAGGCGCGCCTCCGGGCCTGAGAGCGGGACTCGTGGATCCGACGGTGCTGGTCCCGACGTTCTGCGAAAATCACGGGGACGGACACGGTTGTCCCCGGACGCGCCTTTCCGGTGCGCCGTACCCGCCCGGTAGGTGCTCGTCCCACCAGCCGGACAGCTCGGACCCCTTGCTATGCTCCTACCCATCGGTTCGACCATTCCCACCGACCGGACGCGGCGAGATCGGACGGCATGATGCCTACTGCAACGGGGGGAGGCGACGGTCGGTCACCTCGTCCCCATCCCGTGTCCGGCAGGTAGTGGTGAGCGGAAACCGCTCCATCGAACAGGAGATCAAGCTGTCGGTGGAGCCCGACTTCGCGCTCCCCAACCTCCGCGGGGTAGTAACCAGCACCGAAAGACTGCCCGAGCAGCACACGCGGTCCCTGTATTTCGACAGTCCTGACCTGCGACTGTGGCATCGTGCCATCACGCTCCGCCATCGATCGGGCGAAGAACGGGGATCGGGGAACTGGACGCTGAAGCTCCCCATCACCGATGACGGGCCGACACTCGACCGGATCGAGCTTTCGTGGTCGGGTGGACCCGACTCCATCCCGTCGGAAGCGACGAGGATCGTGTGCGGGGTGGTGCGTCGCGCCTCGTTCATGCAGATCGCCGAACTGGTGGCTGAACGTCGACGCCTGATGCTGAGCGACGCCCGGGGCACACCGTGCGGAGAGATCGACGACGACACGGTGTCGGTCGTGGTGTCGGGGAGCCAGCGCGGGCGCTTCCGCCAGATCGAATTCGAGCTCGGACAGGGTGGCCGGTCCATCATGGACGGCGTGGTCGACCAGCTCCTGCAGGCGGGGGCCCGCCCTGACGGGGAGCCCAAACTGGGCAAAGCCTTGCGCATCGCCGGTCACCAGTCCGCCATCACCGGACCACCCGTTCTGAACGGCCGGTCATCGATCGTGGATGTGATCGAGGCGTCCATCGGCATCGGTTTCCAGCGGCTGCTCGAGTACGACATCCGACTTCGACTTGACGCACCGGATCCCGCTCCCGCCGATATACACCAGGCGCGCGTCGCCATCCGCCGACTGCGGTCGGATCTGAAGCTCCTGGCCTCGGAGCTGGACCCGGCCTGGACCGGGCGGGCGCGAGATGAGCTGGGTTGGTTGGGGGGTGTGTTGGGCCAGGTACGCGATGCCGACGTGCTCGGTGGGACACTCCTCGCCCCCGGTCCGGTCGCCGAATCAGGCGGAACACTTGAACTTCGGAACACGCTGGACCAAGAACGTCGAACTGCCGCTCGGGACCTGCTGGAAGTCATGGACGACAACCGCTACCTGATGCTGCTCGAACGGCTCGACATCGCCTCGAGGTCGATCCCGCTCAGTGCCGCCTCGGCCAAGCGACACAAGTTGGGTGGAGCTGACGCTCGAGCCAAGAAGGCTCTGCCAACTCTGATCCGCCGGCGCTGGCGTGGTCTCCGGCGCACGGTCCGCGCCGCCGGGCGGCATCCCACTGATGGCCAGTTGCACAAGGTGCGCATCCGGGCCAAGCAGCTCCGGTATGCGGCTGAGACCGCGACCCCGGTCATCGGTAGCGCCGGCCGGCGTATGGCGGCGGCAGCCGAGGATCTCCAGACCGTTCTGGGCCAGCACCACGACTCGGTGGCGGCCGAGGACTGGCTACGACGCCGGGCGCTCAGCGGCACCCGCAGTGCGGCCTTTTCGGCCGGGATCCTGGTGGCGGGCGAACGGCGCCACCAACGGAAGCTCCGTCGGACGTGGCGGGCGGAGTGGGATCGATTGAACTGCAGACGACTCCGCAGACCGCTGAAGTAGGGGGGTGAACACCGCGCCCACCGAACTGCACGACGCCAGCGGCCCGGACACCGGGCCGAAGGTTGGGCCCGATTCGCCACTGTTCCCCGCCGCTGAGGCGGTCCGGGGAGGATGACCGATGCCGGGGCCTGACGTCCCACCCCGCGAGGCGACCGATTCTGGTTTCGAGACGTTCTCCCGGCGGGACTGGGCCGCACTGGTACGACCGTGGTCGGGTCCGTCGGCCGAAGAACTCGCCCACGAGGTGGTGATCTCCGAGCCAATGACCGCGGGCGAGGTCGTCGAGATCTATCTGCCCCTGTGCCAGCTGCTCGAGCTGCTGGTCGTGTCCGGGCGTACCTCGGCCCGGTTGTTCGACGAGTTCGTGTCGGGGGGCGCCGGAGCCTCACCCTTCATCATCGGAATCGCCGGGGGAGTGGCAGTGGGCAAGAGCACGGCGGCCCGGGTCATCCAGGCGCTGCTGAGCCGGGCCCCGAGCCGTCCCGCCGTCGAGCTGCTCGGTACCGATGCGTTCCTGTTCCCGAACCGGGTGCTGGCCGAGCGAGGAATGACCGAGCGCAAGGGATTCCCCGAGACGTACGACCGTCCGGCACTGCTCGAGACGCTGTCGTCCATCCGATCGGGTGGCCCCGAGGTCGCCGTGCCCGTGTACTCGCACGAAGCCTACGACGTCCTTGCCGGCCGCAGTCGGATTATCGACCGCCCCGACGTGGTGATCGTCGAGGGTCTGAACGTCCTCCAGACCGGACCGGCCGGCCCCGGTGGGCAGACGTTGGTCTCCGACTTCATCGACGTGGGCCTCTATGTCGATTCGGCCGAGGAGGACGCCGCCGGGTGGCACGAGGAGCGCCTCTTGGACATGTGGTCCGCCGCGGGAACGGACCGGGGGCCGTTCCTCGACTGGTTCTCGTCGCTGTCGGAGCAGGAGGCGCGCCGCGTGGCCCACCTGGCCTGGTCGGAGATCAATCTCGTCAACATGCGCCAACACGTGGCGCCCACCCGGGCCCGGGCCCACCTGATCCTTCGAAAGGACGGACAGCACCGAGTGGACCAGGTGCAGGTCCGGAGGCCCTGAGTCGGGCGGGTTGTCGTCAAGCCCGCTCAGATGATCCCGACTCGCTCGAGCAGGTCCGAGGGAGCACCGATGGTCCTGAGCTCGGTGGCCAGGGCGTCGAGCATCTGGTCCTCCCTCCGTTCACCGATCCGGTTCTCGGCCTCGCCGGGGTCGGCAGCCGTGTCGAACAGGTGCGAGCCGGACGGGGGCTGGAACCCGGCCCAAAAAGGCAGGTCGTCGCCGGGCTGGAACGGCTGGCAGATCACCGGGGTGTCGGTCCCCGGCATGGTGCGCAACGTGGCCCGCCGGTCCGGGCGGGGAAGCCGCAAGTGGGGGAGGGGGTGGACCGGCATGGTCGACCACCGGTTCGACCACATCGAGAGGGGGAAGTTGCTGTCGCCGCAGCCCCGCAGGTACCGGTAGCGCCCATCGGTGATCCCGACATGACGACCCCAGTAGCCGAACAGGGCCAGGTCGCGCACCGACGCCGCCGTCCCTTCGATGAGCGGCAGCAGCGATCGGCCGTGCGTGGGGTGGTCGACGTCGGCACCGAACAGGTCGGCAATGGTGGCATGGAGGTCGACCGAGGTGGTCAGCGCATCGATGTCGGCGCGCCGGCGGCCCGGCCACCGGATCAGCAGTGGGATCCGGCCGAGCTCGCTGTAGACCGGCGCCCCGGGTTTGCCGAACAGATCGTGCTCACCCAGGTAGTGGCCGTGATCGGTGCACACCACCACCGCCGTGCTGTCGCCGAGGCCGGCGTCATCGATGGCGGTCAGGAGATGGCCGAACCAGTGGTCGATCATGGTCAATTTGGCGCCGTAGTTGCCACGGATGTGGCGGGCCTTGGCCGGGTCGAGTTGGCCGCTGGCCACGGCATCGACCAGGTAGGGAGGCCAGATAGCCAGACCCGCCTCCCGGTCATCGTTGTAGAGACCGGCATAGGGGAGCGGGGTGTCGAAGGGCTCGTGAGGGTCGAACTCGTCGACCAAGAGGAAGAAACGCTCGTGGGCGCCCGCCGACCCACGGATCCACTCGGCCGCCGCCGACATGGTCTTCGGCCCGGGGAAGTCCTCCTCGGAGCGGAAGTAGGTGCGGGAGTCGTCGTAGCCATGATGGTAGGTCGGACGCTCGGTCGGGAGGGCCGGTGTACCGGCCCAGGTCGGGTCGGGCGTAGTGCGCCACGGATCGTTCTCGTGGCCTCGCTGGTAGGCCCACGCCGTGAAGTCGGTGTGGTAGTTCTCGCCCCCGGTTTCGAACAGGTGCGGGTGGTCCGACACCAGCATGGTGGTGACTCCGCGCTCGGTCAGGGCCCGGGTGATGGCGTCCTCCCATATCTCGATGGACCCCCACGGGCGCCAGGGGAAGTCGAGTGCCCCGACCAGAATGTCGTGCCGGGCCGGCATGCAGGGCAGGGACCCGGCGTGATGGCCGGTGAAGCGGAGTGCCGACTCGGCAAAGGCAGCGAGGTTGGGCGTGGTGAACTCGTTACCTCCGTAGGGCTCGAGCATGTGCCGGTTCAGGCTGTCGAGCAGCACCATCACCAGGTTCCGCGGCCGCCGGTCGGCGTTCGGATGGGCAGTCGGCTCCGGAGTCACGTCCCTACTGTGCCAGCGTGCAACCGTCCGATGCCCGCTCTCGGGGGAGCGACGGCGCCCGCCACCGGGTACCGGAACCGGTGGCGGCGGCGATGGGCGACTAAACCCATCGTGATTATAGTGAGCGGATGGAAGCGTCCTCGCGGCCTCTCCTCCATCTGGCCATCGCCCTCGACGGTGCTGGCTGGCACCCAGCGGCATGGCGAGAAGATGGGGCCTTACCTGGAGCGCTGCTCACCCCCGGGTACTGGACCGGCCTCGTCGAGGACTCGGAACGAGGCTTGGTGGACTTCGTCACCTTCGACGACCAGATGGGTCTGCAGTCGAGCCGGCGGGGGGTGGCCGATGACCGTGTCGACCGGGTCAGGGGTCGGCTCGACGCCGTCCTGACGGCGGCCCGGGTGGCCCCGGCCACCGGCCAGATCGGGTTGGTCCCGGTGGCCACCACCACCCACACCGAGCCGTTCCATGTGTCCAAGGCCATTGCCACCTTGGACTATGTGAGCGGGGGCCGGGCCGGCGTGCAGGTACGGGTGTCGGCCACCGGTCTCGAGGCCCGGCTGTTCGGGCGGCGGGACATGGCCGACGGTCCTCTGGTGGGCGACGGTCCGGGGAGCGGGGGCGGCCACCAGGTGAATGACCTGTTCGACGAGGCCGCCGACTTCGTCGAGGTGGTACGGAGGCTGTGGGACAGCTGGGAGGACGATGCCGAGATCCGGGACGCCGACACCGGAAGGTTCATCGACCGGGACAAGTTGCACTACATAGAGTTCCAGGGCCGCTGGTTCAACGTCCGGGGCCCCTCCATCACTCCCAGGCCGCCGCAGGGTCAGCCGGTGGTGTCGGTCCTGGCCCACGTGCCGACGGCGTTCCGGTTGGCGGCCCGGTGCGCGGACGTGGTCTTCGTCACGCCCCACACCCCCGACCAGCTGGTCGCCATCCTCGCCGAGGTAGGGAAGGCGGAGGAGGTGGAGTCGCGCCTCGGCGCCCCCCTCAAGGTCTTCGTCGACCTGTTGGTCCACCTCGAGAACGATCCGGGAGCGGCAGCCGATCGGAGGGACCGGCTCGACCGTCTCGACGGCCGGGTGGACCGCTCCGACGCGTCCATCGTGACCACCACTCCCGACGGGCTCGCCGACCTGCTGATGGCCTGGCACCTCCCCGGCGTTGCCGGATTCCGGCTGCGCCCGGCCGTGCTGCCCCGCGACCTCGAGGCGGTGACCTCCGGGGTGGTCCCCATTCTCCAAGAGCGAGGCGTGTTCCGGACCCGCTACCGCGACCACTCTCTCCGGGACCGGCTCGGGCTCGACCGGCCGTCCAACCGCTACACCACCGCCGGAGAGCTGGTCGGATGAGCAAGCAGATCCATCTGGCCGTCCACTTTCCAGGCGTCAACAACACCACGGTGTGGAGCGATCCTGCGGCCGGGAGCCACATCGCCTTCAGCTCGTTCGAGCACCTGGCTCGGACGGCCGAGCGGGCCAAGTTCGACTTCTTCTTCCTGGCCGAGGGTCTCCGCCTGCGTGAGCAGCGGGGGAGGATCCACGATCTCGATGTGGTGGGTCGCCCCGACACGTTCACGGTGCTGGCCGCACTGGCCGGAGTGACCGACCGGCTCGGCCTGGCCGGGACCATCAACTCCACCTTCAACGAGCCCTTCGAGGTCGCCCGCCAGTTCGCGTCCCTCGATCACCTGTCGAGCGGACGGGCGGCGTGGAATGTCGTCACCTCATGGGACGCCTTCACCGGCGAGAACTTCCGTCGGGGCGGGTTCTTGCCCCAGTCGGAGCGGTACGCCAGAGCCCGAGAGTTCCTGGAGACGGCAGTTGAGCTGTGGGACTCGTGGGAGGACGACGCCATCGCCGCCGATCCCGCCTCGGGGCGCTACCTGGCCCGACCGTTCCCGGGGACGTTCGAGCACCGCGGGCCCCAGTTCGACATCAACGGCCAGTTCACCGTGCCCCGGCCACCCCAGGGCCGGCCGGTCATCTTTCAGGCCGGGGACTCCGACGAGGGCCGGGAATTCGCAGCATCGTGTGCCGACGTCATCTTCTCGCGCCACAGCACCTTGGAAGCCGGTCAGAGGTTCTACGCCGACGTGAAGGGGCGGGTGGCCCGCCACGGACGATCTCCGGACGCCCTCAAGGTCATGCCGGCGGCCACGTTCGTACTGGGCGACACCGAAGCCGATGCCCAGGAGCAGGCGGCACTGGTCCGGCGTCAACAGGTCAGCGGGCCCACCGCCATCACCTTTCTCGAACACGTGTGGAACCGCGACCTGTCGTCCCTCGACCCCGACGGGCCCCTGCCCGCTTTCGACCCCGACCTGTCGGCCCCGTCCATCATCCAGGGCCGGGCCAACGTCTCCCGCGACCCCCTGCAGACGGCTTCGGAGTGGCGGGCGCTGGCCGAGGAGAAGCATCTGTCGATCAGGGAGCTGATGATCGAGGTGACGGCTCGCCAGTCTTTTGTCGGCACCCCGGTCCAGGTGGCCGGGCAGATCGACCACCTGGTTCAGGCCGATGCCGCCGACGGCTTCATCCTCGTGCCCCATGTCACGCCGGGAGGCCTCGACCGTTTCGCCGACGAAGTCGTCCCCATCCTCCAGGATCGTGGTCTCTTTCGCACCGAGTACACCGGTTCCACCCTCCGCCACCATCTGGACCTGCCCCCGGCCCGGCCCGTCTCCGCCACTGCTTCCGGAGGCACGCACGCATGAGCGCCCGACGGGTTCCTCTCGGCGTGCTCGACCTGGTGCCGATCAGCTCGGGTTCGGGGCCCGGCGAAGCGATACGCAACTCGATCGACCTGGTTCGCCGGGCCGAGGACCTGGGCTACCGGCGGTACTGGTTTGCCGAGCACCACCTCAATCCGGGCGTGGCCGGCACGTCTCCGCCGGTCATGGTGGCCCTGGCGGCGTCGGTCTCCGACCACATCAGGCTCGGATCGGGCGGGGTGCAAAGCGGCCACCGCACGGCGCTGTCCATGGTCGAGGAGTTCGGGCTGCATCGACGCTGTCTGTCCCGGCCGGCTCGATCTCGGCGTCGGTCGGTCCGGCGGTCGCAACTTCCTCCGTGACCGGCTCTCGGGAGGCGGTGGTGCCGGTGGAGCCGGTGGTGCCGGTGGAGCCGGCGGTGCCGGTCGAGTTGGTCGGGACCGAGCGCGCCCTCCGGCCCCGGAGCGTCACTTCACCGAGGAGGGCCTGCTGATTCCGGAGCGACCCTCGCTCGCCCATCTGGCCAAGTCACCCCGGTTGAGGCTCACCACCGAGCTCCTCCAGCAGCAGGGGGCCGAGACGGCGGCCTACTCGGACCTGCTGGGCGACGTCGTCGGGCTCCTCCGGGGTACCTACCGATCGGCCGACGGGATCGACCCCCGCCCGGTCCCGGGCCAAGGGGCGGGCGTGCAGGTGTGGGTGCTAGGTAGCAGCGCCGGCGAGAGCGCGACGGCGGCGGGCCGCCTCGGGCTGCGTTTCGCCGCCAACTATCACGTGAGTCCGGCGACGGTCCTCGAAGCGGCCGAGGGCTATCGTTCGGCTTTCGTGCCCTCGGCCGACCTGGACCGTCCCTATGTGGCCGTCTCCGCCGATGTCGTGGTCGGTCCCGACGATGCCGGGGCCGAGGAGCTGGCGGCCGGATTCGGCCTGTGGGTGCGGAGCATCCGTTGCGGCGAGGGTGCCATCGAGTTCCCGACCGCGGACGAGGCCGCCCGCCACCGGTGGAGCGGGCCGGAGCGGGCGCTCGTGGCCGATCGGGTGGACACCCAGTTCGTGGGGGGACCGAAGAAGGTCGTCGCCGGCCTCGAGCGTTTGGTGGAGGCCACCGGGGCCGACGAGCTGGTGGTGACCACCATCACCCACGACCACGCCGACCGGGTGCGGTCATACGAACTGCTGGCCAGGGAGTGGGGGTCGGATGCCGCCGACGCCGCGACTCAGGCGGGGCCGATGGTGACGACCGGTTCACGGGTCACCACGTCGTCCCGGACTCCGATGTCCTCCGGTTCGGGGCGGGGAGCGAGCTCTTCCCTCTGATCGGCCCGGCCCCGGCGTCGTGACCGCGGTCGGGCCTCCCAGCGGTCCAACAGCTTGGAGCCGAGCACGAAGGTGGCCCCGGCGTAGATCCATCCGACGAAGACGTCGATCACGAAGTGCTCGGCTCCGTAGACCACGGCAAAGGCCATGGCCAGCACGTAGGTGACGAGGAGCACCCTGAGCCACGGCCTTGGCATCCCGCCAGAAGAACAGGCAGATCAGCATGGGGTACGCGGCGTGGAGGGACGGCATCGCCGCGATGTTGTTGTCGAACCGGTCGCCTCCGGTGAACAGGGCGGCGGCCTGGTGGAGGCCGACGTGGTCCCAGACCAGAGGGATGATCCGGACAGTCGGGGCCAGGTGGCCGGTCTGGCTGGCCATCCACGGGGGCATGGCCGGATAGAGGACGTAGGTGATGTACCCCAGCAGGGTGAGGCCGACGAACAGGGGGACGAAGCGGCGGAACTTCTGATAGTTCCTCTTCCACAGCACGCCGGCGATCACGAACGACGTGAAGAAATGGGAGGTGTAGACCGCCCACGCCCCGTAGTCCCAGACGTGGAAGTGGTGTGGGTCGTAGAGCCACCGCTGGAGTTGGACGGTGGGGGCGACCCCCCCGAACAGATGGGTGTCGAACCAGACCTGGGGGCGGACGAGTGGGCCCCAGAGGGGATGGCTGGCGTAGCCGCGGAGCAGGTCGTAGAGGACCAGCACCAGATACAGGGGCAACCAGTCCCGGACGATCCCTCTGCGCCAACGGCCGGTGTCGCCCAGACACGAGACGAAGAGGAAGGCCGTGATCCACAGGAGGATGATGTCCGAGGAGTACGGGACGCCGGCGAAGATGATGTAAGCAGCCGAGGCGACGAAGAGGATCGCCCACCCGATCCTCTTGCGGGGGTTGCGGCCTGCCAACTTCCGGCGCACCGAACCGCCCCGCTTGCCGTCCACAGGTTCTTCGACGAGGGCCATCGGGGCGCGACCCGCCCGAGTGGGGTCGGCCTCAGCATCGTCTTGTGGATCCGGTCGGGCCGGAGTCGCTGTGCTCACGTGGTGTCGGCTTGGTCTGCTCGCTTGACAAAGTTGACTAAGTAGGTCACATTTCTAGTATAAAGTCGTGATGCGGGTCCGGGCCTGGGTCACCTGGGGCTCTGTGACCATTGTGTCACGGTGCTGTAACCACAATTGACACACGACCAACATGGTGGGAGATGTTATGTGGCACGCAGCCGACGAGGCACCGACCGACGAGAGTCCCTACAAGAGGGTCCACGGCCTGTTCGACGCCCTCGCCCGTGGGGATCTCGACCGATTTGTTGCCGGCTGTGCCGACGATCTGGTGCTGACCGTGCGCGGCTCGGGGGCCATGACCACCATGGTGGCCAAGGACCGGCTCGCCTCCTGGTACCAGTCCATGCAGGAGCTGGCAGGGGCATCGTTCCACTCCGACGTGTGCCT
Source organism: uncultured Acidimicrobiales bacterium (assembly GCA_963747825.1). Classification (GTDB taxonomy): domain Bacteria; phylum Actinomycetota; class Acidimicrobiia; order Acidimicrobiales; family RAAP-2; genus Bog-756. Next base: position 209,202 of record CAVVGQ010000003.1, read on the forward strand.
GGTGCTCGCCGATGACCGGACCCAGGTGGTGCTGCTCCGTCACGGTCTGATCCGCGAACGGGTGGAGTACCAGTACGAGACGGTCAACCGTTGCACTTTCCGTCACGATGAGCTGGCATCGTGGTTCTCCCATCCGGTGCGCCCGTCTGACTACGCCCGGGCCTGGGGGATCCACCTCGGGCTGGAGCGGCAGCCGGCCTGATCTCGGGCCCGGCTTCGGGTTGCCGCCCGCCGCCCGCCTTCAGGAGACCCTCGAGCTGAACCCGGACGAGTCGGGAGAGCAGACGCCGGCTGGACGGGTCGGCCCCGGTCGCGCCGAGGGGCGACCGCGGAACCGGTAGACCAGGACGGAGTCACCGAGTTGCCCGACGGGGCAGTAGGCGCGGAGCCAGGCCAGCTGATCGGCGTCGGCGCTGGTCAGATCGGTGGCCGAGACCGCCACCCAGCCGCTCACCCGGGACGGGGCCGTGGCCAACAGCGGGCGTGCTCCGGGAATGGCGCCGGTGTCCACCCCCCGGGGGCCGAAGTAGGCCACCAGGGGCTCTTTGCCTTTGCTCCAGCGTTGGAGAAGATAGAGGGACTGCCCCCAGTCCACGTCGGAATTGGTGGCCACCTGAAACGCCGGTGTGAACGGAGGCGTGGTCCAGGCCAACGAGTCGGGGCTGGAACCGATGGTAACGGCCCCCGCCGCCACCACCACCGCGACGACCACCCCGATTCTGACCGCCCTGCGTCGGACCAGAGGCACCATCGACGTGGCCAGGACCAACCACAGTGCGATCACCGGCAACAGGTACCGCAACCCGATGTCCCGGGGCACCCCGATGGTGAACGCCACCAGGAGCAACGCCGGGAGGCCGAGCACCAGGGCGGCCCGCCGGCGGGTGCCCCGATCGACGGCCAGGAGCCCCCAGGGTCCGACCAACAGGACGACCAGCGTGGTCGGGACGGTCTTCACCGCCATGATGCCGGGCCAGTACCACCAACGCCCACCCGTCCAGGCCACGCCGAGCAAGTAGCCCGGGCCCGGAATGGTGTCGTGGGCGGCCAGGTACCTGATCCCTTCGAAGTACGGGGCGGGCAACACGATCGTCGGGTGCAGGAGCACCCCGGGATCGATGGCGGCGTACCCCAGCCAGACGGAGGCCCACGCCACCCCGGCCGCCACCCCGGCCTCGGCCATGGCGTGACGGCGGGATCCACTCCACAGCGTGGCGGCCACCGCCACCACGGCCAGGCCGGCGAGAATGAGCCCGGTCACGTCGGTCAGCACGACCAGTCCGCTCATCAGGCCGACCACCACCGATCGCCCCCGGGTGGGCTGACGGGTCCAGCGGAGGAGCGCCCAGGCCCAACACCCGACGGCGAGAGAGAACGAGATGTCGACGCTGTCGAGGTGGGCGAGGCCCAGTACGAAGGGAGAGAGCAGCCACAACAGCCCGGCCAACGCTCCGGCGGCGCGCCCGAAGAGGTCACGGCCCAGGGCGTAGAGAACGAAGGCCAGCCCTATCGCCTCGAGCAGCGGGAGCACCCGCGAAGCCATGGTCACCGATCGCAGCGTCCCCGCCCGCAGCTGCGCCTTCACGAATGCGGCGCTGTAGGACTGTTCGTCGTTTCGGTCCCAGTGGCCGTTGGCCGGTACCACCGGATGGGTGAACAGGACGGGAAGCACCGCCACCACCTTGGGCAGCACCGGATGCTCGTCGTTGAAGGCGAGATCATGGTGGAGGACGGCGGCCAGGCCGGCGGACACGTAGACGGGTTCGTCGAATGTGGGCGCATCGACCCACGCCTCGTGGAGGCCCAGGCCGAGCACGATGGCCGATGCCACCAGGACGAGCAGTACCGGTCCGTGGGCGGTCACCAGGCGGACCGCTCTACCGCCGGGCATCGAGGAGGCATCGCCGCCACCGGCGGTCGGTTCGTCTACGGGCTGGTTCGGGCGGTGTTCCCGGCAGTCGGGGGAGGTGGGTGGCGTGACGACGGCACGGAGCTTACCCAGGTGGGCGGGGACCACCCGGTTCGGGTGCGTACCGGCTCCACCTTCCGCCGACCTACACTGAGGTGGTCATCCTCGGTTCGATCGGGTCGCCCGCCGGGCGTGCCGATACACCTCGACTGACGGGCACCCCGGCCGCCCCGACCAGTGCAGCGGTCGCCGGAGTCCTGATCGTCACCAGCGAGGCCGGCCCCCCGGGGCCGTATCTCGTGTCGCACCGCCCACGGGCCCTCACCGAGGAACGCGTCATGACAACCAAGCTCGAGATGTCCCCCACGGCGGCATCGCAACCGTGAGGACTTTGCCGAGCTCTCGCGCAGAGTGCGGGCCGAGGGATTGCTGACCCGCCGCCGCGGTTACTACGGGGTGAAGATCGGGTCTGACCGTCGGTGCCCTGTGCGTCCTCGGACTGGCGGCGGCCCTTATCGGGAACAGCTGGTGGAACGTGGCGGTGGCGGTGGGGCTGGCATTCGTCCTGACCCAGCTCGGTTTCATCGGCCACGACGCCGGGCACCGCCAGATCTCCTCCCGGCGGGGCCGCAACGACGCCATCGGCCTTGCCGTCGCCAATCTGCTCACCGGGTTCAGTTTCGGTTGGTGGCTCAACAAGCACAACCGCCACCATGCCCACACCAACCGGCCCGGCAAGGACCCGGACATGACCCCGGGCGTGCTGGTCTACGCCGCGGCCAACTCGACGGTCGCGGGCGGTTCGGTCGACTGTGGGCCTCGGTCCAGGTGGTCCTGCTGGTGCCGTTGCTGTTCCTGGAGGCGATCAACCTGCACCTGGCCAGCGTGGTGTCGCTGGCCCACCGGAGGGATCGGACCGCCCTGGTCGAGGCCGGCCTTTTGGCCGTGCACGGCTGCCTGTTCTTCGCGCTCCCCTTCGTCCTGCTCTCACCGTTGCGCGCCGTCGTGTTCATCGGGGTCACCCAGTCGCTGTTCGGGTTCTATCTGGGGGTCAGCTTCCTCACCAACCACGTCGGGATGCCCATGGTGAGCGAGGGCGACGATCTGGGGTTCCTCCGCCGCCAGGTGATCACCTCGCGCAATCTTTCGGGTCGGGCGCTGACCGGGTTCTTGTTCGGTGGTCTCGACACCCAGATCGAGCACCACTTGTTTCCGACCATGCCCCGCGCCAACCTCCGTCGGGCCCGGCGGCTGGTCCGGCCCTACTGCACGTCCCGACGGATCAGTTATGCCGAACAAAGCCCCTGGCACGCCTACCGGGAGGTGCTCGGCCATCTGCACGCCGCCGGATTGGGCCGGGTCGCACCTGTCGTCGGCTGAGCGACCGGGCCGGCTGGCCGGCGGCACCGGCCGACCACAGGCCGAGCGGTCCGGGTGTCAGTGTCGATGGACGACGTGGTCCACGAACGCCAGTTTGCGGATGACCCGCGGGGCCAGGACGAACGGGTACAGATCGCTGTGCCCCATCGACCGATTGATCTGGTTGAGGGCGTAGGAGAGCTCGAGCCACTGATCGATGACTTCGCCGAAAGACGTGCTGGCGTTGGGCCTGGTGGCGTGGACCGCCGGGCCGGTACAGCTCGCGGCCCGGTTCCGGATCGGTGGAAGCGCCGAGGCCGAAGCTCTCCGCCGTCTGCAGGGTGTCGAGGATGTGCAGGTAGTGGGCGAAGGTCTCGGCCCAGTCCTCGAAGGGATGCATGGTGGCGTAGCGGCTGATGTGGTTGCCCGTCCAGGAGCGATCGTGCGTCGGACAGGTCGTCGTAGTGGAGCTTGACGGCCGCCGCATAGTCCTCTCGGTCGTCGCCGAAGAGGGCGCGGCAAGCCCCGAGCACATCGGGTTGGTCGACCAGGATGGGCCAGTAGTAGTGGCCGATCTCGTGGCGGAAATGACCGAGCAGGGTGCGATAGGGCTCGTTCAGCTGCTGGCGGAGATGGGCTCGGTGCTCGTCGTCGGCCTCGGCCAGGTCGAGGGTGATCACCCCGTTGTCGTGGCCGGTGATGACCTTGGTGTCGGTGCTCGACAGGAGGTCGAAGGCCAGACCCTTCCGAGCGGCCTCGTCCCGCGGCGAGACCGGCAGGCCCAGCTCGGCCAGCTGGAAGATCAGCCGGCGCTTGGCCATCTCGCCCCGGACCAGCTCGGCCATGCCGTCGGCATCGTCGTCGGCCGGCCTCGTCCTGGTGAGCACGCACGACTCGCACATGGCGCCGGTGCCTGCCGGGACCAGCCAGTTGCAGCCGGTCACCGGGCGGGTGGCGCACCGTTGCCAAGCCCGCACCGGGGCTGCCCAGGTCGACCAGGTAGATCGGCTGCCACCTCGGTCAGGGCCACGACGTCACGACGCTGATGGACATAGCCGAGAGGCGAGTCGCACCGCAGGCAGCGGTCGTTGTCGAAGAACACCAGCTGGCCGCAGTTGTCGCACGTGAAGACGCGCATAGTTTCCTGTCGTTCGAACAGAGGTCGGGTAATCCGCCGATGGCCAACGGTGCCCCTTTGGCCGTGACGGTAGCCGCGGCGTGCCGGGCCGGCTCCAGCGTACGGGCCGGAGCCGGTTCCGGTACGGCCCCGGTGACGAGGCGGTGGCGGTGGCGGTGCGGTGCCGGTCAGATCGAACACGCGTTCGTATACGCTGGTTGCGATGGCACAGCAACTGTCCCTGTTCGACACCGGAGGCGAGGCCGGTCTGCGTCCTCTGGGCTGCACGGTGGACCACGTCGACCTGGGAGAAGGGGCGTGGCTGGACGTCCGCCGCGAGTGGGTCGCCCGTCATGACCTGCTGTTCGATCGACTGAGGGAAACGGTGACCTGGCGGTCGGAGCGCCGGCGCATGTACGACCGGACGGTCGAAGTGCCGCGTCTGGTGGCTTTCTACGACGAGGACGACGAGCTTCCCGACGCCCTTCTGGCAGAGGCCCGAGAGCGGCTGTCGGACCGCTACCGGGACCAGGCGTGCGGTCCGTTGCGCACCGCCGGACTGTGCCTCTATCGAGACGGCGCTGACAGCGTGGCCTGGCACGGCGACACCATCGGACGCGATTCAGGCGCGGACACCCTGGTGGCCATCGTCTCGCTCGGGGAGCGACGGAGGTTCCTGCTTCGTCCTGCCCGCCGGGGCCCTGCCCTCCGCTACGACCTCGGGGCCGGAGATCTCCTGGTCATGGGAGGCAGCTGCCAGCGCACGTGGCAACACGCGGTCCCGAAGGGCTCGCGCGTGCACGGACCGCGCCTCAGCGTCCAGTTCCGTTCCGCCGACCGGTCGGGCAGCGCTACTGTGCCGACGAGGGACGAGCTGCCCCGCCGGGCGGCGGGCGGTTCCAAGGAGGAGGAGGAGTGATGGCCCAGAGCGCCGGTCTGCACGAACCCGAGGATCTGTTGTCGCCGGATGCCATCGATCGGCACCGTGCCATCACGTCGATCCAAGAGGAGCTCGAGGCCGTCGACTGGTACGACCAGCGGGTCGAGGCCACCACCAATCAGGAGCTGGCCGAGGTCCTGGCCCACAACCGCGACGAGGAAAAGGAGCACGCGGCGATGACGCTGGAGTGGCTGCGTCGTCGCGATCCTGTGCTCGACGGGCATCTCCGGACCTACCTCTTCACTGAGGGCTCGGTCCTGGCCATCGAAGATGCGGCCACCGAGGGCGACAGCTCCCAAGGGGGATCACTCGGCATCGGTGACCTCCGGGCTCACTGAGCCCCGTCGTCCCAACCAACCGCAGACAGGCTCGGTGGCCCGGGGTGGTACGGGGGGTGGCCCGGTGGTGGGCGTCAGGCCAGTTCGGCCGGTTGGCTGCGGTCGTCCGTGGGTAGGTCTCCCGCCACCGTGGCCGTGACCTCGAGGTACTCGAGCGTGGCGATGCCCTTGTTGACCGAGGCGAAGGCGGCATCGGCGGCGTCGCGTCCGGTGGCGATGCGCACCAGGGACTGTCGTGGTGCCAGGTCGGTGGTGTCGTGAGTGTTCCACCGACCATCCTCGAAGGTCTCGAAGACGGCATGGAAGTCCATAGGTGACAGGCCCGGTGCGTACACCGAGGCGAAGCGGGCCGGAACCCCGATGGCCCGGCACAGCGCGATCCCGAGATGAGCGAAGTCGCGGCAGGTGCCCATACCGGTCAGCAAGGTGTCTTCGGCCGAATCGTGGACCGAGCTCGAGCCGGTGACGTAACCGATGCGATTGCGGATCCACTCCGAGATGGCCTCTACCCGGTTCCGCACCGTCGAGCCCATGCCGAACTCGGCCACGGCGAATCCCACCAGGTGGTCGGACGGGCAGTAGCGGCTCGGTCGCAGGTAGACGAGGTGGCCGTAGTCCATCACCGGGTCCAGCTTTCCCACCGACCGGTAGGGCCTGGCCTCGATCTCGGACCGGTAGTTGATGGCCAGGAGGCCGGAGGAGGACTGGAGCACGTGGACGCGAGTTCCGTGTGGCCCCGGCAGCTCGATGGTCGTCCCGGTAGGCACCCCGTCGGTGGTGACGTCGAGCCGTTCGGCCAGCACCCGGCCCGCGGTCACCGACGCCACCAGCTGGAGGACAACTTCTGTCGGTTCGATCACGTCGAACTCGAGCGCACACGAGACGACCCGAACCGTGCCCGCCTCGGCATCCTCGCCGACCTGAGGGTCGGGGAAGGCGCGAACTCGTTCATCCTGTACTGTCCCACAGCATTGGCCCCGTTGCGGGCCGGTAAGGAGTCGAGACCATGGGACAGTGGCCGAGGGCCGAGATCGAACAAGCCTTCGACGAGTACAAGCGATTGGCGGCCGAAGCCGGAGCCTCAGGTGTGTGGGGTCCGTGGGCCGATCAGTTCACCGACGACGCCACCTATGTGGAGCATCACTACGGCACGTTCCACGGCCGGAGGGCGATCTGCGAATGGATTACCGGGTGCATGTCCGAGTATCCCGGGTCCGACATGCCCGAGTTCCCGATCGAGTGGCACATCGTCGACGAGGAGCGGGGCTGGGTGGTGTGCCAGGTGTGGAACCGGATGAAGGACCCGGGCGACGGCTCGGTCCACCAGGAGTACAACTTCACGCTGCTTCACTACGCCGGCGACGGGCGGTGGTCCTACGAGGAGGACATCTACAACCCCCTGCGGTTCGGTGCCATGGTGAAGGGATGGGAGGCGGCCCGGACCGCGGCGGCGTCTCGGCCACCTGGTTCGGGCCCAACTCCACCCGGTCGGGACACGGGCCCGTGAGCGGTGCCGGGCGCCTCGACGGGGCCGGCCGGTTCTCCCAGGAGACGACCATGGCCCCGAAGGCCACGTGACCCGAGGCGGGGATCACGCCGCCCCCGGCGCGCCCGTCGGCCCGATCGAGCAGATCACCGCGCCGTTGCCGGGGACGGTGGTGGCGGTGCCGGCGACCCTGGGGGACCGCGTCGCCCACGGTGCAACCATCGTGGTCATCGAGTCGATGAAGATGGAACACGTAGTGCGGGCTCCGGTGTCCGGTACTCTGACCTCGTTGGCGGCCCGTCCCGGGGCCCAGGTGGCGCCGGGCGATCTCCTCGGTTCCATCCAGGCGACGGTGGGCGACGACGACGTTCCCGGGCCGGAAGACGGGCCTGCCGTCGAGGTCGGTACCATGCGACCCGACTTGGAAGAGGTGCTGGAACGCCAGTCCATGGCCCTCGATGCCGGGCGCCCGGGCGTCGTGCAGCGCCGCCACCGACAGGGCCGGCGCACCGCCCGCGAGAACATCGACGACCTCTGTGATCCCGGTTCCTTCACCGAGTACGGATCCCTGGCCATCGCCGCCCAACGGGGTAGGCGCTCGCTCGATGAGCTGATCGAGAGGACACCGGCCGACGGGCTGGTGACCGGGATCGGCACCGTCAACCGGGATGTCATCGACGATGGGCCGACCTCGGTGGCCGTGCTCGCCTATGACTACACGGTGCTGGCCGGTACCCAGGGCCAGCAGAACCACCGCAAGAAGGACCGTCTGTTCGAGCTGGTCGAACGACTCCGACTTCCGGTGGTCCTGTTCGCCGAGGGGGGAGGGGGTCGACCGGGGGATACGGACTACGCGGTGATCACCGGGCTCGACACCATGGCGTTCGCCCGCTTCGGAGGGCTGAGTGGCCTGGTGCCGCTGGTCGGGGTGGTGTCAGGATGGTGTTTCGCCGGCAACGCCGCCCTGCTCGGTTGCTGTGATGTGATCATCGCCACCCCCGACGCCTCCATCGGGATGGGAGGTCCGGCGATGATCGAGGGCGGTGGACTGGGCAGCTACCGACCCGAAGAGGTCGGCCCCATCGGTGTTCAGGTCCCCAACGGCGTGGTGGACGTGGTGGCACAGGACGAGGCCGACGCCGTGCACTTGGCCCAGCGGTACCTGTCCTATTTCCAGGGCACCGTCGGGGGATGGAGCTGTGCCGACCAGCGCCTGCTGCGCAGCTGCATTCCCGAGGAGAGACTGCGGGTCTATGACATACGCCACCTGATCACCACGTTGGCCGATACCGGATCAGTGCTCGAGCTCCGGGCCGGATTCGGTACAGGGATGGTGACCGCCCTGATCAGGGTGGAGGGCCGGCCGATCGGGCTTGTGGCCAACGACCCGGCTCAGCTCGGGGGAGCGATCGACCGGGACGGCGCCGACAAGGCGGCCCGCTTTCTCCAACTGTGCGACGCTCACGAGCTGCCGGTCCTGTTCCTGTGTGACACTCCTGGGTTTTTGGTGGGACCGGAGGCGGAGCAGACCGCTCAGGTCCGTCATTTCAGTCGACTGTTCGTGGTGGGGGCGAGCCTCACTGTCCCGTTCTTCACCTTCGTGGTGCGCAAGGGGTACGGCCTCGGCTCTCAGGCCATGGCAGGCGGGAGCTTCCGGTCACCCGTGTTCACCGTGGCCTGGCCCACGGGGAGCTCGGGGCGATGGGCCTCGAGGGGGCGGTCCGTTTGGGGTTCCGGCGGGAGCTCGAGGCGGTCGAGGATCCCGATGAGCGCGAGGCGCTCTTCGACAGCATGGTGGAACGCGCCTACCGGCACGGCAAGGCCATCAATGTGGCGTCAGCCTTTGAGATCGACGATGTGATCGATCCGGCCGACTCGAGGCGCAGGATCACCGAAGCCTTACGGGCGGCACCGCCGTCGCCGCCAAGGACCGGCAAGAAGCGTAGCTGCGTGGACACCTGGTGATGGGCTGATCACAGTCGTTCCAACGCCTCGTGTCGTAGATCGACGACGGCATCGAGACCTTGGGCCCCCGGTCCTCCCGCCGTGGACGGTTCCGCGGTGATGGAGGCGCCCACCAACCGGCCGAGCGTGGCCGTCACCGACGACCGGAGGGCGGCGAGGTCGTAGCCACCCTCGAGAAAGAGGACGAGGCGCCCGGGTGACGGCGCATAGCCGGCCACCACCGAAGCCATCTCGGCGAAGTCACCTGAGGACAGGGCCAGATCGGCGAGCGGGTCGGCACGGTGGGCGTCGAAGCCGGCCGACACCAGCACCCAGGTGGGTCCGAACGTCTGGACGGCCGGGCTGACGATCCGGTCGAAGGCATGCCGCACCACGTCCCCGGTCGCCCCGGGCGGCAGCGGAACATTCAGAATCGTCCCTCGACCCCGGGGACCGCCCACCTCACCGGCCCGCCCGCTTCCCGGGTAGCAGGGCCACTGGTGGAGTGAGACGTAGAGGACGTCCGGCTCGTCCCAGAAGATGGCCTGGGTCCCGTTGCCGTGGTGCACGTCCCAGTCCACGATCAGTACCCGGTCCCCGGCATCCACCAGGGCTTGCGCTGCCACGGCCACATTGTTGACCAGACAGAAGCCCATCGACTGATCGGGGAGGGCGTGGTGTCCAGGTGGTCGTGCGGCCACAAACGCCACTCCGCTGCCGTCGGACCGGAGGGTATCGATGGCGACCAACCCTGCTCCCGCCGCCTGGCAGGCGGCGTCCCAGGACGCCGCGGTCGTGTAGGTGTCCTGGTCGAGTGGGCCACCACCTGACTCGCACCACCGTCGGAGCTGGTCGAGATAGTGGCCGCCGTGGACGCGGGTCAGCCGGTCGGGCTCGACGGGACGGGACTCGAGAACGCGGAGGTCTCCCTCGAGATGCAGGTCGGCGACGCCGTCCATGACCGCGTCGATCCGTGACGGTCGTTCGGGGTGCCCGGCCTCACGGTGCCCGCCGGTTCCGTGCTCCTCCCCTCCGACCGGTCCGATCACGGTCAACATGGCCGCACCGGGGGCCGGTCGCCGATCCGATGTGGCATCGAGAGCACGGGGCAAGTCTGCCCCACCCGCCACCGCGGCTGCGCCCGGTCACCGCCGGTGAGTCGGCCTGTCCGGCGATGCCCTACCTGGCCAGGGCCGCCGCGTAGTGTGATGCGATGCTCCATGGCCTCAGTCCGGGCGGATCGGCGTGACGGTCTCGACCGTCGCCACATTGGTACTGATCGCCCTGGCCGCCGTGATCGCTCCACTGCTGTCCGAGCTGACCGGAAAGTTGGCGGTTCCCGAGATCGTGTTCCAGATCGGCCTGGGCATGTTGTTGGGCCCGTACGTACTCAACATCGCTCACGTCAACGCCACGGTGACCGAGCTCTCCGACCTGGGGCTGACCTACCTGATCTTCCTGGCCGGTTACGAGCTGGACCTGCAGAAGATCAGAGGAGCACCGCTGCGTTTGGCCACCGTCGGGTGGCTCGTCTCCTTGGTGGTCGGCCTGGGCGCGGCCTTCGCCCTGGTGTCGTCGGGGCTGGCCCGTGACACCGTGGTGGTCGGTCTCGCCCTGACCACCACCGCCTTGGGAACGCTGATCCCGATGTTGCGGGACGCCGGGGTCATGGACACCAAGTTCGGCTCCTACATCACCGCCATCGGGACGTGCGGCGAATTCCTGCCGATCGTCGCCGTGGCCCTCCTCTTGACCAAGAAGGAGCCTCTCATCACGTCGCTGCTGCTGGCCGCGTTCGTGCTGGTTGCGTCGGTCACCGTCCTGTTGGCGGCCCGGACCCAGCCGCCCAAGTTGGTCTCCCTGCTCAGCCGGCATCTCGAATCGAGCGCACAGCTGCCGGTCAGGGTGTCGTTGCTGTTCATCGTGCTGCTGGTGCTCCTGGCCGCCACCCTCGGTCTCGATGTGCTGCTCGGGGCGTTCGCGGCAGGGATCGTCGTCAGGCTGTTCTCCGCGGGTGGGGAGATCGCCGCCATCCGGGGCAAGCTGGAGGCGATCGGATTCGGGTTCCTCATCCCCATCTTCTTCGTAGTCAGCGGAATCGACTTCGACGCCCACGTGTTCGTGCAGCATCCGGCGTCGCTCTGGCGGGTGCCCTTCTTCTTGGCCCTCATGCTGGTGGCCCGCGGTATTCCCGTATACCTGCTGTACCGGGGTCGCCTGGAGGGCTCCGAGCGTTTTCCGATGGCGTTGTTCTCGGCCACCGGGCTTCCCCTCATCGTGGTGATCACCAGCATCGCCCTCTCCGAGCACAGGATGCTCCAGGTGAACGCGGCGTCGCTGGTGGCGGCGGGCATGCTGTCGGTGCTGTTGTTCCCGGCTATCGGCTTGTGGCGGATCCGAATCGCGGATACGGCGACCGGGACCCAGGAGGCGGCGACCTAGAGCAGCTCTCCGACCGGCGTCACGACGTAGGCGTCACGGAGTCGGTCGCTCGACGCTGAACCAGTCCCGGGCATCGAGATACGACGAGAAGGCGGTGACGATGGCATCGATGTCCGATGGGCTCTTCGGCCGCTGGAGCTCGTAGACGTTGGGGAATTCGAGCCAACCGGTTACGTGCTCCCAGAGACGTACGGCCTCGTCGCCCTTCGGAGGATTAACGAGCACCGGGCCGAACAGGGCCTGGCCGTCGTCGAAGATCAGTGTGGGTACGCCGAAACCGCCCTTGGACACTACGAGCTCGTGCTCGTTGCGCACCTCATCCCCGGTGGTCGGGTCCGAGATGGCCTCGGCCACGATGGCAGGATCGAGCCCGAGCTCGCTCAAGATGGCTTCGGCGACCTCGGGGCGGTGGGGCTTGCGTCCGTCCACGTGGAGGGCGGAACCGGCCGCCGCGTACCAGCGATCGAGCAGGTCCATGTCCTGACGCCGCAGGACGGCTCCGATTCGCATCATCGACCAGCCGTAGGACCACTCTCGCTCCCAGGGGTGCTTCTTGCCGTCGGCCCGGTTGATCTCCTCCAGGCTGAAGAAACGCCAGCGGATGTCGAGACCGGTGGCGTCACGCACCTCGCGGATCCACAGGGACGTCTGGTAGGCGTAGGGGCACATGATGTCGAAGTGAAAATCGACCCCGCTCGGAATTTCCTTGGTCATCGCATCGCCCTCTTTCTGGTCGAAGGCACGTCCCTTCGACGGTACTGCCCGGACCTGGCCAGCACCGTACACTCAGTCGCCGATGGCGAGCTCGACGAACCGGCTCGCCGCCGGAGCCAGTGGGCCGGTGCGGTGGATCAGCGCGATGCTCCGTTCGACCGCCGGTTCGGGTCGGGCGATCGTTGCTCCGAGCGCACCGGCGACCGCCGCGATCGGTTCGGGCACCAGCGCCGCCCCGGCTCCGGCCAGGACGAGCGGGAGGATGGCGTCCCGTTGCGCCGACACCACGGCGATGTGAGGCTCGGCGCCGTCGGCGGAAAACCCTTCGATCAAGAGCCTGCGGGTAGAGGTGCCGATGGGAGCGGCGATGAAGGGGACGTCGACCAGGTCGGCGAGCGGGAGGGCGACGGTGGATCTCGCACCGCCCCCCTGGTCTTCGAGAGGATTTCCCCAGCCTCCCGAGCCTGGCGGAAGTATGAGGAGCAGGGCCTGGACCCCGATCTCGTGGCTGGTGAGATCATCAGGCACGCTGACGGATTCGGTGATGCCGGCCTCGCAGCGCCCGTCGCGGACCATGGCGATGAGGTCGGGCGAGTCCTCCGGGGCGGCCAGGTCGACGACCACGCCCGGATGCTGGCGACGAAATCGGCCGACCATCCCGGCCAGCGGGTCGGCAGCCAGCGTGGGCAGGCTCCCTAGCGACAGGGAGCCGGCGCTCATCCCGGCCACCGCCCCGACCGCGGCGATCCCGGTCTCCACGTCTCGCAGGGTCTGACGGGCCGGTTCGATCAGGGCCCGACCCGCCGCCGTGATCATGACCCGCCGCCCGAGTCGCTCGAACAACGGGACGCCGAGCTCGCCCTCGAGCTCTTTCACCGCTTGGGACAGGGCGGGTTGGCTCACGTCGACCTCGTCGGCGGCGGCGGTGAACCCCCCGTGGTCGACCACGGCGAGGAATCGCTCGAGGTGCCTCAGCTCCATAAGCAGAGCTTATCGGATTGATCGATTTCGACTATTCGACTTCTAGGAGCAGGCTGACCACACTGGCTGATCAGTGACGACCATCGACCAATCCAGGCCCGTGGGATGGGAGCGGCTGACCATCGAACCCCGTCGGCCGGCGGCGGTTCGGCGGCTGCGACGCGGCTACCTCCTGACCGTGGCGGCCGTATGCGTGGGTGCGTTCATGGGCCAGCTAGACGCCAGCATCGTCACCCTCGCCTTTCCTGCGCTCGAGCGCTCGTTCCACTCCGGTGTGGAAGCTGTCAGCTGGGTGGGTCTCAGCTATCTCGTGGTGCTGGTGGCAACCGTCGCCGCCGTGGGCCGCTTGGCCGACATGGTGGGCCGCAAGCTGCTCTACATCTACGGGTTCATCATCTTCATCGCCGGCTCGGCGCTGTGCGCCAACGCCTCGAGTCTCCTCGCTTTGGACGGGTTCCGTGCTCTCCAGGCCGTGGGCGCGGCCATGCTGCAGGCCAACAGTGTCGCCATCATCGCCCTGGCCGTGCCCCGGGACCGGTTGGGCCGGGCCCTTGGGGTGCAGGGTGCCGCCCAGGCCCTGGGCCTGGCGCTGGGCCCTTCGGTCGGCGGGTTGTTGCTGGCCGCCGGCGGGTGGCGCCTCCTGTTCCTCGTCAACGTGCCCGTCGGATTGATCGGAATGGCGACGGCGCTGTTGTTCATCCCGAGGAGCACCCACCTCCAAACTCGCGTCCGATTCGATTGGCCCGGGTTCGCTCTGCTGTTCCCGGCCGTCGCCGCCCTGTTGTACGCGGTGTCCGCAGGGCTCCCACCAGGGCTGGGACTCACCGTCTATCCTGACCACGGTGGCCGTGGCCCTTGTCCTGGGGGCCGGATTCGTCCGGAGGGAGCGGCGATGCCCCACACCGATGGTGGATCTGTCCCTGTTCAGGCGGATCCGCTTCACCGCCGGGGTGTCGAGCGGACTCCTGGCCTTCCTCGTGTTGTTCGGCGTGCTGGTAGTGGTCCCGTTCTACCTCGAACGCTCGGCCGGATTCGGTGCCGTCAGAACCGGGATGGAGCTGATGGTGATGCCGGTGGCTCTGGGTTTGGTCGCACCGTTCTCGGGACGGATGGCCGACCGTTACGGGGTCCGTGCCCCGGCCGTCACCGGCCTGCTGTTGGTGACACTGGGTCTGATCGGGCTGGCCGCGCTCCAACCGTCGACGGGCGGGTTCCTGGTGCTTTTGGTAGTGATCGGGGCCGGACTGGGCTCCTTCATCTCTCCCAACAACTCCGGAATCATGGCCGCGGTTCCCCCGGGACAGTCGGGGCTGGCATCGGGGTTGCTCAACATGAGCCGAGGACTGGGGACGGCGATGGGGCTGGCCGTCGCCAGCGCCGTATTCGGTGCTCTCCGCGGCGACTGGGGCCCGCCCGCTTCGGTCACTACCGCCTTTCGTGCCACAATCCTGGTTCTGGCTGCCGTGGCCCTGCTCGCCTTGGTGATCTCCGCAGTCGGGACCAGTTCCGAGCCACTGGCTGCTCGGAGCGAGCGGGACCCCGCCGAGATGGCCGAAATCGTGGCGTCGGCCTGAGCCCGGAGCCGTTCCGAAAGGCCTGGGCCCCCATGGGGGCCCCTGTCGGGTGGTCCGGCTCCGGCAGGCCCAAGACGGCCTCGGACGCCTCTCTTCCGCTATCGGTTTCGGTTTTTACGTACTACCAGTATCGAACAGGTGGCCAACCAACCGCATGTTATTTGGGAAACCAAACGGCCGACGGAGAAGCCACCCTCAGCCGGACAGACCCTGACGGCGTCTCAGATATGACCGAGGACGGGGTGAGGAACGTACGGCTCCTCGACCCGGTCAATCTCCTCGGCACTGAGCTCCAGTTGCTCGGCGGCCAGCGCATCGACCACATGGGCGGCCTTGGTGGCGCCAATGATGGGAGCGGTCACCCCGGGGCGTTGCAGAAGCCAGGCCAGCGCGATCTGGGCCGGGGGGACTTGACGCTCGATCGGCCATCGGCCACGACTCGTTCGACGACGTCGAAGTCGGTCGGCTGGCTGTAGAGGTAGTCGGTGAAGGCATCCGTGTCGGAGCGCGTGGTGTTGTGATCGCCGGATCGAGTGCGGTTTCCGGCGAGGACGCCGCGAGCCAGAGGGCTCCAGGGAATGATCCCGACTCCCTGGTCGATGCATTGGGGGATCATCTCCCGCTCCTCTTCCCGGTAGATGAGGTTGTAGTGAGGCTGCATGGAGACGAAGCGGGTCCAGTGATTGAGATCGGCGACGTGCTGGGCCTTGGCGAACTGCCAGGCGAACATGCTGCTGGCCCCGATGTACCGGGCCTTGCCGGCCCGGACGACGTCGTGGAGCGCCTCCATGGTCTCTTCGATCGGCGTTCGCGGATCCCACCGGTGGATCTGGTACAGATCGACGTATTCCATGTCCAACCGGGCCAAGGATGCGTCGATGCCGGCCAGGATGTGCTTGCGGGACAGACCACCCCCGTTCTCGCCGGGAGTCATCGGCATGAAGACCTTCGTGGCCACCACCATCTCGTCGCGGCTGAGGAACTTGGGGAGCAGGCGACCGGTGGCCACCTCGCTGGCTCCCTGAGAGTAGGTATCAGCGGTGTCGAAGAAGGTGATGCCGCCTTCGATGGCTGCCCGGACAATCGGTTCTGCGTGCTCTTCGTCGAGCACCCAGGGCCGATCGCTGTCGTTGCCGAAGCTCATCATGCCGAGGCAGACCCGGGACACCCGGAGACCGGTCCTACCGAGATTCACGTACTGCAATTGGCACCTCCGATTGTTCAGCGGGACAGTGGGCCGGCCGAGCCGACTTCAGTTACGACCTTATGCCGTCGTCCCAGAGGACGTGCACGGGGTCCCTACCCTCAGCCCACCCAACCCTTCGGGCATGAACAAGCTTCTGAACTGGACTTTTTCGGGTGTATCCTTCTCAGGAATATCACAGGTGGCTGTGGCCTGGCGCAAATGTTCAGCCTGATTTGATGGCTCTGCCAATGCTGGCGGCCCGACCGGCCGTGCAGCACGTCCCCGGGCGTCGATATCGAAAGTTGAACATGAAGCCACAAGCGAGGCGTACGTGGTAGCGAAGCGCAAGAAGTGGTTCACGAACAGGTGGACGATCATCGGTGCGGTGGTGCTCATTGCGGTGGGCGGCGGCCTGGGCATCTGGCTCGGCACCCGCAGCTCCAGCGCTACGCCGCTGATCACAACCACCACCACGGTCCAGACCGTTTCGACCGGCACGATCACCCAGACGGTGTCGTCGTCGGGCACCATCGAGCCGGCGGACCAGGCGAATCTCAACTTCGGCGTGTCTGGCCGGGTCACCGCCGTCGACGTGACGGCAGGGCAGACGGTGACGGTGGGACAGACGCTGGCCACTATCGACGACACCTCGCTGGCCGCGGCGCTGGCCCAGGCCCAGGCCACCCTGGCCCTCGACCAGTCCCAACTGGCCACCGACCAGGACGACAATGCGTCGGCGGCCCAGATCGCCTCGGACCAGGCAAACGTTGCCTCGGCCCAGACTCAGGTGACCAGTGCCCAGACATCACTGAACGACGCCACGCTCACGTCGACGATTGCCGGCACGGTGGCCTCAGTGGACCTGACCGTTGGTCAGCAAGTGACCAGCTCGAGTTCTTCCTCGTCCGCCGGATCGACCGGCTCGACCGGTTCGACCGGCTCGACCGGTTCGGGACTGGGGGCATCGACAGGCGGCACCTCGGCGGCGGCGTCAACGGGTTCCACGTCTTCGTCGTCCAGCTCCTCGACCGGCCAGGTGGTCGTGGTCTCGACGGGCTCCTACATCGTGAACTCGCACGGTCGACAGCACCCAGGTGAGCCAGGTCAAGGTGGGCGACCAGGCCACGATCACCGTCTCGGGGTCGACGTCGAATGTTTTCGGAACCGTGGCGTCGATAGGGCTGCTGGCCACCACCACCTCGGGCGTCTCGTCCTTCCCGGTGGTCATCGACGTGACAGGCAGCCCGTCAGGGCTCTTCGGCGGAACCAGCGCCACTGTGTCCATCATCACCGAGGAGCTCCAGAACGTGTTGGTGGTGCCCACCACCGCCATCCACTACAGCGGAGACGGCACCACGGTGACCCTCGACTCCGGACGGAAGCAAGGTCACCCGGACCGTCACCATCGGCGCCGCCTCGGCCGGTGATACCCAGGTGACCAGCGGTTTGTCTGCCGGGGACAAGGTCTATGTCACCGAGGTGACGTTCCATGGCGCCACGGGGGCAGGCGGGACCGGCCTCTTCGGGAGGACCGGTGCCGGTGGTGCCGGGTTCGGTGGGGGCGGCGGGTTCGGTGGGCGGCGGCGGCGGATTCGGTGGCGGTGGCGGCGGCGGTCGGGGATTCGGGGGATGACGTCGCCTGCCGGCCGGGATCACGGTCCGGCCGTCATCGGTGATGACACAGCCGAGATCCGGATAGAGGACACCGGCGAGCATCCTGCTGCGCACAGGGCAGTCATCGAGGTCAGTGACGTCACCAAGACGTATCGGAACGGCACCCTCGAGGTCGAAGCACTCCGTGGGGTGTCCTTCGACATCAACACGGGCGAGTACGTGGCCGTCATGGGACCTTCGGGCTCAGGCAAGTCGACCCTAATGCACATTCTCGGCTGCCTCGACGTCCCGACATCGGGCAGCTTCTGGCTGGCCGGCGAGGACGTCAGCGAGATGTCCGAGGAGGAGCTGGCCCACGTCCGGAATCGCCGCATCGGCTTCGTCTTCCAGCAGTTCAATCTCTTGGCCACCCTCACGGCGTGGCGCAACGTGGAACTGCCCCTCATCTATGCCGGCGTCGACCGGTCGTCCCGCAAGAAGCGGGCGCTCGACGCCCTGGACAGAGTGGGCCTGGCTTCCCGGGTCGAACATCGGCCCGGAGAGTTGTCCGGGGGCCAGCAGCAGCGGGTGGCGGTGGCCCGTGCGCTCGTCACCGACCCGGCGCTGATCCTGGCCGACGAGCCGACCGGCAATCTCGACACCGTTTCAGCCCGGGACGTCCTCGACCTGTTCGACGACCTCCACCGGAGCGGTCGCACCGTCGTGCTCATCACCCACGAGGCCGACGTCGCCGCCGCGGCCGGACGGACGATACGGATCAGGGACGGGCAGATCGTCGGATCGGGACCGACACCCGTAACCACAGGTGTGTCGTGAACCTGCTCGAGACCTTTCGCACCGGCCTCGAAGGTGTGCTCTCGCACCGGCTGCGGTCCGGGCTCACCGTGCTCGGCATCATGATCGGCATCACCGCAGTGGTCCTGACCGTCGGACTCGGTGAGGGGGCCCAGCAGCAGGTGAGCTCGGACATCACGGCGTTCGGCTCGAACCTCCTGACCATCTCGCCGGGGAGCACGACCTCGAGTTCGGGGATCCGGGGCGGATTCGGGTCTGCTTCGACTCTCACCCCTGGCGACGCCACCGCCCTGGCGTCAAAGACCGTGGCGCCGGACATAGCCGCGGTGGCTCCCACCACCTCCGAGTCGGAGACATTGGTGGCCGGGACCACCAACTGGACCACCACCGTGGTCGGTACCGACCCACCGTGGCTCACCGTCCGGGGACGGTCGATGACCGAAGGAAGGTTCATCGCCGGCCACGACCTCACCACCCGGGCCGACGTCGTGGTCCTCGGTTCGACCACCGCCGAGGAGCTCTTCGGGGCCCGGGACGCCGTGGGACAGTCGGTCACCATCGACGGCGTCCCCATGTCGGTCATCGGGGTCCTCAACACCGTGGGCTCGTCGGGTTCGTCATCCACGGCCACGGACCAGGACGACCAGGCCATCGTGCCCATCACCACCGCCACCACCCAGCTGTTCGGCGGGACCAGCCGGAACTCGGTCGGTGACATCCTGGTCCAGGCGACGTCGTCGTCGACGCTGTCGGCGGCCTATCAGGAGGCCGACGACGAGCTGCTCAGCCTCCATAAGCATCACCACTGCCGCCGACGCCGACTTCACCATCACTCCGGAGACCTCCCTGGTCGGCACGGCCACATCGGTGGACAAGACGCTGACCGTCTGCTCGGCCGGGATCGCCGGCATCTCGCTCCTGGTCGGGGGAATCGGCGTGATGAACATCATGCTGGTGTCGGTGACCGAGCGCATCCGTGAGATCGGTCTGCGCAAGGCGCTTGGGCGCAACGCCCCGGGTCATCCGACGCCAGTTCCTGGTCGAGGCCTCGGTGCTGGGCATGGTGGGAGGCGTACTCGGAGCCGGGCTGGGCGTGCTCGGGGCCTGGATCCTGCCCCATTTCATCTCCGACCCCATCACCATCTCGCCGGGGCCATGGTCGGGAGCCATCGTGGTGGCCGATCGCCATCGGAGTGGCCTTCGGGGTCTATCCGGCGAGCCGGGCCGCCAAGCTGCCGCCGATCGACGCCCTCCGCAGCGAATGATCCGACTGGTCCTGTACACCGCCAAACGAGCGAGAACAAGGAAGAACCATGAGCAACCCACTGGGAAGAACAACGGATACGAGCGTCGGCAGTCGACCGCCGCCGGCTCACTCGTTCTACGCCGGTACGTCGGGCACTGGCATTGTCGGCACTGGGTGTGGCCGCGGTCACATGGCCGCCTGCGGCGGGTCGTCTTCGGCGTCGAATACCGCCTCGCACACGTCCACGTCGACCACCACCGGCACGGGCAGAGGAGGCGGCGCCGGCGGCGCGCGCCTTCCCGGGCACGTCTGGAAAGATCGCCGCCATCAACGGCACCTCCCTCGAAGTGCAGAGCACGCACCAGCCAGACGACGGTCAACTACACATCGGCCACGACCTTCGAGCAGACCGTGGCGGCCACGGTCGCCGACGTGACCGTGGGCTCCTGCATCTCGGCATTCGGAAAGCCCACATCTGGTTCGTCGTCGACCAAGTCGGTGATCGGAGAGCCGGTGACGGCCACGACGGTGACCGTCACCCAACCGACGTCGGGCACCTGCATCGGTGGATTCGGCGGTGGAGGCGGATTCGCCCGAGGCGGCGCAGGTGGTGCCGGTGGTGCTGGCGGCGCTGCCGGCAGAGGCGGCGGTTTTCCGGGTGGCGGTGAGCGACCGAGCGGGGGCGACTTCCCGGCACGGGCTGCCGGTGACTTCGGAGCGGCCTCGGGTTCCGTCACCGCCGTCAGCCCTTCGACGATCACGGTGACCGAGACGAACCCGTCGACCAAGAAAACCTCAAGCGTGGTGGTCACGCTGACCTCCTCGACCACGTACACGCAACGTACGGCGGCCGCCGCCAGCGATCTCGTCGTGGGCAAGTGTGCGACCGCGGTGGGCCAGGCCGGCTCGACGGGGGCAGTGACGGCACGATCGATCTCGATCTCCACTCCTGGCGCCAACGGGTGCAGCAGTGCCTTCGGTAGATTCGGCGGTGGGGCGGGTGGTGGACCCGGTGGTGGACCCGGTGCCTGAACAGGACACACCGGGCCCGGGCGATGGAGGGTTGAGCCCGGGTCCCGCTGGCCCCGTTTGGTTCTCGCCATTTCGGATCGGCGTGGCCGTGGTTCTGGTCGTGGCGGCTGTGGTGGCCTGGGCCCTGACCGGAAGTGCCGCCCCCACCTACCGGACCGCCACCGTCGGGACCGGCACCGTGGAGGCGACGCTCGAGTCGGTGGGGACGATCACTCCTGTCAATCAGGCCGATCTCAATTTCGACGCCTCAGGCACGGTCAGCACCATCGACGTGTCGGTCGGGCAGAGCGTCACCGCCGGGCAGACGCTGGCCTCACTGGACGTCACCACGCTCAACGCCGCGGTCACGACCGCACAGGCCTCGGTGGCATCGGCCCAGGCCACCTTGGCCAGTGCCGAGGCGAGCGAGACCTCGTCGACCACCAGCTCTACGGCCGAGTCGACCACGGCGACCGGCTCATCGACCTCGACGTCCGGTCAGTCCACCGGGAGTAACGGACAGATCGACAAACTGCAGGCGGCACTGACCGCGGCCCAGACCGCGGCGGACAACGACTCGTCACAGGCCTCCGCTGCACTCACCGCGGCTACGACGCTGTGCGCCGACTCGGCGCCGACCACCACCACGCCGACCTCCACCACCACGACCTCCGGACCCGCAGTCGCAGGTCCGGAGGCGAGTCCCGGGGCCGGAGCGGGATCCGGCTCGTCCGGGGGATCCGGCTCCACCGGGGGAAGTGCAGGCGGCCAAGCCAGCCCGACCACCTGCAGCCAAGCCCTCGGCCAGGCGAGCTCGGCTCAGTCGGCGGTGACTGCGGACCTCAAATCGGTCGCAGCCGCCGAGAGTGCTCTTAACGCCGCGCTCACCTCCGGGTCTTCCGGCTCCAGCTCCCAAGGCAGCGCCGGCGACGTCGTCGACCAGTTCGAGGAGCGCCACTTCCGGAGCCGGATCTGGATCGCAAAGCGGCACCTCGAAGGTGGCGACGCGCGCAGCAAGTCGCCGTCGATCAGGCATCCGTCGACACCGCCCAGGCCAACCTGGCCGATGCCCAGCAGGCGCTCGGCGGCGCCAATCTGGTTGCGACCATCTCCGGCACGGTGGCGTCTGTCTCCATCGCCACCGGCGATTCGGTCACCGCCGGATCGAGCACGAGTCCGGAGATCGTGGTGATCGGCAGTGGAACATCCTACGACGTATCCACCACCATCCCCGTGGCCGACATCGGGCAGATATCGGTCGGCCAGCAGGCCGTCATCACCCCGGACTCCACCAACGAAGTGGAGCACGGCCAGGTGTCGTCGATCGGCGTGCTGGCCACCACCGGAACCTCGACGACCACCTATCCGGTCACCGTCTCGTTGGACTCGTCCGATCTGGGTCAACTGTCCGGTGCCGATGCCAGCGTCTCCATCGTCGTGAAGAAGTCGGTGGATGTCACCACGGTGCCGTCCTCGGCCGTGCGCACAGTCGGGACGATTCATCTGGTGACGGTTGTCAACGGCAACACCCCAAAGGAGGTGCGGGTCACGCTGGGCACTGTCGGCGCCATTCTCACCCAGGTGAAGTCAGGTGTCAGTCCCGGTGACACCGTCTCCCTGGCGGATCTGGCCGAGCCCCTCCCCTCCACGTCGACCAACACCACACGCATCGGTGGCGCCCTGGGCGGCGCCGGCGGCTTCGGAGGCGGCTTCGGAGGCGGTGGCTTCGGAGGGGGCGGTTTCAGGGCTGGTGGCTTGGGGGGCTGATTGCCCCCGCACCCCGCTAACGTGCGACCGGTGCTGGATGATCCGCTGGTCGCAGAAGCTGTGCACGACACCGGCGTGAGGAGGCTCCAGCACGCCTATGCCGACGTTGTCAACCGCCGGGCCTGGCCCGAGCTGGCGGACCTGTTCGTCCCCGATGCGCCGGTGGTCGTAGATCGAAGGGCCGGTGACCCCCTGCGTCTGGTGGGCCCGGACCAGTTGGGGGCATTCATCGGTGCGGCGGTGGACCACTTCGAGTTCTTCGAATTCGTCATCCTGAACGCTCACGTGCTCTTTCCCGATGGGCCTCTGGCCGACACCGCGGTCAGCCGCCTGTTCATGTGCGAACAGCGCCAGAGCCGGGACAGCGGCCGGTGGACCACCGCCTACGGGCTCTATCACGATCGCTACACCCTGCGATCCGGACGATGGTGGTTCGCCGAACGGCGGTATCACTCGCTGGCCCGGCACGCACCGGATCTCGAAGTCTTTCCTCTCCCCGGGTCCTCGACCATCGACGTGCCCGGGTTCGGCTAGGAGCGGGGGTCTGGTGGATCAGCCGCCGCCGGCCGCCAGGCCGGCGGGATCAGCCGCCGCAGCCTGCCGACATGGGAGCATCGTGGAGATGCCGCTGCTGGTAGTGAGACATGCGCAAGCTGGAAGACGAAGCACGTACAAGGGAGATGATCGGAACCGTCCGCTCACCGCCCGGGGCCGGGCCCGTGCCGCCGCCCTGGTCCCGCTGCTGAGCGGCTACCGTCCCCAACGGATCCTCTCCAGTCCCTTCATCCGGTGCCGTGAGACCGTGCAACCGCTGGCCGAGGCGCTCCAGTTGGGGGTGGAGTCGGTAGACGAACTCGGGCGAGGGTCACGGAACCGACGCGGTTCGATTGATCACGACCATGGCGGGGGAGTCAGCCGTCCTCTGCACCCACGGCGACGTATCGACCGCCATCCTCGAGGCTTTGACTCCCGAATCGGACCCCGTGGCCCGGACGACGTTGCGCCTGCAAAAGGGCGAATGCTGGGTGATCCAGGAAAACGGCACGTCATTGGCCATCGTCGAGCACATCCGGCGTCTGCCGGCCGGCCCGCCGAAATCGACGAAGCAGAGCTGACCGCTACGCTCGTGGCGCGATGAGCGAGGCCTGCCGATTCGATCCGGGCTCAGTCGGCCAATTCCGGGTCACCCGCCGTTTTTTCGATCCCGCCTCTAGAACCGTCTCGCTCCACTACGCCTTCGACGACGGTCCCGAATTCGTCGAGACCATCGCCTTCGAGGCCGAGCCCACCCGGGATCTCGGGGCGGCTGAAGCCGGCTTCGAACGGGCCTTGCTCCATCTGCACGTCGCCGCCGGTACCAGCTACTACAAGGTGGCCGCGCCTCTCGACGTCGAGTTGGAGGGCGAGGGGCTGACGTCGGACCGAGCTGGCGTTCCATCACCATCTCTACGACGACGGGCTCCGCGAGTTCGCGGTGGCGAACCGGCTGGCGGTGCCCCATCCGGTATCGATCCGGTGCGGAGCCGTCAGGGCCCCTGGGGGCCCGCCCGTCCCGGTCGACCGGCCCGGAGGACTTCTCGTGCCCATCGGGGGCGGCAAGGACTCGATGGTGCTCATCGACGCCGTGAAGCACCGTCGACCGCTGCTCTTCGCCGTAAACCCCCACCCACTGATGCTCGACTTGGCCGACCGGGCCGGCCTGGAACTGTTGGTGGTGCGCCGGCGGCTCGCCCCCAATCTGGCCGAGCTGAACGCATCCGGAGCACTGAACGGTCACGTGCCGATCACAGCCATCATCTCGCTCATTGCCGTGGTCGGGAGCTTCCTGTACGGCTACGACACCATCGCCATGGCGGTGGAGCGCTCGGCCAGTGAGGAGACGGTGACGGTCGACGGGACCCCGGTGAACCACCAGTACTCCAAGAGCCTCGAATTCGAGCGACTGCTGCGTGAACTCATCGTCTCCTCCATCGATCCCGGCCTGAGCTACGGGTCGGCCCTCCGCCCCTACTCCGAACTGGCCATTGCCCGGGCCTTCGCCCGTCTGCCCGAGTACCACGCCACGTTCTGCAGCTGCAACACCGTGTTCCGCCAGACGGCTGGCGCCGGTGACGGGTGGTGCGGGAACTGCCCGAAGTGCCGGTTCGTGGGCCTGGTGCTGGCCCCGTTCCTCGAGCCCGACGGCGCTCACCGCCATCATCGGGCGCGACATGTTCGAAGAACCTGACCAGGTCCCGGGGTTCGCGGCCCTGATGAGCGAGGACGGCAAGCCGTTCGAGTGCGTGGGAGAGCGTCGAGAGTCTGCCGCGGCCATGCGGCTGCTCTCCTCGCGTCCCCAGTGGAAGGACAAGGTGGTGGTGGCGGCCCTGACCGACCGGGCCCGGGACCTGGTCTCCGAGGACGACGTCGCCGCGCTGTTCACACCCGGCGGCCCTTCGGCCTTCGCCGGCGGAGAGGTGGCGGGAGGCCGTGGAGCGCCGGCTGAGCGGGACCGCGTGACCCTCGAGGAGCTGTGCACGCTCCGGGTGGCCGTCTGGGGCCTGGGAAGAGAAGGTTTGGCCTTGGTCGGCCTACTGGTCGAGCGCGGTGTCGTCCCGCTGTTGATCGATGACCGGCCCGGAGCGGCCGCCCCCGGACCGATCCCGGCCGACGGGCCCCCTGTGCTCCCTCCGGGCGAGGTCGAGTGGAGAGGCGTCGACGTGGTGGTCCGATCACCAGGGGTCAGCCGGTACCGGTCGGAGCTGGTGGACGCCGAGGCGGCCGGGGTGGTGGTCACCACGGCAATGGCGCGTGTGGCTGGAGGACTTCGCCGATGCCAGGGTGATGGCCGTCACCGGCACCAAGGGGAAGAGCACCACCGCCACCTTGGCCGCCTCGATCCTCGAGGAGGACGGTCTCGAGGTGGCGCTGATCGGGAACATCGGTGTCCCGGTGACCGAGATGTACGGCCGCCCACTGGTCGACGCCTACGTGGTCGAGGTCTCCTCCTACCAGGCTGCCGACGTGACCGTCTCGCCCGGCGTGTGCGTGGTGACCAGCCTGGCTCCCGACCACCTGGACTGGCACGGTGGCGAGGAAGGCTACTACCGGGACAAGCTCCGACTGGTCGAGGTCGGCCCGCCGGGCGCTCTGGCCGTCAACGCCGGCAGTCTCGAGGCCGTGCAGCGCACCGAGGGCCACCCCGACCGTATACTTTTCGGCCCCCGGGGTCGGGTGCGTGTCACATCCACCACCCGGATCGAGGTGGACGGAACCGCGGTGGCCGATGCCGGCGGGCTGCGGGCACCGGGCCGCCACAATCTCTGGAACCTGTGCGGGGCCGTGGCCGGGAGCTTCCTGCTCAACGGCCGGGCGCCCTCGTCGAAGGCGGTGGCCGCGGCCATCGACGGCTTCGAGGGACTCCCGTCGCGGTGCCGGACCATCGGAGTCCGTGACGGAGTGACGTTCGTCGACGACGCACTGGCTTCCAACCCGTTCGCTACCGTGGCGTCGGTTGAGGCCTTCAACGATCGGGCCCTGACCGTGATCGTCGGTGGCGCTGATCGGGGTGTGGATCCGACCGGGCTGGTGCAGGCGCTGGCCGGACGCCGACCGGCACCGAGGGTGATCGTGCTCCCCCCCGATCCGGACCGGTTGGTGGCGCCCTTGGAGGCGCTCGCCCCCGGCGGCCACCAGGCCGGTCCGCGGGCTGTCGGTCGAGGTCGCAAGTGGATTGGCCGATGCGGTCCGCCGGGCGCGGGCGTCGACTCCGCCCGGAGGGGTCGTGCTCTTCTCGCCGGCCGCACCCACGCCCGAGGGGGAGGGCGGCTTTGCCGCCCGGAGTGCGCAGTTCGCCGAGGCCAGCGGGTTTGCCGCAACGCGGCCGTGATCGTCGTTGCTGCCGGTCCGGATGGGGGTCGGTGTTGACAGGACCGGGGGCGGCGACAACGGTGGGCAGCGACCAGGGAGGGTGGGGATGACGCAGGTCACCATCATCGAATTCGATGCACGGACGGTGGAGGGCACACCCGATCCCGTCCGTGGCACCATCCTGATCGATGTGGACCGGCTGCCTGAGGCGCTCGGATGGGAGCTGACGCCGGCCGGACTGTGCCGCCGAGAGGCGTGCGTTCCGGTGGCAGATGTCGACACGCTCACGGTCGGCGACCAACTGGACCTGGTGGCAGTGGCCGGTGCTCTCGGCCGGCCGGCGGTGGTCGACGTGGAAGCCGGCCTGATGGCCCTCGCCCTACCGGCGGAGCTCCGCCGTCAGGCACTCGAGGAGCTCCGGGCTCCGGCCTTCGAGCTTCCCGACGTAGACGGCACGCTTCACACCCTCGGGGAGTGGGCCGGCCAGAAGAAGGTGCTGGTCACCTTCTCGAGCTGGTGCGGGTGCCGATACGACCTGCCGGGCTGGCAGGCCCTCCACGACGAGCTGAGTTCTGACGACTTCACCGTTCTGGCCGTGGCCATCGACCGGTCGGCCGAGGACGTGACGCCGTGGATCGACGGGATCACCATGCCGGTCCTCTACGACCCCAACCATGTCCTGACCGAGTCCTACGCCATCTCCAACGTCCCCACCGTGGTGTGGATCGACGAGGAGGACAATATCGCCCGTCCCAACGGAGTCGCCTTCGGGAGCGACCTCTTCGCCGATTTCACCGGGGTCGAGTGCGGTCCCCACCTCGAGGAGATCCGTCGGTGGGCGAGACACGGAGAAGTGCCGGTGACCGACGAGCAGGCCCGGGGTGCGGTCGGCGATCTCTCCGAGGACGAGGTGCTGGCTCGGCTCCACTTCCGGCTGGCGTCCGAGGCGTATCGGCGCGGGGACGAGGAAGTCACCCGACGGCACGTGCTCCGAGCCTCCGAACTGGCACCCGATGACCTGACCATCTGGAGGGCGGGGATGCCTCTGGTCGGGGAGGACCCCTTCGGGGACGCGTTCCTCGAGAAGTACGACGAGTGGAAGGCCAAAGGCATGCCGTACCACGGACTGCGGGCCGTGCGGACCGAACCGCAGGCCTGACCCCGCCGGCTCCCGAGGTGCCTCAGTCGCAGTGCCCCGAAGGCGGGGGGACGTCCAGGCTCGGGTTGTGGTCGAAGAACCCCACGGGAGCCAGCTGGAACCCGCAGTACTCGACCGGCATCACCGGCCAGTCCTCGGGACGGGGAGCGTGGCTCACCCCGAAGGTGTGCCAGGCCACGATGTCGGTGCCGATCAGCGTCCGGTCGGCTGAAGTCCACCGGGGGAGCCCGTCCCCTCCGGGGTGCTGGTTGGGGTAGTCGCCCGCCGCCCGCCGCTCCCCGGGCACATACGGGGTGACCCACAGGTTGTGCTGGGCGAAGCCGGCCCGTCTCCCGATGCTCGAGTCGGGCTGGGCCAGCAAGGTGGGAGTTGACCCGGGGACGAGCTTGTAGGCCACGGGTCGGCCCAGGCCGTTGAAGGATTCGGGGTTCTCGAACCTCCAGTGACGGCTGCTGGTCGGGTCGACGTCCCGCTGGGCCTCCGACTCCGATGCCAGCAGTGCCACCCGTTGGCGGAAGGCGTTGCCCATGGGGTTGTCGTCGCCGGGAGGCACGGTCTCGAAGGAGACCTCGTAGGCCTGGTTGACCGGTCCGTCCACCTGCAGGTCGAGTCGGGCGCAGAACAGATGTTGGTGGAAGGGTGCAGCCAGGCCGTCGGCCACCACCGCCCCGAACGGGGTTGCCTCGCCGGGGGCCAGCGCCTGGGTCGACATGATGCCGGTGAGCTTGACCTCCAGCTGGATGGTGCCGTCCAGGTAGAAGTACCAGAAGAATCCGTACTCGTAGTTGCCCACGGTGGCGATGGACGAGACGACCAGTCGCCGCGATCGGCGCACCTCGGCGTGGCCGGTGACCATGTCCAGGTGCTTCCAGAGGATCCCGTAGTCCTCCTCGTGGATGCAGATGGCCTTCTCGATCACGTAGGGCGTGCCGTGCTCACTGGCGAAGGTGGCGTCGAGATAGGTGATGGCCCCGAGGCAGTCGCATCCCAGTGCCAGCGAGTTGGCCATGCGACCGAGGCCCCACTCGCCCACGTCGAAGGCGTTCTTCCATCCGTGGAGCGGACCCGGATCACCGTAGGGGACGACCATCTCGCTGATGGAGGCCCGGTAGAGGATGGGGCGCACCGCCCCCGGCTGGCCGTACCCGACGGTGTGCAGCACCAGGCCCTCGAGGGGATGCATGGACACCCGCATGGTCCACCCCTGCCAGGTCAGAAGATTGCCGTCCAGGGCGAAGCTGGTCCCCTCGGGTTGGACGATCTCCAGCGGCGCCAGGTCGGTGCGCATCGGCCCGTTGTCATCGGGGCGGTAGCTGCCGCGTCCGGGAGGGAGGGGGACGACCCCGAGGTCCATGACGTCGAGCACGATCCCCCTGGCCGCGTCCACCGTGGCCAGCACGCCCTCTATCGGCCGGGCGTAGCCGTTGTCGGAGGGCTCCTCGCGGTAGTAGGAGAGACAGCGGGCGATGCGACGATCCTCCTCGATGGGATTGGCGAAGTTGCCGGTGGGCCAGGGATCGATCTGAACCTTCTCGAAGTCGGTGATCCCCCGGCGCTGCATCGCCTCCTGCCAGGCCGGGTGGTCGCGGAGGGCGAGAATCGCCCGGTAGGAGTCGTCGAACAACAGCGCCGGACGGACGCCCTCATGCTCGTTCCACTCGACGATCTCTCCGGCCGACACCGAGACCACCGCATCCACCACCCTGGCTTCGGGGCCGGGGACGGCCAGCACCCGGACGTGTCGGTCGACCGGGTCGCCGGGGCGATGCCCGACCACGGCCTCTTTGTCCGGCTCGGCCAGCACCACCATCGAGAACAGGGTGGACTCGGGCAACTTTCCCGAGGCTCGCGCCACCGTGAGCGCCACGCGTATCTCATCGGCCCCCAGCGGGTCCAACGGGTGGGCGGCCGCCGCCGTCGTCTCAGACACGACGGCCCACCCGGCCGGCACCGTTGGTGGCGGCGTGGATGTCGAGCTCGGTGGTGGGGTGCGTCATCAGCGTCCTTCCGACCGGCGAACCATAGCCGGGGGCGGGCGTCAGGGGCATCCCCCGCAGTAGCCTCCGTGACGATGACCCGCCCCGGCAATCCGTCCACCCCACCCGACCGGTTCCGGCCCTCCGGGCCGGACGGGGCCGCCCCGGCAGAGCCATGACCCGGATCGAGATCGACCGGGACCGGTGCGTCGGATCGGGGAACTGTCTGTTCTGGGCCCCGAACACCTTCGACCTCGATGATGGGGGAACGGCCGTCGTCACCGATCCTGACGGCGACGGCGAGGACCTGGCCCGGGTGGCGGCGGACGGTTGTCCGACCCGGGCCATCACCGTCATCGGTGCCGCCGATCCGGTCCCGGCTGCCGTCCCGAACGAACACGAAACAGAAGATACCGAAGGAGGGCCCGGTGCCGATCGCCCTGTCCGATGAGCACGAGGAACAACGACGGTCGGCCCGGCGCTGGCTCGACGCCCACTGCCCGCCCGAGGTGCCCCGGGCCCTGCTCGATGCCGACGTCGAGGAGTTACAGCCGGTGTGGAAGGAGCTGGCCGCGCAGGGCTGGCTCGGCATCCACCTGCCCGAGGACGTGGGTGGTCAGGGCTTCGGTCTGTTCGAGCTGGCGGTGATCCTCGAGGAGACCGGTCGCTCGCTGGTACCGGGGCCGCTGCTTCCCACCGTGGTCACGTCGGCCCTGGTCGCTGAAGCACAGCCCGGTCCTGACCGCGGTGCGCTGCTCTCTGGCCTGATCGACGGCAGCGCCACGTCCGCGCTCTCCTTCGGCCGCGGCGCCCTCGACGCCGTGGGCCAGGGTCCCTCGGGTGATCTGATCGTGAGCGGAACGATCCAGCCCGTGCTGGGCGTGTCGACCGCGTCATGGGTGCTGGCACCGGTCCGGCGCCAGGACGGCACCGTGCTGTGGTGCCTGATCGACGCCGGCGCTCCCGATGACGGCGTGAGCATCGAGCCGCTGGCCAGCGTGGACCCAACCCGCCGGGTCGGACGACTGCATGTGAAGGGGGCATCGGTCCCCGCCGACCGGCAGCTCGGTGGGCTCACCACCGATCGGGTCCGGCAGGTGACCGTGACCCTCATGGCCGCCGAGCACGTCGGTGGGGCCCGATGGTGCCTCGAGACGGCGACCGAGTACGCCAAGGTGCGGGTGCAGTTCGGGCGCCCGATCGGGCAATTCCAGGCGGTGAAGCACCGGCTCGCCGACATGGCGGTACGGGTCGAGCAGATGACCGCAGTGGCCTGGGATGCGGCCATCGCCGTCGGTTCGGACGATCACGGACGGCGCGGCCCTGGCCGTGGCCACCGCCGGCGCCCTCGCCTTCGACGGCTATGTGCGCGGGGCCGAGGAGTGCCTCCAGCTTCTCGGCGGGATCGGGTTCACCTGGGAACACGACGTCCATCTCCATCTCAAGCGGGCCCTGGCCGACCGCCAGCTGGTGGCCACCCCGGAGTCGTTCCACAACGAGGTGGCGTCGTTGGCCGGCAGCGGCGACCGCAGGACTCTGGCCGCCGACCTTCCCGACGGGGCCGAACGCATCCGTGAGGAGCTCGCCGCGGTGGTGGCCGAGCTGGTCGAGGTCGACGGCGAGGAGCAGCGTCGCCGCATGGTGGATGCCGGCCTGGTCGTCCCCCACTGGCCCAAGCCGTGGGGACGCGACGCCGGAGCCGTCGAGCAGGTGGTCATCGACGAGCAGCTGGCCGCGGCCGGCATCGCCCGTCCCCACATCGGCATCGGGGCCTGGGCGTTGCCGGTGATCATCGCCAGCGGCACCGAGGAGCAACGTGAGCGGTGGGTCCCGCCCACGTTGCTCGGCACGTTGTCGTGGTGCCAGCTCTTCTCGGAGCCCGGCGCCGGTTCGGACCTGGCCAGCCTGTCCACCCGGGCGGAGCGGGTCGACGGTGGCTGGCAGCTCACCGGACAGAAGGTGTGGACGACCATGGCCCAGCAGGCGGACTGGGGCATCTGCCTGGCCCGAACCGATCCGTCGGTCCCCAAGCACGAAGGGATCACGTACTTCATCGTCAGACATGGACAGCCCCGGGTTCGACATCCGGCCCCTGCGCGAGCTGACCGGTGCCGCCATGTTCAACGAGGTGTTCCTCGACTCGGTCTTCGTCCCCGACGAGTGCGTGATCGGTGAGGTCGGGGACGGATGGCGCATGGCCCGGATGACCTTGGCCAACGAGCGGGTCTCGATGTCGTCTGGATCAACGTTCGGTATCGGCGTCGAATCCCTCCTGCGACTGGCCGAAAAGCTCGGGGACGCCATCACCCCCAGTATCGAGGCCCGGCTCGGTGCCCTGTTGGCCGAGGCACAGTCGCCTGAGTCTCATGACCCACCGGTCGACCCTCTTGTCGCTGGCCGGATCGGACCCCGGCTCGGGGGCCAGCCTGCGCAAGCTGCTCGGGGCCGAGCACGAACAGCGGGTCCAGGAGCTGGGCCTGTTCATGATCGGGCACCGACGGGGCATCGCTGGAAGGCAGGTCCGGCCGGTGGTTCCAGGGACTGCTCTCCACCAGATGCCTCACCATCGCCGGCGGCACCAGCGAGGTGCAGCGCAACGTCATCGCCGAGCGGGTCCTCGGCCTGCCCCGCGATCCCGAACCCGGGGGGTGACGTTCAGCCCGGCCCCGGATGGCCGGCGTCGGGACGGCCCGCCTCGGGTGGCGAACCCGTCGGCGGTGTGCACTCGGGATCCTGCTGGATCTCGATGGTGTTCCCGGCCGGGTCGACGAACCAGATCTGGACCGTCGATCCCTGGGCTCCGTGCACGAAAGGGATGCCGGCCTCCTCCAACTCGGCGACGGCGTTCGGAAGGTCGCTGACGGCGAAGCAGACGTGGGGGCCCGTGGGCTGGATGGTGCCGTCGGCCGGAGCATCAACCAAATGGAGCTGGATGGTCCCGGCCCCGAACCAGTGTCCGTCCACCCCGGGGATGGAGGGCCGGGGCTCATCGGGTAACTCCAGGAGCCGGCGGTAGAAGTCGACCGACCCCGGCAGCATGCCTTGGACGTTGACGCTGTGGTGAAGCGTGCGGGTGACCTTCATCGGACGGCGGCGCCCGAGTCGGGGCCGAGGCTCCTGGTCCGACCGGTCACGCCGGCAGTCCTTCGGGCAAGGCCATGCCCGAGATAGTAGGGGGTTCACCGCCCGGTGGGGGCAGCCCGCCCGGCGCCGGCCCGGTCAGCGGGCCGTGTCCGCCTGCACGGCCGGTGGGGAGCCATCGTCCAACCGGAGGCGCAGTTCCTGTTTCAGCACCTTGCCGGTGGCATTCCGCGGCAGCCCGTCGACGATGTACCACTGCCGCGGGACTTTGTATTTGGCCAGCTGCTCCAGGGTGTGGGTGCGCAGATCCTCCGGTGTGGTCTCCATTCCCGGACGGAGGGCGACGAAGGCCACCACGTCCTCGCCCAGCACCGGGTGGGGAACCCCCACGACGGCGGCCTCACGCACGGCGGGGTGCGATTCGATGGCGTACTCCACGTCGGTGGGATGGATGTTGTTGCCGCCCCGGATCACCACGTCCTTGCTGCGGCCGACGATGTAGAGGTACCCGTCCTCGTCGATGCGACCCAGGTCACCGGTGACGAGCCACCCGTCGACCCACGTACGGGCGGTGGCATCCGGATCCCCGAAGTACTCGCGGGGGCGCCCAGGAATTCGCAGGCGGACCTGGCCGATCTCGCCGGCCGGCACCGGATGGTCCTCGGAGTCGACGCAGACAACCTCGGCCGGCGGCAGCGGTTTGCCCACCGACCCCGGGCGCTTGACCGCCTCTCCCGGTGGCATCAGGCAGTACACCGAGCCGGCTTCGGTCATGCCGTAGTTGTTCGATACCAGCGCACTGGGCATGCGCTCTTGCAGGCGCTCCAGCACGAATGGGGCCAGCGGGGCACTGCCGATGCTGCAGACCTGCACCGAGCTGAGGTCGGCGGTGTCGAAGCGGGGATGCTCGAGGAGCAGCGCCGCCATGGCCGGCACCAGGAACACCGAGCCGGGGTGCTCGGACTCGACGACGTCGAACCATCGCTCTGCGTCGAAACGAGGCTGGTAGATGGCTCTCAGCCCCAGCTTCATCGGGGTGTACACGAAGGCCAGCCCGGCGAACGTGTAGGGAGGGCTGGCATGGAGCCAGCTCCCACCGCTCCACTCCGGACGGTGGAAGGGGATGAGGGAGTAGTTGTCATGCCGGACGGCCACCGCCTTCGGGTTCCCGGTGGTGCCCGACGTGTACATGATGTCGGCCAGATCCCCCGGCTGGCGCGGGACCTGGAGGTAGGTGGCGTCGTCGCTCAGGAAGTCGGCCCAGGCGACCGTGTCCGACCGGACGCGAGCGCTGTCTCCGGCTGGCCCGTCGCCCGAGCCGTTGCTGTCGCTCGGGACCACCACCACCACTCGGGGACGGTCGCCGGGATACCGGGGGAGGAGGGACTCCTCGGTGATCGATGCGGCGGCGTTGCAGTGGGTGAGCATCCGCTCGAGTTCGGGACGGGTCAGCTGCGGGTTGAGCGGGACGGCCACGGCTCCGGCCCGGTGGACGGCGGCGTAGGCCACCACCCACTGCAGGGCGTTGGCCGGCTCGAGATGGATGGTCACCCGGTCATCGGGTACGACCCCGGCCGAGATGAGTCCCCGGGCCAGACGGCTGGCCAGCTCGTCCCACTGGCGGAACGTGTGGGTACCCACCCCGACCACCACATAGGCCGTCTCGTCCCCGAAGTCGGCCGCCATGGCGTGCAGCTGCTCGGGAGGCATGGGTCCCGCCTTGCTCACCGACGCCACCAGGCTCTCCGTTCGTTCCGCCCGTGCTCCGTCTTCCCCCAGTCCATGTTCCCCCAGTCCCTCGGGTGTGCCGGCGGAGGCCCGCTTCCGACCATCGGTCCGGACCTGCGCCAGCAGCATGGCCGAACCAGCACCGCCGGTCAATCCACCGGAGTCGGGCCGCATCCCGCCGACCGGTGCGATGCCCGGGGCTAGCATCTCCGCGTCCGCCGGGGCTCTCCCGGTTCCTCGGAGAAGGGATCCGTTCATTGTCGTCATCAGTGAAGCGTGACCCGGCCGCTCCGGCCGCCGCCTGCGGCCGGCCGGCGACCCCGAGCCGGACGTGGCCATGACCGACGGGGACAAGGGAACGGTGCGGGCGCGGTTGGCCGAGCTCGGGCTGGTGTTGCACGGTCCCCATCCTCCCCACGATCCGCTGGACGCCGTGGTGGTGCACGACGGGGTGGCCAGGACCTCGGGTCAACTGCCACGGATCGACGGTCGGCTGACCTGTTGTGGCGTCCTCGGGCGCACCGTCAGTGTGGAGGAGGGTGCCGAGGCCGCCGGCGTGTGCGCTCTCAACGCCCTGGCCGTTCTGGAATCGGAGCTGGGCACCCTGGATCGGGTCGAGCGAGTGCTGACGGTGACCGGGTATGTGGCCTCCGCCCCCGACTTCCACCAGCAGCCGGACGTGGTGGACGGAGCCAGCGCCATCCTCTACCAGGTGTTCGGCGAGTCCGGACGCCATACCCGGTCGGCGGTCGGCGTGGCCGCCCTGCCACGCGGGGGCGCGGTCGAAATCGAGCTGACGGTGTCGTTGCGGGACAGAGGGTCGGCCTCGTCCGGGCACTGAAAGGAAAGGACGCAGAGCAACCATGGTCGAGAGCGATATCGCCGGAGCATTCGGGGAGCTGGGCGCGGCGACCCTCGGGGAGTCGGGGGCCACCGCCTTGCCGCCCCGGCTCCGGCCGGTGTGGGCCGGGGCGGCCGTGGCCGCTCCGGCATTCCCGGTCCGATGCACGCCGGGCGACAATCTGGCCGTGCATGTGGCGGTGGCCCGGGCGCCGTCGGGTGCGGTGCTGGTCGTCGACGTGGGCGACGTGCCCGACCGCGGCTACTGGGGTGAGGTGTTGACCACTGCCGCCCTGGCCAGAGGATTGACCGGCCTGGTCATCGATGGTGGGGTCCGCGATGTGGCCGCGTTGGAGCGGCTCTCGTTCCCGGTGTTCTCCGCCACCGTGGCCCTGCCTGGTGCCACCAAGTCGAACCGCGGGGCGGTTGGCGTCCCGGCCGTCGTGGCCGGCGTTCCGGTCGCACCCGGCGACTGGGTGGTGGGTGACGTCGACGGCGTGGTGATCGTGCCCGGCCCCGACATCGATCAGGTGCTGGCGGCCGGCCGGGCCCGGGCCACGGCGGAGAACGGCTACTTCGAATCCCTCCGTCAGGGGGCGACGACGGTGGAGATCCTCAACCTCGACGCCTCGCCCATCGAGGACGGGACCGCCCCCGCCTGAGGTCATTCGGCGGAGGGGGCGGACGACGCCGGGCGGTCAGCGCTGGAGCGGTCAGCGCTCGGTGGTCAGTGATGGGTGTAGTCGATGGGTCCGGCCCCCTTGACGCCGATGGCGAAGCAGAAGCAGTGAATGGAGGCGTGGTCGCTGATGGGACGGAGGCTGTGGACCTCGTCGGGTGGGATGTGGACGAGGTCGCCTTGGGCGATCAGCCGTTCCTCGTCCCCGATGGTCATGATGCCCCGGCCCCGGAGCACGTAGTAGAACTCGTGGGTGGGGTGGGAGTGGGGATCGACGTAACCTCCGCCCTCCACCTCGAACTCGTTCACCAGTTCGAGGAATCCGCCGTCCGTCTGCTCCTTCATTTCACGGGAATTGACCATCCACCACACGGGCACGGTGCCGTTGTGCTCCACCACCGGTGCGGCGTTCTCGATGTTGCGGACGTCCATGGCCATGAGGTCTCCTTCTTACGCCAGCGCTATTTCGCCGGCGCCGGCACGTGACGCTGATGTTAGGTTGAGCTACAGACTAGATCGCGATGGAGGCGTACGACATGGGTGGCCCGGTCCGACAGATCACTCCAAGCCGGGTGACCCCAGACACCTGGGCCCCGTTCGGGTGGCTGCCGTTGGCCGACACCGATCCCGACGACGGCTCCGACACGCTGGAGTATGCGTGGAGCGACGTGCACGTCAACCGGATCTCGCACCGGCGGGACGAGGTGCCCGAGGTCCCCGGCGGTCTCCGGTGCCAGGCCCTCTACCGCCACGAGACCCACACCCAGGTGCTGATGCCGCTCGACGCCACCGCGGTGCTGGCCGTGGCCCCCCCGACCGTCGGACTCACCTCGCCCGCCGACGTCGAGTTGGTCCGGGCCTTCGTGCTGGGGCCGCTCGAGTCGATCGTGTTGTACCGGGGCACATGGCACTGGGGCCCCTTCCCGGTCTCGGCCGACGAGGTCCATCTCTTCAACGTCCAGGGGCTCCGCTATGCGGAGGACAACGATCGGGCCGATATCGAAGCGCTCGGCGCGCCAGTGGACGTCCTGGTGGACGGCTGACCCCGGCGTCGCCGGAGGGTGCTGAAAGGGCAAGATCGAGGCCGTCGCCCATAGAGGCGCACGGAAAACTAGTGTTGACAGTGGCTCGTCCTTGTCATAAGAACGGGCCCGGCAATCAGCCGGTCATTGGGGGAGCGTCTCGGCACAGGTGCGATTCGCCCGACCGAATAGGGGAGTGACATGGGCAGACGCAGGGCCAGTCGGGTGGTGCCGGGGGTGGTGGCGCTGGGGATCGCCGTCGTCGCCGGGGGGTGGATCAGCTCCGGGACGGCGGCGGCGAGCACGGAGGGGGTGAGCTCCTCGCAGATCAATGTCGGGGTGATCTCGTCCAGGACGGGCCCGTTGGCCGGGTACTTCAACGGTTTTGCACCGGGCATGATCGCCTACTTCAAGACCATCGACGCCAAGGGGGGGGTTGACGGACGCAAGATCGTGGTGAGCGCCAATCTCGATGACGGCGGGTCATCGACCCAGTTCACCCAGGACACCCATACGTTGATCGACCAGGACCACGTGTTCGCCGTGGGGGTGGCGTCGTACTGGTTCACGCCCAACTACTTCGTGTCCACCCGGACACCCACCTACGGCTACAACGTGAGCGGCAACTGGCAGACGTGGCCGAACCTGTTCGCGGTGGGTGGCTCGACCCAGATCTACTCCTCGGCCAACTCGACCTACGCCTACTGGCTCAAGAAGATCAATGCCAAGTCGGTGGGGTTCATCAGCTACGGCCCGTCCATCTCCTCGTCCTACGACGCCTGCAGCACCTATGCCAAGGAGATGAAGACGCTCGGCTACCACGTGTACGCCGACGTGAGCGCCCAGCTGGGCGGCAGCTATTCCTCCGACGTCCAGCGCATGCAGCAGTCCGGCACCCAGGCGGTGGTGTCGTGCATGCAGGCCTCGGACAACCTGACCCTGTCCCGCGACATCCAACAGTACGGACTGAAGATCAAGCAACTGTGGTTGAACGGCTACGACCAGACCCTCCTCGACCAGTACACCAGCCTGATGTAGGGCGTATACATCGACAACGCCGCCAACGTCCCCTTCGAGGCTGCCAACACGTCCCGGTACGGGAACACCTACTCGGGCATGCAGCAGTACGTCAGTGCGATGAAGAAGTACGAACCATCCTTCACGTACAACAACGTGTCCAACCAGGGCTGGCAGTCGGCCGCCCTCATCGTGGCCGGGATCAAGGCCGCCGGGAACAATTTCACCCAGGCCTCGTGGTGAATGCCACCAACAAGTTGACCAACTTCACGGCCGCCGGCCTGGCCTCACCGACCAACTGGACGGTCGGTCACACGGGCTACACCGAGCCGAACTGCAGCGCCTGGCTCCAGGTACAGGGAAAGAAGTTCGTGCCGGTGTTCGCCCCGGGCAAGCAGGTTTTCGTGTGCGTCGGCCCGAATGCGAAGAACCCGACCGGTGACCTTCCCGCCCAAGGGGACGCCGGGCACGTGACCTCCGCGCGCGGAACCGGTGAGGGCGGGTGAGGGGTGGAGCACTTTCTGGGATTCGCCATTCCCGGAATCCCCTACGGGTGTACCTATGCCATCGTGGCCGTCGGCCTGGTTCTGACCTACCAGGCCACCGGGGTCTTCAACTTCGCCTACGGGGCCCAGGCCTACATCTCGGCCTACGCTTTCACCCGGTTGGTCCAGGACGAGAACTTCCCGGTGTGGCTCTCGTTCCTGCTGTCGGTGGTGGTGCTGGCTCCGCTGCTCGGCCTGGCCTTCGACCGCTTCTTGTTCAGGAAGATCGCCAACACCAACACCACGGCCAAACTGGTCACCGGGATCAGCCTTGTTCGTGGGGATCCCGTCACTGCTGTCGGTGCTGTTCGGCAGCGCCAACCAGTACAACCCCCCGAGCATCCTGTTCAACCCCGACACCGTCTACTTCCGGATCGTCGGCACCCCGTTCAACGGGATCTACATGACCACCGTCGGTGACTCACCGTCGGTCATCCTC
Source organism: uncultured Acidimicrobiales bacterium (assembly GCA_963747825.1). GTDB lineage: Bacteria > Actinomycetota > Acidimicrobiia > Acidimicrobiales > RAAP-2 > Bog-756. The sequence continues at coordinate 247,960 of CAVVGQ010000003.1, forward strand.
GTGGCCCTGGTGGCGCTGATGCGGTTCACCAACCTGGGCCTCCAGATGCGGGGCGCGGTCGAGAGCCGACGCCTGATCGAGCTGGACGGCGTCAACGCCGGTCGGGTGGTGGCCACGGCCTGGATGATCTCCGGGCCTCATGGCCGGGCTGGCCGGCGTGCTCCTCGCCCCCGATCTACGGCCAGCTCCAGTTCAGCGATTACGCCGCCCTGATGGTGGCGGCCTTCGCCGCCGCGGCCTGGGCCGTGCTCCGGTCCATGCCCATCGCCGCCCTGGTCGGGGTCATCATGGGCGTGGCTTCCACCGTGCTGGCGGGCTACCTGCCGGTGAGCAGCGTGTGGTCCTCGGCCGCGCTCACCTCCCTGCCTTTCATCGTCCTGATGGTGGCCCTGCTCGTCGTGCCCGGCCTCCGCCAGCCTGGACACGCGCCAAGGACCCCCTGTCCTCGGTCGACCCGCCCACCCCGCCGACGGCGGCGACGCTCCGGGCCCCCCAGATCGACCGGGTGGTCCGGGTGGGTTGGTACCTGCTGCTCGGCGCCTTCGTGGTGTCCATGCTGACCTGGATGCCGACGACCTGGGAGAACGTGTTCAACGCCGGGCTGGTCTACTCGATCATGTTCTTGTCCATCACTCTGATCACCGGCATGGGCGGCCAGCTCTCGTTGGCCCAGGCCACCCTGGCCGGGGTCGGGGCCTTCACCGCCGCCCAGCTGGCCAACCACCTGGGGCTGAGCCTGTTGCTCGGCGGCCTGGTCGGTGCGGTGGCCGCCGCCCTGGTGGCCATCGTCCTGGCGTTCGCCTCGGTCCGGCTCCGGGGGCTGGGCCTGGCCCTGCTGACCATCGCCGCCGCCCTGTTCTTCGACAACACTGTCTTCCCCCAGCTGACGGCGGCCAACGGCGCCGGCCTCGGAGGTCAAGCCCCAGTGGGTCGGCCTCGGCATCTTCAACCCCAACGGCCACGCCTTCTTCGTCATGGCCATGGTCGTCCTGCTGGTGTGCATCGTCGGCGTGCAGCTGGTCCGGCGGGGCACCACGGGCCGCTTCCTCGGGGCCATGCGGGGGAGCGAGACGGCGTCGGCCGGACTGGGCATCAACCTGACCTGGCAGCACGTCGTGGTGTTCGCCCTGTCCGGGGTGGTGGCCGGCATCGGTGGGACCATGCTGTCCATCCAGCAACAGCAGGTGAATCCGGCGCTGTTCGACTATCAGGTCTCGCTGGTCTTCGTGGTCGTGGTGGTCACCACCGGCGCCAGCACCGTGGAAGGTGCGCTCCAGGCCGGGTTCGGCTTCGTGATCCTCCAGCAGCTCCTCACCTACGTCCCGGCCCGGTTCGGGGGCAACAGCCTGGTGGTGGTGTTCTTCGCCTTCGGGGCCCTGACCTACGCCGCCCATCCCGAGGGCATCCTCGAGTACCAGAAGCGCCGGTGGACCCTGCGCATCCAGAACCTCATCTTCCGGCCGACCGACGAGACCGGTGCCGGCCGGGGCCGCCCTCGGCGGGCCGGTCGACACGTCGGGTGTCGTCACCAAGGTAAACGGTCACCAGGTGGACGCCGAGGTCAAGCCGATAGCGAGCTGACCGTGGCTGACGCGTGTCGGTGCCGGCCCGCTGCTGGAGGTACGCGGAGGTCTCCAAGACCTTCGGCGGCGTCGCCGCCGTCAGCGGGGTCAGCCTGTCGGTGTCCCGGGGCGAGAGCATGGGTCTGGTCGGCCCCAACGGTGCCGGCAAGACGACTCTGTTCAACTGCGTCTGCGGCCAGCTGCGGCCGGAACAGGGGCGCGGTGGAGCTGGAGGGGATGGACCTCCTCGACCTGCCCACCTTCAAGCGGGCCAGGTTGGGCATCAGCCGCACCTACCAGCGCATCGAGGTCTTCCCGGACATGACGGTGCGGGACCACCTGGTGGTGGCGGTCCGGGCCCGCTGGTGCACCGGCCGCCTCTGGAAGGACCTGAGCAACCGCAGCGACGCTAACTCCCGACGAGGAGCGGGAGCGGGTGACCGCCGTCCTCGAGCTGGTGGGGATCGAGGACCGGGCCGAGTACCCGGTGTCCGCCCTGGGCCTGGGCTCGTGCCGCCTGGTCGAGCTGGCCCGGGCCCTGGTGTCGCGAGCCGGTGCTGCTGATGGCCGACGAGCCGTCCTCGGGCCTGGACGTCCACGAGACCCACGAGCTGGCCCAGGTGCTGCGCAAGCTCGCAGCGCGAGCGGGGGATGGCCATGCTGCTGGTCGAGCACGATCTGGGTATGGTCGGCGAGGTGGTCGACCGGACCGTGGTCATGAACCTGGGAGTGGTCATCGCCGACGGGACCTTCGACGAGGTGATGGCCGATCCCGGGGTGCGTGAGGCCTACCTGGGGGTGCGGGCAGTGAGCACTCTCGGTGCCGTCGCCGGTGGTACCGCCCCCGCGGATCGATCGGTGCCCGGCCCTCGAGGTCGAAGGGATCAGTGCCAGCTACGGCCCCTACCGGGCCCTGTTCGACGTCTCCTTCGCCGTGCCCGAGGCCGGAGTCACCGCCCTGATCGGCTCCAACGGCGCCGGCAAGTCCACGGTGGCCCGGGTGGTGACCGGGCTGCTGGCCAGCACCCAGGGCACCATCCGGCTGGGCGGTCAGGGACGTGACCGGGCTGCCGGCCTACAGGATCGCCCGCTCCGGTGCCGCCCACGTGCCCGAGGGCCGGGGCGTCTTCGCCAACCTCACCGTGGAGGAGAACCTCAAGCTGGCGTTCCGCCAGCGGGGCGGATCGCCGCAGCGTGCCAGGCGCTCTCGAGCGGGCCTACGAGGCCTTCCCCGTCCTGAGCGCGCGGCGCAAACAGGCAGGGCGGCACCCTCTCGGGTGGGGAGCAGCGCATCCTCTCGTTGGCCAAGGTACTGGTGGTCCCACCCCGGCTGCTGGTGGCCGACGAGATCTCCCTCGGCCTGGCCCCGGTGATGATCGACGCCGTCTACGACGGGCTCCGCCAGATCAACTCGGCCGGGACCGCGCTGCTCATCGTGGAGCAGCAGGTGGACCGGGTCCTCGACATCGCCAGTACCGCCGTCGTTCTGGAGCACGGCTCCGTCGCCTACAGTGGGACGGCCGGCGGAGCCATGGCTGCGGTGGAATCGGTCCTGGCCAGCCGGGGTGAGCGAAGCCCGATCGAAGCGGGCCGGCGGTCTACCCCGGCGGCAGCGACGTGGGGCGCCACCGTCGAGTGGAGTGGCGGTTCAGGCGAAAGAGCCGCCGTGGCGGCGCCGTTGCCGGGGACCCGCCCGGGGCATCGAGCGGCATCAACCCAGTCACCCGAAGGGGAGAAACCAGAGTGAGCGAGGACGCAGCGCGACGCCGTCATCGTCGATGTGGTGCGTACCACCATGGGCAAGCGGGGAGGGGCGCTGGCCAACTGGCACCCGGTCGATCTGCTGGCCTTCGCCCTGACCGAGCTGGTCGAGCGCACCGGCATCGATACCGGGCACCGTCGACGACGTCATCGGGGGATGTGTCACCCAGGCCGGGGAGCAGAGCACCAACGTCACCCGGAACGGCTGGGTGGCGGCCGGCCTGCCCCAGACGGTGCCGGCCACCACGGTCGACCGCCAGTGCGGCTCGTCGCAGCAGGCCATGCACTTCGCCGCCGCCGGGGTGAAGGCCGGCCACTACGACCTGGTGGTGGCGTGCGGAGTCGAGATGATGAGCCGGGTCCCCATGGCGTCCAACGCCCGGGGCGGGACCGGCCCGTTCCCGCCGTCGTTCCTCGAAGCAGATCGACGGCCGGCTGTGGGCCCAGTTCCGGGTGGCCCAGGTTCTGGCCGACCGGTGGGGTGATCAGCCGGGAGGAGATGGACGAGTACTCGCTGGAGAGCCACCGCCGGGCCGCGGCGGCCTGGGACTCGGGTCACTTCGCCAACGAGACGGTGGCGGTACCCGATCAAGGGCGAGGACGGCACCCTCACCGGGGAGCTGCTCGACCGAGGACGAGGGCATCCGCCGGAACGCCTCCCTGGAGGCGCTGGCCGGCCTGGCCCCGGCCCAGAACTGGGAGCCGGACACCGCGCCGGACATCACCGCCGGCAACGCCTCGCAGATGACCGACGGGGCCGCGGCCATGCTGATCGCCGAGCGGTCGGTGGCCGAGCGGCTCGGGCTGCCCATCCGGGCCCGGTTCGCCCACGCCACGGTGGCCGCCGAGGACGCCGCCATCGTGCTGTCCGCCCCGGTGCCGGCCACCCACCGGCTGCTCGAGCGATCGGGGATGAAGGTCGAGCAGTTCGACGCCATCGAGTGCAACGAGGCCTTCGCCGCCATCCCCCTGATGTGGAACCGGGCCTTCCACGCCGAGCCCGAGCGACTCAATCCCCGGGGTGGCGCCATCGCCATCGGCCACCCGCTGGGCGCCAGCGGGGTGCGCCTGGCCGCCACGCTGCTCAACCAGCTGGAGTCCACCGGCGGCCGCTACGGGTTCCAGACCATGTGCGAGGGCGGCGGCCAGGCCAACGCCACCGTCATCGAGCGGTTGGGCTAAGCGCTGCCCGGCCCGGCCCGAGTCCGGGCGTAGGCGGCGGTGCCGGCCAGGAACGCCGTCGACGTCCTGGGCCTTGGCCGCGGCGAACTCGGCGAAGTACCCGGGCACGTAGATCGACAGTTTCCCCGGCCGCGATCCCGTCGAGGATGGTGGCGGCCGCCTCCTCGACGGTGATGGACTCCACGTCGCCGGCGAAGGGGTCGTTGTCGGGAAGGGTGAACAGCTCGGTGTCGACCACCCCGGGGTAGACCACGGTGACCTTGACCCCGGTGTCCCACAGGTCGACGGCCATGGACTCGGAGAACACGGCCAGCGCCGCCTTGGACGCGGAGTAGGCGGACTCGCCCGGGGGGCTCAGCGTGGCGGCCACCGAGGCGACGGAGACGACGCGGCCCGAGCCCCGCTCCACCATGTGGGGCAGCAGGGCCAGCGTGAGGCGCACCGGTGACAGGTAGTTGATGGCCATCACCGACTCGACGGTGGCGGGATCGAGTCGGGTCACGTGGCGGCGCTTGGGGATGCCGGCGTTGTTGACCAGGATGTCCACCCCACCCAGCTCGTCGACGCGCCTGGTCGGCCAACCGGTCGACGGCCGTCGGGTCGGCCAGGTCCACGACCCACATCGTCGAGCTCGGGCGAGTGGGCCCGGCACCGCTCGAGCACCTCGGCCAGCCGGTCCTGTCGCCGGGCGGCGATCCCGACGGTGGCCCCGGCGGCGGCGAACGCCTCGGCCAGCCCGGCGCCGATGCCCGAGGAGCCTCCGGTGATCAGGACCCGCTTCCCCTCGAACGTCGACCGGCCATGCGTCGCTCTAGCGGTTCTTCCACTGCGGGGTCCGCTTCTCGGCGAAGGCCTTGGGCCCCTCGACGGCGTCCTCGCTCGAGAACACCTCCGAGGAGATGGCCGACTCGATGCGGTAGGCCTCCTTCATGTCGACGGCCAGGCCCCGGAGCACCGACTCCTTGGTCTTGCGCACGGCGAACGGTCCGTTGGCGGTGATCCGCCGGGCGTAGTCGAGGGCCCGGTCCATCAGCTGGCCGGGGGCGCAGACCTCGTTCAGCAGCCCCATCTCGTAGGCACGCGTCGGGCCGGGACCCGGTCGGCGCAGAGCAGGAGCTCCATGGCGGCCGGGAAGGGGACCTGGCGGGGGAGCCGGACCGTGGTGCCCCCTCCGGCGAACAGGCCCCGCTTGGGCTCCATGACCCCGAAGGTGGCGGTGTCGGCGGCCACCCGGAGGTCGCAGCCCCCCAGCATCTCCATGCCGCCGGCCACGCAGGTGCCGTTGACGGCGGCCACGATCGGCTTGTACAGCTTGACGTTGCGGAGGACCGCCTTCGCCCCGTCGTCGAGCCGGTAGCCGTCGATCTCGGTGACGCCCTGCTCCTTCATGGTGGCCTGCAGGCTTGGTGATCTGGGGGATGTAGGTCTTGAGGTCGGCACCCACGCAGAAGTCGGCACCCACCCCGGTGATGACGGCCACCCAGGCGTCGTCGTCCTCGCCGAACCGCTCCCAGGCCATCCGGAGCTGGGCGAAGTGGTCCATGTCCAGGGCGTTGCGGGCCTCGGGGCGGTCGATGGTGATCCGGACGATGTGATCGTCGCCGGGCTCGTAGTGGATGGTCATGAGTGAGTGGTCGGGTTCCTGGGATCGGTCGGTTCGTGGCATTGGTGGGTTCCGGGTCTCCGCCGTCTGGGGCTTCCGACCGATCGGAGCAGTAGGCGCAGCCGGGGAGCCGTGCCCGGCGTCGGGACCTGGGACGGAGTCATCACGGTGGGCGGTGGTCGCGCCCTTGTCACCGGTGGTCACGATGACCGTCTGGCCGGCCAGGTCGACGCCCGTCGGGCGGCGGCTCGTCGAGGCGGGCGTAGGAGCGCGAGCCGTCGGGGAGATCGCAGATGAGGGCCGTCCACTCCGGGCCCTGGCGGCTGTGGATGGTGGAGAAGGTCAGCACCGTGGCCGGCCCGTCGGCGTCGGCGGCCACCGGGACGGTGGGCAGGTCGTCTCGGCGACGGTGGTCGGCGCCGGCACGGGTGGCTCCCGGCCGGGTCGACCAGAGGCCGGCCGCGTGGCTGGTCATGTGCATCCCGATCCCGGTGACCAGGCCGAGCGAGTCCGGGTCCCGCCGGAGGGCACTCGGCCATGGCGGCCAGGGCATGGGTGGAGTAGTTGCTGCCCGGGCCACCGTGGTAGGGGAGCCCTCCGGTGACCGTGAGCTGGCGGTCGGCCGCGATCCCGAGGGCGTCGCGGCCGAACGAGAGGGAGCTGGCGAAGCAGGAGTAGAGGTCGAGGTGGCCGACCTCGTCGATGGCAGTCGGGCCCGAGGGCGGACTCGCATGGCCGCCGGCCATGGCCGGCGACCGCCACAGGTCGGGCCGGGCGGCCATGGTGGCGGGCTCCTCGGCCGTACCCGTTCCCCGGCAGGTAGACCCGCTGGTCGGCCGGGCACGCCCAGGGCGTCGGCCCGCTCCTCGGTGGCCAGCAGCACGGCCGCGGCCATGTCCACGTCCATGATGGCCGTCATGCAGCTTGGTGTACGGGGTGGCCACCATCCGGTTGGCCGGGCGGACGTGCTGAGATCGTCGGCGGCGTCACGGGCGACGGGGAACCAGGCGTGTTCGGGGTCGGCGGCGGCCACCTCGGTCATGGGGGCCATGCAGCCGGCCGAGCTCGGCGGTGCTCCGCCACGGACTGGCCCAGGTGGGCCCGCCGGGCGGTGTCGAGCAGGGCGAAGGTCAGGTAGGCCTGGAAGATGCCGTGTCCGGCCTCGGTGCGGTCGATGGTGATGGGGTACGGGCGTGGGCTCGTCGGGACGGGTACGACCAGGGCGGATCGGGGAGGTGGCGGCGGGTGGCCAGCGCCTCGCCCCCCACGATCGAGGGCCAGGTCGAGCTGCCCCCGCGGCCATGGCCGCGGCGGCCTCGGAGAGCCAGTCGCACCGGCACCGATCCGCCCAGGCCCGAGTAGGCCGCTGACGCCGGGCTCGGCACCCAGGCGCTCGGCCAGGCGCCCGGCACAGGGATCGTCGTACTCCCACGACTGGCAGAAGACGACCTGCGAGGCTCTCCAGACCGGTCAGGGCTCCGGGGCTCCCGGCGTCATCGGCGGCCGCACGGGCCAGTGACTCCCACATGTCGAGGGGCTCGGGGGCCGGCTCCTCACGCCAGGTGCGGCGGGCGACCCCGATGATGCACGGTGCCCGTGGATCGACCGGCACGTCAGGAGAGTCGGGACTGGCCGGGGAGCTTGATGGCCCGGTCGGCGATGATGTTCTTCTGCACCTCGGTGGAGCCGCCGCCGATGGTGCTGTAGCGCTGGAACGAGTACAGCCGGGTCCACTTGCCCCGGTCGACGGCGTCGGGCCCGCCCCGGGCCAGCACCCCGGCCGGGCCGAGCAGGTCGACCGACAGGGCGGCCAGGGTCTGGGCCAGCGCCGACCAGCTGAGCTTGGCGAAGGGGACCTCGGGCCAGTTCTTCTCGCCCTTGATGATCTTGCTCAGGGCCCGCAGGGACAGCAGCCGGGCCAGCTCGATGTCGGTCCAGGCCCGGGCCAGCCGCTCCCGGAGGGATGGGATCCTCGAGGGCCGCCGGGTTGACCGAGCGGGCCGCGGTCACCATGGCGTGCAGGTCGGCGGCCAGGAGCGAGATCTGGCCGGCGATGCCCACCCGCTCGTGCCCGAGCGTGCCCATGGCCACCATCCAGCCCTCGCCCTCGCCGCCCAGCCGGCTGTCGACCGGGATGCGGGCGTCGGTGAAGAAGACCTCGTTGAACATCTCCTCGCCGGCCATGTCGCGGATGGGCCGGGTCTCGATGCCCGGGGTGTGCATGTCGATGATGAAGGCGGTGATGCCCTCGTGCTTGGCGCCCCGCTCGATGGCGGTGGGGTCGGTCCGCAGCAGGAACAGGCCCCACCGGGCCAGGTGGGCGGTGGAGATCCAGATCTTCTGGCCGTTGACCACGTAGTGGTCGCCGTCCCGGATGGCCGTGGTGCGGAGGTTGGCCAGGTCGTTGCCGGCGTCGGGCTCGGAGAAGCCCTGGCACCAGTGGTCGGTGGCGTCCAGGATCGACGGCAGCCATCGGGCCTTCTGCTCGTCGGTGCCCCAGGCGATGATCATCGGCCCGATCTGCCAGAGCCCGTTGGGGTTGAACAGCCCCGGGGTCCGGTACTCGGCGTTGACCTCGGAGTAGATGATCCGCTGCATGGCCGTGGCGTTGCGGCCGCCGTACTCCTCGGGCCAGTGCACCGCCGCCCATCGGCCCTCGTTGAGCACCCGTTGCCAGGCCGCCCGGCGCTGCTGGGACTTCTCGCCCGAGAGCGACGAGTCGTCGGCCAGCTCCTCGCTGGCCAGGAAGGGCGGCAGGTGCTCGTCGAGCCAGGCCCGCAGTTCGTCTCGGAATGCTTCGTCTTCAGGAGCCAGTGCGAAGTCCACGGGCTCCGGAGGATAGCCGTTCTTGTCTACACTGTCGCCACCATCAGCGACACCACTCCAGGGGTGGACAGTGGATTTCACGTTCGATGCCGAGCAACTGGCCCTGCAGGACGTGGCCCGTCGGGCCATGGGCGAGGTCGACGGGGACACGCTCCGACAGCTGGCCGACGACCCGCGTCGGGATCACGCCCGAGCTGTGGGACCGACTGGTCTCCCTGGGCTGGACCGGCATGCTGGTCCCGGGGGAGGGGGCCGGACTCCTCGAGATGTGCATCGTCCTCGAGCAGATGGGCCGGGTTCCACTGCCCGGGCCGTTCTTCTCGTCCTCGGTGATGGCCACCCTGGCCGCCCGGGCGCTCGGGGCCGACGACGCTCCTGGCCGGACTGGCGTTCGGGCCGCAGCGCGGCACGGTGGCCCTGCACGAGCAGGGCCACGGCCATCCGCTCGGACACGGTGCGCGCGCGGGCCCGCCGCAAGGGCGCGGGCTGGGTGGTGACCGGCGTCAAGCCGGTGGTGGTGGACGGCCACACCGCCGACTGGGCCATCGTGGTGGCCCTGGCCGAGGACGGGATCCGCTCGTTCCTGCTGCCGTCACCGCAGGCCGAGGTGGTGCCGACCCTCGACCCCACCCGCAAGCTGGCCCGCCTGGTGCTCGACGAGGAGCCGGTCGGAGCCGCTCGGTCCGCCGGGCGACCAGGCACCCTGTGGCGGCGGGTGCTCGACGACGTCTCGGTGGCGTCTGGCCGCCGAGCTGGTCGGGCGTGGCCGACCGCGCCCTCGAGGAGGCGGTGGAGTACGCCAAGGTGCGGGTCGTCTTCGACCGCCCGATCGCCTCGTTCCAGTCGGTCAAGCACCGCATCGTCGACATGTACCACGCCCTCGAGATGGCCCGGGCCGGGGTGCACTTCGCCGCCTGGGCCGCCGACACCGACGCGCCCGAGCGGTCCCGGGCCGCCAGCCATGGCCTCGGCCTACGCCGCCGAGGCGGCGGTGCGGGTGACCGGTGACGACATCCAGATCCACGGGGGCGTGGGCTTCACCTGGGCCAACGACGCCCACTTCCTGTTCAAGCGGGCCAAGCAGAACGAGTGCTGATGGGCGGGGCGGGCCACCAGTGGCAACACCTGGCCGGGAGCTGGTCGACCTCAGCTGACGTGGTCGCCCGGCGCCCGCCGCTCGAGGATGGCGGAGACCTCGTCCGCCCGGAGCCGGAAGGTGGCCGAGGCGTCCGAGGTCCCGGGTCGGCCGTCCAGGGCGGCCGGTCGTCCCGGTGGTGTCGTCGGTGTCTTCGGTCGTCGTCGAGGACCCCGGCCACATGCTCGACGAACAGGCCGACCAGCAGGCTGCGGAGCATCCGGGCCATGGCCGCCTACGTCACCGGCCGGGCACAACGGCGGATCGTGTTCGCCCAGCCAGTGCTCCAGCGACGCCTGGGTCGCGTCGAACAGCTCGGTCCCCACGGCCGAGGCGGTCTCGTCCCCCCGCATGACCTCGCCCAGCATCAGGCGGATGAAGTCCTCGACCTCCAGCATCGACCGGAGGATGTCGAATAGCAGGTCTGCCAGGTTGGCCGCCGAGTCTTGGGACAGCGAGGGTCGGGAAGCAGTGGCGAGGTTCTCCACCAGGCCCCGCTCCTCCAGCACGGCTACCAACAGGTCCCGTTTCGACGGGAAGTAGTGGTAGAGCGAGGCGACATTGAGGCCGGTGGCGGCGGCCAGGGTGCGCATGCTGGTCCCGTCGACCCCTTGCTGGGCCATGAGCGACAGGGCGGTGCGGAGGATGTGCTGGCGCTGGGTCGAGCCGTCGGGACGGCCCACCTGGTCACGGTCGGGGGACACAGCTCCATTGTGGACCCTGGCGCCCGGTGCCGAGTCGATGGGCCGGCCGGTGATTGACCCAAACGAACGTTTGTCTTAGGATGGCAGAAGGCCGCTCCGCCCGGAGGGTCAGAGGAGACGACCGATGACCATCAGTGCCGAGGAAAACACCGTCCGGCTCGAGGCACCGCTTCCATTCGATCCGTTCGAGCTCGAGGACACGGTCTCTGGGAACATCCGCGACCCCTATCCGGTGATGGCCAAGCTGCGGGCCGAGAGCCCGGTCCATGTCGGTCCCGTCGACCTCGGTGAGGGTGCTGAAGCGGTCGATCCGTCGAAACCCCAGCCGGTCACCGTGTTCGGCTTCGAAGAGGCGGTGCAGGTCCTGCGGGACAACGAGACGTACTCGTCGACGGTGTACGAGGGGATCATGGGCGCGGTGATGGGGCGGACCATCCTCCAGATGGACGAGCCCGAGCACCGGCTGCACCGGGCACTGGTGACGCCCACCTTCCGATCCAAGGTGCTCGAGCGGTGGGAGGGTGACCTGGTCCAGCGGGTGGTGAACGAGCTCATCGACGGGTTCGCCGCCGCGGGTTCCGCCGACCTGGTCCAGGAGCTGACGTTCAACTTTCCCGTCCAGGTCATCGCCCAGATCCTCGGGCTGCCCCGAGAGGACTTCCCCACCTTCCAGCGATGGGCCATCGCCATCACCAGCGTCGCCTCCAACTGGGACCGCGGCGTCGCCGCTTCGGCCGCACTCCGCGACTACTTCGCCGACGTGCTGGAGGAGCGGCGTCGGCATCCGGCCGACGACCTGATCAGCGACCTGCTGACGGCCGAAGTGGACGGGAGGCGCCTCGACGACGAGGAGATCTACTCCTTCCTCCGCCTCCTGCTGCCGGCCGGCGTAGAGACCACCTACCGGGCTTCGGGCAACCTTCTCTACGGCCTCCTGACCAACCCCGACCAGCTCGAGGCGGTGAGGGAGGACCGGTCCCTGCTTCCGGTGGCGTTCGAGGAGTCGATCCGGTGGGAACCGCCGGTGACGGTGATCCTGCGGCGGGCGATCGCGCGACACCGACATCGGCGGGGTACCGGTCGAGGAGGGAGCCGACGTGGCCCTCCTCCTCGGCTCGGCCAACCGGGACGAGCGGAAGTACGAGCACCCCGACCGCTTCGACCTCTTCCGCGACTCCCGCCAGAGCGTCGGCTTCGGTTTCGGCGTCCACGTCTGCCTGGGCATGCACCTGGCCCGGATGGAGGTCCGGGTGGCCCTCAACACCCTGTTCGACCGGCTGCCCGACATGAGGCTCGACGCTGGGCCCGACCAGGACCTGCACATCAAGGGGATGGCCTTCCGGTCCCCGATCGCACTCCCGGTCGCCTTCACCCCGAACTGAGGACTGCCGGTGCGAAGGGGGGCGACGACGAGAAGGGCCGACGCGGAGCGGACGCGTTCGTTAGGGTGACCCGATGCCCGTCTGGCTGACCGAGGACGAGTACCGCATCCTCACGGCGGCGTGCGAACGGCTGATCCCGGCCACCGATGCCGGGCCCGGGGCCGCCGCCGCCGGGGTGCCCGACTACATCGACGGGCTCCTCGGCGCTTTCACCTTCGACCCGCCGAAGATCTGGGCCGGCGGGCCCACCTCGGGCCGCCACGGCGGCGAGGCGGCCTTCGCCCGGTTCCATCGGCTCTCCCCCCTGGACGAACTGGCCTGGCGGATGCGCATCGAAGGTTCCCAGGGACGGCCTGAGCGCGAGTTCAACGGCCCGGTGATCGGTCTCCAAGAGCAGTACCGACAAGGCCTGGCCGCGCTGGGAGTCGGGTTCGGCGATCTCGGGCCCGAGGACCAGGACACCACGCTCCGGTCCCTACCCGAGTTCACCGCCCTCCTCTACGGACATGCGTGCGAGGGGATGTACGGGGCGCCCGAGTACGGGGGCAATCGCGGCGGAGTGGGTTGGCGGTCCATCGGGTTCGACGGGGACGTCCAGCCCCGGGGGTGGACCGATGCCGAGGTGTCCAACCCGTGACCGTCGACGCCGTGATCATCGGGTCGGGTCCCGGGGGCGCCACCGCCGCAGACGTGCTCACCGCGGCCGGCTGGTCGGTGACCATCGTCGAGAAGGGCCGCAACCACCTGCTCGACCCCGACGATCTGCAGCGCCCGGCATTCGACTACTCCAACGACGAGATCAAGTTCCTCGAGCGCCACTTCCTCGGTCCCGATCCTCTGGTCGAACCGCGGACCTTCCGGACCCACGAGGACGACGGCGACCGCACTCACGTAGGCGAGGTCAACTCCGTTCCCAGCACCGTCGGCGGCGGGGGGACCCACGCCGACGGAAAGGTGCCCCGCTTCCGACCCGACGACTTTCGCCTCCTCTCCCGGTTCGGTCCCCAGCCCGGAGCGGACGTGGCCGATTGGCCGCTCGGCTATGACGAGCTGGAGCCGTACTACGCCGAAGTCGAGCGGGCCATCGGTGTGGCCGGAACCGACGGTGCCAACCCGTTCGCCGCCCCCCGCTCGGGGCCGTTCCCCATGCCCTCGGGCCCACCGATGTTCGGTGCCACCGTCTCGGCCGCGGCGGCCGAGCGGTTGGGGTATCACCCCTATCCGGCGCCCACCGCCGCCAACAGCGTTCCCTACGACGGCAGGCCGGCCTGCAACAACTGCGGCTTCTGCGCCTTTTTCGGCTGTCCCATCCACGCCAAGGGCGATCCCATCGCCATGTTGATGCGGGCCATGGCCACCGGTCGGGCCGAGCTGGTGACCGAGACCTTCGCCTCCCGGGTGCGCTTCGACGGTCACCGGGCCACCGGTGTCGAGCTGATCGGACCCGACGGAACGAAGCGTGTCATGGGCGCCCGCCACGTGATCATCGCCGCCGGGGCCATCGAGACGCCTCGGCTGCTCCTCTTGTCCGGCGTGGACCACCCACTGGTCGGCCGGTACCTCATGACCCACTTCCAGACCATCACCGTCGGCTCCATGCCGTTCCGCACCTACGCCGGAACGGGGTCGGGCCGTGACCCATGTCCACGACGACATGATCGTGGGTGACGAGGCCAGCCGGGCCGCCGCCGCCGAGGCCGGGCTGCCGTGGATCCGTGGCGGTCTGGTCGAGCACGGTGGAGCCGGTCTGCCCATCATGGAGGCCAAGCACCTCCCGTGGGGGAAGGACCACGCCTCCCTGATGTCCGACTCGGCATTCCGCACCAGGTTGTGGGCATTCATCATGCAGGGCGAGGACCTCCCCTACGCCGGCAACCGGGTCGATCTCGACCCGACCGTCCGGGATGCCCGCGGCTACCCGGTGGCCCGGATCACCTACCGTCCCGGCCGTCACGAGTTGGTGGCCTCCCGGCACTACGGTCCCCGGCTGGCGGCCATCTTGGAGGAGATGGGGGCGGAGTGGACCTTCGTCACGACCTCTCCCGGCGGAGGCAACGCCTCCGCCCCCGAGGCCGTTCCCGAGAGTAGGCACAACATGGGAACGGTCCGGATGGGGGACGACCCCGCCACCTCGGTGGTCGACTCCGGCGGCCGCCTCCATCAGGCTGACAACGTGGTGGTGGCCGACTCCTCGGTGTTCGTCACCTCCGCCGGCTACGGGCCGACGCTCACCCTGGCCACCCTGGCCGCCCGGGCCGCCCACCTCCTGATCTGACGGTTGAGCCGAGTCGGACCGGGTCGGACCGGACGGTCGGAGGACCGGGTCGGACCGCCCGATCAGCGTCGCCGGCCGGGTCCAGCACCGTTCAGCCACGGTCCAGCACCGTTCACCGTCCGGCAACGTCGGGCACCTTCAACGGCGTTCAGCCTCGGTCCAGCACCTCGGGGTTGACGATGTTGAGGGGGCGGGCGCCAGCCACCAACCGGCACAGGTCCTCGGCGATGATCCGGGTGTGATTGGCCTCGACGTCGAAGGTGGCGCCCCCGATGTGGGGAGTCAGCACCACCGAGCCGAATTGGGTGAGTGGATGGTCGGTGGCCAACGATTCGCCCTCGAAGTGGTCGATCCCCGCCGCCGACACCTTTCCGGACCGGAGCGCGTCGACCAGGGCGTCGGTGTCGTGCAGCGCCGCCCTGGCCGTGTTGAGGAATACGGCGCCGTCTCGCATCGATGCGAACTCGGGGGCACCGATCATACCGGTCGTCTCGGGTGTTACCGGCGCATGCAGCGACACGATGTCGGAACGGGACAGGAGCTCGTCGAGCGACACCGTGGGCTCGTCGGCGTAGGGGTCGTAGGCGATCACCTCGAGCCCCAGCCCGCGCAGCCGCCACCGCAGCGCCCGTCCGACCGCTCCCAGTCCGACCAGACCTGCGGTCCGGCCGGCCAGCTGCCAGGCCCGAAAGCGCTGATAGGGGATGGTGCCGTCCTTGTAGATGTCTCCCCGGCGCACGTCGGCGTCGGCCGCCACCACACCGCGGGTGGCGGCGAACAGCAGGGCGATGCCGATCTCGGCCACGGCATCGGCGTTGCGTCCGGGAGCCCGGAGGACCGGGACGCCGGCGGCAGTGGCCGCGGCCACGTCGACGTTGGTGGGATCGCCCCGACAGCTGCACACGGCCAGAAGCGGCTGCTCGAAGAGGGGACCAGCACAGCGGTCGCTCTCGACCACCACGATGGACGCACCCTCGGCCGCCACCCGCTCGGCCAGCTGCTCGGCGTTGTAGATCCGCAAGGTGGGCTGGTCCAGCCATGAGTCGATGGTCACGTCGGCGAGCTCTCCCAGGAGGGAGAGGGCGGGGCCCCGCACGGCTGCGGTGACCAGTGCTTTGGGTCGCATTTCGGACATAGTGGGTGACTCCTCGCTGGGATCTCCCGACGGCCCGCCCGGGTCGGGTGGGGGCAATAATGGCGTCTCATGGCGAGATTGTCAGATTCATGAGTAGGCCGGGGGGAGAGGGATACACCGTCGGCGTCGATGTGGGGACCACTGCGGTCAAGGCGGTGGCGGTGGACGCCAAGGGGGAGGTGGTGGCCCGGGCCCGGATCCCCCATCGTGGTGGGGGCGCCGTCGGCTGACTACCTCGAACACGACGTGGCCAAGGCATGGCGGCAGCGGCCCCCGGAAGGCCTTCGCCCAGGTGTCCTCCCAGTTCGATGGATCCGGCCGCCGGCTGGTGGTGTCCTCGATGGTGCCGTCCATCACCGCCGTCGGTCCCCGGGGAAAGGTCCTGCTGCCCGGACTGCTCTACGGCGATGCCCGGGGGCGGGCCGCCGGCCAGGAGGCGGCAGGCGGTTCGCCCGAGGATCTCGGAGGTGAGCGCGACCAGGGCAAGCGCATGCTGGCCTGGGCGATCCGCGAACGTCCCGACGCCCGCGGGTACTGGAACTGCCAGGCGGTGGCCACCCACGCCTTGACCGGGGTCCCGGCCATGGACACCGCCACCACCACGTCCTTCGGCGGTCTCTACGGCCGTCGGGCGATGGGACGGGGCCGCCCTCGAATCGCTCGGGGTGACCGAGTCCCAGCTCCCGGTGGTGGGACAGATGGGAGGGGCGTTGGGTTCGGTCCCCGGTACGCCGACGGTCTTCGCCGGAGGCACCATCGATGCCTTCTGCGAGCAGATCGTGGCCGGGGCCAGCCACCCCGGGGACGTACTGGTCATCTTCGGCGCCACCCTCATCGTGTGGGTGGTGACCGAGGAGTGGCGGGACGTGCCGGGACTCACGACGTTGCCGAACATGATCGCCGGACAAGTCATGATCGGTGGTCCGAGCAATGCCGGCGCCTTGTTCATCGACTGGGTGCGCTCGATGGTCGGCGGTCCGGCCAAGCGGAACCGTAACCACGTCGAAGTCGGCGCCGGCGAGAGCACACGGGTGGGGGACCCCGGCCGGGTGCCGGTGTGGCTTCCGTACCTCCGGGGTGAGCGGACCCCCTTCCATGACTGCGGGTTGAAGGCGAGTGTCCATGACCTGGACATCTCCCAGGGGCCCGGAGTCGCTGGTCCGCGGCGGCCCATGAGGCCAGCGGGTTCGTCATCCGCCGGATCATCGAACGGTCCGGCTTCGGCGCCCGCAGGATCGTGGCCGCCGGTGGCGGTTCCCGGTCGCGTGGCGTGGATGCAGGCGGTGGCCGACGCCACCGGACTGCCCGTGGACACGGCGGCGGTTCCCGAGGGGGCGGCCCTCGGCGCGGCCTTCCTGGCCCGCATGGCCGCCGGGCTCGAGTCTTCGTTCGACGTCGCCGGCGGGTGGGCCCGGACCGGCCGCCGGATCGATCCCGACCCGGTGTGGGCGTCGGCGGCCGCCGACCGGTTCGCACGCTTCGACTCCCTGGGGTCCGGGGACTGACCCCCGGCGGACGCCTACCGGGCCGATGCCCCGGTGGCCCTCGTGACTGGTCGGGGTATTCTCGGGCCCAGGCCGGACGGAGAGGCCGCAGCTGCAGGCCCGAGCGGTCAGAGCACCGACCCCCGGACCGCCGTCTCGGTGGTAGTGGACCTCGAGGCGCTCCGCCGGGGCTCGGTGGGCGAGGGCGAGCGCTGCGAGATCCCCGGGGTGGGTCCGGTGGGCGTCGAGCACGCCCGCGGGCCGATGGGCCAGGCCCTGGTGGAGCTACTCATCGCCAAGGAACCGACGTCACCACCGTCTACTCGGCCGGACGCCAAGTCCCGAAACGGGTCCGCTCGGCTCTCCTCCTCCGGGATCCGAGGTGTGTGGTGCCCCCCACTGCGACGCCCGGCTGGGCTTGGAGAACGACCACTGGGTCACTGATTTCGCCAAGGGCGGCCTTACGGCCCTGGACAATCTGGCCAGGATCTGTCGCCGGCGTCACCTGGACCGGATGGTCTCAGCCGGTCGCCGGATCTCCGTTGGGGCTGAACGTAGCCTTCAGGACGCCGCTGGTCTCGGGGCGGGCCAAGGTCTTGAGGGCATCCCACCAGTCCTCGAGCGGGATACCGGTGGGTGACCATGTCGGTCAGGTCGATCCGTCCGTCCCGCACCAGGTCGAGGTAGTGGGCGATGGAGTGCTTGCGGACCCCTTCGAACTCCTCGATGGCGAAGGCGTTCGAGCCGATGATGGTCAGCTCCTTGAAGTAGATCGGCGTCCACTCCCACCGCCCGGGGACAGCCACCCCGGTGTAGACGAGTCGCCCCCGCTCGGCCAGGACCCGCACTCCCACTTCGAAGGTCTCGGGCTTGGCCACCGAGTCGTAGACGACGTCGATGCCGCCGGGGTGGGCCATGGGCAGACCGTCGAAGGCGGAGTGGAGGACGCCGCCGGACCAGTCGGCCAGGCTTTCGACCAGGGCCAAGCGGGGCTCGTGGGGAACCACCAGCGAGGCACCGAAGCGCGGTGGCCATCTCGGCCTGGGCGGGGAAGCGGGCCACCACCGCCACCTCGACTCCCGGGTAGAGGGCGGTGAGGATGGCCACGCTGCTGAGCCCGAGGGCCCCGGCTCCGAATACGACGACCTTGCCCTCCGGCGGGGGCGGGTTGCGCATGATGGCGTGGAACGACACCGAGAACGGGTCGGCCATCACCGCCGACTCGTCGGGAACGTCGTCGGGCACCGGGATCAGCATGGACGTGTGGGCGGCCATGAGCTCGGCCCAGGCGCCGGGGGCCCCGGTGACCACGCCGATGTGGACGCCGGGACTGATGTCGCCCTTGGTGAAGGACCAGCACATGTTGACGTCCCCGGCCTGACACGGGCGGACACAGCGGCCTGATCCCCCGCGGGGCGCAGCTCAGCCACGGGTTGAGCAGCACCCGCTGGCCCACCTCGACGCCCTCGGGCCTCGGGTCCCAGCGCCACCACCTCGGCCGACGACCTCGTGCCCGGGCACGTGGGGGAGCGAGGAGAAGGCGGCCATCGGGTTGTCGATGTCCCCGTCGTGGAAGTCGCCCGAGGACCAGCTTGGCGTCCGAGCCGCACACGCCGGCCAGGCGGGGCCGGGTGACCACCCAGTCGGGATGGATGGGCCGGGCGTCCTCCAGCTCGTGCAGGCCGAACGGCAACGAGGCCAGGTGCTCCTCGAGCTCGTCGGTCGGGTACCGGCCGCGACTTCGTCCTGGTCGGGGCGGGCTCCGAACACAAGAGCCTTCATCTCGGCCTCGTCGGCGGGGCCACCGTTGCCGGCGTCGGCCATGGACCGCATGCCGGCCACGAACGCGTCGAAGTCCTTCGTCTTCATCTCCACGACGGCCTTCATGTCCGGCAGGTAGTGCTCGAACCGGTCGCTGTGGATGCATGGCGACGATGCCGGCGGCCACCTCCTCGGCGGGCGCCAGAGGGCCGGAGTAGACCGGGGGGTCGTTGTCGGGCTGGTCCCAGATCTCGGTGTCGATGGCGCCGGGCAGCACCAGCCGGACGGCGACGCCGGTCCCCACCAGGTCGGCGGCCAGCGACTCGCTCCACCCGGCCAGGGCGAACTTGGAGGCGCTGTAGGCCGCCTCGGTGGCGATGCCCAGCCGTCCGCCGATGCTGGACACGTTGACGATCGTGCCCGAGCCCCGCTCGAGCAGGCGGGGGAGGAGGGCCAGGGTGATGGCCACCGGCGAGAAGTAGTTGACGGTCATGACCCGCTCGACCTCGGCCATGGTGAGCCGGTCGGCCGGCCTCCGCATGGGGATGCCGGCATTGTTGACGACGACGTCGAGCGGCCCGAGCTCGTCCCAGATCTGTAGGCCAGCGCGGCGGCCCCCTCGGGGTCGGCCAGGTCGGCCGGCAAGGCACCGGGAGCCCGGGGCGGTCCGCCGGCAGTCGGCGGCGACCTCTTCGAGCCGGTCGGCCCGTCGGGCCACCAGGGCCACCGTCGTGCCCTCGGCGGCCAACAGCCGGGCCGTGCGCCGCGCCGATGCCCGAAGAGGCCCCGGTGACCAGGGCGGTCCCGACCGGTGGCGTCCTCCGGTGCCCGGTCAGTCACGACGCCCGCCGGTCGGTCGGTCACGGGCGGTCGAGATCATCGGCCGAGGTTAGGCGCTCCCATCCCGGCGGCGGGGGGTCGAGCCGCCAGTACTGCTCGGGCACGTTGGCCGCCAGCCGCTCCGCAGCAGGTGGTCCTGCTCCAGGGGGGCGAGCTGGCTCTTGTACTGCTCGATGGCGGCCCGCTTGGCTGCCATGTCCGGCCGGACGGGGACCACGGCCGGCGTGGGCCACAGCCCGCTGCGGAACAGCTTGGCGACCCGCCAGGCCAGCAGCCCGGGCAGGTGCTTGTAGCCGGCGTCCTCGTAGCAGAACCACAGCGGGCCCGGTGCCCGTCGGCCCATCGGTCCCGCCCAGCTGCAGGACCGCGGACCAGCAGCCCGGCGTCGTGGGTGAGCACGTGGTCGGGATTGGCCAGTCCCATGGGCAGGAAGACCGCGCTCGGGTCGGCGCCGACGATGGCCTCGTGCAGGGCCGGGGCCACGTCGCTCGGGGGTGGGCCGGTCGGTCCGGCGCCAGGTACTGGTGGTCGGGGAAGTCGAGCCACACCGGGTCGGCCCCCAGCGACCGCCATGGCGGCCCGGTCCTCCTCCTGGCGGGCGGCCACCACGTCGTCGCCGGCCGCGAACCCACCGGCGGCGTCCCAGTCGGTGACCTGGTCGGGATAGACGGGCGGCCGGCCGGCCAGGACGGTGATCACCGTGCTGCCCGGGTACGAGGTGAGCAGGTGGGCGGCGCCGAGCGCGGCGTCGTCGAAATGGGGCGAGACCACCACGATCCCCGTCCAGCACGTCGACTGTCGACGGCTCCCCACATGCTCGCGGCTCGTCCATGGCCGGCATGCGTACCGGGACTCGCCGGTCCGCTCACCCGAGGGCGCGCCGGATGAAGCCGGCCATGCCGACGACCATGAGCACGCACCAGGTAGACCGACGGCCACGACGAAGCAGATCCAGGTGTGCGATGTGGGGCACCGTCGGGGCCATCAGGCCCCGGAGCCCCTCGCTGACATAGGTCATGGGATTGAGGGCGCGACACCACCTGGAACCAGCGGATGCGGGCGAGCGACGGCCACGGGTACTGGCTGGACCCGGTGAAGATCAGGGGGGTGAGCACCAGGGCGAAGGTGACGTTGATCCGGTTGGGCGGCACGTAGGTGCCGAGGATCAGTCCCATGGCCGCGCCCGAGCAGCGCTCCGAGGACGATCATCGCCACCACCGCCGGCGCCGTCGACGCCTGCCAGGGGATCGACCCGAGGATCCAGACGCCGACCGGGAACATCACCGCGGCCGCCACGCAGGCCCGCATGGCGGCGAAGACCACCTTCTCCACCGCCACCGCCCCGATGGGCAGGGGAGCGAGCAGCCGGTCCTCGATCTCGTTGCTGTAGGAGAACTCGATGACCAGGGGGAGGGCGGTGCTCTGCAGCCCGGTGAGCACGGCGGCCAGGGCCACCAGTCCGGGGAAGAGGACCTGCTCGTAGCCGGGCCGGGCGTAGCCGAGCTCGGTGAGCACCTTGCCGAACACGAACAGCAGGAACAGGGGCTGGAGGATGACCTGGGCCAGGAAGATCGGGAACTCACGGCCGGTGACGAACAGGTCCCGCCGGAGAATGGCCGAGCCCGTCCTCCACGGTCCCCATGTCGGGACGCTGGTCGACCGGGCTGTGCGCTCGTCGGTGGGCTCGGTCGTGGGCGCGGTCATCGCAGCGCCCTCCCGGTCAGATGGATGAAGACGTCCTCGAGGTTGGGCTCGCCCAGCCGGGCATCGGTGAGCCGCCCTCCCGACGGCGCTGACGGCCTGGGCCACCGGGGCCACGAACGAGGCCGCCTCGCCCTCGACGTAGATCCGGAACCGCCAACCGGTCCCGGCCGGGTCGTCCAGGGCGTCGGCCTGGGTGACACCCGTCGAGCGACCTGAGAGTGTCGGCGAGCCGGCAGCGCGGCCTCACCGTCGGGTCCGGGCTCGACGGTGCAGTCGAGGGTGCGCTCGCCGGTCATGCTCCGTCACCAGAGCGCCGCGGGGTGTCGAGGGCCAGGAGCGTGCCGTGGTCGATGATGGCCACCCGGTCGCTCAGGGTGGCGGCCTCGTCCATGTCGTGGGTGGTGATGACCACGGTGGTGCCCGCCGCCTTGAGCTCGGCGACCTTCTCCCACAGGAACAGCCGGGCGGCGGGATCGAGCCCGGTCGACGGCTCGTCCAGGAACAGCACGGCCGGCGAGTGCATGAGGGCCCGGGCGATCATCATCCGCTGGATCTGGCCGCCCGAGAAGTCGTCGGGCCGGCCCACCGGGACGGTCGGCCAACCCGAACTGCTCGAGCAGGGCGTCGGCCCGCCGTATCCGCTGTGCCCTGGGCACGCCGTGGTAGCTGGCGTGGAAGAGCAGGTTCTGGCGGACCGAGAGCGACCGGTCGAGGTTGTTCTGCTGGGGGACCACCCCGAGGACCCGGCGGGCCCCGACCGGGTCGGCGACCACGTCGACCCCGGCGACCAGGGCCCGCCCGCCGGTCGGGCGGATCCGGGTGGTGAGGATCCCGATGGTGGTGGTCTTGCCGGCGCCGTTCGGCCCGAGGAAGCCGAACACCTCGCCTCGGCGCACCTGGAAGCGTCACGCCGGCCAGCGAGTCCTTGGGGGCCTTCGGGTACCGCTTGACCAGGTCGGCCACCTCGACGGCCATGGTCCGCGGGCCGCCGGTCTCGGTCGGATCTCCAGAGCCCGGACCGGAACCGGGGCCGGGACTGCGAGCGGGATCCGGAGAACCGGTTCTGACCAGGGAGTTCATCTGGCCCGCCTCACCGGGACCGAGGGCGCGATCGCCGGCTCGCTGGTGCGAACCACTGTTCATCACACGCCCTTTCCTCACACGGGGTACCGTCCCGGCCCTCCGGCGACGGGCAGGGAACCGCACCAACCTAACCAACCTCGGCTGGCGGGATGGCCGCACGACGGCCGGACCGCGACCGCAGGAGGGGGCTTGCGGAGCCCGCGTCCGGCGAGGCCCCCTTCCGATCGCTACCATCTCGGTTGCCGGAGCGGACCCATCCACGCAGCTGACAAGGAGGATCTGATGCGTCGACTCATGTCGGGGGTTGCCACCGGCCGGCGCACGTGACGATGGGCAGCCGCTGGAATCCGCTGACCGCTGTGGCCCGGTCGTGGGGCCACTTCGTGCGGCGGCTCGCGATCGACCCAGATCCGCACCGTGGCGTTAGTGGTGGCGGTGTTGGTCGCCGCGGTGGCCTGGGTGGCCACCGCACCGTCGAGCGCCTCGAGCACCTCGTCCTCCTCGTCGTCGACGCCGTCGGGCGGGTCGAACAGCTCCGGCCCCAGCCCGGTGAGTTCGGCCAGCACCTCCAGTCGTGGGGTCAGCGCCCACAGCATCAACGTCGTCTTCCCGGTGGTGTCCCTCAACTCGCTGGCGGGCCAGGAGGGGTTCGCCTCCGATGCCGAGTTCGGCGAACAGACCAAAGCCATCGATTTCTTCACCAAGCAGATCAACGACTCCGGCGGTATCAACGGGCGGAAGATCAAACCGATCATCGACACCTTCGACCCCACCAACGAGACCGAGATGCGAGCCCTGTGCAAGACCTGGACCGAAGGGTCGCCGGCCGCCTTCGCCGTGCTGGATGGGCTGGGGGACTGGACCGGGGACGACGAGCTGTGTGTCGCCCAAGAGGGGCAGACGCCCTTCATCGGCCAGTGGACGACGGTGACCAACTGGACCAATCAGGGATCGCCCTACTTGTGGTGGACCGGCCCCGATCAGGCGACGATCCTCCAGGCCGTCGTGAACTGGGGGCTCAGCTCCGGGCTGCTCGGGAGCACCCAGAAGGTGGCGGTCGTCGCCGGGTCCCGGGCCTCGGACCAGCAGGCCCTGGATGACTACCTCCTGCCCGACCTGAGCCGGGCCGGCGTCACCCCGGTGGTCAAGACGATCGACGCCGACCCCTCGGACACCGCCACCACCGATGCCGAGGCCCCGTTGGTCGTCCAGCAGCTGCGTAGCGCCGGGATCACGTCGGTGATCCCCCTCCTGCCCTTCAACGTGTTCTATCCCGTGCTCCAGGCCGAGACCGAGCAGGACTACTTCCCCAAGCTCCTCCTCAGTGACTACGAGGAGAGCATCGAGGTGGCACTCGGGCTCCTTCCCGCTCCGTATGCCAAGGCCCTCAACGGTCAAGAGGGCGTGACCACCGAGACCCTGGGAGGGATCGACGACGACCGCCCGGAGAGCCAGGGCGGTTACGATCCCGGCCTGCGTTCGTGCTGGGTCCCGTGGCACAAGGCCTACCCCCAGATCCCACCGGGGGACCAGGAGGACTACCTCGAGGAGCAGGGCCCCGTGGCCGGGTGGTGCCAGGTCATCAATTTGTTCGCCACCGCGGCCCGCAACGCCGGGCCCGATCTCAACCGGCGCACGTTCGTCACCGCCATGTCCAAGATCAAGTTCTTTGCCGGCACCTACGCCCCCGTACTCAGCTACGGGCCGAACAAGCGCTACGGCCCCTCCGAGTACCAGGTGGTGCGGTTGCACATCAACTCGCCGGTGTCGTCCCAGTGCAAGATGCCCAAGGACAAGATCCCTCAGTTCACCTGCTGGGTCTCCGTCCAACCCTTCTCGCCGCTGCCCATCGGCTGAACCGGACCGGGCCCCACTGGTATACAGGCGCATGGCGTGCCCTCTGCTCGATGCGGATGCCCGAGACCGGTGGCATACCGAGGGATGGTGCGTGCTCGAGGGGTTCTTCCCGCCCGAGGACATCGCGGCGGCGCGGGAGGATCTGGCTGCCGTCTTCCCCTCGGTCGAGAGGGTCCGCGCCGGCCGGTCGGGCGACGGCGGCGCTCGGGACGAGGATGGCGGCGGCAGCTACGACATCAGTTGGGACGGCAGAAAGCCCCTGTTCCCGTTCGAGGGCATGGCGCTCAACCGGCTGGTCGTGCACGACGAACTCATCGACCTGGCCCAGGACCTCCTCGGTACCGAACAGGTACGCCTGTACCAGGGGTTGGCCAGTGCCAAGTACCCGGGGGACCGCCCGACTACGAGCAACTGCTCCACGTCGACTACGGCAATCACACGCTGGTGGTTCCCCGGTCCGACCCGGGATATCAGCATCTCGAGCTCTTCGTCTATCTGAGCGACGTGACGCCCGAGACGGCCGCCACCCGGATCGTGTCCCGTCGACTCACCCAGAACATCCCGATCGAGCGCACGTATCTCTCCTTCGGCGAGTACGCCACCCTCTACGACTCCGAGGTTCCCGCCTCGGGACCGGCCGGCTCGGTCTTGGCCTACCGACCCGACGTCTACCACCGGGGCACCGGGCTCACCTCCGAGGACGAGGCCCGCTTCCTCCTCCACGTGGCCTACAAGCCGGTGGGCACCGACTGGCTCGGCTTCCACGCCTGGCCGGTGGCGGGCGAGGACCGGGCCTGGCACCGGTTCGTGAGCCAGGCGACCCCCCGCCAACTGATCGTCCTGGGCTTTCCCGAGCCGGGGCATCCCTACTGGACCGACGACACACTGGCGGGGGTGGCCGCCCGCTACCCCGGTTTGGACATGACGCCCTGGCGCCGGGCCCGAGTGTCCGGCGACCGGGCCACAGTGTCCGGACGCCGGTCGTAACGTCATGGCCGGCGTGGTGGAAACAGGGGAAGGCCCGAGCGTCCCGTGGTGGCAGTCGGGCGTTCTCTACCAGGTCTACCTGCGCTCGTTCGCCGACTCGGACGGCGACGGCGCCGGCGACCTGCCCGGGGTCATCGAACGCCTCGACTACCTGCGATGGCTGGGTGTGGACGGCATCTGGCTCAGCCCGCTCACGCGCTCGCCCAACGCCGACTGGGGCTACGACGTGTCCGATTACCTGGAGGTCGACCCCGAGCTCGGCACCCTTGACGATGTCGACCGGCTGATCGCCGAGGCGGGCCACCGCCACATCCGGGTGGTGATGGACCTCATCCCCAACCACACCAGCGACCAGCACCCCTGGTTCCTCGATTCCCGATCATCGCCGGACGCCATCCACCGCCAGTGGTACGTGTGGGCCGACCCGCGGCCCGACGGAGGTCGTCCCAACAATTGGGTCTCGAGTTTCGGCGGCCCGGCGTGGACTCTCGACGACGCCTCTGGGCAGTACTACCTCCACAACCACCTTCGGGAGCAGCCCGATCTCAACTGGTGGGACGGCGAGGTCCGGGACGAGTTCGACCGGATCATGGAGTACTGGCTCGCCCGGGGCATCGCCGGCTTTCGGATCGACGTCTGCAACGTCGTCATCAAGGACGCCCTCCTCCGCGACAATCCGCCGGCCACGGCGTCCGACCCGTTGGACGTGCAACTGTTCGGGCAGCGTCCCGTCTACAGCGCCAACCGACCCGAGGTCCACGACGTCATCCGACGATGGCGGGAGCTGGCCGACCGACGGTCCGGCGCCGTCCTGTTGGGGGAGACACCGGTCGAGCCGGTCAGTTCACTTGCCGCCTATTACGGAACCGGCCAGGACGAGCTCCATCTGGCCTTCAACTTTCCGTTCATCACCTCTCCGCTGGAAGCGCCATCCCTGCGGGGCATCGTCGAGGACGTCGAGCGGTACCTGCCCGCCGGGGCGTGGCCGGTGTGGACCGGCTCGAACCACGACATGTCCCGGCTCGCTACCCGCTGGGCCGAGGGTGACGGCGACAGGATCAAGGTCGCCCTGGTGATGCTGTTGTCGCTCCGGGGCACGCCCGTGCTCTACCAGGGGGACGAGATCGGCCTGGGCGACACCGAGGTGCCGCGGGATCGGCTCCGTGATCCGCTCGGGGTGCTGTACTGGCCGGCCTACGCCGGCCGCGACGCCATGCGCACGCCGATGCCCTGGCGGAACGCCCCCGGCGGCAGGGTTCACCGGGCCGGCGGTGGAACCGTGGCTGCCTTTCGGGGACCTGGCCGCCTGCAACGTGGAGGACCAGCGTGGCCAACCCGATTCGGTCTTGTCCCTGGTGCGGGACCTCATCGCCTTGCGGAGGGAGACGCCTGCGTTGCGGTCAGGCCCCTACCGGACGCTCGAGGGGTCCGGCGCCGCCGTCTGGGCCTGGAGCCGCGGCGAGCGGATCGTGGTAGTGGCCGCCATGGGGGCCGATGATGCGGTGCTGGAGGGGTGCCGCGGCCGGGTGTTGATCGGCACGGACCGGCGGCGCGACGGTGAGGTGGTGGACGGCGGGCTCCGGTTGCGGGGCTGGGAGGCGGTCGTGGTGGAGCAGGACGGTGGCTCTCCGGCCGGGCGGGTCCCGACCGGCGGGGCGTGATCCCGGACCGCCCGTGACCAACCGTCCGGACCAGCCCTCGGGACTAGCTGTCCCTCGATGACTCCCCGGCCGACAGCAGCCAGTCGAGGCCTCCGGACAGGTGCCGAAGATAGGCCGGGCTCTCCCAGGCGTGGGGGAAGTGACCGAGCGACGTCGAGAAGACACGCCCCGCCCCCTCTTCGAAGCACCACGACAGCGGGTACCCGAAGTCGGGACGATCCCCCGTCGGGTCCCGGTCGAGCGGGAGCTCGTCGGCCCTGGCGGCCAGCAACACCCGGGCATCGTTCCGCAGCTCCCGGAATTTGTAGACCTCGTCGTGCCAGTCCCATGTCGGGCCGAGGTGGGCCACGGCCGGATGGGTGGGCTCGACGACGTCCAGCGTGCAGGTACGGGTCCAGGGGTGACCGTCGAACCGGGCCCCGACCAGGAGCCGGTAGTCGTCCCACCCGTAGCAGGCGTCGGTGGCCGAGTGGATGGCGAGCACCGATGTCCGTCCGGCCCGCACCGCCCCGAGGACCGCGGCTCGTTGGGCGGTCGACCATGGGGTCTCCCCGATGGTGAACAGGGCCACGACCCGCGCCGCCGACAGAGCGCCCTCGCCGAGCGACCGCACGTCGGTGACCCGTTGGAAATCCATCCCGGCGGCCTCGGCCACCTGGGAGACGCCGGTGGCCGACTGGTCGAGGACGCCATGCACTCCGGCTGGTCCGTCGCGGTAGGGAGCCACCTGGGTCACGTACAGCAGTGCCGGACCGGCCATCGACGAATCCTACCGTCGGCCCCCGACGGTGGCCGGGCCGCGGCGGGATGGTCTACCGGGCCGAGTCTCCCCGGCCCTGGCCCGACCCCCGACCCCCCGGAGCCAGTCGAATCCCCGGCGGCCGGTCGAGCCACCGGTGTCCCAATTACTGTTGCGCCATGACCAGGGCCGTCGGGCACCGGACGTCGGGCCGGCGGGGACGGAACCGGCGACCGCCGCCCGGGAGGCTGCGGGTGGGCGTCACCGCCCTGGCCGTTCTCGTGCTGGCCGGGTGCACCTCGCCGGCGAACGGGTCGGCGGCCGCCCCGACCGGGCGATCGGCCGCGCTGACCCCGTCCGAGCTCGCGGCCGGTGCCGGCCATGCCTGCGTCGTGAGCGTTCCCGGTGGCACCGGCACCCCGGCCGTCGACTGGTCGGCGCTGCGCAACCCGATCCTGTCCGAACCTTCGGCCGGGGTGAAGGACCCGGCCATCGTCTGGACCGGGGGCCGGTGGCACATGGTATTCAGCGAGGTGACCGATGACCCGTCGAAGCCCGACGGCGTGTCGTGGGACGTCGCCACCTCCACCAGCCGGGACCTGGTCCACTGGTCGGTACCGGCCCCGTGGCCGGCCCAGCCTGGCCTGGTCGGCGTGGCCTCCCCCGACGTCGTCCGGGACCCGGAGGGCGGGTTCGTGGTCACCTACCAGTCCGACCCCGGAGCGTCAGCGCCGTCGAATTCCCAGTCGAGGCTCTACTACCGGACCTCGACCGACCTGATCGGTTGGTCGGCCCCCCACCCCCTGGCCGCCACCTTGGCCCCGTCGGCCGCTGACCGGATGATCGACGGCGCCCTCGTCTTCACCGGTCGTGACCTCCTGATGGGCTTCAAGTACTCCTCACCCGACCAGCCCGACGTGTTCGAGATGGCCCGCTCGACCACCGGCCGGTTGGCCGGGCCTTGGGAACTGGTGGGCCGGCCCGACATCGAGGTCGCCGAGGGCACCATCGAGAACTATGAGTTCGTGACCCTTCGGGGTGTGTGGCACCTGATGGCCACGTCGAACAACCTCGACGAGCCGTGGCTGTTCACCCTGGACGGCGATCCGGCCCGGCCGACCGGGTGGCTGGACTGGTCGCCCGGGCGCCAGCTGGAGATACCCGCCCAGCGGTTCAACAGCGGGCCGGGCATCTCGAGTATCGGGTTCGAGCACGCCAACTCGGGCTTTCTCTGTGATGCCGGGTCGCTTCCGGGGCACTTCGTCTATTTCATCTACGCCGGCAGCCAGGAGCTCACCCGCTTCGGAGGTTGGGGCCGGGCCGAGATCGGTATGGCCCGATCCAGCGATCTGGTCCACTGGCAGGTGCCACCGGACTGAGCGTGTCGACACGTGTCCGAGTGGCAGCCTTCGGCCCGCCATGGTGACCGTGCCGACCGGTGGTCGGGCCGCACGCGATCGGGCACCGTCGCCGGGCTGGAGCGCTGGATAGAGTGACCGCTATGCCCAGCCATTCGTTCGCCGGCCGGAAGCCCTGAGTACCGTGCAGATCACCATCATCGGCGGCGGCAGCTACCAGTGGACGCCCGAACTCCTGGCCGACCTGCTCAGTACCGAGTCCCTGCACGGCGCCCACATCGTGCTCGAGGACATCGACCCGGCGCCCCTGGACAAGATGGAGGGCCTGGCCCGTAAAGTCGACGAAGCCCTGGGCGCCGGGGCCACCTTCGCCACCACCACCGACCAGAAGCGGGCACTCGACGGTGCCGACTTCGTGATCGTGACCATCTCCACCGGCGGGTTCGACTCCATGGCCGTCGATCTCGACATTCCGACCCGGTACGGCATCCGCCAGTCGGTGGGTGACACCGTCGGACCCGGCGGGATCAACCGGTCACTCCGCAACATCCCGGTGCTGGTAGGCGTGGCCGAGGACATGGCCGTGGTGTGCCCGGAGGCGTGGCTCCTCAACATCACCAATCCGATGACGTGTCTCACCCGGTCGATCTGCCGGCAGACGGACATCAAGACGGTCGGCCTCTGCCACGAGGTCGGGAACTGGGCCATGGACCTGGCCATCGCCCTTGGTCGTCCGCTGGAGGCGGTGGCCCCGACGGTGGCCGGGGTCAACCACTTCCCGGTGGTCACATCCCTGGAGGTCGACGGGGCCGACGGCTTCACCCTGCTGGCCGAGATGGTGGAGGAGGCGGGCGGCCTGGCCGCACTGTCACCCCACCCCGGGCGTCCCGAGGCCGAGGAGATGTCGCGGCTCGACTTCGTCCAGCGCCATGCACTGAAGCTCACCTTGCTGGACATGTGGGGGGCGCTCCCGGCCGCCGGTGACCGCCACATCGCCGAATTCCTACCCTGGGTGCTGACCGAGGAGTCGGGATGGGGCGCCGAGTACAACATCGAGTTGACCTCCATCGCCCGACGTCAGGAGCACCAGGACGGCTACATCGCCGACGTGGACGCCTGGCTGGGCGGGACGAAGACACTGCAGACGTGGCAGTCGGGGGAGCTCCCGGCTCCGGTGATCGACTCACTGGTCACCGGCCAACGGCGCCAGCTCCCCGTCAACATTCCCAACGCCGGACAGGTGCCCGATGTCCCTGCCGGCTCCGTGGTGGAGTCGATCTGCATCGTCGACGGCGACGGTGTCCGCGGGCGCGACGTTGCTCCGCTGCCCCCTCCCTACGCCGAGTTGGTCCGTCGGCATGCGGCCGTGGCCGAGCTGACAGTCGAGGCCGCCATCAACGGCGACCGGGCCCTGGCCGAAGCCGCCTTCTTCCTCGACCCGCTGGCCGGTCGGGGTGACCTCGGCCGGACCGAGGCCATGATCGACGAGCTGCTGACCGCCACCGCCGACTGGCTGCCGCAGTTCAGCCACTGACCCCTGGACCGCCACAACCCAAGGACCCACCGGACCGACCGCCCCGCCGGCCGCCGTCGGCACGCCCGATACTCGACTAGGAGGTAGCCCCATGCAGCTCGGCTTCGTCGGACTCGGTGCCATGGGCCTGCCCATGACCCGCCACCTGCTCGAAGCCGGCCACGAGGTCACGGTGGCGTCCCGGAGCCGGGGACCGGTGGACCGGGCGGTGTCCCTCGGTGCCGTCGATGCAGCGTCGCCGGCTGACGTGGCCGAGGCCAGCCAGGTGGTCATCCTGTGCGTGCCCAGCTCTCCCCAGGTGGCGGCGGTGGTGGACGCCATGATGCCGGTCCTGGGTCCGGGAAAGGTGGTGGTGGACTGCTCGACGATCGACCCTGACGTCGCCCGGGCCCAGCACGAGCGGGTGACCGCCACCGGCGCCGGGTTCCTCGACGCCCCCCTGTCGGGAGGCACGGCCGGCGCCGAAAAGGGAACGCTGACGCTGATGGTCGGCGGCGACGCAACCACCCTCGAGACGGCCCGGCCCGCGCTCGAGCCCTTCGCCGGTCTCATCGTCCACGTCGGCGGAGCCGGCATGGGCCAGGTGGTCAAGCTCTGCAACAACGTGATCTACGCGGCCCAGATGGTGGCCACGGCCGAGGCCACGGCGCTGGCGGTGAAGTCGGGGGTCGACCTCGACAAGTTCCACGAGGTGCTGGTCCACTCCACCGGGGACTGCGTGGCCGTGCGCACGCGGTTGCCGGCGCCGGGCGTGGTGCCCGACAGCCCGGCCTCGAACGGATGGCGCCCCGGTTTCATGACCGACCTGATGGCCAAGGACCTCGATCTGGCTCTCGTCTACGGCGCCGGAGCCGGCGTGCCCCTCGCCTCGGCGGCTACCGCCCGTCAAGCCCTGACGGCGGCGGCGACTGCGGGCTACGGGCGCGAGGACTTCTCGGCGCTGGCCAAGGTCATCTTCGGACTGTCCGGCCTGTGACGGGGGCGCCGGCGGGCGACGGGCCGCCCGGCGTTCCGGCCCTGGTCCTGGCGGCCGACCATCGGGCCCGGGGCGTGATGACCATAGAGCGCTACACCGACTACCTGGGCGTGCTGCGCCAGGCCATGCCCCACTGCGACGGCATTCTGGCCACGGTGCAGCCACTGACCGACCTGACCGACACCGGGGCCATCCGGGCCGACCAGAAGACCTACCTGTCGATCAACCGGACCGGACTGGCCGGCGCCGCCTTCGAGCTGGATGACCGTCTGGTGGCATCGGTGGCGCGGGCGGCCGACGACGGCTGGACCGGGGTCAAGCTGATGTCCCGGATCGACCTCACCGACCCGGGGGGTGCGGCCGCGCTGGAGTTGCTGGGCCGGGTGCTCGAGGACGCCCGGAGCTGCCGGCTCGAGGCGCTGATCGAGCCGGTGGTCTGGCGGGACGGAAGGATGTCCCGAGTGACCTCTGACGTCGTGCTCGCCGCCGTGATCGCCCACGACCTCGGCTCGCCCCTCCTCAAGGTGCCCATCCCCGACGCCGGGCCCGGGGCCGAGCGGATCGATGCGGTGGGCAGGGTGGCGGCCAGTGTGGGCGTCCCCGTTCTCTTCCTCGGCGGTCCCCACCGGGGCCAGGGACCGGACCCGGTCCTCGACGAGGCCAGGGACGTGATGGCGGGCGGCGGAGCCGGGCTGGCCATGGGCAGGGCCATCCTCCAGGAGGCGTCGCCGGCGACCATGGCCATGCAGCTGGCCGAGATCGTCCACGGATCGTGATCCTCACCCTCGACTTCGGCACCAGCGTCATCAAGGTGGCACTGTGGGGTCCGGGCGGTCTGGTGGCCAGTGCCGGCACGGCGGTGACCACGTCGCACCCGTCGCCCGGATGGTCCGAGCAACGTCCCTCCGAGTGGTGGGAGGCGCTGACCGATGCCACCGCCCGGCTACAGGCACTGGCACCGGCCGCCTTCGGATTGGTGGAGGTGGTGGGGTGCACGGGCGCCCGCCAGTCGTTGGCACTGGTCGACGCAGCCGGGAAGCCGCTCGGTCCGGGGATCCTGTGGTCGGACCGGCGGGCGGCATCCGGGCCGGAGGGTGCCGGGCGCTCCGGCCCGCTCCCCGGTGGTGGCGGCGGTTCGTCACCGTCACCGGATACCGGATCGGTAGCGGCCACGATCGCTTGGCTGGCCGCCCACGACCGCGACCGGCTGGAGGCCAGCGCCTGGGTGCTCGCCCCACGCGATCTGGTGGTGTGGTGGCTGACCGGTACCGTGGCCACCGATGTCACCATGGCTTCGCGCTCGGGGCTCTACGACGCCGGGGGGCGACCCGACGGGGTGGCGGCCGGGATGGCTGCTTCCAGACTGGCCCCCGTCCTCCCTCCGGACCGGGTGGTGGGCGCTTTGCTGGGCCCGTCGGCCGGGGCGCTGGGCCTGACCGCGGGCACGCCGGTGGTGATCGGCGCCGGCGACCGCCCCTGTGAGGTCCTCGGGACCGGGGCGTCCGGATCGGTTCCCATGGCCAGCTGGGGCACGACGGCCAACGTCTCGGTCCCGGTTGACCGCGCGTCCCGACCGAGGTGCCGGCCGGCCTGGTGCTGTCGGCCTCCGCCACCGGAGGATGGCTGATCGAGGGCGGACTGTCGGGAGCGGGTTCGTTGCTGGCTTGGGTGGGAGGCCTTACCGGACGGGCTCCCGAGGAGCTGGCCGCCCTGGCCGCCACCAGCCCGGCCGGGGCCCGGGGGGTGGTGGTGACGCCCTGGTTGGACGGGGCCAGGGCGCCGTGGTGGCGTCCCGATGCCAGGGCCGCGTTGGTGGGGTTGTCGTCGTCCCACCGGTTGGCCGACATCGCCCGGGCCGTGTTCGAGGCGGTGGCGTGGGAGATGCAGCGGTGCCTCGAGGCGGTGGCGTGCCGGCGGCCGGTCGGACCGCCGGCCTCCGAGTTGGCGTTGGGGGGCGCCGGCGCCTCGATCGACATCTGGGCCGAAATCCTGACCGGGATCACCGGCCTCCCGGCGACCGGGCGACGATCAGGACAGGCGGCTTCGGCCGGGGCCGCACTGCTGGCGTCGCGGGCGGTCGGCATGGCCTGGGACCTCGATGCCATCGATCCCGTCGACCGGAGGATCGCCGTCGATCCGGCGGCGGTGGCCGACTATCACGGGCACCGCCAGGCGGCCGATCGGGCGGTCGCCGCCGTGCTCGGGCTGACCGGTCCGAGCCGGGAGGACCGCGGCGCCGGGGCGGACGGGGTGGGGCGGTCGGGAGGGCCGGCGTGCGGCTGACCCTGGCCTACGGCGACACCGGCCTGCCGGTCGACGTCCCCGAGGGGGCGGTGGTGGTGGAGCCGAGGGAGCCGGCCCCGCTGGAAGACGAGGCCGGTGCAGTCCGAGCTGCGCTCGGGGCGCCACCGTGGGGACGCCCGCTCGCCGACCTGGTCGGGACCGGCGACCGGGTGGTGGTGGTCTTCCCCGACGTGACCCGGCCCATGCCCAACACCACGGTCCTGCCCCCGTTGTTGAGCGAGCTCGATCGACTGGGGGCCGGTCCCGACCGGGTCGAGCTGCTGTGCGCCACCGGTACCCATCGCTCGGCCGGCCCGGAGGAGATGGCGGCCTTGGTGGGCGGTGACGTCATCGGGCGCTACCGAATCCACCAGCACGTGTCCGAGGACGGGGACCACGTGCCGGTGGGGGAGGTGGACGGGACCCCGATCCGTCTCGATCGCCGCTACGTCGAAGCGGACGTGCGCATCCTGACCGGCTTCGTGGAGCCGCACTTCTTCGCCGGGTGGAGCGGCGGTCCCAAGGGGGCCTGTCCTGGGCTGGCCGCCACCGCCACCATCCTCGAGGCGCACAGTCCCGACCGCATCGCCGACCCCCGTTCGACCTGGATGGTCACCGAGGAGAATCCCGTCCACGCCTTCGTCCGGGCCGCCACCGCCCTGTGTCCCCCGCATCTCTCGCTGGACGTGACCATCGACACGCAGCGCCGCCTGACCGGGGTGTTCGCCGGCGTACTGCCCGATGCCCACCGCGCCGCCTGCCGGTTCGCCTCCGACGCGGTCAGCCGGCCCGTAGACGGGCCCTTCGACGTGGTGGTCACGACCAACGGGGGTTACCCGCTCGATCGCAACCTCTATCAGGCGGTGAAGGGCATGGCCGCGGCCGAGCGGGTGGTGGCCGAGGGCGGGATCATCGTGATGGCGGCCGCCTGCTCGGACGGGATCCCCACCGAGGGCGCGTTCGCCGGCATCCTGGCCGAGGCCTCCAGCCCGGCCGAGCTGGCCCGTCCCCGGCCCCGGTCCCGCGGTCCGGGAGGGGGACGGGTGGACGTGTGGCAGGCCCAGGTACTCGGCCGGGTGTTGGAGCGGGCCGACGTCTGGCTGCACTCGGGTGGGCTGGCCGACCACGAGGTCCGGATGGGCCAGATGCAGCCGGTGTCCGACGTGACGGCGGCGGTGGCCGAGGCGCTGGAACAGCGCCCGGGGGGACGGCTGTGCGTCCTGCCCCAGGGACCCCTGACCGTGGCCACTTCCCTGCGTTAAGTGGCCACCTGTTTCCACGAGTCGGGAGACGGCCTCGGCACCTTCCCAGGGACGGAAAACGACCGTGCCCCGCACTCGGGAGAGCGATAGGGTGACCAGCCAATGGCCGACCAGGTGGTGTTCGACTTCGCCGTCCCCGATGAGCTGCTGAAGGAGGTCGTCGCCAAGAGCAGCGACCCCGAGACCGTTGCTGCTCTCGACGTGATGCCGGGGACCGGTGAGGGCAAACCCCCCGCCCTCATGGGCATCCTCCGCCAGAGCGGGTTCTCCCCCCTGGTGCTGCTCACCGCGGCCGCCCTGGTGCCGGGGAGCTTCGGCAACGGCATCTCCCTCATCGGGAACAATCTCGAGCAGTCGTTCCACATCCACGACGCCGCCCTCGGCGCGGTTACCTTCAGCGCGGCGGTGGCCCAGCTGCTGTGGGCCGTTCCCCTGGCCCTGTGGGCCGACCGGGGCAGCCGCAAGGTGGTGGCGGCGGTCGCCCTCCTGATCTTCTCGGTGTTCGCACCGCTGATGGCCCTCGCCCCCAATGTCTGGGCCTTCACCTTCACCTACCTCATTGCCTCGGTCGGGTTCGGCGTCAACAACACCGTGCACAACTCGTACCTCTCCGACGCCTACCCCACGGAGGGCCGGGGCCGGGTCTTCAGCTGGCACAACCTCTCCGACCCGCTGTCCCAGACGGTCGGCATCCTCATCTTCGACGTCGTCGCCACCATCGGCCACGACTGGCGCTGGGGGATGCTGATCGCCCTGGCCGGCATCCCCATCGGCTTCTCCCTGTTCACCCTGCACGAGCCGGACAAGGGGGCCAACGAGTCGAGTCACATCCTGAAGGCGTCGGGTATGGACATCCACTCCCAGCAAGGGGAGGCTCCCCGGGTCCTGCTGGGAGCGGCCGTCACCAGGCTGCTCCGGATCCGGTCCATCTACTACGAGCTGGTGGCGGTGGCCATCCTCGGATTCGCCGGCACGGCCGCCCCGCTGTTCGGCAACCTCTACTTCGCCCGGCGGTGGGGCCTCGACATCGCCCGGCGGGGCGAAGTGACCTCGATCATCGGCCTGGCCGCCTTCCTCGGTCTTCCCTTCGCCTACGTGCTGGGCGACCGCTACTTCCGGCGGGCCCCCCAACGCCCGCTGGTCATCGCCGGCATCTGTATCACCGCCTACGGGGGCTTCTACGTGGCGTCCCTGTACATGCCCCAGCTGTGGATGGTGGTGACGCTCCAGTTCCTGGCCAATGCCTCGGTGTCCCCCCTCGCCATCTGCATCTTCTTGACCCTGGCCGCCACCGCCCCGCCCGAGATGCGCACCATCTGCTTCGCCATGTTCGGGGTGTACTCGCTGGTCTTCGGCGGCTTCGCCGCCTCGGTGGTCCTCGGGGCGGTCAGCGACGCCGTCGGCTACAGCCACGGACCGACGGTTGCCCTCACCCTCATGGGTCCGGTATGTGTCATCGGCGGCATCATGTTGCTGCTCGGGTCGCGTCACGTGAGACGGGACATCACCCTGGTCATCGAGGACGTGCTCGAGCGGTACGCCGAGGGCAACCGTCGCCAGGCCGGCGGGGAGCTCCCGGCCCTGCAGATCCACAACCTCGACTTCTACTACGGCACCAACCAGGTGCTGTTCGACATCGATCTCGAGGTTCCCCAGGGCGAGATCGTGGCCCTGCTGGGCACCAACGGCGCCGGCAAGTCCACGCTGCTGCGGTGCGTTTCCGGGCTCGAGCACCCCCATCGGGGGGTGATCCGGATCTTCGGGACCAACTGCACCTATCTCGAACCCGAGCAGATCATCAACCAGAAGGTGGCCCTGCTGGTGGGGGGCAAGATGACGTTCTCGGGGTTGACGGTCCGCGACAACCTCAAGGTCGGCACCGCCTCGTTCCGCCGCGAGGGCCCCCGGGCCAAGTCGGCCCTCGACGAGGCCCTGGCCCGATTCCCCGAGCTGGCATCCCGGCTCGACCAGCCGGCCGGCACCCTCTCCGGCGGCGAACAGCAGATGCTGGCCCTGGCCCGGGTGATGATGACCGCCCCCAAGCTGCTGCTGATCGACGAGCTGGCCCTGGGCCTGGCGCCCAAGGCGGTGGACCGCCTGATCGAGATCGTCCGCCAGGTCAACGCCCAGGGGACCACGGTCATCCTGGTGGAACAGAGCGTCAACCGGGCCATGAGCCTGGCCAAGCGGTCCATCTTCATCGAGCGCGGCGAGGTCCGGTTCAACGGCCTCACCGCCGACCTCCTCGAACGGAACGATCTACTGCGACCGGTGTTCCTCGGGGCCGCCGCCGCCGGGCTCGACTGACCGGAGTCCGGTGTCGATCCCGAGCTTCGTACTCGTCCAGGGAGTCATCACCGGGCTCGGCTACGGGTTGCTGGCCATGGGCCTGGTGCTCATCTACCGGACCAACCGGGTGCTCAACTTCGCCCAGGGCCAGCTCGGGGTGGTGGCGGCGGTGTTCCTGGTCAAGTGCTTCTACGACTTCGGCTTCACCTACTGGTTCTCCCTGCCGGCCGCCCTGGTGCTGGCGGGCGCCATCGGAGCCCTGAGCGAACTGTTGCTCCGACGGCTCTTCAACCGTCCCCGGGTGCTGGTGATGGTGGCCACCATCGGGCTGAGCCAGGTCCTGTTCGTCTTCACCGCCCTGCCGTTCATCCGCCCGAAGAACCTCTACAAGCCGTTCCCCGTGCCGGTGGACATCTCCTTCCACATCGGGACCTACCTGTTCACGCCGGGACAGGTGGTGACCCTGGTGGTGGCGCCGCTGGTGGCGCTGGCCCTGGCCGTGTTCGTCAAGTGGTCACCCTGGGGTCTGGCCATGCGGGCCATGGCCGAAAACGCCGATTCGGCCCGCCTCTCGGGGATCTGGGTCCGCCGCACCTCGACCATGGCCTGGACCGTGGCCGGGGTGCTGTCGGCCTTCACCGCCATCCTGGCCGCCCCGGGGCAGACCTCGCAGCTGACCGAGGTGCTCAGCCCCGAACTGCTGCTGCTGGCCCTCACCGCGGCCATGGTCGGCGCCATGGTCAACCTGACCGCCGCCTTCGTGGCCGCCATCGGGGTCGGGGTGATCCAAGAGGTGCTGGTGTGGAACCTGAACAGCACCTCCCAGGTCGACCTGATCCTGTTCGCCATGGTCATGGCGGTCCTGCTGGTCCGGATCGCCGCCCTCCAGACCGGGTCGCGACGCGAGGAGCGCTCGACGTGGTTGGAGGGCTCACGCAGCCGGCGCCGGGACGACGGGCCGCTCCGCCGGAGGGTCGGTGGGGCCGGTGTGGTGGCAGCTCTGGCCATCGCCGTCCTGTTGCCGTTGGTGTTGAGCGTCGGGAACCAGTTCCTCTTCTCCCAGATCTGCATCTACGCCGTGGTCGCCCTGTCTCTGACCGTGCTCACCGGCTGGGCCGGCCAGGTTTCCCTCGGCCAGTTCGGGTTGGTGGCCTGCGGAGCCCTCATGGCCTCCCATCTCGGGGGTTCGGTGCCGTTGATCCTGCTCCTACCGTTCGGTGGGGCGGTGACGGCGGTCATCGCCGTGCTGGTCGGCCTCCCCGCCCTGCGGGTCAGGGGTCTGTACCTGGCCGTCAGCACCCTGGCCTTCGCCCTCTGGTTCATGGGCTCGGTGCTCGGGACCCCGTGCTGGTCCCTTCCCCTGGTCGGCAAAGAGATGTGCACCGGACTGCCCAATCCCCAGTCCACCCTGGTGTCCCGACCGGACCTGTTCGACATCAATCTGACGTCGGAGCGGGCCTTCGCCTGGTTTTCGCTGGGGGTGCTGGTGGTGTCGCTTCTCGTGGTCCGACTGTGGCGCGACAAGGGAGTGGCCCGGCGGCTCATGGCGGTACGGGACAACGAGACGGGGGCCGGGGCGATGGGCATCCCGTTGGCCCGTACCAAGCTGTTGGCCTTCGCCCTGTCCGGCTTCATCGCCGGCTATGCCGGGGTGTGCCTGGCCTTCGCCACCGAGCGTTACTCGACGGACACCTTCGATCCCTCCTACTCCATCCTGGTGGTGTCGATGGTGGTCATCGGTGGCCTGGGCTCGATCGACGGGGCGGTGCTGGGGGCGATCTATCTGGTCGGTCTGCCCGCCCTGTTCGGGACCACACCCACCATCCAGTTCCTCACCAGCGGGCTCGGACTGTTGGCGTTCATCCTCTACCTCCCGGGCGGCCTCTCCGAACTGCTCCACCGGCTTGGGGACCTCGCCACCACCGGTGTCGAGCACCTTCTCCGGCGCCGGGACGACGGACCTCCACGCGAGCTCACCGCGCCCGCCGCGCCCGAACCGGAACCAGCTGTGGCCGAGGAGATCGCATGACCACGGCCACTGCCGACCGGCCGGTCGGCTCCGGGGACGGCTCTGGCGACCGCTCCCGGGGTCGGACCCGGGGGCGCTTCGGCGATGGGCCGGCCCGGCTCGAGGTCGAGGGCGTGG
Organism: uncultured Acidimicrobiales bacterium; assembly: GCA_963747825.1. GTDB lineage: Bacteria > Actinomycetota > Acidimicrobiia > Acidimicrobiales > RAAP-2 > Bog-756. The sequence continues at coordinate 287,489 of CAVVGQ010000003.1, forward strand.
TGGTGGCCTACGGCGGCGTAATGGCCGTCGACGGGGCCGACCTGACGGCCGAGCCCGGGTCCATCGTGGGACTGATCGGTGCCAACGGATCGGGCAAGACCACCCTGCTCGACGTCATTTCGGGACTGGTCAATCCGCGCCAGGGCTCGGTCCACCTGGACGGCGAGAGTCTGGTCGAATACCTCCCCGAGGAGCGGGCCTCGCTCGGCCTGGTCCGGTCGTTCCAGGACTGCCGGCTCTTTCCCGAGCTGACCGTAGAGGAGGTCCTGCTCTTGACCGAGGACGCCGGCCGGCCGGTCGGGGTCCTCTCGTCCACCCTCCGGATGCCCTGGGCCCGGCGGTCCGAGCGGGCCAAGCGCATCGCGGTCGACCAGGTGGTCGGATCGTTCGGCATCGACCGGTTCCGACACCACCAGATCGCCCAGCTGTCCACCGGCACCAGGCGGGTGGTGGACCTGGCGTCCATCGTCCTGGCCCGGCCCCGCCTCCTCCTACTGGACGAGCCCACCGCCGGCATTGCCCAGCGCGAGGCCGAGGCATTCGTCCCCTTGCTGCGACGCCTGCACCAGCTGGCCGACACCACCATCGTAATTGTCGAGCACGACGTGCCCCTGGTCTTCGCCCTGTGCTCCAAGGTGGTGATGATGGAGACCGGGCGCGTCGTTTCGTCGGGCACTCCCGACGAGGTCCGACGTGACCCGAAGGCCTTGGCCGCCTACCTGGGGGCCAGCGACGAGGCGCTGGCGGTCTCGGGGGCCCTTCCCGGGGCCACTCTCCTCAATGCGGCTCCGCCCGATGATGCAACCGGCCCGGGCCCAACCGTCCCCGGCTCGGGCCCAGCCGTCCCCGGCCCAACTTTCATCGACGATCTTCCCGACGAGCCGGTCCCCTAGGGCTGGCCGGGACACGCCGACGGAGGCGGTGCTACCCATCGGCCATGCCCGACCCGTGCCGCCCAGCTGCCATGGACGTAATGTTCCAACTGTGAGAGGCCGCCACCGGGACCAACGGCGTTACGACGGGCAGGTTGCAGTGGTGACGGGTGCGTCCTCGGGGATCGGGCGGGCCGTGGCTGTCACCCTCGCAGATCGGGGCGCCTCGGTCGTCGGACTGGCTCGTCGACGGTCGTTGCTCGACGAGGTCGAGTCGGAGCTGACCCGCCGCTCGCCCGGAAGCACCACCTCAGTCTGTGACGTGGCCGACACCGATGCCTACCGCGACACGTTGGACCGCATAGAGGACGAGCGGGGCAAGATCGACGTCCTGATCAACAACGCCGGGGTCGACCTGATGCTGCCGGCACCTGGTGGCGACGAGGCCACGGTCAGAGAGGTGTTCGACGTCAATTTCTTCGCCACCGTCGCCGGTACCTTGGCCGTCTTGCCCGAGATGGTCCGGCGGCGCTCCGGTGTGGTGGTCAACGTGTCGTCCGATTCGGCCCGTGCCCCCGAGCCCGGACAAGGTGCCTACGCGGCCTCGAAGGCCGCCATTTCGGCCTTCACCGAATCGGTGGCCCATGAGGTGGCGGGCCGCGGCGTGCACCTCCACGTCCTCTACCCGGGCTGGGTACCCACGGCCATGGGACTGTCGGGCAACGAGGACGGCGGGTCCCTGCCCCCGGCGATGGTGCGTCGGACCGCCGACGGCGTGGCCGGGCTGGTTGCCGACCGGATGGGTGGCGCGAGGATCGACATCAACGCCGCCCTGCTGCCCCTGGTCGCCCCCATTGCCCGCACGCTCTTCCCGGTGCCGTACCAGCGGGCCATGCAGCGGTTTGCGACGACCCGCTGACCCCGCCGTGCCGACCCGAGCGGCCGGCGTCGCCACCGTGGGTCGGCACCGGTGGAGGGAGCGACGCGGCCCACGTCCGACTCCGCTCCGGCGGTATCGTTTGACGGTGGTTCCGACGGAGTCTGAGAGTGGGCCAACCGGGTCCGGACCTAGGGCGGGGCCGACCCGTCCCGGACGGGCGGACGCTGCGCCGCCGAGGTCGGTGGGTCATGGTCAGGGGTGAGGGCACCACCGTCGCCAAAGGGGTGACCCCCGAAGAGGCGTTCGACTTCGTGCTCGATCCGGCCCAATACACCAAGGCCGATACCAAGATGGTCTGGGTCACCAACCTGGCCAATACCCCCGACGGCATGCTGGCCCGTGAAGACGGCAAATTCCTCGGTCGGTTCCGTGGGTCGGTGATCACCCGCTATCGCTGGAAGCGGCCCCACAGCATCGACGTCCAACTGGAGCACGGGGTCCCCAAGGCACTCCACGCCTGGTTCGAGATCGACGCGGTGGAGGGAGGGACCCGGATCCGCCATGTCGAAGAGCTCGAGCTGGGCCACGGGCCCCTCGGATGGCTGCACGACTTGGTGGCCGGCCAGTGGTTCGCCCGTTCGGTCCGGACTGAGGTGGCCGAGATCGGTCGACTCCTCGAGTCGGGGGAGCGCGGTCGCGGCGTGGAGGCGCCGGCCCAGGACGGCTCGTCAGGACAGCCCGACCGCTGAAACCGGTGCCGGCGTCGGCGTCGGTCGGCGTCAGCGCCGGGGCATGGCCGGGCCGAAGGGGACGTCGCCCCGCAGGGTCACCCGGTGGGCGATCCGGGTGGCGTCGCCGTAGTCGTCGAGGGCGTAGTGGAGGGTGGCCCGGTTGTCCCAGAACGCCACCGAACCCGGGCGCCACCGGAACCGGCAGGTCAACTCGGGTTGCTGGCAGTGGCGGTAGAGCATGTCCAAGATGGCGTTGCTCTCGTTCTTCGACAGTCCGAGGATGGATCTGGGTGAACTGGGGGTTGACGAACAGGCCGTTGCGTCCGTTCTCGGGGTGGGTGCGCACTACGGGATGGAGAGCGGGCAGGAGCTTCTCGTAGCTGGACGCCCTCCCACTCGTAGCCGCCCCGGGCGTCGACGTCGGCGGCGAACCACGGGATCGAAATGGATGGCGATCAGGGTGTCGCACATGGTGCGGACCGGCTCGGCCAGGCGGTCGTAGGCGTCCTGCAGGCTGGCCCAGGTGGTGTCGCCCCCCACCTCGGGGGCGGTCGAGCATGTAGAGGATCGAACCGAACGCCGGCGCCTGGAGGAAGGTCACGTCGGTGTGCCACCAGCTGGCCCGGTCCTCGCGGCCGTCGATGGCGAGCACCTCGGGGTTCTCGCGATGGCGGGAATGACCGGATGGCCCTCGGTGACCACGCCGAACTGCCGGGCGAAGTCGGCCTGCTGGTCGGGGGAGAGGTCCTGGTCCCGGAAGAAGATGACGTGGTGGGTGTTGAGCGCCTGGCGGACTTCGGCGACCACCGCGTCACCGAGCGGGCGCGACAGGTCAATGCCGTGGATCTCGGCGCCGATGAGCGGTGAGAGGGGACGGATGTCGAGCTGGGTGCCGACGGTCATGGCTCCATAGTGCACCACCCCAGTGTCCGGGCTCAACCGGGGACCGGATGCCTCGGGCCGGCCGCCGCCGTCGGGAGCGGCCCAGCGCTTCAGCGCCCTGGACCAAGTGCTGTGTGGCAACGTGGGGTCACCGGCCGGCCTCGCCAGCGGGCGTCGCCAGCGGGCCTCGCCTCTCACACCCCTCAGAAAGGACGGACCAGCGTGAGCATCCTCCAGCCGCCCCGGCGCAATTTCTCGCCGTGGTACCAGGTGGTCACCCGCCTGATGGCCACCGAGCAGATCGATCCGCTGGTGGCCGATGACCGTCAGGCGTTCGAGGCGTGGCGAGAACGCTTCCGGCTCCGTCTCGACGAGGCCCTGGCACCATGGCCCGAGCGGGTCCCCCTCGAACTGGAGATCACCGACGAGGAGGCATGCGACGGCTACCGGCGTCAACGGGTCGTCTTCGACTCCGAGGAGACCATGTCGGTTCCGGCCTACCTGCTGGTCCCGGACCGCGCGATTCGCCGGGACCGGCGGTGCTCGCCGTGCACGGCCACGGCCCCGGAAAGTCGCGGATCTGCGGGCTCGAGACCGAAGGCGCTCCCGGAAGCGATTATGCGGCCGAGCTGGCCCGTCGCGGTTACGTGGTGCTGGCTCCCGACCTGCGCTGCTTCGGGGAGCGGCTCGACTGGAACCCCGACGACCACTACGCCTGCGACACCAATCTGGTCCATCAGGTCATGGGAGGGTGGAACCCGCTGACCCAGAACCTGTGGGACCTGGCCCGGGCCCTCGACGTCCTCGAAGCGCACCCTCTGGTCGATCCGTCCCGGATGGGCATGGTCGGGTTCTCCTACGGGGCGACCACGACGCTCTTTCTGGCCGCCCTGGACAGCCGGGTGGCGGTCGCCGTCGTGAGCGGGTTCTTCTCGTCATGGGCCGAGTCGCACAAGGTGCCCTGGAACATGTGCGGCTCCCAGGTCCTGCTCGGCATGCTCGGCCGGATGGAGCACGTCGACCTGGCGCGCTCTGATCGCGCCCCGGCCCCTGCTCATCCAGTCGGGCGACGAGGACCTGCTGTTTCCGGTGGCCGCCGCCGACGAGGCGCCTGGACCGGCTCGCGTCCCGTCTACGACCAGTCGATGGGCGCCGGCGACCGTCTGGCCCACGACGTCTTCGAGGGCGAGCACCAGTGGAACGGCCCCGGCGCCTATCCCTTCCTCGATCGCTGGCTCGGCCCGCGAGCCGATCGGCGTCGCTGAGCCCTCGGCGTCAGCCGAGCGGACGTGAGCAGGCCGGCCGATTGGTGGTCGAGGAAGATGGTGGCGTGGGGCGCGCGCTGCAGGACGGAGGCCGGGCAGGCGGTGCTCGACCGGACCCTCCAGGGCCGGCCGCACCGGCTCGGCCTTGCGGGCTTCGGGCACGATGGCCAGCGACCCGGCGGGCCCGGAGCAGGGCCGGGATGGTGACGGTGATCGCCTGGGCCGGGACGTCGGCATCCGTGGCGAAGTGTCCCTCGTTGCACCTGCTGGCGCCGGCAGGCGGCGTCGAGCTTCACCACCTTGACGTCGAGCGGATCGTCGAAGTCGGCCACCGGCGGGTCGTTGAAGGCCAGGTGCCCGTTCTCGCCGATACCCAGGCAGCAGAGATCGAGCGGATAGCTGCGCCAGCAGATCGGCGTAGCGCCGGCACTCGACGTCGGGCGGGGCGAGGCCGTCGAGGTAGTGGGCGGCTCGGGGGCGAGCCGGTTCGGCGATCCGCTCGCGGATCCAGCGCTGGAAGCCGGCCGGATGATCCGGCCCGACGCCGACGTACTCGTCCATGTGGAAGACGACGATGTCGTCCCAGGGGACGTCGGTCGCGGGCCACGAGGCACTCGACGAAGGCGAGCTGGGAATTGCCGGTGGCGAACATGGCGTGGGCGATGCCCTTGTCGGCCACCGCGCTTCGCAGGACGTCGGCCGCCCGGTCGGCCGCGGCTTCGGCCATGGCCTCGGTCTCGGGCAGCACGATCGACCTCGGGCCCGTCGTTGCCGTCCCGTCCCAGTCGCACCATGTCGGCACTGTAGGGCACACCGGCGTGCCCGTTCGTCTGCCTCGCCCACTCCTTTGACGCTCCGGTCGAGTGCCCCGGACCCGGATCTTGCGCGCTACGGTGCCGAGCAGGCACCCTTGCAGCCGGCCACCGATCACGGTGGCCGTGACCGACGGCGGGGCCAGCTCGACGACAGGGGAGGAGCCCCAGGTGGCAGACGACATCCTGAGCACGATCATCGGCAAGCCGACCGGCACCACCGTGGTCACGGTGGAGCGGGGGCAGCTGGCGCTGTTCGCCACTGCGGTCAAAGACGAGAGCCCGATCTACCGTGACCCGGCAGCGGCGGCGGAGGCCGGCCTGGCCGGCATCCCGGCCCCGCCCACCTACCCCTTCGTGATGGGGAACTTCGGGGTGTTTCCCGAGACTGGCAGCGGGATGATGCCACCACCGACAACCCCATGGCCGAGGTGCTCGGCCCGCTCATGGCCAAGGGCGGCATCATCCTCCACGGTGAACAGGAGTTCACCTACCGGCGGCCGGTGTTCGCCGGGGACGTGCTGGTCGGCGAGGGCAAGGTGGTGGACGCCTACCAGAAGGAGTCGAAGGGAAAGACCATGACCTTCATCGTCGTCGAGACGGCCTGGAGCGATCTGGCCACCGGCGAGCCGGTGTGCACGTCGCGGATGAACATCATCCACCGGGTCTGATGGCCGACGACGCCGTGACCGGGACGCGGTGCTCCGGCGATCGAGGACGGGGTGTGCTGGATCACGCTGAACCGGCCCGAAGCCGGGCAACGCCATCACCGCGGACATGCGGGACCAGATCGTCGTCTGGCTGGAGGAGGCCTCCGCCGATCTGGCCGTCCGGGTGGTGGTCCTGACCGGCGCGGGCGAGCGGGGATTCTGCACCGGAGCCGACCTGCGTTCGCAGGCGCCCGGCCCGGCCCGGCCCGAGGGCGCTCCCGATCGGGCGGCCGGAGACGCCGCCCGTCTGATCCGCACCGGCTGGCAACGGCTGGTGTCGGCGGTGCTGGACTGCGAGAAGCCGGTGATCGCCGCGGTCAATGCCACCGCGGCCGGGGGCGGCATGCACCTGGCCCTGGCCTGCGATCTGGTCCTGGCGGCCGAGGAGGCCCGATTCATCGAGGTCTTCGTGCGGCGGGGGATCGCTCCTGACGCCGGGGGGGCCTACCTGTTGACCCGGCTCATCGGGCCGCAGAAGGCCAAGGAGCTCTTCTTCTTCGGCGACGACCTGCCTGCCGGCGACGCCGAGCGTCTGGGCCTGGTGAACCGGGTGGTACCCCGCAGCGAGCTCCTGGCTGAAGCGGGCCGGTGGGCCCAGAGGCTGGCGACGGGCCCGACCAAGGCCATCGGCCTGACCAAGTACCTCACCAACCGGGCCCTGGAGAACGACCGGGCCACCGCCCTGTGGGAGGAGGCGGTCGCCCAGGAGCTGGTCACCGGGACCGAGGACTGTCGGGAAGGACTGGCCGCCTTCGCCGAGCGCCGACCTCCGTCGTTCAAGGGCTGGTAGCCGGCCCCGGCGGCGGCGCCGACTAGAACGAGTTCTGATTACGGGTCGGTCGGAATGGTAGAAACGTGTCCATGAATCCGATCCGAACGGGGCGGCCGGCCCCTGGTGGGGGCACGGCGACAGCTCGTCCGAACCCGGCACCCGCCCCCTACCCAAGCCGGAGGCCCGGGCAGTGACCATCGGGATCCGGGACGAGCACGAGGAACTGCGGACCTCGCTCCGAGGTTGGATCGAGTCGCGCTGCCCCCCGGGCGTCACCAGGGCTGCGCTCGAAGCCGACGTCGACGAAATCCCGCCGTTCTGGTCCGAGCTCGGGAGCCAGGGCGCCCTCGGCATCCACCTCCCCGAGGAGTTCGGTGGCCAAGGGGCAGGCATGGTGGAGCTGGCCGTCGTGGCCGAAGAGCTGGGCCGGGCGGCGGCACCCGGACCCTGGGGCACGACTGGGATCGTGGCCGCGGTGGTGGCCGAGTCGGGTGTTCCCGTGTTGACCAAAGAGGTGCTCCCCGGGCTGGCCGACGGTGCCACTCCGGCTTCGCTGGCGGTGCCGGCCGGTGCCCCCGACGGCTCGGCGGTCGCCGGTGAGGGCCTGACCGCCCGTCTGGGGGCAGGAGGCACGCTCGTGGTGTCGGGAACCGTGGGCCCCATCCTCAACGGGGAGACGGTGGCCCAGGTGCTGGCCCCGGTCGATCACGACGGTACGGTCCGGTGGGTGCTGCTCGAACGCAGCCGGGGCGTCTCAGTCGAACCGCTTCCCAGCTTCGATCCATCCCGACGTTCCGCCCGGTGGTCGCTGCACGAGGCAGAAGTCCCGTCCACCCGGGTGGTGGGGGAGCGACAGACCGAACGGATCCGAGATCTCGCCCTGGTCGTGTTCTCGGCCGAGGCGGCGGGAGGTGCCCGCTGGTGTCTGGACGTGGCGGCCGAGCACGCGCGGAACCGCCAGCAGTTCGGACGACCCATCGGTCAGTTCCAGGGGGTCAAGCACAGGCTGGCCGACATGCTGGTGGCGGTCGAGCAAGCCGTCGCCGCCACCTGGGACGCGGCCACGGTGGTGGACCACCAGCGGCTCTCGGGCCAGTCCTCAGACGACGCCACCGCCCAGGTGCGCCTGGCCGTCCAGCTGGCGGCGACCGTGGCCCTGGACGGCTATGTCGAGGCGGCCAAGGGGGCCATACAGATCCTGGGTGGCATGGGATTCACCTGGGAGCACGATGCCCACATCCACCTCCGTCGAGCGACCACGCTTCGGCAACTGGTCGGAGGAACGGCGCCTCTGCGGGCTGCATCTGCCCGCCTGGCGCTCGACGGCCGCCGCCGGCAGCTCTCCGTCGAGCTCCCTCCCGAGGCCGAACGCCTGCGGGAGGAGTTGACGCCGGTGGTGGTGGGCATCGCCGGCCTCGCCGATCCCCAAGACCAGCGCCGGGCCCTGGCCGACGAAGGACTGTTGGCGCCGCACTGGCCGGCACCCTGGGGTCGCGACGCCGGAGCGGTCGAGCAGTTGGTCATCGATCAGATCTGTGCTGAGGCCGGTCTTCGGCGCCCCAATCTTTCCGTGGCCGCCTGGGCGCTTCCCACCATCATGGCCCACGGGACGCCGGAGCAGACCGAGCGGTGGGTGGCGCCCACGCTCCGGGGTGAGCTCGTCTGGTGCCAACTGTTCAGCGAGCCCGGTGCCGGCTCCGATCTTGCCGCCCTCAGTCACGCGGGCCACCCGGGTCGGAGGCGGATGGTCGCTCGACGGTCAGAAGGTCTGGACGTCCGTGGCGACCAAGGCCGACATGGGGATCTGCCTGGCCCGGACCAATCCCGAGGTCCCCAAGCACCGGGGCATCACCTACTTCCTGGTCGACATGAAATCGCCTGGCATCGAGGTCCGGCCGCTGCGCGAGATCACCGGGGCGGCACTGTTCAACGAAGTGTTCTTCGACTCCTGCTTCGTCCCCGACGACTGCGTGGTCGGAGAGGTGGACGGTGGGTGGCGTCTGGCCCGGACCACCCTCGCCAACGAAAGGGTGTCGCTGTCGTCGGACTCGGCCTTCGGTGGCGCCCTCGAGGCTGTGTTGGCCCGGGTGGCAGACCATCCCGAGGCACAGGATCCGGTGACCCTCGACCGGCTGGGATACCTGCTGGCCGAAGCCCAGTCCCTCGCCCAGTTGGGAATGCGGGCCACGCTGCGCTCGGTGGGAGGGCTCCAGCCCGGTCCGGAATCGAGTGTGCGGAAGCTGCTGGGGGCCGAATTCGAACAGCGGGTGCACGAATTCGGCCTCGACCTGTGCGGTCCCGAGGGCGCCTTCACCGAAGGCGATGCCGCCGTGTCGGCCCACGGGGTCCTGCAGAGCAAGTGCCTGACCATCGCCGGGGGCACCAGTGAGGTGCAGCGGAACGTGATCGGTGAGCGCCTGCTGGGTCTACCCCGCGATCCCGAGCCGGGACGTTGAACGGATGGGGTCGAGAGAAGTTGTCTAACCTGGGCGAGGGAGACGGAGGCCGGATCGATGGGTGACCAAAAGCTGTATTTCGAGGACGTGACCGAAGGCGATCAGGCGCCGGAGCGCTCTCGGGTCCTGAGCCGCACCGACCTCGTGATGTACGCCGGGGCGTCGGGTGACTTCAACCCGATGCATCACGACGAGGTGAAGGCAGTGGCGGCAGGGCAACCGAGCGTGTTCGGCCACGGCATGTTCTCCATGGGGTTCCTCGGCACCGCCATCACCGACTACGTCGGGATCGGGAACGTGCGACGGTTCCGGGTGCGATTTGCCAAGCAGACCTGGCCCGACGAGGAGCTCAGCACCAAGATCGTGGTGACTGCCAAGCGCATCCAGGGGGCCGACCACCTCATCGACCTCGACGTCCGGCTCCAGAACGCAGATGGCGAGGAGAAGGTGGTCGGCGATGCGACCGCCGTGGTGAACAGCCGAGGCTGACGGCCACTTTCTTTCGGGCCGCCATTACGCCCTCCGCCCTCGGCTCTCAGCCCCTTTCGGTTGGCCGCTTCGGTCTGGTCTTTGGGCTGATCAGAAGAAACTGAACTTCGGAATGCCCGATGAGATGTCTTTGAACAGTTCGCCCTTGGCGCCCGCCAGTTCGGTCGGTGTCCACATCGAGTCGCGGTGGATCTCACCTACCGGGTGGAACCCGCCCATGGCCCAGACGCTTCCCCCGAACACGACGAAGTTCTGACCGGTGATGTCAGCCGCCTCGTCGGACGCCAGGAAGGCGACCAGCTGGGCGATGTTGCGCGGATCCCATTCATCGAAACCCTCTCCTGCCTTCGCCATCTCACCGAACAGATTCTCGGTCATGCGGGTCCGGGCCCGCGGTGAGATCGAATTGACGGTGACCCCGTACCGCTCGAGCTCCCGGGCCAGGACCCAGGTCAACGAGGCAATGCCGGCCTTGGCCGACGAGTAGTTGGCCTGGCCGGCGTTGCCGTACAGTCCGGCCTCGGACGCGGTGTTGATGATGTGACCACTGACGTCTTCTCCGGCCTTGGCCCGACCGCGCCAGTAGATGGCGGCATGGTGCGATGGGGCGAAGTGGCCCTTCAAGTGGACCCGGATGACGTCGTCCCAGTCGGACTCGTCCATGTTGAAGCTCATCTTGTCTCGGAGGATGCCGGCGTTGTTGACCAGGATGTCCAGCTGGCCGAACGTGTCGACGGCTTGCTCGACGAGATCTTTGGCGCCTTGCCACGAACTGACATCGGACGCATTGACGGCACCGTCGCTGCCCCCGGCCTTGATCAATTCGACCACTTCTTCGGCCGGATGCTTGTCACCGCCCTCACCCTGCAGAGAGGCGCCGACGTCATTCACGATCACCTTGGCGCCCTCGGAAGCAAGCAGTAGTGCCTCCTCGCGCCCGATACCGCGTCCTGCACCGGTGACGATGGCCACTTTCCCGTCGAGCATTCCCATGATGTCCTCCTGTTTCTGGTCTGAGTCTGGTGCCAGAGCCTGTGGTCAGTGCCCCAATGCCCACCCCTCGGTTGATGCAGCGATGCCCGCGCCGGGCGTCCGCTGGCAAACGCGGTAAACGCTGCGTTGGAACCGGGGAAGCATGGCCGAAACCGACCCCTGAGGGCAAGGCCACCTGGCCGGGGGGCCGGCGGGATCGGGTCAGGCCCCCTCGGCCTCGAGGACGAAGAGAGGAATCACCCGGTCTGTCTTCTCTTGGTAATCGGCATAGTCCGGGTAAGCCGCCACTGCCCGCTCCCACCAGGCGGTCCGCTCGTCACCGGCGAGCCGGCGGGCGATCCTGGCGGACTTCACCGGTCCGTCCTGGAGCTCGACATGGGGGTCGGCAACCAGGTTGTGGTACCAGTACGGGTTGGTTGGAGCTCCCCCCTGCGAGGCGACCACGGCGTAGTCGCCGTCGTGCTCCACCCTCATCAGTGGCGTCTTGCGGATCTTGCCCGACTTCGCCCCCACGCTGGTCAGCAAGACCACCGGCATGTCGCGCAACGTGGTTCCCTCGGTCCCACCGGAGCTCTCGTACAGCTGCACCTGATCCCGGACCCATTCCGCCGGACTCGGCTCGTATTCACCCTTAAGAGACATGGACCCAGCTAAACAGCTCCGGACGGGTGCCTGCCAGTGCCAGGGAGCTCGCAGACTCTCATGCGTCTGGCTCTCGATGCGCTTGGTTCGTCCAGCAGATGTGGGCCTCGGCCATTCGCATCTGGGCATCTGGGATTGGCGTTCGTCAAGTACGTTACATACCTTGAGTAGGTTATTGAGGAATCCGTTTGGCCGGCGTTTGGGTCCGCCCGTCCACATGGCACAACGGCAATGACTGGCACCCGAGCCGCGGGCGAGAGTGTGCGGGCGAGAGTGCCTGAGTGCGGGCGAGAGTGTCCGGTTCCATGAGTGCGGGCGAGAGGATTCGAACCTCCATCCCCAAAGGGGACCGGGACCTAAACCCGGCGCGTCTGCCAGTTCCGCCACGCCCGCGGCAAGCGAAGCCTACAGAAGGCACCGAACCTCTCGGCAGGTTGCCACTGGTGAGGGAACGTGGCCGCGTGGGTCGGGCGGCGCATGCTGAGGTGGTTCAGGTCGTGGTGTCACGGCGTCTGGACCCGGTGCATTCGGGGCGGATGAGGTCACTGAGGGCCGCCGAGGCCCTGGCTATAGTCACCGTGTGCCACCAGCGCAGTCCTCCACGCCCCGGGTGGCTTCATCCGAGCCCGATCAGCCCGATGAGCCCCACAGCTCCGACGAGCCGGACGCCGTCGAGCGCGTCGAATACCTGACCGAGGTCATGGCCGAGATCGACGCCGAGGTGAGGCGCCGGCGTGCTTCGGGAGATCTTCCGGCTGGACTCGAGCGGGAGCTGGACGAGTTGTTCCTCGAATTCTCACCGGTGGGTCTTCACGGCAAGGCGCGGCTCCGCGAGACCTTGGCCCTGGTCGATGGTTCCGCCTATGTGGACATTGCCGTTCCCGTCGAGTCTCAAAAGGTCGTGGGCGGTTATGTCAAGCGCTTCATCCGAAAATCGTTGAACTGGTACATCGGGTTCATCGTCCACCAGATCGTCAAATTTGCCTGGGCGGTGTCTCGGATGTTCCACGTCGTCGTTGCCCATGTCGAGGACCTCGAAGACGAAGTGGGGGCCTTGCGCGTGCCCGAGCTGCCCCCGGGCACGATCCCGGTGGTGGATCCGGGGTCAGGCTGGTGGTCGCTCGAGGCCGTCACCACCATGGCCGGAGTGCGAGGCCGGGTCCTGCACGCCGACTGCGGCAACGGATCCCTCATCGACGCCTTGATGGCGGCGGGCGTCGATGCCTACGGAGTCGATCCGTCCGACCCGGTGATCGAGTCCGCCGTCGAGCGGGGCCTCGACGTCCGAGCCGAATCACTGCTCGACCACCTCGATGTGGTCGCGGACGAGGCCCTGTCTGGCCTGGTTCTCAGCGGATCGGTCCAGTGGCTCCATCCCAACGAGCGGGACCGGTTGGTCAAGATGGCTGCGTCCCGCCTCGCCATCGACGGCGTTTTGGTGCTGCACTCTGCCTCGCCGGAGTCGTGGATGGCGACGACGTCTCACATCATGAGCGACCTGGCCCCGGGTCGCCCCCTCCATGCCGACACCTGGGCCCACCTACTGGCACAGCACGGGTTCGGACAGACTTCGGTCACGTTCGGGGGTCTTGACCGTCGTATCGAGTTGGTGGCATCTGGCGACCCGGCTGCCGGGTCGCTCAATGCGGCCATCGAAGCGGTCAACACCCATTTGCTGGGTCCGGGCGAGTACTTGCTGACCGCTGTCCGGGAGAGGTGACCGCCGTCCACCAGTTCGTTCCGGCGCTGCTGCCCCGGGACGCCACCGGCGACCACACACTTGCCCTCCGCGATGCTCTGCGTGGTGCCGGATTCGAGTCGGACATCTACGTCGAGGCCGCCGACGACGACCTCTGGCATCACGCCACCTATTTTGAGCGATACCCGGAGCGGGCCAAACCCGGCGACATCCTGCTCTACCAACTGAGTACCGCGTCACCGGTGGCCGAGTTTCTGCTCACCAGGCCCGAGCGACTGGTTCTCGACTATCACAACATCACCCCGCCCAGCTTCTACGACGGATGGGAGGACCACACGAGCGCCAAGGTGGCCCTGGCCCGGCTCCAGATGGCTGAACTGGCGCCGGTGGCAATCCTCGGCATCGCCGATTCGGCCTTCAACGCCACCGAGCTTCGTCACTTCGGGTGCAGGACCACCTCGGTGATCCCAATTCTGGTCGGCATCGACGACAGGGAACCCGTGATCGACCGGGCCGAACTCGACCGGCTGGGCGCACTCCACGGGAGCGGGACCGTACTCCTGTTCGTGGGCCGCATCTCCCCCAACAAGACCCAGCACCACCTGGTCGAGTCGCTCTTCCTCTACCGGCGCTGGTACGACCCCGACGCCCGGCTCCACCTGGTGGGACCGGCATTCACCGAGTCCTACGTGGAGGCAGTGTTCGCCTTTGCCGACGAGCTGGGTCTGAGCGACGCCGTGTACCACGGGTCACATCTCTCGGATGCGGAGTTGGCGGCCTGGTACGCCGACGCCGACGTCTTCGTCTGCCTGTCGGAGCACGAAGGCTTCTGTATCCCGCTTCTCGAAGCCATGCGGTCCGGCCTCCCCATACTCGCCTACGCGGCGGGAGCCGTCCCCGAGACCCTCGGTGACGCCGGCATGCTGCTCGAGTCCAAGAGGCCGAGCGTGGTGGCGACTGCCATTGACCGCCTACGCCGCGACCGGACCCTGGCCGACCAGTTGACGTCGGCCGGGCATCGGCGTTTGGCATCGTTCGCGCCCGCATCCACCCGGGCCCGCTTCATCGACGTGCTCGGGGCACTGGACGACTCGGTGGAGGTCGTGGGGTGAAGCTGGCATTCGTCACGCCCCGTTACGGCACCGAGGTGATCGGCGGTGCCGAGACGGCGGCCCGCATGCTGGCCGAGCGCCTGTGTGACATGCCCGGCTGGGAGGTCGAGGTCATGACCAGCTGCGCCCTCGATCACCTCACGTGGGAGAACACCGAGCCGGCTGGTTCCACGGTGCTGAACGGGGTCACCGTTCACCGGTTCCCGACCGCGGGGCGCCGTCAGATGGAATACTTCGACGTCGACGCCAAGATGAGGGTGTCTCCGACCACGGCGACGTTGGAGGACTCCCGAGAATGGGCGGCCCTCAACGGACCGATGTGCCCCGATCTGGTTGACGCCGTCGCCGACACCGACGCCGACGTGGTGGCGTGTTATCCGTATCTGTTCGCCACGACGGTGGACGCGATCGCGGTGGCGAAGGTGCCGACGGTGCTCCATCCCGCCGCCCATGACGAGCCGGCGCTGTACCTGTCCGTGTTCCGGCAGAGCTTCCGGGACGTCGACGGATTCGTCTATCACACCCAGGCCGAGCGGGAACTGATGGAGTACGCATTCGGCATCGGGGCCTCCACCCAGATCGTGCTCGGCCTCGGGGTCAACGACGCGGCCGGAGCCGGCCGTAAAGGAGGAGACATCCTCGGCCTCGGGGACCGGCCCTATCTCTGCTATCTCGGTCGGGTCGACGAGCACAAAGGGTGCGGCATGCTGGCGGACTACTTCGAGGAGTACAAACAGCGTCACCCGAGCGACCTGGCACTGGCCTTCGTCGGTCCGGTCTCCGACAACTCATCCGATCATCCAGACGTTGTCGTGACGGGAACGGTGTCCGAGGCCGACAAGTGGGACATCTTGGCCGGTGCCGATGTCATGATCAATCCATCGGCATACGAGTCGTTCTCGTTGGTGCTCCTCGAGGCGTGGACCGTCGGGGTCCCGGTACTGGTCAATGCATCGTGCGCCGCCACCATGGAGCACTGTCGGCGCTCGGGTGGGGGACTGTGGTTCGACTCCTACCGATCGTTCGAGGTGGCAGTCGACCGGTTGCTGGCCGACCGAGGTCTCCGGTACCGGCTGGGGGAGGCGGGACGGCAGTACACGGCCCAGTACTACCGGTGGCCGGCGATCATCGACCGATACGGTCAGTTCCTCGAGCGGGTGGTGAACCGGGGACGGCGGCCGGCCCTCCGCACCAAACGTCTCGTCCTCCCAGCCCCCGGGCGGGAGTACGTTCGACATGGATGAGGCTCCGATGAACGATCAGGGAGTTCCAGACTCTTCGGGTGTCCCGGCGGTGAGCCGGGACGAGGCCGAGCTGCTGGCCGCCTTCGAGCGTCTGCGCCCCCAGGGCAGTGCGGAGTGGGTATTCGAAGACGCGCTCCGTCGGGTCAACCAGCCCGACGAGGCCACTTCGGCTATCGCCTACCCGTGGAAGGGCCTGCCCGACGATCTCTGGGAACGTGGTCGATCGGCTCGCGTGGGACAGCGGTTGATGGGAGATGTCGCGGCCGCCATGGCCGACGTGCTGGCCGCCGATGCCCGACTCGCCGCCGATGCCGCGGTGAACGCGGTGAACGGCGGCCGGTTCGTGGCCACCTGGCAAGCGCTCCAGTACTTGGCGGCCCGGGTTGCCGCCCTCGAGTCGAGAAGCGATCCTCTCGGACTCGAAGCCGCCGAGTGGCCGGGGTCACCACCCGATCAGACCGCATGGCTCGATGCGGCGACGCAGTGGTTCACCGATGTCGATCGCCAATTCCCGATCATCGTGGGCGAATCGGGGGACGGTGCGCTGGTCGACGCCCTGGGCCGGGACGGACGACGCGTCAGGGGCATCGAGCCCCGCGGTGCCTCTGTCTGGCGTTCGTTCGGTACCGCCGAGGGAGGGCCGGCCGGCGGGCCGCCAGAGTTCGTGATCGACCACGTCGACCGCTATCTGCAGGCGGCGCCGGACCAGCGGGCGGGCGGGGTCGTCCTGATCGGTTGCGTGGACCGCGCCGATCTCCCCGGCAAACTGGATCTCCTCGACCAGGCGATTCGGGTCACCGTGACCGGAGGGGCAGTGGTCGTCCTCACCGAGGATCAGAACACCTGGGAGGCGTCCCTGTCCCATCCGGCTCGGGACTTGTGCAGGGGCCGGCCCCTGCACCCAGAAACCTGGACCTTCCTGCTGCAACGTTCGGGAGCCGCCGACCCCCATTGGCATCGCCCGACCACGGGCGACCTTCACGCCGTGGTGGCCCGGGTGGACCGGTGACCGGAGGGACCCGGTGAGCGGGGTCCACCTGTTCGTCCCCATGTTGCACCGACGCGACGCGGTGGGCGAGCACACTCGGACATTGCGGGACCGACTGTTGGCAGCTGGAATGGAATCCAAGATCTACATCGAGTTTCCCGATCCGGCTACCGAGGAGGAGACCACCCCCTTCCTCGACTACGAGAAGGAGTCCGGGCCCGGCGATGTCCTCGTGTATCAATTCGCCACGCAGTCCAAGATCGCCGACTGGTTGGCCTCCCGGCAACAGCCGGTCATCATCAACTACCACGGCATCACGCCTCCGGAGTACTTCGCGCCCTGGAACAACTCCATCACCCGGGGACAGACCGCCGCCCTCCAGGAGCTGGCGCACGTGGCACCCCGAGCCGAGCTGGGCATCGCCGACTCGGCGTTCGTCGCCGACGAGTTGCGCAGGGCAGGTTGTCGGCGGACCACAGTCGTGCCGGTGGCCGGGGTGCCCGATCCGCCCATCGAACCGAGCGCCGAGGCGGCCGAGCGCGTCCGGATCCATCAACCCGGCGGCGGGCACCGATGGCTGTCGGTGGGACGGCTGGCCCCCAACAAGGCCCACCACCACACCATCGCCGCTCTGTTCGTGGCCCGGGCCGGGGGAGATCCCGATGCCCGGCTCACCGTGGTGGGATCGCCCACGGAGCCGTCGTATGCCGCGGCCCTGCGGCGCTACGCCGCCGCCCTCGGCCTGGCCGATGCCGTCGACTTCGTCTCCGGGATCAGTGACGACGAGCTGGCGGCCCGGTACCGGGCCGCCGATGTCTTGGTCTTGCTTTCGGACCACGAGGGCTTCGGGGTGCCGCTGGTCGAGGCGATGAGCCATGGGCTGCCGATCGTGGCCCATGACGCCGGTGCCGTCGGAGAAGTGCTGGACGGCGCCGGTGTGCTGCTCGAGAACAAGAGCCCACGCTCAGTGGCCGACGCCGTGAACCGCCTCCTCGCCGATCCGGACGAGCGGGACCGGCTCCGTCAGGCCGGCTCGGCTCGGTTCGCGACATTGGATCTGGGCAAGGCGGCGAATCTCCTGTTGGAGGCGGTTCTCAGCGTCTCAGGTCCGGCCGCGGTCCCGGGCTGACCTCGACCTGATTCCGGGGGTCGGCCCCCCGACCGTGCATCCGCCAGGAGGCCCGAGCCACTAGGCTCTGGCCGCATGGACGACGCTCTTTACCTGCCTCCGCACGCCCCCACTTCGGCCCTGGCCCCGCTCGCCGAGGCGACCGCCGCTCCGGCCCACATGCAGTCGGGTGCGGAGGTGGGCCCCGGTTCCGACATCTTCCAACGACTGTTGAAGGAGCGGATCGTCTTCATCGGGTCGGCCATCGACCAGAACACCGCCAACCTGGTGTGCTCGCAGCTGATCCTGCTCGAGGCCGAGAACCAGGAGCGCGACATCTCCGTCTACATCAATTCGCCGGGCGGATCGGTCACCGACGGCCTCGCCATCTACGACACCATGCAGTATGTGCGGTGCGATGTGCGCACCATCTGCGTGGGCCTGGCCGCCTCGATGGGCCAGTTCCTCCTGTGCGCCGGCACCCCCGGCAAGCGTTTCGCGCTTCCCCACAGCCGGATCCTGATGCACCAGCCGTCGGGCCAGATGCAGGGCCAGGCCTCCGACATCGCCATCCAGGCCGAGCAGATCATCTATCTCAAGAGGATGATGGCCGAGCGGATCGCTTTCCACACCGGCCAGCCGGTGGAGCGGATCGAGACCGACTCCGACCGGGACCGTTGGTTCACCGCCGAGGAGGCCCGTGAGTACGGCTTCATCGACGAGGTCATCCAAAAGGACGCCATGGACGTCCCGACTGCCGGGGCGGGGGCTGCCAACCAGTGAGCCTCGGCGTCGAGAGGCCCGCAGCGGGCGGGCCTGAGCCGACCTCGACCATCGGGGGGGGCACCCGATTCATCCCCGGGCAGCACGACCGGGTGACGGTCGTCAACGGTAAGGTCCAGCTCGGCCAACGCCTGAAGGACCTGTGGATCAACCGCGATCTGCTTATCCTGCTGGTGCGGACCGAGCTCAAGGTCAAGTACAAGGACTCGATCCTGGGCTACGTCTGGTCGATGCTCAATCCGACCATGGTGCTGGCCATCTACTTCGTCGTGTTCAAGATCATTGCCCGAACCCATCAGCCGTTCTTCGCCATCTGGCTGTTCGCCGGATTGCTGGTGTGGAACCTGTTCAACGGGTCGGCGATGGGTGCGACCTCGGTGGTAGTGGGCAAGGCGGGCATCGTGAAGAAAGTGGCCTTCCCCCGTGAGCTGCTCGCCCTGTCGGTGGTCGGGGTCAACCTGGTGCTCTTCGCCATCCAGGTCGGGGTGCTGATCCTGGCCCTCCTCATTTTCGGCATCCACCCTGCGTACCAGTATTTGGCCGTTCTGCCGCTGGCGTTCGTCGCCCTGTTGGTGTTCACCAGCGCCCTCTCGATCTTCTTGTCGGCGGTGAACGTCTACCTCCGGGACACCCAACACCTGACCGAGGTGCTGCTGATGGCCTGGTTCTGGGGGACGTCCATCGTCTACACGTACGGGCAGATCTTCCTGTCCGGCCTGCAAAAGCAGCACCCCAGCCTCAAGGCGCTGCAGTACGTCTACCTCTTCAACCCGATCACCCCGATCGTGATGACGTTCCAGCGGGCTATCTACGGCAAGACGCAGTACAGCTACCAAAAGGTCGTCTACCACGTCCTCCCCACCTGGGGCGTCGGGACCTATGCGATCATGTGTGCAATCGTCTTGGCGGTCAGCAGCTGTCTGTTCCTGCTGGCGCTGGTCGTGTTCGGGCGGCTCGAAGGCAACTTCGCCGAGGAGCTCTGATCGATGCCGGTCGCCATCGAAGTCAAGGACATCTCGAAGCAGTTCCGGCTCTACAACGAGAAGCACACCTCGCTGAAGGAGCGGGTCATCCACGGCGGCAAGATGCCGTTCACGCCGTTTTGGGCGCTGCGCGACGTCAATGTCGACATCGAACAGGGAGAGACGTTCGGCATCCTCGGCCGCAACGGGTCCGGCAAGTCGACCCTGCTCAAATGCATTGCCGGCATCCTCAAACCGACCTCGGGAGAGATCCGGGTCCGGGGTAGCTTGGCCGCCATGTTGGAGCTGGGCGCCGGGTTCCAACAGGACTTGTCGGGACGGGACAACATCTTCCTCAACGGCTCCCTGCTCGGCCTGTCGAGGGCCGACATCGCCAGCCGGTTCGATGACATCGTGGCCTTCGCCGAACTCGAGGACTTCATCGACAACCAGGTCAAGTTCTACTCGTCGGGTATGTACGTGCGCCTCGGATTCGCGGTGGCCGTCAACGTCGAGCCCGATGTGCTCCTGGTGGACGAGGTCCTGGCCGTCGGAGATGCCAACTTCCAGCGCAAGTGTCTCGACCACATCAAGAAGTTCCAGCGCGAGGGCCGCACCATCGTCGTCGTGAGCCACGCCACCGACGTCATACGCCAGAATGCCGAGCGGATCATGGTCATGAACCACGGGCAGGTGATCACCGTCGACGAGCCCGGCGAGGCCATCCGGGTCTACCTGGCCGATCTGCTCGGGGTGGGCACCCTGGCCGGATCCGAGTCGGGCGGGATCGAGGGCAACGTCCTCGCCATCGGCACCGTCAGGGCCGAACACGGCGGCAGCGGTTCGCGGCCCCACATGTACCCGGGTGAGTCGCTGACGGTGACCGCCGATCTCGACAGCCTGGGGCCCGTTCCCGATGCCATGGCCACCATCGCCATCCACGACGACAAGAACGAGCTGGTGTTCGCGTCCGATCCCGACGACCCCGGGTGCGCCATGGACATCCCGACCGGTGGTGGTCTGGTCCGGTTCGCCTTCCCCGAGGTCCCGCTGCTGGACGGCACCTACTCGGTGAGCGTCGGTGTCCGCAGCGCTACCGACACCGCCATCTTCGACTGGAAGGACCAGGTCACCCAATTCGAGGTGGCCAACGCCGGCCGCACGACGGGACGGGTACGCCTCCCGCTCGATGTCAGCTTCCGGCTCCGCTCCAGCGGTCACACCGGGGAGGTGGCCGCGGTCAGCGGCCTACCGTTCTCCCCGTTGGCCGGCTGGGAGGAGCCCGAAACATGATCCGCGAGTGAAGGTGACGCTCCCGTGACGGCGGGGCGGATCGACCAGGTCATCCCCTCGCTGGCCAGCCGGGACGCCATCGGCGGGCACGTGATCCAGCTCCGGGACCTCCTGCGTTCGAGGGGGTTCCAGTCCGACATCTTCTACGGCAATGCCTCGGCCGATCGGATCTCGTTCGGCACCCCGGTGACCCGGCTGGGGGACAAGCCATCGGCCGGGCGGGTGCTGCTCTACCAGTTCTCCATCGGCAGCGGGGTGGCCGACATCTTCCGGGAACGTGGCGAGCGCAAGTTCGTGAACTACCACAACATCACCCCGGCCGATCTGCTCGAGGCCTGGATGCCGGCGGTGGGGGAAGAGGTGCGGTGGGGGCGGGCCCAGCTCCGCGACCTGGCCCCGGTCACCGAGTTCGCCGTGGCCGACTCCGAGTACAACGAACGGGAGCTGCAGGTGGCGGGGTACCGGTCCACAGCCACCGTCCCCCTCCTCATCGACCTGGAGGGCTTTGCCGGCTCCCCCGATCCGGTGCTGGCGGCCCGACTGGCGCGCCCAACGGGACGCGGGTGGTGCCGATCTGCTCTTCGTCGGGAAGGTCTCCCCCCACAAGGGCCAGCACGATCTGATCAAGGCCCTGGCCGCCTACCGCCGGCTCTATGACCCCAAGGCCCGCTTGCACCTGGTGGGAGGGTCGATCAGCGAGGAGTACCTCACCGCCCTGGAGCGGTTCATCGCCGAGCTGGGACTGGAGGACGCGGTCGACATCGCCGGCTCGGTGACCCACGAGGAGCTCATCGCCTACTACGCCGCAGCCGACGCCTTCGTCTGCCTGTCCAACCACGAGGGATTCTGCGTCCCGTTGCTCGAGTCGATGTACCACCGCCTCCCGATCGTGGCTTACACCAACACCGCCGTCCCCGAGACGGTGCAGACGGCCGGGCCTGGTGCTGCCCAACAAGGAGCCGGTCCGGGTGGCGGCCGCCATCGACCGGGTGGTCACCGATCCCCAGCTCCGGTCCGACGTTGGCCCAGGCGGCATCGGAGCGGGTGGAAGCCTTCGCGCTTCCCCGGGTCCGGGCCGGTTTCGCCTGTGCCCTCGAGGCCGCCTACGCCGCGTGACCGGGCCGGCGATGAGAGTGACGTTCGTGGTGCCCCGCTACGGCACGCCAGGTCATCGGGGGCGCCGAGACGGCGGCCCGTCTGCTCGCCGAGCACCTGGTGGGCGGAAAGGGGTGGCAGGTGGAGGTGCTGACCAGCTGTGCCGAGGACTTCGTCACCTGGGACGACGTCCTACCCGAGGGGGACGAGGTGGTCAACGGTGTGTCGGTCCGGCGCTTCGCCTCGGTGGCGGGCCGGGATCCGTCGTTCCATCCCTACTCGGCGTCCCTCCTCGCCGAACCGGGCCGGGCGCCCTGCGCCGAGGCTCGAGCGCTGGGTCGACCTGCAGGGGCCGGTCGTACCCGCCGTGGTGGAGGCGGCGGCCGACGACCGATGCCGACGTCGTGGTCTTCTACCCTACCTCTACTACCCGACGGTCCGGGCCATCGAGCGCAGTGTCGGTCCCGACCATCCTCCACCCGGCCGCCCACGACGAGCCCGCTCTGCAGCTACCGGTCTTCGCCGGCGTCTTCGATGCCGCCGACGGGCTGGTGTTCCAGACGACGGCCGAGCGCCGGCTGGTCCAGGGGATGTTCGCTGTGGCCTCCCACCGCCAGCTGCTCGTTGGGCTGGGGGTGGACGACCCCGACGCCACCGTCGGGCCCGGTCGCGGGACCGGATCCGGCCGCGATCGGAGCCACCGCCCGTACCTGCTCTGCCTGGGCCGGGTCGACCGCCACAAGGGGACCTCGCTGCTGGCCGACCTCTTCGTCGCCTACAAGGCGCGCCATCCCGGTCCCCTCCGCCTGGTGTTTGCCGGGCCGGTCGTCGAGGCTCCCGCCGACCATCCCGAGATCGACGTCCTCGGACCGGTGTCGGATGGCGACAAGTGGGCCTGCTCGCCGGGGCCGTGGCCCTGGTGTCGCCGTCATCGTGGGAGGCCTTCTCGCTGGTGGTGGCCGAGGCATGGAGCGCCCGCACCCCGGTACTGGTCAACGCCGGCTGCGCCGCCACCGTCGAGCACTGCCGCCGGTCCGGGGGGGGATTGGCGTTCGCCGGGTTCGGTGAGTTCGAGGGCGTGGTCGAACTGCTGGCAGCGACGCCGGCTGCGGACAGCGCTCGGCGAGCGGGGCCGGGCCTATGTCGACCGGTGGTTCCGCTGGCCCCGGGTGATCGACCGCTACGCCGCCTTCATCGAGACGGTGGCCGTGAACCGCTGACGAGCCCGTCGGGCCGTCGCCGTGATCAGATGCCGTGGCCGAGCGGCGGGGACCGGCGCGGTCGACGACCGGCACGCCGAGGACGGAGGCGCCGGGCTCGACCCGCCACACCCGGTAGCCGCCGATCGGCTGGTCGGTCGCGACCGGACCGCCTGCCCGCTGGCGGTGAGCGCGGCGAGGCCGGGCAGGGCGGGTGAGGCGACCAGCAGCGCCGAACCCCCGGGCCCGACGGCGATGGCGTGGGCGGCGCGTAGTACAGGGCACCGTGCTGCTCGTTGTAGAGCAGCCGGCCGGGGCCGATCAGGGCGATCGCGGTCCGTCGGGGAACTCCCAGCCGGCGTTGCGGTAGATGTTCTCCCCACCGTCGACGGTGTCGAAGACGACCACGTCGACGGCCGCGACCGACCGGGGGGCCGAGCGTCGGCCAGCGCCGCGTCGATCGAGTCGGCGCTACGGATGGCGGCGTAGGTGTCGGGGTACGGAGCCTGGTAGCGCGGCTGCTCGAACCACAGCGACGCGAGGAGCCCGTCCACTGGGCCGGGAGGACGGCGGCGCCGCTGACGAACCGCTGGGCCACCGACGACGACGATCAGGCCCACGACGCGACCGAGGTGACGGTCAGCCCAGATCGGAGAGGTCCGGTCCGCTGTCCCGCCGACGCCGGTTGAGGGCGCCCATGGGGAGCAGCAGGGCGATCACCGCGGCGGGCAGGTAGGCGAGCAGGTAGCCGCTCTTGGCGAACTGGAGCAGGGTCACGACCAGGACGGGCGGGACGATTGCGGCGCCCAGGATGGCGGTCCGGGACTGGTACCACGGCCGTGTCCAGGCGCCGGGCCGACGGCGGTACGGGGTGGCGGGACCGGTCCGGGACTCGGCCTCGTCGCTCGCACGGTCGCCGGCGACGCCGGTCGCGGATCAGAAGGACTATGCCGGCGAGAACGGGCACGCCGGCCAGCGGAGCCAGGGCCACGGACGGTGTAGGCGGCGAAGGTGCCGACGTTGGTCGCCGCGCCCGGCGCGTGGTCGAGCACCGAGGTGACGGCGGCCGCGCCGGCCGTCTCGGTGCGGGTGGCGTGCAGCCAGGCGGTGAAGCCCCCGGGCTGGGTGAGCACCATCGGGACGAACCAGACAGCGACGGCGGCCACGCCGGCCAGCGACGGTGAGCCCGAGGCGGCTCCAACGACGGGTGGAGCCGATCACGGCCAGCAGGGCGAGGAGGGCGAAGGCCATGAGGATCGGACTGGCGGAAGCCGGCGAGCAGCCCGAGCGCCACCACCGCCCCCACGCCGTGCCAGCTCCCCGGACGGGCCCGCCAGGCCAGGATGATCAGCAGCGAGCGGCCACCATGTCGAACGAGTAGGTGGCCACGATCGAACCGCTGAACCAGGCGAACGGTGAGGCGGCCACCACCGCGCCGGCGGCCAGTCCCACCCACGGCCCGCCCAGGTCGCGACCGGCGACCGCGGTCAGGCCCGACGGCCGACGGCGGATGCCAGGGCGGCCACGATGACCAGGCTGTCGATGGTGCCGCAGACCGGTGACGAGTGGAGCGCCCGACCCGTCTCGACGTAGAGCCAGTAGCCGGGCGGCTGGGGCTGGCCATGGGTGACGTCGAAATGGTTGACGGCCGACGCGTACTGGGCCGAGTCCCAGTCGGTCGGACCCCGTGCCGCGGTGAGAAGCCGGAGGACCAGTGTCGCCAGGGCCAGCGCCCAGGGCACGACGACCCAACCGGCCCGGCGTCGGCGCTTGCGCGCTGGAGGTCCGACCTGGTCAGGTGGGGCCCAGACGGGGCCTCCCCGACCAGCCGGGTCGGCAGGAGCCGTTGGCGGCACCGAGGAACAGGACCGGCGGCTCCGAAGTGCGGCTGCAAACCCAGGCGGCATGGGCGTCTCGACTCGGATCCAACACCGGGCTTCGGCCGCAGTCGTGACGGAGACCATGGTTCAGGGTACCGAGTAGACGCCCAGAAATGAGGCATCCCGCCTGCTCACGAGCCCGCCGCTCCGGGATCGATGGCTCGGACCGGGCGCCGTCAGCTCCGGTTACGCGCCCCGGTCGTCGATACCCATCGGGTTCAGTTCTGGTGCCGAACGGCCGACACCACTGGTACCGGCGCCACCGAAGCCCGTCCGGGCCGGTCCGTCCATGGCTGGCCCGGCGACCGGATGCCAGGGCAACGACGCAAGGAGGACCACCGCATGGGAGCAGGTCGCGCACGGCAACGAGGTCGGCAGGACGCCGACACCGACGGTAACCCGGCCGGCGCCGGGCCGTGGATGGGAGGGGCGTTGGCGCTCGGTGTGGTCGGCGCCCTGCTGGCGGCACAGCTCGCCGAGCCGGGCCGCCTCGGCCGCGACCCCGGTGGCCCACGTCGCGGTGGCCGCCGTCGCTGACCTGGCAGCAGGTGCTGCCCGATGCCGGCAACCCCATCGCCGAGAGCTCTCCGTCCGAGGCCACGCTGGACGGTGGCGGGCCCGTCGGTCGTCGTCGGCGACCGGGCCGGCAACGTCTACGCCTTCCATCTGTCCAACGGATCGGCCGTCAGCGGGTGGCCCGCCCACGCCGGCGGACCGATCGACTCGACCCCGTCGGTCAGCCCCGAACGGCGCCGGCACCGACAACGTGTACGTCGGCGCCGGCAACGCAGCCCAGCCCGGACGTCGGGGGCTACTACGCCTTCGGCAACGCCGGGGCCCAGCTCTGGGAGCAGAACGCCCAAGACCCGAACGGCCTCCACGGCGTGCAGGCCTCGCTGGCGGTGGGCAACCTCGGAGGCGTCACCGGCAGTGGTGGCACCGTCGCTGGGCCAGGACGAGTACGCCTTCAACGCCGCCAACGGCGCGGTCCTGCCGGGCTGGCCGTTCTTCACGGCCGACAGCGGATTCACCACTCCGTCGCTGGCCGACCTCTACGGCAACGGGCAGACCGAGATCGTCGAGGGCGGCGACTCGTCCGCCGGTGTGGCCTACGGGCCAGACCTACACCGCGGGCGGACACCTGCGGGTGCTCGGGGCCGGCGGCAACCTGATCTGCGACTACGACACCAACCAGACGGTCGACTCGTCGACCGGCGGTGGGCAACTTCCTCGCCGGCGGCGCAGGTCGGCATCGCCTTCGGCACCGGCTCGTACTACGCGGGGGCCTCCGACTCCAACACGTTGTTCGCGATCGGACTCCCACTGCAACATCGTCTGGCGCGCCAACCTCGGTGGCACCACCACCGGCAGCCCGGCCATCGGCGACATCGAGGGTGACGGGAACGTCGAGGTGGTCGAAGGGGCCGACACCGGCTCGGGCGGACTGGTGTGGGCGCTCAACGGGGCCAACGGCGCGGCCCTGCCCGGTTGGCCCCAGCGCACGTCGGGTCAGATCATCGGTGGGATCGTCACCGCCGATCTGACCGGCGGCGGCTACAACGACGTGCTGGTGCCGACGACCGACGGCTCGGTCATCTTCGACGGGCGCAGCGCCCAGGTGGTGGCCACGCTCGGAGCCGGCACGGTCGCCCTGCAGAACTCGCCGCTGGTGACCATCGACCCCAACGGGACCATCGGGATCACCATCGCCGGCTACAACGCCGCCAACGCCGGGGTCATCCAGCACTACGAGATGGCCGGATCGGCCGGTCACTCGCTGGGCAAGCGGTCGTGGCCGATGTTCCACCAGAACCCCCAGCTGACCGGGTGGCTGAGCCAGCCGGCCCCCGGTCACCTCAACAAGCCGATCGTCGGGCATGGCGGCGACCGCCGACGGGCGGGGCTACTGGAACGTGGCGTCCGACGGCGGCATCTTCGCCTTCGGCGACGCCAAGTTCTACGGATCGATGGGAGGGCACCGCTCAACAAACCGGTGGTGGGGATGGCTGCCACCCCGGACGGCGGCGGGTACTGGGAGGTGGCGTCCGACGGCGGCATCTTCTCCTTCGGCGACGCCCAGTTCTACGGCTCGACCGGCGACATCCACCTGAACCAACCGATCGTGGGCATGGCCGCCACCCCGGACGGCAGGGGCTACTGGCTGGTGGCCTCCGACGGCGGCATCTTCGCCTTCGGCGACGCCCTGTTCTACGGCTCGACCGGCGGCATCCGCCTGAACCAGCCGGTGGTGGGCATGGCCGCCACCCCGGACGGCCGGGCTACTGGCTGGTGGCGTCCGACGGTGGCATCTTCACCTTCGGCGACGCGCCGTTCTACGGCTCGATGGGCAACATCCGCTCTGAACCAGCCGGTGGTGGGCATGACCGCCACGCCCGCCGGCGGCGGCTACTGGTTCGTGGCCTCCGACGGCGGGATCTTCAGCCTTCGGCGACGCCCGTTCTACGGCTCGATGCGGCAGACGTCCGGCTCGAACCTGCCGGTGGTCGGCATGGCCTCCACCGCGGCAACGGCTACTGGATGCGTCGCCGCCGACGGTGGCATGTTCTCCTTCGGGAGCGCGCCCTTCTACGGCTCGATGCCGCCAGCTGTTCGAGGCCAACCCGTCGGGGTGGACTGAGCCGACGGCGTTGGCGACGGTGTCCGGTGCAGATGAGAGGTCCGATGGGAGCATGTCGACAACGGGTGAGCCGGCGGCGCCATGGATGCGCCGTCGCCGGGTCGTCGCCGGGTGCTGGTCGGCCGCGCCGCTGGCCGCGTGGTCGGTCCTGGGCGGCCGTGGTCGCGTCGTCGCCAGCCGGCGTCCGCCTATCCGTCGGCCGACGTATCGTTCGAGGGCCACGGCTACGGCCACGGGCACGGGATGGGCCAGTGGGGTGCCCTCGGGTACGCGCTGGCCCGCACCGGTACCAGCCATCCTCGGCACCTACTACGGCGGGACCTCCCTCGCCAGCCTGCTGCCGGCCCAGGACGCCCGCAGGTCCGTGTGGCCCTGACCGAGAACGACGGGAACACGGTGATCGTGCACGTCGGCGTCGTCGTTCACGGTCGCGGGAACCTCGATCGCCGGCGGTGCGGCGGTGCCGTCGATGACCCACCGGCCGGGGCACTGGAGCGTCTGTCAGGGCCCGGGTTGCGCCGGGCCGTGGTCCGGACCCGGCTGTCCGACTCGGCGCCGATCCCAATCCGACCGCCACCCGCCACGGCTCGGCGTCGCTCCAGCTCTGCCAGGCCGGCGGCGAACCTGACGGTGCACGGGACGTCGAGGCCACCTACAACTCGGACGGCGCCGCGCGGACGGTCAACACGCTCCCCCTCGAGCAGTACGTGGCCGACGTGGTGCCCAGCGAGTCGCCGGCCGGCTGGGGGACGCTCGGGGGCGCCGGGCCCCAGGGACAGGCCTGGGGCTTCCAGGAGCTCGAGGCCCAGGCGGTGGCCGTCCGCTCGTACGTCATGTCCGGCCTCGGCTCCTACGGCGGCTACGCCGACACCTGCGATCTGGACTGCCAGACCTACCGGGGCACGCTCAACGAGAACGCCCTGACCGACCTGGCGGCGACCGACACCGCCGGCCAGGTGATGGAGTCCCGGCGGAGCGGTGGCGGCCACGCAGTACTCGGCGTCGACCGGCGGCTACACGGCACCGGGGACGTTTCCCGGCGGTGCCCGACGCCGGCGACGCCGTGTGCGTGCCCGGGCGCCTGCAACCCGAACCACACCTGGACGGCGTCGGTTCCGGTGTCGACCATCGAGGCCACCTGGCCGCAGCTCGGCACGCTCGAGTCGATCACCATCACCGGCCGCAACGGCTCGGCGACTGGGGCGGGCAGGGTCACCTGCGATGACCCTGGTCGGGTCGGGCCAGAACGTCTCGCTGACCGGGGACACCTTTGCCGCCGACTCGGGCTCAAGTCCGACTGGTTCACCACCGCTACCGGCCTCGGAGCCGCCGGCGTGGCGATGGCGCCGACGCCCGACGGCGGTGGCTACTGGATCGACGGCGGCCAACGGTGCCGTCGTCGCCTTCGGTGACGCCGCCTTCTTCGGATCGGCGCCAGGACCTGGCGCTGGCCCGCCCGGTGGTGGGCATGGCGGCCACGCCCGACGGACAGGGCTACTGGCTGGTGGCCTCCGACGGCGGAGTGTTCTCCTTCGGCGACGCCCACTTCTACGGCTCGACTGGGGCCATCCGCCTGAACCAGCCCATCGTGGGCATGGCGGCCACGCCCGACGGCAGCGGCTACTGGCTGGTGGCCTCGGACGGCGGCGTCTTCTCCTTCGGGGACGCCCACTTCTACGGGTCGACGGGCAACCTGCGTCTCAACAAGCCGGTGGTGGGCATGGCCGCCACCCCCGACGGCAGGGGCTACTGGCTGGTGGCGTCCGACGGCGGCGTCTTCTCCTTCGGGGACGCCCACTTCTACGGGTCGACGGGCAACCTGCGGCTCAACCAGCCGATGGTGGGCATGGCCGGCCATCCCCGGCGGTCGGGGCTACTGGCTGGTGGCGTCCGACGGCGGCATCTTCTCCTTCGGCGACGGCCGCTTCCACGGTTCGACGGGTCCCTGAGTCTGGTCAAGCCCGTGGTCGGGATGGCCCGTACCGGCGACGGCCAGGGCTACTGGCTGGTTGCCGCCGACGGCGGTCTCTTCACCTTCGGCGACGCCGCCTTCCATGGGTTCCGCCGCGGTAGCGGGACCGGCGCCGGGCTGGACGCCAGATGTCCGGCGGCGGGCCGACCGGGAGATCGGATGATCAAGTGATCGGATGATCAGCCGGGTCGGCAGGGTGGCGGTCGGCGGTGATCGAAGGTAGT
This sequence comes from uncultured Acidimicrobiales bacterium, assembly GCA_963747825.1. Lineage (GTDB taxonomy): Bacteria > Actinomycetota > Acidimicrobiia > Acidimicrobiales > RAAP-2 > Bog-756. Next base: position 317,190 of record CAVVGQ010000003.1, read on the forward strand.
CGACGCTGGTCAGGTCAGAGGGTGATGTGGTGTCAGGTCCTAAGGTTCAGGGTGCGATGACGGAGAGCCAGACCCGGCACCGGTCCCGATGTCGGCGCCAGTCCGGCGGCACCGCCGCCGGCGTCCGTCGGGCTCCGCGGTCCGGAGGCCGGACCGGCGGAGCCGCCGGTGGTCACCGGCCAGGACGTGGAGGCAGGTGCTCGGCTCGTGGCGGGCAATCCTGTTCGCACCGATCGGGGACGGTCGACCCGACGACGGGGTTCGGATGCGTTCCGGGTCGGACTGCGCCGTGGTGCGTGTTCCTCTGCTGGCTTTCACCCATGCCAACTCGAATGCCGAGCACGAGATAGCCACCGCCCTCGCCTCACCCCCTCAGGGGATCAGGTGGCTGGTCACCACGATCTGGTGGGTCGCCTCGTTCGGCGTCATCGCCCTGATCGTCGTCCTGGCCCTGGTCAACCGGCAATGGACTGCCATCCGCGACATCGGCCTCTCGGTCTGCGGCGGCGTGGGTCCTCTGCGTGATCTCGTCGGTGCGTGCTGGGCCCGACCGGGGGCCGCCCGCCGACGTCCTCGCTCTCCCATTTCGACCTGTGCTTTCCCGGTGGCCCGGGTGGCGGCCACGGTGGCGGTGGCCACCGCGGCCCTCCCCTACCTCAGCCGAATGGTCCAGCGGACCATCGAGACCGCGATCGGGCTGTTGGCCCTGGCCGCGGTGGTGACCGGGCTCGGGGGTGCCGGTGGCGGTGCTGGCCAGCCTGGCCGTGGGCTGGGGTGCCACCGCCCTGGTCCACCTCGTCGTTCGGCTCGCCCCTCGGGCTGCCGTCGTCGCCTGGAGGTGGCCGGTCCTGCTGGCCGATCTCGACATCACGGCTGACTCGGGTCGTCCTGCGTCGCCGCCAGGAATGGGGAGTCGGACGGTTCACCGGGCGGATCGACGGGACGCCGATCGACGTGTCGGTCTACGGGCGTGACGCCTCGGATGCCCAGCTCCTGGCCAAGACCGCCCGTTTCCTGTTTTACCGATCCTCGGGGCCGACGCTCGCCCTCACCCGGCGCCAACAGGTAGAGCACGAGGCCTATCTGACCCTGATGGCCGAACGCGCCGGGGCCCGGGTGCCCGGCCGTCCTGGCCGCCGGACCGGCCGGTCTGGCCAACGATGCCGTGCTGGTGACCCGCCCGCCACCGGTATCCGGCTGTCCGAGTTCGCACCCTACGTGCCGGCTGGCACCGGTGGCACCGGTGGCTCCGTCGGTGCCCCTCGGACCCGCCGGGCCAGCCGGGAGCGACGGCTCCGAGCACCGTGACGACCGGCGGTCCCGGAAGGCCCGAGGGAGCGGCGGAAGGGGCCGAGCCGGCGGGACCGGGAGCACCGGTGGCGCCAGAGCCGGCTGCGGCCGGCCATCACCGACGCCGCGGCCGACGACATGTTCCGTCAGCTGATGACCCTGCACCGGGCCGGAATCGCCCACGGCTCACTGTCTGCCGAGACCATCGTCGTGGACGACGACGGCGGGGCCGGGTTCGTCGACTTCCGGGCCGCAGTGACGGGCGCCACCGAGGACGACCTGCACCGTGACATGGCCGCCGCTCTGGCTGCTGTTCGGTGGTGGTCGGGCCGGAGCGAGCGGTGGCATCGGCATGCCCGCTCCGTTCCCCCCGACCTGCTGGTCGACGCGCTGCCCTTCCTCCAGCGCGCCGCCCTCGACCCGGCGGCGTCCAAGGCACTGCGGGGCAAGAAGGCCATGCTCACTGCCGTTCGGGAGCAGGGCGCGGTGGCGGCAGGTGTGGAGGTGCCCAAGCTGATCGAGCCCCGCCGGATCAGTTGGGTCACCCTGGTGCTGGTGGTCGGCACGCTGATCGGCGGATGGGCCCTGATCGGTGTGCTGATCAACGTCGGAAAATCGTGGAGCACCATCACCGGTGCCAAGTGGGGCTGGGTGGTCGCGACCTTCGTCCTGGCGCAGGCCGCCTACCCGGCCATCGCCACCACCACCGTGGGTTCGGTGACCAGCACGCTTCCCTACGGTCGCACCGTCGCCCTCGAGGTGTGCGGACACCTTCGTGGCCCTGGCCGGTGGATCCATGGCGACACTGGCCACCCGGGTCCGGTTCTTCCAGCAAGAAGGGCTCAGTCCCACCCTGGCCGTCAGCTCGGGCGTCCTGGTCAGCACGGCCAGCTGGATCGTCAAGGGTGCCCTGTTCCTCATCGCCCTGCCGCTGGCCATCGGATCGATGCACTTCACGAAGCCGTCCGACTCGTCGGGCGGGGGCAATGGCGAAGCTGGTCTGGCTCATCGTGATAGCGGTGGTGGTGGTAGGGGTGGCGCTCGGGCTGCTGTTGGCCGTTCCGCGCTGGCGCCGGATGGCGGCTGAGAAGCTGCGACCCAAAACGTCCGAAGTGTGGTCGCACTTGAAGGTCCTCGCCTCTCGTCCCCGCAACCTGGTCGAGATCTTCGGGGGGAGCGTCCTGGCCCAGATCTTCGTCGCCCTGGCCCTGGGCGCCGCCCTCCACGCCTTCGGGCGAACATCTGGGCCTGGCCACCTTGCTGGTGGTGCTGACACTCGCCTCCATGCTGGGTGGGATCTCACCGGTCCCGGGGGGGATGGGCGTGGTGGAGGCCGGCATGATCCTCGGACTGACCGCCGCCGGGATCAGCGAGACCGACGCGGTGGCGGCCACCTTCGTCCAGCGGCTGTTCACCGCCTATCTCCCGCCCATCTGGGGCTGGTTCGTTCTGGTGTGGATGCGCAAGAAGGAGTACCTGTGACCGCAGCGCCGAGGCACGGCACCCCCGGTCCCGGCAACCACGTCACCCGCCTCCTCCAGTTGTCTTCGATTCCTCCAGGCTCCGAAAATCCCGGAGTCGCCCGATCGGGCCGAGCCGGCCCACGTTGACCCCGATGTCGGCGGCCCGCAGCATCCTCAGGTCGCCCCGGCTGTTGCCGTAGGCCCACAGGGTGCCCCCGGCGCCCTGGGAATGCTCGACCCAGCTCCGGAGCCGTCGCACCTTCTCCTCGCCCCGGCAGTTCGCACCTTCGTAGTGTCCGGTGAGGACCCCGTTCGTGTCGGCCAGGCTGGTGGCCACCACCCCGTCGGCGCCCAGCAGGGTGCCGGCGATCCGCACGTAGACGTCGAGGGAGGCCGAGACCACGACCACCCGGTCGCCCCGATGGCGGTGCCAGTCCAATCGTTCAACCATCTCGGGTCGGAGATGCCCTTCGAGGTGGGCGGGCGCAAAGTCGGCGGCCACCTCTTCGAGCCGTTCCACGGTGACGCCGGCCAACGTCCGTTCGAACAGGATCTCCTTGGTGGTGTCGGCTACCGCCCCCCCGACCAGGGCGGCATGGACCAATCGGGGGGAGAGGGAGGCGGCCGCTCCATATGCGGTGCGGGGGCCGACCACGGCGCAGAGGAACTTGAACACGCTCCCCCCGTCAGTGAGGGTCCCGTCGAAGTCGAATGCGGCGACGCCGGGAGTCGACGCCTCCGGGTCGGCGCTCACCGGCCGTCGGGCGAGACTCTCGACCCGCCGCGGCCGGCGCCGGAGGCGAAACCGGCCGGACCGGACCGTGCGTCCGGAGAGGCCAGGCTGTCACGGCCGTACCGGTACTCGGAGCGCAGGGCGTCCGCCATGGGCAGATCCCACTGGGCCAGCACCGAAGCGCGGTCGTTGCGCATGCAGGTCTGAGGGAGCCCGGCCAGTTCCCGACCCAGCTGGACCGCCCGGTCCAGTGCCGACCCGGGATCGACCACCCGGTCGACCAACCCGATGGCCAGGGCTTCTTCCGCGCCCACCTCGCGACCGGTCAGGACCAGGTCGAGGGCCCGACCCTGGCCGATGAGCCGGGGGAGTCTGATCGTCCCCCCGTCGATCAGGGGGACGCCGAAACGTCGGCAGAAGACGCCGAAGACGGCGGCAGCGGAGGCCACCCGCAGGTCGCACCAGATGGCCAGCTCCAGTCCGCCGGCCACCGCGTACCCCTCGACGGCGGCGATGACCGGCTTGGACAGCGCCAGCCTGGTGGGGCCCATCGGCCCGGGCCCGTCCTCGGCCAGCCGATAACGGTGGCCCTCGCTCATGGATCTGAGATCGGCGCCGGCACAGAAGGTGCCTCCGTGGCCGGTGAGCACGGCCACCGAAGAGGAGTCGTCGGCGTCGAAGGCGGTGAACGCATCGAGCAGGCGCGTGGCGGTGTCCGGGTCGACGGCGTTGCGACGCTCGGGCCGGTCGATGGTCACAACGGTGACGGGACCCTGCCGGTCCACCAGCACGGTCGGTGAGTTCGGATCGGTCGTTGTCATCTTTCCAGCATGGTGGACCGGCGTCGGCGGGGCCAGACGCCCGGGGTGAGGCCCGGGACTAGCCGAAACTCGACTAACCCGGTCGACAATTGCGCCCGATTCGACTAACCTCCAACCCGTCAGGAGCACGGCGCCTGTCGGATGCTCAGCACCCCGGGGACGCAGTGCAGTCAGTGGAGTCCATCGACTCACAGCGAGGAAAAACTAAGGAGCGACACATGGCAATCCGTCTGGGCGACACAGCCCCCGACTTCACGGCCGAGACCACAGAGGGCACCATCAACTTCCACGAGTACCTCGGGGACAGCTGGGGAGTGTTGTTCTCCCACCCCAAGGACTTCACTCCCATCTGCACCACGGAGCTGGGTGCGTTCTCGGCGGCCAAGTCGGAGTTCGACAAGCGGGACACCAAGCTGATCGGCCTCTCGGTCGACGATGTGACGTCGCACGGCAAGTGGGCCGGAGACATCGAGGAGACCCAGGGCACCGCCCTCAACTTCCCGCTCATCGGGGATGAGGACCGAAAAGTGGCCGATCTCTACGACATGATCCACCCGAATGCCAACGACACCCTCACCGTCCGGTCGGTGTTCATCATCGGACCCGACAAGAAGATCAAACTGACCCTCACCTATCCGGCCTCTACCGGTCGGAACGTGCAGGAGGTCCTCCGGGTCCTCGACTCCCTGCAACTGACGGCGGATTACAAGGTGGCCACTCCGGTCAACTGGAAGGACGGCGAGGACGTCGTCATCGTCCCTGCCGTCTCGGACGAAGAGGCCAAGGAGCGGTTCCCCAAGGGCTTCAACGCGGTCAAGCCGTACCTGCGGATCACCCCGCAGCCCAACAAGTAGGTCGAGGCCGGGCGCCGGCGGCGACAACGCCGGCGCCCGTTCTCGTCCGGGGTGGGCCCGAAAGGCGGGACCGGCGCCCACACAGCCTGACGGAGCCCCGGGGCGCATTCGCGTGCCGTCGGACCTGGTTCGATGCCCATCGACCTGCGATCCTGCTAGCATCGTGTGGTCGGTGTGTTCCGTCCGCCGGCTGTCACGAACTCCGCAGAGGTCCAATCCCCACATGCCAGACAAGCAGTCCACCATTGCCGAATATCGTCTTCACGACACGGACACCGGCTCTCCAGAGGTGCAGATCGCCATATTGAGCGAGCGCATCATTCACCTGACCGAGCATCTCAAGGTGCACAAAGGTGACCACCACACCCGCCGGGGCCTCCTGAAATTGATCGGCCGTCGGCGTCGACTCTTGGACTACGTCCGCAAGAACGACGTCGAACGGTACCGGGACATCATCGGTCGCCTCGGCCTCCGCCGCTAGGCGGATCACAGTCAACCCGCCCGGCTCCGGCCGGGCGGTCCCAATTCTTCCATCGGTTTCGAGCCGATGGGTGGCAGGCCGACACGGTGTCGGCCCGCAGCAGCAGCGGCCAACCACAGACGGCGGGCCGGAAGAAACCACAGAGAACGGGCTCCTACCGAGATCAGTCACCAGTTGCCGACCACCCCGCCTTCACCGCCGACGGGGTGCTCGACAACTGGGAACTGGCCGGGGGGGTCCCCGAGCAACCAAGGAGCGTCATGTCCGACGCCATCACCGTCTCGGCGCCCATAAGCGGCACCGAGCGCACACTCACATTCGAAGCCGGCAAGCTGGCCCAACTGGCCGACGGGGCCGTGACCGGCCGCATCGGCGACACCGTGCTCCTGGCCACGGCGACGGCAGCACGATCGGTACGGGAAGGGGCCGACTTCTTTCCCCTGACCGTGGACATCGAGGAGCGGGCCTACGCCGCCGGCAAGATCCCCGGGTCCTTCTTCCGGCGGGAGGGGAAATCCTCGGACCAGGCCATCCTCACCTGCCGGCTGATCGACCGCCCGCTGCGGCCCTCGTTCCCCAAGGGGTTCCGCAACGAGGTCCACGTGGTCGGGACCATCTTCGGGGCCGACCAGGTCAATCCCCACGACGTCCTGGCCATCAACGCCGCCTCGGCGGCCCTGATGATCTCGGGCATCCCCTTCGACGGACCGATCGGCGCTGTCCGGGTGGCCTACTCGACGGACGGCCAGTGGATTCCCCACCCCACCTTCCAAGAGGGTGACGAGTCGACGTTCGAACTGGTCGTGGCGGGAAGGGCCCTGAGCGACGCCGACGACGCCGAAATCGCCATCATGATGGTGGAGGCCGGTGGTTCGGAGCGCTCGTTCCAGTTCTACGAAGAGGGCGCTCCCCAGGTGACCGAGGAGGTCCTGGCCGACGGGCTCGAGGCGGCCAAGACGTGGATCCGCGAGTCGATCGTGCTCCAGCGCCAGCTGGTCGAGGCCTACGTGGCCGCCCGGGGCCCGATCGAGGCCATCGAGTACTCGACCCTGACCGACTACGGCGACGACGTGTGGGAACGGGTCGAGGCAGTGGGCACCGGGCCCCTGGCCGAAGCCAACCAGATCGTGTCGAAGGCCGAGCGCAACGCCGCCCTCGATGCCGCCACCGCGGCGATCAAGGAGTCCCTGGCCGGCGAGTTCCCCGAGCGCGACGGCGAGATCAAGGCGGCCGTCAGGAGTTTGACCAAGAAGCTGGTGCGCAAGCGGATCGTGGAGGAGGGCCTCCGCATCGACGGGCGGTCGACCACTGAGATCAGGCCCCTCTCCGCCGAGGTGGACCTGTTCCCGACGGCCCACGGATCGGCCTTGTTCCAGAGGGGCGAGACCCAGGTGCTCAACGTGACCACCCTGGGCATGCCCCGTATGAACCAGCTGCTCGACACCATCACCCCGGACGATCACAAGCGCTACATGCACCACTACAACTTCCCCCCCTTCTCCACGGGGGAGACCGGGTTCATGCGGGGCCCGAAGCGCCGGGAGATCGGTCACGGTCTGCTGGCCGAGCGGGCCCTCCTGCCGGTCGTTCCCTACCAGGAGGACTTCCCCTACACGCTCCGCCTGGTATCCGATGTCCTCGCTTCCAACGGCTCCACCTCCATGGCCTCGGTCTGCGGCTCCACCCTGTCGATGATGGCTGCCGGGGTGCCGCTCAAGGCGCCGGTGGCCGGCATCGCCATGGGCCTGGTCTACGACGGTGGGACCTATGTCACGTTGACCGACATCCTCGGGGCCGAGGACGCCTTCGGCGACATGGACTTCAAGGTGGCCGGGACGAAGGACGTGGTCACTGCCCTCCAGCTCGACACCAAGATCGACGGGTTGCCTCTGGACGTGCTGACCAAGGCACTCCTCCAGGCTAAGGAAGCCAGGCTGACCATCCTGGACGTGATGGCAGGCGCCATCGCCGAGCCCCGCAGCGAGGTTGCGGCGTCCGCCCCGAAGATCGTCTCCTTCGAGATCCCCATGGACAAGATCGGCGAGGTGATCGGACCCAAGGGCAAGGTCATCAACGCCCTCCAGCTGGAGACGGGTGCCGACATCGCCGTCGATGACGACGGCATGGTGGGCACGGTCACCATCGGGGCCAAGGACGGCACCGCCGTCGAAGAGGCCCGCCGGCGGATCTCGACCATCCTCGACCCACCGTTGGCCGAAGTGGGCGCCACCTACCAGGGCAAGGTGGTCAACATCACCAAGTTCGGTGCGTTCGTCAACATCCTCCCGGGACGGGACGGGCTCCTCCACATCTCCAAGATCGGACAGGGCAAACGGGTCGAGCGGGTCGAAGACGTGCTCGAGCTCGGGCAGCCGATCGAGGTCCGGGTCGATGACATCGATCCCCAGGGCAAAGTGTCGCTCTCGTTGGCCGGCGAACCTCCCTCCGGGAGTGGATCCGAGGAGCGCAACGGACGCGGCGACGCCGGACGCGGCGGCGACAGCGGACGCGGCGACGCCGGGGGCGGTCGTCGCCCTCCCCGGGGCGACCACTCCGATCCGGGTGATCGGCCCGACCGCAGCCGCCGTCAGGTCGAGACGACCAGTGCACCGACCGGTGCCGTCTCGTTCGAGGACGCCTTCGAGGTCGAACTGGTCCAGGAGTTCGGAGATCTGGGACCGGCCGTGACCGAATCGTCCGAGCGCCCCTCTGGAGGCGGCCGGGGCGGTCGTCGCCGTCGTTGAGCCTGGCTCACTGCCGGCCGGTGCCCGTCGAAGGCACCGGTCGGTGGGCCGGACTCCGATGAGCGGATCGATCGGAGCCGGGGGCTCATGATCCGCACCGAGGTGCTTCCCGCAGGCCTGTCCCTGGTCACCGAGGACATGGAGGACGCCCGGTCGGTGGCCATCGGCTTTTGGGTGGGCACCGGGTCGCGGGACGAGGACCACGACCGGTGGGGGGCATCCCACTTCCTCGAGCACCTGCTGTTCAAAGGGACCGACACAGCGCTCGGCCACCGCTATTGCCGAGGCCGTCGACGAGGTGGGCGGGGACTTCAACGCCTTCACCACCAAGGAGTACACCTCCTTCTACATCCGTCTTCTGGCCGAGCACGTCTCGCTCGGGCTCGACATCCTGTCCGACATCATGTGGCGTCCGGCCCTCCGAGCCGCCGATCTCGACGCCGAACGTCAGGTCATCCTCGACGAGATCCTCATGCACGCCGACGAGCCCTCGGACGAGGCGGCGGAGCAGAGTTCGGCCACGTTGTTCCCCGGTCATCCGTTGGGCCGTGAGGTGCTCGGCAGCCACGAATCGGTCACGGCCATGACCACCGAGCGGATCCGGGAGTTCTTCGAGTCGCACTACCGTCCCGGCAACATGGTGGTGGCCGTGGCCGGCGACCTGGATCATGGTGCGGTCGCCGACGGGATCGAGGCCCGATTTGCCGGACAACCGGGCGGTGCCACCCCGGATCGCCGGCCCCCCGACGCCAAGGTCGAACCACTGTTGGTGACCCGGAGGTCGACCGAGCAGGCCCACCTGGTGCTGGCATCCCGATCGGTCGACCGGTTCGACCCTCGCCGATACGCACTGGCCGTCCTCAACCACGTCCTCGGCGGGGGGCTGTCCAGCCGACTCTTCCAGGAGATCCGGGAGCGTCGGGGGTTGGCCTACTCGGTGTGGTCCGAGCGGGTGGCCTACGGCGATGCCGGTTCGGTGAGCGTCGGAATGGGCACCGCTCCCGAGCATGTGCCCGAGGTGCTCGACATCGTGTCCTCGGAGTTGGAGCTGCTGGGGGAGAAAGGCATCACCGAGCGGGAGCTCGCCATCGCCAAGGGGAACCTGCGGGCCGAGACCCTCCTCGCCTGTGAGGATTCCGGTGCTCGGATGAGCCGTATCGGCGCCGGTCTGCTGTTGCACGGAGAGGTCCTCTCTGTCGACGTCGTTCTCGACCGTGTGGCCGCGCTCACCCTCGAGGACGTGCACGCCGCCGCCGCCGAGCTGGTGGCTGCGCCCAGGACGCTCTCAGTGGTCGGCCCCTTCGAGGAGGCCGACTTCGACTCCCGCAAGTTGGCGCTCGGATGACCGACCGACCACCTGACCGGCCGCCGGCCCTGGGTCCGACGGCCTGACCGGCCGCCCGCCGGACGACCGCCCGACCATCCGGCGCTCCCATGGCCGGCCGAACGCAGCCCCCGGTGAGTCGTCCGACGGTGCGACGGTAGGGTGACCGCCATGCGCATCGGGGTCGTGGGAGCCGGCGGGAAGATGGGGAGGGAAGTGTGCCGCGCCCTGGCCGACCAGACCGATCTGGACTTGGTGGCCGCGGTGGATCCGGCCGGGGTCGACACCGACCCGGGATCAGCGTCCGGTACCGGCGGTCCCGGGGTACGCATTTCGGAGAGCCTCGAAGCCCTGACCGAGGCCGGGACCGAGGTGGTGGTCGACTTCACCCGGATCGAGGCGGCGCGGGACACTCTGGCCTTCTGCGCCCGGGCCGGCCTCCATGCCGTGGTGGGGACGACCGGGTTCACCGAGGATGACGTCGAAGAACTGACCCGGCTGTTCACCGGTCCACCCAACTGCATCGTGGCACCGAACTTCGCCGTGGGCGCGGTGTTGATGATGCGGTTTGCCGAGTTGGCCGCGCCGTGGTTCAACGGAGCCGAGATCATCGAGCTGCATCACGACGGCAAGCTCGACGCGCCATCAGGCACTGCGCTCGCCACCGCCGAGCGGATGGCGGCCATACGCGAGGCGTCGGGTCAGGGCGCCTTCCCCCCGGACGGGACGATCACCGATTCCTTGGCCTCCGCCCGGGGGGAGCCGGCCCAGCCGGTGTCCGCATCCATTCGGTCCGTCTTCCGGGCCTGGTCGCACACCAGGAGGTGATCCTCGGATCCCTGGGCCAGAGCCTGACCATTCGACACGACTCCTACGACCGGGTTTCGTTCATGGACGGAGTCGTGCTGGCCATTCGGTCGGTTCCGGACCGGCCCGGTGTCACATTCGGACTCGAGCCACTTCTGGGCCTCTGAGCCTGTTGGACCGGGCCATGGACACCACCCGACAGCGCATCCTCGAGGCCACCTACGTCTGCGTGGCCAGATGGGGCCTGGCCAAGACGACCGTCGAGGACGCGGCCCGGGAGGCCAACGTGTCGCGGGCAACCGTCTACCGCGCCTTTCCCGGGGGGCGAGACGAACTGATCACCGCGGTGGTGGCCTGGGCGACCCTCGAGTTCTTCGCCCGGCTCTACGAGGAGGTCCAGGGAGCCGAGAGCCTCGAGGAGGTCATGGAGCGGGGGATCGCCTTCGCCCACCGGGCGATCGTCGAGCACGAGGTCCTCCAACGGGTCATGCAGACCGAGCCCGAGAAGCTCCTCCCGGCGCTCACGGTCGAGAGCAATCGAATCCGCCAGGGGATCGCCGATTTCCTGGTGCCGTATCTCCGGCAACGGGGCGTGATGGACGGCGTCGACCTCGATGAGGCGGCCGACTTCCTGGCTCGGATGCTCCTGTCCTACATGTCCGCTCCCGGCCGATGGGATCTCGACGATCCGGTCCAGGTCGCCCAGTTGGTGCGGGCCGAGCTCCTGGCCGGGGTGGTGGGCCCCGCGCCGCCCGGCGGGGATCCGACCACGGGGCCCGGCGATCCGGCGCGGTGATGCCCGACGGGTCGTTGACAATGAGACAAATTCCGATCTAACGTCCCAACTGTGCCGATCCAGGAGGCCGCACTGCGTGCGGTGGAGGACGATGTCACCAGGATTTCGCCTGGTCCGAGTCAGTCGTCACCCCACCGGGTCCGGGTGATCGATGCCACCCTGGCCTGCCTGGCCCGCCACGGCACCGTCAAGACGACTGTGGACGACATCGCCCGACAGGCCGGCGTTTCGAGAGCCACCGTCTACCGGGTGTTCCCCGGGGGTCGGGACGAGGTGCTCGGAGCCGTGGTCGACACCGAGATGGCCCGGCTCTTCTCGGCCCTGGGCGTCCGGTTGGGAGAGGCCGAGAACCTCGGCGAAGCCCTGGTCGTCGGAGTGGTCGAAGCGTCCACCCGGATCCGTGAGCACGCGGCACTGGCCTACCTGGTTGAGCACGAGCCCGAGATGGTCCTCGGTCACTTGGCCTTCGACGAGTCGGACCGGCTGTTGGTCGCCGCCTCTCGGTTCACCGCTCCGTTCCTGGCCCGCTGGATGAGCCCTCCGGAGGCGGAGCGGGTAGCCGAGTGGGCCACCCGTATCGTGCTCTCGTACGCGGTCTCGCCGTCGACAGCCGTGGACATGACCGATCCGGTCCATGTCCGCCGCTTGATCGAGACCTTCGTGCTTCCCGGGGTCCGGGCTCTGCACTCGGCGGTTGCCGGGCCCACCATCGACATCACGCCGTTCACACATTTCCAATCGCCAACCGACCGGGGCCGCGACGATCACCACGAGGGAGACAGGACATGACAACTGAAATGAGCAGCACCGAGGAGATCATCGGCCGGTCCGAGATCGACGACTTCGAAGCCATCCTCTCGGTGGTGGGAACCGAGGAGGCCGACGGCCGTCATGTTGTCCACTCCGACTACGACTCCATCTTCACCTGGGACTACGAGAAGGGTTCTCGGCCCAAGCTCAACAAGCTCTACGAAAAGGCGAAGGGCGCCCAGTGGAACGGCGAGACCGACCTGCCGTGGGAGATCGAGGTGGACCAGGAGCGTCTGGTCCGCGAACAGGCCGAGTCCACCGGGGGGTTCGGTGCCGGGTTCGACCTGACCGGCACGCCAGTCGAGAAGTGGTCGGACAAGGAGTGGGTGACCTTCGGCGTCGAGAGCCAGAACTGGACGCTGTCCCAGTTCCTCCACGGCGAGCAGGGCGCACTCATCTGCACCTCCAAGATCGTGGAGTCCGTCCCGTGGATCGACGCCAAGTACTACGCGGCCACCCAGGTGATGGACGAGGCCCGTCATGTCGAGGTGTTCGCCAAGTACCTCGACGAGAAGCTCTCCGGCCACTATCCGGTCAACGCCCATCTCCGCATGCTGCTCGACGACATCATCGCCGACTCGCGGTGGGACCTCACCTATCTCGGAATGCAGATCATGGTGGAGGGCCTCGCCCTGGCCGCATTCGGGTTCATGCACCAGATGACCGGCGACCCGCTGCTCAAGCAACTGTTGCGCTACGTAATGGCCGATGAGGCCCGTCACGTGGCCTTCGGGGTCCTGAGCCTCCAGGAGTACTACGAGGGGTTGAACGCGGCCGAACTGCGCGAGCGTCAGGAGTTCGCCTTCGAGGCGGCGGTGCGGATGCGGGACCGCTTCCTCCAACAGGAAGTGTGGGATCGCATGGGTGTCGACCCCAAGACCATCGTGCCGGTGGTCCAGCAGGCTCCCGAGCGGGCGGAGTTCCAGGCCCTCCTGTTCTCCAAGATCGTTCCCAACTGCAAGAAGCTGGGACTGCTGGATGCCGCCGACGGATGGCTCCGGACCAAGTTCACCGAGCTCGGAGTCATCGAGTTCGAGTCGTGGGTGGACACCTCCGAGGAGTACGACGCCATGGCGTCGGTGCCCCCGAAGGACCGGATCCTCTCCTAGTCGGTCCAGCCGGCCGCCCCGTGCGGGCCCGGTGGGGCCGGCGTTGGCCCCGTGGGGCCGGTATCGAGGTCGGTTCGGGGGAGCCGGTGTCGCTCCCGGAGCCGGGCCCCGATGGCACGGGCCTGCGATGCCCGGGGACGAGAGGGGACGGGCCCGTCGGGCGGTTCCCGGCAGCGCACGACCGCCGCCTGGGCCGGCCAGGGCCAGCCAGGGCCAGGCAGGGAGAGTGGCTGCTGGTAACCTGCGGATTCGTGACGTGTTCCGTGCACCCTGCACCCGGGTTCAGAGGCTGAGTGACTGTGCCACGCTTCGGCTCGGTGGTCACGGCCATGGTCACGCCCTTCGATGCCGACGGCGCCATCGACCTGGACGTGGCCGCGAGCCTGGCCCAGTATCTGGCCGCCTCGGGCAGCGAGGCCCTCGTCCTGGCCGGTAGCACGGGTGAGGGCTCGGTCCTGTCCGACCAGGAGCGGTTGGATCTCTTCCGGGCGGTGGTTGCCGCCGTCGAGGTGCCGGTCATCGCGGCCACCGGCACGAATGACACCGCCCATTCGGTGAAGTTGACCAAGGAGGCCGAGACGTGCGGTGTCGACGGGATCCTGGCGGTGACGCCGTACTACAACCGCCCGTCCCCGGCCGGCCTCTCCTCGCATTTCCGGGCCATCGCCGCCGCCACCGACCTGCCGGTGCTCCTCTATGACATCCCGATCCGGTCGGGCCGGAGGATCGGCCCGGGGCTGACGCTCGAGCTGGCCCGCGAGGTGCCGACCATCGTCGGGGTCAAGGACGCCACCGGCGATGTCGTCGGCGCCGCCACCGTGATCGCCGAAAGCCCCGAAGGGTTCGAGGTCTACTGTGGCGACGACGCACTGACGCTGCCGTTCATGGCCGTGGGTGCGGTCGGAATTGTCAGCGTGGCCGCCCACTGGGCCGGTCGCCTGTTCGCCGAGATGATCGGCTCGTTTCGCGCCGGCCAGGTGGAACGGGCCACCACCGTCAACCAGTACCTGGCCGAGTCGTGCCGGTTCGAGTCGACGGACGAGTTCCCAAATCCGGTTCCGGCCAAGGCCGCCTGCCGGGCCCTCGGCCTGCCGGTCGGTCAGTGCCGCCCTCCCAACACTCCCAGCACAGTGGCGTTGGACGAGCGGGCCCGGGCGGTCATCTCGGCGCTCGGTCGCTTTGACCTGGCGCCCCAGTCGGTTGCCTGACTCCGAGAGGGGCGACGGGCCGGGCCGGTCGGATGTCCTGACCGGGTGCCGGGCGGTAAGAAGGAAGCGTCAGTGAACGACAAGCCCAAAGCCCCGAACTCCGGCCAGCCAGGAGGCACCCGCCGGTCATCGGGTGGAGGAAGATCCGGCGCAGGTGAGCAGCGGTCGTCGGGTACCCGTGCGGCCGCTCCTGGTTCCGGTGCCGCATCGACAGCCACGGCCACCGGGAAGAAGAAGGCCTCGGGCCCGGCAACCGCCAAGCGCCCGAGCGGGGGCCGGGGCGGGGGAGTGCGGATCGTATTCCTCGGGCGGTCTGGGCGAGATCGGTCGGAACTGTGCATGTATCGAGGTCGACGGCCGGATCCTGGTGCTCGATGTGGGGATCATGTTCCCCGACCCGGACATGCCCGGTGTCGACCTGGTGCTGCCCGACTTCACCTACCTGCGCGAGAACGCCGACCGGGTGGACGGGGTCATCCTGACCCACGGTCACGAGGACCACACCGGTGGGCTGGCTTATCTGCTGCGAGACTTCCCTGTCTCCGTCTACGGCTCAGAACTGACCCTGGCCCTGGCCCGCAACCGGGTCGACGAGGCGGGCGTGGCCGACCGGGCCCAGTTCATCCCGGTACGGGACGGCGAGCGCCGGCGGATCGGCCCGTGCGATGTGGAGTTCATCCCGGTCACCCACTCGGTGCCTCATGCCTTCGCCACCGCCTTCTACACCTCCGAGGGCATCATTCTGCACTCGGGCGACTTCAAGATCGACCTGCATCCGGTGGACGGCAGGTGGACCGACCTCGCCCGCATGGGCGCGCTGGCGTCCGATCCCGGGATCCGGCTGTTGATGGTCGACTCCACCAACGCCGAGGAGCCCGGATTCACGCCGTCGGAGTCGACCGTCGGGGTGACGCTCCGCAAGGTGTTCCTGGCCCGGCCGGACCGCCGGTTCATCGTCACCTGCTTCGCCAGCCACATCCACCGGGTCCAGCAGGTGGTGGACGCAGCCATCGCCGGGGGGAGGAGGATCGCCACCCTCGGTCGGTCAATGCAGAAGAACGTGGCGCTGGCCCGAAAGCTGGGGCTGCTCCACATTCCCGACCAGTCCATGATCGACATCGAAGACGTCGACCAGCTCGAACCGGGCCAGGTGTGCGTCATATCCACCGGCTCGCAGGGCGAGCCGATGTCGGCACTGTCGCGTTTGGCCACAGGGGAGAACCGGTTCTTCAGGCTCAAGGAGAACGACGTCGTGGTGATCAGTGCCCACCCCATCCCAGGGAACGAGTGGTCGGTGGGCCGAGTCATCGACAGCCTCCATCGGCGGGGCGTGGAAGTCATCCACTCGGGTGTCGACTCGGTCCATGTGAGCGGCCACGCCCGCCAGGGCGAGCTGGCCATGCTGATGTCGGTGACCAAGCCCGAGTTCTTGATCCCGGTGCACGGCGAGTACCGGCACATGGCCAACCAGGTCCAAGTGGCCGAATCGATGGGCATCGGGGGCGATCGCGTCATCCTGTGCGAGGACGGCGACGCCGTGCGCCTGGACGGCAAAGGTCTGCGCCGCGACGGGACCGTGCCGGGCGGCTACCTGTTCGTCGACGGGAGCTCGGTCGGGGACATCGGGCACGGCGTGCTCCGGGACCGCATGGTCCTGGCCGAAGAAGGGGTGGTGATGGCGGTGGCCACTGTCGACCTCAAACGCGGCGAAGTGGTGGGAATCCCCCAGATCGTGACCCGGGGATGGGCCTACGACCACGACACCGAATTGCTCCTCGACGACGCCCGAGCCGAAGTGACCAAGGCGCTCGAACAGGCCCTGGCCTCGGGCAGCAACGACCACGAGAACCTCAATCGGGTGGCCCGCAAGGCGCTCGGACGCCTGGTGGGCGATCGCACCCGCCAACGCCCGATGATCGTGCCGGTGATTGTGACCGTCTGAGCCCCAAAAACGTCCCTGACCGGGACCATCGGGTGACAAACCGTGGGCGTCAGGCCGCAAAAGGGGTGTGTGGGCGGGTCCGGTGTCACCCTGATGTGGACGCTGCGGGACTACCCTGTTACTCACTGTGACGACCGCCACCAAGCGACCGGCGGGCCGATCCGGGACTTCGCGATCGAAGAGAGGGTCCGCGTCCACGTCCCGATCGCGCCCGATGAATTCAGCGTCCTCTCGGGGAAAGGGCCCACGGCGGCGCAAGGGGAGGAGAGTGGCTCGAGCCCGGCGCAAGCGCCACCACACCGCGTTCTCCACTTCGGCGTGGGAAGTGATCGTCTCCCACACCGCCGATCTGTGGGGAGTTGTCCTGATCACACTGGGCGTTCTCGCCGGTGTGGCCTTCTATGCCGACTCTCTCGATCCGGCCGGACACGATGCCCGGCTGGCCGTGGGCGATCTTTTCGGCTGGGGGAGGTTCCTCGTCCCGCCCGTGGCCATCGGCGTGGGGGTCCTGCTGCTCGTCCATCGGGTCGACGATGAGGATGGCCACCCGGTCCGTGAGCCGGCTCGCGCCGTGATCGGTGCCACGTTGACCCTGCTGGCCGTAGCGGGACTGGCCGGGTTGGCCGGCGGCGCCCCTTCCCTGGCCGCACCCACCTCCCAGTTGTCGTCCGCCGGCGGCTGGATGGGGGCCGTCATCGGCGACCCCTTACGGGCGGGTCTGGGCGGATTCGGGGCTGCCACGGTTCTGGTGGCCGTGCTGGTGGTGGCCATGGTGCTGTTCACCGGAGTCTCCATCCACTCGGCCGTCGGGGCCATCACCCGCACCGTGCAGTGGACGGTGACCGCGGCCCGCGGCGGTGAGACCGACGAGGACGGCGAGGACGAGGACGAGGACGGCGACGAGCCGACCGACCCCTTCGGCCGTTCGGTCGCCGCGATGTCCGAGGCCGACGAGGCCGACGACGACGAGGCCGAGGTCGAGGACTACGACGGCATCGAGGACGAGATCGATGAGGTCGGTCACGAGCCCGGGGGCGACTTGGTGGAGGACCCCATTGTCGCCGCCGCTCGTGACATCCCCCCCGCTCCCGACCGGGTCGCAGCCCAGGACCAGGGATCGCAGCTGGAGATGAAGCTGGGTCCGGCCGTCGGGGACTGGCGGCTTCCT
Source organism: uncultured Acidimicrobiales bacterium (assembly GCA_963747825.1). Lineage (GTDB taxonomy): Bacteria > Actinomycetota > Acidimicrobiia > Acidimicrobiales > RAAP-2 > Bog-756. The sequence goes on from CAVVGQ010000003.1 coordinate 334,740, forward strand.
CCGGCCAACCTGTTGAAGCGGGCAAAACCCCACACCGTCGACGAGCGTGAAGTGGATGCCGGAGGTGCTGCCCTGGTTGCGGCGTTGGCGGCCCACGGGGTCGACACCCGGCTGGTGGGGCGGACGGTCGGCCCGACGGTCACCCGATACGAGCTCGAGCTGGGACCAGGAGTGAAGGTGGCCCGGGTGACGTCGCTGTCCAAGGACATCGCCTACGCCATGGCCTCTCCGGACGTGCGCATCCTGGCGCCCATCCCCGGCAAGTCGGCCATCGGGGTCGAGGTCCCGAACCGGCGCCGCGAGCTGGTGGCATTGGGCGACATCCTGGCGTCGCCCGAGGCGGCCAAGGCCCACCATCCCCTGGAGGTGGCACTCGGGCGGGACATCGCCGGCCGGGCAGTGATGGTCAACCTGGCCGAGATGCCCCACGTGCTGGTCTCGGGAGCAACCGGGTCGGGTAAGTCGTCCTGCATCAACTCGGTGCTGACCTCCATCCTCACCCGGGCCACCCCTGACCAGGTACGACTGATACTGGTGGATCCCAAGCGGGTGGAGCTCGGCCAGTACAACGACCTGCCCCACCTGCTCACCCAGGTGGTGGTGGACCCGAAGAAGGCGGCCAACGCCCTGGCCTGGGCGGTGACCGAGATGGAGCGTCGCTACGACCTGCTGGCCGAGGTCGGCATGCGTGACATCACCGGCTACAACGCCGGATTCGACGACGGCGACCTCGAGGCATTCGAGGAGGCCTACCAGCTCCGGATGCGGGGAACCGGACCGGATACCGACGATGACGGCGACGGCTACGAAATAGAGCCCCGTTATAACCGTTTGCCGTTCATCCTCATCGTGGTGGACGAGCTGAACGACCTGATGATGGTGGCGGCCCGGGACGTGGAGGAGTCGGTCTGCCGGATCGCCCAGATGGCCCGGGCCGTCGGCATCCACCTGGTCCTGGCCACCCAGCGACCCTCGGTGGACGTGATCACCGGAGTGATCAAGGCCAACATCCCGTCACGTTTGGCCTTTTCGGTGTCGACCCAGGCCGACAGCCGGGTCATCCTCGACCAGGGCGGCGCTGAGCGCCTGATCGGCAAAGGCGACATGCTGTTGTTGTCAGCGTCCTCGTCCAACCCCCAGCGGCTGCAGGGCCCGTGGGTGAGCGAGGAAGAGGTGCGCACGGTGACCGCCCACTGGAAGCGGCAGCGGCCCATGGAAGTCGTTTCCGGAATCGAGGAGGTAGTCGGTATCGAGGGTCATCGGTCGGACGCCGAGGACGGCGATGACGAGCTGCTCGACCAGGCCATGGAGCTGGTGGTCCGGTCCCAGCTGGGCTCGACGTCGATGCTGCAGCGAAAGCTGCGAGTGGGATTTTCCCGGGCGGGTCGGCTGATGGATCTCATGGAGCGTCGGGGGGTGGTGGGGCCGTCCGAGGGTTCCAAGGCTCGGGCCGTGCTCATGACCCCTGAAGAACTGGACGCCCGCTGAACGACAACATCGCGTCCGAACACAATGCCGGACCGGCGGCTACCGGTGCGGAGGAGATAGTAACGGTGACCCTGCCCAGCATGGTCCCCCCGGGTGGCGTCGGACCCGACGCCGTGGATGCCGCCGCGCCGGCCGAGTCGGGTGAGGGTCGGCGCCGATCTCGGCGCCACCGGCACAGCCACAGTCGCAGTCGCCACGGTCGATCGGCGCACCCTCGGCTGTGGTGGTGGCTCTTGGCGGTGGTCGCCGTGGTCCTGGTGGCCGCGGTCCTGGTAGGGACGGTGCGTGTGCTCGTGCCGGTGGCCCCGCCCACCCACGTTTCGCTGGTTCGATCATCGGTGGTGGCCGGGGCCCCTCCCGGCCTGCCCTGGCCACCCAGCGGTCAGGCGGCGGTATCGGTGCCATCGCTCGGCTACGCGGCCCAGTCCGCAGGCGAAACCCCGGTGCCCATCGCGTCACTGACCAAAATGACCACGGCGTTGGTCATCCTCCGGGACCACCCTGTGGCCCCCGGGGCCCCCGGTCCCTCCATCACCATCACCGCCGACGATGCAGCCCAGTTCGAGTACGACATCGCCAACGACGAGTCGCTGATACCGATCCAGGCCGGTGAGGTACTCACCGAACGCCAGATGCTGGAGGCCCTCCTCACCCAGTCCGCCAACGACATCGCCTATACGCTCGCGGTCTGGGATGCCGGGTCCATTCCGGCGTTCGTGGCCAAGATGAACTCGACCGCAGCCTCGCTCGGCGCAATCTCGTCCCATTACGTCGACGCCAGCGGGTTCGAACCCGCCTCGCAGTCGACGGCGGCCGACTGCCTGCGGATAGCCGCCGCCGCCATGGGCATCCCGACGTTCGCCGAAGTGGTGGGCATGAGCACGGTGACGCTGCCGATGGTCGGCACCGTCCACAACATCGTGAGCGAGATCGGGACGGGCAACGTGATCGGCATCAAGTCGGGATTCACCTCGGCGGCCCAGGCCTGCATGGTCCTGGCTGCCGAACGGACGATCGACGGACGAGCGGTACTGGTACTGGCGGCGGTGCTGGCCCAGCCGACGCCGGGGGCGAACGCCACCACCCCCACCCCGTACGGCCCCAACGCTCCCGACGCGTTCCACTACGCCCGACCGGTGATCAACACGCTGCTGGAGGCCACCGCGGCCGGGGTCGTCCAGACCACCGTGGCGAGGCCCGGCCAGACGGCCGCCGTCATCACGGCCACGTGGGGCGGGGTGGCCCACCGGGTCGAGGTGGTCACCGGCACCGGGGCGTGGTTGACCGGCTGGCCGGGTCAGCGGGTGGCGGCCACGGCCACCATTGCCCCATTGCCCCGTCACGCCGCAAAAGGACGTCTGGTGGGGGAGGCACTCTACGCGCTCGGAACCCAGGTCGAGAGAGTGCCCCTGAAACTGGCCTCGACGGTTCCCGAGCCGACATGGCGGTGGCGGCTGGTCCACGGCTGAGCTCGTCGCCTGGTTGGGTTCATACCCGGCAAAACCCGGGCGAGTACCGTGTCGGTGTGCGAGCCCGAGCCCCAGCCTCCTCCGCCAACCTGGGTCCCGGTTTCGACACCCTCGCCGTGGCCCTCGATCGCTACGTCGAGGTCGAGGTGGAACCGGCGTCGAAGCTCATCGTGCGCTCCGAGGGGGAGGGCGCCGGCCTGTCCGACGATCCTTCCCATCTGGCCGCCCGCGTGGCCATCGACGTGGCCGGTACTGACCGCCTGGCCATCACCGTCCGATCACAGATCCCGATCGCCCGGGGGCTCGGATCGTCTGCCGCTCTGGCCGTGGCGGCGGCGGCGGCCGCTGGTGCCCAGGACCCTTTGGCTGTTGCCGCCCACATGGACGGGCATCCTGACAACGCCGCCGCCTCGATGGTCGGGGGCCTGGTGGCCGCAGCCCGGGTCAAGGGTGGCGTCCAGGTGGTGCGTCTCCACCTGGACGTAAGCCTGGCGTTCGTGGTCATCGTCCCGGATCTGACGCTGTCCACCGCCAGGTCTCGTCAGGCGTTGCCCAGTCAGGTGAGCCGTGAGAGTGCCGCATTCAACCTGTCAAGGATGGCCCTGTTGATCGCCGGTTTGGCTGACAGCCGTCTGCTCATCAGCGAAGCCACCGAGGACCGTCTCCATCAGGACTATCGGAGTCCGTTGTTCCCGGCGGCACCGAAGCTGCTGGCCGGAATGTCAGCCAGCGGCGCGCTGGCGGTCTGCTGGTCGGGATCGGGCCCGGCGCTGATCGGCATCTGCAGGGGGACCGAGGCTCAACAGGTCAAGTCCGGTGCTGAGTCGGCTCTGGACGAATCGGGCGTTCCCGGTTACGTCCTCGGCCTGCGCCCTGATCTGCACGGCCTGATTCTCGATCGTGACGGGAGCAGCGAGGCCTACGACTTCAACACCGGCGATTAGAGCGGACCGACCCATGCCGACTCAGCCCAGCAAGGATCTGGTGGCAGTGGCCAACCCCCACCCCGGTCGCGACTACGAGGTCCGGTGCGAGACGCCTGAGTTCACCTGTCTGTGCCCGCTGACCGGCCAGCCCGACTTCGCCACCGTCAGCATCAGCTACGTGCCCGACCAGTCGCTCGTCGAGTTGAAGTCGCTCAAGTTGTACCTCTGGAGCTATCGCAACGAGGGTGGGTTCCACGAGGACATGACCAATCGCATACTCGACGACCTGGTGGCGACCATCGCCCCGCGCCAGATGACGGTGAGCACCGATTGGCTGGTCCGGGGAGGGATCCACACCGTGGTGGTGGCCTCCCACCCGTAGCTCGTCCGTCCGTCTGTCACTCCTTCCGACCGGTGCCGCAGGCACGCCTGCCGGGATCGACCGGCCGACCCGGTGGGCCGACCCGGCCCTCGGCCCCACCGGCCGACTCGGCCTTCGGCTCGGCTCTCGGCACCACCGCCGGCCATTGGTTTTCCATTTAACAAACCGACCGTCGGTTTGTTAAATGGAAAAGTGATGCAACGAGGGAGAGTCGGCGAGCCCATCCAGGGACTTTGTGTCCGTTCGGTCCATGGCCGATGGATCGTGGCCGTAACCTGTGGAGGTGATTGCGGCCGATGACCTCTCCAGCTCCGGCACCAGCTTCGGCGCCCGGGATGTGCCATGGCCACCTGAGCCGGCCGGGCCACCCGCCAACGAGAGCGAAGTCGACTCGGCTACGGCCGTCGGTACGCGCCCTCGGTCATTCCACATCGAAACCTTCGGGTGTCAGATGAACGAGCACGACTCCGAGCGTCTGGCCGGGGCACTGATCGCCGACGGGCTGGTGGTCACGAACGACATCCAATCGGCGGACGTAGTCGTCTTCAACACGTGCTGCATCCGCGAGAACGCAGACAACAAGTTCTACGGGCATCTGGGCAATCTCAAGGCCCTGCGCGAGAGCCGACCCGGGATGCAGATAGCCGTGGGCGGTTGCCTGGCCCAGATGGACCAGGACCGGATCCGCCAGCGGGCGCCACACGTCGATGTGGTGTTCGGCACCCACAACCTCACCCGGGCCCCCGAGCTCTTGCGCCAGGCCGCCGCCTCGGGTCCGGTGGTCGAGATCCTCGACGAGCCACTTCCGGTTACGGGCCCAGCCCACGCCGACCTCCGGGTACCCGAGCTGGCGGCGGTCCGGAACCTCCCGTATGCGGCGTGGGTCACCATCCAGACCGGGTGTGACAACTCGTGTGCATTCTGCATCGTCCCGTCGGTGCGGGGAGGGGAGGTGTCTCGTCCGTTCAAGGAGCTCGAGGCCGAGGTGGTGGCCCTGGCCCGGCGTGGTGTCACCGAAGTGACCCTCCTCGGGCAGAACGTGAACTCGTACGGACGGGACCTCACCCGTCGCCGGCCATTGTTCGCCGACCTGCTTCGAGCCGTCGGAGGCGTCGACGGTATTCGGAGGGTGCGGTTCACCAGCCCCCACCCGAAGGATCTCCGACCCGAGACCATTGCCGCCATGGCCGAGACCGATCAGGTGTGCAACCACCTCCACCTACCGCTCCAGTCAGGTAGCGACAATACGCTGGCGGCCATGCGCCGCGGTTACACCGCCGAGCGCTATCTGGGCCGCTTGGCCGCCGCCCGCGCCGCCATCGCCGATCTGGCTGTGACCACAGATCTCATCGTCGGATTCCCCGGGGAGACCGAGGCCGACTTCGAGAGGACGCTCGAGGTGGCCGCCGAGGCCTCCTACGACAGCGCCTACACCTTCATCTTCTCGCCGCGCCCGGGGACCAGGGCCGCCTCGATGACTGAGCAGTTCGTGCCCGGCGACGTGGTGGCCGACCGCTTCGAGCGCCTTCGGGTCGTCGTGGAGCGGTCGGCCCTGGCCCGACACAGAGACCGCGTCGGGCGGGTGGAAGAGGTGATGGTGGAGGGACCGTCGAAACGCGATCCCGACGTGGTGACCGGGCGGACCACGCAGAACAAACTGGTCCATTTTCGCCTGCCTGAGGGCGTCCAACTGCCGGTGGGGACCTATGCCGAGGTGACGGTGACCGATGCCGCCCGGCACCATCTCACCGGAGCGCTGGGCCAGGTCGTCGCCGGCCCGTCCCACCGGACGCGCCTCCCGGTCACCGCCGCCTGAGCTGTGGGGCGTTGATCGACGAAGCCACGCCGGGGCCGACCGGCCAGGGTCAGGGCAACCACAACCACAACCACAACCACAACCACAACCACAACCATGATCAGAGAGGGGCCGACGAGACCACCCGCGTGGTGGCGCTGGTCGGTCCGACCGCGTCGGGAAAGTCGGAGATCGCCCTGCAAGTCGCACTGCGCTCGGGGATGGACGCCGACCGGGCAGACCCGGCCGGGCTGGGGGTGGAGTTGGTGTCCGTCGACTCCATGGCTGTCTACCGCGGGATGGACATCGGTACCACCAAGCCGTCCTCGGCCGTACGAGCCCGGGTGCGCTATCACTTGATCGACCTGGCCGATCCGTGGGAAGAGTTCACGGTCCAGCAATTTCAGGCGGCGGCCCGACGGGCCCAGGCCGAGATCGCCGGAAGGGGGCACGACGCCCTGCTGGTCGGAGGCACCGGACTCTACCTTCGGTCCCTGGTCGACGATCTGTCCTTTCCGGGCCGCTACCCCGAGGTGGCGGCAGAGATCACCGCCGGCCTCGATGCACTCGGGCCCGAGGGCAGTGCGGCCGAGCAGCGGGGGCTGGAGGCGCTCCATGTGCGGCTCGACCGGCTCGATCCCGCCGCATCCCGCCGGATCCAGCCGACGAATCGACGACGCCTGGTCCGGGCGCTCGAGGTGACTATCGGGTCGGGGCGACGGTTCTCCTCGTTCGGGCCGGGACTGGAGCGGTACCCACCCTCCCCGGTGGTCCAGGTGGGTCTTCGGCCCGACCCTGGCCTCCTCGATGTGCGTATCGCCGAGCGGTTCACCCGGCTGATGGACGCCGGCCTCTTGGGCGAGGTGCGTGCCCTGAGTAAGCGTCCCGAGGGCATTTCGCGCACTGCCCGCCAGGCACTGGGCTACCGAGAGCTCCTCAGCCATTTCGAGGACGGCATCCCCGTTGCCGACGCCGTGGACCAGGCCATTCGCCGGACCCGGGCATTGGCCCGACGTCAAATGGCCTGGTTCCGCCGCGATCCCCGTATCGTGTGGCTCGACTCCGATGTCGACCCGGTAGGTTGGATCGCCGCCCGTTTCGGGACCGTCTCGTCGAGCCGGACCGCGGTGGGAGAATGACGGGGACCGTGACAACGACAACTGCTCGAGCCCGCCGGGCTCTCCACCTCACCAAGCACCACGGGGCGGGAAACGACTTTCTGGTGCTGGTCGACCTGGAGGGTACGGCTCCGCTGGACGGGGCACTGGTCCGGGCCGCCTGCCATCGCCGGTTCGGAATCGGAGCCGATGGGCTGATCCGGGTGTCGAGCGGCGGTACCCGGGCCGATCTGGCGATGGATCTGTGGAACGCCGACGGCAGTGTGGCCGAGATGAGCGGGAACGGCATTCGGTGCCTGGCCCAGGCGGCGGTGGAGGCCGGAGTGGTCGAGCCACCGACGTTCACCGTCTGGACCTTGGCCGGCCTGCGAACCGTCGACTACCGTCCCAGCTCGGCGGTCGGGGTGGCGGAGGCGTCGGTTGACATGGGCAAAGCGACGTTGGGACCGGATCAGCCCCAGGAGTTCCCAGGGCGCATGGCCCGCCAGGTCGACATGGGCAATCCGCACCTGGTCCTCTTCGGACCGAACCTCGCCGACGTCGATGTCGAACAGTTGGGGACCCGACTGCAAGAGGCCTATCCGAGCGGAATCAACGTGGAGTTCATCACCGGGGGGCCCGGGCCCGACGCCATCACCCTGCGGGTCTGGGAGCGGGGCGTCGGCCAGACCCAAGCGTGCGGGACCGGAAGTGCCGCCGCCGCGGCCGCCGCCCAGAGCTGGGGACTGGTCGGAGACCGGGTGGAAGTGCACAACCCAGGTGGGGTGCTCACCGCCGTCCTTGCCACCGACGGGATCGTCCTGAGCGGACCGGTGGCAACGGTGGCCGGTGTCGACATCGACCCGGCTGAGCTCCTCGACGCGGCCCGAACATGACCCCGACCGACTCGGCGTTCACCGACACCCTCATCTCCCGGTCGATCCGGGAGCGGATCGTGTTGGTCGGAGTCACCTTCCCCCACTCGACCCTGGCCGACACCGAAGCGGCGCTGGACGAGCTGGCCCTGTTGGTCGCCACCGCCGGTGCCGATGTGATGGAACGGGTGGTCCAGCGCCGGGTCACTCCCGATCCGGCCACCTATCTGGGCCGGGGCAAAGCCGAGGAGCTGCTGGCAGTGTGCCTGGCGGTCGACGCCGACACCGTCGTGTTCGACGACGACCTCTCTCCTGCTCAGCAGCGGAACCTGGAAAAGATTCTGGGCCGTACCGCCATCGACCGCACCGCGGTGATCCTCGACATCTTCGCCCAGAACGCCAGGACCCCCGAGGGTCGGAATCAGGTCGAGCTGGCGCTGTTACGGTACCGGCTGCCCCGACTCAGGGGTCGTGGCCGGTCCTTCAGCCAGCAGGCCGGTGGGATCGGCACCCGGGGGCCGGGTGAGACCGCCCTCGAGGTCGATCGCCGACGACTGGTCCGTCGGATGAGTCGACTCGAGTCGGACCTGCGACAGCTGGACCGCACCCGGCGCACCCAGCGCAAAGGTCGCTCCCGTTCCCGCCAACGGACGGTATCCCTGGTCGGCTACACCAATGCCGGAAAGTCGACGTTGCTGAACCGGTTGTGCGGTTCTGACGTACTGGTCGAGAACCGGTTGTTCTCGACCCTCGATCCCCGCACCCGTCAGCTCGACCTGCCCGGTGGTGAGACAGTGCTCATGACCGACACGGTGGGCTTTGTGCGCAAGCTTCCCCATCAAGTCGTGGAGGCGTTCCGGTCCACGCTGGAGGAGGTGGGGGAGTCAGACCTCGTCGTACATGTCGTCGACGGCTCCGCGCCCGACTTCGCCGGACAGGTCGATGCGGTTCGGACCGTCCTGGCCGAGATCGGGGCCGGAGGCCTTCCCGAGCTACTGGTGGTCAACAAGGCCGACGCCATCGTGGCCCATGGCGGTGCGGCTGACGAGGAGGCCCGCCGGTTGATGGCCGACCACGACGGCTCGATCAGGGTGTCGGCTCGGACCGGCGACGGCATCGACGAGCTGCTGGTGGCCATGGGGGACCGGCTGCGGGTGGGGGACCGCGTGGTCGAGTTGGACATTCCCTGGGCCCGCGGTGATGTGCTGGCCGCGGTGCACCGCGAAGGCGAGATCGTGGGCGAGGTGGCCGGCGAGCAATCGACTCGGATCCAGGTGGTCCTCGACGATGTGGGCAAGGTCCGGTTCGCGGAGTTCCTGGCGTCGTGACGACCTCGTCGGGCTCGGCGCCGGCGACAGGGTTTTCGCCCCCGCCGTACCCGCACAATCGGCTTTCGGAGCTCAAGGCCCGGGCTATCGGTCGCTTCGGGGTCGACGGCCTGGTCGACTGCTCGATCGGTACCCCGTGCGACGCGCCGCCACCCTCGGTCCTGGCCGCCCTGTCCGAGTCGGGATCGGAGCGCGGCTACCCGACCTCCCCCGGGTCGGAGGTCTTCCGAGGTGCGGCGGCTCGATGGCTGGATCGTCGATTCGGGGTTTCGGTCGACTCCGACGACCAGGTAGCGGCGTGCGTGGGGACAAAGGAGTTCGTGGCTTCGACCGCCCACTACCTGCGGCTTCGATCTCCGGACCGGGACACCGTGCTCTATCCGGCGGTGTCGTACCCGACTTACGCCATGGGGGCTCTGCTGGCTGGTTGCCGTCCGGTGCCGGTACCTGAGCTACCCGGGGGCGGACCCGACCTTTCGACCGTGGACGAGGTCGATGCGGCCCGGGCCCTCATGGTGTGGACCAACTCACCGTCCAATCCGACCGGCCACTTGACCGACCTGGCGTGGGCGGCCGGGTGGGCCCGAGACCGAGGGATCCCCTTGTTCTCCGACGAGTGCTACGCCGAGTTCACCTGGGACGGCCCTCCGCGCTCGGTCCTCGAACACGGGGCCACCGGCATGATCGCCGTGCACTCGCTGTCGAAGCGGTCCAACCTGGCGGGTGTTCGGGCCGGGTTCTACGCCGGCGACCCCGATTTGGTCGCCTACCTCGTCGAGGTACGTCGCCACGCGGGGTTGATGGTTCCCGGTCCCGTGCAGGCCGGTGCTGCGGTAGCGCTGGATGACGATGCCCACGTCCTCGACCAACGTCGGCGCTATCTCGAACGTCTGACATATCTGGCCGAGGTGCTCGGTCGGGCTGGTTTGCCAGTGGAGCTCCCGGCCGGCGGCTTCTACCTATGGGTGCCGGTGCCGCCGGCGGCATCCGGGGGTGGGTGGTCGGTCACCGAAGTCCTGGCTCTCGAGTCCGGCATGTTGGTCAGCCCCGGTGAGTTCTATGGACCCCGTGGAGCTGACTTCGTGCGGGTGGCGGCGGTCCAGCCGATGGATCGACTCGAACTGGTGGCTGACCGTCTGGGCGGCCGAGACCTGACGGTGGTGTTGGAGGCGGGTGGCTGATCGCAACCGGGTTCGTGCCGGGTGTCGGGTCGGTCATCCACCCGATCTGGTCGACCGCGCCCAGGGCTAACGTCTGGGGATGGCAGATCTCCAGTCCCGAATCGAAGAGTTGTGGGCGCGGGCGGACGACCTGGGTCCGGGCGACACGGAGTCACTGGCGGTGGTGTCCGAGGCCATCGACCTCCTGGACAACGGGAGCGCCCGGGTGGCCGAAATCGACGAGACGACCGACGAAGTGGTGGTTCACCAGTGGTTGAAGCAGGCCATCCTTCTCTTGTTCCGGCTGCAGGCGATGGAGACCATCGAGGTGGGTCCGTTCGAGTTCGCCGACAAATTGCCGCTGAAGAAGGACTACGCCGCTTCGGGGGTGCGAGTCGTGCCCGGTGCTTCGGCCCGCTGGGGATCGTTCTTGGGCAATGGGGTCATCTGCATGCCCAGCTACGTCAACATAGGAGCCCGGGTCGGGGCCGGCTCGATGGTCGACACCTGGGCGACGGTCGGATCGTGTGCCCAGATCGGGGAGCAGGTCCACCTGTCGGGGGGAGTCGGCATCGGTGGTGTCCTCGAACCGGCTCAGGCCGAGCCGGTCGTCATCGAGGACGAAGTGATGATCGGGAGCAGGTCCATGATCACCCAGGGTGCCCGGGTGGGCCGGGGTGCCGTCCTGGCCGAGGGAACCATTTTGAATCCGTCGATCCCGGTGATCGACGCCGATACCGGCGAGGAGCTGAGCCGGGGGCACGTACCGCCCTGGTGTGTGGCCGTCCAGGCCTCCCGGCGTCGCCAGTTCAAGGGCGGCGAATTCTTCCTGCCCTGCGTCCTGGTCATCAAGCGGTTGACCGAGGGCGAACGTCACGACAAGGCGAAGCTGAACGACATCCTGCGCCAGCACGGCGTGTCCACATGACCACCGTCATGCCGGGCGGACTCCTCGGGATGGCCACTGCGCTGGTGGCCATCCCGTCGGTGAGCCATCACGAGAGCATGGTGGCCGACGCGGTGCAGTCGGCCCTCGACCTGTGCCCCTGGCTCACTGTCGAACGGGTCGGTGACAACGTGGTGGCCCGGACCGAGCTCAACCGTCGTCAACGACTCCTGCTCGGCGGACATCTCGATACCGTGCCACCGACGGGCGGCAACGAGGAGCCCCGGATCGTCGCCGACACCCTCTACGGCGTGGGAGCCACCGACATGAAGGGAGGTCTGGCCGTCCTCTTGCACCTGGCCGGCACCGTTCCCGAGCCGGCCGCCGACGTGACGTGGTGTTTCTATGCCTGCGAGGAGGTCGATCAGCGGTTCAGCGGATTGAGGATGCTGTGGGAGCAGCGTCCGGACCTGCTCCGGGCCGACGCCGCCATCCTGGGGGAGCCGACCGGCGGCGTTGTCGAGGCCGGGTGCCAGGGCACCATGCGGGTACGGATCGACCTCGAGGGCTCCCGGGCCCACACCGCCCGACCGCACACCGGCCGCAATGCCATCCACCGCCTCGCACCACTGCTGACGGCGGTGAACGGCTACGTGAGCCGACGCCCGGTGCTCGATGGTTGTGAGTACGCCGAGCAGCTCCAGGCCGTCGAGGTGTCCGGCGGGGTCGCCGCCAATGTGGTTCCGGACCAGGCCTCGCTCCTCCTCAACCACCGGTTTGCCCCCGACCGGTCGCCCGCCCAGGCTGAGGCCGCTCTTCGGGAGCGGCTGGGTCCCCATCTCGAACCTGGCGACCGTTGGGAACTGGTGGAGCTGGCGCCCGGGGCCCCTCCGGCGCTCGACCACCCGCTGCTGGCTGCGCTGGTGAAGGCCACCGGGGAGCAACCCAAGGCCAAGCAGGGGTGGACCGATGTGGCCTCGTTCTGGGCCCACGGGGTTCCTGCCGCCAACTTCGGGCCGGGCGACCCGTTGCTGGCCCACACCCGGGACGAGCATGTGGGATCCGACGAGCTCGACCACGTCGCCAACGTGCTGAGCACGCTCCTCGGGAGTGACCACTAGGGTCGAATTGAGATGAGCGCTTCCCCACGCGAACTCGGTACCCAGGGACTCACCGTCTCGGCTGAGGGGCTCGGATGCATGGGCATGAGTGAGTTCTACGGCCACGGTGACGACGCCGAGTCGATCGCCACCATCCACCGAGCCCTCGAGCTGGGCGTGAACTTCCTGGACACCTCCGACATGTACGGCCCCTATCGCAACGAGGAGCTGGTCGGCCGGGCCATTGCCGGACGTCGGGAGGAGGTGGTGCTGGCCACCAAGTTCGGCATCGTGCGGGGACGCGATCCCTCCGATCGCTCCATCCGGGGAGACGCCGCCTATGTCAAGAACGCCTGCGAGGCCTCGCTCGGTCGGCTCGGCGTGGACCACATCGACCTGTACTACCAGCACCGGACCGATGCCAACATCCCCATCGAGGAGACGATCGGGGCGATGTCGGAATTGGTGGCCGAGGGAAAGGTCCGTTTCCTCGGTCTGTCCGAGGCCCTTCCCGACACCATGCGCCGGGCTGTGGCCGTCCATCCCATCGCCGCTCTCCAAAGCGAGTGGTCCCTGTGGAGCCGCGACATCGAAGGAGACGTCGTCGACACTGCCCGTGAGCTCGGGATCGGGATAGTCGCCTACAGTCCGTTGGGTCGGGGATTCCTGACCGGCACGATCACCAGTCCGGGCGACTTCCCCGAAGGCGACTTCCGGGCCCATCTGCCCCGGTTCACGGGGGACAACTTCGTCCGCAACATCGAGTTGGTCGACGAGGTTCGGGCCAAGGCCGACGAGAAGGGCTGCACGCCAGGCCAGCTGGCACTGGCGTGGGTGCTGTCCCGCGGGGAGGACGTCGTCCCCATCCCGGGAACCAAGCGCCGCACGTATCTGGAGGAGAACGTCGCCGCCCTGGATGTGGAGCTGAGCGACACTGACCTCGCCGACATCGAGGGCGTGTTCCCCGTCGGGGCCGGGGCCGGGGACAGGTACCCCGACATGAGCGCCGTGGGCGTCACCACTCCGACGGCCTGAGATCGCCCACGGGTGGCGGTCCCGCGGCCCCGATGACGGGATCTAGAGCCGGCGGAGCACCGTGACCACCTTGCCGTAGATGGTCACCTCGGAAGGATCGAACTCCATTGGCGACAGGTGTTCGTTGGCCGGGGTGAGGATCACCTGGCCGTGCCGGGTCGAGAACGTCTTCACTGTCGCTTCCCCGTCGGGGATCCCCGCCACCACAATGTCGCCGCGTTGGGCCTCAGTCTGCTGACGGACCACCACGAAGTCGCCGTCGACGATGCCGGCGTCGATCATGGAGTCGCCCCGCACCCTCACCATGAACAGGGTGCCGGTCCCGGTGAAGTCCTCAGGGAGCGGGTACAGCTCCTCCACGTTCTCCTGGGCCAGCACGCCGGTGCCGGCAGCCACTTCTCCGACCAGGGGCACGTGGCGTATCGGTCGGGCGTCGACGATGACCTTGGACGAGGGGTCGTAGCAGACCTCGATGGCCCGGGGCTTGGTGGGGTCCCGCCGCAGGTACCCCTCGCGCTGGAGCACGGCCAGGTGGGCGTGGACCGTCGAGGAAGACGTGAGGCCCACCGACTCACCTATCTCACGTACCGAGGGCGGATAGCCCCGGTCCCGCACGGCTTCGGAGATGCAGTCCAGAATCTGTTTCCGCTTGGTCGTCAACACCTGGGCCATGGGATCCCTTCGCTGTCGGGCGAACGTCTGTTTGCACGAACGTAGTGGGGCGGGAACCCAAAAGCAAACACCCGTTCGAAAAAATCCTTGACACCGAACAGGTGTTCGTGATGGGATGGCGCCATGGCGAACACAGGTTCGATGACAGACCGGTCGGGCGGCTCCCGTCGTGCCGGGTCGAGAGGGAGCTGAGCGAGATGACTGCACTTTGGCTGGAGCCGAACCCCCGCGTCCTGCCGGCGGAGCCGGCGTCCGGGCGTCGGGGCCTCCGACTGGTGGAGGCAGACCTCCGACCGGCGACCCGGGAGACCAGGGAGACCTGGCGAGGATGGTGACTTCGACGCCGAGGGGGCCGGGGTCACCGGCCTGGTCGGGGCGCCCGGCCGCCGAGCGACCGGGGTGCGGAGGAGAACGTCACCCGAGGTTCGTCGTCGCAGAACGCTGGTTGCGGTGATCGGGCTGATGCTGGTCGCCTTGGCTCTTCCACTGAGCGGAACCGGTGGTCGCTCCCACGCCACTGGTTCCGCTTCGGTGGAGATCGGGGCGAAGACGGTCTACACGGTGCAATCGGGGGATTCGCTGTGGTCGATCGCCGAGCGGGTGCAGCCCTCGGCCGACCCACGCCCGCTGGTGGCGGAGCTGGCCAAGGAGACGGGGTCGAACACCGTGGTTCCCGGAGAGCGGATCGCAATACCCTGATCGGAATCGTTTTCCGGGGTGGCGGGCCATGGATCCCTACTGGCGACGGCATGGTGGCCACGGCAGGGCGCTAGCCTCGTCGTCGTGCGGTGTCCGTGGTGCCTGGCTGACGATGACCGAGTGGTCGACTCTCGCCTGGCCGAGGACGGAGCGGCGATCAGGCGGCGACGAGAGTGTGCCGGCTGCGGTCATCGCTTCACCACCTTCGAGCGCATCGACGAGGTCCCCATGATGGTGATCAAGCGCTCCGGCCTCCGACAGCCGTTCGATCGTGGCAAGCTGGTGGACGGCCTTCGGGCTGCCACGAAGAACCGCCCGGTGACCGAGGAGCAACTCGACGTGTTGGCCCAAGAGGTCGAGGACGAGCTGCGCGAGGAGGGGTCCGAGCCCACGTCCGAACAGGTGGGCCTGGCCGTTCTCGAGCGGCTCCGCCTGGTCGATGAGGTCGCCTACCTGCGGTTCGCCAGCGTCTACAAGGGCTTCGAGGGCGTGGACGACTTCCGACGTGAGGTCGGCCTGCTGACGAAGACGACGGCTCCGAAACTGGCGGAGGGCTAGGTCGTGGCCGAACTCCTGGTCGATGTCCCCAAGCGGGCGTTGGCCATCTACGCCCATCCCGACGATCCGGACGTGTCGTGTGGGGGCACCATGGCCGCTTGGGCCAAGGCCGGGTGCGAGGTGCGGGTGGTGATGTGCACGGACGGGGGGAAAGGATCAGCTGATCCTGGAGTGGATCCCCGTGTGCTGGCCGAACAGCGGGCGGCCGAGGCGGCCGAGGCGGGAGCGGTGATCGGGGTGGCCGGACAGGAGTTCTTGAACTACCACGACGGCGAGCTCACCGACGATCCGGTGTTTCGCCAGGCGCTGGTGACTGTGGTGCGGCGTTTCCGACCTGACGTGGTGCTCTGCCCCGACCCGACGGCCGTGTTCTTCGGCAACAGC
The DNA here is from genome assembly GCA_963747825.1 of uncultured Acidimicrobiales bacterium. Classification (GTDB taxonomy): domain Bacteria; phylum Actinomycetota; class Acidimicrobiia; order Acidimicrobiales; family RAAP-2; genus Bog-756. Next base: position 350,594 of record CAVVGQ010000003.1, read on the forward strand.
TACTTCAACCACCGCGACCACCGGGTCACCGGCTTGGCGGCGCTGGACGCCGTCTCACCGGCCGCTGCCCTGCCTCACTACTTCCCCGATGCCGGCCCCGCCCACCAGGTCGATGCCGTGTTGCTGTCCGGGACCCTCGAGCCCAATCTGTGGGTGGACATCTCGGACACGGTGGATGTGAAGGGGGAGGCGGTCGGTTGTCATCGCAGCCAGTTCCCCGATGGCGTGGAATGGGCGTCGACGGCGGTGCGTCTCGGCGCCGAGGATGCCGGCAAGCAGGTGGGGGTCGCTTTCGCCGAGGGATTCCGGAGTCTGCGCAACTCGGTGGTTGACCGAGCGGCCATCTTCTCGGCCGGCGGGGTGCCCGGCCCGGCCGGCGGCCAAGGTTGCAGCGGAGAGCGCGGTCGATCCTCCATGTCGACATGGACGCGTTCTTCGCATCGGTCGAGGTCCTCGACAATCCCGCCTTGCGGGACTGCCGGTCATCGTCGGCGGCTCGGGCGCTCGCGGGGTGGTCGCCGCTTGCACCTACGAGGCGAGGAGATTCGGCGTGCACTCGGCCATGCCCTCGGCGGAGGCCCGCCGCCTATGTCCGACCGCGGTGTTCGTCGACGGTCGCTTCCACCGATATGCCGAGGAGAGCCAGAAGCTCCACGCCATCTTGGAGAGGGTGACGCCGCTCGTCGAGGGGATCTCCCTCGACGAGGCGTTCCTCGATGTGACCGGGTCGCCGCCAACTCCTCGGCGACGGTCCCACCATCGCCGAGGCCATCCGCCGGATGGTCGGCCGAGGAACTCCACCTGGCCTGCTCGGTGGGGGTCGGGCGCAGCAAACTCATCGCCAAACTGGCGTCGAAGGCGGCCAAGCCCACCGCCGATCGGGAGGGAATCCGTCCGGGTCCCGGGGTGGTGGTGGTTCCACCCGAGGACGAGCTGGACGTTCTTGCACCCGTTGCCGGCCCGGGCGCTGTGGGGGGTCGGCCCGGTGACCGGCAGACGGCTGGATGCCCTGGGCGTCTCTACCGTCGGAGACATCGCCGCGCTTCCACCCGGTGTCCTCGAACGGACGCCTCGGGGCTTCGCCTCGGGGCCCACCTCTCCACCTTGGCCCGGGGCGACGATCCCCGCCCGGTCGTGCCCGAGCAGGAGGCCAAGTCGATCGGGCACGAGGAGACCTTCGGCACCGATCTGTGGGACCGTGGCGCCCTCCACGGCCATCTCATGCGCATGGTGGACGCATCGGCCACCACTCTGCGCCGCTCCGGTCTGGCGGCCCGGACCGTCAGCGTCAAGGTCAGGTTCGCCGATTTCAAGCTGATCACCCGGTCGCACTCCCTGCGCCATCCCGATCGATGCCACCCAGGCGGTGGCGGCGGTGGCCTGGCACTGTTCGAACGGTCGAGCTCGATCAGGGGAGTCCGACTGCTCGGGGTGGCCTGTCCGGGTTCGGGCCGCCCGAGGCCAGGGTGTCCAGCTGAGCCTCGATCTCGGCCCGGCGGAGCCGATGCCGGCGGGATCCGATCAGCCGGGGGCGGATGGCCCCGAGAACGAGGGCGGGGGTGCCGATCGGCGGCGGGACCGGCCGGTGACGACGAGGAGGTGGAGCGGATCCAGCGCTCGCTGGGGCCCGGTGACGGCTGCGGTCGACGCCATTCGTGAGCGCTACGGGGCTCCTCGGTGGGTTCGGCCTCGCTGGTCGGGTCCGATGGTCTCAGGATCCGTCGTCGCGGCGAGGCCCAGTGGGGTCCTGGGGACCCCTCCCAGCGCCCCAAATCGGCGATGCACCGCCGGGCTGCCTTGTAATATGGTCTAGGTGTCTGGTCAACGAGAATGAAGCAGCAAGTAGGTCATGCTGGACGGGTGCGCGGGGTATTGGAGTGGGGGTTGCGCGATGATGGAGTCGGCAATGACCGCTGGGTACGATCACGGGTGGAAGGGACGTTCCGTTGCCGCTCTCTGAGCACGAACAACGCATTCTGCACGAATTGGAGCAGTCCCTCTACCAGGAGGATCCTGATTTCGCGGAGCGGGTTCGCTCGGAGACGGTGTACCGGCACGCCGGCCGGTACTGCATCTGGTCGGCGCTGGTGTTCGTGGCCGCACTCGTGTTCATGTTCTTCACCTTCTCGTCATCGGTCGTCCTGGGCTTCGTCGGAGTCGTGGTGATGTTCCTGTCCGGGGTGGTGTTCGCCAACAACGCCCGGCGGATGGGCAAGGCCGGCATCGACGACATCTCTCGGTCACTCCACAGCCGCAACCTGAGCAACACCGCCCACGATCCGCGCGACTGGATCCGTGGCCGGTTCCACCGCGACGACTGACCGGGAGGTGACCGACCACCCGGGCCCCGGCCCCGGGCGTGGTGCGGAACAGTCTCCACCGACTTCCGGGTCCGGCGGGCACCGCGTGGTGCTGGCCGTCGATATCGGGGGCACCAAGATGGCCGCCGCCGTGGTGGACGGGCGGGGTCGGATCCAAGCCCAGGCGGTGGCCCCCACTCCGGTCTCCGACGATGCCGAGGTCGTATTCGAATCGGTCTGCGCCGCCATCGGAAGGGTAGGCCACCGGGAAGACGTGGCCGTCTGCGGGGTGGGATGCGGCGGCCCCATGTCGGCGGGCGGCGAGACGGTGTCGCCGCTGAACATCGCGAGCGTGGCGTGGATTCCCGCTTGCGGGGCCGGCTGCAGCAGGTGCTCGGGATACCGGTCGTCGTCGACAACGACGCCAAGGCGCTGGCTCTGGGCGAAGGATGGCTGGGGGCGGCTCGGGGCGTCCAGAACTATGTCGCCATGGTGGTGTCCACCGGGGTCGGGGGAGGCATCGTGGTCGACGGCCGGCTGCTCGACGGCGCCCACGGGAATGCCGGACACATCGGTCACGTGGTGGTCGAGCCGGACGGGCGACGTTGTGCGTGTGGGGGTCGGGGCTGTCTCGAGGCCGAGGCGTCGGGTCTTTCGATCGAGACGTCGACCGGGCGTCCGGCCGTCGGTGGCCAGTACCGCGATCCGGCGTCGCACCGGCACCCTGGTGGGTCGGGCGGTGGCGACGGTGGCCAACCTGCTCGACCTCGAACTGGCCGTGGTGGCGGGATCGGTGGCGCTCGGCTTCGGCCAGCCGTTCTTTGCCGCCGCCCAGGAGGAGATCGAGCTCCGGGCGCGGTCTGGAGTTCTCGCGGCCGACCCGGATCATCCCGGCCGGACTGGGACCGGCCGGCACCCTTGGTGGGGGCGGCGGCGGTGGGCCGCCGGGCCCTGGAGGGTCTGCCGAGTGCAAGATGAGCGCCCGGTGGGTGCCCGGTGAGCGGGCCGGCTCGGGGCGGCCGACCGCGTGTTCTCGGGTCGGGTGGTGGCTGCCGTGGCCCGCCGACCCGACCTGTGGCTGACCGCGTTCGGTGTCGTGTACCGGTTGGCCGTGCCGGGCTGGTGGAGGCGGCGACCGTACCTCCCGCTTCCCGACCGGCGACTGTGGGCCTTCCGGATGGTCACCGCCTACGGGCGGGCCGATGCGAGTCCGGGGCCGGTCGACGTCATCTCCTACCTCGAATGGTGCCGTCGACCTCGGCCCGGGCACGGACGCTCGGGTCGTCCCGATCCGGCCCTGGACGACCGGGCACCCTGGCCGGCCCCCAGTCGGGCTAATTTCCGGGCTGATGGATCGACGATCGAAGATGGCGGCGAAGTCGGCCACGGGGATCGGCCCAGGACGGCCGGGAAGCGGTGCGGTCTCCGATGTCGCCTTCGAGGCGGGCGCTGGTACTGAACGCGACGTTCGAGCCCCTGGGAATCGTATCGTCCCGACGGGCGGTGCTACTCGTCCTCGACACCAAGGCCGAACTCGTCCACACCACCGAACGGGTGTTCCGGGCCGAACGGATGGCCGTTCCCGAGCCGTCGGTGGTGCGTCTGGTGCGCTATGTCCACGTGCCCCGTCACTACCGGGTGGCGGTCAACCGCCGTACCGTCTTCGCCCGGGACGGGTCGCGGTGCCAGTACTGCGGATCGGCGGCGGAGAACCTCGACCACGTGATCCCCCGGAGCAAGGGGGGACCCCACACGTGGGAGAACGTGGTGGCCGCCTGCCGACGCTGCAACACCCGCAAGGAGGACCGCCTCCCCCACGAGGTCGGTATGGTCCTGCGGTCCACGCCGGTGGCGCCCCGTCACCGGGTCCAGCTGCTGGCGCTGTGCGGCGGGGCCAGCGAGGACTGGCACACCTATCTGGGGACGGGCACTCTCCGGCCCGAGCAGCTCACGGCCTGACCGGCCGGCAGTCCCACCCGGGTCGGGCCAGCCCCCACCCGGGCCGGCCCGGGTGTCGACCCGATGGCCGGGAGGCAGCCGGATGGCAGCCGGATGGCAGCATGGCGGGGTGCCGGGCGAGTGGATGATAGAGGATCGGGTGGGCGACGCCGCCGAGTTGCACGCCAGTTGGCCCGGGGCCGAACGCCGCCCGGATCGGCCGGCGTGGCCCGGTGCCGGGTGACGACGCCGGCGGTGGTCCTCGGCTCGACCCAACCGGAGCCGGTGATCGATCGGGAGCGGGTCGGCGCGGCGGGACTCGCCGTCGCCCGGCGCCGGTCGGGCGGGGGGGCGGTACTGGTGACACCGGACGACCCGATCTGGATCGACGTCTGGCTGCCGGCCTCCCACCCCTTGTGGTCCGGCGACGTCGCCCGTGCCTTCGACTGGCTCGGGGACGCCTGGGTGGACGCATTGGCGACCTCGGGGGTGACGGGGCTGTCCGCCCACCGCCACGGCTACGTGTCGTGCACGCGCTGGTCGTCGCTGGTCTGCTTCGGCGGGCTCGGGACCGGCGAGGTGGTCACCGACGACGGTCGCAAGGTGGTGGGTCTCGCCCAGCGGCGCAACCGGCACGGCTCCTGGTTTCAGGGGGCATGCGTTCTTCGCTGGGACCCGTCCCTCTGTTGGATGTACTGGCCATGACGGCCGAGGAGCGCGAGGCGGCCACGGTCGAGTTGGGTCGGGCGGTGGTCGGGGTGGCCGATCTCGCTCGACCGGCCGCGGAGTCCTCCCGTCGACCGGGCCGGGATCGTCACCGCCTTCATCGACGCCCTGCCCTGAGCCGCACCCCGGCGTCGGGTTGCCCACCGTCTGGCCCTCGGGCCGGACGCATTTCTGTTGCGCTCGCCCTTGGACATCACGGTCGTGGCGATGACCCCGCTTGCGGTACTGCCGCCGATCTCTGTCCTGAAACGCGGTGCGGTTTGGCCCGTATTGGTTCCAGGTGGTTGACCAGTGGGGGGTCGGGGCGTAAAGTGGCGCAAAGTGGTGTGAAAGGGAGGGATCCGAACAGTCGGGTTCTGGGCACTGCGGGGAGCATTGTGGGAGCAATCACCAGTGGCACGGTTCTTCGGCAGGTACGAGCACTCGCTCGACGACAAGGGAAGGGTGATCCTCCCGTCGAAGTTCCGCGGACCGTTCGAACACGGCGGGTATCTGACCCAGTACCAGGACGGCTGCCTGTCGCTGTGGACGCCAGACCAGTTCGAGCAGCAGATGGAGTCGATGCTGGAGCGGGCCGCCTCCGGGAAGAGCGACCGGAACCTGGCCCGGCTGTGGGCGTCGACCTCCCACGAGATGGAGATCGACCGCCAGGGTCGAATGGCGATCCCGGCGGCACTCCGGGAGTACGCCGGGCCTGGTGGGCGACGTCCTGGTGCTCGGGGCGATCGACCGGGTAGAGCTGTGGAATCGCGAGGCGTGGGATCAAAAGGTCCTGCCCGAAGAGGAGCGTCTGACCCAGGGCGACGACGGTTGAGTGACGCCGTGCGCCTCCACCTGGTCCGCCACGGCGTCGACGAGGACCCCGGTGACTCCGCTCGAAGCAGCGACCGGGTCAGTCCCGACCATCCCAGCCTGGACCGCATCCCTGTCCCCGGCCCCGGCCCTCGGTCCCGCTCGGAAGTTCGGTCTCTCTCAGAAGGCAGGAGCAGGCTCGACGGAACCACCCCCGTCACATCCATCGGCCCCAGGGCGGCGGCATCGCCGTCGGCGTCGGCAGGTGTGGCGCCCCACCCGGGGCTCCGACGTGTCGTCCCCGACACGGCCGCCTCGCCGCCGGGCGATCCCGATCGGCCCCGCCGACCGACGCCCTACGAGTCGGGCCTGGCCGCGGTGGCCCGTCATGACGTGCACATCGAACGTGTCTGGCCCATGCGCAGTCCCTCGACCGGATCCCTGGAAGCATCCTCCTCCGCCTACTTCCAGGGAGAGCGTCGCGGTACTCCACCCGCAAACATCGTGCCGGTCGAGGGACTGCGGATGAGCCAGGCATTTTCCCACGACCCCGTCATGGCCGACGAGGTGGTCGACCTGTTCCGCCCGATTCCGCCCGGGATCCTCGTGACGCCACCGTGGGCGGCGGCGGACACGCCGCGGCCCTGCTGTCAGCGCATCCCGGGGCTCAAGGTCCTCGGGATCGACCGGGACCCGGTTGCCGTGGAAGCGGCGACCAAGGCCCTGGCGCCATTCGGGAACCGGGCCATCGTCCGCCAGTCCCGGTTCGACGTGATGGCCCATGTGATCGATGAGGTGCAGCCGAGCTGGGTCGGGCAGCCTGCCGACCGGGGAGTGAGCGGTGCGTTGTTCGACCTCGGAGTGAGCTCGCACCAGCTGGACGTGGCCGAGCGCGGGCTTCTCCTACCGGCGGGATGCCGTCCTCGACATGCGGATGGACCCCACCACGGGCCGTACGGCCGCTGACGTGGTCAACCAGTACGACGAGGACAGTCCCTGGTCGAGCTGTTCTCCGACAACGGCGAGGGGCGCTTCGCCCGCCGTATCGCCCGGGCCATCGTGGCCGCCCGCCCACTGTCCACCACCGGTCAGCTGGCCGACGTGGTTCGGACCGCCATCCCGGCCGCCACCCGTCGGACCGGCGGACACCCGGCCCGCCGGGTCTTCCAGGCCATCCGCATCGCCGTCAACGAGGAGCTCGATCAGCTCGAGACCGCCCTCGAGGACGCCCTGGCCCTCCTGCGGCCCGGGGGCCGTTGCGTGGTCATCGCCTATCACTCGGGTGAGGACCGCCTGGTCAAGTCCATCTTCAACCGCCTGGCCACCGACGGCTGCCAGTGCCCTCCCGGGCTGCCCTGCGTGTGCGGGGCCAATCCCCAGTTCCGCCTGGTGGCCCGGGGCGCCCGCCGGCCCGACCGACGAGGAGGTGGCCCGCAACCCCCGGGCTGAGGCCGCCCGGCTCCGGGTCATCGAGCGCCTGATCCCGGTCGGCCACCGGCGCCTCCGACCGGGCGAGAGTGGCCTGATGGCGCCGCCGGCAGAGGCTGCGGCCCGCCGTTCGTCGGCCCGGGCCCAGCCCGGCGCCGTTCCGCGCCGTCCCGCCGTCCGCCCCTCCGGCTCTTCGAGCCGGGGCCGCGGCGTCGGCCCGGCACCAGGCGGGTCCGGCGTTCGACCATGTGGCTTCGGCCTCCTGGTCGTCGGCAGCCTGTTGGCCGTGGTGGTCGGTGACACGCTGGTGACCGAGGGCCAGGTCACGCTGTCGACGACCCAGCAGGAGGTGGCCGCGGCCGTGGCCACCCAGAAGGCCGCCCAGGTGACCGTGGCGGAGAAGGCCGCCCCGCCGGTGGTGGTCAGCCAGGCCAAGGCCCAGGGCCTGGTCGCGCCGACCCAGGTCATCTACCTGCCCCAGGTGCCGCTCAACGTGCCTCTGCCGGTTCCCCAGACGTGCCCGGCCGCCGCCGCCCACGCCACCAGAACCGCCGCATCGAGCGCCGCGGCGCCACGGTGAGCCCCTCGATCCTGCTGGGCCGGCGCACCCGCGCCATGCGGCTGGTCCTGGTGATCGTCTTCATCGTCCTGATCGGCCGCCTGGTCTCCGTGCAGGAGTTCTCCCACTCACCACTACGCCTCACTGTCGGCCTCCGAGCTGACCCAGACGGTGGCGTGCCCGCCGTCCGCGGGGGCATCTACGACCGGAACGGCGAGGTACTGGCCGAGACGGTGACCAAGCAGACCGTGGTCGGCCGACCCGCTGCTGATCACCCATCCGGTCACCGTCGCCGACGCGCTCGCGCCGGTGCTCGGTATCCCCGCCGACCAGCTGCGGTCCGAGCTCACCGAGCACTCGGGCTTCGTCTACCTGGCCCACCGTGTGTCCGACGCCGTGGCGGCCAAGGTCACCGCCCTCAACCTGACCGGCATCAACCTGGTGCCCGAGACCCAGCGGGTCGAGCCCGACGGCCAGCTGGCCTCGCCGCTGGTGGGGACGGTCAACTGGGACGGCGAACGGCGCCTCGGGCCTCGAGTACCAGTACCAGTCCCTCCTGGCCGGGAAGGCCGGCTCGAAGAGCCTCATGCAGGCACCCGACGGCGTGGCCCTTCCCGGCAGCGACGGCCTCGGTGGCGGCCAAGCCGGGGAGCGGCCTGGAGCTCACCATCGACGAGTCGATCCAGTACGTGGCCGAACAGGCACTGGCGGCGGAGATCTCCGCCTCGCACGCCTACAGTGGGACCGCCGTGGTCATGGACGTGAAGACCGGGTGACATCCTGGCCATGGCCAACCTGCAGGCCACCACCGGCTCGGCCACCACCGGTGCCGCCGTCACCGGCGAGCCGACGACACCGGCGCCGGCACCACCGCCGCCGACCACCGGACCGCCGCCGCCACGACGGCGGCCGCCACGCCGGCGGCTCGCCGGCCGGCTCCGACGGGACCGACCCTGGTCTCCCGGGCGGACACCCTTCCCGCCGGCATGGAGGAGGCGCCCTCCAACTCGGCGGTGACCCAGGTCTACGAGCCGGGCTCGGTGTTCAAGCTGGTCACCTTCTCGGCCGCCCTGGCCGCCGGGGTGATCACCCCCAACCAGGTGATCGCGGTCCCGTCCTCCCTGCCCATGGGCACCTACACCTTCCACGACGCCGAGGCCCACGGCCTGTCGAACGCTGACGCCCGGCGGGATCCTGGCCCAGTCGTCCAACATCGGCACCATCGAGGTGGCCGAGGGCCTCGGGGAGAACCGTCTGCTCGCCCAGATCGGCAACCTGGGATTCGGCAAGCCGACCGGGCTGGAGTTCCCCGGTGAGTCCCAGGGGCTGGTTCCGGGAGCCTCGGCGTGGACGGGCACCTCGATCGGTTCCACCCCGATCGGCCAGGACGACGCGGTGACGGCCCAGCAGATCCTCGACGCCTACAACGCGGTGGCCAACGGCGGCGTGTTCGTCGCACCCCGGCTGGTGCGGGCCGACGGTGAGCCCCAGCGGTGGCGTCACACCGGCCACGCCGTCCCCCTCCCACCGGGTGATCGACCCCACCACCAACGCCCAACTGGTGTCCATGCTCGAAGGTGTGGTCGCGTCGGGAACCGGGACCGAGGCCGCCATCGACGGCTACACCGTGGCCGGAAAGACCGGGACCGCCCAGATCCCCAACCCCAACCACCTCGGGTACATCCCCGGCGCCTACGTGGGCTCGTTCGCCGGGTTCGCCCCGGCCGAGGACCCGGTGCTGTCGGCGGTGGTGGTCCTCGACCACCCCACGCCGATCTACGGTGGTGCGGTGGCCGCGCCGGTGTTCTCGACCATCATGGCCTACGCCCTCCACCACTACGGCATCCCCACCACAGCCACGGCGACACCGGCCGCGTCCAGCACGGCCATCGGTGCCACCGGTACCATCACGGTGCCGGCCGGAGCGACCACGGAAGGACCCGTAGGTGGTTCCGCCAACGGGTTGTCCGGCCCCCTTCTCGCATCGGAGTCCTTGGACCACGTACCTGTGCAGATGAGCGAGTTGATCCACGACATCGACGTGGTCGACGTGCGCGGGCGATCCGGCATCGACCGAGGTGGCCGCGGATCGAGTTCGACAGCCGCCGGGTCACGGAGGGCACGCTGTTCTGCTGCGTTCCCGGTACCCACACCGACGGCCACCTGCACGCGGCGGAGGCGGTGGCCGCCGGAGCCGGTTCGCTGCTCTGCGAGCGGTTCCTGGAACTCGACGTCACCCAGGTCCGTGTGGCCAGGGTCAGGTGAGACCGGCCATGGCCGCAGTGGCGGCATCGTTCTTCGGTCATCCGGCGAGGTCGATGACCATGGTGGGCGTGACCGGCACCAACGGCAAGACCACGGTGACCCATCTGGTCCGGTCCATCCTCGAGCCACGACGGGCGCTCCGCCGCCACCATCGGCACCCTGGACGGCGAGCGGACCACACCCGAGGCGCCGGTGCTCCAGCGCCGGCTGGCCGAACTCCGTGCCGGCGGCCATCAGGCGGTGGCCATGGAGGTGTCGTCCCACGCCCTGAGCCAGCACCGGGTGGACGGCATCGTCTTCGACGTGGCGGCGTTCACCAACCTGAGCCGGGAGCACCTCGACCACCACGGATCGATGGAGGAGTACTTCAGGGCCAAGGCGCGGCTGTTCGAGGCGTCCCGGGCCCGGGCCGCGGTCGTCAACGTGGACGATCCCTGGGGCCGGCGTCTGGCCCGCCAGATCGAAGGTGCCGGCCGTGCGGTGCTCCCCGTCAGCCGCTCCGAGGCGACCGAGATCACGTCATCGGTGGGATCGACCTCGTTCCGGTGGCACGGGCGCACGGTGCGGCGTCCCGCTCAGCGGTGCGTTCAACGTGGACAACGCCCTGTTGGCCGCAGCGGTGGTCACCTCCCTCGGATTCGACGACGACCTGGTGGTCGAGGGGCCTGGCCTCCGCCCGCCCGGTGCCCGGCCGGATGGAGGTGGTCTCGCCCGGACCGCCCTTCGCCGTCGTCGTCGACTACGCCCACACCCCGGCCGGGCTGGACGTGGCCCTTGCCTCTGCCCAGGAGCTGGCGGGGCCGGGCCGGGTGATCATGCGTGTTCGGCGCCGGCGGCGACCGCGACCCGGGCAAGCGTCCGGAGATGGGTGTCGCCGCCGCCCACTGGTCCGATGTCGTGGTCCTGACCTCGGACAACCCGCGGTCGGAGGACCCGATGGCCATCATCGACGAGATCGCGTCGGGGATCGGGAACCAGGCCGAGCTGGTGGTGGAACCGGATCGGGCCAAGGCCATCCGCATGGCGGTGGGCCGGGCCCGACCCGGCGACGTCGTGGTGGTGGCGGGAAAGGGTCACGAGACCACCCAGACCTGGCCGACCGGGTGGTGCCCTTCGACGATCGGTTCGAGGCCGAGCGGGCACTGGCCGAGCGGGCACTGGTCGACGATCCCGGGGTCGACGGTCCCGGGATCGGCGGGTCGGGCGGGGTGGGCCGGTGATCTCCCTGATGACTGCCGGGGGCATCGCCCTGTGGGTGGCCGTCCTGTCCACGCCCATGCTCATCCGGTGGCTGGTGCAAGCACAACATCGGACAGCAGATCCGCGAGGACGGACCCCAGGTCCACATCGCCAAGGCGGGGACGCCCACCATGGGTGGCATCGGCATCGTGGCCGCAGTGCTGATCGGCTACCTGGCCGCCCACCTGGTTCCCGGGGTCAACTTCTCGCGTCGGGAGCCCTGGTCATGATGGCGATCGTCGGTGCCGCCGCCATCGGGTTCGCCGACGACTGGATCAAGGTGCGCAACCGGCGGAGCCTCGGGTTGAACAAGCGGGCCAAGTTCGGCGCCCAGATCGGCCTGGGGCTGCTCTTCGCCCTGCTCGCCGTGTACTGGGCCCACGCGTCGACCGCCCTGTCCTTCACCCGGTACGACTCGATCGGCCTGCAACCTCGGGAACCGGGGTGTGGGTGGTGTGGGCGACGCTGATCATCGCCGCGCTCGGCCAACGCGGTGAACCTCACCGACGGTCTGGACGGACTGGCCGCCGGCTCCTCGACCTTCTGCTTCGCCTGCCTGGCCATCATCGGCTACTGGCAGTACCGCCACTTCGGCATCTACCGCGTCCCCGACGCCCTCGACCTGGCCCTGGCCGCCGTGGCCCTGGCCGGGGCCTGCCTCGGGTTCCTGTGGTGGAACGCGGCTCCGGCCAAGATCTTCATGGGTGACACCGGGTCCCTGTCCATCGGTTCGGGACTGGCCGCGCTGTGCCTGCTGATGAACCTTGATCTGCTGCTGGTGGTCATCGGCGGCCTGTTCGTCATCGTGACCCTGTCGGTGGTGATCCAGATCGTCAGCTTCCGGGTCTTCCATCGCCGGGTGTTCCGCATGGCTCCGCTCCACCACCACTTCGAGCTGTTGGGGTGGCCCGAGACCACGGTGATCGTCCGCTTCTGGATCCTGGCCGGGCTGTTCGCCGCCCTCGGGCCTCGGCATCTTCTACGGGGACTTCCTCACCGTGGGGAAGGTCTGATGGGGTTCCACCACCCGAACGCCCCGGTGGGCGAGGCTAGGAGGATGCAGATCATGGCCTCGGCGACACCGACGCCCCGGTCCGGACGGCTCACCCGCCGGGGACCGGCATGGCTGAACGCAACGCGTCGACCCGGAGACGGTCCCCGGGGGCGCCATCCGTCGACCGCGCCACCCGGTCGGGTCCCCGTCCCACGGGTGGCCCCGTCCGGCGACCCGGCCCGACCCGTTCCGGGACGGCGCAGGCTCCGACGGTGGCGACCGGGCCAAGGCGACCCGCCGGTCCAGAGTGGAAGGAGTCGGTGTCCCGCCATCGGTACGGCGCCGGCCATTGCCGTGCTGATCGCCGTGCTCTGCGTGTTCGGCCTCATCATGGTCGGTTCGGCCTCGCCGCTGATCTCCATCCAGCTGTACGGGTCGCCGTGGTCGATCTTCGATCCGCCAGGCCCTGTGGATGGGGTTGGGCACCGTGGCGTGCTGGTGTTCCTCGAGGTGGACTACCGGAAGTGGCGGAGGGTCCGCGGTCCGCTGGTGGTGGTGACCATCGGATCCTGCTGGTCGTGGTGCTCGTGCCCCACCTGGGCGTGTCCGCCGGCGGTTCGTCGCGGTGGATCGGGTTCGGCATGCTGCAGCTGCAGCCCTCCGAGCTGATGAAGCTGGCCCTGGCGGTCTTCGCCGCCGACCTGCTGACCCGGCGGTCCCACCTGTCGACCGATCCGAAGCTGGTGATCGTCCCGGTGCTGGTCGGTGCTGGGCATCTCCGGGCGTCCTCATCCTCAAGCAGCCGGACATGGGTACCGCCCTGGTCCTCGTGCTGCATCGCCTTCGGCATCCTGTTCATCGGTGGGGTGCCCATGCGCCCGATCCTGAAGATCGTGGGCGTCTTCGGCGGTCTGGCCATCATCGTGGGCCTGGCCGATCCCTACCGGCGGGACCGGATCCTGTCCTTCCTCCACCCGGGGGCCACCCGCTCGGGCAGCGGATACCAGGTGTGGCAGTCACTGATCGGGCTCGGGTCTGGGCACCTGTTCGGGCTGGGCCTCGGAGGCGGCCGCGAGAAGTGGGGGACCCTGCCCAACGCCCATACCGACTTCATCTTCTCGGTGGTGGGGGAGGAGCTGGGCCTGGTGGGCGCGGTGGTGCTCCTCGGCCTGTTCTTCGCCCTGGCCTGGTTCGGCCTGCGGGCTGCCACCCGGGCCCCGGACCGGTTCGGGAGCCTGCTCGCCGTCGGGATCACCACCTGGATCACCAGCCAGGCGGTGATCAACATCGGTGCCGTGATCGGCGTGCTGCCGGTGACCGGCATCCCGCTGCCGTTCATCTCGTTCGGCGGATCGTCTCTGGTCATCACCATGGCCGCCGTCGGCATTCTCCTCAACATCGCCTCCCACGAGCGGTCGACGACCGCGGCCGACCGGCGCTGCGGCTGCGCCCGATCAGACGGTGAGCGGGGAGCGGTTCGCCCTGGTGGCGGGAGGAGGGCACCGCCGGGCACCTCCAGCCGGCCCTGGCCATCGCCGAGGCCCTGGTGGACGCCGGTCACACCCGCGACACCATCGAGTTCGTCGGGTCCGCCCGGGGTCAGGACCGGGCGGTGCTGGAGGGCCGGGGGTTCCCCTTCACCCTGCTGCCCGGGCGGGGGATCGTCCGCAGCCTGGCTCCCCGGGACATCGAGGCCAACCTGGCCGCGCATCGGCGGGCTGGTCGTCGCCTGTGCCCGTGGATTCGGCGTGGTCCTCCGGGCCCGTCCCCGGGTGGTGGTGTCGGTCGGGTGGCTACGCCAGCCTGGCCGGCTTCGCTGGCCGCCGTGGTGCTGGGCGTGCCCCTGGTGCTGGTGAACGTGGACGCCGTGCCCGGGCGCGGCCAACCGGCTGTTCGGGCGGTTCGCCCGGGCCGCGCCGTGGGGTGGGAGGGGAATCCTCTGCCCCGGGCCGTGGTCACCGGCACCCCGGTCCGGGCCCGAGATCGCCGCCGTCAGCCGCGACAGCCGCAGCGCCGGAGCGGCGGCGCCGGCTGTCGTCGGGACTGCCCCGGACCGGCCCACCGTGGCCGTGTTCGGCGGGTCGCTCGGCGCCCGCCACCTCAACCAGGTGGTCGCCGACCTGGCTCGACCGGTGGAAGGACCGGGACGACCGATCGATCTACCACATCGTCGGCCGACGGGACTGGGACGAGCCCGAAGCCGGCACGCCCCGGCGACACGCGGCGCCCGGATCCGATCCGGCCGGCACGGCCGCGGTCCGGGCTCCACCTCGACCCGGGTCCCCTACGAGGAGCGGATGGCCGCCGTCTACACCGCCGCCGACGTCGTGGTGTGCCGGGCCGGTGCGATGACCGTGGCCGAGCTGGCCGTCGGCCGGGGTGCCCTCGGTGCTGGTCCCGCTCCCGGGCGCCCCCGGCGACCACCAGACGGCCAACGCCCGGGTGCTGGAGCGGGTCGGGGCTGCGGTCCTGATCGCCGACGAGGAGCTGGACGCCGGAGCGGCTCGGCGACGGTGCTGGACGGTCTGCTCGGTCGACGCCGGGTCGCCTCGGGGCGATGGGGCGAGGCCGCGGCATCGGTCGGCCGGGTCGACGCCGCCGCCGCCGGGGCCCGGGTGGTCGAGGCGAACGCCCGGCCGGTACGGCCGAGGGAGCCGACGATGAGCGCGGATCACGGCTGCGGCCGCCTGGGCGACCCGGCCGGCCTGCGCACGGTCCACGTGGTGGGCATCGGCGGCGCCGGGCATGAGCGCCATCGCCACCGTGCTGCACGCCATGGGCCATACGGTGACGGGCAGCGACCTCAAGGCCTCGGCGGATCACCGAGCGGCTGTCCGGTGCGGGATCCACGTCGAGATCGGCCACCGGGCCGACAACCTGGGTTCGGCCGACCTGGTCACCGTGTCGTCCGCCATCGCCGACACGCAATCCGGAGATCGCCGAGGCCCGCCGTCGGGGGCGTCCCCGTCCTGGCCCGGTCCGAGGCCCTGGCCGCCATCGCCTCGCTCCGGCGGTGCATCGCCGTGGCCGGCACCCACGGGAAGACCACCACGGCGTCCATGCTGGCGCTGTTGCTGGTCGAGGCGGGGATGCGCCCGTCGTTCCTGATCGGCGGCGACGTGAACGAGATCGGCACCAATGCGGTGTGGGACGAGGGTGAGTGGTTGGTGGTGGAGGCCGACGAGAGCGACGGCACCTTCCTGGCTCTGGTGCCCGACATCGCCGTCGTCACCAACGTCGAGGCCGACCATCTCGACCACTACGGGTCCTTCGCCGCGGTGCGGGCGGCGTTCGAGCAGTTCGTGGCCACCGCCCGCCACCACCGGGTGGTCGGAGGGGACGATCCGGTGGCGGCCGCGATCGGGCGGGCCGCCGGGGCCGACGTGGTCGGGACCGGCCCCGAATGCACCTACCGTATGGCCGATCTGACCCTGGCCCGCAGCTCGGTCTCCTTCAGCCTGCTCGGACCCGAGGGGCTCGAGCAGGGTCGACTGGATGTTCCGGTTCCCGGCCTCCACAACGCCACGCAATGCCGCCGTGGCCACGGTGGCCGCCCTGGCCGCCGGGGTGCCGTTCGACGCCGCGGCGCGTGCGCTGGCCCGGTTCGCCGGCGTCGCCCGCCGGTTCGAGTTCCGGGGCACGGTACGAGGCGTGACCTTCGTCGACGACTATGCCCACCTCCCCAGCGAAGTCCGGGCCGTGCTGGCGGCCGCCCGCAACGGGGAGTGGCGCCGGGTGGTGGCCGTGTTCCAGCCCCACCGCTACACCAGGACCGCCCAACTGGGGGAGGAGTTCGGAGCCGCCTTCGGGGACGCCGACCTCACTGTCGTCACCGATGTCTACGGCGCCGGTGAGGCCCCTGTGCCCGGCGTCACCGGCCAGCTGGTGGCCGATGCCGTCCACCGGTCCTTCCCGGACATGCCCGTGCTCTATGTGGCCGGTCGGTCCGATCTCCGCCGCACGGTGGGGGAGATCCTCGAGGAAGGCGACCTCTGTTGCACGCTCGGGGCTGGCGATCTCACCTCCCTCCCCGACGAGCTGATGGCCGACCCGGGCTGGTGAGCGGCTCGTTGACTACCTGGTCCGACGACCTGTCCTCGGTGGATCGAGCCCTCGGGTCGTTGGCCCAGCGCCATCACCCGCTCGGCGCGCTGACCACCTACCGGGTGGGGGGCCCGGCCGCTTTGTTCGCCGATCCCGCCGACGAGGAGGAGCTGATGGCGGTGGCCCGGTCGCTGGCCGGGTCGAGGGTTCCCGTCATGGTGATGGGCCGGGGATCGAACCTGTTGGTCGCCGACCAGGGATTTCCCGGCCTGGTCATCACCCTGGGGCGCGGGTTCGAGACGCTGGTGGTCGACGGCACCGAGGTGGTGGCCGGTGCCGCCCTCAGTCTCCCGGTGCTGGCCCGGCGCACGGCCGCGGCCGGCCTGTCCGGGCTGGAGTGGGCCGTGGGTGTGCCGGGCACGGTCGGAGGGGCGATCCGTATGAACGCCGGTGGCCACGGCTCCGATACTGCGGCCACGCTGTCCGGCTTCCGGTGGGTGGACCTGTCCGATGCCACGGTGCACGAGTCCGGCCCGGCCCGTCTGGCCCTCGGCTACCGCCACAGTGGGCTGGCCCCCACCGAAGTGGTGGTGGCGGGCCGTCACCACCTGGAGCGCGGCGACGCCGACCAGGGGAAGGCGGTCATCGAGGAGATCGTGCGCTGGCGCCGGGCCAACCAGCCGGGGGGCGCCAACGCCGGCTCGGTCTTCTCGAATCCGCCCGGCGACTCGGCCGGGCGCCTGATCGACGAGTGCGGGCTGAAGGGGTTCCGCCTGGGGACGGCCCAGGTGTCGCCCAAGCACGCCAACTTCATCCAGGCCGACCCCGGTGGCTCCGCCGAGGACGTGAAGCGGCTCATGGACCACGTGCGGGCCACGGTCGCCCAAGCCACCGGCGTGGACCTCCAGACCGAGGTGCGCCTCATCGGGTTCGCCGACCAGGAGAGTGAGGCATCGTGACCGCACCCACCGATACACCCACGGGCACACCCACCGACCCGGTGACCGACCCGGTGACGGACACTGTGACGGACACAGTGGCGGGCCCCGAGGAGACCGAGCCGGCCCCCATCGACCCCCGGATCCGAGAACGCCGGTTGGCGGTCCGGCGGAAGCAGGGTCGCCGCCGGCTCCGTTGGGTTGTCGGGCTGGTGGCGGCGGTTGTGCTGCTCGTGGTCGGTTGGGGCCTGCTCCATACCGGCCTGTTCAATGCCCGGGTGATCACCGTGTCCGGGCACCACCCCAACACGTCGACATCGGCGATCGTGGCCGCCGCCGGGCTGGACAGTCATCCGCCCCTGATCAGCGTGGATCCGGGGTCCTCTGCCTCCCGCGTCGAGGCCCTGCCCTTCGTCGCCACCGCCCAGGTGGAGCGGGACTGGCCCGACGGGGTGACGGTCTCGGTCACCGAACGGGTCCCGATGGTGATGATGGCCGGTCCAGGTACGGCGTGGTCGGTGCTGGACAGCCACGGCCGGACTCTCGAGGTACTGCTGGGCCAGCCGCCCGGCCTCCCGGAGATGGCCGTCTACGGACCGAAGGGCGAGGTGACCCCCCCACCGGTGGGGGGCACGCTCCCCCCGGGTGCCGACGCCGGACTGGCGGTGAGCCGCAGCCTGCCCCGGGCGTTCAAGGCCCAGGTGGTGTCGGTGACCGAGGAACCGGACGGCACGCTCGACCTGCGACTGAACTCGGGGATCACCGTGGCGTTGGGGACCGACACCGAACTGAACGCAAAGTACGAGGACGTGGCGGCCATCATCGCCCACGCGTCGCTGGTGGGAGCAACGACCATCGACGTGTCGGTGCCCCAGTCGCCCGCGGTGAGCTCATGACCTGGTTGGCGTCACCCTCCGGGTTGTCATTGCGTCGGAACAGGGTCGCTATGTGGGCCGACTGTGCTTGACCAGGTACTCCGCTGACCGTATCGTGGTCGACAACTCGCCGGTTGGAACGGTTTCAACCTTTGGTCGAGGGTAAGGGATTCCATGACCGTTCCGGCGCAGAACAACTATTTCGCCGTCATCAAAGTGGTCGGCGTCGGAGGCGGGGGTGTCAACGCTGTCAACCGGATGATCGAGGCCGGTCTGCGCGGCGTCGAGTTCATCGCCACCAACACGGACGCCCAGGCCTTGCTCATGAGCGACGCCGACCTCAAGTTGGACATCGGACGCCAGCTGACCAGGGGATTGGGAGCCGGAAGCGATCCCGAAGTTGGCCGGTTGGCAGCAGAAGAGCACCGCTCGGAGATCGAAGAGGCGCTGAAGGGTGCCGATATGGTCTTCATCACCGCCGGCAAGGGTGGCGGTACCGGCACCGGGGCGGCTCCGGTGGTGGCGGAGATCGCCAAATCGCTCGGTGCTCTGACCATCGGGGTGGTGACCCGCCCGTTCACCTTCGAGGGACGTCGACGGTCGGTCCAGGCCGAGGCCGGTATTCAGAACCTGAAGGAGAAGGTCGACACTCTGATCATCATTCCGAACGACCGTCTGCTGACCGTGTCCAACGAGAAGACCTCGATGGTCAACGCCTTCAAGATGGCCGACGAAGTGCTGATGCAGGGGGTACAGGGGATTACCAGCTTGATCACGGTTCCCGGCCTGATCAACACCGACTTCGCCGACGTGAAGATGATCATGAGCAACGCCGGGACCGCCATCATGGGCATCGGCTCGGCCACCGGTGAGGGGCGGTCGGTCAATGCAGCCCGGGCCGCCATTACCAGCCCGCTACTGGAGGCTTCCATCGAGGGGGCCCGGGGCATTCTCCTCAATATCGCCGGGGGACCGGATCTGGGCCTGTTCGAGGTCAACGAGGCCGCCGAGATCATCCACGGCGTGGCCCACCCCGACGCCAACATCATCTTCGGGAGTGTGATCGACGAAGACATGGGCGAAGAGGTGCGGGTGACGGTGATCGCCGCCGGCTTCGAGCGATGGGAAGCGCAGTCCCGCGGCGGGTCCACCCAGACCGAGGCAGGTGGGCGTGAGGAGAGCCGCAGCCGTGTTCTGGGTGCGGACCCCGCTCACGAGGACATTTTCGCCGCACCGACCGAGGACGAGCTCGATCTGGGCGACGACGACTTCGACGTGCCCTCGTTCCTGCGCTGACCCGGCCCACCCCCGTCGTCCCCATCGTCGGGACCATCGTTGCCGCCTGGAGCGATGCCTCCTCGGGCGACCTCCGTCCCCGCCCTGGGCCCGGCCCGGCCGGGAGCGGCCTCGGCCGGTGGGCCACCGGGGTGACCAGTGGCCGGAGCCACACCGGGGTCCGGGAGGTCAGATGGGTCGACCAGGTCCACGGGAGCTCGGTCGTCACCGTGCTGGGAGCGGACGCGGCCGATGCGGCCGAGGTGGCCGACACCGGGGAGCGAGCCGGGCAGGTGCCGGTGGTGGGGGCCGGGGTCGGTGACGCGTTGGTGTCGGGGGTTCCCTCGGTGGGGCTGGCGGTGCTCACCGCCGACTGTGGGTCCGTGGCCCTGGGTAGCCGCGAAGGGGTGTTCGCGGCGGTCCACGCCGGGTGGCGGGGGCTGACGAAGGGTGTGGTGCAGGCGGCGGTGGGAGCCATGCGGGATCTCGGGGCCACCGAGGTGGTCGGCGCCCTCGGTCCGTGCATCCACGCCGGCTGTTACGAGTTCTCCGAGTCCGACCTGGCCCACGTGTGCGCCGTCATCGGCGAACAGGCCCGGGGCCGGACGTCGGACGGTCGTCCGGCGCTGGACATCCCCGCCGCCGTGTCGGCGATGTTGACGGCCTGCGGCGTCAACGAGATCCCGGGCGTGGGCGCTTGCACGGCCTGCGACGTTGGGTACTTCTCGCACCGGGGGCGGGGGGACCTGGGCCGCCAGGCACTGTTGGTGTGGTCCGAGCCGTCCGGGTCCGACCCGTCCCCGGAGGAGTCGTCGGGTCCGGTCGGGCCGTGACCGGCCAGCCCGGGCACTTCGATCCCACCGGATTCCAAGACCGCCTGGAAGGGGTCCGTGGCCGCATCGACGTGGCCTCGGGCGATCCGTACTCGGTGCGCATCGTCGCCGTGACCAAGGGTTTCGGGGTCGATGCGGTGCGTGCCGCCCTCTCGGTCGGACTGGTCGACGTGGGCGAGAACTACGCCGACGAGCTGGTCGCCAAAGCCGGCGCTTTCGATCTCGACGTCGTGACCGGGACCAATGCCGGTACCGGTGGTCCCGGGCCCGATCCCGCATCGCCGGGGGACGCCGTGCCGGTCTGGCACTTCCTCGGGGCCGTGCAGCGGAACAAGGTGGCCCGCCTGGCTGGGCTGGTTACCTGGTGGCAGGGGGTGAGCCGGATCGAGGAGGGCCGGGCCATCGCCGTGCGCCGGCCCGGATCGACGGTGCTCGTCCAAGTCGACGTGGCCGGGATTCCCGGTCGGGGTGGCTGCCCCCCGGCCGGGGTGGCGGAGCTGGTGCGAGCTCTGCGGGACGAGGATCTCGACGTCGCCGGCCTGATGGCTGTGGGACGTCCCGGAACCGACGAGGAGGTCCGGCCGGGGTTCCGGTTGGTGGCCAGGCTGGCGGACTCCCTCGACCTGCGAGTTCGGTCGATGGGTATGAGCGACGACTTCGAGGTGGCGCTGGCCGAGGGGTCCAACATGGTCCGGCTGGGTCGGGTCCTGTTCGGTGCCCGGGCCCGATCTCGGTGATCACCGAGGGGGGTCCCACCCTTCCACCTGTAGATGAAGCCAGGCACTACGCTGTGCCGAGGAGGAATCGATGGCTGCTTCGTTCATGAAAAAGACCATGGCCTACCTGGGCCTTGTCGATGACGACTACGACGACTACGACGACTACGACGCCCGGTCATCGGCACCGGGCGTGGGCCGGGTCGGGTCAACGATCGGCCACCGGTCCAGAAGAGGTCGACGAACCGACCACGGCCATGCCGAGCCCCCGGATCAGGACGCTGACGAGGGACGAGACGGCAGGCACGGCCGTCGCCGCCTCGCCCACCACCGTGGCTCCCCGGGGCCCGCTCGGATCTCCGTCGGTGCGGCCGATCTCCCAGGAATCGTCGAGTGCCCGGGTCCACATCGTGGCGCCGGGCCGCTTTGCCGACGCCCAGGAGATCGCCAATCGGCTCATGAACAACCAACCGGTGATCGTCAACATGCAGAGCGCCGATCGTGACCTCCAGCGGCGGATGATCGATTTCTGCAGCGGCGTCACCTATGCCCTGTCGGGCGGGATGGAGCGGGTGGCCGACGAGGTATTCCTGCTGACGCCGTCTAATGTGAAGGTCTCCGACGAGGAGCGCCAGCGCTTGGCCGACCGCGGCCTGGTCAATCCCTGAGCCGGGACCGCACGCCTGGCCCGGGCGGGAAGAGGGAGTGAGTCGACATGTTCGGGATCATCGTGACGGTCCTCTACCTGTTCCTCCTGGTTCTGTTCGCCTACTCCATCCTGAGTTGGGTGGCGGCCTCGGGCCGTCTGGCCTACGACTCACCGGTCCACAAGATCCAAAACGTGCTCTCCGCCATCTGCGAGCCGGTGCTGCGGCCGGTTCGACGGATCATTCCCCCGGTGCGGGTGGGCGGCGTCGGCCTCGATCTCTCGGTCCTGATCGTGTTTTTGGTCATATCCGCCGTCGTGATCCCACTCCTCGAGCGATGATCAGGTGCCCCGGCCCGTCGTCGCCCCCCGGGGGCGCCACCGACCGCTCCCACAATTCGCAAAAATAATGCCTGGACACCCCGAGCAGCGCCGCTAGCATGTCGGGCATGGATGCCTCCCAGTCAGCACTTGACTCCCTCCGAACGGTTGAGTTCCGCGAAACCCTCAAGGGATATCACCGGGATGATGTCGACGAATACCTGGAGAAGGCCGCAGTCGAAGCGGAAGGGCTGCAGGAACAGCTGCGCCAAAGTGGGGAGCGTCTGCGACAGGCGGCCGAGCGAATCGCCCAGCTGGAGTTGGCCATCGAACAGAGGCCCGAACAGCCGGTGGCGGTGGCCGCCGAGCCGGCGCCTCCCGACGACACCCTGCAGCGGACCCTGCTGCTGGCCCAGAAGTTCGTCGACGAGACCAAGGCGGAATCGGAAGCCGAAGCCGCACGGGTCATCGCCGAAGCCGGGGCCAAGGCACGACTGTTGACGGAGCAGGCCCAGACCCAGGCCACCCAGTTGGCGGCGGAGTCGGAGCAACGCCTGCGAGAGGAGATCGGCCGGCTCGAGGTGGCCCGGTCCAAGCTCGCCCACGATGTCGAGACCATGACCCGCCATCTCGAGAGCGAGCGGAGCCGTCTGCGTGGCGCGCTCAGCGAGATCCTGCGGTGGGTGGACGAGAACGTCCAGCCGGAGTCGGACCAGTCCGCCACCCGGGCCGAGGCCCGACCCGAGGGCGGCACCGGCGCCCCCGCCGCCGGGGCCGCTCCCGGCGCCGCACCCCAACCGGGCATCACCCAAACCGGTAACCGTCCGGCCGCCGCTCCTCCCCAGAGCGCCCCATCGCCCCAGCACAGCGGCGCCGCCCAGACCGGTGAGGTGACCCAGATGCGGCCGACCGGCGCCGTTTCCAGTTCCCAGCCGGCCGAAGCCAGCGCGCCACTTCCCCTGTAGCGGTCGACCGCCGACGGGGCCCAACGCCCGAGGGCCGGGGTCGACGCATCAACTGGGTTCGACCGGTCACTTTGTTCAGTGAGCGGGTGAAGCGACCGGTATCCAACTTGGTCACTCACGATTGCCGCTTGGGAGATGACGCCGTACCGGTATGGTCCTGGGGCGGTTCCCTTGGTTCGGATTGCCGCGGTGGGCTGGGCACGGTATCGTCACCCGCCCACCGGATGTGGCGACGGCCCTGTCCCGGCGCGTCCGGGCGGTGGCGTCCGGGCGACGGAGAGCACCTTGAAGGAGGTCGATGTGACAGCAGCAAAGAAGGCGGCAGCATCCACGCCGAAGAGGGCTGCGACGGCGAAGAAGTCGGCATCGTCCTCCAAGTCAGCTCCCTCGGCTGCGAAGAAGACCGCGCCGGTGAAGAAGTCCGTCCCCGCCACCACGAGGCCCACGGCGGCGAAGAAGACTGCCGTGACCAAAAAGGGAGCTTCCGGTGCGACCAAAAAGTCGCCGTCGGCAGTCAAGAAGGGTCCGTCAGTCAAGAAGCCGGCTCCTCCGGCCAAGGCCACAGCCAAGGTGTCCCCGGCCAAGAAGGGCGCAGCCGGACTCAAGCGCTCATCCTCCTTGAAGCCGCCGGCAGCTCCGACCGCGCCGAAGAGGCTCACCGTCGGTCCCTACGCCAAAGAGTCGAAGTTCCTCGACGAACAGAGGGTCCTGTTGCTGGAGGAGCGAGGCATCTATGACGGGCAGGCCCATGATCTGCGGGCCGAGGCTGACTCGCTGGCTCTCGAGCGGGAACCCGGCGATGTCCAGTTCGACGAGGAGTCGGGCGAGGGCGGGACGGTGACCGTCGATCGCGAGCGGAACCTCGCCCTTTCGGCTCAGGCCTCTGCCGCGGTCGAGGAGATCGACGACGCCATGCGCAAGATCGAGCGCAAGTCCTATGGCGCCTGCGAGCGCTGCCACCAGGCCATCCCCAAAGCCCGGTTGCGGGCCCTGCCGTTCGCCCGGCTGTGCGTGGCTTGCAAGAGCGGTGGTCTGGCACGACGCTGACCGACGACCCTGCACCGGCGGTCCCGCGGTCCGGCCCGACGTCGGGAGGCCGGCGACTGTTGGTCGCGGCGGCGGTGGCCGTCACGGTGGTGGCCGTCGACCAGCTGACCAAGTGGTGGGCGGTCACCCGGCTGGCGACCGGACCGATCCATGTGATCGGCACCCTCGACCTCCGACTGTCGTTCAACACCGGCTCGGCCTTCAGTTTGTTCCAACGTCACACCGATCTGGTCGTGGTGGTCGTCTGCATCCTCGTCGCCGCCTTGTCGGTCTTGGTGTGGCGGTCGACGTCGTTGGGTCGCGCCGCCATCCTGGGGCTGATCCTCGGGGGCGCCCTGGGCAATCTCGCCGATCGGTTGTTCCGGGGAGACCACGGAGCGGTGGTCGATTTCGTGGACCTCCGTTTCTGGCCCACGTTCAACGTGGCCGATGCCTGCATCACCGTCGGTTGTGCTCTGCTGGTGGTGTCGCTGGTCCGGGGCTCCCGGCTCTCGTGAGCTCGGTGACGGTGACGGTGACGGTGCCGGCGTCCCTCGACGGTGTCCGCGTGGACAAGGCGGTGGCCCTGGTGTCGGACGTCTCCCGGTCGGTGGTGAACACCATGATCGACGAGAGCCGGATCACCGTCGACGGTGTTCCGGTTCGGAGCCGGAGCGCGGTGCTTCGGCTCGGCCAGGTCCTCTCGGTGGACGCCGGGGACGACGAGCGCCGACCGGGACCCGAGCCGGATCCCTCGGTCCACTTCGACGTGGTCCATGAGGACGCGGATGTCATCGTGGTGGACAAGCCGGCCGGTCTGGTCGTCCATCCGGGCCCCGGCCATCGCGGCGGGACATTGGTCCACGGTCTGTTGGCCCGGTATCCGGAGCTGGCGTCGGCGGCCGACGCTGTCGGCTCCGAACCCGACCGTCCGGGGATCGTGCACCGGCTCGACCGGGGCACGTCGGGCCTCATGGTGGTGGCCCGCACCGCCGACTCCTACCGGTCCCTGGTCTCCCAACTGGGCGACCGCCGGGTGACCCGGAGCTATCGGGTCCTGGTGTTGGGCACCGTCGAGGGTGAGAGCGGAATCGTCGACGCCCCCATCGGGCGCTCGGTCAGCTCACCCACCCGGATGGCCGTGTCACGCCGGGGCAAGGACGCCCGCACCCGGTACCGGGTCGAGCGGCGCTTCGGCACGCCGGCGCCGTCGACACTGTTGACGGCGACCCTCGAGACGGGCAGGACCCACCAGATCCGGGTCCACCTCTCCGCCATCGGTCACCCGGTGGTGGCCGACCCGGTCTACGCCCAGGGGAGGACACTGCCCGGAGGTACCGTCTCCCGACCGTTCCTCCACGCCTTCTCCCTGGGCTTCGACCACCCCGGCACCGGCCGGCCCGTCTCGTGGTCCTCGGAGCTTCCCGACGATTTGCGGGACCAGCTGGCCGCCCTCGGCGAGTGACCCCGGCCGCCAGGGTCCGGGCCCATGGCGGCGTCCCGCCGGCGAGATCCGGGATGTTCTAGGTGGGCCGGAAGATAGGGGAGGTCCGGGTGGCCCCCCAGGCTCGGCTCAGGCGGCCTCGTGGGCCGCTTCGAGCATCTGGCTGTCGCCCAGCACCTCGAGCGCCTCCGCCTCGGCCTGGCGCACTTTGCGCACACCGATGCCGAGCCGCTCCGCAGTCGTCTGCAGCGAAGCGGGATCGCTCCCGTCGAATCCGAACCGATGCCGGATGACCATGCGCTGGAGATCGCTCAACCGGTCGACGGCCTGGCGGACCAAGTCGAGAGTGAGCTCCGAGGTCACCTCGTCCTCGAAGTCGCTCAGGTCGGTGGACACCAGGTCGCCCAGTGTGGCCGTCGAGTCGGCCGCCGCCGGTTGATCGAGGCTGGCCACGACCCGGGCCACCTGGGACAGATCGGAGCGGACCTCGGCGGTGGTGTTGGTGGCATTGTCGAGCTCTTCGTCGGTGGGTGGCCGCTGGTACTGGTGCGTCAGCTCCCACAGGGCGGCGTCCACCTGCTGGTTGCGCTCGGCCACCTCCATGGGAAGTCGAATGGTGCGTCCGTGCTGTTGCACCGCCCGTTGCAGCGCTTGGCGGATCCACCAGGTGGCGTAAGTCGAGAACCGGAAGCCACGCTCCCAGTCGAACTTGTCGACCGCCCGCATCAGACCGAACGTCCCCTCCTGGATGAGGTCAGGCAGATCGACCCCCCGGTCCTGGTAGCGACGGGCCCAGTGGACCACCAGTCGAAGGTTGGCGGCCACCATCTCTCGACGGGCCGCATCGTCGCCGGCCGCCACCCTCTTGGCCAGCTCGGTCTGGGCTTCGTGATCGGGAAGCGGATGGTGGTCGAGATCCCGGAGGAAGAGGCCCAAGCTGTCGGCATCGGTTCCCCGGTTGCGGGCCTGGCCCCTGGCTCCGCTAGTCGATCCGGCGGGTCGGCTGGGCGCGGGCGTGGTTCTGCCACCACCGGTGGCGGGGGCGGATGCCACCGCCGCTCTCTTGGCCGACGTCCCACCGGCCTTTCGTTCATTTCTGCTCAATGTGCGACTTGCCATCCCTCTCCTCATCCATCGTCACAGGACTGACAAGAGCTTTAACGCCTGATCAGCCCGGGACATTCCTTGTTTTGGGGTCCCACTGGCACCGACCCGAACTTCCGGTGGGCCCCGGGTCCCAGGTTGCGCGCCAGGTGTTCGGAGTGATCGGCTGTCCGGATGCCAAGATCCGGTCACAGGTGCCTACTGATTCGTCACGGCGAGACCGAGTGGAGCCTGGACGGTCGCCACACCGGTCGTACCGACCTGCCCCTCCTCCCTGGGGGCGAGGCCCAGGCACGCTCCCTGCAGCCCAAGCTGGCCGAGTACCACCTGGCGACGGTGCTGACCAGCCCGCTGCGCCGGGCCAGGGACACGGGTGCCCTGGCTGGCCTGGGGGATCGAGCGGAGACCGACCCTGACCTGGCCGAATGGGACTACGGATCGTACGAGGGGCTCACCACCGAGGAGATCAGGCGAGAGCGGGCCGGGTGGGACCTGTTCGCCGACGGGGCCCCGAACGGGGAGAGCGTGCACGATGTCGGCGAACGGGTGGACCGGGTGATCGCACGGATCCGGGCCGTCGACGGCGATGTGGCCTGTTTCGCCCACTCCCACGTCCTGCGGGTCATGGCCGCCCGGTGGGTCGGGCTGGACCCCACCAAGGGCCGCCTGTTCGTGCTGGGCCCGGGCGGTCTCAGTGAGCTCGGATGGGACCGTGAACAGGCGGTGGTGGTCCGATGGAACCAGGGATAGACGCCAGCGGGGCCCGTTTCGGAACCACCGGGTGGGCGTAGGGCCTTCCCCGGTGGACGGAGGGGAGGGGGCACCTCGACGCCCGGACGGGTGGCCGGCCGGCGGTGGACCGGGTGACACCGGTCAGGGGAGCGGGCGGTTCAGCCGGCGTTCTGGCGCAGGGCGGGGGCCCGACCCTGGGCACGAGCCACCATGTCGGCCAAGTTGTATGAGTCGAGATGGGTGCGCATGTGCTCGCCCAGGTCGGCCCACACGGTGAGGAGCACGCACTGGCCCTCGTGATCACACGCTCCGTTCTCGTGGGGAAGACCGAAGTCGCCGGCCACGATGGGACCGTCCACGGCCGAGACGATCTGGGACAGCGTGATCTCCTCGGGTGGGCGGGCCAACACGTATCCTCCGCCCACGCCGCGCTTGGAGCGCACCAGGCCGGCGCCTTTCAAGGCGAGGAGGATCTGCTCGAGATAGGGCTGGGGCAGGCCGGTACGGTCGGCGATGTCCCGCACCGCCGTCGGTCCGTCCCCATCGGTGTGGAGAGCCAACGACAAGAGTGCCCGGCTGGCGTAGTCGCCACGCGTGGATACCTTCACGCGCCCATGCTATTGCTTTCGCCGCCCCCGCGGGCTTGAATCCCCGGGTGTACCCGTTGGTGCAGGCCCGAAGGGTGGGGGGGTCAGCGCCCGCCCAGCTTTCCGGCAGCCAGGTCCTCGGCCATGGCCCACCCGAATGCGACCAGGCGACCGCCCCCGGAGACATCGACTTCCTCGAAGAACACATGGGCCTCGCTGGACGGGGTCGCCTTGGGGCTACAGAAATCGAACCCTCCGGCCTCGCAACCGTCGCCGCTGACCACGAAGGTCCGGTCGTCGATCCGGCCGTCGGCTCCGAATCGCTTGGCCAGGCGACGTCCCCAGGCCCGTTCCTCGCCGGTGGCCTTGTGATCGACTCCGGGCACGACGTCGGTCAGCCCGGTGAAGGCTCGGAATCCCTCGGCACCGAAGAGCCGGGTCCCCACCAGCACGTCCTCGTCGGGAAAGGCCAGCAGGGCCCGCCGGTACTTGTCGCCCATCATGGCTCGGAGCACGGTCTCAGCCCGCGACGTCCGGTCCACGGTGGCCAGCCCGATGAGGAGCGACGGAGTACCGCCGATCCGTTCGAGCGTGGAGAAGGAATACCCCCGCAATTTCGAGCCTTCGCGGGCACGCGTGACCAGCACCCACTCCTCTCGTTGTTTGGAAAGGAACCCGATGTCGAATCGCGGTTCCCGTTCAGCGCAGAGATCGGCCATCTCGGCCAACTCAGCGTCACTGATCGATGTGCAGTCCTTGGTCTCCACCTGGATGGACATATGCCGTTCCGTACTCCTCGGTCTCCCTGCGGCGTTAGCCGACGGCCCCGGTATGGCCGGGAACACCCCCTCGGTCCGCTCGCCCAAGACGGGTGAAAGCGGATGTGCGGGCCTCCACGCCAGGAGCCGTGAGTTGATTTTACGGGATTTAGAGGCGCCTGTCGTATCCGGGCCCGCCCGGCGCCTCCGGCCGGGTGCCCGAGCACCGGCAAACAGGGCCGTGACCGGCGCCGATGGGTCCGGTCAACTCTGGATGACACGGGGTCCGAGGAGGACCCTCAGCTCACCGACCAGCCCGCGGGTGCTGTCCACGTTGCACTCGGACGGCAGTCGTAGCACCTTTTCACCGACGTGGAGGAACACCGGTGAGTCGCCCGGGTGCTCAGCCAGCAGCCGCTTGAGGTTGTCCACCACCGTGTCGGTCAGCGCATGCAGGGGCAAGGTGATGTGCAGGTCGTGGCTGCCGCTCAAGGCCAGCTCGGGACGCTGCACCTCCATGCACACCAGCTTCAGCCTGTCGTCTCGGAGGTCGACCCGGCTTTTCAGGACGACGATGACGTCATCGTCGAGCAGGGCCCCGTATTCGGCCATCGTCTTCGGGAAGACGAACACCTCGATCGAGGCGTTCAGGTCCTCGAGCACGAAAGTGGCCATCAGATCGCCCTTTTTGGTGTAACGGCGGTTCAGCTCGGTCACCACCCCGCCCACCGACCGGATCTGCCCTTCGCCCCCGTAGCCGGCCCCCCCGCCGGACGGCGCCTCGGGATCGATGTCCCGGAGCTCGGCCAGGGTGCAATCGGTCAACCGGGCCAGCGATCCCTCCAGGCCCATCAGCGGGTGATCACTGATATACAGCCCGAGCATCTCCTTTTCGAACGCCAACCGCTGGGACTTGTCGAACTCGGTGTCGGGGATCGGCACCCTGGTGTCGGCGAATCCGATGGTCTGACCGTCGGTCTCCGGCTCCAGGCTGGCGAACAGGGAGACCACCCCGGCGTCGTGCTCGCGCCGACGCTCGAGGGTACGGTCGACGATCTCTTCGAACACCAGGCACAGCCCCCGGCGTGGATGGCCGAGCGAATCGAAACCGCCGGCTTTGATCAGCGACTCGATGGTGCGCTTGTTGAGGACCTGGGGGTCGACCCGCTGACAGAAGTCGTAGAAGTCGGCGAACGGTCCGTTGGCCAGCCGTTCGTCGACGATCAGTCCGACCAGACCCTCGCCCACGTTGCGCACCGCGGCCAGACCGAAGGTGATGGCGCCGGGATGGTCACGCCGCCCCAGGTCGTCGCCGGCACCCTGCTGGCCCAAGGCCCTCAGCCCGTCGGAGAAGTCGGCGGCGAACTCGGACAGCGAGCGGTTCACGTCGGGTACGAGCACCTCGATGTCCATCGAGCGGCACTCACCGAGGTAGACGGCGGTCTTGTCCTTGTTGTCCTTGACCGAGGTGAGCAGGCTGGCCAGGTACTCGACCGGGTAATGGGCCTTGAGCCAGGCGGTCTGGTAGGCGATGAAGCCGTAGCCGTAGGCGTGGGACTTGTTGAAGGCGTAGTCGGCGAAGGGCTCGATGATGTCGAACAGCGCAGTGCCGAGCGACTCCTCGTATCCGGTGGCCGTGCAGCCGGCCACGAACTTCTCCCGCTCGGCCTGGATGAGAGCCCGGATCTTCTTGCCGCACGCCTTACGGAGGTTGTCCGCCTCGGCCAGGTCGTAGCCGGCGATCTTCTGGGCCACCCGCATGACCGACTCCTGGTAGATCATGAGCCCGTAGGTGTCCCCGAGGATCTCCTCCAGATCGGGGTGGAGGTACGTCACCGCCTGACGACCGTTCTTCCGGTCGGCATAGTCCCGGTGCATGTTGGCGGCCATCGGACCGGGGCGGTACAGGGCCACCAGGGCGGCCACGTCGTCGAAGCTGGTGGGGGCGAGCGACCGCATGAGCGACCGCATCGGCCCTCCCTCGAGCTGGAAGACCCCCATCGAGTCGCCCCGGCACAACATGGCGAAGGTCTCGGGATCGTCGAGCGGGATGGTGTCGATGTCCGGCCGCACGCCGGTGGACACTTCGATCAGATCGAGCGAGCGCTCGATGACCGACAGGTTCCGGAGCCCGAGGAAGTCCATCTTCAACAGACCGAGGTCCTCGACCCCGTGCATCTCGTACTGGGTGACGACGGGGGCTTCGTCGGGATTGTTGCCGTCGGGCTTCCGTTGGACCGGCACGTACTCGGTTAGCGGCTCGTCGGTGATGACCACGGCGGCGGCGTGGATACCGTCCTGACGCCGGAGCCCCTCGAGGCCTTTGGCCACGTCGATCACCCGCTGGGCCTCGGGATCGGTGTCGTACATGGTGCGCAGCTCGGCCGCGGCCGCGAATCCGTCCTCGTGGCCGTCGGTGCGCGACAGGCAGGCGGCCAGTGGTGTGTCCCGTCCCATCAACAGGGGAGGCATGGCCTTGGCGATCTTGTCCCCGACGATGTAGGGGCAGCCGAGCACCCGGGCCGCGTCGCGGACCGCGGCCCGGGCCTTGATGGTCGAGAAGGTGACGATCTGGGCCACGTGGTCGGAGCCGTAGCGTTCGGCCGCGTACTTGATCATGTCGCCCCGGTACCGTTCGTCGAAGTCCATGTCGATGTCGGGCATCTGGACCCGCCCGGGATTGAGGAACCGCTCGAACAGCAGGTCGTAGCGGATGGGGTCGAGATCGACGATCCGGAGGCAGTAGGCGACACAGCACCCGGCCGCCGAGCCCCGGCCCGGGCCCACCCGGATCTGCCGGGAGCGGGCGAAGCGGATCAGGTCCCACACCACCAAGAAGTAGGCGGCGAACCCCATGTCGCCGATGACCCCGAGCTCGTAGTCGAACCTGGTCATGACCTCGGGCGGCACCGGCCGGCCGTAGCGCTCCTCGGCCCCCTCGATGCTGAGGTGCCGCAGGTAGGCGGCGGCCCGCTCCTCGTAGGTGTCGCCGGTGAACCCGTCGGGCACCGGGAAGCGGGGGAGGCTCGGCCGGCCGAAGTCGATCTCGACGTTGGCCCGCTCGGCGACCAGCAGCGTGTTGTCGCACGCCTCGGGCAGCTCGGCGAAGAGGTGGCGCATCTCCGCCGCCGACTTCAGGTAGTGCTCCTCGCCCTCGAACTTGAACCGCTTGGGATCGTCGATGAGGGCACCGGTCTGGACGCACAGCAGGGCGTCGTGGGCGACGTGGTCCTCCCGGTGGGTGTAGTGGCTGTCGTTGGTGGCGAGCAGGGGGGCGCCGATCCGCCTGGCGATCTCGACCAGGGCCGGATTGGTCTTTTGCTGCTCGGGCAGCCCGTGGTCCTGGAGCTCGACGAACAGGTTGTCCTTGCCGAAGATGTCCTGGAGCCGCCCGGCCAGCGTCTCGGCCTTGATCCGGTCGTCGGCCAGGAGGGCCTGGAGGACGACGCCGCCCAGGCAGCCGGTGGTGGCGATCAGGCCGGCGCTGTGCCGCTCCAGCAGCTCCCAGTCCACCCGGGGCTTGTAGTAGTAGCCCTCGAGGTAGGCGGCCGAGGACAGCTTGAGGAGGTTGCGGTAGCCCTCGTTGCTCTCGGCCAGGAGGGTGAGGTGGTAGTAGAGCTTCTCGCCCCCGCCGGCGTCCCCGCCGGTGTCGTCGATCTTGCCCTTGCGCACCGGCCGCTCGTGGCGCGACTCGCCGGCCATGTACGCCTCGGTCCCGATGACCGGGTTGATTCCCGCCTGCCGGCAGGCGGCGTAGAAGTCGAGGACGCCGTACATGTTGCCGTGGTCGGTGATGCCCAGCGCCGGTTGGCCGTCGTCCACCGCCGCCTGCACGAGCTCTTTGACCCGGGCGGCGCCGTCGAGCATCGAGAACTCGGTATGGGTGTGCAGGTGGGTGAAGGACCGTGTGGCCACCGGGCAGCTGCCTTCCTCGAGGTTCCTTGGGCTCACACCCGGCGATTTCCACAGGGTGTGGACGAGTTACAGCCGTGTCATTCCGACGATAGCGCAGGCGGAAAGCGATCGCGGCGGGCAGCCGAAGGTCCCTGGCCCGCAACGGTTCTCTCAGGTGGATGTCGGTCGGAGCCGGGCTGGTCCAGGTCGAGTTCCGGGTGGACGCGGTCAGAGGTAGGTGCCCGGGCGGCCTATGTCCGGGGGGATCCCTGGGGCAGGGAGCGCTGGCGCATCTCGTCGAGCTGGGCCCGGGCCGCCACCTGCTGGGCGACCAGCGTGGCCTGGATGCCGTGGAACAGCCCCTCCAGCCAACCGACCAGCTGGGCGTGGGCCACCCGGAGCTCGGACTCGGAGGGGGTGTCGGAGTCGAAGGGGATGGAGATCCGGTCCAGCTCGGCGGCCAGGTCGGGGGAGAGCCCCTCGGCCAGTTCCCGGATCGACTGCTCGTAGATCTCCCGAAGCCGGCTCCGGCTGGCTTCGTCGAGCGGCGCCTGGCGGACCTCCTCGAGCAGTTGTTTGACCATGGAACCGATCCGCAGAAGTTTTCCCGGCTGCTCGATGGACCTCGGTGTGCACCTCGTCGGCCTGACCGTCCCCGCCCGCCTCGACACCGGGCAGCGACCCTTCCGACCCGATGACCGGCGTGTTCACCAGGCCCGGCGGTCCCGTCCACGATCTCGGGGTGCAGCGCCGGGCTCTCGGTGCGCCCGGGCGTCGGCTCGTTTTCGTCGGTCATGAGGATCTCCCTTCAGCCATCACTGGGTCCCGTCGCCGGTGAGGACCACCAGGGGCACCAGCATCTCGTCGCTGGTCAACGAGCCGTGGCGGCTCTGGAGTCGGCTCTCGCCGGTGTCGGCCGGGTCGATGAAGGCGATCGGACCGTGGGGGATCAGGGCGACGTCCCCGAGCCGGGCCACCAGCGCGCCGGCTCGGCGGACCGCCGAACAGTCCCTCGTCGATCAGCTGGTCCCGTGCCACGCACCCAGGTGCTGTCCCCGTACCGCTCGGAGGCGGCGGCCAGGAGGTCGGCGGCGGCGCCGGGCCGGGCGTGGAGCCAACGGAACCGTCCCTCGCCCGAGAGGAAGTGCACCGAGGCCATGACCTCTCGGCCCAGCAGCTCGAGGCGAGGGCCCGACGTCGATCTGGCCGTGGTCGGCGGTGACGACCAGGGCCGCACCCGGTGGGCAGTTCGGCCACGAGGTCCCCGACCAGCCGGTCCACGGTCGGAGCTCGGCGTCGTAGTGGGTCCCGAGGCCGTTGCCGTGGGCCACCTTGTCGATACCGTCGTAGTAGGCGTAGACGAACGGCTCGCCGTCCCGGAGCAGCCGGCCCACCTCGACGGGCAGCGACGACGGCACCTTGTAGCCGTGGAGCGGGGAGTTGCCGAGGTGGGCGGCGGTGAAGCCGGTGCTCCCGAACTCGTCTCGCGACACCACCGGCACCGGTGACGGGCCGAGCCGGGGAACGACGGGAAGGGCTGGAACCGTCCGGGCCGGCTCGGACCGCCGGGCGTCGCGGGGGGTGGCGCTCCCGATCCGCCACCGCAGCACGTTGAGGATCTCGTCGCCGTCGGCCAGGCGGTAGCCGAGGATGCCGTGTTCGACTGGGGAGCCGGCCGGTGGTGATCGAGGTCAGGGCGCAGGCCGTGGTGCTCGGGGCCACCGACGTGATGGCCCGTTCGATGCCCTCGGCCGCCGACAGCGTCGGGGCCAGGTCGCGGGCGGGCCCGCAGCTGCTCCCAGCCCAGGCCGTCGACCACCAGCAGCACGATCTGGCGGGCCTGTCGGGCCGACGCCGGCAACCAGCCGGGCCCGGTGACCCGTTGGTCGTCCCTGAGCCAGCAGGGCCGGGACCACGTTGGCGATGCAGGCACCGGCGAAGTCGGGCAGCACCGGGCGGGCACCGATCCGGCGGCGCCGTGGTGCCGGACGCCGAGGGTGCTCGGGATGAGGGTGCCGGGGACGCGGGCACTGGTGCCGACTGTAGGCGACCGCCGGAGTGGGATCGGCTCCGCGGGCCCTTCGTGACCGGCATCAACTCCCGGGGGCCCGCATCAGCTCCTGGGGAGCAGGGCCCGCACCGTCTTGTAGCAGTGGCCGTCACGCGGTGTGCTGACGGCCGCCACCAGGTAATGGGGTTTGAACCCGAGGGCGGCGGCCAGGTCCTTGCCCGGAGCCGGTCCCGGCGGGCGACGTCGAGGGCCCGCTCGGCCCGGGGGTCCTCGACCGGCA
Source organism: uncultured Acidimicrobiales bacterium (assembly GCA_963747825.1). Taxonomy (GTDB): domain Bacteria; phylum Actinomycetota; class Acidimicrobiia; order Acidimicrobiales; family RAAP-2; genus Bog-756. Next base: position 385,284 of record CAVVGQ010000003.1, read on the forward strand.
GCCAGTTGTCGCTCCGGCCCCATCCGAATCGGACCCATACCGACCGGTCCCCGATGCGGCGGAACAGCACCGGACCCTTGGTCGGTGACAACAGGGCCAGCGAGGGGCGGAAACCCCGGAACTCCCAGTAGGGGGCGGAGGCGCCCGGGAAACCCGAGCACGTGGTCCTCGGCCGGGGCCGCCAGCTGATGGAGGAGGCGTCGGACCCGCCGGCCATGGAGGGTGCCGAGGTGGCGGGGCAGACCGGTGGCGGTGACGGCCTCGGGTTGGGCCAGGTCGTCGCGCTCGGGCTCGTCGGCCAGGTGGGCCTCGACCACGTCGAAGGGCGCCAGGTCCGGGCCCGTGGTCCTCGGGCCAGTCCACCCGGACCCGCACCAGCGTCCCGAGGCCAGGTCCACGCCGGTGGTGTCCTCGGGGTGGCAGGCCAGGACCAGGACGGTCAGCGTGCGTGCCGCCGGCCACCTCGATCTGGGACGGGTCTTGATGGAGCGGGCGATGTCCTGGGCCGTTCCGTTCCGGGGCGTGCGGGTCGAAGCCCTTGCTCACCGGACCTCCTCGGCCAGCTGGGCGGACAGGGTGGCGACGTCGTCGGCGGGCAGCCGGCAAGCGTAGTTCCGGCAGACATAGGCGCAGTCTGCTCGCCGGTCCGGCCCACAGGGGGGAGGCCGTCGGCTCGCCCCAGGCCAGGACGGCAGCCGGGCAGCCAGGGTCCCGCACCGCCGCCACCAGGTCGGGGCGGTCCCCGGTGACCACCACCTCGGTGATCCCGTCGCATCAGCAGCTCGGCGGTGAGCACGGTGATGGGCGAAGGCGGTCGGATGCCGGAGCAGGAGGTCGCCGAACAGGTCGACCACCTCGCGGGCCGGCCCCGGCGTAGCGCTCGACGCCGGTCAAGTGCCCCCAGCCGGGCCAGGGACAGGGCGGCCACCGCGTTGGCCGAGGGCGTGGCGCCGTCGAAGACCTCCTTGGTCCGAACGATGAGCTCCTCGGCGTCGTGGCCGGTGGTGAAGAAGCCACCTCCCTCGTCGTCGTGGAACAGGTCGACAGAGCGCGTCGGCGGCGGCGACGGCCCGATCGGTCCAGACCGCCCGACCGGTCAGCTCGGCCAGGCGGGTGAAGCAGTCGATCAGCCAGGCGTAGTCGCCGGCGTAGGCGAGATGGCGCGCACCTCCGTCCTGCCGTCCAACTGCGCAGCCACCGACCCGCCGGCACCGATCAGGTGGCCGATCAGGAAGTCACCGATGGCCACGGCCGCCTCGCTCCACGCCGGGTTGCCGCTGGCCGCCGCCGCTTCGGCCAGCGACGAGGCGTACATGGCGTTCCACTCGGTGAGCACCTTGTCGTCGAGGCCGGGTCGGACGCGGTTGCTGACCGGGCCTCGAACAGGAGGCTCGCGCCCGCCTCGACCGCCTCGGGGCCGCCGAGCGGGGCTCCGACCGGGCGTCGGAGGATCGAGCTGCCCTCGAAGTTCCCCTCCCCGGTGACCCCGAACCAGTCGGATACGGCCGCGGTCACCTCGGCGGCGGCCGAAGCCGTCCCGGGGGTCGACACCCGGCGTCGACGGCGGCGGCGATCTCGGTCGGGGGTCCAGACGTAGAAGCGCCCTCGACCCCTTCGGAGTCGGCGTCCTCGGCCGAGCGCATCCCGCCGGCCGGCGTGGCCAGGTCCCGAGCCACGTAGTCGACGATGCCCTCCATCACCCGCAGGTACTCGTCCGCGTCCGGTGACCTGCCAGCCGTGCAGGTAGGCCCGCAGCAGGCCGGCCTGGTCGTAGAGCATCTTCTCGAAATGGGGGACCAGCCACTCGGTCGTCGGTCGAGTACCGGGCGAATCCGCCGCCCAGGTGGTCGTGGATGCCCCCGGCGGCCATGGCGTCGAGGGTGGTGGTGGCCATGACCAGGGCGTGGGCGGTCGTCTCACTCGCCGGCCGGCGCGTGCGTGAAGCGCAGGGCCAGGTCGACCAGCGTCGGCTGGGGGAACTTGGGGGCGGCCCCGAACCCGCCCCATGTCGGGATCGAACCGCCGGGCCAGCTCGACGACCGCCGGCGTCCAACAGTCGGGCCGGGTCGACGCCGGGCTGAGGTCCTGCGAGGGAGCGCCGGTTCGTGCCGGCGGCGTTGCGGGATGGCACGACCGGGAGGCGATCGACGCCGACGAGCTCGGCGGCTGCTCTTCCACCTCGTGGCGACGGTTGTCCCAGACATCGGTCAGGGCGCCGGAGCACCGTGGGGAAGGACGGGGTGCCCCGGCGGTCGTCGGGCGGGAAGTAGGTCCCGCCGAAGAACGGCCGGCCGTCCGGCATCAAGAACACGCTCATCGGCCACCCGCCGGATCCCGTGAGGGCCTGGACCGCCTCCATGTAGACGGCATCCACGTCCGGTCGCTCCTCGCGGTCGACCTTGATGCTCACGAACGAGGCGTTGAGCAGGTCGGCGATGGCCGGGTCCTCGAAGGACTCGTGGGCCATGACGTGGCACCAGTGGCAGGCCGAGTAGCCGATGGACAGGAAGATGGGCCGGTCCCGGTGGCGGGCCCGCTCGAACGCCTCGTCGCCCCACGGATACCAGTCGACCGGATTGTCCACGTGCTGGACGAGATAGGGGGAGAGCTCGTCCGCCGGGGTCTCCCTGATCAGCGGCAACGGGGTTCCTTCTCGCCCGCCGGCCGGGCCGACGAGGTGAGCCCCAGTGCCGCGCCGACCGCGGCGATGGCCGCGGGGTCGGCGCCGGAGAGGTCGAAGATCACTTCGTCGGCCCCGGCGTCCACATGGCCGGCCACCAGCACCGGCAGTTCGCCGGGCTGTCCGACCAGGATCCCGGCATCTGATCGCCGGTCTCGGGGCGAGGCCAGGGTGGCGCGCACCTCACGGGAATGCTGGTCGGAGGTGGTGAGGATGCAAGGCGCCAACCATGCCACGTCGATCTCGGCCGGGTCACGCCCGATCTCCTGGCAGTGGTGGCCGACAGTTCGATGGTGGTGGCGAGCCTTTCAGCGGTGCCGGTGACAGCCGCACACGTCGGCGTACCGGGCCACCAGGGACAAGATGTCGCCCTGGTCGCTCCCGGACCGGGCGATGAGGATTCTCGGTCCGCCCGGCTGCACCGGCTGGGGCAGGTTGCGGGCGTGCCGGAGGTGGAAGTGGTCGCCGGTGAAGCTGACGTCGTCGCCGGCGAACATGGCCCGGCAGATTTGCAACGTCTCGGCGAGCACCTGCAAGCCGCCGTCCAACCCGCGGTCCGGCCCTCGGGAGGGCTCCCCGAAGCCGAGGACCGTGCGTCCATCGGCAATGACATCGAGGGAAGTGGCCACCTTGGCCAAGATGCCCGGGCTAGGGGCGTCGACATCGCCGACGAGCGCACCGAGCCGCACCCGTGAGGTGCGAGCTGCCAATCCGCCCAGCAGCGAGTAGGCCTCGAGCCGCGGTGGTACCGGTTCTCCCGCCGACGGCAGCGGGACGTGGTGATCCACGACCCACACCGAGTCGAACCCTGATGATTCGGCGCTCACGGCGAGCTCGGCCGCTCGGGCGAAGCGTTGGTCCGGCGCCATCCCCAACAGATCCGGCAGCTGGAGCCCGAACTCGGTCATGGGTGCACGGTAGTGCCCGGTGGTGCCGGTCTTGTGCTCGGTTCACCCGTCCTCGACGCCGAGTACCCGCATGGCGTTGGTGCGCAGGAACTTGGGCCAGACGTCGTCTTTGAGCCCCACATCCGCCAGTTCGGTCATGGTCCGCTCGATGGACAGTCCCATGGGGAAGTAGCCGGCGAAGATGATCTTGTCGGCGCCGCGGGTGTTGGCGTAGTCGATGATGTCCTTGGGGTAGTACTTGGGGGCGAAGGCGCTCGTCGAGTAGTGGAGCCCGGGCCACTTGAGCATGAGCTTGACGGCCAGTTCGGTCCAGGGCTCGCATCCGTGCCGGGTGACGAACACGAGGTCGGGGAAGTCGAACATGACCTCGTCGATGAGCTCGACGTGCTGGCAGGCCGCCTTGAGGCGCGGCCCGGCGATACCGGCGCAGCAGAAGACGGGGATGCCCAACTCCACGCATTTGGCGTACAGGGGGTACATCTTCTTGTCGTTGATCGGGACCTGGGGGAAGGTCCCGGCCGGGAACACCCCGACCGCCCTCACGCCGAAGGTCTCGTACTCCCGAACCAGACGACGGATGCCCTTCATCCCGTCGTTGGGGTCGGCGGTGGAGGAGGGGATGAACCGGTCGGGGTGCCGTTTGAGGGCTTCGGCTCCGGTGCCGGCCGGATCGCCCACACCGATGAGGCCCCGTTCGATCCCCCAGAGGTCCATCTCTCGCAGGGTCACCCGATGGGGTCGTCGCACGTGCTCGAGGGACTTTCCGGGACGTCCTTGAACATGTACTCGACCGGGAAGTCGAACTCCTCCTTGGATTCCTTGTCCTTGGTCTGGCGGGTGATGAACCGATAGACCTCTTTCATGTCGGGATGGGGGAAACCCAGCATGGTGTCGATCACTCCCATGTTCTTCGGAAATGCCATGTGTGATCACTCCTCGGGTGCACACCGGGCCGGGCGTCGGCGTCGGCATAGGCGTCCGGCCCGGCCCGGCCCGGGCATTCTCAATCGCCCGGTGACAGGCCGGTCCGGCCATCGGATACTGGATAGTAGAACGCTTCGGTGCGGCTCGGTGGGGCTGTCGTCGATCGGGGCCGGGCCCATGGTCCCCCGGTAGGGTGTCCGCCCATGGAACTACGGCTCGACGGCAAGACGGCTCTGGTGACCGGAGCGTCACGCGGGATCGGCCAGGCCATCGCCACTGAGCTTGGCCTCGGCCGGAGCGTCGGTCATGATCTCGTCGCGCCAGGCCGACGCCCTGACCGAGTCGGTGGCTCTGATCGACGGCGGCAAAGGCGACCGGGCCGGCGAGGTGGACTGGCGTATCGGCCAACGCCGGCGATCCCGATCAGGCGAACGACTGCGTGGCGGCCACCGTGGAGCGGTTCGGCGCCGTCGACATCCTGGTGAACAACGCCGCCACCAACCCCTACTACGGACCGATCATCGACCTCGACACCGCCCGTGCCGACAAGACGGTGCGCGTCAACCAGACCGGCTATCTCGAATGGGCCCAGGCCGCCTGGCGCGCTCGGTATGTCCGACCAGGGTGGGGTCATCCTCAATCTTGCCTCGATCGGCGGGATGTCCGTCGAGGGGGGCATCGGCTGGTACAACGTGACCAAGGCGGCGGTGATCCACTTGACCCGTCAACTGGCCGGTGAGCTCGGACCCCAGGTCCGGGTCAACGCCCTGGCGCCGGGCCTGGTGAAGACCGAGTTCGCCCGGGCCCTGTGGGAGCCGGCCGAGGAGTCCATCGCCCGTCGGTTGCCTCTGCGCCGCCTGGGCGAACCCGCCGACATCGCCTCCGCCGCCCTGTTCCTGTGCTCGGACGCCGCCTCGTGGATCACCGGCCACACCCTGGTCATCGACGGTGGTGCCCTGTGCATCGCCAGCGGCGGGCTTTCGTGACCGGTCGCGGCGTGCCGCCCACCGGTTGGCCACCGGGCGGCGATTCGTCTGGGATCAGGTCAGCTCCGTCCGTCGGACCTTGCCGCTCGGGGTCCGGGGTAGCGACGGCACGATCACCAGCTCGCGGGGGGCGGCCCAGGGCGCCAGCTCGGCGGCCACCAGCTCCCGCAGATCCGCCGAGGGATCGGGGGCGCCGCCTCGGCCGCCGGCACCACCCAGGCCACCACCCGCTCGCCCCACTCGGCGTCGGCCCGCTTCCACACCGCGACCTGTCCCACTCCCGGGATGGCCGGCCAACAGCTGCTCGACCGGCGACCGGCCAGACCTTCTCTCCGCCGGTGACGATGACCTCGGCGATGCGCCCGAAGACCGTGAGGGTGCCGTCGGGTTCGAGGCGGCCGGCGTCGCCGGTCGGATACCAGCCCCCCGGCCGGCGGGGATCGGTGCCGTCTCGGTAGCTGTGCAACACCATCGGCCCCCGGACCAGCACTTCTCCCACCGGCCCGTCGGCCCCGGCCGGCCCCGTCAGCCACCGGCGCCGCCGTGTCGATCCGAATTTCGGCGCCATCGAGCGGCCGGCCGTCGTAGACGACTCCCGAGCCCGGTCTCGGTCATTCCATAGGTGGTGACCACGTTGGCCGGCAGGTCCTCGGGGGGAGCGGCTCCGCCCAGAAGCACCGCCCGGTAGCCGCGCGGCGTCGGTCCGTCCCAAGGCGGTGGCCACCAGCGAAACCAGCGTGGCGCCGGACCGGGCCTGGCGCTCGACCTCGGTCGGGTCGAACCGGGGAAGCACCGTGCAGGGTGTTCCGGTGATCAGGGCCCGGGTCACGACGGAGAGTCCACCGATGTGGGCCAGAGGCAGGCAGGCCAGCCACCGGTCGTGTCGGGGATCGACCCCCAGGCGGGCCGAGGTGGCGAGGGCCGACGCCCGTACCGCCTCGTGGGTGAGCACCACTCCCTTCGGGTCCCCCGTGGTCCCACTGGTGGCGATGACCAGGGCGTCGCCCGGATCGGTCGGGTAGCCCGCCGGCCCGCCGGTGCGCTCCGGCGCCGTCGACCACGATGTCGGCCGGAGGGCGTCGAGCAGTCGTACGGCCGCCGGCCTGGCCAGCCGGGGATCCAGGGGGAGGACGGCGTTGCCGTCGTCCCAGGCCGTCTCCAGCGCATCCACGAAGTCCTGCCCGGCCGGGAGATCGAGCGCTACCAGCTCCGGCATACGGGTAGCCTAGGCGACCGTACGAGCAGCGACTCTAGGAGTGATTGGTCGAATGGTTGTCCCGGAGCACATCGACGGTTCCCCGGCGGCGGCGGACGGGCAGGTGGAGACGGTGATCACCGGTCCCCCCACTGACCCCGTCGAACGCTTCCGCTCCCTTCCGCTACCGGCATGGGAGCGTCGTGGCGACTACCAGGACATCCGATTCGACGTGGCCGAAGGCATCGCCAAGCTGACCATCGCCCGACCCGAGGTGCGAAATGCGTTCCGGCCCCAGACGCTGTTCGAGCTGGCCGACGCCTTCACCGCCGCCCGAGACGACCCCACGGTGGGCGTGGTCATCCTCACCGGACAGGGTCCCGACGCCTTCTGTTCGGGAGGTGACCAGAAGATCCGGGGTGACGACGGCTACATCGGCGACGACGATGTGGCCCGCCAGGGCATCGGCCGGCTCAACGTGCTCGATCTCCAGATCCAGATCCGCCGCCTGCCCAAGCCGGTGGTGGCCATGGTGGCCGGATACGCCATCGGCGGCGGCCACATCCTCCACCTGGTCTGCGATCTGAGCATCGCCGCCGACAACGCCCGGTTCGGTCAGACCGGACCCAAGGTCGGGAGTTTCGACGGCGGCTACGGTGCCAGCCTTCTGGCCCGCACCATCGGATTGAAGCGGGCCAAGGAAGTGTGGTTTCTCTGCCGCCAGTACGACGCGGCCACCGCCCTCGACTGGGGGCTGGTCAACGGGGTGGTGCCGCTGGCCGATCTGGAGCGGGAGACCGTGGCCTGGTGTCGTCAGATGCTCTCACTGTCGCCCATGGCGCTGCGGATGCTCAAAGGTGGCCTCCATGCTGCCGACGACGGGCTGGCCGGGCTGCAGCAGTTCGCCGGTGACGCCACCATGCTCTTCTACATGAGCGAGGAGGGCCAGGAGGGCCGAAACGCCTTTCAGGAACACCGTCCCCCCGAGTTCGGCCGCTTCCCCCGCCGACCGTGACCAGCCGGCGACGTGGTCGCCCGGGCCGAGCGCCGGCGTGACCGCGAACGGCAGCGCGCCCTCCGCACCGGCACCCGCCGCTCCCGGTCCGGTGAAGCGGTGGGTGCTCGGTGCCCGACCCCGTACGCTCCCGGCCGCGCTGGTGCCGGTGGTCGTCGGCACCGCCGCCGCCCATCCTCTCGGCCCCCGGAGGTGGGCTCACGGGGCCCGGCTGGCCGGAGCCGCCCTGCCCCGGGTGAACCCGTGGTGGTGCGCCCTGGCCGCGCTGGTGGTGGCGCTGGCCATCCAGGTGGGGACCAACTACGCCAACGACTACTCGGACGGGATCCGCGGTACCGACGACGTCCGGGTCGGACCGCTGCGCCTGGTGGCGTCGGGACTGGCGTCACCGTCCTCGGTCAAAAGGGCGGCGCTGGTCTGCTTCGGTGTGGCCGGCGTGGTCGGGCTGGCACTCGCCTCGGTCACCTCGTGGTGGATCCTGGTGGTGGGGGCGGCCTGCCTGGCCGCCGGTTGGTTCTACACCGGAGGTCCACGGCCCTACGGGTACGCCGGGCTGGGGGAGCTGTTCGTATTCGTCTTCTTCGGGCTGGTGGCCACGGTGGGCACCTACTACGTGCAGACGCTCCGGATCGACAAACCGGTGGTGTGGTTCAGTGCCGTGGCCGTCGGGCTGCTCGCCACCGCCCTGCTACTCGCCAACAACTTGCGGGACATCAGCACCGACGCCGAGAGCGGCAAGCGAACGCTGGCCGTTCGGATCGGGCGTCGGGCCGCGGGGTGGTGCTACACCGGTTGCGTCGGACTGCCGTTCGCAGGTGTGGTGGCCTGGGCGATCTGGTCCCTGGCCGGTCACCACGCCGTCCGTCCGGCTGCCGCCCTCCTGCCCCTGCTGGCCGCGCCGCTGGTGGTCGTCCCGACCCGGTTGGTGGCCAGCGACGCTTCGGGCCGGGCTCTCCTGCCCGTGCTGGCCGCCACCGGTCGGTTGCAGTTGGCGTTCGGTGGCCTCTTGTCACTCGCCCTGTGGCTGTGGATCGCCTGATGCCCCTGCTCGCCACCGGGTCATTCCGGCCGGGCCCGAGCCAGGTGGGTCCGCACCGCCGCCGCCACCTGGCCGGGACGTTCCAGATGGGGTGCATGCCCGGTGCCGGCCACCACCACCAGGGTGGAGTTGGGACCGACGGCGTCGACCAGCCGGCGTCCGAGTTCGGTGAACTTCGCATCGTGCTCACCGGTGATGACCAGCACCGGCATGGTCCAGTCGGTCGAGCTCGGACCACAGCGGCAGCTGGGTGCCGGTCCCGGCCAACCGGAGGCTCGATGCCAGCCCGGGCCGGTGTTGGGCATCCGCTCCTCCATCCCGGCGGCCTCCGGGCCGACGCCGGCGAACATCGGGCTCTCCATCCACCGGCGAAGGAACGTCTCGACCGGGACGGCCCCGGACCTCGGGCCCCGACGCGGGTCGAGCTGTTCGGCCATCGCCTCGTCACTCCGACGGCGTTGGCGCCGCTCGCCGGCGTCGTCGATCCCCCGCTGTTCCCGAGATCAGCACCAGCGCATCGACCAGATCCGGGCGGGACAAGGCCAGGTGCAGGCAGAAGCGGGCGCCCATCGAGTAGCCCAGGTAGGCGGCCCGACCCCCGAGTGCGACCGATCAGAGCGGCTCCCTCGGGCAGCGAAGCTGTCACCGCCGTCGAGCCGGCGTGGCCCGGCATGTCGGCGGCGATCACCCGGTGGCCGCGGGCCAGAGTCCGTCCATCGTGCCCCACACCCGTCCGGTCTGGGTGAATCCATGGGCCAGCACCAACGACGGCCCGGAGCCGGTCGCCCGGGCGCTCAGTGCGGCCGTCATCCGGCTCCGCCGGGAGCGCGACCGGTCGGCGCCCTTCGCTTCGTTCGTGGGTTGGGCATGGGCAATCGAGGCGAGCGTACCGATGCCCGTCGGTAGCGGTGGGGATGGCGACGTTCAGGCCGCCTTCGCCGCCACCCTGGTCGACGAGTGGGTGCGCTCCGGCGTGGCCCATGCCGTGGTGTGTCCCGGCTCGCGGTCCACGCCGCTGGTCCTGGCCCTGTCGGCCCGGTCCGAGGTGGAGGTTCATGTCCGACTCGACGAGCGTTCGGCCGGATTCACCGCCCTCGGGATCGGGAAGGCGGTCGGGAGACCGGCGCTGGTGGTCACCACCAGCGGCACGGCAGCAGCCGAGCTGCACCCGGCAGTGACCGAAGCCGACTTGGCCAGAGTCCCGCTGATCGCCTGCACTGCCGACCGACCGCCGGAGTTACGGGACGTCGGTGCTCCCCAGACGATCGATCAGACGCACCTGTTCGGACGGTCGGTGCGGTGGTTCGCCGACCCAGGGGTGCCCGACGTGAGCGCCCGGTCGTCATGGCGGTCGCTGGCTTCTCGGGCGGTGGCGGAAGCGTCGAGCGGGGCGGGCGGGCCCGGGCCCGTCCATCTCAATCTGCCGTTCCGGGAACCGTTGGTGGGCGACCCGGCCCAGGCCGGCGGGGTGAGCCCGGGCCGACCCGGTGGCCGGCCCTGGCACGCGGTGGTGAGCGGCCCTGTCCCTCCGGCCCGGGGGAGCGTCTCCTCACTGGTCGCCGAAGGCGTGCTCTCCCCGCAGCGACCGGGGGTCATCGTGGCCGGAGCCGGAGCGGGTGAGGCGGCGGCGGTGATGAACCTGTCGGCGATCCTCGGCTGGCCGGTGCTCGCCGATCCGAGGTCTCGGGCTTCGGAGCCTCGAACCCGGAGTCATCGGGACCGCGGACGGGATCTTGCGCTCGTCACGCTTCGTTCGGGACCATCCGGCTCTGACCGTGCTCCACCTGGGGGAGCGTTGGGCGTCCTCGGTGGTGAACAGCTACGTCTCTGCCTGCGCCGCCGGTGGCGCTGCCATCGTCGTCGTCGATCCCTGGGAGAGGTGGACAGACCCCGATCGCCAGGCGACCACCTTCGTCCGTGCCGATCCGACCCTGTTGTGCGAGGAGGCGGTGAGGAGCCTCACTACGAAGGAGCAATCCTCGGCTCCGGGTGGGGCCCGACCCGATGGCCCGGCCGGATGGTTCTCGGCTTGGCAGCGCGCCGAGGAGGCGCCCGTGATGTCATCGGCGGCGCTGGCGGCCGGTGATGGCGCCACCGATCCACCGGCCGGTCCGCTCGACGAGCCGTCATTGGCCCGTCGCCTCTTCGCCCGCATCCCGACCGAGGCCACCTTGGTGGTGTCGTCTTCCATGCCCGTTCGGGATCTGGAGGCGTTCGGGCTGCCCCGCGAGCGACCGCCCACGGTCCTGGCGAACCGCGGCGCCAACGGCATCGACGGGGTTGTATCGACGGCCCTCGGGGTGGCACTCGCCACCGGGGGTCCCACGGTGGCGCTGGTCGGCGACCTGGCCTTCCTTCACGACATCTCGGCCCTGGTCCGGGCCCACGACCTCGATGCCGCCCTGACGGTTGTGGTCGCCGACAACGCCGGGGGCGGGATCTTCTCGTTCCTGACCCCGGCCACCGAGCTCGACGAGACCTCCTTCGACCGCCTCTTCGGAACCCCGCAGTCGCCCGATCCGGGAGCGGTGGCCACCGGTCTCGGATGGTCGGTGGACGACCTGGACCATGGCGTGGTCGCCGGCGACCTCGACCGGGCCCTGGACCGGCGGTTGAGTGAGGGCGGGATGTCCGTCGATCCGGGTCCGCCTCCCGGGTCGGGCCGAGAACGTGGCGGTGCACGGTCGGATCAACGCCGCCATCGTCGAGGCGGTCGACGGGGGGAGTAGACGGGGAGGCCCGGGCCGGTGCCAAGGTCTCCCTCCCGATGCTGGTTCCGGATTGCCGACCGCGGGTCGAGACATACCACCAGCAGGTTATTTCCGAAACCAACCGGCCGACGGAGACCGGCCGGCCGACCTCCCCGGAGGTCCCCGAGGGGATCAGCAGGGTCGGGGGTCGAAGGAGGGAATCGACGAAGAACTCGGGGTGGTCGGGGTGGTGGTGCCCGAGCCGGCCGAGGTGGCGGCGGTGGCGGCGGTGGCTGACGGGGCCACGGTTGTCACCGGCGTCGACAAGGTGAGCGGATCACCGGAAGCGTCGAGAGGAGGGGTGGTGATCCCCCCCAGCGGTCCACCGAGGAACTGAGTGATCATCTGGGAAGCTTCGTCGGGTTGCACCACCTCGACGTCGCCGGCGACCGAGGAGTAGCCCCCGGCGGTGGGCAACGTGTAGTCCTGAAGGCTGGATCCGGAGAAGGCGTGGTAGCGCTCGGCCAGTGAGAACAGGTCGTTGGCGGACAGCCCGTTGTCCTTGCTGAAGTCATGGACCACCGAGGAGAACAGGGTGTTGAGTCTGAGTGGGTTGTAGGTGGACTTGGCCTTGTCCAGAGCGGCGGAGATGATCAGGTTCTGACGCTCGATCCTGCCGATGTCGGAGCTGGGGTCCGAGTTCCATGTCCGTCGTCGTAGTACTGGAAGTAACGGGAGCGTGACAGGGACAGGGCCTGCGAGCCGTCGAGCACCTGGCAGCCGGCCGTGGGGATGTTGAGCCCGGAATTGTTGTAGCAGGTCCCGGTGGAGCAGTCCTGGTCCCGGACCGGGTAGGGGAAGTCCATCTTGATCCCGCCGAGGGCGTTCACCGCGTCCTCCAGGCCGAAGAAGTTGATCACGATGTAGTGGTTGATGGGGATGCCGAAGGTGTTCTAGATGGTCTGGATCAGTGCGTCGGGACCTGCTCCGAACGCGGAGTTGATCTTGTTCTGGCTGGCCAGCTCGCTAGTTGGCCGGCATGCCCGACAGCGTGACGTAGGTGTCCCGGGGGATCGAGAGCGAGGATGCCGTGCCGGTGGCCGGGTCGACGCGGATGATCTTGATGGTGTCGCTTCGCTGTCCCCCGGCGTCGCTCTGGTTGCCGAACTGTTGGGATTCGGCGGCGGTCTCGCCGACCCGGCTGTCCGATCCGATCAGCGAGGATGTTGTAGGGCGCACCGTTGGCGGCGGCCACGCAGGTGGCGCACGGCGACGACGACACCTTGCTCCACTGGTAGCGGAAGTACCCGTAGCTGAGCCCGGCCACCAGCAGCGATCAGCACCACCACGAAGATGGCTGCCCGGAGGATTCGCTCGGCCGGCCGCCGCCGCCGCCGCTTGGCTTTTCGCCGTTCCCGCTTCGATGGAACCTCGATCCTGGCCACCGAGGATGGGCCCGGGAACTCGGTGGTCACTCCCGAGGCGCGTCCGACCGAGGAGGAAGGCGCCCGCGGGTGGCCGGTCGGGCTGCCTGGAGGAGCGGCCACTGGGGCGGAGCGGCGTCGGATCTGGATAGTCGGGCGGCACGTTGGAGGTGTGGTGGTGCGGGGCGCGGCCTCGAACTCGAGGCGCCGGCTTCGGTCAGGCCGTTCAGGGACTCATCAGTGTCCCATGACTCGACCGGAAACTGGTGGCACCCGCCGGCCCGACCCATCCGGCCGGGCCTCAGGAGTCGGTGGGCACCCACGATCCGTGGAATCCGAACGGGACCCGAACTGGCAGGTGCACGGTGGCGACCGGGGGTCCGGCGAAGGAGGTTGCGTCGAGAATGACCAGGTCACTGGCGTTGCGGGCCGGCGTCGAAGACCACGCTCAGCACCCATCCCTCATCCTCCGCCCGCCCGTCGGCGGCCCGGACGAACACCGCCTCTCCCGGTGATCGATGTGGCCGGGGTCGAAACGGGCGGACTCGTCCCGCACCAGGTCGTACTTGATCAGACCCTCGAAGGTGGGGTCCTCGGGCCGGTTCCCGAGCCGGGTGCAGTACCCGTATCGATGCGGGAGGCCCGGCCACCGCGTCGTCGATCCGCGGGAACTCCGCCGGCGACATCGTCGAGCCGTCTGTTCGGTGACCGCGTCACGGTCGACGTCGATGGTCCAGCGGGCCAGAAACGGAAGGTCCGACGCGATGGCCTGACCCGGGCCGGTGTCGAACGTCCTGTCGTAGCGAAGCACGTCCAGGATCACCCTGTCCCCATCGTCGTAACAGTTGAGGACGTGGAAGACGTAGACCGGGTCGATGTCGATCCAGCGGATGTCGGTGGAGCCTCCCGATCGCGGCATCACCCCGACCCGGGCCCCGGCTTCGGGCATCCACCGGAAGGGGATGGATCGTCCGGCCACTGCCAGCTCGAGATCGAACACCACCGGCAGATCGAGGAAGACCACCCGGGAGGCGGTCACCCCGAAGTCGTGGATCATGGTGGCCCGGGGGATGTCGATGTCCTCGGTGCGGACGAGGACGCCCGTGGCGTCGACGACGTGGTACCGGAGGAACGGAGGCCCGAAGACGTCGTACCCGAAGAAGATCAACTCGCCGGTGGTCGGATCGACCTTCGGGTGGGCGGTCATCGGTGAGGCGAGCCCCCCGTCGAAGTCGTAGACCCGGGCCCGATTGAGATCGACCGAGACGGCGTGGGGAAACCCCGACTCCACCAGGGCCAGGGTCTTTCCGGCATGCCGGATGACGTGGGTGTTGGCCCGGCCGTCGATCGGTTCGGTCGGACCGGTGGGCGGCGACGTCTCCAGCTCCGAGGCCAGGGCCCGCGTCTTCACCCAGCGGTTCCGGTACCCCGTGGCCCGGCCACCCGCCAGCGAGATGGCGTGGATCATCCCGTCCCCGCCGAACCAGTGGTAGTCGGCTTGGTCGGCCGGCACCACGGCCGGATTGGGCCCGTTGCGGAGGAGCCGCCCGTCCAGATCGGGGGGGATGGCTCCGCTCACGGGGAGCTCGTGGTCGTCGCTTCGCTCCTCGAGCACCGGAGCGAAGTTCGCTTGGAGGTAGGGATTGGTCACTACGGACTCCTCGCCGCGGTGGGCGGGATCGGTCGGGCCGAGACCGGCACCGATGGTATCGCCGCGCCCTCGGGTCCGACCCGGGCCGACGCACCGGACCGCGACGACAGCGTGACGTGGCAGGCTGAGATCATGGCCGACCTTGTCGAGGATCTCCGGTTTCGGGGATTGATCCACCAGATGACCGATCCGGCGCTCGAGGAGCGCCTGTCCGCCGCATGGACTCACCGCCTATACGCGGGTTCGACCCCACCGCCGACAGCCTCCACGTGGGCCATCTGCTCCAGATGTGCACCCTCCGCCGGCTGCAGCTGGCCGGTCACCGGCCTATCGCCGTGGCCGGGGGCGGTACCGGGTTCATCGGGGATCCGGGCGGCAAGTCCGAGGAGCGGGTCCTTTTGAGCGAGGAGGAGCTCGAGGCCAATCTGGCCGGCATCCGCGGGCCAGCTGGCCAGGTTCCTCGACTTCGGGGCCCGGGACGGCGATGGGGGCGCCCTCTTGGTCAACAACGCCGACTGGTTGACGTCGATGTCCTTGTTCGAGTTCCTCCGCGGCGTGGGAAAGCACTTCACGGTCAACCAGATGGTGGCCAAGGACTCGGTGAGGTCCCGGCTGGAACGGGCCGACCAGGGAATCTCGTACACCGAGTTCAGCTACATGCTCCTGCAGGCCTACGACTTCCTCCATCTGTTCGACACCCTCGGGTGCCGCCTGCAGCTGGGGGGCAGCGACCAGTGGGGGAACATCACCATGGGAATCGAACTGATCCGAAAGGTCCGGCACCAGGAGGCCTGGGGGCTGACCACTCCCCTGGTGGTGAAAGCGGACGGAACCAAGTTCGGTAAGACCGAGGCCGGCACCGTCTGGCTGGACGCCGGCCGCACCAGCCCCTACCAGCTGTACCAGTTCCTCTTCCGCAGCGAGGATGCCGTGGTGGGCTCGTACCTCCGCTACTTCACCTTCCTCTCCCACGAGGCGATTCTCGACCTCGACCGGGTCGACGGCCGAGCACCCGGAACGTCGGGAGGCCCAGCGAGAGCTGGCCCGCCAGGTGTGCTCGATGGTGCACGGTGCCGACGAGACCGCTCGGGCCGAGCAGGCGGCGGCGGCACTGTTCGGAGAGGAGGTGGCCGACCTCGACGAGCCGACCCTGCTCGAGGTGTTCGCCGACGCCCCGTCGACCGACATCGCCCGGGCCCGATTGGACGAGGGGGGTCTGGGCCTGGTCGACCTGCTGGTGGAGACCGACCTCTTGCCATCCAAGGGCCGGGCCCGCTCGACGGTGGACGAGGGCGGCGCCTACGTCAACAACCGGAGGGAGAGCGACCCAGGTCGCGTCATCGGTGCCGACGACCTGGTCGCCGGTCGGTACCTCGTCCTGCGTCGCGGCAAGCGGGACTACCACCTGGTGAGGCTGGGCTGACGGGCCCAGGTCGGAACGGCGCCACCACCGGACTCCGCTGCCCCGTCCGCCAGAGGCGATGACGGGCCGGATCGGGCCGGTCCTACACTGACCGCCATGAGCAGCCCCGGTGCCAACCCATCCGATCTCTCGCCCGTCAGGCTGACATCCGGCCTGCCCGAGACGGTACTGCCGGCCGAGTCCGAGGCCGTGCAGTCCGGACTGGA
Organism: uncultured Acidimicrobiales bacterium; assembly: GCA_963747825.1. GTDB lineage: Bacteria > Actinomycetota > Acidimicrobiia > Acidimicrobiales > RAAP-2 > Bog-756. The sequence continues at coordinate 401,425 of CAVVGQ010000003.1, forward strand.
GGCCGCCGTGGCCCAGCCCGGCGAACGACGGCGCCACGCGGTGTCCGACGTGGTGCGCTCCGATCCGCGGTCCTTGGCGGCGTGGGCGGCCCTCGGATCCCTGGCCCGCGACGATGTCGAGGCCTACGCCTGTTACCGGGTGGGCTATCACCGGGGCCTCGACGCCCTCCGGGCCGCCGGCTGGAAGGGCTCAGGTCTGGTCCGATGGTCGGAGAACTCGAACCGCGGCTTCCTGCGGTGCCTCGACGGCCTCCGGTCGGCGGCGGGGGCCATCGGCGAGCACGAGGAGGAGGAACGGTGCGCCCAGTTCCTGCGCATGCTCGACCCCTCGTGGCAGCCCGACTGGACGGGTATCCCGACCTAGTGGGACCACCCAGGCCGGTTCCTTGCCCGGGAGCCGGGGCGCCCTCACGGCTCCCGGGATCGACGTCTCCGGACGGCACCACCGGGCCGACCCGCCGGTGGGCCCGGTGGGCGGCAGGCGCGTCGATCGTGGTGATCGGGGCGGTGGCGCTGGCCGGGTGCTCGATCCAGGGTCAGGCGGCGGCCACGGGCAGTCAACTGGCCAGCTGGATGAGCAGTTCGGCGGGGGGTGCCGCCATCGGGCAGACCGCCGCCGACAGCCGCAACATCGGGTTCACCATCTCCCACCACGATCCGGCCTCGGCGGTCAGGGCCGCGTGCGCACTGCTCACCAACGATGCCCTCACCGCCATCGGGAACCTCCCGACACCGGACGATGCCCTGACCGATGACTTGAACAACGCCTACCAGGACGCCTCCGCCGCCGGAGACGACTGCTACAAGGGGGCGTCGGGAAACAAGGCGCTACTGGCCCGTTCTGCTTCCGAGCGGGCCAAGTTCACTTCGCTCATGGCCATCGCCGTGGACCGCTACGAGCAGATTGCCGGACGTCCGCCGTCTACGTCGACGACGCAGGCCTCCAACGGCTGTGGTGACCCGTTCGCCTCCTGCAGTGCCGGCCCGTGACGACGGGGACTCCGTCCGGGCCGGACGCCGACGACGCCTACGACCGACTGCGGCGCCGTGTCCTGTGGTCGATGCCGACCGGTCTGTTCGTCGTCGGGAGCCGGCACGGTGACCGTCGCAATCTGATGACGGCCAACTGGGTGATGCAGGTGGCCACGGCACCGAAACTGGTAGCGGTGGCGGTCGAGTCGACAGCAGTGACGCGGGAGTTGATCGAACTGGGTGGACGATTTTCGGTGAGCGTGCTCCCGCAGAGCGAGCGGACGGTCATCCGAAGGTTCGTCAAACCGGTACGGGACATGGTGCTCGATGCCGGCGGCGTCGCCACGTCGCTGCAGGGAGAGCCGGTGCATGAGGTGCTCGGGGGACTGCCCTGTCTGTCGTCGGCGCTCTCGTGGCTGTCGTGCGAGGTTCGCAGCACCAACCGGTGGGATGGGATCGCCGACGGTCCGGCCAGTCACGTCCTGTTCGTCGGGGAGGTGGTCGACGTCGGGGAGTCGGAGGTGGGGGGAGGGACCGGGGACGCCGCCCCGGCGGTACTCGAGATGCGTGACACGCGGATGAACTACGGGGGGTGAGGCGCCGGCGGGTCGAGGGGGCAGGCCGGACACCCGGACACCCTGAGTGGTCAGTCGCCGGCGGGAGCCTGGGGTGGCCGGAGATCGATCCGCAGGGTGAGGATCCCATCGTCGATGGTGGCCTCGGCGTCACCGAGCATGGCGAAGTCCATGAAGTCGACCTGGGCCTGCTTCTTGAAGCGCTCGCGGTCAGGGCCTTCCACGGGTGGCAGCCCCCGGGCCCGGACGGCGTCCGCCCTGGTCCGGAATCGCTCCACCATCGCCTGGGGGTCGAACTGTTCAGGCATGGTCCGATGGTACCGGGGCTGGTAGTGCGCCACGAATGACGGCACCTCGCACTACACTGCATGGCATTGGTGATCGGTGGTCACCCGGTCAGTTCGCCATCGGGTGAAGTGCCACCTCCGGGTGGGGCAAGGAGCTGTTTCCGTGAAGAAGGGACGCCATCGGCGCTTCGAAGAGGCGCGGAGCTTGAAGCGGTCGGTTGCGACCGCCAACCGGCGCTGCCCCGAGTGCGGCGCCGAGCCGGACGACAAACACGCTTCGTGGTGCCTGGCCACGGAGGACGACTACGACGAGATCCTCGGTACCTCGCCGAAGCCGAGCTCCTTCGCCGAGGACGACCCGCTGGCCGAGTAGCCAACCACCGCCGGCGCCAGAAGCGCCGTCCCCGCCGACAGGCCGGTTCAGCCGCGGACCGTCGGGTGGGGCAAGAGGGTGACGGGGACCTGCGGCGCCGTCCTCTTGTCGAGGTAGGCCCGCAACCGCTTGTAGACCTTCTTGCCGGCCATCGTCTCCAGTTCGGTCCGCATGCTCATGTAGACCGGTTCGTGACCGACGAACGCGGCCGGGTCCTCGGTGCACCACCAATGGAACTCCGCACCCCCCTCACCCCAGTGGCTCCGGTCCCACTGCCGGACCACGGAGGTGACCCTCCCGTCGGGCGCGGTCTCGTCCTCACGGCGGAGGGGGAGTTGCCAGCACACCTCCGGCTTCAGCTCGACGTGGCTCCGTCCCTGGGCCTCGGCCGCCAAATGGAGGGCACATCCGGCACCGGCGGGAAAGCCGGGACGGTTCAAGAAGATGCAGGCCCCGTCGACCAGGCGCGTCCCGAGGTCGCCGTCGGGCAACTTCTTGACCACACCCCGGCGCCCCTGCTTGTGGAACTGCCAGATGTCGGGCGTCAGGTCGGCGGCGGCCCGTTGCACCTTGCGGGCATCCTTCTTGCCGGTGAAATGGGCCCCGTAGGAACAGCAGCCCTGCACCAGTTCGGGAGCCGGTCCGGTCAGCACGCCCTGGCAACCCTGGCCGAAGATGCACTTCCAGGCACTGGCCAGGAAAGTGACATCGAACAACCAGGTGCGCTCTTCCTCAGGGTCGTCGAAGCTCACCCATTCGTGGGTCGAGGCCGGTAGGTGCTTGTCGGAGGCTGACACACCCTTATGATGGCAGGCATGAGCGAAGCCCGTGAGGACATCCGACCGGTACTGAACGTCAGCCCTGAGGCGCGCACCACGGTGCTCGAGGTGCTGGCCAACGAACCCGAGTCGGCCACGTTGGCCCTGTGGCTCGAGATCAGTGGTGAGGCCGACGGTGCCTACACCTATGACATGTACTTTCAGGCACTGGGCGACGCCGGCACCGGTGATGTGGTCCAGCCGGACGACCAGCTGCCGGTGGTGGTGCCGTCCACCAGCGTGGAGCGGCTCCAGGGAGCGACGCTGGACTTCGTGACCGACGCCTCCGGCGAAGGCGGTCTCGTGATCGTCAACCCCAACAGCCCGCCGGCGCCGACACTGAAGGGCCTCGCCTCCAGCCCGTCGGTCGATCTCTCGGATTCTCTGGCCCAGCGAGTGGTGTCGGTTCTGGAGGAACAGGTCAACCCGAGCATCGCCGCCCACGGCGGTCGGGCCGACCTGGTCGCCGTCGAGGACGCCTCGGTGTACCTCCGGCTCAGCGGGGGGTGTCAGGGATGCGGGATGGCCAAGGCCACCCTGTCACAGGGCATCGAGGTCATCCTCCGCGACGCCATCCCCGAGCTCGCCAACATCGTCGATGTCACAGACCACGCCGACGGTACCAACCCCTACTACGAGCCGGCTCACAGCTGAGCAACACCGGCCACGGGCACGATGATGCCCGTCCCGGCCGCGAGTCTCCGATACGTTGCCAGACGTGCTCTCGTTTCTGGTTCCGGGGACGGCCCTGGCCGGCCTGGTGGTCGGAGGGGCCCTCGATCCGATCGGCCAGCGCCTCGCCGAGCTGAGCCGGGCCGAGGACGAGCGGCGACGGGCCGACCAACGCCGTGCCGTCGTCGAAGGGGGACCCGAGGGCGAGCCGTCGCCACTCGGCACGGACGTCGCCGACGGGGTCGGCAACGAATCCGCGGGTGGGGTCGGTACCCCCCATCTGCTGTCGTCCGGCCGATCACCGGGACGGACGATCGGCGCTGCCCTGGTGACCGGGGCCCTGTTCGCGGCGGCCGGCAATCGCTTCGGCGACCACCTGGTGCTGGCGCCGTTCTGCGTGTTCTTCGCCATGCTGGTGGTGGTCTCGGTCACCGATCTCTCGCACCGGCTGGTTCCCCGGCGCCTCATCTACGTCGGGGTGGCACTGGTGGTTCCGTTGCTGGTGGTCACCTCGGCCGTCGACCACACGTGGCGCAGTCTCTCCGGCGCCGCCATCGGTGGAGTCGTTGCCTTCGCCCTGTTCTTCGCCGTCTGGTGGTTCGTTCCCCGGGGCCTGGGATTCGGCGACGTCAGACTGGCCGGTTTCATCGGTCTGACCGTCGGGTACCTGAGTCTCCTCCACGCCTACCTCGCGTTTCTGGCTGGATTCGTTATCGGCACCGTCTTCGGCCTGGCGGTGATGGCGGTGTCGACCACCGGACGCAAGACCCGAATCCCCTTCGCTCCGTCCTTGGCCACCGGCGCTGTCATTGCCGTCCTGTGGGGCGGCCACCTGGCCCAGGGTCTCTTCCATGCGGGGAGCTGAGGCGCCGGGCCCGCCCCCGAGATCGTCGTGGTCCATCCGGCCGCCCCTAGTAGATTTGCCCGGATGCTCAACTTCCTGACCGCCGGCGAATCGCACGGGCGGGCCCTCGTCGTCATCGTCGAGGGAATGCCGGCCGGCCTGCTGGTGACGGTCGAGGACGTCCAGCGGGAGCTGGCCCGCCGGCGCCTGGGATTCGGTCGCGGTCCCCGGATGCGATTCGAAGCGGACGAGATCACACTGGTCGGGGGGATCCGACACGGTCGGACGTTGGGTTCCCCCGTGGCCATCGAGATCGCCAATACCGAGTGGCCCAAGTGGGAGATGGAGATGTCACCCGACCCCGGGCTTCCCTCCAAGGTGCTCACCCAACCCCGTCCCGGTCATGCCGATCTGTCGGGGATGCTCAAGTACGGGCTCGATGACGCTCGTGACGTCCTCGAGCGGGCGTCGGCCCGCGAGACGGCGGCCCGGGTCGCAGCCGGCACGCTGGCCAAGCTGTTGTTGCAGCAGATCGGGATCGATGTGCTCAGCCACATCGTGCAACTCGGGCCAGAGCGGGCCGAGGTCGGTGCACTGCCGACCATCAAGGACCTGGCCCGCATCGACGAGTCGCGGGTGCGGTGCGCCGATCCTGCGGCCGAGACCCGGATGGTGGCGGCGGTGAAGGCGGCGGCCAAGGACGGCGACTCTCTGGGAGGGGTGGCCGAGGTCATCGCCCACGGAGTGCCGGTGGGGTTGGGGAGCCATGTGCACTGGGATCGGCGTCTCGACGCCCTTCTCGCCCAGGCCCTGATGAGCATCCAGGCCGTCAAGGCGGTCGAGCTGGGCGACGGTTCCGAACTGGCCGGCCGACGGGGGAGTGAGGCCCACGACGCCATCCGGCTGGCCGAATCCGGTGAGCTGGGTCCCGACGGGCTGGCCGCCGGCGTATTGGGAGGCGGCTACGTCCGCGACACCCACCATGCCGGCGGGGTGGAAGGAGGCATCTCCACCGGTGCGCCCATCGTGGCCAAGGTGTCGATGAAGCCACTGGCAACTCTCAACCGGCCGACCCTCGGGACGGTCGATGTGGTGACCAAGGAGTCGACGGTCTCCTTCAAGGAGCGAACCGACGTCACTGCGGTGCCGGCAATGGGCGTGGTGTCCGAGACGATGATGGCGCTGGTGCTGGCCTCGGAGGCTCTCCGCAAATTCGGCGGTGACTCCGTGTCCGAGTTCCGGCGCAACTCCAAGGGGTACCTGGCCGCACTGGGGGAGACCCCGTCATCCGCCGCCCAACCCTCGTCCCATGGTTGACCGGGTCGACCGGATCATCCTCGTGGGCATGATGGGCGCAGGGAAGACCACCGTAGGCCGGTTGCTGGCCCGTCGACTGGGCTGGGAGCACCGGGACTCCGACGCCCAGGTGATGGCGGCCACCGGTCGGTCGGTTCCCGAGCTCTTCGCCGAGCAGGGAGAAGCGGCTTTCCGGGCAGAGGAGTCGAGGGTGCTGGCCGAAGCCCTCTCCGGCGACTCGCCGGTGGTGGTGTCGGCCGCCGGCGGAGTGGTCCTCTCGTCCGCCAACCGGTCGCTCCTGACCCGTTCGGGCACCGTGGTGTGGCTCCGGGCCGACCCCCGCCTGTTGAGCCTGCGGGTGGGCAAGGGCGACGGACGCCCCCTCCTCGACGACGATCCGGCATCGAAGATCGTCGAGCTGTACCAAGTCCGACGACCGCTGTACGAGTCGGTGGCGGGGGTCACGGTGGATGTGGACGGATGCTCCCCCGTCGGGTGGTCGACCTGATCCTCGCCGACCCGGCGGTGTCCGGCGCCGGGATCGTGACCGGTGATCCGCCGTGAGCACCGTCCCGGTCGAGCTGGGGGACCGGTCCTACGAGGTGTTGATCGGAGCCGGCACCCGTCACCGGTTGGCCGAGGTGGTCTCCTCGACCGTGCCCCGGGCCGTTCGGGCCGCGGTCGTCACCCAGGACGGGATCGACGTGGCTGTCGACCCCGGGGTCCCATTCGACCGGTTCACCATTCCCGACGGTGAGGAGGCCAAGACGCTCGCTGTGGTCGAGGAATTGTGCCGGGGTTTCGCCCGCTCGGGCCTGAGCCGCGCCGATGTCGTCATCGCGGTGGGGGGCGGCGTCGTCACCGACGTGACCGGGTTCGCGGCGGCGTCCTTCCACCGAGGAACCGCCTACGTGAACGTCGCCACCACCCTGCTGGCTCAAGTCGATGCGGCCGTCGGCGGAAAGACCGGGGTCAACCTGCCCGAGGGCAAGAACCTGGTCGGAGCGTTCTGGCAGCCGGTCTCGGTGCTGTGCGACACCGAGACCCTGGCCACGCTGCCCCCGCGGGAGTGGGCCTCGGGCCGGGGCGAGATGGCCAAGTACGCGTTCCTCGATGGGGGTGCTGTCGGCGGGGGCGCGTTCGACGGCTCGCTCCTCGATCTCCCGCTGGACGATCAAGTGGCGCGCTGCGTGGCCATCAAGGCCGACGTGGTTTCCTCCGACGAGCGAGAAGGCGACCGCAGGATGCTGCTCAACTACGGCCACACCCTGGCCCATGCGCTGGAGGCCGCGGCCTTCGATCCCGACTCGGGGCTCGATCTCCGCCACGGCGAGGCGGTGGCCGTGGGCCTCGTGTTCGCGGCCCTGCTGGCCCGCCGGCTCGGGCGCATCGACGACGGCCAGGTCGACCTGCACCGCCGGGTGGTGGGTTCCTTCGATCTTTCGACGGAGCTCCCCCACGGGATCGACCTGGCCCGGCTGGTCTCGTTCATGGGCCGGGACAAGAAGGCCCACCAGGATCTGACCTTCATCCTCGACGGTCCCGGCGGGGTCGAGGTGGTCCGCGGTGTCGGCGAGGACGACGTGGTCGCTACCCTGACAGCTATGGAGCAACCGGGCACGGGGCGACGTCTGTGAGTGGGCAGGGTGTCATCGTCCTGCTGTCGGGACCCAACCTCGACCTGCTCGGGGACCGCGAGCCGGACGTCTACGGCACCGCCACCCTCGACGACCACGTGGCCACCGCCACCGAGGTCGCGATCAGGGCCGGGTACACCCTCGAGCACCTCCAGTCCAACCACGAGGGAGGGCTGGTCGAGGCGGTCCACGCCGCCCGCGGCCGGGCCTGTGCCATCATCATCAATGCCGGAGCCCTCTCCCACACCTCGTGGTCGCTCCACGACGCACTGGCCGCCTTCGAGGGTGTCGTGGTGGAGCTGCACCTGTCCAATCCGGCCGCCCGCGAGCCGTTCCGGCACACCTCGGTGATCGCTCCGGTGGCCAACGGTTGCATCGCCGGGTTCGGTGGTCTCGGCTATCGGCTGGCTGTCGACGCCGTCGACCAGTTGCTGCACGAAGACGGGAAGGGGTGACCGGCGTGTCCGATCCCTCTGTCGGCACCGGGGCCGGAGTCGTTTCCACCCCCGGATCGCTGTCCGGATCACTGGGCCTGGCTCTGGCTCCTCTCGATCTCGCCGGCCGCCTGGGCCGGCTGCGCCGCCTCTTCGACTCGGCCGGTCCCGACAACGGGACGGTCGACTCGCTGTTGGTGACCACGCCGGCCAACATCCGCTGGCTCACCGGGTTCACCGGGTCGGCCGGTCAGCTTCTGGTCACGCGGGACCGGGCCGTCCTCACCACCGACGGCCGCTACCGGACCCAGTCCACCGAGCAGCTGGCCGAGGCGGGTGTCGGTTCCGACGTCGAGGTGTCCATCGGTGGCGTGGCGGCCCAGCGCGACGCCCTGGTGGCTGTGGTCGGTCACGCCGGGCGGGTCGGACTGGAAGCCGACAACGTGACCTGGTCCACCCAACGATCCTGGGTCGACCTCTTCGACGGGACGGAGGTGGTCCCGACCCGGGGCGTGGTGGAGAAGCTCCGCGTCGTCAAGGACGCCGGCGAGGTGACGCGTATGGAGCGAGCGGCAGCCATCGCCGACGAAGCGCTCGGCTCGGTCCTCCCGCTGCTGTCGGCGGTGGGCGCGGGCCGGGACCGCGACCTGAGCGAGGCGACATTTGCGGCAGCACTCGACAACGCCATGCGCCAACGGGGGGCCGAGGAGCCTGCGTTCGAGACGATCGTGGCCTCCGGGGAGAACTCGGCCAAGCCCCACGCCCGTCCCGGTGGGCGGCTCATCCGTCCCGGTGACCCGGTCGTCGTGGATTTCGGCGCGGTGTTCGACGGGTACCGCTCCGACATGACCAGGACCTTCTGCGTCGGCGGCCCACCTGATGGGGCGCTGGCCAAGGTATTCGAGGTGGTGGCCGACTCCCAGCGCGTCGGTGTCGGAGTGGTGGCCCCCGGACTCGCCGCCGGTGACGTCGACAACGCCTGCCGGGAGGTGATCGCCACCGCCGGCTGGGCCGACCGCTTCGAGCACGGCACCGGTCACGGTGTCGGTCTCGACATCCACGAGGGCCCGTCGGTGGGTCCTGGGTCTACTGCTATTCTCGAAGCCGGCACCGTGGTCACCGTGGAACCCGGGGTGTACCTGCCCGGAACCGGAGGGGTGCGCATCGAGGACACCTTGGTGGTGACCGAGGGCGGGAGCCGTCCACTCACTCTTTTCCCGAAAGAAGTTGTCGTCTGATGGCCGTCTCCACCAATGATCTCCGCAACGGCATGACCCTCGACCTCCCCGAGGGCCTGTTCGCGGTGGTCGAGTTCCAGCACGTCAAGCCGGGCAAGGGCGGTGCCTTCGTGCGGACCAAGCTGAAGAACCAGCGCACCGGTGCCGTCATCGAACGCACCTACCGCGCCGATGAGAAGCTCGAACAGGCCATCATCGACAAGCGCGAGATGCAGTTCCTCTATCGGGACGGATCCGATTACGTGTTCATGGACACCGCATCGTTCGAGCAGCTCCAGGTGGACAAGGGCCTGCTCGGTGACGCTGCCGACTATCTGAAGGAGGGCGACGACGCCGTTCTTCAGTTCTTCGGGTCCGAGATCGTCGGCGTCGACCTGCCGGCTGCCGTGGAGCTAACCGTGACCGAGACCGAGCCCGGGCTGCAGGGGGATCGCGTGTCCGGCGCCCGCAAGCCGGCAACCCTGGAGACCGGTCTGGTGCTCCAGGTCCCCCTCTTCGTCAACCCGGGCGAAAGGATCAAGGTGGACACCCGCTCCGGCGAGTACCTCACCCGCGCCTGAGCCCACCGGCGTCCCCGACCCGGAAGCCGTCGGCGGGAGCCGTGTCGGCGCTGGCGCCGCCACCCCGACACCCACAGAGACCATGGATCCCGCCCCCCGCCACCAAGCTCGAGAACGGGCTCTGACCCTGCTCTACGAGGCGGATCTCAAGGGGAGCGGGCCGGTCGACATCCTGGAGGGGCTGGCCGTGGCCCCCGACGCCTATACGTCCGAGCTGGTGCGCACGGTCGAGTCCCGATCGCCGGAGATCGACGGCCTGGTCGACGGGGCCGCCATCGGATGGGATCTGGATCGGATGGCGGTCGTCGATCGCAACGTGCTGCGCTTGGCCGTGGCCGAGCTGCTCGACTTCCCCGACGTGCCCACCGCCGTGATCCTCAACGAGGCGGTGGAGCTGGCATCGGCCTACTCGACCGACGAGTCCGGACGTTTCGTCAACGGCATCCTGGCCACGCTGGCCGGCCGGCTGAGGGAGTGAGCGCCCGGGCTTCGGGGGCGTCGACGGCCGGACCGGGGAATGTCGCCGGCCGCGTCCCGCTCGGCAAGCGACACGGTATAGTCGGACTCTGACCGTGAAGCGGGTCCTGTGAGGCCCGTACGGACAGGAGGAAGTCGTGGCCGAACGTGAACGCAGTCATACCCGTCCGCGGGGGGCTGTATTCGTTCCCCGGGCCCAGGTCATGTCGGCGGACGACGTGCGGAGGGCCATCACCCGCATGGCCCACGAGATCGCCGAGCGCAATCGGGGGCTCGAGGACGTGGTCCTGATCGGGCTCCAGACCGGCGGGGTGGCCATCGCCGAACGGCTGGCCCAGACCCTGAGCCGAGGTCGAAGGAGCAGACATCCGGGTGGGCACCCTCGACGTGGCCTTCTACCGGGACGACATCGGCCTGCGGCCGGTCCTCCCCGAGGCGGCCACCGACATCAGCTTCGATCTGACCGGGGCCTCGGTGGTGCTGGTGGACGACGTGCTCTTCACCGGCAGGACGATCAGGGCGGCCCTCAACGCGCTGGGGGAGTACGGCCGGGCCCAGGTCGGTCGAGCTGGCGGTGATGGTCGACCGTGGCCATCGCGAGCTCCCCATCCGGCCGGACTACGTCGGCAAGAATCTCCCGACCAACCGCGAGGAGATGGTCGACGTCTCCGAGTACGGGGTGTCGCTCGGACAGCTGGTCAACCGATGAGCGCCTTTCCCGCCCATCTGCTCAGCATCGACGACCTGGAGACGGACGACATCGCCGAGGTGCTCAGGGTGGCCGACTCCTTCGCGGAGGTCGGGCGGAGGGCCAACCCGAAAGTACCGACACTGCGGGGGCGCACGGTGGCGACGCTCTTCTTCGAGGACTCCACCAGGACCCGGATGTCGTTCGAGACCGCGGCCAAGCGGATGTCGGCGGACGTGCTCTCGTTTGCCGCCGGTTCGTCGTCGCTCAACAAGGGCGAGTCCCTGCGCGACACCGTCGAGACCATCGAGGCCATCGGGATCGACGCGGTGATCATCCGCCACGGTTCCTCCGGGGTGCCGGCCCGGGTGGCGGGGTGGGTGGACCACTGTTCGGTGATCAACGCCGGGGACGGATGGCACCAGCACCCCACCCAGGCGCTGCTCGACCTGTACACGGTCCGACAGGCACTGGGCGGGGCGCGATGCCGGCCTGTCCCGGTTCGACGGTCTCCAGGTGCTCATCGTGGGCGACATCCGGCACAGCCGCGTGGCCAGGTCGCAGGTCACCGCCTATGCCGCTCTGGGCGCCGACGTCACGCTGGTGGCACCGGCCACGCTGCTGCCCCCGTCACTGGAGGGGTGGCCGGTGGCCGCGGTCGGGCACGATCTGGACGACATCCTGCCCAAGGCCGACGTGGTGTCCTTACTGCGGGTGCAGGCGGAACGGGGGAGCGGGCGAGTTCGTCCCTTCGCTCCGCGAGTACACCGCCGGCTTCGGCCTCACGGCCGCGCCGGGCGGCCATGCTCCAGCCCGACGCGGTCATCCTCCATCCCGGGCCGATCGTCCGGGGGGTGGAGATCGCCTCGGACGTGGCCGAGCTTCCGGCCGCCCTGATCACCGAGCAGGTGAGCAACGGCGTGGCCATCCGCATGGCGGTGCTGTTCCTGTTGCTCGGGCAGGGCGCACAGGTCGGGCCGGCCGGACCGGCCGGGAAGGGCTGGCGACAGGACGGTGGCAGCGGTGGCTGAGGGGAAGGACGGATCGGGACCGACCCTGGTCATCCGGGGAGGCACGGTGATCGACCGGGACGGTGAGCGGAAGGCCGACGTGCTGGTCGAGGCGGAGCCGGGTGGTCGCGGTCGAGGAGGGCCTGGACCGAGCACCGCGGGTGCAACCGTGCTCGACGCCGGCGGCTGCGTGGTGGCCCCGGGCTTGGTCGACCTCCACACCCATCTGCGCCAGCCGGGCCGGGAGGAGTCCGAGACCATCGAGACCGGCACGCGGGCGGCGTCGCTGCGGTGGGTTCACCGCGGTGGTGGCCATGCCCAATACCGAACCCACCCTCGATTCGGCCGAGGCGGTCCGCAACGTGCTGGAGCTGGGAGCGGGGGCCTCGGCCGAAGTGGCGGTGGCCGGCGCCATCACCGTGGGCCGGGCCGGTGAGCGTCTGGCGCCCATGGCCGAGCTGGCCGGGCTCGGGGTCCGGCTCTTCACCGACGACGGGGCCGGGGTCCAGTCGGCCGGCCTGATGCGCCGGGCCTTCGAGTACGCCCGGGGTCTGGATGTGACGCTGGCCCAGCATTGCGAGGACAGGTCGCTGGCCGCCAACGGTGCCATGCACGAGGGGGCCTGGTCGAGCCGGCTCGGCATTGCCGGGCACGCCGGCGGTGGCCGAGGAGGTGATGGTGGCGAGGGACATCGCCCTGGCCCGGGCCACCGGCGGCCGGATCCACTTCCTGCACCTGTCGACGGCGGTCTCCGTCGAGCTGGTCCGCCGGGCCAAGCACGACGGGCTGGCGGTGACCGCCGAGGCGGCTCCCCACCACTTCTCCTCACCGACGGGTGTGCGGCCGGATACGACCCGGTGTTCAAGGTCAATCCGCCCCTCCGTCCCCAACACGATGTCGATGCGGTCAAGGCCGGTCTCGCCGACGGGACGATCGACGCCGTCGCCACCGATCACGCCCCCCACGCCCCCGAACTGAAGGACCTCCCCTTCGACCAGGCCCCCCCGGGCATGCTGGGCCTCCAGACGGCGCTGTCTTTGGCCATCTCCGAACTCGGGCTGCCCATCGCCCAGGTGCTGGCCCTGCTCAGTTGGCAGCCGGCCGCCATCTGCCGGCTCGACCCGGGCCACGGCGGCGGCCAGGGTGGTCCCATCGGGCCGGGGTCGGCCGCCAACGTGTGCGTCATCGACCCCGCCTCGACCTGGACCGTCGAGCGCTCGGCCATCGCCAGCCGGAGCCGGAACTCGCCCTACGTGGGTCGCAAGCTAACCGGGCAGGTCCGCCACACGGTCTTCCGGGGCGAGCCGGTGGTCGTCGACGGGGAGGCCCGACGGTGACGGGTCGCAACGGCATCGACCCCCGGGCCGAGGCGGTGCTGGTCCTGGCCGACGGGACCCGGTTCGAGGGCGAGGCCGTCGGGCGCCGAACCCGAAGGTGGGATGACCACCGGTGAGGCCGTGTTCAACACCGTGCTGTCGGGCTACCAGGAAGTGATCACCGACCCGTCGTACGCCGGACAGATCATCGCCTTCACCTATCCCCACATCGGCAACTACGGGGTCAACCCCACCGACGACGAGGCCAGCCGTCCCCACTGCCGGGGCCTGATCGTGCGCCAGCTCACCGATCGGCCCAGCAGCTGGCGGTCGACCGAGACCCTCGAGGAGTTCCTGGTGCGATGGTCGGTGCCGGGCATCTCGGGGATCGACACCCGGAGGCTGACCCGACACCTGCGGCAACAAGGGGCCATGCCGTGCGCCTTCGGCACGGCTCCCGAAGCCGAGCTGGCGTCGGCGGCGGCCTCGGCCGCCTCCACCGACGGCCGTGATCTGGTGTCCTTGGTGACCACGACCGCTCCCTACGTCCGGGGCCGCGGCCCCTACCGGGTGGTGGCCTACGACTTCGGCATCAAAGAGGCGATGCTCCGTCAGCTCGGTGAGCTGGCCACCGTGACCGTCGTCCCCGCCTCGACCTCCGCCGACGAGGTGCTCGGACTCGAGCCGGACGGGATCTTCTTGTCCAACGGCCCGGGCGATCCCGCCGCTCTTCCCGCCATCGTCACCCAGATCAAGGCGCTGGCCGATGACGGATCCGTCCCCGTGTTCGGGATCTGTCTCGGCCATCAGCTGCTGGCCACCGCCCTCGGCTCGAAGACCTACAAGCTCCCCTTCGGCCACCACGGGGGAAATCATCCTGTCCGGCGGCTGTCCACCGGCCAGGTCGAGATCACCTCGCAGAACCACAACTACGCGGTGGCCGAGGGATCGCTCGACCCGGCGGAGATCACCCACGTCAACCTCAACGACGGGGTGATCGAGGGCGTGGCCAGCCGCCAGGCGCCGGTGTTCAGCGTCCAGTACCACCCCGAAGCGGGACCGGGGCCCCACGACGCCCGGTACCTGTTCGAGGAGTTCCGGGCCCTGATGGACGCCACCGGGGCCGTGGGCCGGCGGGGACGTGGCTGATGCCGCGCCGGTCGGACATCGAGTCGATCCTGGTCATCGGGTCGGGGCCCATCGTCATCGGACAGGCCTGCGAGTTCGACTACTCGGGGACCCAGGCGTGCCGGGTGCTGGCCCAGGAGCAGTTCCGGGTGGTGCTGGCCAACTCCAATCCGGCCACCATCATGACCGACCCGGACATGGCCGACCGGACCTACGTCGAGCCTCTGGACCCCGACGTGCTCACCGCCATCATCGAGCGTGAGCGTCCCGACGCCCTGCTGCCCACCCTGGGGGGCCAGACCGCCCTCAACCTGACCATGGCGTTGTCCGAGCGGGGCGTGCTCGAGGCTTACGGCGTCGAGGTCATCGGGGCCAATCCCGAGGCCATCGCCACCGCCGAGGACCGGGAGCGCTTCAAGGAGGCCATGCAGGAGATCGGACTGGCCGTGCCGGCGTCGGGGTTCGCCCACGCGCTGGACGAGGCCCTGGCCATCGGGGAGTCGATCGGCTTTCCCATCATGGTCCGCCCGAGCTACATCCTGGGGGGTGCCGGCACCGGCATCGCCGCCAACCGTGACGACCTGGTCCGCCTGGCCGGCGAGGGACTCGACGCCTCGCCGATCAGCGAAGTCCTGATCGAGCGGTCGATCGCCGGTCAGAAGGAGTTCGAGCTGGAGGTGATGCGGGACCGGGCCGACAACTGCGTGGTCGTGTGCTCGATCGAGAATTTCGACCCGATGGGCGTGCACACCGGTGACTCCATCACCGTGGCGCCGGCCCAGACCCTCACCGACGTCGAGTACCAGGCCATGCGGGACGCGGCCTTCGCCTGCATCCGGCGGGTCGGGGTTGAGACCGGCGGCTCCAACGTGCAGTTCGCGGTCGACCCGTCCGACGGGACCCAGACCATCATCGAGATGAACCCGCGGGTGTCGCGGTCGTCGGCCCTGGCGTCGAAGGCGACCGGCTTCCCCATCGCCAAGATCGCCGCCCGCCTCGCCGTCGGCTACCGCCTGGACGAGATCAGCAACGACATCACCGGAGCCACCCCGGCGTCGTTCGAGCCGACCATCGACTACGTGGTGACCAAGATTCCCCGGTGGGCGTTCGAGAAACTCCCGGGTGCCACCGACGAGCTCGGCACCCGGATGCAGTCGGTGGGGGAGGTGATGGCCATCGGGAGGACCTTCCCCGAGTCGTTGCAGAAGGCGGTGCGCTCCCTCGAACAGGGCCGCGACGGCCTGAACGCCGACCCGACCGAGCGGACGCTGGACGATGTCCCGACCGGAGACCTCATGGCCGCGGTGGGGACTCCCACCCCCGAACGGATCTACCAGATCGAGACGTTGTTGCGCCGCGGTGTCTCGGTCGACGAGTTGGCCGCCGTGACCGGGATAGACCCGTGGTTCCTGTCGGGGATTGCCGACGTGACCGACGCCCGGATGGCACTCGACCTCCAGGTGACCCTGGGTGTCACCGTGGAGGACCTGGACCGGAGAGCCTGGCGCCGGCTCAAGCGGCTCGGGTTCTCGGACCAGCAGGTGGCGTTCCTGTTCGGGCCGCCGGTGACGGCCGATGACATCCGGTCGGCCCGGAGCGCCCTCGGAGTCGGAGTCACCTACAAGACGGTGGACACCTGTGGTGCCGAATTCGAATCGCGCACTCCTTACCACTACTCGACCACCGAGGACGAGGACGAGGTGGAGCCGTCGGACCGACCGAGGGTGGTCATCCTCGGTTCGGGCCCGAACCGGATCGGCCAGGGCATCGAGTTCGACTACTGCTGCGTCCACGCCTCGTTCGCCCTGCAGGCCGCCGGCTTCGAGACGGTCATGGTGAACTGCAACCCCGAGACGGTCTCGACCGACTACGACACCTCGGACCGCCTCTACTTCGAACCGCTCACCCCCGAGGACCTGGCCAATGTCCTCGAGGCCGAGACCAACGCCTCGGTCGACGGTGGGCGGCTGGTCGGGGTCATCGTCAGCCTCGGTGGTCAGACCCCCCTCAAGCTGGCGTCCAGCATCCCCGAGGAGTTGGTCCTCGGGACATCCCCGGCCTCGATCGACCTGGCCGAGGACCGGGAACGGTGGAACGAGCTGTGCGCCCGCCTGGGCATCCCCCAACCGCCCGGAGGAACGGCGTCCACCCCGACCGAGGCGGTGAAAGTCGCCTCTTCCATCGGCTATCCGGTGCTGGTGCGGCCCTCGTACGTCCTGGGCGGCAGGGCGATGGAGATCGTCTACGACGACCAGCGTCTGGTGGAGGCGGTCGAGGCCATGTCCGGCATCGGTGGGTCCCTCGGGCGAGAGGGCGGGGTGACCCCGGAGCGGCCGGTCCTGGTGGACCGGTTCCTCGAGGACGCGGTCGAGGTGGATGTCGATGCCGTGCGCGACGTCACCGGCGAGGTGGTCATCTGCGGCGTGATGGAGCACGTCGAGGAGGCCGGCGTCCACTCGGGCGACTCGGCCTGTGCCCTTCCGCCCCAGACCCTGTCGGCCGAGGTGGTGGCCGACCTCGAGCGCATGGTGAGAACCATCGCCGAGGCCCTGCAGGTGCGGGGGTTGATCAACGTCCAGTTCGCGGTGAAGGACGACCGGGCCTACGTGCTGGAGGCCAATCCCCGGGCCAGCCGCACCGTCCCCTTCGTGGCCAAGGCCACGGGGGTACCGGTGGCCATGGTGGCGGCCCGGGTGATGGTGGGGGCCACGCTGGCCGAGCTTCGGGACGAGGGGCTGCTCCGGCCTCCGGTCACCGGGCACGTGTCGGTCAAGGAGGCGGTGCTGCCCTTCAACCGGTTCCCGGGGGTGGACACCCTGCTCGGCCCGGAGATGCGCTCGACCGGCGAGGTGATGGGTATCGGTGCCACCTTCGGCCTGGCCTTCGCCAAGAGCCAGATCGCCGCCGGCAACAGGCTGCCGGTGAGCGGGACGGTCTTCTTCTCGCTCGCCGACCGGGACAAGGGCCCGGGTCTGGACGCGGCCCGACAGTTCGCGTCGCTGGGATTCGACCTCGCCGCCACCTCGGGTACGGCGGCCAGGCTGGAGGCCGAGGGCATCCCGGTGGCCACCGTGGTGGCCAAGGTGGGCGACTCCCATCCCGGTGTGGTCGACGCGGTGGAGCTCATCGCCGGAGGGAAGGTGCAGCTGGTGGTCAACACCCCCCGGGGACGCGGACCGCGGGCCGACGGCCTGCACATCCGGGCCACGGCCCTGGCCCACATGGTGCCCTGCCTCACCACGGTGGCGGCCGCCCGGGCCGCGGCCGCCGGGATCGCCGACTGGGTGAGCCATCCCCTCTCGGTGCGCTCCCTCCAGGAGTACCACCGGCGGTGAGCGTGACCGGCCCGGGACCCGAGGTGTCGGACCGGCTCCGGGGGGCCTGGCGGGCGGTCACGGCCGGCGACGTCGACCTCTCGGTCCGCGGTGGGCTCGCTCGAGCTGCCCAATCCGGTGATGACCGCATCGGGCACCGCCGGCCACGCCGACGAGCTCGAGGCCTACTTCCCGATGGGCGAGGCTCGGAGCGGTGGTGGTCAAGTCGCTCTCGGTCGGACCCTGGCCCGGCAACCCGGCCCCCCGCGTCCACCAGACGGCCGCCGGGCATGCTCAACAGCGTGGGCCTCCAGGGACCGGGCATCGAGGCGTGGATCGGCGACGACCTGCCCGCGCCTGGCCGCCACCGGTGCCCGCATCGTGGTGAGCATCTGGGGCCAGCGGGTCGAGGACTTCGCCAAGGCCGCCGCCGCCCTGTCCGGGGTGCGCCGGGCTGACCGCGGTCGAGGTCAACGTCAGCTGCCCCAACCTCGAGGACCGTCGCCGGATGTTCGCCCACTCGCCGACGGCCACCGCCGAGGTGGTCGCCGCCGTCGGCGAAGGGTGCCCTGACCTGCCGCGATGGGCCAAGCTGAGCCCGACGGTGGCCGATCTGGCCGAGGTGGCCGGCGCCGCCCTGGCCGCCGGCGCCGAGGCGGTGACCCTGGTCAACACCGTGCTGGCCATGGCCATCGACGTGGACAGCGCGCCGGCCGCTTCTCGGGTCCGGCCCGCTGGGTGGCGGCCTGTCGGGACCGGCCGTCCACCCGGTGGCGGTGCGGGCCGTGTTCGACGTCCGAGCCGCTCATCCCGATGCCACCATCATCGGGGTGGGCGGGGTGATGACCGGAGTCGACGCCATCGAACTGGTCCTGGCCGGCGCCGACGCCGTGCAGGTGGGCACGGCCATCTTCCGGGATCCGCGCGCGCCCGTCAGGGTCCTCGACCGAGATGGAGGCATGGTGCTCCCGCCACGGCGTCCGCCGGCTGCGCGACCTCTGCGGGGCGGCCCATGGCTGAGACGACCCGACCACGGGGATTCGCGGCGCGGGTGGCCGCGGCGGTGGCACCTGTCGGGCCCGCTGTGTGCCGGCATCGACCCGTCGGTCGAGCTGCTCGCCGGTTGGGGGCTCTCCGACCGACGCCGACGGACTGCGCAGTTCGGGCTGCGGTGCGTCGAGGCGTTCGCCGGGGTGGTCCCGGTGGTCAAGCCCCAGGTGGCGTTCTTCGAGCGATGCGGATCGGCCGGCGTTGGCCGCGCTGGAGGCGGTCATCGCCGAGGCCAGGGCGGCCGGGCTGCTGGTCATCGCCGACGCCAAGCGGGGCGACATCGGGAGCACGATGGAGGCGTACGCCGCGGCCTGGCTCGATCCCGACAGCCCCCTGGGGGCCGATGCCGTGACCGCCGTTCCCTACCTGGGCCTCGGCGCCCTCCAACCCATGGTCGACCTGGCCGCCGCCCACGGCAAGGGCGTCATCGTGGTGGTGCGGAGCTCCAACCCCGAGGGCCGGTCCCTCCAGGAGGCGCGGACCGACGGTGGAACCGGGCCGATCGGTGGAGGACATGCTGCTGGCGGAGATCGCCGAGCTCAACGCGCGGTGGCGCCGTGCCCGCCGGGAACGGTGGGGGCGGTGGTCGGGGCCACCCTCGGACCGTCCGGGTTCCGGCTCGCCGGAACTGGGTGGGGTCATCCTGGCGCCCGGGGTGGGGGCCCAGGGGGCAGGGGCGGCCGAGGTGGGCCGCCCTCTTCGCCGGGTGCCCGGCCGGGTCGGTGCTGGCCAGCGCGTCACGTCGGTCCTCGGTGCCGGCCCCGACGTCGCGGCCCTTGCCGCGGCGGCGGCCGAAGGCCCGAGACGAGATGGGCTCGGCCTTGGCCTGATCGGCAACCGGCAGGGCCGGGAGTGCCGACGGAGGTGGTGGAACCGGTTGGCCGTGATCAGCGGTCGGCGGTGGGCAGGTCCTCGGGCGAACTCGATGAACGGGGCGGGCGGCAGGTACTCGTCGGGGATCTCGTCGGGGTGCTGGTAGAAGTCGACGTCGAAGATGTTGGAGACGCCGGGCGCTTCGACCGTCCCGCTCAGCCCGGCCTCGTGGGCGGCCAGGAAGGCCTGCCTGGCGTCGATGGCTCCCGAGGCCAGGGACTGGTAGGTGCTCTTGGCCACCCTGGCGATCAGGGAGTACACGCAACCGTCGAGCGGTGGCCCCGACCCGGCGCCCGATCATGCAGTGGTGGCTCCCGTCGTCGATGGCGTAGACGGCGGCGTCGCCGGTGCCCACGCAGGCCCGGATGCGTTCGGGATGCCCGAGGTGGAACCACTGCTCGTGGCGGCGTTCCTTCATCGCCCACAGAGGGCTCGGGGGAATGACCCCTTCGGTTTCGTCCTCTTCCAAGGGGGTGGCGTTCTCGGGTGCAGTGACCGGGAACGTGGTGGCGGCCGTGGCCGGGGCGAAGTGGAGTTGACCGTCGTCCCTCGACTGGAACAGGCCTCCGTCGTCGCCGGCCGACGGATCGGCGTTCTTCCCGGTTTGATCTCGGTCGCCCACTGGTGGCTCCTCTCGTCGTGCACTCGTACCCCATGGTGTCACGGGGGCGGACTCCCGGTCCGGTCTTCGGCCAGGTCTTCGGTCAGGTCGCGGCCCTGGTGGGGAACCAACCCGACACCCTGGTGGCCAGGGCCCGTTCACTCCGGACGGCGGCCCGGCGGGCGTGTTCCAGATCGACTGGGCTGAAGCGTACGGCATCGCCCGGCGCCAACTGGCCGATCACGGTCAGATCGGCGGAGATCACGCACCCGATGACCGGATAGCCGCCCACCGTGGCGTGGTCGGGCATCAGGATGATCGGGTTGCCGTCCGGCGGCACCTGGATCGCGCCGGTGACCATCCCCGTCGACGGAATCGAGCCACCCTCGGCCACCGGTATCGGACGCCGACCGCCCAGCCGCACCCCGATCCGGTTGGAGTCGCCCCGGACGGCCCATTCCTGGTCGATCAGATGGTCCCAGGCACCGTCACCCGGTCGGTGGGGTCCCTCCATCACCCGGACGACGATGGCCCGGCCGTCCGGCACCCGGTCGGCCGACTGGGACAGGATCCCGTGGGGCCGGCCCGGGTGGCCGAGGTCGAGCCGATCACCGGCCACCAGCGGGCCGGGGCCGAGGCCACAGAGGAGGTCCGACGAGCGCGAACCGACCACCTCGGCGGTGGCGAGCCCTCCGGACACGGCCAGGTAGGCCCGCAGGCCGGAGCGGACCTGCCCGACCGAGAGCACCTGGTCGGCATCGACGGGAACGACCGCCCCATCGCGGCAGGGGTGCCCGTCGATGGCAGCTTCGACGGCGTCGGCCGACCGTCCGACCACCGCACAGTGGGCGGGTCCGTTGAAGGCCAGGGCCGGTCCGGCCACCGTGATCTCGATGGCGGCGGCTCCGTCGGCGTTGCCGACCAGTCGATTCGCCAGCACCATCGAGTCGGGGTCGGCGGGACCGGCTCCGGGCACGCCCATCCCGGCGACCCGGCGTCGACCCCCGTCCTGGACCAGGCTCAGCAGGCCGGGACGGATCACCTCGGCCCAGCGCCGGCCCCGGGCCGACAGCGGTGCCCGGGCCACGGTTCCGGAGAGGGACCCGCCCGCCGCTTCCCGCTGATGCCGCGGTTCCACCGAACGGAAGCGCACGCCGTCGCCGGGTCGCAGTCGTGCGAACGGGGGGTGGTCGGAGTCGAACAGCTTGGTCGACGTCGACCCGACCACCATCCATCCGCCCGGCGTCGACTGGGGATAGACCGAGGCGAACCCACCGGCCAGCGCCACCGAACCGGCCGGAACCGACGACCGCGGCGCCGATCGTCTCGGCACGGCAGCCAGCTCCGGAGGCAGGCCGATCAGATAGGGGAAGCCGGGGGAGAAGCCGAGGAACGCCACCTCGAGCTGGGCGCCGGTCAGGAGCGAGACGACTCTGTCGGGATCGGCGCCGATGGCGGCCGCCACCGCCTCGAGGTCGGGACCGTCGAACTCGACCGGGATGTCGACCACCGGTCGCCCCGGGGGTGGCGGCGTCCCGCCGCCCCCGACTCCGAGGTCGTGGTCCGGCGCCTCCGACACCAGGTCGTGCAGCCAGGGGAGAGCGGGCCCATGGCCATCCGGATGGCCGGCCAGCACGACCACCACGCTGTGGAATCCCACCACGACGTCGTCAACGCCGACGGGCGCGGCCTGGTCGGCGACGGCCGCCTCCACCGCCCCGGCGGCCCGGTGGGCGTGGGAGACACTGTCCACCTCCACCAGGACGGCCCGGTCGCCGAACGGGACCACCGACACGTTCATGGCGACGGCCGCACCGGGGGCCCGGGGCCCCGTCCCGGTCCGGCCCGGATGAACGGGCGGAGGGAGATCCCGTCCGCCTCGAGCGACGACCGCACGGCCCGGGCGGTGGAGGCGGCGCCGGGCGAGTCCCCGTGGATGCACAACGTCTCCACGTCGATGGCGGTCCATGTCCCGTCGACGGCCTCGACCCCACGGCGCCGGACCATCGAGACGGCACGGCGACCGGTTGCGACCGGGTCATCGATCAGCGCGCCCGGTCCTCCCCGCGGGGCCAGGCGTCCGTCGGCCAGGTAGCCGCGGTCGGGGAATCCTTCGAACACCACCCTCGAACCCGACTCCCGGGCCATGGTGACGACCTCGGTCCCCGACTGCGCCACCAGTACCCCGGCACCGGACCGGGACAACGCCTCCACCACCGCGGTGGCGACGCCGGGGTCGGTTCCCATGAGGTTGTAGAGGGCGCCGTGCGGCTTCACGAATTCGACGGTGCCCCCGGCCGCGACCACTTCGTCGGTGAGAACGGCCCACTGCTCGATGATGTCGTCCACCAGCTGGTGGTGCCCGACTTGCACCGGGCGTCGGCCGAAACCCGCACGGTCGCGGAACGACACATGAGCGCCGATGACGATGCCGCGGGCCACGCAGGCGGCGGCGGCGGCGCGCATCACCGTGCGGCTGCCGGCATGGAATCCGCACGCCAGACTGGCGGTGGTCACCGAGTCGAGCATGCCGAGATCATCGTCGGTGAGCGACGATCCTTCGGCGATGTCGGCGTTGAGGTCGATCGCCGTCATCGTCCCAGTATCGGGCATCGGCAACCCCCGATGCTGCGGTCGCTACGGCCCGGGTGGGCAGGGGGTCCGGCGCCCGGATCGACCCTCCGGGACCCCATCGGCCCCGGTCACATGACCGGAGTGCCAAGAGGCGCTATCGTCTCGACCATGCCGCAACCGCCCGCACTCACTCCCGAACAGCGCCAGGCCGCCCTGGCCAAGGCAGCCAAGGTCCGCCGTGAGCGGGCTGAGGTGAAAGAGAAGCTCAAACTCGGATCGATCACTCTGTCCGAGTTGCTCACCACCGCAGACTCCAACGAGACCGTGGGGAAGATGAAGGTGCTGTCCGTGCTGGAGTCGCTCCCCGGCTTGGGCAAGGTGAAGGCCCGCCGTCTGATGGACACGGTCGGGATCAGCGAGAGCCGACGCCTGCAGGGCCTGGGTAGCAACCAGCGCGAATCGCTCCTGCGCGAGACCGCTCGCTGAACACACCGCGTCCGGGTCGGACCGACGTCCGATCCGAGCCGTTGTTGTTCGTGCTGTTCGGCCCCGGGGGGGTCGGCAAGGGTACCGTTGCCGACCGACTGGTGGCCGGTGATCCCGCGCTGTGGCTCAGCCGATCGTGGACCACGCGGGAACGCCGACCGGGTGAGGACGATGACGCCTACGTGTTCGTCGACCGGCCGACATTCGAGCTCCGGATCGAGTCCGGTGGTTTCTTCGAGTGGGCCGAGTTCCTCGGCAACCTGTACGGGACCCCACAGCCCGAGCCTCCTCCCGGGAGCGACGTGCTGCTCGAGATCGACCTCCAGGGAGCGCGCCAGGTGCGACAGCTCCGGCCCGATGCCACGCTGATCTTGCTGAGAGCGCCGTCGCCCGAGGTCCAGGTGGCCCGGCTCCGGGCCCGGGGCGACGACGAATCCCACATCACCGAACGACTCCGTGCCGGGGCCGAGGAGGAGCGCGAAGGCCGGGCCCTCGCCGACGGGGAAGTCGTCAATCACGACGTAGCGCAGGCGACACGCGATGTGGCCGCTATAGTGGAGCGTTCTCGATCTGCGCGCTCGTGAGGGCGCCAGGTGGTCCTGAGGAACGGATGACACGCCAGGTGCGGGTCATCGAACCTTGCACCACGAAGGAACTCACACCCGACGACCGAACCTGAAGGATCGTGATGGCCCAGACCCAGACCACGCTCATGGACCCGCCCATCGAGGAGCTCCTCGACAAGGTCGACTCGAAGTTCACCTTGGTGGCGTTGGCGTCACGGCGGGCCCGCCAGGTGAACAGTTACTACAACTCCCTGGGCGAGGGGCTCGGCGTGGTCGTGCCGCCCCAGGTGGCCTCGGCCTCGGGCAAACCGCTGTCGATCGCCTTCGAGGAGGTGGCGGCGTCCAAGGCCACCTACAGCCGACCCGATCCCGAGGAGATCGCCCTGGCCGAGGCGGCGGCCCTGGCCCTGTTGGAGACCGAGGCCGACGGGGTCGACGGAGCCGGCGCCACCGCGGACGAGTCGGTGGTTCCGAGCCCGGACGACGCCGGTCAGTAGCAGCAGAACCGATCCGTACCACCCGGGGGGCGGGATGACGATGGGGACCACGAAGGAACCGGGGCCGTGACCACTCCGTCGGAGGGCGGGCGGCCTTTCGTGGTCCTCGGGGTCTCGGCCGGGATCGCCGCCTACAAGGCGATCGAGGTCTGCCGTCAACTGGTCGACGCCGGTGTGCACGTCGCCCCGGTGCTGACCGAGCGGGCCACCCGTTTCGTGGGCCGGGCCACATTCGATGCCCTGGGTTCGGAGCCCGCCCAGATCAGCCTGTGGGACGAGACCTCCCCCATCCCCCACACCCGCCTCGGCCAGCGTGCCGATCTGATCGTGGTGGTACCGGCGACCGTCGACCTGTTGGCCCGGTACGCCGGGGGAATCGCCGACGATCTCCTGACGACGACGTTGGTGGCCACGGCAGCCCCGGTGGTGGTGTGTCCGGCCATGCACACCGAGATGTGGGAGCACCCTGCGGTCCAGCACAACCTGTCCGTGCTTCGCCAACGAGGCGTCATCGTGGTGCCGCCCGAGGAGGGCCGACTGGCCGGGGGGGACGTCGGGACCGGCCGGCTGGCCGACCCGGCCGTGATCGTGGCCACGGTGCTCGGCATCGTGGGCTCCGTTGGCCCGGGCGACCCGGACCGGGCTGGGACGGCGGTGCCGTCCGACGGTGGTCGCCGCCGCTCCGATCTGGCTGGTGTGAAAGTTGTGGTGTCGGCCGGAGGCACGCGGGAGCCGATCGATCCGGTGCGCTACATCACCAACCGGTCGTCGGGCAAGCAGGGCCACGCCCTGGCCGAGGCGGCGGTGCGGCGGGGGGCGGACGTCACACTGGTGACCACCAGCGGCCGGCCCGCGGCCGATGGGGTCACGGTGGAACGGGTGGAGACGGCGGCGGAGATGGAGGCGGCGATGCGGGCCCGGGGCCGGGGTGCCGACGTTGTCATCATGGCGGCGGCGGTGGCCGATTTCCGCCCCAAGGTCGTCACCGACACCAAGTTGCGCAAGGCCGACGGCGTGCCTGACCTGATCCTCGAGGCGACCCCGGACATTCTCGCCGAGCTCGGTCGTGTGCGCCGGGGCGGCCAGGTGCTGGTGGGTTTTGCCGCCGAGACCGACCAGGTGGCCGAGCGGGCCGTGGACAAACTCGCCAGGAAGGGCGTGGACCTGATGGTCGCCAACGACGTGTCGGCCCCGGGAGTCGGATTCGACCACGACACCAACGAGGTCACCATCTTCGGCGCCGACGGATCGGTCACCCCGGTGGCGCTCCGGGGCAAGGTCCAGGTGGCGGAAGCCATCTTGGATAGGGTGAGCGCGCTGTTGGCGCCGTCATGACACAATCGTCGTCCTCTGACCGCCGGCCGCACCGGCAACGGGCGAACAGAACAGCCGGCCTGCTTCCAGGGTGTGACTCCCTGATCAGTGCCCGATCGGAAGGGATCAACACGTGAGCACCCGATACACCTTCACCTCGGAATCGGTGACCGAGGGCCATCCGGACAAGATGGCCGACCAGATCTCCGATTCGGTCCTCGACGCCCTCCTGGCCGACGACCCGGAGAGCCGGGTGGCATGTGAGACGCTGCTCACGACCGGTCTGGTCCTGGTGGCCGGGGAGATCACGACCTCCACCTACGTCGACATCCCCAAGCTGGTGCGCCAGACGGTCCTCGACATCGGGTACAACGACGACGCCTACGGGATAGACGGCAAGACCTGCGGTGTGATCGTGTCCCTGGACGAGCAGTCACCCGACATCGGACAGGGAGTGGACAACGCCTACGAGGTGCGGGCGGGCACCGGGGGCGAGGATCTGCTCAATGCCCAGGGAGCCGGCGACCAGGGGATGATGTTCGGCTACGCCTGCGACGAGACGCCGGATCTGATGCCCCTCCCCATCTGGCTGGCCCACCGTCTGGCCCAGCGCCTGGCCCAGGTGCGGCGGGTCGGCGTGCTTCCCTACCTGCGCCCGGACGGCAAGACCCAGGTGAGCGTCACCTACGAGGACGGCCGGCCGGTGGCGTTGGAGACGGTGCTGATCTCGACCCAGCACGACCCCGGGGTGGACCTCGAGACCCTCCTCCTGCCCGACCTCCGGGACAACGTGATCAACCCGTTGCTCCCCCCCGAACTGGACGCCACCGGTCTGCGCATCCTGGCCAATCCCACCGGTGTGTTCGAACTCGGAGGCCCCCACGCCGACACCGGGCTCACCGGCCGGAAGATCATCGTGGACACCTACGGGGGGATGGCCCGCCACGGTGGCGGGGCGTTCTCGGGCAAGGACCCCTCCAAGGTCGACCGGTCGGCGGCCTACGCCGCCCGCTGGGTGGCCAAGAACCTGGTGGCCGCGGGGGCCGCCACCAGATGCGAGTTGCAGGTGGCCTATGCCATCGGGGTGGCGAGGCCGGTGTCGGTGCTGGTGGAGACGTTCGGGACCGAGCGGGTGGACCCAGACCGGATCGCCCAGGTGGTGGACGAGGTGTTCGACCTGCGGCCCGCCGCCATCGTCCGCGATCTCGATCTCAAGCGGCCGATCTACCGCAAGACGGCCGCCTACGGCCATTTCGGCCGGTCCGAGAAGGAGTTCACCTGGGAGGACACCTCCCGGGCCGATGACCTGAAGCAGGCCCTCGGGCTCTGAACCCCACGGCGCACACCGCACCGCCATCCCCGGCGAGCCCGACCGAGGGCCACATCGTCCGGGTCGTGCCCGACGTACCGGCCATCCACCGGCGCTTCGACTACTCGGTCCCGGCCGCACTGGCCGGCGAGATCCGGATCGGGAGCCGGGTCCGGGTCGAGCTGCACGGCCGCCGGGTGGGGGCCTGGGTGGTCGAGGTCGGCGTGGCCCCGACCGAGGGCGTGACGGTGAAACCCCTGGCCGGCTCCAGTGGTGCCGGCCCGCCGGCCTCGGTGGTCTCGGTGGCCGAATGGGCGGCCTGGAGGTGGGCCGGGCCCCTGTCGTCGTTCCTGGGCACGGCATCGCCCGACCGGGTCGTCCGTTCCGGACCGCCGACGACCACCGCTGATTCCAGCCCCCCGGGCCGTGACGACCGGGGGCGGGACGACCCGACCGGGGGCGGTACCCGGACGGGGAGCGGCCTATCCGTCGAGTCACCCGGCGGGGGATCGGTGGCCCTGGTGGACGAGGCGCTGACGGCCGGTGGCGGTCCGGCCATGGTCAGGCTGGCCCCCGCCCTCGACGCCGGCCTGGTGGTAATGGAATGCATCCACCGCATCGGTGCCGGCGGTTGCATCGTGCTCGTCCCCTCCCACGTCCGTGCCGCCCAGTTGGCCGAGCGGTTCCGGGAGGCGGGGGCCCCGGTGGCGCTGATGCCCGACATGTGGCGTGAGGCGTCGACGGGTTCGTATCTGGTGGTGGGGACCAGAGCGGCGGCGTGGGCCCCGGTCCCCCGTCTGGCCGGGGCAGTGGTGCTGGACGCCCACGACGAGACCTACCGGGAGGAGCGGGCGCCCACGTGGTCGGCGGTGGACGTCATGGTGGAGCGGGGCCGACGGGACCAGGCGCCGGTGCTGTTGGTATCACCGTGCCCACCGGTGGGACTGACCGAGGGGGCCAGGGTGGTGACCACCTCCCGGGCGGTGGAGCGCCGGGGCTGGCCGGTGGTCGAGGTGGTCGACCGCACCGGCGACGACCCCCGGACCGGGCTGTTCTCCGAGCGCCTGGTCCGGTCGCTTCGCTCGGGACTGGACCGGCCCGACGGGCGGGTGGTCTGCGTCCTCAACCGGACCGGGCGCATCCGCCTGCTGGCCTGTGGCCGGTGCGGGGCATTGGCCACGTGCAGCCGGTGCGGAGGGGTGGTGGCCCAGGACGTGGCCGCGGGCGGACTGCGGTGTCGGTTGTGCGGGGAGGTCCGTCCGGCGGTGTGCGCCGTGTGCGACTCCAATCGGCTGAAGGCGCTACGGGTGGGGGTCACCAGGGCCACCGAGGAGCTCTCGGCTCTGGCCGGTGTCACCGCCGTCGAAATCACCGCCGCCTCGGATGCCGGTGCCGGCTCCGGGGCGCGCCTCGTGGTCGGGACCGAGGCCGCGCTCCGCCGGTCGGGCCGGGCCGACCTGGTCGCCTTTTTGGACATCGACCAGCATCTGATGGCCCCCCGGTTCGGTGCGGGCGAGGAGACGCTGTCACTGCTGGCCAGCGCCGCCCGTCTGGTCGGAGCACGGGCCGGGGGCGGTCGGGTGATGGTGCAGACCCGCATCCCCGACCACGAGGCCCTCCAGGCGGCGGTGCACGCCGACCCCAGCCGGCTGGCGGTGCCCGAGCGCGCCCTGAGAGAGCTGCTCGACCTGCCCCCGTTCGGCGTGGTCACCCTGCTGCGGGGGCCGGGCGCCGCCGTCTACGCCGACGGGCTGAGAAGCCTCGGCTCGGTGACCGTCTCGTCGTCGGACCCGGACCGGTGGATGGTCCGAGCTTCGGACCACACCACCATGGCCGATGCGCTGGCTTCCGTACCCCGTCCACCCGAGCGGCTCCGGGTCGAGGTCGATGCGACCGACGCCTGACGGGCCAACGGTGGTCGGGCCGCCGGGCCGCACGGCCGCACGCCCCCGGTCCACCTCCGAGCCGACCACGATCGGCCGGGGCGGAACGTACAATGGCGGCCATGTCCTCGTACTCCATTCGTGTCTACGGCGACCCGGTGCTCAAGCAGGTGGCCAACGACGTCGACGAGGTCGATGCGTCGCTGGTCCACCTGGTCGACGACATGGTGGAGACCATGTACGACTCCGACGGGGCCGGGTTGGCAGCGACCCAGGTCGGGATCCAAAAGCGCCTGTTCGTCTACGACATCGGCGACGGGCCCCAGGTCGTGATCAACCCGACCATCGTGGAGTCGACGGGGGAGTGGTACTACGGCGAGGGATGCCTTTCCATCCCCGACCTGCGGCTCGGCATCGTCCGGCCCGCCCAGGTGCACCTGCGCGGCTTCGATCTCGACGGGGAAGAGGTCTCCATCGAGGCCGACGACTTCTTGGGCCGGGTGTTCCAGCACGAGGTCGACCACCTGGACGGGGTCCTGATGGTCGAGCGCCTGGAGGACGACATGCGAAAGCAGGCCCTACGGGTGCTGCGCGACCGGGCCATGGGGCTCGACACCTCGGCCATGGAGGCCAAGCTGGTGTCGGCGGGCAGCGACCGCGAGATCTGAACCTCCGCCCGACCACCGGCACCGCCCGATAGCGTCGCCGTCCATGGCTCGGTTGGTGTTCCTGGGGACTCCCGACGCGGCGGTGGCACCCCTGGAGGCCCTGGTGGGTGCCGGCCACCAGGTGTGCCTGGTGGTCACTCGTCCCGACAAGCGGCGCGGCCGGGGCGGGGCGCTGGTGCCCAGCCCGGTCAAGTCGGCCGCCACCGATCTGGGCCTGACCGTCACCGACTCCCTCGGCGACGTGGCCGAGGCGGGTGCCGAGCTCGGGGTGGTGGTGGCCTATGGCCGGATCATCCCGGTCGAGGTGCTGCACGCCCTCCCCATGGTCAACCTCCACTTCTCACTGCTGCCCCGGTGGCGGGGGGCGGCTCCGGTGGAGCGTGCCATCCTCGAGGGTGACGCCGAGACCGGCGTGTGCCTGATGGCGGTGGAGGCCGGGTTGGACACCGGTGGGATCTATGCCGAAGACGGCACCGTCATCGGCGAGGAGGAGACAGCCGATGAGCTCCGGTCCCGGCTGGTGACCATCGGGAGCCGGCTGCTGGTGGAGCACCTGGGGGACGGAGCCGCAGGGTTGCCTCCGGCCCGCGACCAGGTGGGCACGCCCTCCTACGCCGAGAAGATCCTCCCGGCCGAGCGGCAGTTGCACTGGGAGCAGCCGGCGCTGCAGCTGCGCCGGGTCGTCCGCATCGGCCGGGCCTGGACCACGTTCCGGGGCCATCGACTGGGCATCCTGTCGGCGGCGGCCGCCGACGGTACCGACGGCGGGGAGGCGGGCCGGCGCATCGGCGGGCCCCGGGGTCCCTCGACGGTGTCGACGTCGTGGCCGGTGACGGGTACCGGATCGCGCTGGTCACCGTGCAGCCCGAGGGCAGGCGACCGATGGATGCGCAGGACTGGCTGCGGGGCGTGCGACCCGAACCGGGCGAACGGCTCGGCACCTGACCGGGTCGTTCCCGGGCCCGACGGGCCGGGACCGCTCGACGCGGCCGGGTCAGTCGATGCGCCACCGATAGGCTCGGTGGTGATGGACGTCAACCCGCCAACAGCCCGAGATGCGGGTGGCGCCCTCGATCCTCTCCGCCGACTTCGGAAAACTGTCCGACGCCGTCGACCTGGTGGCCCCGGGTTCGGACTGGCTCCACGTCGACGTGATGGACGGACACTTCGTCCCCAACCTCACCCTGGGGCCTCCGGTGATGTCCAGCCTGCGGGAGCACACCGACCTGTTCTTCGACACCCATCTCATGATCACCGATCCGGCCCGCTATCTCGAGCCGTTCCGCGACGCCGGCGCCGACGGCTGCACCGTCCACGTCGAAGTGGGCGGGACCGCGGCCCTGATCCGCCAGATGCGCGATCTCGGGCTGAGGGTGGGCCTGGCCGCCAACCCGGACACGCCGTTCGATGCCGTCGAGCCCTTCCTCGACCAGGTCGACCTCATCTTGTGCATGACGGTGTTCCCCGGGTTCGCCGGGCAGTCCTTCATCGCCGAGGTGATGCCCAAGGTCCACCAGGTCCGCCTGGCCCTCCTCGAGGCCGGTCTGGTCGTCGACGTCGAGGTCGACGGCGGCATCGACGAGGACACGGTGGTTGACGCGGCCCGTTCCGGCGCCAACGTCTTCGTGGCCGGTTCGGCCGTGTTCGGTCGGCCCCACCCGCTGGAGGCGGCCGAGGACATCCTGCGGGCCGCGGTCGAGGCAGTGGCAGGCGATCCCTCCTGAGCGCCGAGCACCGACCAACAGCGGTCCGATGGCGACTGGATGGGCGTCGCCGTCGAGGCGGCCGAGTCCGTTCGGGGACGGACGTCGCCCAACCCGTGGGTGGGAGCGGTGGTGGTGCCCGCAACCGGTGACGGCGACGACTGGTTCACCGGCTCGACCGCGCCTCCGGGCGGCCCGCATGCCGAGGTGACCGCGCTGGCGGCAGCCGGGCCCCGGGCCAGAGGGGGCACGTTGTACGTGACCCTCGAGCCCTGTGCCCACCACGGCCGGACGCCGCCGTGCGTCGATGCCGTCGTGGCGGCGGGCGTCGGCCGGGTGGTGGTGGCGGTCGAGGACCCGGACCCGCTGGTGAGCGGGCGGGGGATCGCGGCCCTGCGGTCGGCGGGGATCGAGGTCGACGTGGGGGTGGGGTCCGAGGAGGTCGGCGCCCAACTGGCCCCCTATCTCAAGCACCGGCGGACCGGTCGGCCGTGGGTGGTACTCAAGTTGGCGGCATCCGTCGACGGGGGCATCGCCGCCCCGGACGGCACCAGCCGGTGGATCACCGGGACGGCCGCCCGTCTCGACGCCCATCGCCTGAGGGCCCAGGCCGACGCCGTGGTGGTGGGGGCCGGCACGGTGCGGGCCGACGACCCGGCACTGACGGTCCGGCTCCCGGCCGGGGACCGGTGGTTCCGGGGAGCCGGGGAACAGCCGGTCCGGATCGTCCTCGGGCGGATTCCGGCCGGCGCCGCCGTCGAGCCCGGCCTCGGCCTGGCCGGCGACCTCGACGACATCCTCGGGGAGCTCGGGGCCGGGGGCATGGTCCAGGTACTGGTCGAGGGCGGGGCCCGGGTGGCTCACGCCTTCCACTCCTCGGGCCTGGTCGACCGGTACGTGCTCTATCTGGCCCCGGCCCTGTTCGGTGGGAACGACGCCCGGCCCCTGTTCGCCGGACCGGGTGCGCCCACCATCGACGACCTGTGGCGGGGCGGGTGGTCTCGGTGACTAGCCTGGAGGGTGACATACGGGTCGAACTGTCTGCCCGGACCGACTGAGGAAAAGTCGGCTAACCGGAGAAATTGCCTAAGGCGGTACCGATGCCGGCCGACACTAAGAGCAGTGGATTGTGTCCCGGAGCCGTGCACCGAGCCAGCCATAGCGCCGGCCCGACGGCCGGGAGAGACGTCCGAGCGGAGCTCAGAGACCGAGCACCAACAGAGGGAGACCAGGGGTCGATGCCCTTTTCATCAGTTGAGGATGCGATAGCGGCGATCGGCCGGGGCGAGATCGTCGTCGTGGTCGACGACGAGGATCGCGAGAACGAGGGCGACCTGATCATGGCCGCCGACGCCGTGACGCCCGAGAAGATCGCGTTCTTCCTGGCCCACACCTCCGGTCTGATCTGCGTACCCCTCACCCCGGAGCGGGTCGAGCACCTCGACCTGCCCCTGATGGTGACCACCAACACCGAGGTGCAGCGGACGGCGTTCACGGTGAGCGTGGACTACCGTCACGGGACCTCGACGGGAATCTCCGCCGCCGACCGGGCTGCCACCATCAAGGCGCTGGCCGATCCTCACATCCGGCCGTCGGACCTCAACCGGCCCGGGCACATCTTCCCGCTCCGCTACCGACCCGGCGGCGTTCTCAAGCGGGCCGGGCACACCGAGGCCGCCATCGACCTGGCCCGAGCGGCGGGGATGTCGCCCGTCGGAGTGCTGTGCGAGGTGGTCAGCGAGGACAAGACGGGGATGGCCCGGCTGCCCGAGTTGCGGCGGTTCGCCGAAAGGTACGGACTGCACCTGATCTCCATCGCCGACCTGATCCGGTACCGACGGCACAAGGACAAGCTCGTGCGCCGGATCGCCGACGCCCGGATCCCCACCGACTACGGCGAGTTCACCGTCTACGCATACGAGTCGGTGCTCGACGGCGAGCACCACGTGGCCCTGGTCAAAGGAGAGGTGGCCGGTCAGCCCAACGTGCTCGTCCGGGTCCACAGCGAGTGCCTGACCGGGGACGTCTTCGGCTCGCTGCGCTGCGACTGTGGACCACAGCTGCACGGGGCCATGGCCACCATCAACGAGAACGGCAGCGGCGTCCTCGTGTACCTGCGCGGCCATGAGGGGCGTGGGATCGGACTGGCCCACAAGCTGCGGGCCTACACCTTGCAGGAGGAGGGCTTCGATACGGTCGACGCCAATCTCGAGCTCGGGCTTCCGGCCGACTCCCGCGAGTACGGGATCGGCGCCCAGATCCTGGTCGACCTGGGGGTGACGACCATGCGCCTGATGACCAACAATCCGACCAAGTACGGCGGACTCGAGGGATTCGGCCTCGACATCGTCGAGCGGGTGAACATCCAACCCACCCCCACGCCGGAGAACATCGAGTACCTCCGGACCAAGCGGGAGCGCATGGGCCACCTGCTCGAAGGCCTCGATGACGTCCTCTGACCTGACGCTCCTGCCCGCCGAGGCCAAGGAGCGACGTCGCTTCCAGAGTGGGATCGAGCCTGGACGGCTCGAAGGCCACCACCTCCGGCACTCGCATCAGCATCGTCTGTGCCGAGTTCAACGGCGGTATCACCTTCCGCCTCCTCACCGGAGCCCTCGACGCCCTGGAGGAGCTCGGTGGGGATCTGGCCGACGTCACCGTGGCGTGGGTGCCCGGCGCCTTCGAGCTCCCCCTGGTGGCCCAGCGCCTGGCCGGCGCCGACACCGTCGACGCGGTGATCTGCCTGGGTGCGGTCATCCGGGGCGACACCGGCCACTACGAGTTCGTCGCCGGCGAGTGCGCGTCGGGCCTGCAGCGGGTGCAGCTCGACACGGGTAAGCCGGTGGTGTTCGGGGTGCTCACCACCGAGACGGTGGACCAGGCGCTGGACGCGGTCGGAGGACGACCGGTCCAACAAGGGGCGCGAAGCGGCACTGACCGCACTGCACACTGCCGGCGTGTTGACCGCGGTCTCCGAGGCCTCGGCCCAGACCCGGGTCGGGTTCTCGGTGGGACGACGCTGATGCTGCGCCTGGTACTCCCCAAGGGATCGCTCGAGGCCGCCACCCTCGATCTCTTCGCGGCTGCCGACCTCAGCGTCATCCGAGCCTCCGATGTGGACTACCGGGCCACCATCGACGACCCCCGGGTCAGCGAAGTGCGGATCCTCCGCCCCCAGGAGATCCCCCTGTACGTGGCCGACGGCCTGTTCGACGTCGGCATCACCGGGCGCGACTGGATCGAGGAGCGGGGGAGCGACGTGGCCACCATGGGGGTGCTCCGCTACTCGAAGGCCACCGAACAACCGATCCGGGTGGTGCTGGCCGTCCCGGTCGACTCGTCGGTGGCGTCGGTGGCGGACCTGGCGGCGACGGCCACCGGCGCCGGGGGCGCCCTTC
Organism: uncultured Acidimicrobiales bacterium; assembly: GCA_963747825.1. Classification (GTDB taxonomy): domain Bacteria; phylum Actinomycetota; class Acidimicrobiia; order Acidimicrobiales; family RAAP-2; genus Bog-756. The sequence continues at coordinate 435,986 of CAVVGQ010000003.1, forward strand.
GGGTGTCCACCGAGTACCCGGAGCTGACCCGTCGTTACCTCGAGAGCCACGGCGTCAACGCCGAGGTGAGCCTGTCGTACGGTGCCACCGAGGCCAAGGTTCCCGACATCGCCGACTGCGTGGTGGAGATCACCGAGACCGGTCGGGCCCTGCGGGCCGCCGGCCTGAAGATCGTCGAGACGCTGCTGGTCTCCCACACCGAGCTGATCGCCAACCCGACATCGGCCAAGGACCCCGAGAAGAACCATGCCATCCAACAGCTGCTCACCCTGCTCCAGGGAGCGTTGGAGGCGCGGGGAAGGTGTTGGTCAAGCTCAACGTCTCGGCCGAGCAGCTTCCGGGCGTCATCGAGGTGCTGCCCTCCCTCCGGTCACCGACCGTCTCGGAGCTGTTCGGTGGCGGCGGATACGCGGTCGAGGCGGTAGTTCCCAAGTCCGAGATCAACGTCTTGATACCGGCCATCAAGGATCGCGGGGCGATGGACATCATCGAATTGCCGCTGTCGAAGATCGTGCACTGAGGCCGGCGCACGATGGCGACCACGTGGACCGGACCGTTCGAACTCCCGCCGGTGGGAAGCACCCCGCTCGTCGGCGACGTCGCCGCCTTCGACGAGGAGCGCGGCCTGGGCCTGGTCGAGTTCGGCCATGGCCGGACGCTGTCCTTCCACTGCACGGCCATCACTGACGGCTCGCGCCGCATCGATGTGGGCGCCGTGGTCGCCTTTGTGGTGGTGCCCGGCCGCCTCGGTCAGCTGGAGGCCAGCTCGATCCGCCCGCTGCCCGGTGTCGTCCGTCCCGGTTCGACGTTGGATGACGGGGCCGCCACAGCCGCTCCTCCTGGTGCCGTCGCCGTTCGCCGTCCGGGCCCAGCCCCAAAGCTGAGCGGCGGCGCAGCTCCAGGGCCGCCGCCCCTCGATCACTCGTCGGTGGGTCCGGCTCCCGCCGGATCCTCCGTGGTGTCCCCGGTGTCATCTGTCCCGGTGGGGTCGGCTCCGGTGGTACCGGCCGGGCCGGGCCCCGTGGCGTCGGCCGGCGTGGCACCCGTCCCGGTGACGGGGCCCCCTCCGGGTCGCGCCCGTTCCGGTGATGCCGGTTCCGGCGCCGGCCCCGGTGACCACGGCGGCTCCCCCTCCGGTGGGATCGGCCCCGGTGTCCCCGCCGGCTCCGCCCTCCGTGGCGCCGTCAGCCCCTGCTCCCGTGGCCGTGGCTCCGGCCCCCGTCATCGTCTCCGGAACGGACGTACCCGAACCGGCTCCGTCGACCCCGCCTCCGTCGACCCCGCCTTCGCCGGTCTCAGCGCCGGCTCCTCCGGCGGCGAAAGAGGACGTCACCCCGCCCGCCGGCATGGCATCGATCCGGCCCATCGGGCCGGTGGGGCCGTTGGGACTGTTACCGCCGCTGTTGTCGTCGGAGCGTCCCTCCGGAGCCCCGGTGGAGCCTCCTCCTGTCGTACCGGCTTCGGACTCCTCAGACTCGGACGACGTGCCCCGGCCCGACTTCTGGTCCCCGATCGCCCGGCCGTCGAGCGGGCCGCCCCCGACCTGGCGGACGCCGGTGACGCCGCCGGCGTCGCCCCCGGCCGAGGGCCAGTGATCGGTCGGATCTGAACTCTCACCCGGAGCCGGCAGGGCTGCGGGTGGATCCTCCGGTTCGAGTTCGTAGGGGTTTCCGAGGATGTTCCTGGCCATGTCGATGACCACGGCACTGTCCGCGTCCTCCTTGGTGACAACCCCGAGCAACGGCGCCGCCAGGAGCCCGGTCACGATCCCCATCTCGGCCATGGACTCGGCCTGGACGACGCTCCACTCCCACAGGCGCCCCACCATGTCGGGGCTGGAAGCCTGTCGGGCCGGGTACTTGAGCCAGCAGTTGACGGTGGCGTGGGCCAGTCCGGTGGCGGCCGGGAACAGCCAGATGAGCCGGTAGTTGCCGGTGGCGTCGATGACCACGGCGGCGACGTAGGCGAGGATCACGCTGCACAGGTTGAAGGGAGCGAGCAGCACGCCCAACCGTTCGCCCAGGCCACCGGCTCTCGGAAGTAGCTGGAGGAGCAGTGGGGCCATCACGATGATGTAGGCACCGATGAACGGCGCCCCGATGTAGCCGAGCACCACCGCCTGCCACAGATGGGTGTCGAAGTACTGGACCCCGGCCAGGACGGCACCGATCAGCGGCGCCCCGATGGCCAGCTGCATGGGGGTGAGCTTCCGACTGAGCGGTATCCCGAGGGCGACACCGATGAAGAAGACCGGGAGGCTGGTGGCCAGGCCGGCGATGGTCTGGGCACTGGCCCCGGCGTGCAGGACCCGCTCGAAGAAGAGGATGGCCACATAGGCGGTGGATCCGACCCCTGACCAGAAGAGGAGCGAGCCGCCGATCAGCACCTTGGCGTTGGGTTGGGCCAGGATGTCCCGGAGCTCGTCGCGGGCGGGCCGGGCCCGTACCTTGCGATCGACCTCGGCGCCGTAGGTGGCGTTGGGTGCCTCGCGGACCAGGACCAGCACGGCGATACCCACCAGCACCAGGATGACCGCGGTGATCTGGAACGGCAGGTTCCAGGTGGCGGGGTCGTTCTGTTTCCATGAGGCGATGACCGTCCCCTTGATGGTCAGGCTGGCCAACGTACCGAGCACGGTGGTGAGGAGCAGTGCCTTGATCCAACGGCTCCTGCCGAACACCTCGGGCACCACCGCCACATTGGTGAGGGTGAAGACCGCCGACGCCTGGCCGGCGATCAGGATCATCAGTACCAGCAGCCAGTACCCGCCCACCACGGTGAACATCCACGTGGCCACGCCCATCACGATGAGGCTCCCGGCCATGTACGGGGTCCGCCGGCCCACCCGGCTCTGCGACCGGTCGCTCAGCCGGCCCGCCACCGGAAAGGTGAGCCAGCTGACCAGGCGGTCGGCGGTGAGGGCGAAGGTGACCGCGAGCGCCCCCGAGGCACGGTGCTGCACGAACAGGGTGATGACCACCCCCGAGATGGCGAGGTTGGCCCGCGGGCCCACCAGCCCGATCGACAGACCCAGAAAGCTGCGGACCCGGGAGGCGTCGACGGGCCCGGGGGAGGGCCTCTTCGACGTTCCGTCCGTTGGTGGCGGATCGGATCCCGAACCTCTGGACCCGTAGTCGTCCCCGCTCACCCGTCGTCGTCGGTCCGGTTCTCGCCCGGGCTCGCGCCGTCACCCCCGCCGGTGGAGCCCCCGTTTACGCCTACGGCCGAGGCGGCGTCGGCTCCGGCCCTCTGGGCCCCGTCGATCTGGACATAGGCCAGTCGGAGCTGGGTGACACCATCCTTGAGCTGCTCCTCGGCCTCGCCCAGGCGGCCTTCGAGGCCGGTGATGAGGACACCGAGGGCATCGATGGCCAGACGGGCTTGACTGAGAAGGGGCGGCTGCTGGGACAGGTAGACGGCAGCCAGCTCGAACAGGCCGTAGCAGTGGTTGGCCACCACCACCTCGACCGGCGAATTGATCAATTCGGCCCGCATGGCCGCCATCTGCTCGGCCAGCGCCTCCTCGTCCTCGGGTTCCGGGGGCGCCCCCGGGGGTGTCCCCGGGGTTCGTCCGGCCGATGCCCGGGCGTCCGACGAGGCCCCCCCGCCCCCCGCCTCGGAGGGTCGTTCGACCGGGTGTTCGCCGTCAGGTGTCCAGAGTGAGCTCACGACTGGTAGCCTAAAGCACTGATAGACGAGGAAGCGGGGTCTCGAAGGTGCAGACTCCCACCCGGCCACGAGGCTCGCCCTCAGAAGTGCGCCGGGTCGATGGGGACCGGTGATCGACGCAGGTCGGTCGAGCCGGGGTGTGGCTCCGCTCCTTATTCATCGGTTGCGGGAAGTCCGTGGCCCGAAGACATGGAGTGAAGTCGAATAGCAGCCACCGTTACCACAAATGAGCCTCGTATCAATGATCGAATCCGTGCCCGCGAGGTGCGACTGGTCGATCCCGAAGGGGAACAGCTGGGAATCAAGCTGTTGCCCGAGGCACTGGCCATCGCCCGCGAGCTCGACCTGGATCTGGTCGAGGTAGCGCCAGGGGCCAATCCGCCGGTCTGCCGCATCATGGACTATGGAAAGTTCAAGTTCGATGCGGCCCAGCGGGCCAAGGAGTCCAGGCGCAAGGCGGTCCATGTGGGGATCAAGGAGATGAAGTACCGGCCGAAGATCGGCCCGGGGGACTTCGAGACCAAGACCCGACAGGTGGCCAAGTTTCTCGAGGAGGGTCACAAGGTCAAGATCACCATCATGTTCCGTGGCCGTGAGGTCTTCCATCCCGAGCTGGGCAAGAAGATCCTCGACCGGATTGCGGACGAGATGGACGGCATGGGCAAGTCGGAGTCCGTGCCCCGTCTCGACGGTCGGAACATGGTGATGGTGCTGGCGCCGGACAAGCGGGCGAAGCAGTCGGCGGCGTCTCGGGGTCCGGGCCACGAGCACAGCGGGTCCAACGGCTCGGGACCGAGGAGATCATCGGCCGGAGAGGTGGCGCCCGCCGGAACCGAGCCGGCGACCAACGGAGCTGCTCCGGCCACGGTCGCCGAGGCAACGGGGACGACTGAGGCAGCGGTGCCGACAGAGACAGTGCCGACAGAGACAGCGCCGACAGAGACAGCGGCAGCGGCAGCGGAAACAGCGGGCCAGGCCGATGGTGACGCACAGGACACCGGGGAGGAATCCCCAGTGCCGGAGACGAGCGAGGGAGAGGGATGATGCTATGCCGAAGATGAAGACCGACAGCGGGGCCCGCAAGCGGGTCAAGGTCACCGGCACCGGCCGCCTTCGCCGACGCAAGGCATTTCGCTCGCATCTGCTGGAAGGAAAGTCGAGCGTTCGCAAACGCCGACTGGGCCGAGACACCGACTTTGCCCCGGGTGACGCCCGTCAGGTCAAGCGCATGCTCGGCCGATAACACCCAGCCCACTTCCTTCCGAAACCACGGAGGTGGCCCGGCCCTGACGGCCACCGGGTCCCGGCGTTGCCCGACGGAGATTCCGGCCACAACCGGACCATCGTGTCATCGTCGGACGACGCCACCTCGAACCACTGAACGATCGAACGATCGCCCCATCTCGATGAAGCACTTCCAGGCCCCCACGAAAAGGAGACCACCATGGCCCGAGTAAAGCGCGCAGTCCACGCCAAGAAGCACCATCGCGCCGTTCTCGAGCAGGCGCAGGGTTACTACGGCAACAAGAGCCGATCATTCCGCGCCGCCAACGAACAGGTAATGCACTCGATGCAGTACGCCTTTCGGGACCGTCGTGCCCGGAAGGGAGACTTCCGCAAGCTGTGGATCCAGCGGATCAACGCCGCCGCCCGACTGAACGGGACCAGCTACAGCCGATTTATCGCCGGCCTCCACCGGGCCGAGGTGGAGGTCGACCGAAAGGTGCTGGCCGATCTGGCGGTGACCGAACCCGAGGCGTTTGCCGCCCTCGTTCAGGTCGCCAATGATGCGCTGGCCGAGGCCGGCTCGAGTGCAGAGGCCGCTTCCTGAATCAGAGCGCACTCGCCCACAACCATCTGCGGGTCCGCAGGGTCAGGCAGCTTCTCCGGAAACGGAGTCTGCGCACCTCGCAGCGGGCTCTGGTGGTGGAAGGGGCGGAACTGCTGTCGGTCGCTCTGGCCGCGGGCATTCCCATCGAGTCGGTCTATGTGGCCCCGGAGGGGCGTTCCAATCCCTCGGTGGCAGCGGTCGTCGACCGTGTGTTCGCCACCGGTGTCAGGGTGTTCGACCTGGCACCGGGTGTGATCGAACGGGTAGCCGACACGGTCACTCCCCAGCCGGTGCTGGCGGTGGTGGGGTTTTCCCCGGCCGAGCTCGAAGACGTCAAGGAAATGTCAATGGTCATGGTGTGTGTGGACGTACGGGATCCAGGAAATGCGGGAACGATGATCCGTACCGCCGATGCCTCCGGCATCGGGGCGGTGGTGTGCTGCGACGGGACGGTGGACCCGACAAATCCGAAGACGGTCCGATCGTCGGCCGGGTCGCTGTTTCATGTCCCCGTGGTGGCGGGAGGCCCTCCGGAGTCAGCGATCGACGCTCTCCGGGGCTGGGGGTTTGTCATTGTCGGCACCGCCGTGCGCGGTGGGATCGACTACTCCTCGTTCGATTGGAAGCAGAAGGTGGCCGCCGTGTTCGGAAACGAGGCTTCGGGGCTGGATCACTCAGTGGCGGCCACCCTTGACGCCAGCGTGTCGATCCCGATGGTGGGACAAGCCGAATCGCTGAATGTGAGCGTGTCGGCGGCCGTGCTGTGCTTCGAGGCCTTGCGGCAGCGCCGGGCCGCCCGCCCCAGTGGTCACGATGACGTCGAGCCTGGGGTGGGTGGTGTCACCCGCCTCGATGAGGTGGATCGTCCCACCGGAGCGCCGGGCCGTCGTCCTACGATGCCCGGCATGGACTCGCCGCCGACATGAGCGCCTCTCCTGACCTCGACACACTGGTCGAAGAGGCGCGGGGAGCCATTGCCGCCGCCACTTCCACCGAGGACATCCGGAATGTCGCCGCGCTGGTGGCCGGAAAGAAGTCCCCTCTGGCTGAGGCCAGTCGCGGTCTGAAGGCCCTCGATCCGGACGCCCGGGCCGAAGCCGGCCGGAAACTGCACGAGGCCCGGACGATCATCGAAACGCTGATCGAGGACCGGAAGTCCGCCATCAGGCTCGAAGAGCTGTCCCGCCAGATGGAGGAAAGCCAGATCGACCTGACGGAATTCATAGCCGGTTCGCATGTCGTCCCGACGGAGCGCGGCCATCTCCACCTGGTCACCCAGACCCGCGACGCCCTCGAGGACGTGTTCGTGGGGATGGGCTTCGAGGTGGCCGAGGGTAGTGAGATCGAGACCGACTGGTACAACTTCGAAGCACTGAACATTCCTCCGGCCCACCCGGCCCGCGGGATGTTCGACACCTTCTACCTGAACCTGGGGTCCCCCGAGACCGTCCTGTTGCGGACCCACACCTCGCCAGTACAGATTCACCTGATGGAACAGGCCGTGGCCAACGACCGGCTGCCGATCCATGCCGTCATGCCCGGTCGCTGTTATCGGCGGGACACTCCCGACGCCCGGCATCTGCCGGTGTTCCACCAGATCGAGGGCCTGGTGGTGGACAGGGGCATCACCTTCGCCGACCTGGCCGGAACCATCGAGGTGTTCACCACCGCCTACTTCGGTCCCGACATCCACTCCCGTCTGCGACCCGCATATTTTCCCTTCACCGAGCCGTCCGCCGAGTACGAGGTGACCTGCACCATCTGCCACGGGGCCGGATGCCGGACCTGTTCCCAGACGGGGTGGATCGAGTTGGGCGGGTGCGGGATGGTCGACCCGGCGGTCTTCGGGGCGGTGGGCATCGACCGCGACCGGTGGACAGGGTTCGCTTTCGGATTCGGTATCGACCGGTGCGCGCAGATGCGCCACCAGATCTCCGACATGCGCGCTCTAAACGAGAACGACATCCGCTTCCTGCGTCAATTCTGATGGGCGATTCCTGAAAGGACTGCTGTGCGCGCACCGCTTTCGTGGCTTCGAGACTTCGCCCCGTTCGTCGGGGAGCCGGTCGAGTTGGCCGCCGCTCTCGACGGCCTCGGCTTGGTCGTCGAGGAGATCGAGACGGTAGGTGAAGGACTGGGTGACATCGTGGTTGCCCGGGTTGAGGAGATCGCCGCCATCGAAGGGGCCGACAAGATCCGGCGGGTGGTGGTCGAGGTCGGGGACGGGACGGTCGAAGTGGTGTGTGGGGCCCAGAATTTCGAAGTGGGTGACCTCGTGGCCCTGGCCCCGGTGGGCGCTGTCCTTCCCGGTGGGGTGGCGATCAAACGGGCCAAGATGAAAGGGGTCGCCTCCAACGGGATGCTCTGTTCCGGTCGGGAACTGGGTCTCTCCGACGACCACGAGGGCATCCTCCGACTGAACGATGCCGATCAGGCTGTCGTCGGCGGCCACCTCACCGATGCCGTCGGGATCGAACCGGATGTGATCTTCGACATTGCCGTCGAGGCCAACCGACCCGATGCCTGGTGTATCGCAGGCATCGCCCGAGACCTGGCGGCCCGGATGAGCCTGCCGTTCGCCATCCCTGCCACCGTGCCGATCGGTCCGGATACTGGGGCTTCCGACGGTCCGACGGTGGGCGCCCCGGTCGAAACCCTGGCGTCGGTCCGTGTCGACGACCTCGAACTGTGTCCCCGTTTCACGGCCCGGGTGATCGAAGGAGTCACGGTGGGCCCGTCTCCTCAGTGGTTGGCCCGACGGTTGGCACTGGCCGGGATGCGACCGATCAACAACGTGGTCGATGCGTCCAACTACGTCATGCTGGAACTGGGGCAGCCCACCCATCCCTACGACCTCGACAAATTGCCAGGACACGGTCTGCTGGTCCGACGAGCCGAGCCGGGCGAGACATTGACCACCCTCGACGGTGTGGTCCGGACCCTTGGTCGACCGGGGCGCGGACTGGGTGACACGGGCGAGGACTGCCTGATCTGTGACGCCACGGGATCCCCGGTCGGCATCGGCGGTGTCATGGGGGGAGCGTCATCCGAGATCGACGCTTCGTCCACCCGCGTGCTCCTCGAAGCCGCCTATTTCGATCCGATGGCTATCGCCCGGACGTCCAAACGACTGGCATTGCGGACCGAGGCCTCGGCCCGCTTCGAACGAGGCTGTGACCCTCAAGGTATCGATCGGGCCGCCGCCCGGTTCTGCCAACTGCTGGCCCTGACCGCCGGGCCCAGGATGGTGGTGGCGGACGGCTCGATCGACATCAAGGGGCTCGTACCCGTTCCCATCTCGATGATTGTCCGGCCCTCGAAGGTCAATGGTCTTCTCGGTTCGGACTTGACGGCCGCCCAGATCGCCGAGTTGCTCGCCCCCCTCGGAATCGGCGCCGACCCGGCTGTCGACCCGGGACCGACCGGTGATGGGGGAGAGGTTGTGCTCGAAGTCACCGTCCCGACATTCCGACCGGATATCCGGCCCGCGCCCCTGGGCGAAGCCGACGTCACCGAGGAAGTGGCGAGAATTTACGGATACTCCCGCATCACCAGACGAACTCCCTCGTGGCCACAGCCCGGACGGCTCACCCAGTACCAGAAGGACCGCAGGCTCCTCAGAGACGTGCTGTGCGGCCTCGGTTCCAGCGAGGTATGGACCGAAACGTTCGTCTCGGAGTTCGATCAGGTGAACTCCGGCGTGGAGCCCCCCTATGTGGAGGTGACGAACCCGCTGGTGGAGTCGGAGCGGTTCCTGCGGTCCTCGATGATGCCGGGCCTGATCCGGACGGTCCGGTTCAACGCCGAGCGACGACAGGGGAGCCTGAGGTTGTTCGAAGTCGGTACGGTCTTCGATCTGGCCGACAGCCCGCCCACTGACCTGGCCGCGGGTCCGCCGGCCAAGACATCTGAGCGTCTGACCGCCGTGTTCGCTCTCCAGGACGATGACGCCTGGGCCGCGGTCGCGGCTTGGCACACGATCGCCGGTGCGTTGGGCCTTGCCGACTGGGCGCTGGACGACCGGTCGTTGTCCGGAACCCCGGCCCAGGTTCTCCACTTCTACCGCTCGGCCACCATCGTCGCCCCCGGCCCCGGTGGCGGGGTCGAGACCAAGCCGGTCGATCATCCGACCGTGCTGGGCGTGGTCGGCGAGCTCAACCCCTATCTCGTTGGGCAGTTCGGCCTCCTCAACCCGGACGGGCGTCCTCGCCAGCTGGGCTGGCTCGATCTGGACATCGGGGTGCTCCTCGACCGCGATCGGGTTCCCCGCCATTCCCAAGAGGCCCGGCCCATCAGCCGGTACCCCTCTTCCGACATCGACCTGGCCTTCGTCGTCAGGGAGGACGTCCAAGCCGACCGGGTTGGACGAACCCTGCGCCGGGCGGGCGGGGACCTGCTGGAATCCATCGACCTCTTCGATGTCTATCGAGGTCCCTCCGTCGAGGAGGGCTCACGCAGTCTGGCCTTCCACCTTCGGTTCTGCGCTCTGGATCGGACGCTCACCGACGACGAGATCGGTGCCCTCCGGGCCCGATGCATCGAGGCGGTAGAAGGGACCTATTCGGCGGTACTGAGGTGATGCGGTGATGCACCCGGTTCCTTGCGGCGCTTGATCCGGATCGGCTGACGTTCCATGTAGTTCCAGTGATCCCGGGTGCCTGTCACACCCCTCTGGTGGGATGGACCCATGGCGTTGGCGATGGCCGAAGTGTCGATGAGGGACGAGACGGTGACCACGGCGGTGGCCGGTGGTCCCGATGGGTCGCACGGCGGTCCGGTCGGGACCCGGGAGTTGGAGTCGGCCATGGACACCCTGGCCCGGTTCGTCTCGGGGTTCAAGCCGGCTTGCTGGCTGTCGGCACCCACAAGTGGTTCCAGCTCCTCGGTGGCCCGGGACGGTGGCGCTGGGTGACTCCCGAATAGGTCAAGGGGCCCGACCGCCACCGAATCCCCACCCGACACGAACCGCTCGAACCCGACGGCCCACCGCTGTTCATCCTCCAGGAGTGATCCCGTGATCCCGGGCCACCCCGACGGCCGGGCCGCCGGGCCGGAGGGTCCTACTTGGCGCTTTCCCACTCAGCATCCGGGACATCGAGTGCTTCCATCAACGCCCTGGAATGGGGCCCCGTGCACTTGGCCAAAAGATGTCGTTGTCCGGGCGAGAAGTTGTCGAAGAATGCGAATGCGATGAACTCGCACGCGATCCTGTCGTCGGAGATCGACTCGAGGTGGGATTCGATGGTGGCCAAGGCCCGCTCCAGCACCGAGCTCTCCTTTTGGAGTGCGGCCAGGTGATCGGCGATGAAGTCGGCCAGCTCCATCAGGACGACTGGCTCTCCGGGATCGTCGTCGCACGCCTCGGCCAGCAGGAGGCAACTCGGGACGAACTCGGGTACTTCATCGCACAGTGCGCCGATCAGTCCTCCGGGCTCGAAGCCGGTGGATGGGGTTCCGCCCGGCGCGGTGGGCCGGGAGGAGTCGTGGTCAGACATGGCGGACCTCCGCTTTGGAATGTGGGAGGCCGGTCGGACTGCCTGGTTTCCCTGCGATCGGCGAGACGGGAAGATGTCCAGACGTCGGTGAGCAAGCTATCCAGGGCGGCGAGGACAGGTCAAGGGTCGGATGCCCATGGGCCCTGTGGGCCCGGTGCACCCGAATCGGACAACGACCGAACCGAATGAGCTCGATTTGCATATTCATGCGGCATTGCGCATACACTTGCACGATGAACGCGGTGATCGGTCCCCCCGGCGCGTTCCGTCCATCCGACCCGGCCGCCGGGAGCCGACCATGAAGGTCGGGGTGGTCGGAGCATCCGGATACGCGGGCGTCGAGCTCCTTCGGCTCTGTGCCGGTCATCCGGACCTCGAGGTGGTCGTGGCCACGGCCGGAAACCGACAGGGTCAATCGGTGGCCGCTCTCACCCCGTCCCTCGCCGCCGCCTACCCGACCCTCTCCTTCGTTCCCACCGCCGCCTCCGAATTGGATGGGCTCGACATCGTCTTTCTGGCGCTTCCACACGGGCAGTCTCAGCACCTGGTGCCCGACCTTCTCCCACGGGCCGGGATCATCGTCGATCTGGCCGCCGACTTCCGTCTCGGTGATCCGGGGCTCTATCCGGTCTGGTACGGGGAACCACACACCGCGCCCGAGCTCCTCGGTCGGTTCGTGTACGGGCTTCCGGAGCTACATCGTGACGAGATCATCGGGGCGAAGCTGATCGCGGCGCCCGGTTGCTATCCGACGGCGGCGCTTCTCGCTCTGACCCCGCTGGTGGAAGCGGGAGTGGTGGCGGTCGAGGGCAGTGGCGGCACAGGAACCACAGGGACCCCCGGTACCTCCGGAAACGGGATGGGCGCCCCGGTGCCGTCTCTGATCGTGGATGCGGCCAGTGGAGTCTCGGGAGCCGGTCGGGCGCCCAAGGAGAGCCTCCACTTCGGCTCGGTGGACGAGGACTTCGTCGCCTACGGACTCCTCGATCACCGTCACACCGCCGAGATGGAGCAGGGACTCGGCACCCCGGTGCTGTTCACCCCGCACCTGGCCCCGATGGTCAGAGGGATACTGGTCACCTGTTACGCCCGGCCGGCGGGTGAATCCGATCCCGGTCTCCAGCCCGGTCAACTCACTACTGAGGCGGCCATGGCCATCCTGCACGATCGCTACGACGGGGAGCCCTTCGTCGTCGTCACCGACGAACCCCCGTCCACCAAGGCCACCAGCGGCTCCAACTGCGCCCACGTCTCGGTGCGGGTCGATCCCCGGACTGGGTGGGTCCTCGCCTTCGGCGCCATCGACAACCTGATCAAAGGGGCGTCGGGTCAGGCGGTCCAGTGCGCCAATCTGGCCCTCGGCCTCGCCGAGGGAACCGGCCTTCCGATGGCAGGGGTCTACCCGTGAGCATCACCTCACCACGAGGCTTCGTGGCCTGCGGGCTGGCGTCGGGCATCAAGGTCTCGGGGGCACTCGACCTGACCCTGCTGGCCACCGACGACGGCGCCGCGGTTCCGACCGCCGCCACGTTCACATCCAACTTGGCGGCGGCGGCGCCCGTGCAGGTGAGCCGGGACCACCTGACCGCCAGTGGTGGCTGGGGATCGGCGGTGGTGGTGAGTAGCGGCAACGCCAACGCCGCCACCGGCGGCCGGGGCCGGGCCGACGCCGAGGAGATGTGCGCGCTGGCGGCCGGCGGGCTCGGCGTTCCGGCCGAACAGGTGCTCGTCTGTTCGACCGGGCTGATCGGCATCCCGTTGCCGATGGAGCCGATCACCCGGGGCATCCCGAGGTTGGTGGCGTCCCGATCCGCCTCCCGGGCCGCGGCCGAGGATGCCGCGGCCGGAATCCTGACCACCGACTCCAGCCGGAAGGAGGTGCTGGTGGAGAATCCCTCCTTCACGGTGGCCGGGATGGCCAAGGGGGCGGGCATGCTGGCACCCGACATGGCCACCATGCTGGCCTTCCTCACCACCGACGCCGGAGTCGAGCCGGGACCGCTGGCCGACCTCTTACGGATCGCGGTGCGGGACTCGTTCAACTCGATGACCGTCGACGGTTGCACCTCGACCAACGACACCGTCGTCCTGATGGCGTCGGGACGGGCGGGGACGGCCGACCCCAACGTGGTGGTGGACGCAGTCACCGAGGCGTGCTCCAGCCTGGCCAACCAGATGGTCGCCGACGCCGAGGGAGCCTCGAAGATCGTCCACGTCCGGGTGAGCGGGGCCCGTTCGGACGGCGAGGCCCACCGGGCGGCCCGCAAGGTGGCCGACTCGCTCCTGGTCAAATGCTCCCTGAACGGGGAGGACCCCTACTGGGGCCGGGTGGCGAGCGATCTCGGCTCCGCCGGTGTGGCCTTCGAGATGGACCGGCTGTCCATCGACTACGGCGGGGTTACGGTGTGCCGGGACGGCGTGGCGGCAACCCACGACCCTTCTGCCGTGGCCCAGCACCTGGCCGGTCCGGTCATCGACATCCACTGCCGGCTCGGCCTGGCCGACGGCACCGGCGTCGTCATGGGTGTCGACCTCGGCTACGGCTACATCGACGAGAACCGGACCACCTCGTGACCGGGACCTTCACCAACCAGGCCCGGTCGGCCCTCCTCCCCGGGGACAAGGCGTCGGTGCTGGTGGAGTCGCTTCCCTACATCCGCCGGTTCTGGGGCAAGGTGGTGGTGGTCAAGTACGGCGGGAACGTGCTCACCACCAAACCGGGGGAGCCGCCCATCGACGAGGCGGAGGCGCTGGCCTCCTTCGCCGAGGACATCGTGCTGATGCGCTCGGTGGGAATGCTCCCGGTGGTCGTCCACGGAGGCGGGCCCCAGATCGGCGCGCTGATGGCGCGGGTGGGCAAGGAGGTCGAGTTCCAGGACGGCTTCCGGGTCACCGACGCCGACACCATCGACCTGGTCCGGATGGTCCTGGTCGGCAAGGTCAACCGTGACATCGTCAGCTCGATCAACGTGCACGGGGCCCTGGCGGTCGGCCTGTCCGGTGAGGACGCCAATCTGATCACCGCCACGGCCCGGTCCGAGGCTCTCGGCTATGTCGGTGACGTCGTCCATGTCGACCCGGTGATCGTCCACCAACTGCTGGCCCAGGGACTGATCCCGGTGGTGGCGACGATCGGCACCGACCAGTCGGGCCAGGCCTTCAACATCAACGCCGACACCGCCGCCGGGGCCCTGGCGTCGGCCCTCGAGGCCGAGAAGCTGGTGTTCCTCACCGATGTGTCCGGTCTCCGAGCGGTGGCCGACGACCCGTCGACCCTGATCCATTGGGCCACCGCCGACGATCTCGACCGGCTGGTGGAGACCGGCGCCGCCAGTGCGGGAATGATCCCCAAGGTGGAGGCGTGCGCCCGCGCCGTCCGGTCGGGGGTGAAGCGGGCCCACATCCTCGACGGCCGGACGCCGCACGCGCTCCTGCTCGAGGTGTTCACCGACGAAGGCGTGGGCACCATGGTGGGGATCGACCGATGAACAGAACCGCCACCGAGGCCGGGCCCATCGACCGCTCGGCCCTCATGCACAACTACGCCGAGCCGGCGGTCACGTTCGTGCGGGGCCAGGGGAGCACCCTCTACGACACTTCGGGCCGGGCCTATCTCGACTTCCTCTCGGGTCTGGCCGTGACCTCGTTGGGGCATGCCCATCCGGTGGTGGCCGACGCCATGGCCGACCAGGCCCGGACCCTCTCCCACGTCTCCAATCTCTTCGGGAACATGGTGGGCCCCGAGGTGGCCGTGACCCTCGACCGCCTGATCGGCGGCGGGAGCGAGCGGGCCGGCGGACAGGTGTTCTTCGGCAACTCGGGGGCCGAGGCCAACGAGTGCGCCATCAAGTTGGCCCGCCGGTGGGCGGGTCCGGGCCGGTTCGGCGTGGTGAGCACCTGGGACGCCTTCCACGGGCGGACGCTGGCCACGCTGGCCGCCACCGGCCAGCCCGCCAAGCAACAGGCGTTCCTGCCCCTGCCCGACGGCTTCGATCATGTCCCCTTCGACGACCTCGACGCCATGGACGCGGCCTGCGATCCGGACCGGGTGGCGGCGGTGCTGGTGGAGCCGATCATGGGCGAGGCCGGGGTGGTGGTGCCGTCCTCGGACTACCTGGCCGGGCTGCGCCAGCTGTGCACCGACCGGAACATGCTCTTGATGGTGGACGAGGTGCAGACCGGCCTGGCCCGCACCGGCCGGTGGTTCGGGTTCCAGCACCTCGGAATCGAGCCCGACATCGTGACCATGGCCAAGGCCCTCGGCAACGGGATGCCGGTCGGGGCGTGCTGGGCCCGGGCCGAGGTGGCGGCGGCCTTCGTGCCCGGTGACCACGGCAGCACCTTCGGGGGTCAGCCCCTGGCCATGTCGGCGGCCCGGGCCACCCTGGCGGTGATGGAGGAGGAGGAGGCGCCGGCTCGGCCACGCCGGTCGGGGGCACGATTGCGGGCCGGGCTGGAGGGGCTGCCCGGAGTGGTCGCCGTCCGGGGGGAGGGGCTGCTGGTGGCCGCGGTCCTGGCCACCGGGTCTGCGGCGGAGGCATGCCGTTCGGCCCTCGAGGCGGGCCTGGTGATCAACGCCCCCGGACCCGACGTGTTGCGGTTCGCCCCGTCCCTGCTGGTGTCGGAAGCCGAGATCGACACGGCCGTCGAACGGCTGGGACGGGTTCTGGCCCGACTGGAGGCGGAGGGTCCGCATGGCTGAGGCACCGATCACCAAACCGCCGTCGCCGACGCGCCACGTCCTGGACGTCGACGATCTCGGTCCCGACGGCCTGGCCGCGGTGCTGGCCCTGGCCGAGTCGGATCCGGCCGACCTGGCGCCGGTCTACCACGGCCAGGGCGTGGCCCTGCTGTTCGAGAAGCCGTCCAACCGCACCCGCAACAGCTCGGAGATGGCCGTGGTGGCCCTCGGTGGCCATCCCGTCTACATCCAGGGCCACGAGGTCGGGCTCGACGTCCGCGAGACCGCAGCCGACGTGGCCCGCACCCTGGCCTGTTACCACTCGGTCCTGTGCGCCCGGGTGATCGACCACGGTTCGCTCGGCGGATGGCGGCGGCCCTCGACCAGGCCGGAGTGCCGGTGCCGGTGGTCAACCTGCTGTCCGACCGGGCCCATCCCTGCCAGGCGCTGGCCGACCTGCTGACCCTGCGCCAGGTGTTCGGGGCCGACTCGCTGGCCGGCCGGACCGTGGCCTACGTCGGCGATGCCAACAACGTCTGGCGGTCGCTGGCCGTCGTCGCCACTCGATGGCGGCGTGGCCGTCCGGGTGGCGTCGCCCGCCGGGTACGGGCCCATCCGCCGAGGACCTGGAGTTGGTCGCGCTCGTTCGGGGGCGCGCTGGTGGTGACCACCGAACCGGGCGAGGCCGTGGCCGGGGCCGACGCCGTCTACACCGACGTGTGGACGTCGATGGGACAGGAGACGGAGTCGGAGGCCCGCCGGTCGGCCTTCGCCGGCTTCATGGTGGACGAGGCGCTGGTGGCGGAGGCGTCGCCCGACGCGGTGGTGCTCCACTGCCTCCCGGCCCACCGGGGCGAGGAGATCAGCGCCGAGGTGATCGACGGGCCCCGCAGCGTGGTGTGGCAGCAGGCGGCCAACCGGCTGCACGCCATGCGGGGGCTGCTGGCCTGGGTCCGGGGCCTCGACGCCGGGCCCGGGGGGTTCCGGTGACCACCAAGCACCAACGCCAGCACCGGATCACCAAGCTGCTGGAGACCAAGGCGGTGGGAAGCCAGACCCACCTGGTCGAGCTGCTGGCCGGCGAGGGCATCGAGGCCACCCAGACCACGGTGTCCCGCGACCTCGAGGAGTTGGGGGCGCTCAAGGTCCGGCTTCCCGGGGGCGAGACCGCCTACGCCCTGCCCGAGCTGCCCTCCCAGCAGGTCGCCCCCGAGGACCACCTCCGCCGGGTGCTGGGCGAGTGGGTGGTCGAGGCCGACTACTCCGGCAATCTGGTCGTGCTGCGCACGCCGCCGGGCTCGGCCCACGTGGTGGGCTCGGCCCTCGACCGGAGCGGGTTTCCCGGGGTGATCGGAACGGTGGCCGGGGACGACACCGTGCTGGTGGTGGCCTCGGAGACGTCCGGCGGGGCCGCGGTGGCCGACCGGCTGGCCGCGGTGGCCGGCCTCGAGCCGAGGTTGGCCGGCAGGTCCGGTCGCCATGGGTTCCAGTTCCAGGGAGCCGACCACCGCGTCGCCGGCGGCGGCGGCTGCCCCGGGTCGGACGATCGCCGGCCAAGACGGGTCCGCATCGGAAAGCATCGACAGACAAGGGGTCGATCATGACGCAGCGAGTGATACTGGCCTACAGCGGTGGACTGGACACGTCGGTCGCCGTCCGGTGGTTGATGGAGAACAAGGGGGTCGAGGTGATCGCGGTGGCCGTCGACGTGGGCCAGGCCTCCGAGATCCGGCGGCGAGGACTGGGACGCCATCCGCAACCGGGCCCTGGCCGCCGGGGCCATCGAGGCCACCGTGGTCGACGCCCGGGCCGAGATGGCCGAGGAGTTCTGCGTCCCCGCCCTGATGGCCAACGCCAAGTACGAGGGGAAGTACCCACTGGTGTCGGCCCTGTCCCGCCCGGTGATCGTCAGGCACCTGGTGGCCGAGGCCCGCCGGCACGGCGCCACCGCCGTGGCCCACGGCTGCACCGGCAAGGGCAACGACCAGGTCCGCTTCGAGGTGGGCACCCGGGCCCTGGCCCCCGACCTCGAGGTGATGGCCCCGGCCCGCCTGTGGGGTCTGTCCCGGGAGGACTCGCATCGACTACGCGGCCAAGTGGGACATCCCGCTGTCGGTGACCAAGGAGAAGCTCTACTCGATCGACGAGAACCTGTGGGGCAAGGCCATCGAGTGCGGGGTCATCGAGGATCCGTGGAACCAGCCGCCCGAGGACGTCTACACGATGACCCGTCCGACGGCCACCGAGCCGACCGAGGTGGTGATCGGCTTCGAGTCGGGCGTCCCGGTGTCGATCGACGGCCTGCGCTCGTCCCCGAGCCCCTCATCGCCGAGATGAACCGGCTGGTCGGCTCCTACGGGTACGGCCGGCTCGACATGGTGGAGAACCGCCGGGTCGGCATCAAGAGCCGGGAGACCTACGAATGCCCGGGCGCGCTGGCGCTGCTGCTGGCCCACGCCGACCTGGAGGACCTCACCCTCGAGCGGGACCTCCACCACGAGAAGCTCCGGCTCGAGCCCCGGTGGTCGGAGCTGGTCTACGACGGGCTGTGGTTCTCGCCGCTCAAGCAGGCCCTCGACGCCTTCTTCCTCGAGTCCCAGCGCCACGTGACCGGCGAGGTCCGGCTCCGGCTCGACGCCGGCCGGTGCTGGGTGGTGGGCCGGCGCAGCCCGGTCAGCCTCTACGACCACGGCCTGGCCACCTACGACGCGACCGACACCTTCCGCCACCAGGACGCCGAGGGGTTCGTCCGGCTGTGGGGGCTGGGCGTGGCCACCTGGTCGGCCGTCCAGGAGGGCCGTGGCGGAGGCGGTCCGGTCCGGGCGCCGATCCGGCCCTGGGACCGCGGCGGTCGGCGATCTCGATGACCCTGTGGCACGGCCGGCTCGGCGGCGGCACGGCCGACGTGGTCATGGACTACTCGGCCAGCCTGCACTACGACCGGCTGCTGGCCGTCGACGACCTGACCGGCTCGCGGGCCCACGTCCGGGGTCTCGGCCGGGGTGGGCTGCTCGAGCGCCGACGAGGTGGCCGAGCTGCTGGCCGCGCTCGACCAGGTGGAGAGCGAGCTGGACGCCGGGGCGTTCGCCTTCGCCCCCGACGACGAGGACATCCACACCGCCGTCGAGCGCCGGGTCACCGAGATCGCCGGCGACGTGGGCGCCAAGCTCCACACCGGTCGGAGCCGCAACGACCAGATCGCCACCGACCTCCGGCTCTACGCCAAGCGGGAGCTGACCGCCGTGGCCGGCGAGATCCTGGCCCTGCAGGAGGTGCTGCTGACCCGGGCCAGCGAGGCCGGCGACGCCTACCTGCCCGGGCTACACCCATCTGCAGCGGGCCCAGCCGGTGCTGCTGGCCCACCACCTGCTGGCCCACGGCTGGGCCCTGGCCCGGGACGTCGACCGGCTGCTGGCCACGGTGGACCGGCTCGACGTCTCGCCGCTGGGTGCGGGCGCCCTGGCCGGTTCGTCGCTGCCCCTCGACCCCGACGGCGTGGCCGAGGACCTGGGCTTCGCCGCCCGGTTCGAGAACTCGCTCGACGCCGTGTCCGACCGTGACTTCGTGGCCGAGGCCCTCTTCGACCTGGCCCTCCTCGGCGTCCACCTCTCCCGGATCGGGGAGGAGCTGGTGCTGTGGTCGACCGAGGAGTTCGGGTTCGCCGTCCTCGACGACGCCTTCGCCACCGGGAGCTCGATGCTCCCCCAGAAGAAGAACCCCGACGTGGCCGAGCTGGCCCGCGGGAAGACCGGGCCGGCTGATCGGCAACCTGACCGGGATGCTGGTCACGCTGAAAGGGCCTGCCGCTGGCCTACAACCGTGACCTGCAAGAGGACAAGGAGCCGCTGTTCGACTCGGTGGCGCAGACCCACCTGGCCCTGGCCGCCCTGGCCGGCGTGCTGGCCACCGTCCGCTTCGACACCGACCGGATGCGAGGAGGCGGCCGACGGCGGCCGCGGTGGCCGCCGTCGACCTGGCCGAGTGGCTGGTGGAGCAGGGCATGCCCTTCCGCCAGGCCCACGCCGTGGTCGGCGGGCTGGTCGCGGGACTCGATCGAGCGCCACGTGCCCCTGGCCGAGCTGGTGGCGGCCCACCCGGACCTGGGCGCCGAGGCGGTGGCCCTGCTCGAACCGGGCGTGGCGGTCACCCGCCGGACCACACCTGGCGGGGCCGGGCCCGGCGGCGGTGCAGCGTCCAGATGCGAGCGGTTCGTGGCACGAGCTGGCATCGGACCGGATCGCCGGCCGGCCGCCGGAGTGAACCGGGCCCGGCCGGATCGGGCCGGTAGGTGGTCACCGCTCCGTGCGGTGCCCCGGGGCGACCGTGTAACGCCGGCTACGCTCCGGCGGGACTGCACAGTCGTGGCCATGCCGGCGTCGACCTCGCGGGCTGGCGACGCCGGCTCGGCCGGCTGACCGGGCGATCTCGCCCGGCGCGCGTGGAAGGCTGAGTCGGTGATCATCCTGGTCCTGATCGGGTTCCTGGGCGGCCTGGTCACCGGCATCTCGCCGTGCATCCTCCCGGTGCTGCCGGTCATCTTCGCCGCCGGAGCGGCCGGCGGGCTCGACGCCGAGGGACGTGCCGAGTGAGCACGGGCCGCAGGCCGTGGCGGCTGGCGACCGCCGGAGACAGCCGGCGGACCGGTCGGTGGTAGCCGTCGGCGGAGTTGCGGGGAAGCAGCCCCGGACGATGGTGGCCGGTGCCGCCGTCGGTGGGGTCAAGGCCGCGTCGACTGCCGGAGCCGACGGCCGCTCCTGGCAGGTCCGCCGACTCGACCGTCGGCCCCGCTGACGCCAGGCGGTCCGTGACCCGACCGGTGGGCCGCCACCGACGCCGCCGGCCCTTCGCCGTGGTGGGCGGCCTGGTGCTCAGCTTCGCCGTGTTCACCCTGATCGGCTCGTGGCTGCTCAGCGCCGCTCGGCCTCCCCCAGGACCTCCTCCGGTGGATCGGCCTGGTCGTCCTGGGCCTGGTGGGTCTGGGCCTCATCGTCCCGCGGTGGGGGAGTGCTGGAGCGCCCCTTCGCCCGGCTGGCCCGCGGCCGCCAGCGCACCGAAGCCGGCGGGTTCGTGCTCGGGCTCAGCCTCGGCCTGGTGTTCGTCCCCTGTGCCGGCCCGGTGCTCGCCGCCATCGCCGTGGTCAGCGCCAACCACCGCTACGGCTTCTCGTCGATCCTGCTCACCGCGGCCTTCGCCCTCGGGGATCGCCGTGCCGCTTCTGGTCTTCGCCGTCCTCGGGCCAGCGCCTGGCCGAGCGGATGCAGTCGGTCCGCAGCCCGGGCGGCCGTGGCCCGCCAGGTCATCGGCGCCGTGCTGGTGCGTCACCGCCCTGGTCATCGGGCTCAACCTGACCGACGGCCTCCAGCGGGCCCTGCCCGGCTACACCAACGCCCTCCAGAGCCACATCGAGGGCAACGCCTCGGCCACCCAGGCCCTCGGGCAGGGTCAGCGGGAACGTGGCCACCGGGGACGCTGGCCACCTGCACCCCGGAGAGCCCGGTCGCTCCAGGAGTGCGGCGCGGCCCCGGCCATCGCCGGGATCAGCCACTGGCTGAACACGCCCGGGGACCGGCCGCTGACGCTCGCCGGGCTGCAGGGGACGGGTGGTGCTGGTCGACTTCTGGACCTACTCGTGCATCAACTGCCAGCGCACGCTGCCCCACCTCGAGGCCTGGAACCGCGCCTACGCCGGCGACGGGCTGACCATCATCGGGGTCCACACCCCCGAGTTCGCCTTCGAGCACGTGACGTCGCAACGTGGCCCAGGCGGCCAACCAGCTCGGCGTCGCACTATCCGATCGCCCTGGACAACAACTACACCACCTGGAACGCCTACAAGAAC
>CAVVGQ010000003.1:462500-661988 GCA_963747825.1 uncultured Acidimicrobiales bacterium
GCCTGCCCGGTGCCGGAAGGTTACGGGGAAGGGTTAGCCCTCGGGCGAAGCTCTGAACCTAAGCCCCGGTAAACGGCGGCCGTAACTATAACGGTTTGTACACCACTGGCCGTTAAAAAACCCCGCTATATGCTGGAACATCCGAGTATCCGGTGGTACTCACCCGTGTCGCACCCGGTTCGTAGGGTGACGATATGGGAAGTGAAAATCCATCCGGTGCGGACAATCAGCAGGAAACTGCCAATGAGTTTGGCAGGATCCTCAGAGACTGCACGCGAGGCGCCGAGATTGTCGTATCTCCAGTTCATTCTGGAGGAGGGCGATCGAGGCTGAAGATACAGTCCGACCCCCATGGCGACATGGGGAGCCAGGCAGAAATGATCTGGCCGCTCGACGGCTGACGCACCTGCGGTCTGGGTGAAAAAGCGGTTGGGTAGTAACAAAAGTGCCTAAGGTAGGGATGCCCCTTTGCAGGCAAAGGGGTGCTGCCCCACGCATTGGTGACAATGCGATGAGCAGTCGGCTATTTGCTGGAAACTCCGTCGTATCCTCCACTACTCGTCGTTCAAGACTGATACAGCTGGTTTGTATCGTCGCAGCATGGACGGCAGTGACAATGTGAGAGGTGCGGACAATCAGCAGGAAAGACTCTGGACCTGCGGATGGATAGCTGGTTTCGTCGATGGGGAAGGCTGTTTCAACGCCCCTATCTTCAGAAATCACCAAACGACGCTTCACTGGCAGGTGCAGCCACAATTCGTGGTGGCACAGTCAGTATCGAGTCGGGATGCTCTGGAAGAACTTGTCGGCGTCTTCGGATGCGGCAAGGTGTACGTGAATCAGAGGCACGATGACCACCGGGAGCAGTTGGCCCTGTACAGCGTGAAGAGGTTCGCCGATCTACGGGACATCATCGTTCCGTTCTTTCAAGAGCACCAGCTACGAACGTCGAAGCGTGACAACTTCGGCAAGTTCGTGAAGATTCTCGGTCTCATGGAGGAGCGCAAGCACCTCACGGCTTCAGGATTGATAGAGATCGCTGAAATCGTTGAGACCATGAATCGTCGGAAGCCATCTGAAGTCTTGAGAATCCTCAGAGACCATACGCCGACCAACTCAAGAGAATATGCTGAGTTGAAGATATGGTCCGACCCTTATGGCGACATAGGGAGACCGGCGGAAACGACCGGTCCGCTAGTCAATCAATCGGGTTGATTAGTTGTAACAGCTAGAGCGAAATTCCTTGTCGGGTAAGTTCCGACCTGCACGAATGGCGTAACGACTTTCCTACTGTCTCAACCACAGACCCGGCGAAATTGAAGTACGAGTAAAGATGCTCGTTAGCTGCATCAGGACGGAAAGACCCCGTGGACCTTTACTACAGCTTGCTGTTGAGTTTTAGTACATATTGTGTAGGATAGGTGGGAGACTTTGAAGCATTGGCGCCAGCCAGGGTGGAGTCAACCTTGAAATACCACCCTTTATGTGCCGGAACCCTAACCTCGGTCCGTTATCCGGATCAGGGACAGCGTCAGGTGGGTAGTTTGACTGGGGCGGTCGCCTCCTAAAACGTAACGGAGGCGCCCAAAGGTTCCCTCAGGCTGGTTGGCAATCAGCCGTCGAGTGCAATGGCACAAGGGAGCTTGACTGCGAGACCTACAAGTCGAGCAGGTGCGAAAGCAGGGCATAGTGATCCAGCGGTTGCTTGTGGAAGCGCCGTTGCTCAACGGATAAAAGGTACCCCGGGGATAACAGGCTCATCTTCCCCAAGAGTCCATATCGACGGGAAGGTTTGGCACCTCGATGTCGGCTCGTCGCATCCTGGGGCTGAAGCCGGTCCCAAGGGTTGGGCTGTTCGCCCATTAAAGCGGTACGCGAGCTGGGTTTAGAACGTCGTGAGACAGTTCGGTCCCTATCCGATGCAGCCGTAGGAGATTTGAGGAAGGCTATCCCTAGTACGAGAGGACCGGGATGGACGAAGCTCTCGTGTGTCAGTTGTCCTGCCAAGGGCACTGCTGATTTGCGACCTTCGGGTGGGATAAGCGCTGAAAGCATCTAAGCGCGAAGCTCGTTCCAAGATGAAATCTCCCACAGGGTTAACCTGGTAAGGCCCGTGGCCAGACGACCACGTTGATAGGCCGGAAGTGTACGTGCGGTAACGCATTCAGCTGACCGGTACTAATCGGCCGAGGGCTTGGGAACTTGCTCGTGCTCGCTATGGAACGCTCAGGGGTGGCCGTCTCGGTCACACCGGGCTCGGACGTCGACCCCGGTGGTGGCGCGTCCTCGAGCCCCGGAGAGCGCACAGTTTCCGGTGGCCATGGCGGCGGAGAGACACCCGTTCCCATTCCGAACACGGCAGTTAAGCCCGCCAGCGCCGATGGTACTTGGGGGGTAGCCCCCTGGGAGAGTAGGACGCCGCCGGGATTTCTCCAGACAATGCCTCCCGCAACGGGGGGCATTGTCGCGTCCTGGCCCACCGGTCGTGACCAGCCCGAGTCAGACCAGCCCGTGGCCCCAGGCCTGGTCAGAGGTAATGCCCGGCGGGCAGGCGAAGATCCCGCCTCCGGTGGGGAGGAGAAACTGGGCCAGGGCGTCGATGTCGGAGAGCCGGGTCTGGATGGGGATGAACTGAAGGCGCGGATCCTTCTGGAAGCAGATGAAGTAGAGCCCGGCGTCGAGCTCACCCGAGGCGGGATCGATGCCGTCGGCAAAGCTGTAGCCGCGACGGAGGATGGCCTGGCCGTCGTTGGTGACCGGTGACGTCACCCTGATGTGGGCGTCGTTGGGGATGAGCGGCTGGCCGTCGGACCCGAGCGCCTCCAGGTTGCCGCTGTAGGGCTCGTCGATGGGGCCGAGCGGGGCCCCAGTCACCTTCTTACGACCGATGGTCTGTTCCTGGGCCTCCAGCGTGGCGGTGTCCCACGCCTCCAAGTGGATGCGGATCCTGCGGGCCACGAGATAGGTGCCTCCGATCATCCACGGTTGGTCGGTCCTCGAATCGACCCACACGGAACGCCGCATGGCCTCGGTGTTGGTGGGATCGAGATTGTTGATGCCGTCGTGGAACCCGAGGAGGTTCCTCGGGGTCTCGTCACCGGGGCCGGTGGAGGCGGTCCGACCGAACCCGAGTTGCACGTACCGGATGGTGGCCGAGCCCAGGGCCAGCCGGGTGAGGTTGTGGACGGCGTGGAACGCCACCTGGGCGTCGTCGGCGCAGGCCTGGATGCAGAGATCTCCTCCGCTGAGGGAGTCGTCGAGGGCATCTCCGGCAAAGGCGGGAAGATCGACCAGCGCGGCCGGACGGCGGGGCCCGAGCCCGAAGCGGCCGTCGAACAGTGTTGGTCCGAATCCGACGGTGATGGTCAGGTTGGAGGGAGGCAGTCCAAGGGCTTCTCCGGTGTCGGCCGGTGGGGCGAAGGGACCCGTCGGCCCGTCCAGAGCCTGGCCGACGGTGAGCCGGGCGGCGGCGGCCGACCACTGGGCCAGCAGCCCCGAGAGCCCGGCGGCATCCGAGGCGGTGACGTCGTAGGCGGCGAAGACCATCCTGGCCTGTTCGGGAGTGGCGATTCCGGCCTGATGGTCCCCGAAGAAGGGGACCGCCGAGGTGCCGGCCCCACCGTCGGCGCCGTCCCCGACGGTGGTGGCGGTGCCGGCACCGGCGTCCTGGGCACCGAGGGCGGCACCGGCCACTCCGGCTCCGACGAGGCCGGCCGTGGCCAGACCGGAACCGGCCAGCAGCTGTCGCCTGGTGATCTCCCGGGTCACGACGACGTTCCTCCGTCGGTCCCGAAGGGGGCCAGCGCCGCCGACAAGCGGGCGTAGCCGGCGGCGGTGGCGTCCACCTGTTGGGAGAGCGAGAGCAGTGCCGGCGCGGCCAGCGACGCATCCGGGGTCTGATCGGTAGGTCCGAGGGCGGCGACCTCGGCCGCCAAGGCGGCGAATCGCTGGCCGACGGTGGCGGTCAATGCCGGCTCGACCATCGCGGCCAGGGGGGCGACTGTGGTGAACGTCTCGTCAGCGGCGCCGATGCCAGCCGAGATGTCCACCGCATCGAGATGGGAGTAGAGCTCTTCATGCTCGGGGATGGCGGTGGTCTCGACCCAGTTCAGGTCGTCCACCCCGGTGGTGCCGATGGCCTCCGGGCCGAGGGAGTCCTTGGAGAGGAGATACTCGGCGATGGGAGCCTGGGCCACCAGCCCGCTGGCATCGCCGAGGGCCAGGGACGAGACGGCGTCGGTACTCCCACTGTCGTCGGCACTGCCCCCGGTGACGGCGGGTGACGTCGGGGATCCCACAGGTCCTTCTCCACGGCGTGGAGCCCTCCGAACGTCTGCCCGGGGCCGACATCGGCGGCGAGCTCGTCGATTGTCGATGCGTTGATCGGATTGCTGCCGGCCGCCACTTCTCGGAACTGGTCGAACTCGGCCTGGGCCCCCAGTTCGTCGGCCTGGGCGGCGGCGAGGTCCCCGGCCTGAAGTTCCGCTTGCAGGTGCCCGACGTCGGACACGAATGCCGCCGATTCGTTTCCGAGCCCGATGCGGAACGAAGCAGTGGCTGCCGACGCCGCGGCCTGCTCGGCGGCCGGGCCCGGTGCCGAGGCGACCTCGGCCGTCGATCCCCCATGGGAGGCTGCGACCCGCTGGGCGCCAACCGAGGAACCGCAGCTACCGGCGATGACCGCGATCAAAACCACCGCAGCCACCATCGGGGCTGACGGCACACGACGTGAGGAAGGTCCATCCGCGTTGGCTTGGTGGTCGGGTCGCACGGTCGCGGCCAAGGCTAGGTGAGACTCCCGTGAGATCGGCAGCGGCGTCTCCGGTGCGGCCTCGGAGGCGGCAGGCCCGCAATTGCGGGGCCCGACCCCTGACCGACGAGGGGGTCGAGTGCCTGGTACCCGATAGAATCGACCCATGGCACCGAGCAACCCGTCTGGTTCGCCGCGCCCGCGGGGACCTCGTGGCTCGGGCGGCTCGTCCCGGCGAGATTCGGGGCGACCTGCGAGGGCCTCCGACCGCGGCGGCCGAGCCGATGGGGCCGGGCGGGGCGCAGCTTCGCCGCCATCGGCCCGGGACGCTCCTGGCGGCGGTCCGAAGACCAATAGCAAGCGCACCAGCGGTGACCGGACCGAAGGCGGTAACCGTGGGAGAGCCGGCGACCGAACCGGCCGCGCCGACCGAACCGGCCGCGACCGGACCGGTGGCACCGGCGGCGGCGGCACAGAGAACCGGCGCCACCGATCGCTCCCGGGCCGGGACCGCCTCATCACCGCCGCGCCGTGGTGGCCCGCGCCAGCCTAGGGCCCGTCGGGACGACGACCGGGATGCCATGTCGTCCCGCCCCCCGGTGGTCCGCAAGGGGTGGGGGAGCGTGGCCCGGAGAGGGGCCAGCACCGTCCGCGGCGGCGCCGAGAGCCATGGGCCCGATGCCGACACTCCCGAGGGGAGACGGCGATCGAGGACCCGCACCGAGGAGTTCGTGCCCGAGCGGTGGGTGCGCACCGACGCCCGACGGGGTGGTGCCGGCGACGCACCCGGGCCGCCGCGCCCACCCTCCCACCGCACCGTGCAGGCGCCGTCGGCGCTGCCCCCCGACGTCGCCAACGAGCTGGCCTCGGCCGCCGGCCCCGACTGGAACCACCTTCGCGATCGGATCACCGAGCGCATGGCTGCCGGCATCGGCGCCTACGAGCGCGAGCGCTTTCGAGACGCGTCACGGATTCTCAAGACGGTGGTCGACGCCGTTCCCAACGCGCCTTCGGCCCGGGAGCTACTGGGCCTCAGTCAGTATCACCAGGGCTATTGGAAGGCCGCCCTTCCCAACCTGGAGGCGTTCGCCGCCCTCACCGGCTCGGTGGACCAGCATCCGGTCCGGATGGACTGCCACCGGGCGTTGGGCCGACCCAAGCGGGTGGAGGCGCTCTTCGAGGAGCTGCGGCACGGATCCCCGGACCCTGAGGTGCTGTCCGAGGGGCGGCTGGTTCTGGCCGGGACCCGGGCCGACAACGGTGACCTCGACGGGCGCGGTGCGGGTTCTGGTCGAAGCCGGGGCCGGGCGCCTCGTCCGCAATCCCGCCGAGCGCCACCTCCGGCAGTGGTACGTGCTGGGTGACCTGATGGAGCGTTCCGGAGACATGGCCAAGGCCCGCGAGCTCTTCCTCCGGGTCGGGCGGCCGATCCTGACGCCTATGACGTCACCGACAGACTCGAGTCCCTCGGGCCCCCGACCCAGGCCCGACGGGCGTCCGAACTCGTCCCGTGGTGGCCGGT
This sequence comes from uncultured Acidimicrobiales bacterium, assembly GCA_963747825.1. Lineage (GTDB taxonomy): Bacteria > Actinomycetota > Acidimicrobiia > Acidimicrobiales > RAAP-2 > Bog-756. Next base: position 468,773 of record CAVVGQ010000003.1, read on the forward strand.
AGGCTGAGCCTCATGAACCTCGAAAAGCTACTCGGTGACGAGGCGGATTCGCTGCTCAACCACGAGGCCAAGGCGTTCCCGGCCGAACACCTGGTCCTGCCCGGACCCGACCATCTGGATCGCGTCCTGGTCGATTCCGACCGACCGACCACGGTGCTCCGCAACCTCGGCAACGTCTACAACACCGGACGGCTCGCCGGCACCGGCTATCTGTCGATCCTCCCGGTCGATCAGGGCATCGAGCACTCGGCTGCGGCCAGTTTCTCCAAATTCCCGGCCTACTTCGATCCGGCCAAGCTCTGTGACCTGGCCATCGCCGGCGACTGCAACGCCATCGCCACCACCCTGGGCGGGCTCGGCATCGTGTCACGGCGTTACGCCCACAAGATCCCCTTCATCGTGAAGCTCAACCACAACGACTTCCTCAACTACCCCAACACCTACGACCAGGTGATGTTCGCCGGTGTGGGCCAGGCCGCCGACTTGGGCGCCGTAGGGGTGGGAGCCACCATCTACTTCGGCTCGGAGGGGGCCGACCGGCAGATCGGCGAGGTGTCGAGGGCTTTCGCCGAAGCCCACAAGATCGGCATGTTCACCGTCCTGTGGTGCTATCTGCGGAACTCGGCGTTCAAGCAGGGCGACATCGACTACCACCTGTCGGCCGACCTGACCGGCCAGGCCAACCACCTCGGTGTCACCATCGAGGCCGACATCATCAAACAGAAGCAGCCCGAGAACAACGGCGGCTACAACGCCCTCCAGTTCGGGAAGACCGACCCGCTGGTCTACAGCCAGCTGACCACCGACCACCCCATCGACCTCACCCGGTGGCAGGTGGTCAACTGCTACGCCGGGAGGATCCCGTTGATCAACTCGGGTGGGGAGTCCAAAGGAGCCGACGACCTCGCCCAGGCGGTGCGCACCGCGGTGATCAACAAGCGGGCCGGGGGAACCGGTCTGATCGTGGGCCGCAAGGCCTTCCAGCGTCCGATCGACGAGGGGGCGGCCCTGATTCATGCCGTACAGGACGTCTATCTCGATTCGGCCGTGACCATCGCCTGAGGGCGGCCTGGCCACGCCTGAGGGACGTCCCTACCACGCCTGAGGGCCGGCCCGGCTGCTCCCGGCAGCCGGGGGTTCGGCGTCGGCGCCGTTGCGCCGGCGCCCTCCGGGGCCGGAGTTCGCGGGCAGCGGGGACGATTCACGAGCTGCGGCGAGATCTCATGGGCCCGATGAGTGCTCGGGGAGCTCCGAGAACCGCCCCCACAGTCGGCCGCCGGTAGACTACTGCCCGAGGAGAAGCCGGATTGTGGTGTTCATCCGGGCGAACACCGACGTAGGTCCACAGCGCCGAGTAGGTTACCGGCGACTGAGCGCGGTACAGCAGTACGAAGAGGAGCAAGGTGTCCGACACCACCACCCAGCACGAATCGCCCCAGCTGCTCGACCGCGTGGTCATTCGATTCGCCGGCGACTCGGGGGACGGGATGCAGCTGGCCGGCGATCGGTTCACCAACACTTCGGCGCTCTTGGGCAACGATCTGGCCACCTTCCCTGACTTCCCGGCGGAGATCCGGGCACCCGCCGGCACGCTGGCCGGGGTGTCGGCATTCCAGGTCCACATCTCGGACCACACCATCTCGACGCCGGGCGATGCACCCAATGTGCTGGTGGCCATGAACCCGGCCGCGCTCAAGGCCAACATCGAGTCCCTGCCAAAGGGGGCGACGGTGATTGTCAACGTCGACACGTTCGAGGAACGCAACCTGGCCAAGGCGGGCTACGAGAGCAACCCGCTCGCAGACGGATCGCTGGCGGCGTACATCGTCTACGAAGTGCCCATGACGTCGATCACCACCGAGGTCTGCCGCGACGCCGGGGTCAAGCCACGGGACGCCGAGCGGTCGAAGAACTTCTTCGCCCTGGGTCTGATCAGTTGGCTCTACACCCGACCGATCGAGGCCACCACCGAGTGGATCGAACAGAAGTACGGGGGCAAGCCCCTCGTCCTCGAGGCCAACCTCAGGGCGTTCAAGGCCGGATTCCACTTCGGTGAGACCGCCGAGTTGTTCGAGTCCTCCTACCAGGTCAAGCCGGCGGTGCTCACACCCGGCGAGTACGTGAACATCACCGGCAACACCGCCACCGCCTGGGGTCTGATCGCGGCATCGGTCCGGAGCGGCCTGCCCCTGTTCTTGGGCACGTACCCGATCACGCCGGCATCAGACATCTTGCACGAGCTCTCGAAGCACAAGCAGTTCGGGGTCAGGACCTTCCAGGCCGAGGACGAGATCTCGGGCATCGGTGCCGCCCTGGGCGCCGCCTTCGGCGGTGCGTTGGGCGTGACCACCACCTCGGGCCCGGGCATCGACCTCAAGTCGGAGACCATGGGCCTGGCCATCAGCCTCGAGCTCCCCCTGCTGGTCATCGACATCCAGCGGGGTGGGCCCTCGACCGGGCTCCCCACCAAGACCGAGCAGGCCGATCTCCTCCACGCCATGTACGGCCGGCACGGCGAGGCACCGCTACCCATCGTGGCGGCGAAGACGCCGTCCCACTGCTTCGAGGCCACCCTGGAGGCGGTGCGGCTGGCCGTCAAGTACCGGACACCGGTGATCCTGTTGTCCGACGGGTACCTGGCCAACGGGTCTGAGCCGTGGCGGCTGCCCGACCTGGCCGGGCTTCCCGAGATCGACCCCGGCTTCGCCACTGAGACCAACCACTCCGAAGAAGACGGCACTGAGGTGTTCTGGCCCTACCTCCGGGACCCCGACACCCTGGCCCGTCCCTGGGCCCCGCCCGGGTTGGCCGGGCTCGAGCACCGGATCGGTGGACTCGAGAAGTCGGACGGGAGCGGGAACGTGGCCTATGACGGGCCCAACCACGAACTGATGACGAGACTGCGGGCGGCCAAGATCGCCGGGATCGCCCGTGACATCCCGCTCACCGACGTCGACGACGAGGATGGGGCCGAAGTGCTGGTCATCGGGTGGGGCTCGACCTACGGTGCCATCGCTGCCGGGGTCCAACGGGTGAGGGCCCACGGTCATCAGGTGGCCCAGGCCCATCTCGTCCATCTCAATCCGTTTCCGTCCGATCTCGGCGAGGTCCTCAGCCGGTACAAGAAAGTGCTGGTGCCCGAAGTCAACCTGGGCCAGCTCAGCCGGCTGCTGCGGGCCGAATACCTGGTGGATGCCATCTCCTTCACGCAGGTCCAAGGGATTCCCTTCCGGGCCGCGGCCATGGAGTCGGTCATCCTCCAACAGATCGACGGCACCGGCGACCACTTCGACGTTGAGGAGCTCGACGGGTCCGAGGCCGCCGGCCCGGGGGGCGCCGGCGCCACCAACGGCACCACCACCAACGGCGCATCCACCAACGGAAGGACGTCCGACTGATGACCGACCTGGCCGACGCCGGAACCACCTCGGAGCCCGTCCCCCTCACCACCCGCAAGGACTGGTCCTCGGACCAGGAGGTCCGTTGGTGCCCGGGGTGCGGGGACTACTCCATTCTGGCCGCGGTGCAGATGCTGATGCCCGAGCTCGGAGTGCGCCGGGAGAGCACGGTGTTCCTTTCCGGGATCGGGTGCGCGGCGCGGTTCCCCTATTACATGAACACCTACGGGTTGCACTCGATCCATGGGCGGGCTCCCGCCCTCGCCACCGGTCTGGCGACGACCCGTCCGGATCTCGATGTCTGGGTAGTGACCGGCGACGGCGATTCGCTCTCGATCGGGGGGAACCACCTGATCCACGCCCTCAGGCGCAACGTCAACATCACCATCCTGTTGTTCAACAACCAGATCTACGGTCTCACCAAGGGCCAGTACTCACCCACGTCCGAAGTGGCCAAGGTCACCAAATCCACTCCGTTCGGCTCGCTCGAGCAGCCCTTCAATCCTCTGAGCCTGGCCCTCGGGGCCGAGGCCGGCTTTGTGGCCCGCACCCACGACATGGACCGCAAGCACATGATGGAGACCTTCCGTCGGGCCCATGCCCACCGGGGTGCGTCGTTCGTGGAGATCTACCAGAACTGCAATGTCTTCAACGACGGGGCGTTCGAGCAGATCACCGCCAAGGACCGCCGGGCCGACATGCTGATCCCACTGGTCCACGGCCAACCCATTCGGTTCGGTCCCGAGGGCGAGCATGGGGTGTTGCTCCGACCTGACGGTTCGGTCGAGGTGGTGGAAGTGGCCGACGTGGGTGAAGAGGCGTTACTGGTCCACGACGAGCACCGCGACAATCCCGGGCTCGCCTTCCAGCTGAGCCGCCTGTCGCGGGGCCCGTACGAGCCGACGCCGATCGGGGTGTTCCGGGACGTCGACCGGCCCGAGTACGGGGAAGCCATGGCCCGACAGATTGAAGAGGCCACGGCCCGGCGCGGGTCGGGGGATCTTGCCGCCCTGCTGCGTTCGGGATCGTCGTGGACGGTGGAGTAGGCGGGAACACGGGATCCTGACCCGGGGGTGACACGGTTCGCGGCGCTGTTGCGGAGCATCAACGTGGGTGGTCGCAACCGGCTTCCCATGGCCGAACTACGGGCTCTGGTCGAGTCGCTCGGGTTCGGAGGCGTCACAACCTATCTCCAGAGCGGCAACGTGGTGTTCACGGGAACGGGATCGGCCCGGGCCGCCGCCCAGAGCATCCGGGGCCGGATTGCCGCCGACATCGGTCTGGAGGTGCCGGTGCTGGTCAGGACGGCCACCCAGCTGGCCGACGTGGTGCGGTCGACCCCGTACGGGGCGCTGGGCGCGGACCCCAAGACCCTGCATGTGACGTTCCTGGCCTCGGAACCGGGTGGTGACGGCGTGGGTGCGCTCCTCGGCCGGGCCGAGGAGTTCGGGGACGATCGGTTCGAGATCGTCGGCCGAGAGATCTATCTCCACTGTCCCGGCGGGTATGGGGAGACGAAGTTGAACAACAGCTATCTGGAACGCCGTCTGGGGGTGACGGCGACGACCCGGAACTGGCGCACCGTCACTGCCCTGGCTGACCTGGCCGCCAACGTCGCCTAGCGGGTCGCCGGTCGTACCGCTACCGGTCTTGCCGTCTTCAGGTCTTGCGGTCTTCGGGTCCCGGTCGCCCCGACGGCGAGGTCGGATGCAATTCGGTTCAGGACATGACCGGCAGCGCCGGGACCAGGACTCCGGTGGCGGTGGCCCGGCCGGTCGCCACATCGATCCACTCGTCCTGGCTGAGTCCCTCGGCCACGACAACGAGGTCGGGAGAGGAGTCGGCCAGCGCGTCCAGGAGTGCCCGGGCGGTGATCGACCGGGCCACCGGGTCGGGATCGACGGGCGGCACCAGGTCCTCCCCGTGGACCACGGCCTCGACGCACCGGGTGACGAGGTAGTCGACGAGGGAGATGGGCCCCTGCACCGAAGTGATGGTCATGTCGGTGTCCCACGATTCGAGCCGGGGAAGCACCCGGGCCAGTGTGATCCCCAGATCCACCTTGCCCATGTCGGCTCCCTGCCTGGCCAGGGAGTCGACCGTGTTGCTGAACGAGGCCGTGCCGGCCAGGTTGGCAGCCACGTCGACATGGGGTGTCTCGTCCGTCGCCGCGGCAACGAACCGGTCCAGCAGGAGCGGCTGCGGGTAGAGATGAGCCAGCACCTCACGGTTGCGCCAACCGGCGATCCGGCTCGGTGTCTCCAGGTCGAGGGCGGGGATCGCCTGGGCCACGGCCCTCCACTGACGTATCAGTGCGTCGCGGACCTGCGCCCCTCCGGGCGCCAGTCCTCGGGCCGTCACTTGGCGGTGAAGGTGGCGAAGTCCCCGTCGGCGTTCATGATCATGCAGAACTGGGCACTCGGACAGGACAGGGACGTACCGATGCCCGGATACTCGTCGGACTGGGGGATGACCCGGTGGGGCACCGACCACGCCGTGCCGTTCCAGGTCACGACCGAGCCGCCGGAATCGGCGGCCTGGCAGAAGGTCGTGGTCGGGCAAGAGATCGCGTCCAGCCCACCGTCCGGGTCGATGGTCTCCACCGGCGACCAGGCTCCGCCACCGTTGCGGTAGCTGAGGCCGGTGCCGCCGACGATGGCGCACAGGGTGGTGGTCGCACACGAGATGGCCGTTGCCTCGGTGTCAGCGTCGGTGTCGGAGGTGTCGGCCAGGGCCGGGGTCCAGGGGGCGGGCTCGAGGGACCAGGCCGATCCGTTCCAGTCGAGTACCGATGTCCCCACCACCGCCACGCACTTCGAGCTGGTCGGGCACGAGATCCCGACCCTCCCGGTCTGGTAGAGCGACGCGGTCGGGCCCCCTGTCCCGGTTCCGGTCGGAGCCCCGATGGACTGGGTGGGGAGCCAGCTGCCGTCACGGTAGACCGAAGCGTGACCGGTGTTGTCCACTACCGCACAGAACTTCGGCGAGGTGCATGCCACCGCCGCCTCTCGGGAATCGGGGCCGGCGGTGCCGGGGTCGGCGGGGTTGGCGGCCAGGAGGGGACCGGGGCCCAGCTGGACGACCGACGACCAGTTGGTCCCGTCGCCGGTACTGGCGTGGTCCGATCCGTCCACGATCATGCAGGTGGGTCCGGAGGTACAGGCGATCGCCGGCAGGACCGGCTCGGTGACCGCCCCGGTGGCCGGGGCCGGGAGGTAGACGGATGGATCAGACCACGCCGCCCCGTCCCACGACACGGTCACCCCGGATCCGGCGGTCAACGTGGTGGCCCGGCCGCCGGTGCCGCCGCCCGAGGCGATGCAGAACGTACTGGAGATGCACGAGACAGAGGAGAACCCGCCTCCGGGTGGGAGGGTGGTCAGGGTCTGACTCCAGCCGGGTGGCGGGGACGACGGGGTCGGCACCGTGGTGGCGGCACCGGACGGTGGCGCGGTGGTGGCCGTGGTCGGGGGGCTGGTGGCGGTGGTCAACGGCAGTGCCGAGTGGGAGGAGGCCTTGCCGGCGCCCGAGGGTCGGCCGGTGGATGAGCCCATCGAGCACCCGCATCCGGCGAAACCCAGGAGCGAGAGGGCCACGGCCATGACCAATCGCCTGTGTCCCACCTGCCTCCCTCGCCTGGATCCACGCCGTCCGAACGCACCGGTGGCCGCCCACAGTACCGGCTCGGCGGCGGAGGCAGCCGGCCGGGCCACGTCATCCCCGACTGCCACCCGGTCGGGGTCCGACGCCCCGACTCCGGCCACTGGTCCGGTTGTGCGGTGCGACCACGGGGGAGAGCCCCGTGCTAATCAGGCCGACAGGGTGCGGAAGACCATGCCGGTTCGGGGCTTGGGGTGGAAATACGTGGTCTTCGGTGGCATCCGGCGCCCGGTGCGGGCCCACTCGGCGATCTGGTCGACGGTGACGGCTCGCAGGAGGACCACCGCCTGTGCCGCCTCGGAGCTCACGGCTCCGACCGCCTGCGACCACGAGTTGTAGAACTCGAGCTCGTGATCGGGGAGCTCGGCGATGACCAGCGCCACCATGGAGGAGTCCAGGTCGGCACCGGCGGCTTCGGGCGTACCGTCCTTGGGCGAGAGCAGCCAGGCTCCCGAGGGCATGATCAGCGACAGCGACCCCGACTGACCCAGTGCCCCGGTGGTGCGGTCGTCGAAATTGCCGGCCCGGGTGACATCGAACCACGAGGAGAACGCGTCGACCAGGTCGAGCCCGTCGGGCAGTCCGGACAGGCCCCGGTGGATGGGCCCCACCTCCAACTGCTCGGCGGACAGCTCGACGATCAGTGCCATCACTTGGTCGGCTCCCGGGGCCGGGCCGGCCCCGGACTGCTCCTGCAGGTAAGTCACGGCCGTCTCGTAGCGGTGATGGCCATCGGCGACCACGACCGGAGAGGCACCCACGGCGGTGCCGATGGCCTCGATGGTCACAGGATCATCGATCACCCAGAGCTCGTGGAGCACCCCGTGCTCGTCGGTGGCGGTGGCATCCCCCACGTCCTTGCGCAGGAAGATATCGGTCAGGTGCGGGCTGAGGGACAGGCCCCAGATGGGCGACACGTTGGCCTCGGTCGCCCGCAGCAGATCGAGCCGGTCGCTCTTGGGCTTGGGCAGCGTCTGTTCGTGGGGCAGGATCGAGGTGCGGCTCGCTTCATCGATGCCGAGCGCTCCGATGACACCGTTGGTCGAGTGCCCTCCCGGAGTCGTCATCCGGTAGGCGTAGAGAGACGGGCGGGGGTCCCGCACCAGCACGCCGTCCTCCTGCCACTGTTCCAGCTGCCGCGCCGCATGGGAGTAGCGGTCCAGACCGGAGCGGTTGTCGGGCTCGGGAAGCTCGATCCGCACCGCATTGGCGCTGTGCCGGGCGGCCAGCCGGACACGGTCTTCGGTACTGATCACGTCGTAGGGCGGTGCGATCACCATGGACAGGTCCACCCGCGCCGTGTCGTAGCGAAGTCCGGCGAACGGTTCGAATCGCGGCATGACCCTTGCGTAGCACAACGGGCCCATGGATCGATCGGCACTATCGGTCCCGGCGATCCTCAGGAACCGACTCAGTGGGGACACAGCCCCGTGGTCCTCGGCGCCGCCCGGTCGGAGTGGGCCACCACCTGCAGGCTGCTACGTACGTGGCCTACCGCGGTCGGGTGGGGACCGGGTCACACCGTTGGTTCAACGGCACGGCACCCGGCTCGTAGACTGAGTCGAGTGAAGGGTGTCGATGTGCGGACCAGGGGGAATTCGGAGAACGGATCTACACCGGACGCCGGTCCGTCGGGCCAGCCGGACCGCCAGGCCCGGCCGAGGGAAGCGGCGACCCCGGATGAGCAGGGCCTCGATGAGCAAGGCCTCGATGAGCAGGGCCTCGATGAGCAGGGCCTCGATGAGCAGGGCCTCGACCGCATACTGACGGTACCCAATGCGATCACCCTGGTCCGACTGGCCTGTATCCCCGTATTCCTCTGGCTCCTGTTCGGGGCCGGGCGTCAAACCGATGCCGCCATTCTCCTCGCCGTCCTGGGGGCCACCGATTGGGTCGACGGATTCGTCGCCCGGCGCTACGGCCAGGTGTCCACGCTGGGCAAGGTGCTGGACCCGGTGGCCGACCGGGTGCTGGTGGTAACCGCCGTGATCGCCATCATCGTCCACGGGGCGGTGCCGGTCTGGTTCGGCGCGGCAACCCTGGCCCGCGAGGTCGTCGTGTCCGGGGCGGTCCTGCTCCTGGCCTCGCTGGGTGCGGCCAGGATCGACGTGCTCTGGATCGGGAAGGCGGGCACGTTCGCCCTCATGTTCGCCTATCCGGCCTTCCTCCTGGGCGACGGCACCGCCGGATGGCAGGAGCCGATCCGGGTGATCGCCTGGGTCACCGGCCTCGTCGGGCTGGCCCTGGCGTGGGCGGCGGCGGCCTCGTACGTTCCCGTGGCAAGGCGGGCGCTGGCGGACGGGCGCCGGTCCCGCATCGAGAGGAGGATCCCATGAAGGCCGTGATCATGGCCGGCGGTGAGGGGACCAGACTCCGTCCCCTCACGTCCAACCAGCCCAAGCCCATGCTGCCCATGGCCAACATCCCGATGATGGAGCACGTGGTCAACCTTCTGCGCCAGCACGGCTTCGAGGACATCGTCGTCACGGTGGCGTTCATGGCCAACGCCATTCGGACCTACTTCGGAGACGGGTCGGAGTTCGGTGTCCGCATGGTCTACGCCACCGAGTCCACACCCTTGGGCACCGCCGGCTCGGTGCGAAATGCCCGGGACGAGCTCGACGAATCGTTCCTGGTCATTTCGGGCGACGTCCTGACCGACATCGACCTCTCCCAACTGGTGGCGTTCCACCAGAAGCGGGGCGGCCTGGCCACGCTGGCGCTCAAGGCGGTGGACAATCCCCTCGAATTCGGAATCGTCATCACCGACGAGGACGGGGCCATCGAGCGCTTCCTCGAAAAGCCGACGTGGGGCCAGGTGTTCAGCGACACCATCAACACCGGGATCTACGTGCTGGAGCCGGAGATCTTCGACTTCATCCCCGACGGCCAAGCGGTGGACTTCTCCAGCGATTCGTTCCCCGAGGCACTCGCCGCCGGCAAGGCCCTGTTCGGATACGTGGCCGACGGCTACTGGGAGGACGTGGGCACCCTCGAGGCCTATCTGAAGTCCCACCAGGACATCCTCGACCAGAACGTCCAGGTCGCAATCAGCGGGTTCGAGCTCCGGCCCCGGGTGTGGCTGGGCAAGGGCGCAGAGATCGACCCCACCGTCACCATCGACGGACCGGCGGTCATCGGCGACAACTGCGTGATCGGTCCGGGAAGCCGCCTCGGCCGGTACTGCACCCTGGGCCGGAACATGCGGATCGGCGACAATGCCGTGGTGGAGCGGTCGGTGGTCCACGACAACACCTACCTCGGCTCCGGCGTCCGCATCGAGGGGAGCGTGCTCGGGCGGGGCTCCGATCTCCGCCAGGGGGTCCGGTGCGAGGAGGGCTCGGTCCTGGGCGACGAGTGCCTGGTCGGGGCCCACGCCGAGATCAAGGCCGGGGTCAAGGTCTACCCGTTCAAGACGGTAGAGGCCGGCGCCACGGTCAACTCGTCGATCGTTTGGGAGTCGATGGGGGCCCGGTCCCTGTTCGGGCGGGACGGTGTGCGGGGGTTGGCCAACGTCGACATCAGCCCGGAGCTGGCGGTCCGGCTGTCCATGGCCTGGGCATCGACCTTCGAGAAGGGGGCCACCATCACCACCTCCCGGGACACCAGCAGGGCGGCCCGGGTCCTCAAACGGGCGGTCATGGTGGGATGCAACGCGGCCGGCGTCAACGTCGACGACCTGGAGGCGGCCACGGTGCCCGTCACCAGGTTCCAGGTGACTTCGTCCTCCAGCATGGCCGGTGTCACCGTGCGCCTGGCCCCCGACGATCCGCAATCGGTCGTGCTCCGATTCTTCGACAAGGACGGCATCGACGTCGACGAGACCACGCAGCGGAAGATCGAGCGGCTCTACCACCGTGAGGACTTCCGTCGGGTGCTGGCCCGCGAGATCGGCGACATCGGGTTCCCGCCTCGTTCACTGGAGTACTACACGGCGGCCCTGGTCGGTTCGGTCGACCTCTCCGACGTCCGCGATGCCGATCTCAAGTTGGTGCTGGACTACTCGTTCGGGACGGCCAGCTTCGTGATGCCCAACCTGCTGGCCAAGCTCGAGGCCGAGGTGCTGGTGGTCAACCCCTATGCCAACACCGCCGGCGTGCTCGCGTTCGACCGCCAGACCAGTGCGGCGCGGGTCTCCGAATTGGTGAAGGCGTCGGGCGCCCACCTGGGCGCCGTGCTCGACCCCGGCGGCGAACACGTTGCCATCGTCGACGACCTCGGGCACGCGCTGTCCGATGACGAGACGCTGCTGGTACTGCTGGCCCTGGTCACCGAAGCCCACCCCGGGGCCCGCGTGGCCCTCCCGGTCGCTGTCAGCACGGTGGCCGAGGAGATCTGCCGTAAGGCCGGCGCCGAGATCATCTGGACCAAGCTGTCCACCTCGCATCTGATGGAGGTGGCCCGATCCGAGAGGGTCATCCTGGCCGCCAGCCAGTCGGGGGGGTTCATCTTCCCCGCCTTCCTGCCCGCCTATGACGCAGCCGCGACCCTGGTCAATCTGCTGGCTCTCATCACGGCCACCGGGAGGAAGCTGTCCGAGCTGGTGGCGGAGTTGCCACCGGTGCACATCGTCCATCAAGAAGTCCACACCCCGTGGGATCTGAAGGGCACGGTCATGCGCACCCTGGTGGAGCGGAGTCAGGGCCGCGACCTGGTCCTGGTGGACGGGATCAAGGTGATCGAGGAGGACGGTTGGGCGTTGGTGCTTCCCGATCCCGAGGAACCCCTGACCCATGTGTGGGCCGAAGGTGCGAGTGATGCGCAGGCTGAATCGAGGGCCAACGAGTATGTCGTCCGGCTGGAACAGTTGATGCGCTGAGGGCTCCGCCGACGTGGGCATGGGGCTCACCGGTCGGGTATCGTCCGCAGCTATGGACGTGCCCGAAGACCTTCGTTACTCGACCGACCACGAGTGGGCCCGCACCGATGGCGATCGCATACGGGTTGGGATCACCGACTACGCCCAGGATGCGCTCGGCGATGTCGTGTTCGTGGACCTGCCGGCCGAGGGCGCGGTGGTCGAGGCCGGCGGTCTGCTCGGTGAAGTCGAGTCGACCAAGTCGGTCTCTGAGATCTACGCCCCGGTCGCCGGCGAGGTGGTGGCGGTCAACGCGTCGCTCTCCGACGTCCCCGAAAAACTCAACGCTGACCCTTACGGTGAGGGTTGGATCTGCGAGATCGTCCCGTCCGACGCCAGCTCGCTGGATGTGCTTCTCGACCCGAACGGCTATCGCAAACTGATCGAAGGTTGACGATTCTCGGGCTTCGGCCAGGCCTCGAGAGCCCGTGGGTGGGAGCGACTACCGTGTTGGGCGTGTTCTGCCCGAACTGCGGTCATCGCAATCCGACCGGGGTCAATTTCTGCTCGTCTTGCGGTGCGTCGCTGGTGACCTCGGTGCCCGACACCTCGGTGTCGGTGCAACCGGTGGAAGACCACGGTGACATCGCCGACGACGAGGCCGCGGTCGGACTCATCGAACTGCCCCGGGGGGTCGGGATGCTGGTGGTGAAACGCGGATCGGACGTGGGCGTCCGCTTCACCCTCGATGCCGAGATCACCCGGGCCGGGCGTCACCCCGAGAGCGACATCTTCCTCGACGACATCACCGTGTCCCGCCGGCACGCCGAGTTCTTGACCACCGACAAGGTCACCACGGTGAGGGACGTGGGCTCCCTCAACGGGACCTATGTGAACCGGGAGAGGATCGAAGAGGGCCGGTTGTCGAGCGGGGACGAGGTGCAAATCGGCAAATTCAAGCTGTTGTACCTGGTGGCGACGGGCGAATGAGCATCGCACCGCATACGTCGGCCGGGGATGGCGAAAGGTGATGAGCTCGCGGTCCTACCTGTCGATAGGAGACGTCCTCACCTTGCTCAGGCAGGAGTTTCCCGACGTCACCATCTCCAAGATCCGGTTCCTCGAAAGTCAGGGCCTGGTCAACCCGGAGCGGACCCCGTCCGGGTACCGGAAGTTCTACGAGCACGATGTGGAGCGCCTGCGTTGGGTCCTCCGCCAGCAACGTGAGCACTTCCTGCCCCTGAAGGTGATCAAGGACCGGCTCGACGACGAGGGCGAAGACAAGACGCCGTCGCAGGCCGCCGAGGCGGGCGCCACCGCCGCGGCATCGGAGGAGCCGGTCCTGGTCGGGCGGCGGACGTCGACTGAGGTGGCGACCGCCGCCGGTGCCGCCTCGACGGGGGAGGTCCGGGCGGTTGACGGGCCCGCAGCCGCCCCCGGTGGCCCTGGTGGCCAGGGTGGTGGGTCGACGCTCCCGGGCATCGAGTCCGGCGGGCCGGTCAGCAACGGCTCCCCGGCGACGGGTGCCACAGCCACGTCGGCGCGGGGGGCCACGCCCGATCCGGCGCCACGAAAGACATCTACCGGGTCGCGTCTCAGTGCTCCCGAGTCCCCGATCGGACCGGGTCTGTCCCACGACCGCGGAACGGCGGCCCGGCCGTCGAACCTCGGTGTCGGGGCCCAAGCCCCCGGGCCGGCGGTGGGGAGCGCACCCGAATCAGCCGAACCCGCACCGGGCAGCGCACCCCGACGCTCCCGGGCGAATCCGCCGACCGCCACCGCCGGCCGGGGCGGATCTCCGGCGGGCCGGTCCGGGACCGGCGCTTCCGGCCCTCAAGCCTCGGGGGCGGCCGAACCACCGGATCAATCCAATCAATCAGATCTGCCGGACGGATCGGGATCATCGGCCGGGGCGGCCGGCGACCTCTCCTCCGAGGAGCTGACCGCCCCCCGGGCGACCCGGCCGAAGGGCCGCCGAACGGTGCCTGCGAGCAGCGAAACCGCGCCGGACTCGCCCGTTCCCGCCGGAACCAGTCTCTCGCTGGAGGAGCTGGCGGCGGCGTCGGGGCTGGACCCGGGCGTACTCCAAGACCTTGCCGACTTCGGCCTGCTGGCCGGCACCCGGGTCGCCGGCATCGTGTACTTCGATGACGAGGGCCTGGCGGTGGCCAAGATCGCAGCCGGCTTTGCCCAGTTCGGCGTGGAGCCACGTCACCTCCGCCTCTACAAGAACGCCGCCGATCGCGAGGCGGGATTCGTCGAGCAGATCGTGCTACCCCTCGTCAGACAGCGGAATCCTGAGGCCAGGGCCCGCGCCCATGAGACAGTCGACGAGTTGGCACACCTGGGACAACAGCTGCGCTCCTCGCTTCTCCGGAGCGCGCTGGGCAACCTTCTCGACGGTTGATCCCCCCACCGTCCCGGGGACCGGCCCAGCACCGAGTTGGCCGATTCTGTCGGCGCCGCCGCCGTTTCGGTGCAATTCCCCTGATCGCACGTACGCCCGGCGGCGAGTAAGTTTGCACGCATGGTCGAGGTCAGGCTTCGGGCAGTGCGAGTGGATCTGCAATCGAACACTCCTGTGCTGCTGCTACAGGAGTCCGAAGGGCTGGGCCGGACGCTGCCGATCTTCATCGGCGCCCCCGAGGCCACCGCCATCGCCTTCGCCCTCCAGGGCATGGATACGCCCCGGCCCATGACCCACGACCTCATCCGCGATCTGCTCGACGCCCTGGGCGCCAACGTGATCAGGGTGGTGATCACCGAGCTCAGGACGGCCACCTACTTCGCTGAGATCGTCCTTCGGCAAGGCGAGCGTGAGCTGCCGGTTTCATCCCGACCCTCGGACGCGGTGGCGGTGGCGGTGCGCACCGGCACCCCGCTGTTCGTCGCCGACGATCTGATGGACAACGAAGGGATCATGCTGGCGGTCGACGAGGAGGACGAAGAGTCCGACGATGACGAGGAGTCGGCCAACCCGGACGAGCTGGTCGGTGAGTTCCGCACTTTCCTCGACTCCATCCGACCCGAGGACTTCTCGTCCTGAGCGCTCCTCGGATCGACGGGAACGGCGGTCGGTCGGAACCGAGGTCGGTCGACCGATCAAGTCGGTTGAGGCCAGTGCCGTGGGCGGCCCGGTTGATCGGCCTGGTGACGGCGATGATGCTGACCGGAGGCGCATTGGCAGCCTGCTCGTCCGGCTCGTCGAGTCCGACTTCCACGACCAGAAAAACATCGACCTCCACCACCAGAGCTTCGACCTCGACCACCCATTCGACAGCCTCGACGTCGACTCCTTCGCCCACCACCGCCGGCACCACCACCTGCGCCCCGACCAATCTCAGCGGATCGGTGGTCGGAAGCAGCGGTGCGGCGGGCACCATCGAGATCACGGTGGCCCTGAAGAGCACGGCCACGACTTCGTGCACGCTGGCCGGGTACCCGGGGATGCAGCTGTTGAGCTCCACCGGTGCGGCGTTGCCCACCAACGTGGTGCGGAAGGGAAGTTACAGCTTCACGGCCATGGCGCCGACCACCGTCACCGTGGCCAGCGGGCAGACTGCCTACTTCAATGTCGGTTACTCGGACGTCCCGACCGCCAACGAGACTTCCTGCCCCACGGCCTCGATGTTGGAGGTGACCCCGCCCAACGACCTCGACCACCTGGTCATCACGGCCACGCTGGCCCCGTGCGGCGGGGGCACGCTGGTGGTGTCGCCGGTGTTCCTGTCGACGGGAGCCAACAGCCAGACCACGGCTCCCCTCGGGGCCTGAGTGACAGCCGAGTCGTAGACCGGGCGGTGGTCGGTGGTCAGGAATTCGGGTCTACCAGCAGGCGTCCTCTGGCACCCCCGGCCAACACGCGGTCGAGCGCCGGGCCCAGTGCCTCCAGGCCGATCTGATCGTCGACCATGCCCTCCAGCAGGGTCGGGTCGTAGGCACCAGCCAGGCCTTCCCACACCCGGCGCCGCTCACCGATGGGGGTCAGGACCGTGTCCACGCCGATCAGGGATGCGTTGCGCACGATGAAGGGGTAGACCGATGACTCGAAGGTGTTCCCCCCGGTAAGGCCGCTGGCGGCCACGGCGGCGCCGTAGCGGAGGGAGCGGAGCACGGCGGTGAGTACGCCGCCACCGACGCAGTCCACGGCCCCGGCCCACCGCTCGGGCCCCAATGTCCGATCGGGGGCCATGACCAGGTCGTCCCGGCCGATCACCTCGGTGGCCCCCAACCCGATCAGGTAGTCGGTGGCGGTGGCCTTTCCGCTGCTGGCCACTACCTGGTACCCGCGCCCGGCCAGGAGCGAGACGGCCATGCTGCCCACCCCGCCGGTCGCCCCGGTGACCAGCACCGGACCGTCTCCCGGCGACAGCCCGTGGCGCTCGAGCCGTTCGAGCGACAACGCGGCCGTGAACCCGGCGGTTCCGATGATGGCCGCCTGCCGGGTCGTCAGGCCGGTCGGGAGGGGGACCACCCAGCCCGCCGGCACTCTGGCCAACTCGGAGAATCCCCCGTGATGGGCCACCCCGAGGTCGTACCCGTGAACGATGACCTTGCTGCCCAGGGCCACCGAGTCGTCACCGGCCACCACCGTGCCGACCAGATCGACACCGGGGACGAGTGGTGAGATCCTCGCCACCCGGTTTCCCGGTTCGGTGACCATCGCATCCTTGTAGTTGATCGCCGACCACTCCACCGCGATGACCACGTCACCGGGGCCGAGGTCCCGGGTGGGCAGCAGGCGCACGCCGCCAACACCGCCACTGCCGCTGCCGGCCCCGGTGTCGACGACGAAGGCGCGTACGGTGTCGGGAAGGCCGGAGGGGGCATCGGTGGCCGGGTCGGTCCCATCGGCCGGGCCGGGCAGTGAGGGGGGAGCGCTCATCGCGGGTACCGTACCGATTCCATGGCCGACGAGCATGGTGGCGAAGGGGCCGGGGCCTGGATACGGGTGGTGGTCGTCCCCATGGTCGGCGGCCGCCGTCGCCGCCGGCAAGGTGGGCCGGAGCGGACTGCAGCGTGATGACCACGGCGTGATCTGGTGGACCGAGACCAGACCGGAACTGGGCGGACGCCAGGTGGTGGTCCGGGCCGAGCACGGGGGGACCCCGGTGGACGTCTCGCCCGAGGGGGTGAGCGTCCGGTCCCGGGTGCACGAGTACGGGGGCGCCGCCGCCACGGTGTCGAACGCCGCCCTGTTCTATGTCGACCAGGCCGATCAACGCTGGTATCGGACCGGAGCCGCCGGTGCCGATGCCGGCACCCTTCCGATGGCGCTCACCCCGGGTCGGCCCGAAAGCGTCGAGTCCCTCCGCTACGCCGACGGCCGGGTCACTCCCTCGGGAGACTGGCTGATCAGCGTGGAGGAGCGGGTGGCGACCGATGGGACCACCCACCGCCTGGTGGCAGTGAGCACCGCCGGCTCCCAGGAGGTCGTGACCCTCTCGGACGAGTCGGACTTTGTGGCCGCGCCCCGGCCCTCACCGGACGGCACCCGGCTGGCCTGGGTCTCGTGGGACCACCCGTCGATGCCGTGGGACAGTTCCGAGGTCCGCCTGGCCACCGTGTACGAGGAGGGCGGGCGGATCCGTCTGGGGCCGGGCCACACGGTCGCCGGAGGCGACGGGTGCTCGGTCGGTCAGCCCCGCTGGTGCGGCGACGGCTCCCTGGTCTTCGTGGACGACCGCAACGGGTGGTGGCTCCCGTACCGGCTGATACCCGACCGGCCGGCATCCCGACCGCTCTGGTGGACCTCCGGGCCGAGTTCCACGCTCCCGACTGGACTCTCGGCCAGTCGACCATCGACGAGCTCCCCGACGGCTCCCTGGTCTGCCGGATGCACGCGGACGGCCGGGACCAGCTGGTCCGCCTGCTCCCGCCCGGATCCGACCGCGCCGCTCCATGGTCGGTCGAGCTCATCGACCAGCCGTGCGTGAGCATCGCCGGCGTGGTCGTCGTCAGCCCGGACTCCGGTCCGCCGGGCGCATCGCCCCGGGAGCCGTGGGTGGGAGTGCTCGGATCGACGTCCACCGAGGCCCACGGGGTCTTCGAGGTGCCCCTGGGAGGGGGGAAGACGGTGCGCCGGTCGGCAGCCCCCACCCCCGAGGTGGCGCCCGGCCACGTCTCGGTGGCCACGGCGTTCGAGGCCCCCACCCCGTCCGGACCGGTTCCCGGCCTCTTCTTCGCCCCGACCGGTGCCCGCAGTCCCGGAAGGAGCGGCAGTGCCGGCGGTACCGGAGCGTCCGGGCCGGGCCGGGGCCGGCCTCCGTTGGTGGTCTTCTGTCACGGGGGGCCCACTGGTTCGGCCGAGCCCGGGTTCGACCTGACCGTCCAGTTCTTCACCAGCCGGGGCCTGGCGGTTGCCTGCGTCGACTACCGGGGGAGCACCGGCTACGGGCGGGCGTACCGCCAGAGCCTCTCCCTACGGTGGGGCGAGGCCGACATCGATGACTGCGTCGAGTTCGCCGCGGCCCTGGTGGCGGCGGGGGTGGTCGACGGGACCCGCATGGCCATCCGGGGGACGAGCGCCGGGGGTCTCACCGCTCTCGGGGCCCTCATCCGGTCCGATCGATTCGCCGGGGCCGCGGCCTGGTACGGGGTCACCGACCTCGAGGCCCTGGTGGCGGACACCCACGAATTCGAGTCGCGCTACGTCGACTCGCTGGTCGGCCCCTGGCCGGCGGAAGCGGACACCTACCGGGCCCGGTCTCCGATCCACCATCCCGAACGGGTTACCGGGGCGGTGCTGCTGCTCCAGGGGTCCGACGATCCGGTGGTGCCGGCCGACCAGTCCGAGCGGTTCGCGGCCCGGCTGCACGAGCACGGGGTCCCTTGCCGCCTGACCGTGTTCGAGGGCGAGTCGCACGGGTTCCGCCGGGCCGACACCATCGAGGCGAGCCTGTCGGCCGAGCTCGAGTTCTACCGCTCGCTGTTCGGCGACGCCCCCGGCCCCGACGCCGACGCTCCCGGTCCGGCCGGCTGGGACCGGCCGTGACCGTCGATCGCCTCCGTTGACCGATAAGGACCCGTCCGGAGAGCCGGTGGCACCAGTGGTACCCTCGGCCGTGTCGACCGATCGCGCCGGGGAGCACCGGGGTGCGCCCTCCCCGGCGGAACCGGCGAGGTGGGACCGTTATCCCCGGCCGCTGCGGCGGTCACTCGAGTTCCTGGTGGGCCTGTCGCCCGAGGGGAGGGACGCGTTCCTCTACGCCTGCTCGACGGTGTTCGCCGGGGTAACCGCGGTGGCCATGGGCATCCCGCTCTATCGCCAATGGGGTCAGCTGGCCGTCGGTCCCTACGCCGCGGCCACGGTGTTCATGGTCGTGGTGGCCTGGAGGTTCGGGAGGGTCCCGATGACCACCGGTGGAGAAGGGACCGGACCGGCGGAGAAACGCCGTCGCCGCTGGAACTGGGCCCGTGTCGTCGGATTCGTGATCGTCCTGTTCGGTGCCACCCTGGCTCCTCTGGCCCTGGAGGTGGTGTGGCGGACCGAGGGGAACGCCGCCCTGCACGTCCAACCCGAGGTGGTCGTGGTGGAACAGGCCGGCGTGAGGGCGGCGCGGGGGGAGGACCCGTACCAGGACATCGACAAGGACGGCCGGATCCTCATCCACGCCAAGGACGAGCCGCTCTACGAGCTCTACTACCCGTACCTGCCGGGGATGGTCATCTTCGGGTTCTCCAGCGTGCACAAGGACGAGGCCAGGCTGACCGATGCCCGCATCCAGTTCCTCGTCTTCACGGTGGTGGTGGCACTGGTGGCCCTCAGCCGCCTCCGCCCGCCCTCCGATGCCCGCGGGCGGCGCCTTCCAGGTGCTCACCGTCTTGCCCACCGCCGCACTTCCGCTGGCCACCGGGGGCGACGACATGCCGGTGGTCGCCCTCATGCTGTTGGGACTGGTGGCCCTCCAGCGACGAAGACCGCTGCTGGCCGGGCTCGCCCTCGGCGCGGCGTCCTCGCTCAAGTTCACGGCCTGGCCGCTGGTGTTTCTGGCCCTGTGGGCGGCCCGGGACCTGAAGCTGCACCGGGCGGTGGGCCGGTACCTCCTCGGGGTGGTGGCGGTGATGGCACCGGTGATCGCCCCGGTGGCCCTGTCGAACCCCTCGGCCTTCGACGACAATGTCATCCGGTTTCCGCTGGGACTGGCCGGTGTGTCATCACCGGCGGCCAGCGCTCTGCCCGGCCACATCCTGGTGTCGGTCGTTCACGGCTCCCACAAGGCCTACGTGGTGGTGGTCGGGGTGATCGGGATCGCGGTGCTGGTGCGGTACCTGATCAGGAAACCGCCGTCCGACGCGGCCAAGCTGGCGACGTTCTCGGGGTGGGTCATGCTGATCGCCATACTGCTGGCGCCGGCCACCCGGGTGGGGTACCTCCTGTATCCGATCAATTTGTTCGTGTGGGCCTGGCTCCTCCGTCGATCCGAGGATCCCGCCATCGCCCCCGAAAGGGAACCGTCACGGCCGGGAGCCGGCGCCCTGGTTCCCGCCAGTGGACCGGGTGACGATCAGGTCTCGTCATCCACCTCGAACACCTCGACGGAGAACGGTGTGGTGCCCGCCGACGTGGTGGGGGAGACAACTACTCCCGCCTCCCAGTAGAACGTGTCGTTGCTGGCCCTCTTGGCCAGGACCAGCGTGGCGTCCTGCTTGTACGGTCCGTCGGAGAGGACGTGCCATCCCAGCTTGGGAAACAGGGCCCGGTAGGTGGCGACGATCTCGTCCGAGGAGAGATCGCTCTGGAAGCTGACGGTGCGGTCGAACTGGGAGACGCCCCCGTCGTTGCTGACCGTCTGGAGGACCTTGCTGCCGGTGGGCACGGCCAGATTGTCCATGATGTCGGCCGGAGGCTGTCCGCTGCTGGAGATGGACTTCATCGCCTGGTTGGCCGGCGTCAGGTGCACCACCGTGCCCCCGGCGACGGTGACGGTGGAGTCGACCGGCGTGGTCGATCCGCCCCCGGTACTGATGGCGGAGGCCACCAAGCCGATGACGACGATGAACACGGCGATCCCGAGCACGATGAGGGCCGGGCCCCGCGGCGAAACCGGCTGGTAGTAGCGGTTGTCCGGGTCCACCTCCTGGGCGCCCGGCAGCTCGTGGTCAGGAGATGGGGGTACGAGCTCCTGTGAGGTGCTGGCCATGACGCCCCAATGGTACCGGGCGGTTCAAGCCGGCTCCGGTCGAGGCCCGGCGCCGTCGCCCGGGGTGGCCTCGGGCTCGTCGAGGGACGCGGCCACCCTGATCGACGCCAGGGCGGCACCGAGGGTGACGGCCACGATGGCCCAGCGGGAACGGCGGGGCAGCTGGCCGAAGGCCGCCACCGTGGCCATGGCGTCCACCAGGTCGGCCACGCCTCCGAGCGCAACCCACGGTCGCGACTCGTCGTCGGACACCGCCAGCGCCCGCAGCGCACCGATCCCGAGGGCCAGATCACGGCCACCCATGGCCCGGGCGAACAGGCGCGCCCCCGGCTCGGACCCGGCGTCTCCGACCCAGGGGCGGGCCGCCAACCCCGGTGCCACCACCGCCGTCGCACCGATGCCGAACCTTCCCCAGGCGAGGAGCTGGGCAAGCTTTCGGGCGGTCGTCCGGTCCATGGAGGAAAGCTATCCGCCGGGGACGTGACCGGTGGCCCGGCCCGGCCCGTCGGCCCACCCGGGTGACTTCCACCGATAAAACCACCCAAAGTGCAAAAATCAGCACCTTTCGTGGTCATAGGGCCCATCCGATGTTTACTTTTGGTTCGTCATGATTCACAATGCTCTTGCATCGACGGGTGGACCCGTCAAATGGAGGGGTGCCTGATCCAGCATTGGCGGAAGGATCCTGTGAGAAGGGGACGAAGTGGCCGGGTCTTGAAGACCCGGCCGCTTTCGCGGTCGGACCGACCCGAGCACCGCCCTCACGTCGCCGTGCCACCTCCGGCCGGACGCCCCGACCATCCGAGCTGGTCGAGTGGGCCGTGGCCCCGCCCCAGCCGCCAGCCGGCGCTGCCGACCAGGGCATCGTGGACGAACAGCTTGGCCGCCGTCACCGCATCGGCCACCGGTGCTCCCCGGGCCAGGTGAGCGGCGATGGCGGCCGACAGGGTGCACCCGCTGCCATGGGTGTTGGCCGTGTCGACGTGCGGTCCGGTGAGCACCGTGGTCCCCTCCGCACTGCACAGGACGTCGGTGACCTCCCTGGCCCCGGTGGGGCCGACGCCGGATCCGTCGGCCTCGACCCCGGGCAGGTGGCCCCCTTTGACCAGCACCCAGGCCGGCCCGAGGTCGAGGATGTGTCGGGCGGCATCGGCCATGCCGTCCACGCCCACCAGGGAGGACGGCTCCATCCCCGACAGGAGGGCCGCCTCCCACAGGTTCGGGGTGGTGAGCAAGGCATGGGGGAGGAGCCGGTGCCGGTAGGCCTCGATGGCGTCGTCGGCCAGGAGCACCCGCCCGCTCGAATCGACCGTCACCGGATCCACCACCAGGCGGGGCAGGTCTCCGGCCGAGGCCCGGTGCCCGACCAGCTCGACCACGTCGGCGGCACCGAGCAGGCCGGTCTTCACCGCGGCCACCCCGAAGTCGTCGAGAACGGCGGAGATCTGGGCGTCGACCGTGGTGGCGTCCAGACGGACCACGTCCCGCACCTCGGCGGTGTTCTGGGCGGTGACCACGGTGACGGCGGTGGCGGCGAGAACACCGATGGCGGCCATGGTCCTGATGTCGGCCTGGATGCCGGCCCCCGACCCCGAGTCCGATCCGGCGATGGTCAGTGCCACCGGGGGGTCGGCGCCGTGCCCTTCACTTCGATCCCGGAGTCGGCCGCCGCCAGGCTGGGTCATGATCCCAATGGTAGGGGAGCGGTCCGGTTCCTCCCCCCGAGACCAGGGCTGGCGACCACCCCGGGAGACGGACCTGATCGGTGGACCGGGTCCCCGGGCGTGTACAATCTTTCGACCACACAAGGGCCAACGTCGTCCCGCGTGGGTAGATCCACTTCCCTCGTTGGAGCGACCCGATGACGACTGCTGCCGGTAGACACGGCCATGTCCCCCAACCCCCGGTACGCGGGCTCTATGACGCTCGCTTCGAGCACGATGCCTGTGGTGTGGCCCTCGTCGCCGATCTCCATGGGCGACCCTCCCACGGCTTGGTGCGACGGGCGATTTCGGCCCTCGAGCACCTGGCCCACCGGGGAGCCACCGGGAGCGAGGAGGACAGCGGCGACGGTGCCGGCATCCTCATCCAGGTCCCCCACGACTTCTATGCCGACGATGTCGGTTTCGACCTTCCTCCCCGCGGTCACTACGCCACCGGGATCGCCTTTTTCTCCCGCGACCCCGGCGAGGCCAAGGACGCCAGGATCGCCGTCGAGAGGCTGGCCAGCGAGGAGGGCCTCGAGGTCATCGGTTGGCGCGACGTGCCCTACGACGACACCACCCTCGGCTCGATCGCCGAAGCGGCCATGCCGTCGTTCCACCAGATCTTCGTGGCCCCCGCCACCGGCACCCCGCTGGTCGGCGACGACCCGGCCCTGGCCGTCGACCGCCTGACCTACGTCCTGCGCAAGCGGGCCGAGCACGAGATCGATCAGTGCTACATCGCCTCGCTGTCGGCCCGGACCATCACCTACAAGGGGATGCTGACCTCCCACCAGCTGGCCGAGTTCTTCCCGGACCTGTCCGACCAGCGGGTGGTCAGCGGCCTGGCCCTGGTGCACTCGCGGTTCTCGACCAACACCTTCCCGTCGTGGCCCCTGGCCCATCCGTACCGCTATCTGGCCCACAACGGCGAGATCAACACCTTGGCCGGGAACCGAAACTGGATGCGGGCCCGAGAGGCACTGTGCGCCTCGGAGCACATTCCCGGGCTCCACCGGGCGTTTCCGGTGGTCACGCCGTATCTCAGCGACTCCGCCTCGTTCGACGAGGTGCTCGAGTTGCTGCACCTGGGGGGGCGGCCACTGCCTCACGCCGTCTTGATGATGATCCCCGAGGCCTGGGAGAACCACCCGACCATGGACCCGGCCCGTCGGGCCTTCTACCGCTACCACGCGTCGCTGATGGAGCCCTGGGACGGCCCGGCGGCGGTGGCGTTCACCGACGGACGCGTGATCGGCGCGGTGCTGGACCGCAACGGCCTCCGTCCGGCCCGCTACTGGGTCACCGACGACGGGCTGGTGGTGCTGGCCAGCGAAGTAGGTGTGATCGACGTCCCGTCGGACACGGTGGTGCGCAAGGGGCGGCTGCAGCCGGGTCGGATGTTCCTGGTCGACACCGAGCAGGGCCGCATCGTCGACGACGACGAGATCAAGAGCGACCTGGCGGCCGAGCAGCCCTACCTGGAGTGGCTGGAGGCCGGCCAGATCGACCTCGACGACCTCCCCCCCCGGACCATGCTGACCCCCCAGCACGCCTCGGTGGTCGGGCGCCAACGCCTCTTCGGCTATACCAACGAGGAGTTGCGTCTGATCCTCGAGCCGATGGCCAAGTCCGGGGCCGAACCCATCGGCTCGATGGGGACCGACTCGGCCATCGCCGTGCTCTCGGACCGGCCCCGGCTGATCTACGACTACTTCACCCAGCTGTTCGCCCAGGTGACCAACCCCCCGTTGGACGCCATCCGGGAGGAGCTGGTGACCTCGCTCCTGTCCACCCTGGGGCCCGAGTCGAACCTGCTCGAGCCGACGGCCGAGTCGTGTCGCCAGATCGTGTTGCCGATGCCGGTCATCGACAACGACGACTTGGCCAAGCTGCTCTATGTCAACGAGGACGGCAGCACGCCCGGTTTCAGCGCCTTCGCCATCGACGGCCTGTTCGAGGTGGCCGGTGGCGGCCCGGCCCTCCACGATGCCATCGAGCACGTCCGGGAGCGGGTCAGCGATGCCATCGCCCAGGGAGCCGACGTCATCGTGCTCTCCGACCGCAACTCGACCGGAGCCCTCGCCCCCATCCCCTCGCTGTTGCTGGTGTCGGCCGTCCACCACCACCTGGTGCGGGAGAAGACCCGGACCCGTGTCGGGCTGGTGGTCGAGTCCGGCGACGCCCGCGAGGTCCACCACATGGCTCTCCTCAAGGGATTCGGCGCCGCCGCCATCAACCCCTACCTGGCCTTCGAGACCATCGACGACATGATCGACTCGGGGATCCTGACCGGGGTCACCCATCGTCAGGCCCAGAGGAACTACATCAAGGCCGCCTCCAAGGGCATCATCAAGGTGATGTCGAAGATGGGCATCTCGACGGTGGCGTCCTACACCGGCGCCCAGGTGTTCGAGGCGGTGGGCCTGGCCCCCGACGTGGTCGACGAGTACTTCACCGGCACGGTGTCCCGCATCGGCGGGGTCGGGCTCGAGGTCCTGGCCGAAGAAGTCGCGGCCCGCCACCGGATGTCCCACCTCGACCGCCCGAACGAACTGGCCCACCGCGAGCGCGAGGTGGGAGGCGAGTACCAGTGGCGCCGGGAGGGCGAGTTCCACCTGTTCAACCCCAGGACGGTGTTCAAGCTCCAGCACGCCACCCGGACCAAGCGCTACGAGGTGTTCAAGGAGTACACCGAGGCCGTCAACGACCAGTCGACCCAGCTCGCCACCGTGCGGGGCCTGATGCACCTGCGGACCGGGGTGCTTGCCCCCGTCCCCATCGACGAGGTGGAGCCGGCCTCGGCCATCCTGGCCCGCTTCTCCACCGGGGCCATGTCCTACGGGTCGATCTCGGCCGAGGCCCACGAGACCCTGGCCATCGCCATGAACCGGCTGGGGGGCCGGTCCAACACCGGCGAGGGGGGCGAGGACGCCGACCGCTTCACACCTGACGCCAACGGCGACCTGCGGCGCAGCGCCATCAAGCAGGTGGCCTCGGGTCGGTTCGGGGTCACCTCGGAGTACTTGGTCAATGCCGATGACATCCAGATCAAGATCGCCCAGGGGGCCAAGCCGGGCGAGGGTGGTCAGCTCCCCGGGCACAAGGTCTATCCCTGGATCGCCAAGACCCGGTTCTCGACCCCCGGGGTGGGGCTGATCTCGCCCCCGCCCCACCACGACATCTACTCCATCGAGGACATCGCCCAGCTGATCCACGACCTCAAGTCGGCCAACCCGCTGGCCCGGATCCACGTGAAGCTGGTGGCCGAGGTCGGGGTGGGCACGGTGGCGGCCGGGGTGGCCAAAGCCCACTCGGACGTGGTGTTGATCTCCGGCCACGACGGCGGGACGGGCGCCACCCCGCTGACCTCGCAGAAGCACGCCGGGATCCCCTGGGAGCTGGGACTGGCCGAGACCCAGCAGACCCTGCTGGCCAACGACCTCCGGGACCGGATCGTGGTCCAGGTCGACGGGCAGTTGAAGACGGGCCGGGACGTGATCATCGGGGCCCTGCTCGGGGCCGAGGAGTTCGGGTTCGCCACCGCCCCGCTGGTGGTGTCGGGGTGCATCATGATGCGGGTCTGCCACCTCGACACCTGCCCGGTGGGGATCGCCACCCAGAACCCGGTGCTGCGGGAGCGCTTCTCGGGCACGCCGGAGTTCGTCGAGACCTTCTTCGAGTACATCGCCCAAGAGGTCAGAGAGGAGCTGGCCGCCCTCGGGCTGCGGTCGCTGGAGGAAGCTGTCGGCCGGGTGGATCTGCTCGACTCCACCGAGGTGGTGGACCACTGGAAGGCGTCCGGCCTCGACCTGTCGCCGATCCTGATCGAGCCCGAGCTGCCCGAGGGTGCTGTCCGCTACTGCATCAACGAGCAGGACCACGGTCTCGACCGGGCCCTGGACCACCAGTTCCTCGAAGCGTGCCGGCCGGCCTTCGAGGACGGGGTCCCGGTCAGTGCCGACGTGACGGTGACCAACGTCAACCGGACGGTGGGCACCCTGCTCGGGTACGAAGTCACCCGGCGCCACGGGGGCGGCGGTCTCCCCGAGGGAACCATCAACCTCACCTTCCGGGGCTCGGCCGGACAGAGTTTCGGGGCGTTCGTGCCCAAGGGTGTCACCATGCGGTTGTTCGGGGACACCAACGACTATCTGGGCAAGGGGCTCTCCGGTGGCCGGATCATCGTCCGCCCGCCCGAGGACTCGCCGTTCGCGGCCGAGGACAACATCGTGGCCGGCAACGTGATCCTCTACGGCGCCACCGCCGGTGAGGTCTTCCTGCGCGGCCAGGTGGGCGAGCGGTTCTGCGTCCGCAACTCGGGGGCGATCGCCGTGGTCGAGGGGGTGGGCGACCACGCCTGCGAGTACATGACCGGGGGACGGGTGGTGGTGCTCGGCCCGACCGGACGCAACTTCGGGGCCGGCATGTCGGGCGGGGTGGCCTACGTCTACGACCCCCACGGGCGGCTGCCGGGCGTCTACAACAGCGAGATGGTCGACCTGGCGCCCCTGTCGGCGGAGGATCGCATGTGGCTGAAGGACCGGGTGGCCATGCACCGGGACGAAACCGGCTCCCATGTGGCCGAGGAGATCCTGGCCGACTGGATCAGCACGGCCGAGCAGTTCATCACCGTGATGCCCCGTGACTACCGCCGGGTGGTCGAGGCCACCGAGCGGGCCATCGCCGAGGGCCGTTCGGTGGAGGATGCGGTGATGGAGGCCTCCCATGGGTGACGCCCATGGATTCCTCAAGTACGACCGCCAGCTCCCGCCCAGACGGTCGGTGCCGGTAAGGCTGCGCGATTGGAAGGAGGTCTACGAGCCGTTTCCGGTGGAGTCGGCCCGCCAGCAGGGGGCGCGCTGCATGGACTGCGGGATCCCGTTCTGCCACGAGGGGTGCCCGCTCGGGAACCTGATCCCCGAATGGAACGATCTCGTCCAGCGGGACGAGTGGGAAGAGGCCATCGAGCGGCTGCACGCCACCAACAACTTCCCGGAGTTCACCGGGCGGCTGTGCCCGGCCCCATGCGAGGGGTCGTGCGTGCTGGGCATCAACGACGATCCGGTGACCATCGAGCGGATCGAGTACGAGATCATCGAGCGGGCCTGGTCGGAGGGCTGGGTCGAGCCCCATCGGCCCGATGTGGCCACCGGCCGACGGGTGGCGGTGGTCGGCTCGGGGCCCTCCGGGCTGGCCGCGGCCCAGCAGCTGTGTCGGGCCGGACATCAGGTGGTGGTGTTCGAGCGGGCCGAAAAGCCCGGGGGTCTGCTCCGGTACGGCATTCCCGAGTTCAAGATGGAAAAGGCGGTGCTCGATCGGCGCATCGACCAGATGGTGGCCGAGGGCGTCGAGTTCCGGTGCCGGGTCTCGGTGGGGGAGCACGACCCCGAGGTGGCCAGCGCCGTCGCTTCTGGGGCCACGGTGGTTCCGGCCGCCGATCTGGTCGACCAGTTCGACAGCATCCTGCTGGCCGGAGGGGCGACGCTGCCCCGCGACCTGCCCGCTCCCGGACGCCACCTGGCCGGGATCCACCTGGCCATGGACTACCTGCGGCCGTCCAATCTGGTCCAAGAGGGTGCGCTCGACCGGTCGCCGATCACCGCCGACGGCAAGCACGTGGTGATCATCGGGGGAGGGGACACGGGGGCCGACTGTCTCGGCACCGTCCACCGCCAGGGGGCGCTGAGCGTCCACCAGCTGGAGATCATGCCCGAGCCCCCAGCCTCCAGGACCACCGACAACCCCTGGCCCACCTGGCCGCTCATCCTGCGGACGTCCTCGGCCCTGGAGGAGGGCGGGGAGCGGATCTTCTCGGTGGCCACCGCCGAGTTCCTCGATGACGGGGACGGTCATGTACGGGCCCTTCGGGGCGAGGAGGTGGAGGTGGTCTACGGCGACGACGGCCGTCCCGACTTCCGACCGGTCGAGGGGTCCGAGTTCGAGCTGCCCTGCGAACTGGTGCTGTTGGCCATGGGGTTCCTCGGTGCCGAGCGTGGTGGCGTGGTGGCCGAGCTAGGTCTGGAGGTCAACGCCCGGGGCAGCGTGGTCGCCGATCGGTCGTGGTCGACCAACGTCGAAGGCGTCTTCGTGTGCGGGGACATGACCCGGGGACAGAGCCTCATCGTGTGGGCGATCGCCGAGGGACGCTCCGCCGCCGCCTCGGTAGACCGGTTCTTGATGGGCCAGACGGCGCTGCCGGCCCCGATCGTCCCTGGTCAGCTGGCTCTTCGTTGACCACTTGACCACTTGACCACTTGAGCGGGTGAACCGTTCACCTGGTGACCCGCCTGGCTTTGACGGGGCACGGCGGCGCTCTACCCGGCCCGGGCCGGGCGGCGCTCACCCCGGACGGGTGGCTCCCACAAAGTCCGACATGGCGGCAGCGTCGAACCGGACCAGCGCCCCGGTGTGGGGGGCGTCGATCATCTCGCCGGCACCGACATAGAGTCCGACGTGGTCCACTCCTCCGGGCCCGGCGCCGAAGAAGACCAGGTCACCGGGGTCAACACTGGAACCCCCGGCGACCGCCGGCCCGGCGTCGAACTGGTCCTGGGCCACCCGGGGGAGGGTGACCCCGGCCGACCGGAACGCAGCCTGGGCCAGTCCCGAGCAGTCGAAACCTCCGCTACCGGTGCCGCCCCAGAGATAGGGCGTGTTCAGCTGCTGGGCGGCGAAGGTGAGGGCGGCGACCACGGTGGCGTCGGTGTCGGGGTCCTGCTGGAAGGCGAGGGCCAGGGTCAGCACCGTGTCCACATACGTGTTCGAGTGGTTGTAGTCGTAGACGGCTGCGCGCAGGTCCAGGGCCGAGCCGGCTCCGTCGGCGCAGAGCATCGAGGAAGCGGTGTAGACGGCGTCGACCGGATCGTAAGGAGACGGCGGTTGGGCGCCATCCGGGCCGGTGGTCGCATGGGCGGCGAAGGTCGCCGGCTCGAACTGCATCGGACCTTCGGCACCGGCGTGGTTGGCGCCGGACCACACCCCCGGGGCGCCGGACCGGCCGCTGCCGCTCTCTACCGTCCCGATTGCGGCCAGCACCGACCAGTTCAGTCCAGGGCACGTGGCGGCAGCCTGTTGGTAGAGAGTCACCCAGGCAGCCGGAATGGCAGGACCCCGTTGCCCCCCGGCCGATCCCGACGGGCCGCCCGTCGTCCCCGGTGGCGAAGCCGACGCCGACCTCGCGCCGGAATCCGACCCGACCGAACCGGTGACCACGGCCACGACCAACACCAGGCCCACGGCCACGGCCACGACCCCGGTGGCGCCGACCACCACGAATTTACCCATCGCCTTACCTCTGGAACATGTCGGAGGACAGCGTGAGCAGGCCGGCTCAGAGACTTGTGGATTCCGAGTGGGGGTGGCTTACCGACGGGGCTTACCGTCGGGGCTTACCGTCTCGGGGACCGTGGCCGCACCCAGTCCACCATCGGGCCATCGGCCGTGCAACCCCAGATTTCAGGACGGTGCGGGGCGGTGGCGCCGCCAAGGGACCTCGGCTCCCGGGGAGCCCGGTACGATCAGCGGCCAGCGTTGACGACGTACACCTCGTAGCAGGAACGACAGACGGTGTAGGTCCTCCCGGCCGCCTCGTCGGTCTCGATCGGATGACCGCACTCGGGACAGGGTCGTCCGCCCTCCTGCACCGAGGTTCCCTCCCCGACCGGGTCGGGTTGCTCCGGTCGCGCTCCCATGCCCCTGTCATCGGCATGTGGCGATGATGGCTTGAGGTCGCCGGCGTGGCCCGGCCGACCGCCACCGGCCCACGGCGCCCGCCCTGGCCCACCCCGGCCCACCCCGGCCCACCCAGGCCCGACAGGACGCCTTGTCGGTATGCTCGGACATCCGGGGTTCCGGACGGTGAAGTGGAGGACCGATCGTGCTCAGTACCATGCAGGACGCCCCGCTCTTGGTGAGCGGAATACTCCGTCACGGCCAGCAGGTCTACGGGGACAGCCAGGTCATCACCATCGTGGGGCCCGACGGAGACTCGATCCGGGCTTCGTTCTCCCAGGTGGCCGAGCGGGCCGAGCGACTGGCCGGAGCCCTCGAGCGCTTGGGGGTGGGCGACGGCGACCGGGTGGGAACGTTCCTATGGAACAACCAGACCCATCAAGAGGCGTATCTGGCCATACCGTCCATGGGGGCGGTGCTCCACACCTTGAACCTCCGCCTCTTCCCCGAACAGCTGTCCTACGTGATCAACCACGCCGAGGACAAGGTGATCATCGTCGACGGCTCGTTGGTGCCGCTGCTGGCCCGGGTCCGGGACCAGCTCACCACGGTCAAGCACTTCGTGGTGGCCGGCGACGGCGACGGCAGTCCCCTCGGCGACACCCTCTCCTACGAGGAGCTGTTGGCCGCCGAGGAACCGGGCTATTCGTGGCCGTCTCTCGACGAGCGACTGGCGGCGGCCATGTGTTACACGTCGGGGACCACCGGCAATCCCAAGGGCGTGGTCTACAGCCACCGATCGACCTATCTCCACTCGTTCGCCGTCACGTCGGGAGCGGCCCTCGGCATCAGCGACCGCGACTCGGTGCTGTCGATCGTCCCCATGTTCCACGCCAACGCCTGGGGGACCCCGTACGCCGCCTTCATGACCGGCGCCGACTTGATCATGCCCCAGATGTTCCTCCAGGCGGCGCCGCTGGTGGCCATCATCGAACGTCACCGCCCGACCATCTCGGCCGGCGTGCCCACCATCTGGAACGATCTGCTCCGCTACTCCCGGACCGACGGCGCCGACTTGTCGTCGCTGCGAATGATCACGGCCGGCGGAGCCGCCGTGCCCCGTCAGTTGATCGAGGCGTTCCGTGACGAGCTGGGCGTGCAGCTGGTCCAAGGGTGGGGCATGACCGAGACCAGCCCGATCTGCACGCTGGCCCTGCCGCCCCGGGGCGTGCCGCCCGAAGAGGAGATCGTGTGGAGGTCCATGGCCGGTCGGGTGGTGGCCGGGGTCGAGGTCCGGGTCGTCCACGAGGACGGAACCATCCTTCCCAACGACGGAACCTCCGTCGGCGAGTTCGAGGTGCGGGGCCCGTGGATCGCCGGCTCCTACTACGGGGAGCCGACTCCCGAACGGTTCCACGACGGGTGGCTCCGCACCGGGGACATCGGTACCCTCGACCGCTCTGGGCTACATGCAGATCAGCGACCGCACCAAGGACGTGATCAAGTCCGGGGGGGAGTGGATCTCGTCGGTCGAGCTGGAGAACGAGGTGATGGCCCACCCCGGGGTGATCGAGGCGGCGGTGATCGCCGTGCCCGACGAACGGTGGAGCGAACGACCGCTGGTGGCGGTGGTGCTCGAGCAGGAAGTCGCCGCCCACGGCCGACGAGCTGGTCGCCTTCCTGTCCGGACGGGTGAGCCGGTGGTGGCTACCCGAGCGGTGGGCGTTCATCGAGGAGCTGCCCAAGACCAGCGTCGGCAAGTTCGACAAGAAGGGGCTGCGGTCCCGCTACGCCGACGGAGACTTCGAGGTCATCGAAGTCGACATCGGCACGGCCCGCTGAGGGTCGTGGCACCCGATGCCGCCGACATCGCCGATCGGCTGTCGGCGATCGGCGAGGAGTTGGCCGACCTGGCCCTCGACCGCCTTCGCCAGGCGGCGGACAGCCTGCGCCCGGGGGAGGAACCCGATCCGGCACTGACCGCCGAGGAGAAGCGGATCACCCGGGCCCGCCGGTCGGTGGACAAGGCCGTCACAGCTGCTCGGCCGGCCCGTGCTCGTCGGGCGCTCGGGCTGGACGACGGGCCCTGAGCCGACACCGTCCCGGTGGCGGTGGCCCGGCCGCCGCGCCTCCACGGGTCCGAAGTCCGCGCAGCCGGTTGAGGGCGTCGATCAGCTGGCGGAGCCGGCCGTAGTGGATCTTGTCGAAGCGGAAGACCAGGCGGGCGAGGTCGAGATGGTCGCCGTCCGACCGCTCGGGTGGCAGCGGCTTGGACAGGCGCATGGACCCGGTCGGCGACGATGTCGGCGAAGTGCCGGTTCAGCTCGGCCAGGTGGGCGCGGTCGGGAGCGCACGAGCATGCGCATGACCAGGAGGTCGCCCACCCACCGGCACGACTGGTAGTTGCGGTAGAAGCCGAGGATCTCCTCGGTGGCCGGCCGACGTCGTCGGTGATGGTGAACAGGGACCGGTCGTCGGGGGAGACCAGTCCTCGGGGCTCGACCTTGGTGCGCGAGGAACTCGTCCCAGCCCGACCAGTAGGTGCCGCCGGGCACGTCGAGCATGACCACCGGGGCCGGCTCGGCCTTGCCCGTCTGGAGCAGGGTCAGCAGCTCGTACCCCTCGTCGAGGGTGCCGAAGCCACCGGGCAGGACCACGTAGCCGTCGGACTCCTTGATGAGCATGAGCTTGCGGGTGAAGAAGTACCGCATCTCGACCAGCTTGGGGTCCTGGGCGATGAAGGTGTTGGCCCCCTGCTCGAAGGGCAGGCGGATGTTCACGCCGATCGACTTGTCCCGGCCGGCGCCCTCCATGCCGGCGGCCATGATCCCGGGCCCGGCGCCGGTGACCACCATCCAGTCGGCGGCGGCCATGGAGGCGGCCAGGTCGCGGGTGCACCGGTAGGCGGGATGGTCGGGCTCGGTGCGGGCCGACCCGAAGATGGTGACCTTGCGCTCCCGGCGGAACGGCCGGAACACCCGGAAGGCCTCGGCCATCTCGGCCAGGGCCGAGTCGGCCACCTTCAGGTCGATGACCTCGGTGCCCGTCGGCGGCCAGGCCGGCCACCGTCTCCAGCATCGACCGGTAGAGGCGGCGCTGGGCAGCCGAGGCGTCGGCGGTCGAGAGGGCCTCGACCAGTGCTCGAGGCGAGTCGACGGCCGCCGGTCCGACGGCTCCGCCGGCCCGGATCGCCGGTCCCGGCTCGGTCCCGCCGGACGTTGCCGCCGGTCGGCCATCAGTTGGCGGCGGCGAGCACTTCGGCTGCGGGGCCCGGATCGTCACCCGGCCGTACAGGGTGGTGCGCTGGGCCAGGGTCCGCCCCAGCGGGGTGACGATGGCGGCGAACCGCTCGGCGTCCATCATCTGGCCGTGGCTGGCTCCGGCCGCCCGCGAGATGTTCTCGTCCATGAGGGTGCCGCCGAGGTCGTTGACCCCGGCCCGCAGGATCTGGCGGACCCCCTCCGCCCCCATCTTGACCCAGCTGACCTGGATGTTGTCGATGGCGCCGCGGTAGGCGATGCGCCCCACGGCGTGCATCAGCAGCGTCTCGCGGAAGGTGGGGCCCCGGCGGGCCTTGCTGCTGGAGGTAGATGGGCGTGGCCATGTGCACGAAGGGCAGCGGGACGAACTCGGTGAACCCGCCGGTCTCCCGCTGGAGCTCCCGGGTCCGCACCAGGTGGCGCGCCCACGACCGGGGTTGCTCGACCGCTCCGAACATGATGGTCACGTTGGAGCGCAGGCCGACCTAGTGGGCGGTGCGGTGGGCGAAGAGCCACTCCTCGGTGTTGATCTTGTCGGGGCAGAGGACGGCCCGCACCGGGTCGTCGAGGATCTCCGCCGCCGTGCCGGGCAGGGTCTTCAGCCCGGCGTCACGGAGCAGGACCAGGTAGTCGGCCAGGGGCATGTCGGAGCGGCGGGCCCCCTCGGTGACCTCGAGGGCGGTGAAGCCGTGGATGTGGATGGTGGCCGACGCCTCCCGGACCGCCCGGATCACGTCGAGGTAGTACTCGCCGTCGAAGTTGGGATGGATCCCCCCCTGGAGGCAGACCTCGGTGGCACCCAGGGCCTCGGCCTCGGCGCACCCGGTCGGAGATCTCGCTCAGGTCCAACAGGTAGGGGCTGCCCCGCAGGTTGAGCGACAGAGGGCCCTTGGAGAAGGCGCAGAACTTGCACTTGAAGGTGCAGACGTTGGTGTAGTTGATGTTGCGGTTGGCGACGTAGGTGACCTCGTCGCCCACGGCCTCCAACCGCAGGCCGTCGGCCACCGCGGCCACGGCCCGGACCTCGGGGCCCCGGGCGCCGAACAGGGTGACGATCTCGTCCTCGCCCACCGTCCTCGCCGCCCATCACCCCGGCCAGCACGTCACCCACCGCGCTACCGGTCGAGGCCACGGTCGCCACCGGTGGAGAGCCGGGGCGCCCGCCGGCGCGGCCCGCGGACCGGGATGTCGGTACCGAGGAGGGCCGGCGGCGACACCTCGCCTCCCGAGCACCAGGGATGGTCGCGGCCCAGGCCTTCGGCGTCGGAGGCGTCGAGCACGGGGAAGCGCATGGAGTCCGTCGAGCCACCGGTCGGGATCGAGGGCGAACGAGGGGTACAGGGTCAGCCGGGGGGCCAGGGTGAAGCCGGCCGCCTCGGTGGCGGCCCGGAGGATCCCGAGGGCCGGCCAGGCCCGCTCGGGGTTCACGTGGTCGGCCGTGACCGGGGAGACGCCGCCCCAGTCGTCGATGCCCGAGGCCATGAGGGGGGCGAGGTCGTCGGAGAGGTTGGGGGGCGCCTGGAGGTGGATGTCGGCCGGGAGCACCAGCCCGGGCCGCGGCGATGGTCCAGAGGAACTCGTCGGTGGGGCACGGGGGTGACCGGTGCATGGAGGTGCCGGGCTTGGGCAGGAAGTTCTGGACGATGACCTCCTGGACGTGGCCGTGGCGGCGGTGGCTGGCGGCGATGGCCTCGAGCGTGGCCAGCCGGTCGGCACGGGACTCGCCGATGCCGACCAGCAGGCCGGTGGTGAAGGGGATGGAGGCCTGGCCGGCGGCCTCGAGGGTGGCCAGCCGGCGGGCGGGGACCTTGTCGGGGGCCGAGCGGTGGGCGGCCAGGTCGGGATTGACCGACTCGATCATCATCCCCTGGCTGGCGGTCACGGCCCGGAGTCGCACCATGTCGTCGAGGGACAGCGCCCCGGCATTGGCGTGGGGGAGGAGGCCGGTCTCGTCGACCACGGCCCGGCCGCCGCCACCAGGTAGTCGACGGTGGAGGTGTAGCCGTGGTCGGCGAGCCAGCGCCTGGCGCTCGGATACCGGTCCTCGGGGGCCTCGCCCAGGGTGAAGAGCGCCTCGTGGCACCCGGCGGTCCCGACCGGCCCGGGCGATGTCGAGCACCTGGTCGAGGGAGAGGTACGGGGACTCGAGCCGGGCCGGCGCCTTGGCGAACGTGCAGTACCCGCACCGGTCGCGGCACAGCATGGTCAGGGGGATGAACACCTTGGGGGAGAAGGTGATCCGGTTGCCGTGGGCGAGGCGGCGGATGCGGTCGGCATCGGCCTGCAGGGTGGCCAGAGGCGCCTGGAGGAGCTCCTCGCAGGCTCCAGCCGGGCCCGTGGGGAGACGGGGTCGGCAGCGGGGACGACGCCATGGTGTCGAGCCGAGAGGGACCGGGGTCGACGGGCATCGGCGACACCTTACCGGAGGAGCCGGACGGGCGACCGGACCGGGTTGGGTGCCAACCGGGGCCGGGGCTGTGCCTGCGGCAGGGGCTGTGCCGCGGCAGGGGCCTATGACGGGAGCGGGGTGTCGCCGATGGCATCGGCATCGACCAGCCACACGACCCGCTCGGCGGTCACCCGGGCGGCCGGGAGGTCGGCGCCGGCCACGATGCCGCGGAACGCTTCGCGCTTGGAGGCTCCCGAGACGGTGAACACCACCAGCCGGGCCCGGGCGATGGCCGGAAGGGTGAGGGTGATCCGATCGTGGGGGTTGTTGGCGTTGGGGTCCTGGTTGGCCACCACCAGCACCTCGGGGTCGTCGACGGCCAGAGCCGGCCGAGCCGGGAAAGAGCGAGGCGGTGTGGCCGTCGGGGCCCAGACCCAGGTGGATCAGGTCGAAGGTGGGCAGCGGGGCGATGGTGCGCTGGTAGTCGACGGCGGCCTCGGCCGGGGTCCCGCTCCGGTACATCGGATTGTCGGAGGCGACCGGGCCGACCACGGCGAGCAGGGTCTCGGCGATCATCCGGTGGTTGGAGTCCGGGTCGTCGGGCGGCACGCACCGCTCGTCGCCCAGATAGACGTCCACGCTGTTCCAGCCGAGGTCACGGCGCCCGTCGCCAGCTCGGCCAGACGCCGGTAGCAGTCCTGGGCGGTCGGTCCCCCCGACAGGAACAGCGAGAACGCGGTCGTTGCGGGGTGCGGCCAGGACGTCCACCACCAGCTCGGCGAAGGCATCGGGTACCGACTCGACCTGTACGATCCGCGGGCCGGCCGGCCTCGTCACTGGGGCAGCTCGGTCAGTCGGCCTCCGCTCAGCTCGAGGTCGATCACCGGATTGCGCCACTCGTCGCCGGACCGCTCCACCAGCAGGTCGGCCATGTGGGGTCCCCAGGTGCCGGCGGCGTAGGTCTGCATGGCCCCGCCCGGCTCGGACCACGCCTGCAGGTAGGGGTCGACGATCCTCCAGGCCTGCTGGACCTCGTCGGACCGGATGAACAAGCGTGGCGTCTCCGACCATGGCGTCGTGGATGAGCCGCTCGTAACCGTCTGCCGCCTCGGTCCCGGCGAAAGCCTCGGCGTAGGTGAAGTCCATGGCCACCGAGCGGATGTGGAACTTCTCGCCGGGGACCTTGGCCCCGAACTCGAGGCTGATCCCCTCGTCGGGTTGGATGCGCAGGATCAGCGTGTTCGGGCGCAGGTCGCGACTGGTGCGGTGGTCGAACAGCAGGAACGGCACCTGGCGGAAGGTGAGGGCCACCTCGGTCACCCGGGCCGGGAGCCGCTTTCCCGGTGCGCACGTAGATGGGAACCCCGGCCCACCTCCAGTTCTCCACCCGGAGACGGAGGGCCAGATAGGTCTCGGTCTGACTCTCGGGGGAGACGTCCTCCTCCTGGCGGTAGCCGATGACCGGCTGGCCGTCGATGGTGCCGGCCGTGTACTGGCCCCGCACCGCCTTGTCCACGGCCTCGTCGGGCGTCGGGATGTCGATGGCCTGGAGCAGCTTGACCTTCTCGTCGCGGATGCGGTCGGCGTCGGTGCTGGTGGGTGACTCCATGAGGGTGAGAGCCAGCACCTGCATCACGTGGTTCTGGACGATGTCCCGGAGGGCCCCGGCCGTCTCGTAGAAGCCGCCCCGGTGCTCGACCCCCAGGCTCTCGGCCACGGTGACCTGGACCTGCTCGACGTAGCGCCGGTTCCAGATCGGCTCGAAGATGGCGTTGGCGAACCGGAGGGCCAGGACGTTCTGGACCGTCTCTTTGCCCATGTAGTGGTCGATCCGGTAGATCTGGCTCTCGTCGAAGGCGGCGTGCATCTGTTCGTTGAGGGCGACGGCCGAGTCGAGGTCGCGCCCGAACGGCTTCTCCACCACCACCCGCACGAACGACCCTCCTTCGGCCGGTCGGGTGCAGGCATGGTCCTTCAGGGCGCCGGCCACCATGCCGAACACGCTCGGGATGGTGGCCAGGTAGTAGAGGCGGTTGCCGTCGGTCCCGTCGACGCGGTCGGCCTCGTCCAGGTGGTCCTTCAGCTGGCCGAAGGTGTCGGGGTGGTCGTACTCGCCGGCGACGTACTTGAACCGCTCGGTGAGCGCCTTCCACTTGGGACCGCCCTCGGGGGTGGCCTCGGCCACGTGGGACCGGAACTCCTCGTCGCTCCACTTGGTGCGGGCCACGCCGATGACGGTGAAGCCGTCGTCGAGCACGCCCCGGTCGGCCAGCCGGGCCAGTGCCGGCAGGATCTTGCGATGGGTGAGGTCGCCCGACGCCCCGAAGATGACCATGGCCACCGGTGGGGCCTTGGACAGCACCGGGGGGAGCGAGCGTCGGCTGCCCTTGGCCGGGCTCGAGTGCCGTTGGCGTCCGTCGTCCCGTCGCCCGCGGTCCCGTCGTGCCTGGCTCCGTCCCGACCGGTGCCGTCGCGGCCGGGGCTGGTGTCGGTGTCGGTGCTCATTTCGGGGTGAAGGTCTCGCCGCCCTGGGAGCCGTCGGCGGTGGTGAAGGCGTGGCCGCCGAACTGGTTGCGCAGCGCCGATACCAGGCGGAGCCCGAAGGCGTCCTTCTTCTGGGAGGCGAAGCGGGCGAAGAGGGCCGAGGAGATGACCGGGGCCGACACCCCCCGGTTGATGGCCTCCTCGACCGTCCATCGGCCCTCGCCGGAGTCGGCCACCACCCCCTCGATCTTGTCGAATCCCGACCCGGGTCGCAGGGCCCGCTCGGCCAGGTCGAGCAGCCAGCTCCGCACCACCGACCCGTATCGCCAGATGGCCGAGATCTGGTGGAGGTCGAGGTCGAACTCGGGGGCCTCGGACATGATCTCGAATCCTTCGGCGTAGGCCTGCATCAGGCCGTACTCGATGCCGTTGTGGACCATCTTGACGAAGTGGCCGGCCCCGGGCGGTCCCACGTGGGCGTAGCCGCCCTCGGGGGCCAGGTCGACGAAGATCGGCTCGGCCACCGCCACCGCCTCCTCGGTCCCGCCGACCATCAGGCAGTAGCCCTCCTTCAGGCCCCAGATGCCGCCCGAGGTGCCGGCGTCGACCAGGGCCACTCCCTCTGTCGCCAACTGGTCCACGAGCGGGGCGGTCTCCTTGTAGTTCGAGTTGCCCCCGTCGATGATCACGTCGCCCGACTCGAACAGGCCGGCCAGTGTGGTGATGGTGGAGTTGGTGGCTTCGCCGGCCGGCACCATGACCCAGGCCACCCGGGGCGGGCTGAGCGTGGCCGCCACCTCTTCCAGGGTGGACGCCGGCTCGGCGCCGAAGGCGGCGGCCGCGGACCGGGCGGCGTCGGACAGGTCGAAGGCGACGACCTCGTGACCGTGCTCGATCAGGCGCTGGCTCATGTTGGCGCCCATCTTGCCCAGGCCGATCATGGCGATCTTCATAGCGTGCTCCTCCGTGTGGTCGAGGTGGGGGTGGTCGGGACGGGGAATCCCATGGCTACGAACCGGCAGCCAGGGCGTTGGCCTTGTCGGTCAGGGACTGGACCAGCTCGTCGAACGACTTGGCGAACGAGGCCACCCCTTCGGACTCGAGGACTCCGGCCACGTCCTCCATGTCGATGCCGACGTCGGCCAGATCGGCGATGAGGGTGCGGGCCTCGTCGAGACCGGTGTCCACCGTCCGGGCCACGGTGCCGTGGTCGAGGAAGTCGTCGACCGTCCCGTCGGGCATGGTGTTCACCGTGTCCGGGCCGATCAGGGTGTCGACGTAGGCCAGATCGGGATACGCGGGGTTCTTGGTGGAGGTGGACGCCCACAGGGGACGCTGGACCCGGGCCCCCTTGGCCGCCAGTGCCTCCCACCGGGGTCCGGAGAAGCGCTCGATGAACAGCTGGTAGGCCAGACGGGCCTGGGCCACGGCGGCCCGGCCCCGGAGTCCGAGGAGGGCGTCGGGGTCGGCCGCCCCCGAGGCGGCGGCCTCCAGGCGCCGGTCGACCTCGGTGTCGACCCGGCTGATGAAGAACGAAGCCACGCTGGCCACCCGGGAGAGGTCGTCCTGCCCCGAGGCGGCCAGGGCCTCGAGACCGGACAGGTAGGCCTCGATGACCTCGCCGTACCGGGTCATGCTGAAGATGAGCGTGACATTGATGCTCCGGCCCTCGCTGATCATCTGGCGGATGGAGGGCACGCACTCGGGGGTGGCGGGGATCTTCACCAGCACGTTGGGCTGGTCGATCCGCTTGTGGAGGTTGCGGGCGGCGACGATGGTCCCCTCGGTGTCGTGGGCGAGGGACGGAGCCACCTCCACCGAGACGAAGCCGTCACCACCATCCGAGGCGTCGTAGACGGGGCGCAGGAGGGCCAGGGCGGCGACGATGTCGTCGACCACCAGGTCCCAGTAGGCGTCCTCCACCGATTTGGTCTTGATGAGCTGGCCGAACTCGTCGTCGTAGGTGTCCTGGCCCGCGATGGCCTTGGCGAAGATGGTCGGATTGGAGGTGATGCCCCGGATGCCTTGTTCCACCAGGCCGGCCAGGGTGCCGTTCTCCAGCCAGTCGCGGCGCAGGTTGTCGAGCCAGGGACTCTGTCCCTGTTGGTCGTAGAGGTCGTTGAGTGTGGTCATGGCGATCCTTTCCTGGTGGCCGATCCGGAGGGGGTCCGGCGGCGCGCCGTCGATGGTCCGGTGGCAGCCGGGATGGTCACGGTCCCGGCCAGTTGGTGATGAGTGCGGTGGCCTCGGTGGCCACGTGCTCGGGGGTGAACCCGAACTCCTCGAGATTGACCTCGCCGGGGGCGGACGCCCCGAAGTGGTCGATGCACACAGTGGCGTCGGCGTAGCGTTCCCAGCCGAAGGAGCTGGCCGCCTCCACCGCCAACCGTGGGATGCCGGCCGGGAGCACCTGGTTCCGGTAGTCGTCTGCCTGGAGGGCGAAGAGGTCCCACGACGGGAACGACACCACCCGGGCCGCCACCCCGGTGGAGGCCAGCAGCTCGGCCGCACCCAGGCAGACGTGCACCTCGCTGCCGGTGCCGATGAGTACGACTCGGGGCTCGTCCCCCTCCGGTTGGTGCAGCACGTAGGCGCCCCTGCCCACGCCGTCGTCGGCCCCGTTCGACCGTCTCGGCCAGGACGGGGAGCTTCTGGCGGGACAGGATGAGGGCGGTGGGCCCGTCGCCGTCCACGGCGATCTGCCACGCCGCCGCGGTCTCGTTGGCGTCGGCGGGCCGGATGACCCGGAGATTGGGCATGGCCCGCATGGCGGCCAGCTGCTCGATGGGCTGGTGGGTGGGCCCGTCCTGGCCCAGGCCGACCGAGTCGTGGGTCCAGGAGTAGATCACATGCACATCGGACAGGGCCGCTATCCGCACCGCGCCCCGCATGTAGTCGCTGAACACGAAGAAGGTTCCGCCGACCGGCAGGACGCCCCGGTGGGCGGCCATACCGGTCATCACCCCGCCCATCCCGTGCTCCCGGATGCCGAAGTGGATCTGGGCCCCTCCGGGATGCTCGACCTCCTGGGGCTCGGCATCGGCCATGGCCATGCCGGTGTTGCCGGTGAGATCGGCGCTCCCGGGCATGAGGCCGGGGATGAACGCTCCGGTGGCGTCGAGGCAGGACTTGACGGCCTGGCGAGTGGCGAGGGGACCGTCGTCGGGGACGAACGAGGGAAGGTGGGCCTCCCAGTCCGGCAACCCCCGACCCGACTGGGCCGCCTCCCACCGGTCCTTTGGCCCGTCCCAGGCGTCGAAGCGTTGACTCCATTCGGATCGCCACGCCTCTCCCCGGGAGACGCACTTCCGGTAGAGGTCGAGGACGTCGTCCGGCACCCAGAACTTCTCGTCGGGGGGCAGTCCGAGCAGTCCCTTGGTGAGGTGGATCTCCTCGTCGGGGAATGGGTCACCATGGGCCTTGGCCGTGTCGACGAGGTGGGGGAGGGGAAGCCGATGTGGCTGCGCAGGATGATGAGTGACGGCCGGTCCTCGTCGGCTTTGGCCCGGAGCAGCGCCGCCTCCAGGGCATCGACGTCGTTGGCCACCTCACCGATGTCGTCGACCGACCATCCGTAGGCGGCGAACCGTTCGCCGACGTTGTCGGTGTAGGCGAGCTCGGTGGGCCCGTCGATGGTGATGTGGTTGTTGTCGTACACGTAGACCAGGCGGCCGAGTTGAAGATGGCCGGCCAACGACGCCGCCTCGTGGGAGATCCCCTCCTCGAAGCACCCGTCGCCGGCGATCACGAAGGTGTGATGGTCGCACACCTCGGGCGAGAACCGGGACCGCAGCCAGCGCTCGGCGATCCCCATCCCGACCCCGTTGGCCACGCCCTGTCCGAGCGGGCCGGTGGTCACCTCGACCCCCGGGGTGTGGTTGAGCTCGGGATGGCCCGGCGTCCGGCTACCCCAGCGCCGG
Source organism: uncultured Acidimicrobiales bacterium (assembly GCA_963747825.1). Classification (GTDB taxonomy): domain Bacteria; phylum Actinomycetota; class Acidimicrobiia; order Acidimicrobiales; family RAAP-2; genus Bog-756. The sequence continues at coordinate 511,202 of CAVVGQ010000003.1, forward strand.
AAGCCGCGCAGGTCGTCCAGGGTCAGCCCGTACCCGGTGAGGTAGAGCATCGAGTACAGCAGGATCGAAGCGTGCCCGTTGGAGAGTACGAACCGGTCGCGGTCGGGCCAGTGGGGATCAGCCGGGTCGTGGCGCATGATCCGGGTGAACAGCACGTGGGCGAGGGGAGCCAGCGCCATGGCGGTGCCCGTATGCCCGGAGTCGGCGGCCCGGGGAGCGTCCATGGCCAGTCCCCGGATGACGTTGATGGCGAGCTGTTCGAGATCTCCGCGGTCGGCTGGGTCGGGCAGATGGGAGGCGAGTGCGGTCATCGTCGGCCACCCTACCGGCCGGGCGTCCCGGCGGCGAAGGCGGTGCGGTTGGACCTAACGCTCCCGGAGCAGGGCCATCGACGCGGCAAACCCGTGCACGAAGTTGTGGCCACCGATGGGACCGATCTCCCCGGACGCGAAGAATCCGCCGACCGGCACCGAACCGAACGCCCGCTGGACCAGGCCGGCATCGTGATGGGTGTCGTCGAAGAGCCGGGTCCCCCGACCGTTGCACGTGAAGACCAGCGCCGCCTCCGCCTCCCGCGTCGCCAGCAGCGAGCCCAGCTCCAGATGGGCGGTCTCGGCGTCGCGGAGGTGGAAGCGGATGGTGCTGCCCAGCGGGACCTGGTCGTCCACGGCCACGGCTCCGCTGGAGCGGTCCACCCCGAGCACGCCGCGGACCAGGTAGTCGCCCGGGCCGGGCTCATCGACGTGCTCGTCGATGAGGCGCCCGACGAAGAGGCCGTTGGACTCGATGCCCGTGACCTCGGCGGGGGACAGGTGGGCCTTGATCTGGTCGACCATGCACTCCATGGCCGGGACCCCGGCCACCTCGTAGATGATGTTGCGGTCCGACCGGGTCACGGTGAGGGGGCTCCCGTAGGCCCGGCCCGCCCTGGGAGACCACGCGTCTCGATGTCGACACCGGGCCCGAGGAGCACGCCGACGGCGCCGGCCGAGACCACCTCGCTCGCCCACGACGAGACGGCTCCCGCCGGGACCGCGTCCGCCCGAGGCGTTCCCGCCGACGACCGGCAGCCCGGTGCGTGGGTTTCGCAGCCAGGCCAGAAACTCGTCGGCGGGAAAGGTGAAGGGGTCGGCCATCAGCACCAGGGCGCTGGGCTCGAAGGCGGTGTGCTCCGGCCAACCCTGGAAGTGCCAGCTGTCGTCGGCCAGGCGGGTGGCATGGAGGGCGATCGGTGCCAAGGGTCCGACCCGGCCGGCCCACAGGCTGATGGCTGGCGCCTCCTCGACCTCGCGCCCGGTGCCGATGACCGACTCCGCCGCGCAGCCGACCACGGCCAGCGGGTGGAGCACGGCGGCAACGGTGCGGACGATGTCCTCGAGGGCGCCGGCGTGGGGACGGGTGACCGTCACCACGGCCAGGTCCGGTCGGTCGCCGATGGACTCGAGCACGGCGCCGGCCACTTCGCCGGTGGCCTGCGAGGCCACCGGGTGCTCGGACAGGGCGCTGGCGAACGGACATCCGGCTCAGGTCGCCCTCGGTGCCGGTTCCGGTTCCGGCGCCGGCCGATCGGTTGTCCATCCCCCCAGTATCGACGAGCCGGGCGGGGTAGCGTCGCATCGTGCCTGATCAGCGGATCCAGGTCCCCCCGAACTGCGAGCTGACCCTCGGCATGCGCTGCATCGACAAGTCGGAGCCCGGGCGCACGGTGTGGCAGATGCGGGCCGACGAGCGGTTCGCCAATCCGGCCGGCATCGTCCAGGGCGGGTTCGTCGGTGCCATGGCCGACTCGGCCATGGGCTCGGCCACCATCACCTTCGCCCGGGCCGCGGGGAGGAAGGTGTATCTCGTCGAACGTGGAGATGAAGACCAGCTTTCTGGCCCCGGTCAGGGTGGGCGCCGTGCTCGAGTGCACCGCCGTGGTCGTCTCGGGCGGGAGCCGGGTGGCCTTCGCCGAGGCCGAGGTGGTCGATGATGCCGGCACCGCGGTGGCCCGGGCCAGCTCCACCTACCTCTTCACCGATCGGGACTGACCCACCGACCGGGACCGGCCCCGATCGCGACCGACTCCGGTCGGGGATCCAGCTCCGCCCGGGCACCGACGGCGAGGCCGGCACCGGGCTGCGGGGGACGACAGCACGGTCCGGCGGCACACGCTGGCTAGAGTTGGGCCGGTCGAGGAGCAGGGATGACGGCGAAACTGTGGTGGTGACGCCGCGGAGTTCGAGGAGGAACGTGGCCCGAGGTCGAAGCGGAGCAGGCAGGGGACTGGGTGGCCTGAAGGCCACCGGGGGCGAAGCCCTCCAGCTGGTCATCGACTACATCAAGCAGGAGACGCTGACCCCGCTGAAGGGTCTCGGGCGGTTCATGCTGTTCGGGGTGGCGGGATCGGTGGCGCTGGCCATCGGCCTGGTCATCTTGTCGGTCGGCCTTCCTCCGGCTGCTCCAGGGCGAGACGGGATCAACTTCACCGGCAACTGGTCGTGGGTCCCCTACCTGATCTGCACCGTGGTCGTGGTGGTGGTGGCCGCCATCGCCGTCATGGCGGTGACCAGGGGCCAGGCCCGCAGCTGGCCCAACCCGAAAAGGAGAGCCAATGACCCCGGGATCCGAACCGATCACCCGTGACCAGATCGAGGCCAAGTTCCGCGAGCTGACCGGTGAGGTGTCCGACGAGGTCGAGTCCACCCGGTCGCAGGTCGCTGACGGTGGGCCTGGCGGTGGGGGTGGCGCTGGTGGCGGTGGTGTTCCTGATCGGTCGGCGGAACGGGCGCCGGCAAGTCGGCCATCGTCGAGGTCCGGAGGATCTGAGCCGATGGACTCCTTGCTGCGCTACATCCAGGTCAAGGCGTTCGGCCGGGGCTCTGCGCGGTTACCACACCGCCTGGATCGTGGTCGGGGCGGCCCTGTGGATGCTCAACCGGGCCCGCCACCAGGACGACGTGATCTACCGCACCGAGCTCAAGCCCGGTGAGCGCCTGATCGTCAGGACCATCAAGCCCCCCACGTCGCCGCGGCCGCTGAGACGGCGTGGGGTCCCGGCGGGGACCGCAGCATCCTCGGGGCCGGCGAGCGGGTGCTGCTGGTCGACGCCAAGGAGCGGCGCTACCTGATCACCCTGCGGCCCGGGGCCTCCTTCCACACCCACGTCGGCATCGTCGACCACGACGACCTCATCGGCGCCCGCGAGGGCTCGACCGTCCTCGGCAGCACCGGCCGGCGGTTCCTGGTGGTGCGGCCCGACGCTGTCCGACGCCGTCCTCAAGATGCCCCGGGGCGCCCAGGTCATCTACCCGAAGGACCTCGGCGCCATCCTGATCGAGGCCGACATCTCGCCCGGGGTGCGGGTGCTGGAGGCCGGGGTGGGGTCGGGCGCACTCTCGATGGCCCTCCTGCGGGCCGGTGCCGAGGTGGTCGGCTACGAGCTGCGGGAGGACTTCGCCGAGCGGGCCCGCGCCAACGTGGCGGCCATGGTCGGGGACGGCGCCCCCTACCGGGTCGAGCTGCGCGACGTCTACGAGGGCATCGAGGAGACGGGGACTCGACCGGATCCTGCTCGACCTGCCCGAGCCCTGGCGGGTGCTGCCCCACGCCGAGGTGGCGCTGCGGCCCGGGCGGGATCCTGTGCGCCTACCTCCCGTCCATCAACCAGACGGCCCAGCTGCGCAACGCCATGGAGGCGCACGGGTTCGGGCATGGCCTCGACCCTCGAGGTGCTGCACCGGACCTGGCACATCGAGGACCGGTCGGTGCGCCCGGACCACCGGATGGTCGGCCACACCGGCTTCCTCACCACCGCCCGGCTGCTGCTGCCCTTCGACGACCCCCGGGCCGGGCTGCCGGGCCCGACCGGGTCGACCGGATGCCGGCGATCGGCATGGCCGGATCCCGGCCGGCGGCGCGGTCGGGAAGGGGCTCCGGCCAGGTGGTCAGCGCGCTACGGCTAGCTCTGCTCGATGAAGATGCACTCGCCGGGGCACTCCTCGGACGCCTCGACCACCGCGTCCTCGAGATCGGCCGGCACCGCGGCCATGCCGGCCGACCCGCCGGGCTCGCTCTTCACGTCGGTGCCGTCCTTGACGTAGGCCAGCCCGTCGTCGAGCAAGGTGAACACCGCGGGCGCGATCTCCTCGCAGAGGCCGTCTCCCGTGCACAGATCCTGGTCGATCCAGACCTTCATCAGCTACGTCACTCCTACGTCTCCTCGGCGCCGGCGTGCTCGACCGGTCGCCCGGACTCGGATCGGGCATCGGTCCCGTCCCACGACCGTCCGGTCGGGCAGCCGGGCGACGACGTCAGGCCCACCATGGTATCCGGAAGTGTGCCCAGCATGGCTGACGGTCCGTCAGAACCGGGGCCGGAGCCATCGGCGTGGGCCGTCGGGCCGATCCGAGGCCGGCTGACCACGACCGGCCCGGCGGCCTGGACCGGCCCCGGGCCCCCCCGCCGGATCGGCCCGACGGCGGTGGTCAGTGCGCATAGTGGCCAGGGGTGCCGGTGTAGGGTCGCCGCTAGGGTGAGCGCACGAGCGAGGTGATTCCGACGGTTGATTTCGATGACGTGGGTGACGGCCACCGGCCGGCACAGTCCGAGGACGACGAGGATCTCGAGACGCTGAAGCTCCGCGCCCAGGCCGCCGAAGAGGAGGTCACCCTCCTCCGCCGCCGGCTGCAGGAGAGCCCCCGGCGGGTCCAGACCCTCGAGGAGAAGCTGCTCGAGACCAAGGGCCAGCTGGCCCAGGCCATCTCCCAGAACGAGAAGCTGACCTTCACCCTGCAGACGGCCAAGGAGCACGTGGCCAACCTGCGCGAGGAGGTCGAGAAGCTCACCCAGCCCCCGTCGGCCTACGGGACCTTCCTCGGGACCAACGACGACGGCACGGTCGACGTGTTCTCCGGTGGGCGCAAGATGCGGGTCTCCCTGCACCCCGACATCGAGGCCGACGACCTCCAGCGGGGCAACGAGGTGGTGCTCAACGAGTCGCTCAACGTGATCCTGGCCCGCCAGGGCGAGGGCTCGGGCGAGGTGGTGGTGCTGAAGGAGGTGCTCGAGGACGGCAAGCGGGCGCTGGTCTTCGGCCGGGCCGACGAGGAGCGGGTGGCCGAGCTCTCCGACACTCTGATCGGGGTCAAGCTGCGGGCCGGCGACACGGTGCTCATGGAGTCGCGCACCGGCCTGCTGATCGAGAAGCTGGCCCGGCCCGAGGTCGAGGAGCTGGTGCTCGAGGAGGTCCCCGACGTCACCTACTCGGACGTGGGCGGCCTCGACGACCAGATCGAGGCGATCACCGACGCCGTCGAGCTGCCGTACCTCTACCGCGAGCTCTACCTCGAGCACAAGCTCCCGGCCCCCAAGGGCATCCTGCTCTACGGGCCCCCGGGTTGCGGCAAGACGCTGATCGCCAAGGCGGTGGCCAACTCGCTGGCCAAGAAGGTGGCCGAGGTCACCGGCAACACCAACGCCCGCAGCTACTTCTTGAACATCAAGGGCCCCGAGCTCCTCAACAAGTACGTGGGGGAGACCGAGCGCCAGATCCGTCTGGTCTTCCAGCGGGCCCGGGAGAAGTCGGAAGAGGGCGTGCCGGTCATCGTCTTCTTCGACGAGATGGACTCACTGTTCCGCACCCGGGGCACGGGCATCAGCTCCGACATGGAGTCGACCATCGTCCCGCAGCTCCTGGCCGAGATCGACGGCGTGGAGACCCTGAAGGACGTCATCGTCATCGGGGCCTCCAACCGCGAGGACCTGATCGACCCGGCCATCCTGCGGCCCGGGCCGGCTCGACGTGAAGATCCGGATCGAGCGGCCCAACGAGGTGGCCGCCGCCCAGATCTTCTCCCGCTACCTGACCCCGGACCTTCCTCTCGATGCCGACGAGGTGCAGACGCTGGGCGGGGGAGACCCGGCCAAGGCCACCCAGGCCATGATCGAGACGACCGTGGCCGAGATGTACCGCGAACGACGAGGAGAACCGGTTCCTCGAGGTCACCTACCAGAACGGGGACAAAGAGGTCCTGTACTACCGCGACTTCGCCTCGGGGGCGATGATCGAGAACATCGTCCGGCGGGCCAAGAAACTGGCGATCAAGCGGGCCATCGCCGAGGAGACACGGGGGATCCGCACCGACGACCTGCTGGAGTCGATCCGCCAGGAGTACAAGGAGAACGAGGATCTCCCCAACACCACCAACCCGGACGACTGGGCGAAGATCTCCGGCAAGAAGGGCGAGCGCATCGTCTACATCCGGACGCTCATCAGCGATCGGGAGGAGACGACCGGGGGCCGGTCCATCGAGCGGGTCGGCACCGGTCAGTATCTCTGAGCCACCGGCGTCAGGATAGGGTCGACTGCATGGCCATCCCGAAGGTCTGCGGCATCGAGACCGAGTACGGCATCCAGGTGGTGCACGGCGACCCCAACCCGATCGCGGCGTCGTCGGTACTCATCAACGCCTACGCCCACGACGTGGCCCGCCAGCAGACCGGCTGGGACTTCGAGGACGAGGCGCCGGGCAACGACGCCCGGGGCTTCGCCCGCGACGACGCCATGCCGCCCCAGGTGGAGACCCACCTGGTCAACACCGTGCTGACCAACGGCGCCCGCTACTACGTGGACCACGCCCATCCCGAGTACTCCACACCCGAGTGCCGCGACGCGCTCGAGTGCCTCCGCTACGACCGGGCGGGCGAGCTGATCCTCACCCGCTCGATGGAGGCGGCCGACCTGACCGTCCCACGACGGCTCGCGGCTGGTCATCTACAAGAACAACTCGGACGGGAAGGGCAACTCCTACGGGGCCCACGAGAACTATCTGATGGACCGGGCCGCCCCCTTCACCCGGATCGTGGCCGAGATCACCCCCCACTTCGTGACCCGCCAGATCTACGCCGGCGCCGGCAAGGTGGGATCCGAGACCGGCCAGCCACGACGGCGCGCAAGGTCGAGTTCCAGCTGTCCCAGCGGGCGGAGTTCTTCGAGGAGCAGGTGGGCCTCGAAACCACCCTCAAGCGCCCCATCGTGAACACCCGCGACGAGCCCCATGCCGACCCCCACCGTTACCGCCGGCTCCACGTGATCGTCGGGGACGCCAACCTGGCCGAGGTGGCCACGTTCTTGAAGGTCGGCACCACCTCGTTGGTGCTGGCCATGATCGAGGACGACGTCTCCGGCTCGCGCAGCCTGGTGCTGGCCGACCCGGTGAAGGCCATGCACGACGTCGCCCTCGACCGCACGTTCACCACGGCCACTGCCCATGGCCGACGGTTCGACGGCCACCGCGCTGGCCATCCAGTGGGAGCTGTACTCGCTGGCCCGCAAGTACGCCGACGACCGTGGGCTCGAGTGCATGGGCGACGAGGCGGTGGGGGAGGAGGTGCTGCGGCGGTGGGAGTCGGTCCTCAACGGCCTGGAGACCGACCCGATGTCGCTCGACCGGCAGCTCGACTGGGTGGCCAAGCTGCAGCTGATCGAGGGCTACCGCGACCGGCACGGATGCGACTGGGGCGACCACCGGCTGGCCGCCCTCGACCTGCAGTACCACGACCTGAGACCGTCCCACTCGCTCTTCGCCCGCATGAACACCGAGCGGCTGGTCGACGAGGCCTCGGTGGTCGAGGCCGTCACCGAGCCGCCCCGGGGGACCCGGGCCTGGTTCCGGGGTCGGTGCCTGAAGAAATGGCCCGCCGCGGTCGTGACCGCCAACTGGGATTCCCTGGTTTTCGACCTCGGCACCGACCCACTGCGACGCGTCCCTATGATGGATCCCCTGAAGGGCACTGCCGACCATGTCGAGGAGCTCTTGGACGCGTGCGCGACGCCGTCCGAGCTCCTGGACCGACTGAGCAGCTAGGGAGAGGGATGGCTGAACGACGATGGCTGAACGGGAACAGAAGAAGAAGACGACCACGACCGAGCGGGAGGACGAGGTGGTCGAGGAGGTGCCGGGTGCCTCGGCCACCGGCGACAAGCTCAAGGCCGAGCTCGACGACCTGCTCGACGAGATCGACGAGGTGCTCGAGGACAACGCCGAGGAGTTCGTGCGCAACTACGTCCAAAAGGGCGGCGAGTAGCCCCAGTGACCCTGCCGCTGTTTTCGACAACTGAAGATCCCGGGTCCCGACTTCGCCGGGCTGATCCGGCGGCTGCAGGTGCCCGTGCACCCGACCATGTCCCAGGCCGGGGGCGTGCCGGCCGGCGGCGCGGCGGGCCGACGAGTTCCGCCACGGCACGACGGTCGTGGCGCTGCGCTTCGCCGACGGCATCGTGATGGCCGGTGACCGGCGGGCCACCGAGGGCCATTCCATCGCCCACCGTTCGATGGAGAAGGTCTTCCCGGCCGACCGGTACTCGGCGGTGGCCATCGCCGGCGCCGCCGGACCGGCCGTGGAGATGGTCCGGCTCTTCCAGACCCAGCTCGAGCACTACGAGAAGGTGGAGGGCGTGGTCCTCAGCCTCGAGGGCAAGGCCAACCAGCTCGGCCAGATGGTGCGTGAGCACCTGCCCATGGCCATGCAGGGCCTGGCGGTGGTGCCGCTGTTCGCCGGGTACGACCTGACCCGTGGGACCGGGCGGATCTTCACCTACGACGTGACCGGCGGCCACTACGAGGAGACCGAGCACAACGCCACCGGCTCGGGTGGGCGGGACGCCCGCACCACCATCAAGCTCGGCTACCGGATGGGCATGGGCCGTGACGAGGCCGTCGAGCTGGCCATCGAGGCCCTCTACGAGGCGGCGGACGAGGATTCGGCTACCGGCGGCCCCGACCTGATCCGGGGCATCTACCCGCTGGTGGCCACGGTGACCGCCGAAGGATTCGAGTCGGTGCCCGAAGAGGAGGTGGCGGCCCGGTTCGCCGCTCTCATCGAGCGCCGACGGGCGGAGGGGCGCCAGCCATGACCATGCCCTACTACGTGGCGCCCGAGCAGGTGATGAAGGACCGGGCCGAGTACGCCCAAAAGGGCATCGCCCGGGGCCGTTCGCTGATCGCCACCACCTACGACCTCGGGATCGCCATCGTGGCCGACAACCCGTCCCGCTCCCTCCACAAGATCAGCGAGATCTACGACCGGATCGCCTTCGCCGGCGTGGGCAAGTACAACGAGTTCGACCAGCTCCGGGTGTCGGGCATCCGCCACGCCGACACCAAGGGCTACGCCTACAGCCGCGAGGACGTCGACGCCCGCTCGCTCGCCAACCTCTACGCCCAGTACCTGGGCCAGGTGTTCACCCACGAGATGAAGCCCCTCGAGGTGGAGATCCTGGTGGCCGAGCTGGGTACCGGGCTCAGTCCCCATCAGCTGTACCACATCGCCTACGAGGGGACGATCACCGACGAGGACCGGTACGCGGTGCTCGGCGGCGAGACCGAGTCGATCGCCGAGCGCCTGGAGGAGCGGTGGACCGACGGCTGGTCGCTGGCCGAGGCGCTGCGCGGCCGCGGTGGACGCGCTGGCCGGCCCGGACCGGACTCTGAGCGGGGCCGAGCTGGAGGTGGCCGTGCTGGCCGAGGGCAACGGTCGCCGTGCGTTCCGCCGGCTCGTCGACGCCGAGCTGGAGGCATTGCTGGCCTGACGCCCCGGTCCGGTCCGGCGCCCCCGGGCCGTCGTGACCGGGCCAACGCCGGGTCCGAGCCAGCTGACGTGCGGGTTCGTGGTGCTCGGCCGTCCTCACGGTACCGTGAGGGTAATGGACAAGCGGATCTACGGCTTGGAGAACGAGTACGGGGTGACCTGTACGCTCCGCGGGCAGCGGCGGCTGAGTCCCGACGAGGTGGCCCGTTACCTGTTCCGACGGGTGGTGAGCTGGGGTCGTTCGTCCAACGTCTTCCTCGAGAACGGCGCCCGGCTCTACCTCGACGTGGGCAGCCATCCCGAGTACGCCACCCCCGAGTGCGACGACATCGCCGAGCTGGTGGTCCACGACAAGGCGGGGGAGTGGATCCTCTCGTCGCTGGTGGAGGGGGCCGAGGCCCGGCTCGCGAGAGGAGGGGATCCGGGGCGACATCTACCTGTTCAAGAACAACACCGACTCGGCCGGCAACTCCTACGGCTGCCACGAGAACTATCTGACCAGCCGGCGCGACGACTTCGCCCACTACACCGAGGTGCTCATCCCGTTCCTGGTCAGCCGGCAGGCCTACGCCGGGGCCGGCAAGGTGCTCCAGACGGCCAGGGGGGCGGTGTTCTGCCTCAGCCAGCGAGCGGAGCACATCTGGGAGGGCGTGAGCTCGGCCACCACCCGGAGCCGTCCCATCATCAACACCCGGGACGAGCCCCACGCCGACGCCGAGAAGTACCGGCGTCTCCACGTCATCGTGGGCGACTCCAACATGAGCGAGTACGCCACCTTCCTCAAGGTCGGGGCCACCAGCATCGTGCTCCGCATGCTCGAGGACCCGTCGACGGTGATGCGGGACCTGACCCTCGAGAACCCGATCCGGGCCATCCGCGAGATCAGCCACGACATCACCTGCCGCCGGCCGGTCCGGCTGGCCAACGGACGGGAGATGAGCGCGCTGGACATCCAGGGCGAGTATCTCCAACGGGCCATCCGCTACCGCGACCGCCAGGGCCTCTCGCCCCAGGAGGACCGGGCCCTCCAGATGTGGGAGCACTGCCTCAAGGGACTCGAGTCGGACCCGCTGTCGCTCCACCGCGAGTGCGACTGGGTGGCCAAGTACCGGCTCATCGACCGGTACCGCGAGCGCCACTCGCTCCCGCTGCACAGCCCGAACGGTGTCGCTGCTCGATCTCCAGTACCACGACGTGGACCGCAAGCGGGGCCTCTACTACCGCCTCCAGGCCCACGACCAGCTCGACCGCATCTGCGACGACGCCGACATCGCCGCCGCCATGTCGGTACCGCCCCAGACCACCCGGGCCCGGCTGCGCGGCGAGTTCGTGAAGAAGGCCAAGGAGCGCCGCCGCGACTTCACCGTCGACTGGGTCCATCTGAAGCTCAACGACCAGGCCCAGCGGACCGTCCTGTTCAAGGACCCGTTCAAGTCCAAGGACGAGCGGGTGGAGAAGCTCATCGCCGGACTGTGACGGCGTACCGGCGCCGCCCCGGAGGCGGCCGGTGCACGACCAGGGGGCGCCCGGCTGGGGTAGCGTCCCGTGATTGTGACCAGCCAACCTCCCGGTGGAGCCGTGCCGGCGGTCGATCCGGAGCCCGGTCGGGGACACGGACGCCGACGACCCGACGCCCAAGCCGCCGCTTCGAAGCCGGACCGTCATCGAATGGGTGATCATCCTGATGGCGGTGCTCCTGTGCACGGTGCTGCTCCGCACCTATCGTGGTCCAGTCGTTCTCCATCCCGTCGCTGTCGATGTACCCGACCCTCCAGGTCGGGGACCGGATCATCGTCAACAAGCTCAGCTACGACTTCCACGGCGTGCACCGGGGCGACATCGTCGTGTTCGCCCGCCCCCGCTCGAGGACCAGGAGTACGCCGACTTGGTGAAGCGGGTGATCGGTCTGCCGGGGGAGACCATCTCGTCGAAGGGCTGCACGCATCTACATCGACGGCAAGCCGCTGTCGGAGCCGTGGCTGCCCACCGGGCCCGGACAGCTGCTCGACCGCACTGCCCGACGATCCCCACCCGCAGTTCAACCTGCCCGGGCCGGTCAAGATCCCGGCCGGCGACTACTACGTGATGGGCGACAACCGGACCGACTCCGAGGACAGCCGGTTCTTCGGCCCCATCCCGAAGTCGCTGATCGTGGGCCGGGCGGTGGCCGTGGTCTGGCCGCTCAGCCACATCAAGGGTCTCTAGGTCCGACACGACGTCGGGCGGGTGGTAGAGCATTCGGGGACGGGCGGTCGGCCATGACCCGGTGGACCCGAGTAGGCCCAGTAGATCGGTGCGGTAGCCTCGTCTCCCGGTGGACCCCATCGCGTGACAAGACTCGGTCGGGGACCCCGCGACCCTGGCTGCCGCGTGAGCGGCCCGGCCGTGCCTGCCGGGGGCCCGACTCCGGTCCCCGAGCTGCCGGTGGACGGAACCCCGTCGTGGACCCGGGCGCCCGCGGCGGTGCCCGAGCTGCCGCCCGACCAGTGGCCGCCTGGCTCGTCCCGCCGGCCGCGCTCCGAGCGCGGCCGGGCCGGGGCCGGTGGGCCTCGAGTGGCTGGGCGTCCTGGTCGTGGCCCTGGTGCTGGCCGTCGGGGTCCGCACCTACGTGGCCCAGATGTTCTACATCCCGTCGGGCTCGATGCTCCCGACCCTGCCAGGTGGGGGACCGCATCGTGGTGGACAAGCTGAGCTACCACCTGCACGACGTGCACCGTGGTGACATCGTCGTCTTCCGCCGGCCGCCGCTGGAGGAGGCGGACTACTCCGATCTGGTCAAGCGGGTGATCGGTCTGCCCGGTGACACCATCGGATCGGTCCACGGCCGGGTCACCATCAACGGCAAGCCGCTGGCCGAGCCGTGGCTGCCCAGCCCGCCACCGGAGACGCTGCCGAGCCCCCTCTCCGCCCCCTACAGCCTCAACCACCCCTACAAGGTGCCCCCCGGTGAGTACTTCGTGATGGGGGACAACCGGACCGACTCCGAGGACAGCCGGTACTTCGGCCCGATCCCGGCCGGCCTGATCGTGGGCAAGATGGCGTTCACGGTGTGGCCGTTCGCCCCGGACATCTGGCTGATCGCGACCGTGGCCGTGATCGTGGTGATGGTGGTGCTGCTCGGTGGTCTGTTCCGGGCCCAGGGCGGCAGCCGGGCGGCCCGGACGGGCCCACCCGATCGGGGCCCACCGGCGGGCACGCGCGCCGGTCCGGCTAGGCCGAACACCGGAGGGGCCTCGGCCCCGAGCTCCCGCGGGCGCCGTACCGGGAGCGGGCGCCGGTACACTCGTCCTCGTGCCCTTCCTCAGCCCGGCAAAGCTGCTGGTCATCCTGGTGGTGGCCCTGGTCGTCCTCGGTCCGGACAAACTGCCCAAGGTGGCCAGGCAGATCGGTGGGCTGTGGGGCGACTTCCGCAAGTTCCGCGAGAAGCTCGAGTCCGAGGTCCGGGGCAACTTCCCCGACCTGCCCTCGACGGACACCATCACCCAGGCGGTCAGGTCGCCGCTGAGCTTCCTCGACAACCTGGCCGACTGCCCACTCGACCGAGAACGGCACCACGTCCGGAGGGGTCGACGGCTCCGAACCCCCTGATGTGCAAGGTGACGCCGTCCAGCCGTCGGTCGGCACCAACCGGCCGGCCGGGACCGTCGAGGCGCGGGAGGAGCCGCCTTCCATCCCCGGGGTGCTGATCGCCGACCCGGGTGGCATCGTCCATCAGGTCCGCTCCAGCGGCGGCGTGGTGCCGGACGACCCCGGAATGAACTGATCGGCCCTCGCTGCCGCTAGCCCGCGACCCAGCAGATACCCACCACCATGGCCATCTCACTCAAGCGACGGAGCGAACCCAAGCCCAGGCCGGACTCCATGACGCTGGTGGAGCACCTGGGCGAGCTCCGGACCCGGGTCATGGTGTGCGCGGTGACCTTCGTCATCACCGGCACCGTCGCCTTCTTGTTCTACCCCCGCATCCTCTCGTTCCTCCAGCATCCCTACTGCGAGGTGGCGCCCAGCCACTGCGGGTTCTACATCACCGGCCCGCTGGACGGTCTCGCCCTCCGGGTCAAGATCGCCGCCTACGGGGGGCTGTTCCTCGCCTCGCCGGTGCTGTTGTGGGAGTTCTGGCGGTTCATCACCCCCGGGCTCAAGCCGAACGAGAAGCGCTACGCCATCCCCTTCATCGTGGCCTCCATCGCCCTGTTCGCCCTCGGCTGCGCGGTGGCCTTCTTCACCTTCCCCCATGCCCTCAGGTGGCTCGACAGCATCGGCGGCCCCAGCCTCCACGAGATCTTCGACCCGATCAACTACCTCGGCCTCATCGTGTTGCTGATGGTGTGTTCGGCATCACCTTCGAGTTCCCGGTGCTGCTGGTGTCCCTGGAGGTGGCCGGCGTGCTCTCCCCGAAGCAGCTGTCCTCGTGGCGACGGTGGGCCATCGTGGGCATCGTGGTGGTGGCCGGGGTGGTGACCCCGAGCTCCGACCCGTTCTCGATGATGGCCCTGGCCATCCCCCTCTACCTCTTCTACGAACTGTCCATCATCGTCGGCAGGATCATCCGAGCGATCGAGAGCGCCGGGCGTCCGCGCGGCCGCCGTCGGCCACCGGGACGCCGACGGGCCGCGGTCGGGGAGGGGCTCCGGGAGCGCTTCCGAGCGGAGCATCGGGTTCCCGCTCGACGACTTCCAGCTCGAGGCCATGGACGCCATCGACCGGGGCGAGTCCGTCCTGGTGTCGGCGCCCACCGGCTCGGGCAAGACGCTGATCGCCGAGTACGCCGCCGCCCGGGCCCTCGCGCTCGGGGGCAAGGCGTTCTACACCACGCCGATCAAGGCCCTGTCCAACCAGAAGTTCGCCGAGCTCGCCCAGCGCTACGGCGAGGGCCAGGTCGGCCTGCTGACCGGCGACGTCTCCCACCAGGCCCACGCCCCGATCGTGGTGATGACCACCGAGGTCCTCCGCAACATGCTCTTCGCCCGGTCGGCGATCCTCGACGGCCTGGAGGTGGTGGTGCTCGACGAGGTCCACTACCTCCAGGACCCCTACCGGGGTTCGGTGTGGGAGGAGGTGCTGGTCACCACCCCGCCGGGGTGAGCTTCGTGAGCCTGTCGGCCACGGTCAGCAACGCCACCGACTTCGGCGCCTGGCTGACCTCGGTCCGGGGGACGACCCGGGTCATCGTCGAGCCCCACCGCCCGGTGAAGCTCCACCACCACTTCGCCGTGGCCGAACGGGGTCGCGACGGGCTGTCGGTGCTTCCCGCTGCTGCGGGACGGCAAGCCCAATCCCGATGGCGTCTCCCTCGACGAGCGGCGACGGCGCAATCCCCGCCACCGGCTACCGGGCACCCGCGACGCACCGAGGTGGTCGAGTACCTGGCTGCGGCGGGGATGCTGCCGGCCATCACCTTCATCTTCTCCCGGGCGGCCTGCGACGACGCCACCCGCCACTGCCTCGAGGACGGGATCCGGCTGACCACACCCGAAGAGCGGGCCAGGATCCGGGAGCTCGTCGAGGCCGCGGTGGAGCGGCTGGGCGACGACGACCTGCGCACGCTCGGGTACGGCCCGTGGTCGGCGGCCCTCGAGGCGGGCATCGCCCCCCACCACGCCGGGCTGGTGCCGGCGTTCCGCCAGGCGGTCGAGCAGTGCTTCTCCGAGGGCCTGCTGAAGGTGGTGTTCGCCACCGAGACCCTGGCCCTCGGCATCAACATGCCGGCCCGGACGGTGGTGGTCGAGCGGTTCGCCAAGTTCCGCGGCTCGGACACCTCGGCCCTCACCTCGGGGGAGTACCAGCAGCTGACCGGTCGGGCCGGGCGCCGGGGCATCGACACCGTGGGCCACGCCTTCGTCCTGTGGTCGATCGGCGACCCCCTTCCTCCAGGTGGCCCGGACGGCCCTGGCCCCGCCTCCCGACCTGGTCTCGTCGTTCCACCCGACCTACAACCTGGCGGTCAACCTGGTGCGCCGGTGGTCGCGGGAGGAGGCCCACGGTCTGCTGGCCGCCTCCTACGGCCAGTGGCAGGCCCCGGAGGGCTCCGTGTCGCTCTCGGCCCAGCTCGACCGCCGGCTGGCCATCCTCGAACGGCGCGGGTTCATCGACGGGTGGCGCATGACCGAGGCCGGGCAGGATGCTGGCCTCGATCTACCACGAGTCGGATCTCCTGGTGGCCGAGGCGCTCCGGCCGGGCCTGTTCGACGGGCTGGACCCGGCCCCCTGGCCGGGGTGGTCTCGGCGTTCACCTTCGAGGCCCGCCGGGCCGGGGAGGATGAGCACGCCGCCCCGCCGGGCCGTCGTGGTCGAGCGGCTGGCCCGCTCGAGGCGCTGGCCGGCGCGGTACGGGCCGACGAGCGCCGGGTGGGACTGCGCCGGACCCGGCGTCCCGACCCGGGACTGGCCCGGGCGGTCATCAGCTGGGCCGCGGGGCGACGCTGGACACCGTGCTGCGGGAGACCGACGTGGCCCCGGGCGACTTCGTCCGCAACGTCCGCCAGCTGATCGACCTGGTCCGCCAGCTGGCCCAGGTCGCGCCCGACCCGGCCACGGCCGAGGCGGCCGAGCTGGCGGTGGCGCTGCTCAGGCGGGGCGTGGTGGGGGCCGACGACCCGGCGGCCGTGGGGTCCGCGCCTGACCCGCCGGTGCCGTCGTAGTGTGATCCGGGCATGTTCCCCTATGCCGAGGAGACGTTCACCGCTGAGGAGGAGGACATCCTCCGCCGCTACGTCACCAACCTCGACCAGCCCGTCTTCGCCCTGGTCAACCTGCCCGAAGTGGTCAAGGGGGCCCTGTTCGCCCGGTACTCCCGATCCCCCAAGAGCCTGCGCCGGCTGTTCCTCGACGAGTTCGTCGGCGAGCTGGACATCACCGGCGACGCCTCGGTCGACGCCACCGTCGGGCTGAGGCGGGCCGAGGAGCTCTACGAGAAGGTCTTCTTCGAGTACGGGGACGACTCGGTGGCCCAGCTCGGCGGGGTCCACCTGGCCTGCGAGCAGGCCTCCAACGTGCTCACCAAGGTCCTCGAGTGGGGCCGGCTGATGGCCTACCTCGAGCAGTCGACCCGGTACATCGCCTACAACCAGCGTCTCACCACCGGTCACTACCGCTACTACCGCGACCCGGCCATCCTCGACTCGGTCGCTCGGCGCCCGCTACGTCGGGGACATGGACCGGATGTTCGACACCTACGGCGAGCTGCTCGACGAGGCCCAGGCCTGGCTGACGGTCCGGCACCCCCGCCAGCCCGGCGACTCCGACTTCGTCCACCGCCAGGCGGTCAAGGCCAAGGCGCTCGACGCCCTGCCGGGGACTCCTGCCGGCGGCGTCCCTCTCCAACGTGGGCATCTACGGCTCCGGCCAGTCCTACGAGATGCTCCTGCTCCGCATGCGCTCGCACCCGCTGCCCGAGGCCCGCCGGTACGCGGACATGATGCTGGAGGAGCTGCGCAAGGTCATCCCCTCGTTCCTGCAGCGGGTGGACCGCCCGGACCGGGGCGGCGCCTGGTCGGAGTACCTGGAGCGGACCCAGCGCCAGACCGGGCGAGCTGGTCGAGGAGCTCTTCCCCGACTCTGGTGCGCGCCCGGCCGTCGCGCCCATCCGTGCCGGGCCCGTCCGGGCGAGCCGTCGGTCACCCTGGTCGACTTCGACCCCGACGGCGAGGACAAGGTCCTCGCCGCCATCTGCGCGCCGCTGACCGACCGTCCCGAGGAGGAGGTGCTGGCCCGGGTGCGGCTGCTGGGTGCCGAGGAGAAACGGTCGCTGCTCGCCGCCTACGTCGGCGAGCGGGACAACCGCCGCCACCGGCCCGGGCGGGCCTTCGAGCGAACCGGGTACCGGTTCGACGTGGTCACCGACTACGGCGCCTTCCGCGACCTCCAGCGTCACCGCATGCTCACCATCGAGTGGCAGCCGCTCGGCACCGACGCTGGGCTACGACGTGCCCGAGGTGGTGGAGGAGGCCGGGCTTGCCGGCCGCTACGTGACGTCGCTGGAGCGGTCCCGCGAGCTGGCCGAGACCATCGCCCCGCTGTTCCCGGTGGAGTCGGCCTACGCCGTGGCCCTGGCCTACCGCATCCGCTACTCGATGCAGATGAACGCCCGGGAGGCGATGCACCTGCTCGAGTTGCGCTCGGGGCCCCAGGGCCATCCCGGCTACCGGTGGGTGGCCCAGGAGATGCACCGGCTCATCGCCGAGCAGGCCGGGCACCACCTGGTGGCCGAGGCCATGTCGCACGTCGCACTACGGCTCGGAGGACCTCGAGCGGCTCGAGTCCGAGCGCCGCGCCGAGGACCGCCGGAATCGATGTCGGCTGCCGGAAATCCCGTAATCCCCTGACCTGGGAGGTTGTGAGAAACTCCCAGGTGGGCAGTGGATGCAACGTCATTTGACGAGCCACCGTGTGCCTGGCCTATCGTTCGCCCAGTCCCACTCGCCCCGACAGCGCTCCGAGTGATTTCGGTCGCTCGGTGCGGCTCGAGGGGGGGATGCTGTGAGAGGCGGAGGGAGACCCAGGGGATCGAGTAGAAAACATTTCCCCCGAAACCGGCGGTGCGAACCGGAGGTAACGGGGGGAGTGGTGCCAAAGACCCCTGGGTCCGACCGCCTGCGTCCGGCCGGACGGCCATGAGAACCTCGCGAACCATCTGTCGGGACAGCGAGCCGGGACGACCGCTCGGCCCGCCGGTGACGGCGCATAACCATCGCACGCCGGAAGGGCCGGTCTGGCACAGCCGGAGAACGCTGGGCAGCCAGATCCGGGTCCACGACGGCCGACAGTCGACCGCAGGTCAACCGGACAGGTCGGCATGACGCGAACGACTGATGCGCCGGAAGCGTCTATGCTCCCGCCCAACTCACCACTGAAAGACCGAGATGCCACAAGAACTGGACGAAGTCGAAGGACCCGAAGAGCTGATCGAGGGCGATCTCGACGAGCTGGCGGACGACGACGACCTGATCGCCGAGGACGCCCTGGCCCTCCCCGACGACGATGACGACGATGCCGACGTCGTCGTCGACGAGGACGAGGAGGACGAGGTCGTCGTCCCCGACGTCGGCCGCCAAGGCGGCGACCAAGCCGGCGGCCGCCGGCGAGGAGTCGGAGGAGGACGACGAGGAGGAGCCCGACGACGAGGACGTCGAGGCGAGCCTCGACACCATCTTGAAGGAGCGGCTGGTCGTCGAGGAGGTCGAGGACGACGAGGAGACTCCCGAGCCCGAGGACCGATCGGGTGACGGCGTCGAGCGGGTGCTGCCCAAGCAGCCCGGCGAGTTCGTGTGCCGATCGTGCTTTCTGGTCAAGCATCCGAACCAGCTGGCCGACCGGAAGAAGATGCTCTGCCGCGACTGCGTCTGACAGGGAGCCGACCATGGCCGAACCGCACGACCAGGGCTCCGAGCGAGCCGCCGCTGAACGAACGGCTGCTGGATCTGTTCGTCTTCGTGCCGGCCGGCATCGCCGTCTCGGTGGTGGAGGAGATCCCCCGTCTGGCCGAGCGGGGCCGGCGAGCGTCTCGGCGTGCGGGTGTCCTCGGCCCGGGCGGTCGGTCAGTTCGCCGTGCGGGCCGGACAGCAGGAGCTCCGCCGTCGCTCCGGCTCACTGCTGCACCGGCCGGCAGCCGACCAGCTCCGCCGGCCGCACCGCCCGGTCCCGCGACCCACCGTGCGGGGAGCCGACTCCGGGCCGAGCGGCCGCCGCCACCCGGGACCACCCGGGGACCGCCCGTGCGGTCCGGTGCGTCCCCGGCGAGCCAACGGGCACGTCCCGGCGGTGTCCACGCTGTCCATCCCCGGGTTCGACACCCTGTCCGCCTCCCAGGTGGTCCAGCGCCTCGACGGGCTGAACCGGGCCGAGCTGGTGTCGGTCCGGGCCTACGAGGCGTCGACCCGGGGCCGACGCACCATCCTCGAGCCGCGTCGACCAGCTGCTCGACGAGCGTTCCTAGCCTTCGAGCCCCGGACGGGCCAGCGGGGAGACGGGCGCGATGGAGGCGGTACGTGAAGCGGTCCCCGCAGACGAGGCCGCGGGTGGCCGACCTGGTGGCCGAGCTGGTGGCAGGCATCGTCTCCCAACGGGGCGGGTCCCTGCTGGTCGATCCGGAACGGGAGCCTGGCAGCCGGGGCCGCCCTGGCCGGGGCGCTCACCCGGCTGCTCGACGACGACCGGCATCTGGTGCTGGTCGGGACCCTCGACGGCGCTGGTGACCGGTGTGGCCGTCTGCCACCATGACGACCGGGGCGGCCACGGTCGGCTGGGGACCTCGATGCCTGCTACGTGGAGCCCGAGGCTCGCGGGCTGGGCCTCGGTCGGCTGCTGTTGGAGGCGGGCACTGGCCTGGCTGGCGGCCCAGGGCTGCGCGGGGAGTCGACGGCGTGGCCCTCCCCGGCGACCGGCCGGCCAAGAGCTTCTTCGAGGCGGCCGGGTTCAAGGCCCGGATGATCACCATGCACCGACAACTGGGCTGAGCCGACGGGCGCAGGTGGGGCCGGGGGTCAGCGTCGGAGCGGCGACCCTGCGAGCTGCGGGCCGGCACCGGACGGCGGGGACCCGGCGGCGGGGGAATGGGGATGCCCATCAGCCGGGCCAGCTCGGGCACGTAGCCGGAGGCCTTGCGGGCCGCGGCCAGCAGGCTCTCGTCGGCGTCGGTGGGCAGCCCGGCCGGCTTGACCGTGCGGCGCACCGGGGAATCGACCACCACATCGAGCAGGGCCAGCCACTGGTCCGGCGGCGTGTCGGACGCCATGGCCTGGCCGGCGGCTGCTCGGCCAGGCGGACCGCCAGCTCGGCGGAGAGGCGGGTGGCCGGCTCGGGGGGCCTGATCGACGCACGCACGGCGTCGGTGACCCGGCCGTCGTCGAGGGCGGTGGTGATCCGCTCGACCCAACGGTCCCGGAGGGCGGTGACCCGCTGGTCGAGTGAGGTGCGCAGGGCGGCCGCCATCTCGATGCCCTCCTCGTCGAGGGTGACCGTGGAGGAGGAGGCGACGATGGACCGGAGCTCGCGCAGCGGCACGTCCTTGCCGGCGTTGCGGGCCACCGAGGCACGGTCCTTCCACGTCGCCAGGTTGACGGCGGGGAGCAGCTGCTCGGCCATGGCCAGAAGCGGTCCCGGGGTGACCTCGGGACGGCTGTTCGGCCCGGGCCCGGGCGTTCTGTTCCTCGATGGCCTGGCGCACGGCGGGGATCCCGCCGCGCAGGAGCTGCTCGGCGACCGGCAGCTGCTCCGGCTTGAGCTCGGCCAGTGCCGCGTTGCGGTAGGTCGGACGAGGTGGCCAGCCGGCGCGGGTTGTCCGCGCCCCTCGCGGCCGCCGGGCCCTCCCGCCCCCCGGGCGGGCCGGTCCGGTCCGCTTGCGGCCCGGGCCGCCGCCGTGCGACGCCGCGGGGTCCGCAGCGCCCGACCGGCACGGGCTCATCGCCCCGACTGCGACCTCTCGCGGCCGGCCTTCGGACGCGGGCCCGGCGGTCGGCGGGCCGCCGGCCGCCGTCCTCGCCGGCGTCCGTCGGAGCGCTCGTCCCGGCGCCGCTTGGACTTGCCGGCGCAACACCACGTTCACGTCGGGGCCCCGTCTGAGGCGGTGCCGAGCAGCTCGATCCTCTCCACCGAGCGCGCCCGTCGGCCTTGGTCTTCGGCGGGAGGAGGGCGGTGACGGTGGTTCCGTCCAGCGTGGTCTCGACCTCGGCCCGGAGCACCGACCCCACACCGGATCCCTCGGGGACGAGCGCGGCGTCGACCGATCCCCGCGGCTGGCTGGCGCCGGCGGCGCGCCAGGTCCACGTGGAGTCCCCGGTCTGACTGGTGAGTTCGACTTCGATGCGATGGGCCATACCGGGCGACAGGCTACTGCCGTGGCCGGCCGCCGCGGGAAAAACCGGTTCCGGCCTGCCGGTGGCGTGCCTTTGTGGCCCTCCGCTTCCATACGGGCCACCGTTTACGATCCGGGGTAATGACCGGAGACCACGGGACGCAACCGGAGAACACCCGCTGGCCGGGGGAGTGGGGGAGCGGACCGGGTGAGCCCGGCCCCGCCCGGAAAGGGACCGGCGGTGCGTGGATCGACGGCCTCACTGCGCGCCGCGGGCCGAGCCGGCACGAGACGGAGGTCCTCCCGATCCGGACGACCTCGAGTCGGATCCTGGAGGCGGCCACCACCGTTCCCGATCACGGTGGGCTGCGACCGTGGCGGTTCGCCGTGGTACGGGCGGAGGTCGGGAGCGGTTCGGTGATGCACTGGTGGCGGGGCTGCACGACATGAAAGGTCCTGACGTGCCCGAGGCGAGCGGTGGCCAAGATGCGGGGCAAAGCGTTCGCGGCCCCGTGCGCGGTGGTGCTGGTCGCCTCGCCCGATCCCGGAGTCCAACGTGCCGGTGTGGGAGCAGGTGGCCTCGGCCTCGTGCACCGGCTACGCCATGGTTCTGGCCGCGACCGGACTCGGCTACGGGCGGTGTGGAAGAGTGCGGCGGTGTTGGAGACCGAGCCGGTCCGCACGCTGTTCGCCCTCACCGAGCACGAACAGCTACTGGGATGGGTCAATCTCGGGACGCCGGGCCAGACCAGCACCCGCAAGACCGAATCGGAACGGACCGGTCTCGCCGGCCTCGTCACTGTGATCGGCGACGACCACCGCCCTGTCTCAGCTGCGGTTCCGGGCCCCAGCGGCTGAGGACCCTGGCCCAGTCAGCCCCAGCGGGCCATGGGTGGGCCGAGCCCGGCCTCGCGGGCGCAGTTGCCGCACAGGTCCATGCGCCGGGCCCCGGGTCGATCGGATGCCGCCACCCGCCGCCAGCCGTAGTTTCGGGCCTGTTGGAGGCATGCCGACTCCGACCAGCTTGGTGCGGTCCGGGCCCCACATTTTCCACAGGTACGGAAGAAGAGCTCGCCTCGTAGAGGTCTTCGAAGTCCAGTTCGTCGGGTCGTCGTAGTCCATGGGATCGCTCCGAAGCGAGGATACCGCCGGCCGGGCCGCACCGGGAGACGCGGTCGGAGTGGGGGCGTGACCCGGCGGCGGGTTGGCGAGCGGAGCGGAGTGCCCGCGCCTAACGAGTGAACCGGCCCGCGCATCCAAGGAGGTCGGGAGGAGGTCGCATGAGCGAAATGAACGACTGGAACACCAAGATCATCGAGGAGTTCCGGGCCAACGACGGCAGGGTGGGTGGCCAGTTCGAGGGCGCGCCACCTGCTCCTGCTGACCACCACCGGAGCCAAGACCGGCCAGCCGCGGGTCAACCCGATGATGTACCTGGCCGAGGGCGACCAGCTGTACGTCTTCGCCTCCAAGGCCGGGCGCACCGACCAACCCCGACTGGTACCACAACCTGGTGGCCCATCCCCACGTGACCGTGGAGATCGGTACGGAGACCTTCGACGCCACCGCACCCCGGTCGAAGGAACGAACGGGACCGGATCTACGGCGAGCAGGCCAGACGATATCCCGGGTTCGCCGAGTACCAGGCCAACACCGACCGGGCCATCCCGGTGGTGTCACTCGAGCGAAGGTAGCGCGGGGCGACCGGATCTCCGGCGTCGAAGGTGTCGCCGCGCCATCGGCCGGTCCGACCGCTCTGGATAATATCGTCACCGTGACGAAATCGACCGACACACCAAGGTGCGGCTGGTGCCACCGATCGGTGCCCCAACCGGCGGGAGCGGGGAGACCCCGGAAGTTCTGCAGCCAGTCGCATCGCCAGCGGGCCTACGAAGCCCGCCGGAGGGCCGAGGCGCTGATGGTCCCTCCCGGCCAGACCATGGTGTCCGAGGACGATCTCCGGACACTGCACGACCGGCTGTACCGGCTCGAGGCCGCCGTGCAGGACGTCGACGCAGACCTTGTGGGACGGACGGGCGTCCGGGCCTACCGGGAGGCACTAGACCACCTCATGGAGGCGTCCCGGGACCTGGTCGGCCTGGTCCTCGAACCGGTCCGGCCCTGATGCGGGTCTTGGTATCAAACCGCCGATAATGTATATTATGTCAAGTCGAAAGGCACGATATCCCAGGTCGGGACGGTGAGGCAGTTGTTCCTGGCGGTGGTACGCCCCTGTTCTGCGATGGGACACAAGCGGTCGTCGAACGAGATAGGTGCGTCACCTTCGGTCCAGGGGCGGACGGAACTTCGACCGAACTCGCCCAGTCGGCACGACAGATCCCGGCAGATCCTGTCTAAAGGCGACAACTCCTAAAGGTGACAACTCGTGAGGCACGACGGCCGCCTGGGCCGCTGACCCGCCAGCCACCACCCCCTCGGCACCAGGACCACCACTAATTTCCGTAGGGCGGCGGTTGCGGTCAAGCCAGTGGCGAGGGCTCGGGAGGCCGAGTCGGCAGATCGGTTGCCGCTCCCCCGGCTCAACCGTGCTGCCTCGGGCGGTGGGGACCGGTCAAGGCCATAGGCCGACCCATGAGCGATTGCGACTGGTGCGTGGTGCCTCGCACAGGGGATCGGCTCCCCCGCCAGATGGGGGATTTGTCTTCCCCCATCTGGAAGGGAGACGCCCAGCGAGCGTCGCTTTGTTTCTCTACAGGTTCGGGAAGCCGGACTCCGCGTATGCGACCGTGGTGGACGCCGCCGGCGGCGAAGCTGCCGTGCATGAAGTGGCGGCCTTGGCCTCACCATATGCGGTTCCAGACGTCAGGGCAGCCCCGGACAAGTTGGCGTACGGCGTCGATGCCGTGGCCGCCTCTGCGACCGAGTTGTCGATTATGAACCAGCAGTTGCCGGTCCCCTTCGCCTGCTCGGCGAGAATGATGCCATTGCCGTCAGAAGCAATCGCTACGCTGACCTGTGCTGGTGCGGCCCCGCTGGTGACCGTACCCGTTGAAAACGACAGGTTCGGTTCGGCCGACGCCAGAGTCGCCACCATCACCGCCGCGGGGGTGGTATAGGTGGCATTGGTGGTCAGGTTGTACGACTGGCTGTTCTGCTGAAACACCGATTTGGCGTTGACGAGCGCAGTGTTCAGGTTTGACTGAGCGGCACGGTCGTTGGCCGACTTCGTCACTCCCAGGAAAGTCGGGATGGCGATAGCGAGCAAGATCGCCAAAATCAACAGAACGACCATCAGTTCGATAAGGGTGAACCCAGCGTCCTCGCTGGACTCGGTCGCATCGGTCTGCCTGGACGACACACGTCCGATCGCTGATGTGATCATGATTTCTCCTCATTTGTCTCTCTATGCACGTCAATAATCGGGGTGCCTGCGATGCAGGGATCCCTGGTGGCTATCGGCGCCCTTGTCGTTGGCCTTGAGCATTCACGGTCCCATTTCGGGGGCAAATGCCACGCCGTCTGCATGGTTGGCGCAGAGTCCGGGTCTGAGCAGGATTTGTAAAGGCGCAGGTCAGCGGTGTAGTGGGACGAGACCCCGGTCAAACGAACTGACCCTGGGGGACTCTCCTGCGCCATTGGTTGTCGGCCCGGAGTCGGGGGGCTATTCGAGCTGTGTAGCCCGCGTCCTCACTCTGCAGGTGGAGAAGGTCGGCGGCGGAGGTGCGACCGCCTCCTCTGGTCTACTCGGGTTGGTTGTCGTAACCCGGACAGCCAAGCTTTTGGCTCGGTTCATCGAGAGCGCCTCTTTTATTGGGCGACGGCGACAGGCGCCTCGCTGATCGTCTCGCGGATCACAAGGCTGGGCGGCGACGATCCCGCCCAGTGGGTCCCCTCCCCCGTCTTGTGTGGGTTGCGAGGGAGCGATCGTGCCCGCTCCACCAGTGGAGTGGCGGAAGCGCAGGAGACCATTTGTGGTTCGACATGGGCGATCCCTGGAGGCATACTTCCCACCGGGTCGACAGTGGCTCTTTTTTGACGGAGAGGACCATTGCGATGGGGGTTTCGCACGCCGCAATCGGGCAGAGTGGTCAATGATCCTGTGTCGCCGACGGTGGATGACGCCCGCATGACCGATGTGACGGCCAGTCACTGGAATGACTACGTGTCCCAGCACATGGTCGACGGAGTCGATACCAATCGCGCCGAATGGATGTCCCACCCGGTGATCCAACGGTATCGAAGGGACATGATGGGATCGGATTCGGAGATCGACTGGCTTCGGGACAGGTGGCTACAAGGCCGTCCCCTCGAACGGGCCGTCGGCATCGGCGCGGGCCAGGCGGTATTCGAGCTGGGACTTGTCAGAGCCACAGCCATCAAATCGTTCGAGCTCTACGACCTTTCCGACGTGGGTCTCGCGCAAGCTCGAAATGCAGCTCGAGAAAGCGGTATCTCCGACCGGGTCGAGACGCACGTTGCAGACGTCAACGCCGTGCATCTCGGCGATGAATCTTGCGACCTGGTGACGTTCTACAGCTCCCTCCATCACGTGACCGAATTGGAGGCGATGGTCGAAAAGGTCGCTCGTTGCCTACGGGCGGACGGCATTCTGTTCGCGTGTGAGTACGTCGGTCCCAATCGATTTCAGTGGGGCCAATCTGAAATGGACGTTGTCGAGAAGTTGTTCCGATCCTTGGACCCACGGTTGCGTTTCACCTGGCCGCCGCCACGGCGCTCTCTGCGACGGCGTTTGCGCAGAAGACCAACGCCACCTGTCACCCGGCCCTTCCCCTTTCCCGATGCCAGCGAGATCGCCCGGGCCGATCCGACCGAGGCGGTCCACTCTGAAGAGATTGTTCCAACGTTGCGTCGTCATTTTCGAAAGGTGGACATCACGCCGATGGGCGGGGCATTGGCCCTACCACTGTGGCCAGCCCTGAATCACGATTGGCTCTTCGAGACGAAACACGGCGTCCGTTTCGTGGAATGTCTGGTCGACCTGGATAGAGCGCTGACGGACTCTGGAATGCTGCCCACCTACTTTGCCTTGATCGTCGCCTTCCGAACCGGGAGGTTGACTCCTCGGAGTCGAATTCTGAGCGGATACGGACAGATCGAACAGCCACAAGTCCGGCAGGGACGCCACTACTCCCCCGCTCAGGTGGTGGGCAGTCGTAGGCCAAAACGCCAGGTCGAACGGCAGAAGTCGTCTTGTCGACCGAGGGAGGCACCAGCCTGGGTTCGTGTCTCTGCGTGGGAATCCGCATCGGGAGCCGCTTCCAAGCGCCACCGATGGAACCGAGCCGAGCGGTACCGATGGACAGACGAACAGAAATCGTCGGGTCTGCCATGATCTGTCGGTGGCCATCTCCTCCGATGCCAGCCTTCCTCCACCGGTCCTTCGGGCTCAGGTGGCGGGCATCGATGACGAGACATGGTTCATCGAATCCGGACGGAAGAGTCTCGGTGACCTGAAGCGCTCTTTGGCGTCGGTGGGAAGAACCCTGGATTCCTTTGGCCACGTTCTCGATTTCGGTTGTGGGTGTGGCCGAATGGCCAGATGGCTACTGGACCAATCGGGCCTTGAATACACCGGCATCGATATCGATCGGGATCTGATCGATTGGTGTCGTGGCAACTTGCCCGGGAATTTCGTGGTGGGACCCGGTCTGCCCCCGACCAGCCTCCGAGACAAGACATTCGACCTCATTGTCAGCCACTCGGTCTTCTCTCACCTCGATGAGGACTACCAGGACAAGTGGCTGACGGAGTTACAAAGGTTGATCCAGCCTGGAGGGTTGCTCGTGATCTCCGTGCATGGTCCAACTGCGTTCAAGGCCAGCAGGGAACAAGTCGATCGAGAGACGCTGACAGCCTGGCGTTCCGAGCTGGAACTGCACGGCATCCTGTTCGTTCGGAATTCGGCCTGGCCTCAATTTCCCGACTACTACCAGACGACGTACCACGCACCGTGGTACCTCCTACAGCACTGGCAGAGGTGGTTCGAGCTGCTCGCCTATCTGCCCCACAATGACCTCGAACTGCAGGATGTGGTGGTGTTGCGCCGGCGGACCGAGGGTGAAACCCGTCTACCCGTCTTGGCTCACAGAGCCCACCCTACGAGGGCGACCCGGGCGAAACGGTCGGTCCGGGTCCGCACTTCCACCTTGAAGAACGCCTTGGTGCGCAAAACCGACTCTGGCTGACTGACCCGGGGAATGGGTCAGGGTCAGTCAGCCACACGTCTGGTAGCCACGATCTGTCCGAGGAGGGGTCGACAGCAGCAGCGCGGGTGGAGGTTCGGTCCCGTCCGGCCGCGTCTGCGTCGCAGCCGCACCGACACTGGTCCGATCGAACTCCGAGTCGAGCGTCCACTTTGATCTCTGCCCAGACCATGGACAGCTGGGCCGAGCGCTACAGGGTCACCCGTAGGTCACGGTACCGGTACCCGCCACTGAGCCATAGGTAGCCAGCGGCTTGGCACTGTTGGACTCATTGCAGGAGCCGTTCTTGTTCTTCGGACCCACTTCGGCAAAGGACACGGTGACGGTGACGGTGCCGGTGATGCCGGCGTATGCCTTGGTGCCCTTGACGAACGTCACCGGATCGGTCACCACGAACGTCACCGAACAGGTCGTGTTGTTCTCGGTGGTGGGGGGCGCGTTGTTGTTGTTCAGCGCGGCATTGAGCGTCTTCGAGTTGACCAAGAAGCTGCCGTGCTGCAGCACGAACAGCTTGTATCCGCTGGTCTTCTTGGTGATAGCACCGCTCGATGTCGCTGAATATGCCTTCCCGTGGTCACCGATGGCTCCGGTGAACACCACACTGAACGGGCCGTTGCCGTTGCCGAGATTGGCCCAGATCTGTGTCTGACCGCTCATGGGTGTCGCTGCCACCGCTGAGCCACCGATGAGCACCCCCCCGGCCAGGGCCACTCCGGACACTGCTGCCTTGATCAATCGGTTCACTGCCGCCTCCTGTTGGTTGTTTGCACTTCGCCGTGCGGCGGTCAAGCTACAGGTTGCCCGTGCCGTTGAGCAACATCTGTCCCGGTGGGAACAACCGATGATGGTCGGCGATGGTAGACAGAGCCGATGCACTACGTCCGCGTCTACAGCGACGAAGAGGGTCATTCGCGTTTCGAGAATGGCGAGACTTCCTTCGTCCTGGCCGAGTTCGCCCCACCCGGGCCGCCCCTCGATGTGTCAGCGGCAGTCCCGGTGCACGAGATGATGTTCATCCGGTTCCCCGCCGGTTGGACGGATCCGGCCCATCCGGCACCGGCACGGCAATGGATGTTCGTCTTGTCCGGCCGAGGTGAGACCACAGCCGGTGGCGAGACCAGATCCTGGGGACCGGGCGATGTGTTCTTCCTCGAGGACACCTCCGCTCGGGGCCATGGGACGACCGTTGTCGAAGACGCGGTCTTCGCGGTTGTCCGCGCTTGAAGGTACCGGATCGACGGTGACGGCCCTCGCCCAGGATCACCACCGGTAACTTGGTTCGGTTCACGGCGGCGAGTCGCTGTTGGCCCCGTCTTGAGGTCGGCACGGCTCCGCCGAGACGGACCACGACCCGGACTGGTCAGCCGATGGGATCGAGCCCGAGCAGGCTTCGGATCCGGTTGAGAGTGGTGCGGGTGTCGGTGGCCAACACGTCGAACTGTTGGGCCGCATCCCGTTGGTTGCCGAGACGGCAGCGGTCTGCATCATTGGCCAGGTCCGTCCAGTGACAGTGGACGGCGTGCTCGAGGTCGACCACGAGGTCGACCGGTACCTTGACTGTTGGTGTCTTCGCCATCAGAACGTGGGCTCCTGTCCGTCGCTTTCTTCGAAGATTGCTGCTCTGGTCTCATCGTCAAGTGGGCCGAGCAACCTGAGGCGGTCATCGGCCGCCCACGTGGTGGCGGTATCCGAGAGGCTCCCCGGTCGGGGCGCAATTCGGCCAGAATGCACCCAGGCCCGGCCGGGTGGCCACGGTTGCCGGGACCGCGTCCAGTTCACGGGGGCGCCGGGTCGCGGTCCTACTGTCTGAAAGGGGTATCGCGTGATCGTCAGCGTGTTCGTCAGGCGACTGAAGGAGGGTCGCACCTTCGAGGACTTCGTAGCCGAGTGGGAGGCCGACGAGGGGTTCGGGGTGCCCACCAGGGTGTTCAACGCACAGAGCCTGGAGGATCCCCGTGACGTGATCTCCATCGGTTTCGTGGCTGTCCCGGTCGATGAGCTGGCGTCGGGAATTGCCGGTTCGGCCGGGTCTGAAGCTGTCCGCCACCAACGGATCGACACCGTTGTCGAGTCGACGACGTTGCGGTGCATGTACGAGGTGAGGACAGAACACGACTTCACGCGTCTCCCGGTCGAGGTCGCTCTCGGATCGACGCAGAGTCTCCTCGGAACGCTCCGATGACCCGATAGCGGCCGCACAGGGCGACAGCACCATCGGCACCGAGCCCCCGACGCCAGTCCCCAGGCGCAGTCGGTCTGTGGTTCGCTACCATCGGCTCCATGGTCGCTGTCGTGCTCCGTGGTCCTGCCAACACCGCCCCCGAGGCGATCGTGGGCCCCTTCGCATCGGTCACCGACGCCGAGGAGTGGGCTAGGGCCCACCCCCGGGAGGGTGGCTACTGCGTGGCCGAACCGGTGTCGGACCCGGGCGAGATCACCTGACCGGGGCGGTGATCGACCCCAAGGGGTCCGGTCCTGTCGCCGGTCGGGGCGGCCGGCTCGGAGGCGGCCTCCCCCCTGATCGGACGGCCCGAAAAAGGGGTCGATTCGTGGCCGGGTAGCCTTTTTCCGTGGCAGACCTTCTGGAGCGCCTCATCGAATGGCCGGGACTCTACGCCGGAAGCGGCGACGGGGTGGGAAGCGGGACCTTCATCGGCCGGTTCCGGGTGACCGTCCTCCCGTCTGGAGCCGCGGTCGCGATCGACTACGAGGCCTACGGGCACGAGGAGATTCTCCAGCATGCCGAGCACACCGTGGTGGCCCGGGACTCAGAGGGTCGGCTGACAATGTTCGGCGTCCACAGCGAGGCGTCGGTGCCGGTGACCCTCACCGAGCAGACCGGTGGCTTCTTCATGGACCTGGAGCCGGCCGGACCCTACCTGTTGGCCATCCAGATGGCCTTCGACGGCGAGGAGCTCACGTACTCGTGGTGGTGGGCCTCCCGGGGCGAGGAGCTGGTCGAACGGTCGAGAGTGGTGATGCAGAGGGTGGAACCCCCCGGGCTCTGAACCGGCCGTCGCCGATGGAGGGTGGTCCGGGGGTGGTCTGGTCGGTGGCCGCCACCGACGCCTCGCAGGTGGCGACGGCGTAGTATGGAAGTGGAGCGTTGCCGGTGAAAAGGGTGGCGCGCCAACGATGCCGAGGAGGTAGTTGTGTCCGAGATCGTGCAGCTCCCAGCCAACATGGAGTTCGAATCGCCCGAGCAGGAGCGGACCTACCGGAAGCAACGCCTGGCCGCGGCGTTCAGGCTGTTCTCCAAGTTCGGCTTCGACGAGGGAGTCGCCGGTCACATCACCGCCCGCGACCCCGAGCGGCTCGACCACTTCTGGGTAAATCCTTTCGCTGTCCACTTCGGCCACATCCGGGTGTCCGATCTGATCCTGGTCAATCACGACGGAGTCGTGGTCGAGGGGGACAGACCGGTCAACACGGCCGCCTTCGTCATCCACTCCCAGATCCATGCGGCCCGACCGGACGTGGTGGCGGCGGCCCACGCCCACTCGATCTACGGGAAGTCGTGGTCGGCCTTCGGTCGCACGCTGGAGCCGATCACCCAGGACGTCTGCGCCTTCTACGAGGACCACGGGGTGTTCGACGACTACACCGGCGTGGTGCTCGACCTCGAGGAGGGCAAGCGCATCGCTCACGCCCTCGGCGACAACAAAGCGGCCATCCTCCGCAACCACGGACTGCTCACCGTCGGGCACTCGGTCGACGAGGCAGCATGGTGGTTCATCACCATGGAGCGCTCGTGCCAGGCCCAGCTGCTCGTCTCGTCGGCCGGCACCCCGGTGCACATCGACGCGGAGATGGCCCGGCGAACCCACGACCAGGTCGGCTCCCACCTGGCCGGCTGGTTCAGTTTTCAGCCCCTGTTCGAACGCATCGTACGCGAGCAGCCCGACCTGCTCGACTGACGCCGGGCCGAGGCGGCCGGATCAGCCCGGCGCCCCACTCCGACCCGCCTCCCGTTCCGGAGAGATGATCACCACCGCGATCTCCCGACGGGTGTGTCGCTGGTAGACGTCATAGCGGCCGACGACCCCGCGATGGAAGAAGCGGGCCATCCCCCGGTTGGTCGCATTGACCAGCGGCCAGAGCTGGGCCCGCTCCTCGGGGTCGGCGACCCGGGCGGTGGCTCCCACCACCCGGCGCCCCACCCGCACCGTCACCTGCGGATCGGCCTCCAGGTTGAGCAGCCAGGCCGGGGGGCGGGCGCTGCCACCATTGGAGGCCACCACGATCAGGTCGCCCCGGTCGCGGGCGTAGGTGAGCCCGTGGGTCCGGGCCTTGCCGGTCCTCCGGCCGGTGGTGGTCAACAACAGGGCCGGCACCCGGTTGCTGTGCTTGCCGACCCGGCCGTCGGTCTTCTCGTAGATGTACCGGTGGAAGCGCAGATAGGGATCGACGAAACGAGTCGTGAAGATCCCGTCCACCTCGAATCGCTCCGCTCAGGTGCGGGCGTCGAAGGTGGGGACGAGGGTGCGGGCCGCCCTCGCTTCGTCCACCCTGCGCACCGGTGTGTGGTGGGGGGACCCGGTCACCCACCCGGCCTGGTCGGTGGAGGCCTCGTGGGCGATCCGCTCCAACGCCTCGGCCAGGGCCAGGACGGTCTGGGGGCTCTCGGTCTCGGTGGGCTCGATCATCAGCGCCTCGTCCACGATGAGCGGGAAGTACACGGTGGGTGCATGGAAGCCCTCCTCGAGCAGGCGCTTGGCCACGTCGAGGGCCCGGACCCCGTGGGCCTGCTTGATGGTGCGCACCGACAGGACGACCTCGTGCATGCAGGGTCGGTCGAAGGGCACGTCGTAGGTTCCGGTCAGTCGCTGACGGATCCAGTTGGCGTTGAGCACGGCGGTCTCGGCGATCCGGCGCAGACCGTCTCCCCCGTTGACCAGGATGTAGGCCAGGGCCCGGGCCAGCACCAACGCGTTCCCGTGCCAAGTGTGCACCCGGCCGATGGACTGCGGGGGCGTGACCCATTCGTAGACCGGGGCGTGGTCGTCCGCCTCGGAGCGGACCGCCCTGGGACCGGGCAGGAACGGCACCAGTCGTTCGGAGACGGCCACCGGGCCGGCCCCGGGGCCACCCCCTCCGTGGGGGGTGGCGAAGGTCTTGTGCAGGTTCATGTGGACGATGTCGAATCCCATGTCGCCCGGCCGCACCACGCCCAGGATGGCGTTGAGATTCGCCCCGTCGTAGTAGAGGAGCCCGCCGACGCCGTGGACGGCGGCGGCAATGGCGGCGATGTCCTCTTCGAAGAGACCGAGGGTGTTCGGGTTGGTAAGCATGATTCCGGCCACGTCCTCGTCGAGCACGGTGGCCAGGGCGGCCATGTCGACGCAGCCTCGCTCGTCGCTCGGCACGGTGACCACCTCATAACCGCCCAGCGTCACCGAGGCCGGGTTGGTGCCGTGGGCCGAGTCGGGGATGATCACCTTGTGGCGGTCCGATCCCTGGGCCTGGTGCCAGGCCCGCATGAGGAGCAGGCCGGTGAGCTCGCCGGCCGCCCCCGCCGCCGGCTGCAAGGTGGCCGCGGCCATACCGGTGATCTCGCACAGGATCTCTTCCAACTCCACCAGCAGGGCCAGCCAACCCTGCGACAGCGAGGCCGGCGCCGCCGGGTGCACGCCGGCCAGGCCGGGCAACGCCGCCACCGTGTCGCACACCTTGGGGTTGTACTTCATGGTGCACGAGCCCAGTGGGTAGGCCCCGAGATCCACCGAGAACTGGCGGTGGGACAGCCGAGTGAAGTGGCCGACGAGGTCACGTTCGGAGACCTCGGCCACCGGGACGGGCTCGGTGCGCCGGTGACCGGCCGGCACCAGTTCGTCCACGGCCATCTCGGGAATGCCGGTGGTCCTGAACGACCACGCCCGGCGACCGGGACTGGACAGCTCGAACAGCGTCGGCTCGGACTGGTGGCCCAACAGCGGAGCGCTGTCGGCCCGGCCCCCCGGCGCGGCACCGTCCGATCTCGACGTCGGGACACCCATCAGGCCACCGCCTTGCCGAGAGCGGTCACGTAGGCGTCGACCTCGTCCCGGGTCCGTCGCTCGGTCACCGAGATGAGCAGGCCGTGCTCGCCGCCGTCGAATTCGTGGCCGAGGGGGATGCCGGCCAGAAATCCGGCATCGGCCATGCGTTCGACCACCACCGGCGCCGGGACCGGAAGGCGCAGGGCGAACTCGCGCAGCACCGGGGCGTCAGCGAACGGCTCCACCCGGTCGAGCGCCAGCAGGGCCTGGCGGGCGTAGTGGGTGGCCTGCGCGCATCGTCGGGCCACCTCGACCAGCCCCGACGTGCCCAGCCACCCGAGCTGGATGGCGGCGGTGACCGCCATCAGTGTCTGGTTGGTGCAGACGTTCGATGTGGCCTTCTCCCGACGGATGTCCTGTTCGCGGGCGCGTCAGGGTGGTGACGTAGGCCAGCCGCCCGTCGACGTCGACCGTCTCCCCGACCAGGCGACCCGGAAGCCTGCGTACGTGGGAGGCGGCGCAGGCGAACAGCCCGAGGTATGGTCCGCCGAAGCCGAGGGTCGTGCCGAAGGGCTGCCCTTCGCCCACCATGACGTCGGCGCCCCACTCCCCCGCCGACTTGAGCAGGCCGGCGGCCACCGGGTCGACCCCGACGACCAGGAGCGCCCCGGTCCGGTCGCAGATGGAACGGGCCACGCCCAGGTCCTCGATGCACCCGAGGTAGTTCGGATATCCCACCAGGACCACGCCGGGTTGCTGGTGGTCGTCACCCCCCTCCTCGGGCCAGGCCGTCACCCCGTTGCGGAGCGGGATCGTGCAGATCTGGTGGCCGGTCCCCGCCGCGTAGGTGGCCAGCATCTGGCGCCAGTGGGGATGGATGCCGGCAGACACCCACGCCGTCGGCCGCCCCGAGGCGGCCGCCCCGAGGTTGACGGCCTCGACGGCCGCACTTCCGCCGTCGTAGAGCGACGCATTGGCCACCGGCAGTCCGGCCATGCGGGCCACCATGGTCTGGAATTCGAAGACCGCTTGGAGCACGCCCTGGGCCACTTCGGGCTGGTACGGGGTGTAGGAGGTGACGAACTCCGATCGCCCGGCCAGCGCCCGGGTGACCGACGGGATCTCGTGATCGTAGGCCCCTCCCCCGGCGAAGCACACCAGGTGGTCGGCCCGGGCCCGGTTCTGATCGGCCAGTCCCTCCATGTGGGCGAGGACGTCGGGCTCGCCGGCCCCGGCGGCCAGCTCCAGTCCCCGCTGCAGCCGCAGCGCTTCTGGCACCACCTCGAACAGCTCGTCGAGGGAGTGCAGCCCGAGAAAGGCGAGCATGCTGGCCACCTCGTCGTCAGTGTGCGGGATGTAGGTACCCACTGGCTGCTCCTCGTGTGCGCTGGTGTCAGGTGTCCGGAGTGTCTAGTCGATTGCGGGGACCGGCGGTGGCGACGGCGGGTCGATCATCGTGGTGTCGCCCATTGGCCGGCATGGACGAAGGGCGTGTCCACCACCGTGGCCGGAATGGTCCGCCCCCGCTGCTCGATACCCAGTTCGGCACCTGGTTCGTGCCCGGCGGCTGCGTCCACCAGGGCCAGCGCGATCCCGTGCCCGAGCATGGGCGAGAAGTTGCCGCTGGTCACCGCACCGACCGGCCGCCCGCCCTCCGACAGCGACGAACCGGCCCGGGGAGGCTGGCGCCCCTCGGTGGCCAGCCCGACCAGGTGCCGGGAGACGCCGCGCCGGCGTTCCTCCATCAGGGCCTCCCGTCCCCGGAACTCCTTTTTGTCCCACCCGACGACCCACCCCAGACCGGCCTGGAGCGGGGTGATGCCCGGCCCGAGCTCGTGCCCGTGCAGGGGCAGGGCCGCCTCGAGCCGGAGCGTGTCGCGGGCCCCGAGCCCGGCCGGACCGATCCCGGCGGCGAGCAGTGCCCCCCACAGAGCGGTGGCGATGCGGTCGGGAACCGCGCACTCGACTCCGTCCTCACCGGTGTAGCCGGTGCCGGCCGCCGTGCACTCGACACCGTTCCAGGTGAACGGGGTCACCCCGAACCGGCGGACGTTTGCCGCCTCGGGGGCCACGGCGGCCAGCGCCGCTCTGGCGTGTGGTCCCTGCACGGCGATGATGCAACGGGTGGAGGTGGTGTCCTCCCCACCGATGGCCTGGCGGACGCGGTCGGTGTTGGAGGCGTTGGGCATGACGTCGAAGACGTCGTCGGCCAGCCACCACACGATGATGTCGTCGACCACCGACGCGTCGTCCTCGTCGAGCAGGTGGGTGTACTGGGCTCGACCCGGGCCGATCTTCGACAGGTCGTTGGACAGCGACACCTGGAGGAGGTCGAAGGAGCCCGGCCCGGCGACCCGGACCGTGCCCAGGTGGCTCACGTCGAAGATGACTGCGTTCTGGCGGCAGGCCCGGTGCTCGGCCACCGTCCCTCCTGGGTAGGAAAGGGGCATCTCCCACCCACCGAACTCGACCAGCTTCGCCCCCAGCTCGCGGTGGGCGTCGACGAGGGCGGTACGGCGCAGGGGCTCGTCTGTCGCCCCCCGGACCTCGCCGCTGCGTGCCGCCGAGGTGTCGCCCACAACGTGATGATAGCGGTGCTGCCGTTCAGGCAGAGCGGGCGACGCCCAGGGTGGCGAGTCCGTCCCCGGCCAGTCCGTACTTGGCCAACAGGGTCAGGGTGTCCCGCTGGTACAACAGGGTGACCCGCACATCGGGATAGAGGTGGGCCAGTCGGCGGACCTTGCCGTTCTTTTTGGTCACCAACCGTTGATTGAGGGTGGTGAGCTCGACGAAGAGGCCGGGCTCGGGGAGCCAGAAGTCAGGTCGGAACCCTGACACCGGTCGGCCCTCGGCGTCCCACTCCAGAGCGAACTCGACCGGCTCGTACTCCCACTGCACTCCGTAGAAGTCGAGTATGCGGGCGAACCGATGTTCCGACTCGTGGGCGAAACGGCGCGTCGCCGGCGCCGGTTCCGGCCTGCTCATCTGCGTCGAACCGCTCAACGTTCGAGGGCCTCGCCCGTTTCGACGGCTGCCGCCAGATAGCCGGCGGCGGGATGGCGCTCGGGTCGCCCGGCGGCGACGTCGTTGTCGATCTCGACGATGGCCGCGTCGAGCTCGGAGACCACGCTGGAGAGCGGGAGGATGTTGAACACTCCCTGACCGCCGGCCAGCAGGTCGACGATCTCCCCGTCCGAGTGGGCAAGAACCGAACGCGAACCGGCCAGGACCAACTGGGCCGAGGCCAGGTCGGCTCCGAGGTCGCCCCGCAGGCACTCCACCGCCTGGCGGGCCTGCTGCAGTTTGAGCCCGGCGTCGAGCAGTCGCTTGATGACCTTCAGCTCGAGCACGTCGCCATACGAGTACCGGCGCTGGCTCCCGCTTCCGGTGGCGTCGGTGATCGACGGTCGCAACAGCCCGGTGCGGGCCCAGTAGTCCAGTTGACGGTACGTGATCCCCACCAGAGAGCACACCTGCGCGCCCCGAAACCCCTCGTCCGTGCGCGCTGAAGGTGCTGGTCTGGCACTACGCACGGACATGTCGTCGACCCTGCTGTCGGCCACTGTCTTATCCTCCACCTCGATGAGAGGTTCACCGTGAACCCAAACCTCACGGTCAACCTGCAACCACGGTATCACACCGCCGTAATTACGTGTGTGTGACCTGTTGTGCCCCGGGGAGCCGGTGGCCCACCTGATTTGGACCGACGGTCCCATCCGGCCATGATCGGGGGATGACCATCGTGAAGATCAACGCCATCACCGCGCGGGAGGGATCGGGCGACGAACTGGCCCGGCGATTTGCCGCCCGGGCCGGGGCGGTGGACGACGCCGACGGGTTCGAGGGCTTCGAGCTGCTGCAGCCGACCGACCAGCGCGACGTCTGGCTGGTTCTCACCCGATGGCGGGACGAGGCCTCGTTCGATGCCTGGGTGAACTCACCCGCCTTCGCCCACGGACACCGCGGCGCCGGCGGCCACGCCGGTGACGGTCAGGCGGGTTCGGCGTCGGCCCGACCGGTGGGTGTGCACAGCGAGCTGTGGTCCTACGACATCGTGGACCTCCCGTCCCCGTGACCGCGCCGACCCCGGGCGCCGGCCGCCCGCTGCCGGTCCACCGGCGTTCCATCGAGTACGAGGCCTTCGACCACGGCGACGCCCTGGGTGTCGTGGCCAGACTGGTGGACACGCGGCCGTGGGCCGACGGAGATCAGATGGTGGCCACCGTCCACGACATGGAGCTCAGCGTGGTGGTGAGGATCGCCGATCTGTGCATCACCGAAGCCGACGCGGTGATGCACACGTTCCCCCACACCGAATGCCCGGGCATCGTGTCGGCGTTCGCCGGACTGGTGGGACTGAGCGTGGCCCGGGGGTACACGCGCGAGGTGCAGTCCCGGTTCGGCGGACCGCGGGGCTGTACCCATCTGGAGCAGTTGGCCCGCTCGCTCGGACCGGCTGTCATCCAGGCGGTGACGTCACGGAGGGCGCAGGCCGTCAGTCGCGGAGAGGCGGATGACCTCATTACCGGGACCGGCAGTCCGTGGGCCCGGAACAGCTGTCACGTCTGGGCCGAGGGCGGCCCGGCCGACCAGAAGCTGGCGGCCGGTTGGCGTCCGGGCATCGGTGCCTATCCGGCCCCGCCGGTCGAGTGGTTCACCAGAGACGACCGATCGTGACAACCGGGCGGGCCCGGCGCCCCCTGCCGACCGCCTCCCGTCGATCCGGTCCGGTGCTGGCGGCCGTGGCCGCCCTCTCCCTGGCCGCCCTGTCCCTGGCCGCCGGTTGCACCAACTCGGGCACGGCCATCACCCAGCCCTTCACCACTTCACCTCCGAAGCTCGAGCCCGGCCCCCGCTACGAGGTCAAGGCCATGGTGGTGAGCGGACTGGGACCGGTGCTGGTGGACGGTCAGGGCATCACCCTCTACCTCTACGCGTCGGACCGGCAGGGCTCGCCGTCGCGCTGTTACAGCATCTGCGCCATCCAGTGGCCCGCCGACACCCTCCCAGCCGGGGTGATGGCACCGGTCGTCGGTCCGGGGATCAAGCCTGGCCTGCTCGGGACGGCGGCCCGCACCGACGGCACCACCCAGATCACCTACAACGGGTGGCCGCTCTACTTCTGGCCACCCGACCGCCAACCGGGTAACGCCAACGGCCAGGCCCTCACCAACGCCGGTGGCCGCTGGTACGTGGTCGACCCCGAGGGGAACGCCGTCGGGGTGCAGTGACGGCGGCCATACTGGACGGCATGGTCTCCGCGGAGGACGGCTCGGACGGCTCGGACGGCTCGCGGTGGTCGATCAACTCCACCGGCTCGCTGCTCTCCGTCAACTCCACCGGCTCGGTCCTCTCGATCGGTTCGATCGGGTCGGTCCTGTGCATCGGGTCGATCGGGTCGGCCCTGTCGGTGGGGTCGATCGGCAGTGTGCTCGGGCTGGCCTCGGTGCTGTCCTGCGCTTCGGTCCTGTCGATCATGTCGTTCCGGTCCCGGCGGTCCGTGCTGGGAGCCCGCCGGTCGGCTCCATAGCGCTCAGCTGGAAGATCCCCCCAGCCAACCCCGCTTCCGGAACAGGTACACCAACCCGGCGGCGGCGGCGACCTCGAGACCGATGCCGAGGGCGTAGAAGGGCCACCGACCGGTGATGTGGGCGACCAGGAACGAGAA
The DNA here is from genome assembly GCA_963747825.1 of uncultured Acidimicrobiales bacterium. Classification (GTDB taxonomy): domain Bacteria; phylum Actinomycetota; class Acidimicrobiia; order Acidimicrobiales; family RAAP-2; genus Bog-756. Next base: position 550,394 of record CAVVGQ010000003.1, read on the forward strand.
GTTCTGGCCGAAGAACCCGGTGAGGAAGGACAGCGGCAGAAACACGGTGGCGATGATGGTCAACTGCTTCATCACCACGTTGAGCCGGTTGGACACGGTGGACAGGTGGGTGTCCATCACCCCGCTCAGCAAGTCCCGGTAGCCGTCGACCAGATCGCTGATGCGGATCAGATGGTCGTAGATGTCCCGCATGTAGCGCTGCCCGTTGGTGTTCAGCCCGGGGAGCTCGGTTACCCCCGACGAGATGCTGGCGAACATGTCGCGTTCAGGGGTGATCACCTTGCGGATGATGATGAGGGACCGTTTCATGGCGAACAGCGTGCCCAGTTGCTCGTCGGTCGGCTTGACCAGGATGGCGTCCTCCAGCTCGTCTATCTGCGAGTCGAACTTGTCCAACACCGGGAAGAAGCTGTCCACCAGTTGATCGATCACCACGTAGATGAGGGCGATGTTCGGGGATTCGAACTCGGAGGCCCGGTGGTGCTGGACCCGCTCCCGCACCTGGTCCAGGGCCTGGCTCTGGCCCCGGTGGACGGTGATCACCCATTTTTCAGCCAGAACGAAGTGCACCTCGGTGGTGGTGGCATCGTCGGAGGCCCCGTGGACGACCATGTAGATGAAGTCGTCGAAGTCCTCGACCTTGGGGCGCTGACCGAAGTGCTGGAGGTCGTCGACCACCAGTTGGTGGACCTTGAACACCTCCAACAGGACCTGGCTGGCCTCGGCGTCCACCCCGTCCAGATCGATCCAGAAGAACTTCCCCTTGGAGAGGTGGTCCTCGCAGACGGCCCGGGTGGCCTCGGTGTTGGCGCCGTCACAGGTCACAGTTCCTTGCATGGTTGTTGGCATGATCAGAGTCTGCCCCGCGGTGCCGACCACCGGGTGGTGGCGTTGGCGTGAGTCACCCCATGCGCTCCAGGGACGATCGGTACCGTCGGCCATTGGCTACGTACTCGGAGGCGGCGATGCGGATCATCTCGTGGTTCGACCCGTCCGGGCGGAGCCGGGCCGGCACCCCGAGGGCCAGAGCCCCCGCCGGCACCTGCATCCGGTTGGGGACCACGGCGTTGGCTCCGACGGTGGCACCGGTCCCGATGACGGCGTGGTGGAGCACCACCGATCCCGATCCGACCAGCGATTCGTCCTCGAGGAGGCAGCCCTCGAGGTGGGCCAAGTGACCGATCACGCAGCCGTCACCCACCACCGTGGGAAATCCCGGGCCGGCATGGATCACGGTGCCGTCCTGGACCGACGTCCGAGCTCCGATGCTGATCGACCCGTAGTCACCACGCAGCACCGCCCCCGGCCACAGCGTGGACTCGGCGCCGACGGCGACGTCGCCGATCACCACCGCCTGGGGGTGCACGAACGCGTCGGGGTCGATGGTGGGGACCAGGTCCCCCAGTCGGTAGATGGCCATGAGCCGACCTTAGGGCGTGCCAGTCGGTCCAACGGTCGTTCGGGCTATCGTCTGGCCACGGCGTGGCGCTCGGTGTCCACGCACCAGGTGGGGTCATGGGAAGGAGAAACGTGGGAGCGCCCACCGTGGTGCACAAAACCCAGCACGACTACCGCCCGGTCGGTACCACATCCTCCCCCCTGGCCGCGTGGACGGCGGTCGGTACCGTTGGCTCGGTCGGGATGGTGCTCACCGGGACCCGGATCGGATCGATTCCCCGACCCGGCGCCGGCCAGGCGTCGTGGTGGTTGACGATCCCTGCCGGTGGGAGGCCCTTCGTCTCGGTGGCGTTCTACGTGTCCATGGCCCTCGTGGTCCTCGCCTGGTCGGGTGTGGGGCGCCAGGCCTTCGCCGGTCGTCTCACCACCAGATGGGCGTGGCTGATCCTGGGCTTGTGGAGCCTGCCCCTCTTCCTCGGCCCCCCACTGTTCAGCCGGGACATCTACAGCTACATCGCCGAGGGACTCATCGCCCACCACGGTCTCGATCCGTACACGGTGGGTCCGTCCGTCCTCGGTGCCGGACCCCTGCTGTCGTCGGTGGCCGAGGTGTGGCGCACCACGTCATCGCCCTACGGTCCGCTCTTCGTCGTGGCCGCCAGGCCGTTGGCCGTGGTGGCGGGAAGCTCGGTGATCGTCGAGGTGCTGGTGTTCCGGGCCCTCGAACTGATCGGAGTGGTCCTGACCATGGTCTTCCTCCCCCGGCTGGCCCGTCATCTCGGTACCAGCCCCGGTATCGCCCTGTGGCTGGGAGCCCTCAGTCCGCTGGCGCTGTTCAGCTTCGTGTCCTCCGGGCACAACGACTCCTTGATGGTCGGCCTGCTGGTCGCCGGTGTGGCCCTGTCGGTCGAGGGACGCATGGTGCCCGGATTGATGCTGTGCGCGCTGGCGGCCACCGTGAAACTTCCGGCCGCCGCCGCCATCGTGTTCCTGGTGGTGAACTACGTGCAGGCCGGACGGGGCACCACCCGGTGGAGGGAGGTCGTCACTCCGTTGGTGGCGGCGGGCGCGGTGTTCGTCGGGGTCAGCCTGGCCTCCGGCTACGGGTTCGCCTGGCTCGGCCCGGCCGCCCTCCACGTGCCGACCGAGCTCCGGGTGGCGTCGACGCCGGCGGTGTCGCTCGGCCGGTTCTTCTTCCGGGTGCTCCACGCCGTCGGCCTCCCGGTGGTGGAGGAGGTCACGGTGACCGTGACCCAGGTGGTGTGCGGGGTGGCGGCCGGGCTGGCCCTGGTCTGGCTGCTCTTCACTCTCCACCGGCACGAGGTGGTCCGGTCGCTCGGACTGGCCTTCTTCCTCATCGTGGTCGGCAGCCCCACGGCGTGGCCCTGGTACCTCACGTGGGGACTGGTGTTGTTGGCGGCCACCACCGCCCAGAGGTCCCGGGTGCTGGCCGTGACGGCCGGCCTGGCCATGGTGGTCGTCGGGTCCGGTGGCACCCCCGAGCTCGACGGGGACTGGTACGTGGTGGTGGCCCTGGCGGCCCTGGTCGCCCTGTACTGGTTGGCCCGCAACCGGCACTGGCGCACCGTGGTGGTCGGCCATGCTGTCTGATCTCGAACCCGACGGAAGTGGAACGGCCGGCAGCCTGAAGTTGCGGGCCATGGCCACCCTGGCCCCGGCCCGGTACCGCCCAGAACCGGCCGCCCCCGGCTCGTCTGACGGCACGGGACCGGGTCGAACGACCCGGGGGTGGCCTCGGTGGGTGATCCGGCCGATTCTCATCTACTTGGCGTCCCGTCTGGTGACGATGGCCACGTTGGCCGTGACCGGGTGGGTGACCCATCGGTCCATCGTGGCCGAGGTCGACCGGTGGGACAGCGTCTGGTTCGTGCGGGCCGCCGCCCATGGTTGGCCCACCCAGATCCCCTACCACCACGGGTACGTGGCCGGCAGCACCATCGCCTTCCTCCCGGTGTTCCCACTCACCATCAGATGGGTGTCGACACTGACCGGGATGTCGCTGCTGGCCACGGGCATGGTCGATCAGCGAGGTCACTGGGCTCACCGCCATCATCGGGGTGTGGCTGCTGGTCCGCCACTACGCCGACCGGGGCACGGCCGATCGGGCCACGTTGCTGGTGGCGGTGTTCCCCGGCACGTTCGTGCTCAGCCTGGTGTACTCGGAGGGCCTGGTCGTCACCTTCATCGCTTTCGGGCATCCTGGCCCTCCTCCGGCGCCGTTGGCTCCTGGCCGGAGTGTTGGGCATGTTGGCCACCGGGGCCGAGCCGGTGGCCCTGGCCTTCGAACTCAGCTGCCTGTGGTGCGCCTACCGGGCCGTCTCGAGGGATCGCGACTGGCGGGCCCTGGCCGCGCCGGTACTCACCCCGGTGGGCTTCGTCGCCTTTCAACTCTGGCTGTGGAAGCACACCGGCGACCTGAACGCCTGGCGGCTGACCGAGCGCGACGGCTGGCAGAGCTACCCGTCGCTGACGTACCCGGTTCACATCGTCGCCGCGTTCGTATGGGATCCGCTCGTCCGTGACCAAGACCGGGGACCTGCTTTTCGTCGGCACCGTGGTCACGGTGGTGGCCGCCGTGGTCGCCGTCCGGTCCCGCATGCCGGCGCCGGCGCTCCTGTACGGACTGGCGCGCCGCCGGCCTGGGGCTGGTATCGGCGCCCATCGGGATGCGACCCCGGTTCATCTTTCTGGCCTTCCCTTTGATCGTGGCCGTGGGCACCCGGCTCCGGGGACGGGCCTACGTCGCCGTCGTCTCGCTCTCGGTGGTCCTGCTGGCCGTGGCCATGGCCTACAGCGTCTGCTCGTTCAGCGTGTTTCCCTGATCCGGGCCGGGCCGGCGGCACGACCCAGGCCGCATGTGCCCGGTCAGAGCCAATACCATCGGGTGGTGTGGCTTCCCCCGTCGGACGCCTCCGCCGGTGCCGGCCCCGAGTCCGGCGGGGCGTCCACCGACTGACCACCTGGGCCCGATAGCCGAAAGGGATGATGACCACCACTAGATCGGCGTCCCGGAGGACTCCTGACCCCACTACCGGGGCCGCGGCCCGACCTGGGTCGTCGACGGCCGGGGAGGCTGGGGCAGCCGAAGCCGAGGCTCATCGATCCCCCGACCCCCACCCGGTGGAGCCGGGGCCCGGCGCCCTGGTGGAGCGGTGCGGGTGGTCCCTGGTGTGGTTGGCTGTGGTCCTGGGGGGCGTCGGCCTGTGGGGGGCATGGACGGCCTGGGTCCTGGCGGCCTGGGTGGCCCCGCTGGTGGTGCTGGCCGGGATCGCCGGCCTGGTGGCGACGTGGGCGATCCCGAGCCCCCGATCGCCGGTCATGCAGGTCCTGGCCCTGGCCTCGGTGGCCGCCTCGATCCTGGGGAACGAGGGTGCCTCCATCCACCTGCGGGCGTTCTACACCACTGACGCTTCGGCTTTCGATCAGGTGGCCGCCCGCCTTCTCCAGCACGGCATCAACCCCTACACCGCCTCGCTGGCCCCGGCCGAGCGCCTGCTCCAGACGCCGACGGCCTACTGGACCTACACCATCGATGGCGGGCACGTGAGCCAGATGTCCTACCCGGCCGGGTCGGTCCTCGTCGTACGTGCCCGCCCTCGCCCTCGGATTCCGCCACCAGATCGTCGACTGGACCGACTTGGTGGCCTGGATCGTCACCGGCGTCCTCCTGTTCGCCCTGGTCCCGCCGGCGGTGCGGTGGTTCGCCGTCCTGGTGCTGGCCGTCCCGGCCTTCGCCGCCATCTTCGGATCGGGCGGTACCGACGCCGTGTTCCTCCCCTTTCTGGTGCTGGCGGTGTGGCGGTGGGACAGGTTCGGCGTCGGGCGCCGCGCCGGCCTGGCCAACTGGATGGGACCGGTGGCGCTCGGCCTGGCCTGCTCCATCAAGCAGACCCCGTGGTTCTGCATTCCCTTCATCCTCGTCGGACTGTTCTTCGAAGCCCGGAGGTCGGGCCGCCGTCCGGTGCGCCTGGCCGCCGGGTACCTGGCCATCGTGATGGGGGTGTTCGCGGCAGTGAACCTCCCCTTCCTCGTGTGGTCACCGTCGGCGTGGCTGCGCGGAACCCTGCTGCCCGCTGACCCAACCCCTGGTCGTCGACGGCCAGGGGTTGGGTACCGTGGCCCTCCACGGGATGGCCCGGGGTGTCTCCCTCCCGCTCTTGAACCTGGCCGGCCTGCTGGCGTTGGCGGCCCTGCTGGCGGCCATGGTGGTGTGGTACCCCGTCATGAAGCGGATCTGGATGCTGACGCTCCCGCTGGCGTTCTTCGTCGCCCCCCGCAGCCTGACCAGCTACCTGGTCGACCTGTTTCCGGCCGCCCTGGTGGCGGTCCTCACCGTGGCCCCGGCCCCCCGCCGGCAGACCGGCGCCCATGGCGCCGCCGGGCTCAGGCCTGCGGCCGCCCTGGCCGTGCTGGCCCCGGCGGCGGCGGCGGTAGTGGTGGCGGCGGCGGCTTTCTTGTCACCACCGCTGGACCTGGCCGTCCGGTCGGTGACCGCCTCGCAGTCGGCCACCTCGATGGACACGGTCACGCTCACCGTGCACAACACCACGGGCGGATCCGTGACGCCGCACTTCATGGTGTCCATGGGCAGCCCCCACCCCGACGGGTTCTGGTATCCGGTCGACCACCGGCCCTTCGTGCTCGGACCCCACGGCTCGGCCACCGTGACCATCGCTCCGTCCACATACACCAGCGCCCCACTCCACGGGACCCACTGGCTGGTGTTGGCCTACACGGCGTCGCCCGAGGCGCTGAGCACCTCCCCGCTGCAGTTCTGGAAGCTCGGCAAGCCCCCGAAGCAGGTCCCCTGACCACCCGCGGTCACCACCGCCCGTAGGATGGGCCGTCGCCCATCCCGGGCGCGTCGCCAGGAGGAAGCCATGCGCGAGCTCGGTGAGATCGACCATCCGGTGTTCGACGCCGACAACCACTACTACGAGGCGTTGGACGCCTTCACCCGCCATCTCGATCCCAAGCTCGGCCCCCGGGTCATCGAATGGAGCGAGATCGGCGGTCGGCGCTACCACGTCATCGGCGGCCGGGTGAACCGGGCCGTGACCAATCCCACCTTCGACCCGATCGCCATGCCGGGGGCCATGTACGACTACTTCCGGGGCAACCCCGAGGGTCGGAACCCGATGGAGTTCCTGTCCCGGCGCGAGCCGATCCGCCCGGCCTACCGCCAGCCCGAGGCCCGCCTGGCCGCACTGGACGACCAGGGTTTGGCCGGCTGCCTCCTGTTCCCGACCCTCGGCATGATCTACGAGGAGCCCCTGGCCCACGATCCCGAGGCGGTCTGCCTCATGTTCCGGGCCTTCAACCGGTGGCTGGCCGAAGACTGGACCTTCAACGTGGCGGACCGGATCTTCACGGCGCCGTACATCACATTGGCCGATCCGGACTGGGCCACCGACGAGCTGACCTGGGCGCTCGACCGCGGGGCCCGCACGGTGGTGATGCGGCCGGCGGCACCGACCACGGTGTGGGGACAGAGGAATCCCTTCGACCGGTTGTTCGACGGCTTCTGGGGCCTGGCCAACGACGCCGGCGTCACCGTGGTGGTCCATGCCGCCGACAGCGGGGTGTCCTCGAACGGGTACGCCGTCGACGGGTTCGCGGCCACGTTCGCCGGCGGGTGGAAGCCGACCATCAAGTCGTTCGCCATCGAGCAGGCCATCCGCGACTACCTGCTCACCATCATCTTCGAGAACCACTTCGAGCGGTTCCCCAATCTGCGCCTCGCCTCGGTCGAGAACGGCGCCGAGTACCTACCCGAGCTGATAAAGAAGCTCCGATCGTCCGCGGACAAGATGCCCGGCTACTGGAAGAACGACCCGGTCGAGACCTTGCGGCGCCACGTCTGGATCAACCCCTTCTGGGAGGACGACGTCGAGCAGGTGGCCGAGTGCATGGGATCCGACCGGGTCATCTTCGGTTCGGACTGGCCCCACATCGAAGCCCTGCCCCAACCCCTCGACTATGTGATCGAGCTGAAGAACTTCAGTGCCGACGATCGCCGCCTCATCCTCAACGACAACGCCCGGGAGCTCATCACCCTACGGCCGACCTGACCGGAGCCCCCGGGCCGCAGCCACCCGGGTCACTCCACCAGGAACCCGCCGGACTGGTGCTGCCACAGCCGGGCGTACAGGCCCTGCGCGCCCCGGCCCAGCAGCTCGGCGTGGGTGCCCTCCTCCACGATCCTGCCCCGGTCGAACACCACGATGCGGTCCATGTGGGCAATGGTGGACAGCCGGTGGGCGATCACCAGGGCGGTCGACCGCTCCATCAGTCGCCACAGTGCTTCTTGGACCAGGTGCTCGGACTCCGAGTCGAGGGCGGAGGTGGCCTCGTCCAGCACCAGGATGGGAGCCTGCTTGGCCATCGCCTGGGCGATGGCCACCCGCTGGCGCTGGCCCCCGACAGCTTCAGCCCGCGCTCCCCCACCAACGGTGTCGTACCCGTCGGGGAGGGCGAAGACGAACTCCTCGACATGGGCGGCCCGGCCCACGGCGTGGACGATGTCGTAGTCCACCGCCGGCCGAGGCGTCGATCCGTCCCCGCCGGCCACCGGAGCGTCGGTGCCACCCAATCCGTAACAGATGTTCTCGGCGATGGTCCGGTGGAGCAGCTGGGGGTCCTGGGGAACGTAGGAGATGGCGCCCCTCAGTGACGACAGTGTTACATCCCTGACGTCCTGGCCGTCGACCATGATCCGGCCGCACTCCACGTCCATCAGCCGCAGCAACAGCTTGGACAGTGTGGACTTCCCTGAGCCGGACGGCCCCACCAGGGCGACATGCTCACCGGGCCCGACGGTGATGGTGAGGTCGTCGAAGAGCTTGGTTCCGGACCGGTAGCCGAAGCCGATGTGGCTGAACTCGACGGTGGCCGTCGACACCTGCAGCCGCCCGGCGTCGGGGGGCGTCGCGGATGTCGACCTCTTCGCCGGCGATGGCGGTGAACTTCGCGGCCCGACCCAGCGATCGGGCGAACAGCCGAAGGTGCTCGAAGGACTGCTGCAGGTTCAGTGCCACCTGGGCGGAGTAGTAGAGGATCAGGTAGAGCGCCGCCGTCGAGGCCCAGTGGTGCACCGCCATGGTCGTCCCGGCGATCAGAGCCAAAAGGGTGCCGATGACGATCGAGCTCTCCAGCTCGAGCTGGGTGCGCATGAAGATGGACCGGGCCCGCAAGTCGGCCGCCACCGACTGGTGCATGAGGTCCTCCACCCGTCTCCTCTCCAACGGCTCGGTCGCCGCCGATCGCACGGCCATCAAGTTGGTCACGGTGTCGGCCACCACTCCGGTCGCCCGTGAGTGGTGGTTCTCGAACGCCTCCGAAGCGGCCCGTACCAGACGCAGGCGCCGGTAGATGACGACGACGAACCCGGCCACCATGGCCAGGAGGGCCAGGGCGGCCGGCCAGGCGAACACGGCGAGCACGGCGAGCGCCGACAGAACCACCACCACGACGGGCAGCAGCCCCCACGAGACGACGTCGACCATCTCGACGAAGGCCCACGAGAAGTTGCCCAGCGAGGAGATGACCTCGCCGGCCGGGTGGTCCATGTGCCAGCGGTGGCTGAGCGTCAGCAGATGGCGGTAGCCGTTGTTGAGCCCGTTGGCAAAGGAGCGCACGCAGGCTCCCCACTCCAGCCAGCCGGCGATCCGCCAGAAGACGACCGCCACCAGAGCTGCCACCCCGTAGGCACCGAGGAGGGGACCGAAGGTGTGCCACTCGCCGGCGCTGGCCCGGGCCGGCTGGGAGGAGCACCCGGTTCAAGATGGTGGCGAAGACGAGGGGACAGGCGATGTCAGCCATCACCACCGCCAGCACCATCATCACCCACGAGGTGATGAGTTGACGCTTCTGGCCGTCGACCTGCCGCCAACAGAAGGCAATGGTCTCAGAGGCGGACGCAGTCGGGAATTCAGGGAGTGCAGCCATCGATGGCTTCCTTGCCAATGGGGGCCCCGGGGTCCTCGGCGGGGACCTGTCCCCGCGGGTACTCGACCGGAGCTACGGATGATGAAGATCAGAGGCCGGCATGTTCGATGCCGGCAGTCAGAAGTGGGTTCCCGGGGCCCGACGCCGCCGGTTGCGGTCAGGCGGTGAGCTGGACCGGTCCCCCCAGAAACACGGACGGGGACGGGGCCAGGCCCAGGGGCGAGACGCGGCGGCGGCAGACCACCGGGGTCACGCTCGTGTCTGTCGTCGCTCCTGCCATCGTCGTTCTACTCCTGCACTCCTGCACGCGGTTCTGTGCGTGTCGATCGGCCCGGTATGGGCGCCGTGGGCGATGCTAACCGAAGATCAGATGGCGGGTGGTGGCCAGGTGGGTCCGTTCGAACCGAGGCGGTGGCGAGGCCGATGTCCCAGGTCAGGCCACCACAAGAGCACTATTGCCATATCTATTATCGGTACTGAAAGAGCACTATTGCCGTAGTGATTACCCGCCATGATGACCGGGAGGCCAACCGAGCGCGGGCGAGCAGGTGGCAACCGACCAACCGCCAGCGAGTGGTGGCGTCCGTCCGGCCCGTGATGGCTGCGCCGGTGCAACCGATCGACAAGGTCGATCCCCGAGTGCGCGTGAACAATGTGCGTGAAGAAATCGCCCGAATCCACACGGGTTCCTTCCGCATCCTTCCGGTTGTGCGGGAGCCGGGGCTGGGACAGTTGGGACCGAGCCGGTGATGGTCGGTGCCGATCAAGGAATCCGATCACCTCCGCACATGGCGATGGAGATGCCGGTGGCAACACCACGATCGCGGAGTCACCACTCTCTGCGGTCGCATCTGACGCCTGGCCATCCTGATCCGCTACCGGGCGTCAGCACGATTAGCCGCGGTGGGGACCGACCGGTACAGTCACCGCCGCTGGATGCGGGATCGCTGTCGTCACTCGGGTGAGTGGCGGGCCCCGACACCAGGGGCGAAAGACAGCGACCGACCGGCCAGGAGACCGCGACGTAACCATCACCGACTGACGGACGTACCAACCCGCTAGCACACCCGGCTGTTGAAGCCAGGCCGTACCACCCTTCCCGGTGCTCGGCTGGGGCGTTGAATGCACAGATGTGGGGTCCACCCAACCAAAAGAGAGTCGGCGTACCTCCGAGTCAGGGAGCGGCGCTGACCGACCGAGGAAAGGTCACCCTCCATGGATGCACCCCGCTTCTTTCGCCGTACCCATTTCCGATCGAGACCGTCTACCCCATCCGCCGCCACCGACAGCCGACGCTGGGCCAGGCCCACGTTCCTCCTAGTGACGGCGGCGGTGATGGCGTCGGTACTGGCCTTCCCTCTCGGCCAAGCCGGTGCGGCGCCGGTTCCACTGCTCACCGGCCAAGGAGTGGTCCTGAACGCCCCCATCGTCGGCGCCACCGCCCTGCCCGGAGGGGGCGGCTACTGGGAAGACGGTGCTGACGGCGGCATCTTCGCCTTCGGTGCCGCCCGCTTCTACGGATCGACTGGAGGCCAGCAGCTCAACAAGCCGATCGTGGGTATGGCCCCGACCCCGGACGGGCATGGGTACTGGGAGGTGGCCAGCGACGGCGGGGTCTTTGCCTTCGGCGATGCCCGGTACTACGGGTCCACCGGGTCGGACCCTTGCGACCCGGCCATCGTCGGGATCGACCCGACGCCGGACGGCCGGGGCTACTGGCTGGTCGGCTCGGACGGCGGCGTGTTCTCGTTCGGGGACGCCCAGTTCCTGGGGTCGGCCGCCGACATGTCGGTGGGGAGCCCGATGGTGGGGATGGCGACCACCGCAGACGGCGGCGGGTACTGGGAGGCGGCGTCGGACGGTTCGGTCTATGCCTTCGGGGACGCCCGGTTCGGCGGGGATGCACCGGTCGGGACCTCGGTGGTGGGCATCAGTTCGGCCGGATCGGGCTACCGGTTGGCCGCCCCTGACGGCGGCGTGTTCTCTTTCGACGGCGCCCCGTTCTACGGCTCGACCGGTGGTCAGTCGCTCAACATGCCGGTCATCGGACTGGCCTCGACCGACACCGGCTATATCACTGTCGCCTCGGACGGTGGCATCTTCACCTTCGGAGGCGCCGGGTTCTACGGCTCTCTCGGGGGAAGCACGGTGGCCCCCGGGTCCCCCTGGGCCGACGAGGCCGACGGCATCACCCCCCTCCAGCGGGCGGCGTGGATGAGGGTCAACATGTGCGAGGAGGGAGGAGCGTGGAACGTCCAGGGTGGTGAATACAGTGGCGGCCTCGGATTCAGCCATGCCAACTGGGACCAGTTCAACACGTTCGGGTTCCCGGCCGATGCCGCCGATGCCACGCCCGATCAGCAGATCCGGGTGGCCGTGGCCTTCGCCACCGCCTATTGGGGCGATCCCGACGAGGCCCCCGATCAACAGGGCTGCACCGGGGGGTACTGACCAGACCCGACGGCGGAGTGCACCATTGTCCTGCGGGTACCCCGGTATCGTGAGGGGCTTGAGGAAATCGAGCGCTCTCACCGGCCCGGCCTGATGAGCTCGTTAGTAGAGGCGGCCGGCACCGATCCCCGACCGGAGGAACCGGTCAACGCCGACGCCGGTCGGGGTCGGCCCACCGTCCCGATCGTGGCCGTCTGGGTGGTCGGCGCCGTCTCGGTGGCCCTGGCGATCTGGGGAGCCGTCGCCCTGGCCTCGGTCCCCCAGCTCGACTTCTCCGTCTATGTGATGGGTGCCCGCCATCTGACCGACGGCCGGCTGTACCAGGTGTCGCTGGCCGTCCTGCCCCATCTCCCGTTCACCTACCCCCCGTTCGCGGCACTGGTGTTCGTCCCCATGGCCCTGGTGCCTCCGGTGCCGGCCCAGGTGGTGTGGAGCCTGGTGAACTTGACGGCGCTGCTCGCCTTGGTGTTGCGGTCGGTCCGAATCGTCCTCCCGACTTGGAGCCGGGAGCGGGCGTTGTCGCTGTCTCTGGTCCTGGTGGCCCCGGCCTTCGTGCTCGAACCGATCCATCTGACGTTCTACTTCGGCCAGGTCAACCTGGTGTTGGCGGCCATGGTCCTGTTCGACCTCACCGGTCGCCTCCGGATCGGCCCGCGCTCGCTCCCCCGCGGGGTGCTCATCGGGGTGGCGGCCGCCATCAAACTGGTCCCCCTGGTGTTCGTGGCCTACCTGTTCGTCACCCGTCAGACCCGGGCGGCCTGGACGGCCCTGGTCAGCTTCGGGCTGTGCTGCCTGGCGGTGGCGGCTGTGGACCCCAGGGTCTCGTGGAACTACTGGACGAACTACGCCACCGATGCCAGTCGGATCGGAGACGCTTCCTACATCAGCAACCAGAGCCTGCGGGCGGTCGCCAACCGCGTCGACCACCGCGTGGTGTCGATGGGAGCAGTGGCGGTGTTGTGCGCGGTCGTTCTGGTCGCCGGCATCGCCCTGGCGTGGTGGGCGGCCCGGTCCTCGTCGAACTTCCTCGGCGTGCTGGTCTGCGCCACGACGGGACTGCTGGTGTCCCCGGTCACCTGGGCCCACCACTTGGTGTGGGTGGTCCCGGTCCTGATCTGGTTGGTGTGGGCCTCCGATCGGCCCGCCTTCGGCCGACTGTGGGCCGCGGCCGGGGCCGCCCTGTTCTGGTGGGCTCCGATCTGGACCGTCCCCAACGGCGAGAATCGAGAGCTGTCCGAGCACGGGTGGCAGCTGCTCCGGGGGAATTCGTTCGCTCTGGCCATGGTGGTGTTCATGGTGGGCGTCGCCGTCATGCTGTGGGCTCGTCGGCCTCGCTCCCCCGGTGCCGGCCGAGTGTGGCGCCACCGGGCAGGTACCACCGGGGACCCGGTGCCGTTGCCGGGTGGGACGGCGGCGCCCGGCGCCGGGACGGCCCCCGGCTAGATCATTCGGGGGAGGGTGCGATTGTGAAGACGGTGCCGCCCCAGGCGTCCGTGACGTCCTTTTCGGGCCCAGTGTCGGTACTGTCTTCACGTGTGATCCGATGGCTACGACCGGCGGCGCCTGTCCGAACTGGACGCCCACCGTACGCGATGGCAGGCGGCGCACCTCCCACCAACCACCGATGAGATCCTTGGCGCCGATGCGGGACCTCCACCCGTGAGCCGCCGGTCGATCGAGAGACGCCGACTGATCCGTCTCCGCCGCACCGTCGCACTCCTCGGGATCGTGGTCATCGCCGCCGTGGCCGTGCTGACCTGGCGGACCCTGGGCCCGGAGGTGACCCGCAGCGCCGGCGGCGCCGATTCCGCCGCATCGGGCGGCACGCCACTGGACGCGGCCGCCTTCTCCCCGGGTGCGTGTCAGGGCTTCGGTCCCACGAGCGGTGACAACGGCAAGACGGTGTTCCTCGACGCCGGTCATGGCGGGATCGACCCGGGAGGCTCCGGCACAACCGAATCGGGCACCACCATCTACGAGGCCGGTGTCAACCTTGCCATCGAGCTCGACACCATGGTCCGGCTGCGGGCCCGCGGTTACCGGGTCGTGGTGTCGCGGACCGGGAACACATCGGTGGTGCGACTGAGCGCCGACGACATCTCGGACGGTGTGCTGTCACTGCAGGGCTCCCATGACGACGTGGTGGCCCGAGACGAGTGTGCCGACCTGGCCCAGGCGGATGTCCTGGTCGGGATCTACATGGACTCCGGGGCTACCTCCGACAACGCCGGGAGCGTCACCATCTACGACACCGATCGGACATTCTCGTCAGCCAACAGCCAGCTGGCCGGATTGTTGGAGAACGACGTTCTGGCGGCCATGAACGACCAGGGCTGGGACATCCCCAATGACGGAGCCGTCTCCGACACCGGATACGGCTCCGCCGTTGGCGACCCCTCGACCGGCGGTCTGGCCGAGGAGGCCCTCGACTACAACCACCTGCTGCTCATCGGACCAGCCCAGAGCGGGTACTTCACTTCGCCGAGCGACATGCCGGGCGCCGTCATCGAACCCCTCTACCTGACCGATCCCTTCGAAGGATCCATCGCCGTGAGCCCGGGCGGCCAGAAGGTGATCGCCCAGGGGCTGGCCACTGCCGTCGAACAGTTCCTGACTCCGTCGAAGAAATCGGCCTGACGCTTCCTGGATGGGGGTGATGGCGCCGGATCTCGACCGGACCGGAAGGACGGCGGGTATCGTCACTCCGTCGGTGCGGGATCCTTCAATTCGACGGTGAGGGTGTGAAAGACCCGATCGCCGACGTTCTCGAACCGGTGCGGGGTCAGGGGTCCGCCCCAGCCGGCGGTTCCGGCCACCGGCGCCGACCTGGACACCCGGGTGTCCGCCAGTACGTTCCCGTCCGGGTCGCGCCGGACGAAGTCGCTGGAGTCGAGGGTGTAGAGGACGCCACCCCACCGATGGGTGTGCAGGGGAACGTTCTCCCCGGGTCGTACTGTTCCTTCGAGGACCCGGACGCGGTCGTCCTCGTAGAGCACGGTGTGGAACCGGGGCGCCGCCACCACCGCGTCCAGCTCAGCGGGCCAGGGCCACGAGCCCGTCATGTGATCGGCCATGGCCCGATGATAGGACGCCGACCGGTCGCGGGGCCCTACTCGGCCGGTCCGCTCCGGCGGGCGACACCGCGGGTGGCCGCCCCGATGATCAGCCGGATGACCACGGCCAGAACGGCCAGGTCGGCCAGCATCTGGACCGTGACCACCAGGCGGGCCACATCGGTCCTCGGCGTGATATCCCCGAACCCCACGGTGGAGAAGACGGTGACGGTGAAGTAGAGGGCCGAGCTCCGGGTGAGGGGCCGAGGCGAGCCGACGAAGGCGGTCGGGTCGTTGTGGGACATGGTCACGTAGATCCAGGCGAACAAGATCAAGAACAGCGGGATGACCGTGGCCATGGCCACGGCCGCCCTGAGCATGGGGCGGTCGTGGCTGGTGATCAGGCGGATCTCGTTGGTCAGGACCGCTACGAACAGGGCCAAGGCCACGACCAGGCGCAGCACCACTGACTCGTGGGGTCGGTGCGCGATGGGGATCTCGTAGTAGACGACCAACAACAACGCCGCGGTGACCAGCGCCCGGAGCCCGGTGGCGACCAGGTGGGACCGCTCAAACCCGCTGAGGTTGGTGGGCGAGGTCGAAGTCATCTCGTCACCTTCTACAGGTGGCTGAATCCGCCGGACTCCTCCTTGGTCATGGCCACCGACACCGGGTGCTTGTCGAAGTGCTGGATGGACTTCACCATGTCGGCCAGCAACAAGGCGGCCAGGTCGCGGCTGACCCCCTGGCGGACCAGGATCCGCTGGACCGAGATGTCGGCCACCGACCCGGTGAGGGGGTAGGCGGGTACCTGCCACCCGTCGACCCGCAGGCGGTCGGCGATGTCGTAGAGGGTGTAGCCGGGGTCCTCCCCCTCGCGGATCCTCCAGGCCACCGAGGGGATGCCGGTCAGCGGGTTCCCGTCGCACAGCAGCTCGAACGGGCCGAGCTTCACGATCTCTTCGGCCAGGAACTTGGCAGTCTGGTAGCAGGAGTCGTGCACGTCCTTGTAGCCGTTGCGTCCCAGACGGATGAAGTTGTAGTACTGGGCCACGATCTGGCCGGCCGGCCGGGAGAAGTTGATCTGGAAGACGGGCATGTCCCCGCCCAGGTAGGTGACGTGGAAGATCAGGTCGTCGGGCAGGTCGACCTTGTCCCGCCACAGCACCCATCCGACCCCGAGGGGGGCCAGGCCGAACTTGTGGCCGGAGGTACTGATCGACTTGACCCGGGGGAGGCGGAAGTCCCACACCACGTCGGGGGCGCAGAACGGGGCCAGGAATGCCCCGCTGGCCCCGTCAATATGGATGTCGATGTCGAGCCCGGTATCGGTCTGGAGCTGGTCGAGGGCCTGGGCCAGTTCGGCCACCGGCTCGTAGGCGCCGGTGTAGGTGACCCCGAAGGTGGGGACCACCATGATGGTGTTCTCGTCCACCTGGGCCAGCATCTGGTCGACGTCCATGCAGTACTTGCCCGGGGACATGGGGATCTCCCGCATCTCGATCTCCCAGTACCTGGCGAACTTGTGCCACACCACCTGGACCGGGCCGCACACCATGTTGGGCTTGTCGGCGGGCTTGCCCTCGGCCTGGCGCTTGGCCCTCCACCGCCACTTGGCCGCCATGCCCCCGAGCATGCAGGCCTCGGACGAGCCGATGGCCGAGCACCCGACCGCCTCTCCCCCTTCGGGGGCGTTCCAGAGGCCTCCGAGGATCTGGACGCACCGCCGCTCGATCTCGGCCGTCTGGGGGTACTCGTCCTTGTCGATCAAGTTCTTGTTGATGCACAGGTCCATCAGTTTGTGGACCTCGTCCTCCTCCCAGGTCTGACAGAAGGTGGCCAGGTTCTGGCGGGCGTTGCCGTCGAGCAGCAGCTCGTCGGAGATGGCCTGGAAGGCGTCCTCGGCCCGCATGGCGTCGTCGGGACAGTGGTGGGACGGCAGGGCGGCGAGCAGGTCTTTCCCGGCGTAGACCGAGTCGAGCAGTTCGTCTCGGATCGACACGTGCTTGTGCAGGGGCATGGGAGATGGTCCTTCCGTCGACGACGAGGTCGGGGCCGTGAGCCGGTCCCTACCGACATGATGCCACTCATCCTCGCGGTCGCTCCTCCGGCCGTCACCCCGGGTGATCCGACACCGGGGCCGTATCCGGTCCAACCGATCGAGGGTGAGGAAGGATGTGGAAATGAGCCAGCCCGACGACGGGGTCCCGGCCGTCCCGCCCGGCACCGCCGCTGTCCCGGGAACCCAGGACGGGCGGCCACCACGATCCGGACTCATCCTTGGGGTGCTGATACTGGGGGCGGTCGTCGCCAACATCAACCTCGGGATCGCCAATGTGGCCCTGCCCTCGATCGGCGCCGGGCTCAAGACATCACAGGCCCAGCTCAATCTGGTGGCACTGGGGTTCACGCTGGGCCTGGCCGCGTCCGTCCTGTACCTGGGGGCACTGGCCGACCGTTACGGCCGAAAGTCGGCAATGCTGGCCGGCGCCATCTTGTCCATCCCAGCCGCCTGCCTGGCGGCCTGGGCTCCCAACCCCCAGGTGCTGGTGGTGGCCCGCATCGTCGGCGGGGTGGCGGCGGGGATGCTCTACCCGACCACCCTGTCGTTGATCAGCGCCCTGTTTGCCGGGGGAGCCCGAACCCGGGCCATCGCCCTGTGGTCAGGGATCGGCGGCGGCGTCTCCGCCCTCGGACCGCTTATCGGCGGCCTGTTGCTCGGTCGGGCCTGGTGGGGGTCGGTGTTCCTCGTCACCATTCCACTGGCGGTCCTGGTGGTGATAGCGGGTGCCGTCTGGATCCCCGGTCACGCCGGCGAGACCTCGGCGCCCGTCGACCACCCGGGAGGAGCGCTGTCGGTGGTCTTCGTCGGTCCGCTCGTGCTCGGCATCGGACTGGTTCCCGACTACGGATGGAACGGCGTGGTGCTCGGACTCTTCTCCCTGTCGGCGGTGTCGCTCCTGGCCTTCATCTTCCGGGAGCACCGGGCGGCCGATCCGCTGTTCGACCTCCAGGTCCTCAAGATCCGGACGTTCTCCATCGCCCTCACCGGTGGCACCATCATCTGGGGCGGGCTGTTGGCCTCCCTCTTCGTCGGTCAGCAGTACACCCAGAATGTCCTCGGATACTCACCGCTGAAGGCGGCGGCGGCCACCCTCCCGGCGGCGGCGGGGTTGATGCTGGTGGCTCGGCCGTCGGCCCGGCTGATCGCCCGGCACGGGGCCCGGGTGCCGTTCGCCCTCGGGTTGGGACTGACCACCGTGGCCTTCTTGTCCATGGCCCTGGCCTTCGGTACCAGCACGTCGGGAGCGGTGGTGGTCGTCATCTATGCCGCCCTCGGCATCGGCATCGGCCTGGCCGGCCCACCATCGTCCAACGCGTTGATGGGGTCGGTCCCGGTGGCCCGGGCCGGCATGGGCTCGGCATCGAACGACCTCCAGCGGGACTTCGGTGGCGCCGTCTTTCAGGCGGTGATGGGTACTCTGCTGGCGGTCCGGTACACCGACTACTTCACCAAGGCCTTCGCCCACGAGACGCCCCACCAGGCCCAGCAGCTGTCCACGCAGGCAGCCGACACTGTCAGTCAGTCCTTCACCGGGGCCGAGCAGGTGGCCAAGCAGTTCCCCCAGGCCCAGAGCGCCCAGCTCGTGCAGGCGGCCAAGGAGGCGTTCGTGCACGGCAAGACGGCGGCGCTGACCTTCGCCACGCTGGCGGCGGCCATCGGCTTCGTGTTGGTGGTCACCCTGTTCCCGAAGAAGGACGACGAGCGCCAGATCTACGCCGACGTGGGGGCGGGAACGCAACTCATCGCCGCCAGCGGGAGCCAAGTGGTCGAGCCGGGACCGACCACGACATCGGACTGATCACGAGTGCCCGTTTCCCACCGGGGCGGGGCCCGGCAGCCGGGACCGTGCTCAGGTCAGATCCAAGGCTCGCCGGTGCGCACCGTGGCCGAAGCCGGCCGTTCGTTCCGGCTCAAGGTCTGGTCGATCTTGTTGGCCTGATACTGGATCAAGGTGACGAACTCCTTGTTCGTCATGGTACGGATCTCTTCTTCACTCGGGTATTCCACGCGTCGACCCCCGCCTCAGGACCCCCCGCAGGTAGGATCCTGCCCGCTCGGAGCCGACTCTGCAACTTGCCCTTGTCGACGCCCGGTGCCCGATTCGCCTCCGGGTCCGGGTGAGCGGCGTCAGACTGCCCCGGCCGACCGTCGGGATGGAGGAGGTGTGTGAGCCGCTCGGGCGGTGATGACACGATCATCCGGCACTGGACCGCGCCGTCCTCGGCGTGATCGCCGTTGGTGCCCTGGCCCGGCGCCGTGCCCAGGCACTCGCCGGGTCACATTGGTGCGGGCGCTTGGCGGGCCGATCATCACCTTTCAACACCTGTTGAAAATCGGGCCCGCATTGGTTAGGTTCGGGTCAAGTCCTCCGTGGGTCATCCGCCGGATCTGGGAGGACGGAGCGGCTGCGATTCCCGCAGTGTCGCAGCGAAACCCCGGTGCTGCTCTCCGCCGAGCAAGTGCCGGGGTTTCGTCATGAAACCGAGTTGTCGGCCCGATCTATCGCGCCGGTTCCTCGTCCACCGGGACCCTCTCGTAATTGACGATCCGGGAGACCACCTGTTGGGAGAACCCCCAGATCTCGGCGATCTCCTTGCGACTCATGCCTTCTTTGATCAGGCGATGAAAGGTCCTGGCCCGGGACTTCTGACGAGCCTTGGTCAGGCGATCGATGGCCTGGTTGTCGGTGGTGCGGGCCGCAACCGCCGGACTGGCCCGAGCCAGATCGACGGCCCGGTCGCCGGCCTCGAGGGCGGCGATATAGCCCTCGATGCGGGCCTCTCTCATCTGCAGGGCCCGCTGGAGCGACCGGTTGGCCTCGAGGAACTCCCGGAGCGAAGCGATCAGGGGATCCTCGTCCTCCGGTGTGGCCTGGCTCCCGGTCATGCCGGAAGGCTATTCCATGTCGTCCGGTGGATACCGCTCACCACCGGGCCGCCGCCCGGCTCCCCGTGGACGGAGAACGACAGCCCCCATCGGACCGGACGACCCGGCCGCCCCACCGGGTCCCCGGTGCTAGAACGACGAACATGGAACTCGATCTCCACGTGTCACGATTCGACTGGGCCGGCGGCCCGACGGGAATCGGGCCGGGCCTCGCCGACCTGGCCCAGCGGGCTGAGGCAATCGGGGTGCGCACCCTGTCGTTCATGGACCATTACTTCCAAATGGACTGGATGGCGCCGGCGGAGGACCCGATGCTCGAGGGTTACACGGCGCTGGGGTTCATCGCCGGGCGAACTGAGCGGCTGCGGCTCCGACTCCTCGTTACCGGGGTGACCTATCGCCATCCCGGGCTTCTGGCCAAGACCGTGACAACGCTCGATGTGTTGTCGGGCGGCCGGGCCGAGCTGGGGATCGGGGCGGCATGGTACGAGCGGGAGCACCGCGGTCTGGGGGTGGCGTTCCCGCCGACCGTCGGAACGTTTCGAGCGGTTAGAAGAGGCGATCCAGATCTGCCTGCAGATGTGGAGTGACGACAATGGCGCCTATGAGGGCCGGCACTACCGGCTCGAGGAAACGCTGTGCAGCCCGTTGCCGGTGAGCCGCCCTCACCCGCGGATCCTCATCGGAGGCAGCGGCGAGCGCAAGACACTCCGACTGGTGGCCCAGTACGCAGACGCCTGCAACATCTTCGGCGATTCCGATGAGGTTGCCCACAAGATCGACGTGCTACGCCGGCACTGCGATGCGCTGGGTCGCGACCCCAACGAGATCGAGGTGACCGCGATGTACCGGGACATCCCGTTAGAGGCGACGGTCGACGACGTGGTGCGTGGAGCGGAAGCCTTCGCCAAGATCGGGGTCTCAACCCTGGTCACCGGTGTCGTCGGCGACGATCCGGCCAACCGGCTCGATTCGACCTTCGGTCCGGCCATGGAGCGGCTCTCGGCCATCGAGCCTGCGCCTCTGGACTAGGCGTTGTTGCGCCCGGGAGCGCCGGGGTCGCCAAAAATGGGTAGCGCCAAGTCCGGAGCAGGGTAGGGGTGCCCCGGCTCACTGGACTCGGCGCAGCTCAGAGTAGGCCCTGACCCTTGGGATGCCCTGAGAAGCTCGTTACGATCTCGTGAGTGCCGGTGGCGGAGCAACGGATACTCTCGGGTCTTCGCCGCCAGGACGCCCTCTTCGATTCCGAGCTGTGACGTTCAGTCACGACAGCGCATGAGCGTGGATCACCGGAACCTGCTTTGAGTGGATGCGATCGAGGAGACCGACAGGCCGGTCGATGCTTGGTTGCCTAGGTTTCGCCGTCTGGCCGGGCGGGGACATTGACCGGTGTTCTGTACTCGGGGAGGACGAGTGGCGCCGCGTTCCGGGCTGGTGGTTGATGGGGTCGGCCACTTGCCGGTGGGATCGATGGATCGCACTTCGGGAGGCCGGGCACCCGGCGGGGGCTGGTGTAGGGGTGCAGCCGGGCGGCGGCATTCACGGTTGCCAACAACGTCGTGTCTCGTGCCGTCAGCCGGGACCCTTCCGCCGCTACGACATGCTCGAGGGCCCAGAGTCCGTCATCCCAGACCCACTTGGCATCCACACGGGTAAGTGGCTTCAAGAGGGTGGAGACGTCCTGCACCGGCTGGACCTCGGTGTGCAAGGTGTTGACAATCTTGCGCAGCAATCCGGCCATGGTCGATGGACTTTCTCAACCGCCACGGTTATGACCTGCACCTCGTACGAAGCATGTTAACCGCTTGTAGCCCGGCTGAAACGTCATTCCCGATCCAAGCTCCCGTTCCGGGCGGCGGACTGCTCGGATGAGCGATCCCATCCCGTAGCCCGGTGGCGGTCGGACCGCACCGTCCCGGACGCAGCTCCACGATCGTCTTTGGCTCCTGTCCAAAACAGCACCGCTGCCGGTAATCCAACCGAGCCGGACCTGAACACGACAACGGGCTCCGGCCGGCGGGCCGTGTGCTTTGGCGGCTCGGAGCCACTCACCTCCCGCCCGTCCCGACGAGCCGCGGGCGCCCCGACTTCCAGCGACGCGTCAGGCGACCCCTTCTTCGGCGCGGTGGCTCAGCACGGGGTTGGCACTCATGGGTCCTGGAGTAGCCCGAGGACGTTGCCATCGGGGTCGGTGAAGGTGGCCACCCGGCGGCCACCGCCGACGTCGCGGGCGGCGTCCTTCACAGTGGCACCCGCCTCGGTCACCTCGGCCAGCTTCGCCTCGAGGTCCGCCACCTGCCAGTAGGTCACCGGCGAGGCCATGGCCTCGGGTCCACCGCCCGGCACCAGCCCGATGTGCTGGCCGGCGGCTTCGAAGCCGACGTAGTAGGACTCGTCGGCCGTCGGCGGGACGCCGAGCAGGGCCGTGTAGACCTCCTTGGCCGCGGCCAAATCGGAAACGGGATGGAGCACGGTCTTGATTCCTTGGGTGGGAGAGCCGGTCATGGTCGCTCCTGGGTCGTGGTCCGGACGGCGCATGCTGATGCACCTCTGCGAGTCATGGGCAGCTTAGAAGCGCCGCCAACACGCCTCAATTGTCATTCCGTGGCCGGTCGTCGGGAGTGGGCCATAACCCTGGCCCACTCCCCTTTCCGGGCCGTCCACGATTGCTCGGCCGGATCGTCGTTCGGGGGAACCCGGCGTCATGAAGACGCCAGGCTCGATGTCCGCTCCAATGGAACCGCCGACAGCAATAGACCGATCCCGCCCGATTACAAGAACTACGTCCACCTTCCCCTCGCACAAACTACGTCAGGGCATCCTCGAGTGGGCGATCATGGCGGTGACCGGATGAACGAGTCACACCCATCCCAGGCCAACTCTCGCCCCGGTACCCGTAATGGGCCCGGCGGCCATACCGATGACAAATGGATCAGAGGCCGAGCCTCAGAGGCCGGACCCTCGCAACAGGTGCCTGGTCATCCCATTGGTGGTCCGGTACACCCTTCGCCTGGCAACGCGCTTGGCGTACGAGCCCGGCCCTTTTCCCGCCGCCTGGACGTTACCCAGTTCCCTGGCTGCCCGGTAGAGCTCCGACCGCAGTGAACTTCTTCGGGCCACCTATCTGCGCCTCCTCATGTGGGCCTCCGCATTTGAAGGGTCTTCGGCCACCTTCATGATAATGGTCAAGCTCGATGTGCAGGCACCGACTGAAACGTCGATCGTCACTGTACAACCGACGAAGGCCCCACCGATGTTGAAGCAGACCGAGGCGCTGTCGCCGGCAGCGGTCGCCGGAGTCGGTGCTCGCAGACGGGGATCCTGACCCATGGGAGACTCAGCAGGTGCGGCATCCCCACTGCCACCGTTCCTTGGGCACCGGGGTCGTCGGCATCTCGGTGGGGGCCATCGCCCTGCTCGGCTGCTCGTCGGTGCCTTCGGCCACGCCGGGCCGAGCCACATCCACAACGATCTCCTCGTCGTCATCGACGACAACGACCCATCCGGTGCCAGCCGGCGAAAGACTCACCGATATCGCATTCTTCAACCCGACGATCGGTTTCGGGGTCTTCACCAGACAGACGGCTCTCAGCTGTCAGGATCTGGTCGGTCGGACGACCGACGGTGGGGCCATGTTCGGTCCCCTCATACCGGTCACATCGTGGAATTGTGCCAGCGATGCTCCGGTGCGATCGCTGGCCTTTGACGATCAGGGCGACGGATTTCTCTTCGGCCCGGGCCTCATGGTCACCCACGACCATGGGGCGACATGGGCCCAGAGCAACCAACCGGGAGCCGTGCTGAGCGTGGAGGCCCTGGGGAGATCGGTCTGGATGGTGGAGTCCGGGTGCCCGCCGTCGTCAGTGGCATCGACGTGCTCCCTCCGTCTCCTGGAATCGTCGGACGGCGGGCAGATCTGGTCACCTTCCTCGGCGCCGGCCGATGCCACCGGTGATCCGAGTGACGGCGCCGCGTCCCTGGGCCAGACCTGGTTGGTGAGGATCAGCCAATCGAATGCCTACCTGGTCTCGAATCCCGTCACCGACCCGCAAGACCAGACTGATGACGCCGATTTGTGGTTCACGACCAACGGGGGCGCATCGTGGTCGAGACGACCGATTCCCTGTGCCACCGGCGCCGTCTCGGCGGCGCTCTCGGTGGCGACGGACGGAACGCTGGTGGCGGTGTGTGCAGGGCAGCCAAGTGCCGGGGCCCAACCGAAGTCGGCCCTGCGTTCTACGGATGGTGGGGCGACGTGGACAATCCAGTCGTCCTGTCCCCCAGCTGCGGTGACGCCGGGCTGCACGGGCGATCCTCTCAACTTCGGTTATCTGGGGGGAATCGACGCGGTGTCCCGAGACACCGTGTTCTTGTACGGCGATAGGAATTCACTCCTGATGAGCTCCAACGGTGGAACCAACTGGCAAACCGTGCAAGCCCTAACCGGCGATGCCTCCGATGGAACACCACAGGCGATCTTCTTCGATAGCTCCGACGGCGTCGTGCTGGGATACAACGGGGACAACAACGACGCGTCAACTCTCTGGAGCACCAAAGATGGCGGGGTGCAGTGGACTGCTACCGTGCCGACCGCTGACTGACCTCGAGACCATCGCCACTCACAATCCGGGACGGCCCGACGACCGTGTCGCTGGTGGAGAATCCGCTCGGCATCTGGGAGAAGCTGGAGTAGCCTCCTGACACAGTGGATGCGGAGATCATTTCCCTGGCCGATCGCATGGCGATGGACGATCTACTCACTCGTTACGCCACTGCCATCGATAGCCTCGACTGGGACCTGCTTGACACGGTGTTCGCCAACGGAGCACATCTTGACTATCGGTCGGCTGGCGGTATCGAAGGGGGCTACCCCGAGGTTCGTCAGTGGCTCGCCGAAGTACTGCCCATATTTGACGTAACCCAACACCTAGTCGTAAACCGGGAGTTCAGCCGGGCCATCGAAGGCGTTCAGGCCCGATCGTCCTTCCTCAACGTCAATCGTCTGACGATTGAAGGTGAACCATGGTTGTTTACCGTTGGGGGCCGTTACCACGATCTCCTCACCGACACGGATGGCGGTTGGCGGATCGCCAGAAGAATCGAACACACGCTCTGGTGGGACAATCCGATGCCAGGACTACCGAACAGTCCACTTCCCGTTCCCGGTCTACCCGATCGCTAGGCGGGCCCGGGCCGAGGGCTACCCTGCGAAACGCTTCGGGCCCGGCCCAGCTCCTCGACCATCTCCAACCCGTCAGTCGGTTCCCTTCCGATCGGCAGGTGGCCGGATGACACCCGAACCCCGCTGCCTGGCTGTGATCGAAGACCGCCGACCACCGATCCATCGACGGGCACGGGGAAATCGTGGGCCCGCCGTCCTAGACTGACGAGTGGTGGGACTGCAACAGATCGACTTGGGCGGAGGTCGGCATCGTGGGGCGGTCGGGAAGAGACGGTATTGCCGGCGATGGCGGATGCCTGCTGCCGCCATCGGGATCCTGTGCACCATGCTGGCCGGGTGCGCCGGAGATGGGCCGGCACTGTCCCCCGAGGGAGGAACCTCTCCTCCAAGGCTCCTGGCCGATTCGCTGCCGGCTACCCCGGCCGGACAACAGCTGTCCTGGTTACTCCGGGCAACCGTGCACCCTCCCGCCAATCCGGTGGCGGTTGTCTCCGAACACTTCGATCAGGCATTTCTCCAGCAGTACCCCGCAGCTCAGCTGGCAACGGTTGTCTCGGAGCTCAATGGCCCGACGGGTATGCACTTGGTTCGAATTGTCCAGAACTCCCCCACCGTGCTCGAGGCCGTCGCCAAGGAGACCCGGTCGGAGCTCACTATTACGCTGTCCGTCGATGGTGCCGGACTGATCAGCGGGCTCCTGTTCGGACCGCATCTGCCCCCAGCTCCGAAGAACTGGACCCAGCTCGACCACAGGCTGGCCGCACTGGCCCCGGACACCAGCTTTCTCGCCGCTCAGATCTCGTCTGACGGGGGATGCTCTCCGATTGACCAGATCGCCGCCGCGACTCCCCGACCGCTTGCATCGATGTTCAAGTTGTTCGTCCTCGGCGCACTGGCGCATCAGGTCGTCGCCGGAACGGTGAAGTGGAATCAGGAGCTCGTGGTCACGGATGCCCTCAGAAGCGTGGGGAGCGTTCAAGGTTCACTGCAGTACAGCCCGGCGGGAACCCAGGTGACGGCGGAGGAAACAGCAGACAAGATGATTTCGATCAGCGACAACACGGCGGCCGACATGCTGATCAATCTGGTGGGCAGGTCCGCGGTCGAGGCGCAGGTGCGCCGGTGGTCATCGAGTAGTAGTGCCGCTCTCGACAATCCGTTCCTGACCACCCGCGAGCTTTTTCTTTTGCATTACTACGACTATCCGGAACTCGCTGACGGCTACCTGGGTATCGATCGGCACAAGCGGGCCGCGTACCTTTCTTCCGCAGTCGATCCATTACCGCTCAGTCAAATCCAGGATTCGACCCAACCGCGTGACATCGATTCTCTGGAATGGTTCGCTTCTGCCGATGACGTCTGCCGGGCCCTCTCGGGATTGTCGGCCCTGTCGAAGAAACCAGACTTGTCACCGGTGGCGACTGCTCTCTCCATCAGCGATGGCGGCATCGATCTGGACACTGCGAGCTGGCCGACGGTGTGGTTCAAAGGCGGATCCGAGCCGGGAGTGGCGACCGTCGGCTATCTGGCCCGAGATAGCCGAGGTCGTACATTCGTGGTGACGGCTCTAACCTCCAACCCAAGCCTGCGGCTCGACGGAGCATCCACTTTTGAGCTTCAGGCCCTGATCCGCTCAGCCTTCAACTTGTTGGGGTAGTACCGGGAGCTCACTACCGGTACGCCTCCGGCCCAGGCTGTCATCGATATTCCGTCATTCACCGTCGATGACTCCCGCTCCCGGTGGGATGAGGTTCTAGGTAAGGCGAAGCTGACATAACTCTTTGACCGGGTGTGTCCCACCGAACCGGCGGTCTGGGGCAACCGACGCCTGCCCGCTAGAGCGGCACATTCCCCTGGTCTCAGACCACGCCCGTTCTCGATGCGAGAATGGCCCTGAGCCGATCCTCGACTTCGCCGACGCTTTGGTCGTCAGTGAACACATAGCGGCGATCGCGGCGGATGGCGTCTACAACATTGGTAGCCACGGTGGACGGTTCGATCGTGCCGATGGGGTTCATCGCAGTTTTGACCCTCCCGGGCATGACGATGCTGGCCCCGATTGGCAATCCCAATGCCGTGAACTCAGCGTGTAGAACGTCGGTGAGGCCAAGCACGCCGTGCTTGGCGACGGTATACGGGCCTAGCCGGTCGAGGGGCAACACCGCAGCCATGGAAGCGACATTGACCACATGACCCTCTTCGCCAGTAGAGAGAATGAGCGGGACATAGGCACGGATTCCGTGGATCACGCCCCAAAGGTCGACGTCGAGGACGTTATGCCACTCATCGAGTGAGAGCTCCCAGCTGTAGCCGCGATTGACGATTCCAGCGTTGTTCACCGCCACGTGCAGAGCGCCAAACCTTTCGAAGGCGGCGGCAGCGGAACGCTCGACCTGGTCAGCCTTCGTGACGTCGGTCGGAACGGCATGGACCGAGCCTGCGGCCTGGCCGTTGAGGCGTTCGACATGACCCCGCAGCTTCTCCTCGTCTCGATCGGCCATCACGACCTGCATGCCCTCGGCGACAAAGGCTTCGGCGAGGGCCAGCCCTATCCCGCTTGCCGCACCGGTCACCACGGCAACCCGTCCTCGTAGTTCGCGCACCTTCTAATCCTCGCGGCCCTGCCTCCGGCGTGCAGGGACCCGATCGGGAACGCCAGTCATCGAATAGCCAGCGGCCAGCCGCTGCCGTCAAAGTGCCGGTTGGGGACACTTACCTACTTAGGTGGCTTATCTCCCTCAACTTACCTAATCAACGTCTGGATGGGACGGGTGTGACGCATACTGGTGGCGTGCTGATCCGAATCGAAGCGCACGACCTTCCCGGCCGATCCTGTGGTCCTTCTCCCGAGCGTCCTGACGGCCACCATGGAATCGAGGTGGGCGTACAGCGCAAGAACAGGCCGGCCGAGTTGATGGGACGGGTGAGCGCCGACGTGGACTCCGTCACCTGGGAGTTGGATGCGGTTCCCGTGCCCTCCGACGCGTTCGATTGCAGCGGCCCGTATATTTCGGGACCGCCCGGTGGCCGATTCATCTACCTGGCGTGGGGTGTGGTCGAGGAGCCAGGAAGCTTTGAGATATTCAGGCGGACCAAAATCATGGTGGATGGCATCCCCGACGAAGTGATGGCGGCAGCCCAGACGTCGGGCGTACTCGTGGGCCGGTTAGGTCTTACCGATCCCAAGGGGAATCCCACTTGCGCGGCAGTGCGACCGCCGCTGATTGAGTGGACGAGCGCCGGCGAGTAGATCCAAACCGGGCGGCCACCTGGAGTTTCCGCGCCGGTTCAGCGCTTCTCTTTTGGCGTTGCGCTCCCGTCGTTGAGGGCGACCGCCTCCCGGAGCAGGTGCGTCAATGCCGACTCGTCGATTTCATCGGCTTCACCGAAGTCGATGGCGCGCCGCGTATTGCCTTCCAGACTTGAATTGAAGAGTCCCATCGGATCCGCCAGCGACGCGCCCTTGAAGAACGTGAGCTTCACCACCTTCTTGTACGTCTCGCCCGTACAGATCGGACCATTGCGAGACCAGGTCGGAACTCCGTGTGGGTTCGACGGCTTTCGCCACTTCAAGCTCTTCGGTTACTCCAGGCGATGCCTTCTTGATCAGCGAGCGAAGACGCGACAGCTTTGGCCCGCGCCAGTCACCGAGCTCCTCGATCATCTCTTCGATCTCGAGGGAATCGTCATTGTTCGCTGTGCTCGTAGTGACCACCTCGTCGCCCCAGTTGGAATCGACTGCACTATACGCTTCCTCGGCAGCATGGGCGACCTGTCCGTCCCGATGGTGGTGGCATCACCGCATCCGGTCGACGGTCAGGTGACGGGCCGGTCCCGGTGCCGCTCGGAGCCGGGAATGGGTGCCACCGACAAACGACAACCGGAGATCCGGTCTTCGTCCCGATCCGCCGAGACCGCCGTCAGTGCCAACCGGGCAAACCGAGCTGCAGGTTCACTGCCATTCGACACGGATTGCGTCGACGGGCATTGCCCCCGGCGGGCCGGCTGACTACTGCTTGGCCATCGCCACCGAAAGTCGGTCCTCTGGGCTGATCAGATGTGATTGGTCGTCCAACCCCTGGTCGAGCTGAACCCAGTTCACGGTGCCGGTGAACCGGCTGGTGTCGGGGGTGTAGTCGTCGCTGACCGATGATCCGTAGTCCACTCCCACATCCAGCGTCTCGTCCCCCGAGAACAGCATGGGGATGCTGGCCTCTTGGCGGGCCGACCCCACAGGGATCCGTCCACGAACAACGTCGTGTCGCCTCCCTTGGCCAAACCGTCCCCGTCGTAGGTGAACTCGACCCTTACCTGGTGGTTCCCGGGACCGATCGGTTCAGTGGCCGTGGCCTTGATCAGGTTGAGGCCGAGCAGGTTGTAGCAGTGGGACGGGACTCCGTCGTTGAGATAGAGGGACCAACCCCCGAATGCTCCGCCCTGGGCCACGATCACGCCGTTGGCCTTCTCGTCGGGGACCTCGATGTCGGCCGTCACCGTGTACGACTTGTTCTTGAGGTTGAGGACGGTGTTCTCGGTGAGCCGACCCATGCCACCGAACAGGAGCTGGGAGGGCCCGGTAACCAGCGAGGGTCGTCCGGCCAGATCCGAGTTGAATCGCTCGACCCGGCGATCGTCCAAAGGCAGCACCTGGTGCTTGACCGCCTCGATGAGGAACAGTCGTTGGAGGTGGGCCAACTTGTCGGGATGGTCGGCGGCGATGTCATGGGCCTGGGTCCAGTCGGTGGTGGTGTCGTAGAGCTCCCACACGTCGTCGTCCAGAGGCGGGAGCACGGCCCCGAACAACCAGGGGACGCTGTGACGGGTGACGGCCATCCAGCCCTTGTGGTACATCCCGCGGTTGCAGACCATCTCGAAGTACTGGGACTCACGTCGATCGGGGGCGTCGGCGTCGTCGAACAGGTAGGCCATGGAGACGCCCTGGAGGGGCTGCTGCTCGAAGCCGTTGACCATGGTCGGCTCGGGAAGGTGGGCTACGTCGAGCACGGTCGAGGCCACGTCGATGACATGGTGGAACTGATCACGGACCTCGCCCCTGGCGGTGAACCCGTTCGGCCAGTGGACGATGGTGCCGTTGCGGGTACCGCCGAAGTGGGAGGCGACCTGCTTGGTCCACTGGTAGGGGGTGCACATGGCGTTGGCCCAGCCCACGGCGTAGTGGTTGTACGCCTCGGGCGTCCCGAACTTGTCGATGTTGGCCGCCATGAACTCGGCCGTCTCGAACGCGGCCGCCCCGTTCAGCGAGAACAGCTCGTTGAACGTGCCGTTGGGCGTGCCCTCGGCACTCGCCCCGTTGTCCCCGATGATGTAGTACACCAGCGTGTCGTCGAGGACCCCGAGCTCCTCCAGCGCATCGATGACCCGCCCGACGGCGTGGTCGGTGTGCTCCAGGAATCCGGCGTAGACCTCCATCTGGCGGGCCAGGACCGGCTTCAGGATGTCGGGCACGTCGTCCCAGGCCTGGATCTCCTCGGGGCGGGCAGTGAGATCGGCATCGGCAGGGATCACCCCCTGCTCCTTCTGTCGGGCGAAGATCTCCTCCCGGAGTGCGTCCCACCCGGCATCGAATCGGCCCCGGTACTTGTCCGACCACTCCGGGGCGACATGGTGGGGGGCGTGGGTGGCACCGGGTGCGTAGTAGGCGAAGAAGGGCTTGTCCGTCTGGAGCGCCCGTTGCTGGCGGAACCAGGCGATGGCCTTGTCGGTCATGTCGTCGGTGAGGTGATAGCCCTCGGCGGGAGTGGACGGAGGTTCCACCGGGGTCGTTCCTTCGTAGAGGGCCGGGTAGTACTGGTTGGTCTCGCCGCCGATGAAGCCGTAGAAGTAGTCGAAGCCGCTCCCGGTGGGCCAGAGGTCGAAGGGTCCGACCGGGCTGGTCTTCCACACCGGGACCTCATGGCACTTTCCGAACTGGGCGGTCGAATAGCCGTTCTGCTTCAGGATCTCGGCCAGCGGGGCCGTGGACTTCGGCCGGATCGACGTGTAGCCCGGAGCCGACGTGGCCGTTTCGGTGATCGAACCCATGCCCACCGTGTGATGGTTCCGACCGGTGAGGAGAGCTGCCCTTGTCGGAGCGCACAGGGCGGTGGTGTGGAAGCGGCTCAGCTTGATGCCGCCGGCGGCCAATCGATCCGCCGTGGGCGTGTTGACCGCCCCTCCGAAGGCCGAGGACGCACCGAACCCGATGTCGTCGAGAAGGACGATGAGCACGTTGGGTGCCCCGGCCGGAGGCCGAGGCTCGGTGATCGGTGGGTACGAGGTTTCCGGGTCCTTGGCGTCGTAGGTCGTGATGCCGACTGACTGTGGATCGTGGATGGGAAGGATGAAGCGGTTTACTTCGGCGACCGGGTCCATGGTTCTCCTGGGAGAGGGGTGCTTCCGACCGTAGTCCCAGACGTGGAGCCGGTCGCAATCGTTGACGGAAATGTCACCTGATGGCCAGGGAGCTGCGGCTCCTCCATCCGGGCCCGGGGCGAACCAATATCGGAGAATCTCAAATGGGTCACTTCGTCGGGCGTTTTCCGAGTTATCGGTCAGGCTCGGAACGAAGCGCACTGCGAGCTTTGTGGCCAGGCGCCTCTGCGACAGTGGTGTCAAGTATGTCTGGTGGTGGAGCGGCCGGGGACGTGGGCCCGGGACCGTTGACTCCCGGGCCACTGGACCCTGGTGAGGCCCATCTCTGTTGTAGTGAGGTTGCCCTGTTGATGGGGGCTACCGGAACTGGCGTTCGGAGGTCCTGACCGCTCCGTGTTCAAGCTCGATTCGATGGAGTCATGACGCGATTTGCCACCGTCGGCGGTCAACCCAGTACCTAGACGGGCGAGAGAGGTGTGCGAAGGGCGATTCTTGGTGTCAGATTGGAACACGTCGGAGTCGCTGGCTCTGGTGGCGATCAGTTTCGCTGGTCCCGCCAGAACCGCGCCAGAACCCCGGGGAACCACGGCGCCCCCGATATTGATCGCTATCTCCGCGCGTTCGCATAGTCTTGCCTCGTACACACGAGGGGGGATTTATCTTGCTACGAGAGCGGTGGCAGCAGCTGATGACGATCGCAGTGGTCGTCACTTTGGTCGTGGCCGTGGTCGCGCTCGGTGTCGGCATCGACGCGTTGCACAAAACGAAGACCGCCACCACCCCCAAGACGGGTGGTCCGGCGACTACCATCACCGCACCCCAGACCGGCCAACTGGTATCGGGAAAGGTGGGGCTTGACGTCGTGGCCGTTGCCGCCAACGTGACGGCCGTCGACTTTCTGGCCTCCGGAGGCGCCCTTCACAATACGAAGATCGCCTCGGCCAGGCGCTCGCTGATCGGATGGCTGGCAGAGTGGAACACCAGCTCCGTGCCAAATGGCACGTATCAACTCGTCAGCGTCGGATACAACCGCAACGGACGAAGTGTCCGTAGCCCCGACGTCATCATCAAGGTCGAGAACTTCTAGACAGTTCTAGTGTGACGAAGTTCCCGAGAGCCGTGAGTGCCACCAGCGAAGCAACAGATGCCAAGCTCAGGGCAACCCTCTTGCTTGCCGATCCGTCGCCGCTTGATGACCCATCCGGCTAGGAACCACGTTTAGCGTGCTACCCGGAAAGGGTTGCCCTGGAGCACCTGCTAGGGCCAAATGCCCGCCATCTCGCAGTTGTGGCCACCAGTTCGGGCGAATTACTGAAGGTCCCGGCTGGACGTCGCGGCGTCTTGTCGACGCCCATCATCCAACGGTGATCGAGCCGACCAGAGTGATGCCCTTGATTCCCTTGGCTGGCTTGGGTGCCTTGTTCGTCGCCGGTGTGGGTGAGCACAGTGGCGCCGATTTTTGAGAACTCCGACAAATGACGAACGCACGACCAGTGGGAGCAGACGGTTTGTTCGTTGTCCCCCTCGGCTCTCACATTGAGCATTCGTGACCGTCGGTGACGGTCTGACTCGTCGAGCCCGAAGGTCCAAAAACCGCCCTCTTGAATCAAAGAGGATTCGGTCGGGGGCGGTCGATGACCGCCGCCGAGTCGGCTAACGCAGAATCAGGCAAGCGGTCAACCAGATCGGTGTGGAACCACTCGAACGAGACCATCGAGGTCATGACGCGATGTCGGTGGTCCCCTGACCTCTGCCAACCAATGCCCAGATGTTACTGACGGGTCACCCGGCACACCGGGTCCCTCACGGTGTTGGGCACCAGCGGGGTGGCGAATCGGCTCTCACAAAATCTTCACATCCTTCCCATTGCTTTCCAAGATTGGCGTGTCACTATGCTGTTGGCCGACGGCCAGTCAGTTGGGTTCGCGAGCAAAGGGGGTGCATGCGAGGGGGTCTCGTTCGTCGGCGCCATATCGGCGATCCGACGGGACGACATCGCTCGGGTTAGGGGCCCAGTCCCCAGCTGTGACAATCCCTGGTCGAAAAGCCCGCCCGCGGCGACCAGAACTACGAGATCGACCGTGCTGCCCGAGCAGCAGTTTCGGTCTCAGATGTGCAACTCCGAACATCTGCGCTGCGGTCGATGAGTACGGCCTGTTCTCCCGGAGTGGTCCGGGATGTCGATTCGAAAAATAGAGGGGCTTTGAGGATAGGAGATGTAATGAGGTTGAGGAAAGACTTGCGACGAATTCTGCTCACTGTTGCCGCCATGCTTATTCCGGTAGCGGGCATCGCCACGTTGGGACTTGCCGGCACTGCGGGGGCAGCTGGATCGATCGAGTGCACCTCGGTCACCGGAACTGCGAGTGGTGACGTCACACTCGGTGGGTGTAGCGGACCCAACACCGGGGGCGGCTCGCAGCCGGCCCCGGGCACAGACTTGGAGGAAGGTGGAACCTTCACATGGCTCTCCGGTGGAACCACCACCGTCAGTGCTCCCTCACTGGTCAGTACGCCCAACGACAAGCACTGCCCGGGCTACTCCAAGAATGCGTCCTCCAACCCCACCGGTATTGCCTTCACTGCCGAGGTGACGGGAGACACCGGTGACGGCATGCTCATCCCGGGCGCGGCTGAAGGCGACATATGCCTGTCAACGTCCAACAACATCACCGATTTGAAGCCGGTCAAGTTCACTTGGACGTCGAGCACTCTCTCGTGCAGCACGCTCTCGGGAACTGCGGCTTCGATCACGGTCAGTGGATGCGCCGGGGGTGACACGGGCGGAAGCTCGGAGCCAATATCTGGCACGACCTTGGCGAGCGGTGGGACCATCCACTGGGTGTCGGGGGGAAGCACCACGATCGGCCCTCCCACGCTGGTCACCACGGCCAACGACAAGAAGTGCCCGGGCTATTCGAAGACGGCATCCTCCAATCCCACCGGCGAGGCCTTCACTGCCACGGTGACCTCGGACACCGGAGATGGCCTCAAGTTGCCAGGCTCGGCCAAGGGTGACATCTGCATCAGTACTACGGGAGCGATCACAGCCCTCAAGCCGTTGTCGGCCAAATAGGGATACATCAGCCAACACCAGGGGCACTAGACCGACAAGCGGGCGAGGCCGCGGCCTCACCCGTTTGTCGCGTCTGCACAAGTCGACGTTGGCGGCAGCGCCGCTTGCCTAACGGCAAGGCGTTCTCGATACCGGTGCTCGCTTACGCACCAGATGAACTCGGAGCGTTACTATGCGGCTCGGGTGGGATGCGACCGTCACTCCGCTAAGGCAATCGAGCTACGTGCTGGAAGCCTCGCTGCGAACGGATGCCTTCGGACCGAGATCCAAAGCCAAGGGCAGGCGTCTCAAGCGCCGCAGTTGATCCCCGCCGCGACCTGCTGAGCGACAGTGAGGGCGGCGGCCCTCGGGCCGCACAGTGCGCTGCGGCCAAAGGGACTATGTGTGGTGGGACCATCGGGCGTCACGTAGAGAAGATCCTGATTGGAGATCCGTAGCTGGGCTGGGCCGTCCGGCAGGACCGACGGCTCGGTCGAACCGGTGACCAGGGCGGTTGCCTGCTGTCCCCTCACACTCGTCAGACGAAGGTCGGCCGTTCCGGGAACAGCCGTCGCCTCTGACTTCCCCGGTTCCGGTGGCCCAGGCCAGATCACCGAGCCCTGTCCATCCGATTCGATAGTCACTGACGTGGTGTGAACGTGCCATGTGCCGCTGAACTGACCGGCGACAATGATCCGACGCCCGGCACTCTTGGGAGCGACAGGTCGCGTCACGGGACCGGATCCGTCACCACCAATCGAACGAGCCGTCAACCAACCGGTCACGGCCCCGATGAAGAGCACGGCCACGATGATCAATCGCCGCCGCCGCTGTCGCCTCCGAGCTTCCCGGATAAGAACTTGGGTGGAGTCTCCAGGCACGATTTCAGTGGGACGAACCTCCGCCTCTATGCTCATGGTGCTATGATATGTAGCATCATTCCAAACGTCAAGATCGACCGCTCCGAGTCACTGGCCCTCCACGACCAGGTGGCCGCAGAGATCCGTCGCGCCATCGCAGACGGAGAAGCGGCTCCGGGCGAACGGATGCCGCCAGCCAAAGACTTGGCTGCGGTATTGGGGGTGAACTCGAATACGGTGCTCCGTGCCTTGCGGCTGCTGCGGAACGAAGGTCTGTTGGAGTTTCGACGGGGCCGAGGCGTGACCGTATCGGGCCAGGCAGCCAACCGGAGCGCCGTGCTCGAAAGAGCCCGCGAACTCGTAATGTTCGCTCGGCATCACGGCTACCGACCCGACGAACTCGTTCAAATCATTCAGCAGGTCTCGTAAGGGAACAGTGCCGACTTCACTCGGTCCGCTATCGGAGCGTCATCCGCCGAGTCTCATAGAGGAGGCCCGCCGACACCACCGGCGACGGCTCACTATTACGACGATGTCGATACTGATATGTCTTGCAGTAGTTGGCTTGTCGGCTGGACTCCTCAGCGGCAGAGCAGGACACCCGGCGAATCATCCGCTCGCCGCGACAGTTCCTGCCGCTGCCCCATTGCCCACCCCACCGACTTTTCCTTCTCATCGAGTGGCAACGAGCCTGCCGACACCCTCGCAGCTCGGGCTGCCGAGGAAGCAGTTGAGCACGCTGCAGCGGCTCAGGCATTCCAGAAAGTGAGTTCAGCCACAGGAGCAAGAACAAGAGACGGCACCGCCGGTGGCCCCGGCAGCAACCAAGTGAAGCCCTAATCAAGTGACAGAGCGCCAGCCCGTATCACTACTGATGACCAAGGACATTCACCGGCGCAACCGTCGCCGTCTATTTCTGGCTCTCCTGGCTCAGCCGCCTGCTCGATAGCCGGTTCCGCCCCGTCGCCAACGACAACCTCGCCAATTCCCAGAGTCCAAAGAACACCGTCACCGACCTCGAGCATCGTCCCAGTCGACCACTGTGCAGGAATGGCCAGATTGGGGTCTCGATTCAGACCGGTTATGTGGGAGCAGGATCAGTGGCAGAGGAGCTTGGGCTCCTCGGGTGTGCTCTCATGTTGACGCCGTCTCCACCGCAGGGGCTCACCGCTCCAGCTGGACCCGAAACGGGGTCGCTCTACCCCAGCCGCGTCAGTACGTTCCGGGTGATCTGCTCAATCTGCGGGTCTCGCTCTGCCAGCCCGTGAGCCCAGTCGGTCGACCCCGACGTAACCACTGTTGCGCCCGCCTCGTTCGTGTACGCACCCAGCACGGCGTGACCGTGACGGATGCGCTCCATCGCCTCGGGCTCACGCGTCCCGAATACGCGTGATGCGATGTACTCCAACTCGCTCGGCTCGCCCGGCTTGGGAGGACGAGGCGCGGTCTCGCGTGTGAAGTGCTGCGTCGGGCACGTGCCGAGGATCTCGAAGGTCGACGGCGTGCCGTCCTCTCCGGTCGGGTACGGCAGCCCGTCGCGGTAGGTGAACACGCATCCGTCGCACTCGTAGCCGACAACGGTCGCGCCGGCACCGAGCACGTCGCCGTAACCGAGCCCGGTGCCGTCGAAGATCCAGTGACCGGCGCGGTGCACGGTGTAGCCGCCGAGGCCGGCGGTCACGTTGCGACCTATGCGGTGATAGCCGCCGCGGGTGAACGAGACGCCGGTCATGTGGTTCTCGGGGCGACCAACGATCACGTCGGACCAGAACGTCGTCACCTCCGCCTCGCTGTCGGTTCCCATCAGCGGGTCGTTCTTGAAGAAGCCCTTGTACCCGACCATCACGTCGTGATCGTCGCCCTCGATGCGGACCTGCCACAACGACGTATTGCCGGAGAAGAACGCCGCATTGCCGCCGCCGGCGATGAATGCTTCAACCGTGTCGCGCATTCCACGAGACCAGTACTCGTCGTGGCCGACGGACAGATAGAGACTCGCGCCGTCCAAGCACCTCAGGGTGTTCTTCGAGATCAGCATTCGTGCACACGCCGATCTCGAACCCCTCGCGTTCGGCCCACTCGATGAACGGCAGCTCCCAATCGGGCCAACCCGCCGAACCGGCATAGCCCGAAAGATGGTTGATCTGGATATAGCCGACATGCGCGGCGTTCTGCGGATCGGGCTCGCCCGTGCCCGTCACGCGACGGCCCTTGCCCGGCGGCTTGTAGAGGTAGCCCGCCGACATCGGCCGCTGCATGGCAACGTGGGTGCTTCCGGTGTACAGGTTCGATCCGCCAAAGTCGTTGTAGGCGTGCCACGTATTGGTCGCCAGCGCCACGCACGATCCGCGCTGCCTGAAGACGGGCGCACGACGAAGAACGCGTAGTCGCGCCGCACCTTCTCGCCAACGTCAATCTCCATGACGACCTCGTAGTAGCCCGACCGCCAAGTCGGGTCGACGTCCAGCGTGAGAGCGATCGGCCAACCGCACCCTTTCGAGGAGGCATCCTTCGGCGTCTCGTGCTCCTCGGCCGCGACCGCGTCAGAGCTGAACACGACCTCCCGTCTGCGCTCCGACCCGTGCCACCTCGACTCGCACCGATCGCCCAGCGGACGACGACATGTGCAGACCGACCTGCTCGCCCGGGCCCACCGATTGCGGCCAGCAGTACCCCGTAACCACTTCGCGGCCCATCTCCCGACCTTAACTGGGCGAGATCGGCAGTGCGGCCCCATTCTCCAGCTCTGTCGTTCTGGATGGAATGTTTCGGTGGCCGTCCACAGGCGCCACTCTCTCGGTGGTCAGGGTCAGCTTTTCATTCGATCGATAGCGGTGCTCATGCACTGAGGGAACCGTGGGCGGTCGCGCTTGTAGCGGAGCACGTACAGCGCCACATGGTTCCTGTGCCGCCACAGAGTTCTGAGTTCCAGCTCGCGGTCAGATCGGCGGACTCGCCAAATGTGCAAGACCAGCGACCATTCTTCTCGCGCCATCGTCGCAAACCCGACTCCTCGCCGCGGTCGAGCAGCTGGAAGCCAACCCGACGCTTGCGGATCCTACGTACGAACGCTCACCGTGCACAGATCCACCATGGCGTATCGAGGAACACGGCCGTGTCACCATCTGACCTGGTCAAGGAGCGAAAATACATACACACATATGGCTTTCGTTCACCGTTGATGGCTGCCAGCTATCGAATTGCAACTCTGAGTTGCGAAGGTCTGTGATGTGGTCCATAGTTTGTCGGGCGGCGAATCCCAAAGTCGGTCCATCATGTCCTGGCTGTCAGTCGGCGGAGACTGACAGCCAGATGTGGTGCATGGGGCGCAACCTTCTCCCCTTGGTTCAGCCAGCCTGCCCTCGATGAGGAGTCCAGTCGGGGTCGAACTCAAAGAACTGGCGAACCAGACCCTCCAATGCCACCCCGAAGATGGTCCACTCCTGCGGTTCGCCAGTCGGGCCAGTCGGTCGCAGGATGACTTTGCTGTCGCTGTCGTTCAATCGGTGACGCAATCCGTAGCCCTCGCTGAACGAGTCCTCGGCCACGACGAAATCACGGAGGGTGAACTCCTCCCGAAGTCGAAGGCCGAGGAATGCCGCCATGGCCCCATAGATCGATTCGATCCGTGCGGTATAGCCATCGAACGCCGACAGTAGAGCCGCTTCAATTCTCTTACTGCTGACGGTCGATTGTCCACTGGCG
Organism: uncultured Acidimicrobiales bacterium; assembly: GCA_963747825.1. Lineage (GTDB taxonomy): Bacteria > Actinomycetota > Acidimicrobiia > Acidimicrobiales > RAAP-2 > Bog-756. The sequence goes on from CAVVGQ010000003.1 coordinate 589,389, forward strand.
GCCTGCGCCCACACGCCAATCAGCAGCGGCCAGTTGGTGGATTCTCGCACGGCCTGCGCATTGAGTTCTCCGCCGAGACGGCATAGATCCCGGAGGGCATGATCACGAGACTCCATGGTGGTCAGGTCGATCGCCGCCAAGATTGGTCCGAGCGCCTGCTGGGCCAGATCGATCTCTTTCCCATTCTCACCCCGGGCGACCCTCTCCAGTACATCGGTTTGGAAGTCGGACTGGCTATCCCAAACTCGACGTATGACAGAGGCGTTAGTGAGCCGAACCCCTGTGTCTTCCTCGATGCGGGCAAAAACTCGCTTGAATGTGAGAGCCTCGGCCCCTGGGCTCAGGCCTTCTTCTTGCAGCATGGTCCGGCCGGTGTCAAGGATCAGCTCTCGTAGCTCCTCTCGGCTGTGCCGGGTACCCTTCGCCATCGCCCTCACCTCCCTCCTGCACTGGACATTAACCCGCCTCGCTCATCTTCCCCGCCTCACGTCATCCCCCAATCCTGCAGAGACGAATGCGAACTCGATTCTTGTGCAGGTGTGGCCGCAGGTCACCTGGAAATCCGACGAAGCGAAATAGAGCCGAACGCCGCTCAGCCACCCTTCCTTCTCCGTCGAGCATCTCATCAATCTCGGATGAGCCTGCTCTGCAATGAAATCTCTGATGTCGTCCTTGGTCACGTCGACCGTGAGGTCATGACTGGTCCAGGAACTCCGACAACGGGCGAGCGCTCAGCAGATTGAAGGTGTGGACGGTCTTTCCTTCTGCTCGGAGCATCCGTTGCATCGGGTGGGACACGGCGGCAATCGATGCTTCGCCGGTCGCATCGGGTGTTGCTGACCTTGCCCGGAGTTACGTGGAATACGAGCGTTGTGGCAAGGCACCTCCGCAACAGCTATGTGGAGTATGCCTGGTAGTCGGGCTGCCGGGATTTGAACCCGGGACCTCTTGACCCCCAGTCAAGCGCGCTAACCAAGCTGCGCCACAGCCCGTCCGTGGATTACTGACCGTTGGCCCTGATCGGGCACACAGCCAAGGAAGAGACTCACCCTAGCGCAGTGGAGTCGGGTGGCTGACGGCAAGCAATATCGCAAACCAGTCCCTTCTCGCACGCAGCCACCTGGCCGAAGATTTCCCTTGAGTGGGGTGCGGTTGTCCGATCGAGTCCGCTTAGCGTTAATTGCCTTCCTATAAACGGCGGCTTTGGGACCTGCGGATACCACCTCAGGGTGCCTGTGACTCCGCAGGTGACAGAGCCACGGCTATGAAGGGCCATCTCACCATGGGACAGTGGCTCGGCCGGAGGGATGGCGGCCCGTCGGTGGTCGGGGTTTCGACCTTCATTTTCCGTAGGGAGCTGTCACCGACTCGGTTGTGGAGACCGTGGCCGAGGAAGGAACGGCCAGCTTGTCCCTGGGAGTTCGGACAGCACGCTGGCCCGGGCCCTACCCGTCGGCACCCATCGGAGCACTCCTGGTCGGTGCCGTGGCGACGTGGACCAAGCCGAGGACCGGCCTTTTGAGCTGGCGGCAGAGACCGGGCTTGCCGACGGTGGTGCTCATGTGGCGCCACCGAAAAGGGGCGGGCGGCGTCGATCTCACCGCCTGGTCGATCCGGGATCGGTCATCGCACCTCAGGTCGACGACCTCGAATCGAACGTGGCCTCTTCGAATCAGCAGGTCGATCCCGGTCAGGCGTTCCATTCGAGAGGCGCAATCGATGGCCCAAATGGCGAGAAGCTAGCAGTCTTGGGTTGGGCACCTGGACTCAAGACGAAGACGAGCAGCACCGCTATCTGTTGTCCGACGGCGACGGTCACCGGTTTACCCAGGGTCGCAGTTGCCGTCGCTGCCACTCTAGGTGCATTGCTGTTGCCGGAGGAATCGACCAGGGTGACCTGCGCAGAAGGATTCCATCCGAAGGTGGCAGGCCCCAGGTTCTTGACGATGAAGCCCATCGCCCACGAGCCCGGGGGGCCACCCACTGAATAGCCAGTGTGCACAGGCTTTCCTGCCGTTACCGTCAATTTCTGGCCGGCGGGACCTGTTGTCGTCTGAGCAGTGCCAAACCGGGAACTGCTCGAGGCGGCGGTCGACGTGCTGGTTACCGGCGAGGTGGTCGAAGTGGTGGCACGGGGGGCCGGAGAAGTCGATCCGCTGGAAGCGTTCGAACCATTGGAAGAGCAACTTGCCCCGATGATCACCACCAGGCCGACGAGAACGCGCTTGCCAGCCGACCTTGTCTCATGTTCTCACTCTTTCGTTCATCGGCTCTTATTTTCTGACTTCCGTCATTAGTTTCTCGCCCCACGCCATTTCCGGTGGCGGTGGACATTGAAGAGGACCGCGGCCTCGTACGGGCACTCCGCAGGGATGTGGCATGAGAGACCGCTACACGATGCCACTGTGAGTGGCGACAATCAGTGAATGCAGTGGCCATCCACACACCCTCAGCCCACGGTTACCGATGAGTAGCAATTGGCACCGAGACGGTAGCAGTTTTGACCTTCTCCGGCTCTGACCTTGACATTGACATACCCGGCGTGTACCCATACTGTGACTGCAGCAATAATCAACCATCCTCTAGGGGGGACACATGCGCAAAATGTCAATCGTCCGTTTCGCGGCCGCGGCCGCAATGCTGGGTTCAGTCGGCTTGGCCGTCGCGTTGCCGAGCAGCGTTGCCGGTGCAGCAAAGGGTCCGGTAACGGGGAGTTGTTCGCTGTTGTTGGGCAATTCAACCGCCCAACTCGCGAGCGGCTGCACCGGGGGCAAGTCCACGCCCGACGCGGTGTCCGTCCCGAACGCGGGTGACAATGGGGCAACGATTACGTTCTTGAACAAGAAGGACGTGACTGAGACGTTCACCTACACCCAAGTCACCCCTGAAGCCTGCCCCACTAACTCCTATGGCAATTCCTCGGCTGGAACCATCCTCGAGGAGACGGAGAACGCCACGATCACGGGTGGTACTGCGAAGTTCACCGATCAGGCGGTGCCTGCGTCAAATGTTTGTGTCTACCTCGACGGTGATGGCAGCATCCTTGTCGTCGGAGCAGGCGGCATAAGTCTGTAGGTTCGCTGGCAAGCTGACTCAACCCAATTTGGGCTGATCTCAGTCGACTCAAAGAGTACTGCGGCAGCGACCCTCGGCTCTCAAGCCGGGGGTCGCTTCGCGCGTAGGTCCAGCAACGTCTCCGAACGCTGCTCCCGCACCTCGAACGCTGGCGGGAGCCCCGAGGACTATCGAATTTCAAGGCTCAGCGACGAGCCACTCGGCGCCTCGAGCTTCAGCCAAAACCGGCGATCCGATTCCCGATTGGCGGTCTGGTGCATCAATCACTCCAGTTGATCCCGTAGACGTGAATGGGCTCTGGCAGCCCCTTCAGACTGTGTTCGCCTCGGTCATCGAATCGGAAGGGTTTGCCCATGCAGAGTTCACGAACGGCCACCGACACGGCAATATCGCCATCGGATGCGACTGCGCAGAGCCGGGCGGCGAGTTGGACTGCGGCGCCAAACAGATCGTCACTGTCGTCGGTCACCGGTTCACCTGCGCTAATTCCAATGCTGATATGGAAAGGTATTTCGGCGTTCGCATTGCGTTGATGCATGCGTCGTTGGACGGCCACCGAAAAGGCGGCAGCGGACACGACGGAGTTGAAGGCTGCCATTATCCCGTCACCGGTATGTTTGACCTCGCGGCCGTGATTTGCTGCGAGTTCATCTCGAACAATCAAATTGTGCTCCGCCAGTAACTCCATGTGACGTTCATCGCCGAGTTGCTGGGTTTGGGCAACCGAGCCACAGATATCCGTGAACACGATGGCTCGTATGGCCGGCGCGGTGTAGGCAGTGCCCGGAGGATGATCGGGTGGGGACCCCATGAAGGCGTTGAGAGGTGTCCGTGAGTCGAACTCCAATACTGTGCTCGCCATTAATCCGTGTGCTTCTTGGTGTACGGCCACGACTGCCTGTTTGTTCGGGCCTTCGGCGAGACAGAAGACTGCTCCATTCTCTGGATCGAACCAGTAAGTGTGATATTTCACGCCGTGTTTTGCTTGTACTTCGACGTCTAAGAGGTGGGCAGCGGCCAATTGCTCGGGCGATGTTCCCGGCACGTCATGACGGTCGATATACATCGGCACAAAGAAAAAACGTACACCCTCACCAGGATGCATGGGAGGGTGACTCGCGGTCCTGGAACGATGGATCAGTGGGTCGCACGACTCGCACAGCAGCGGTGGGCGTATTTGAGAGCACGTCGTGGCCTCGGCGGGCCCGAAGCCAGCTGGTGCCCATCCGCATCTTCGATGATGGCCAGACGTTCTCACCGAATTGAAAAACGGGCCCGCCGGCGACGTCGATCACCGTGGAGAACTGAAACGCGACCCAATATTGCCGGCGAGCGGCTTGGTCGACCAACTGCGTCTCGTCGTCTTGCCAGCCCGACCGGGAAGTGGCCGAAGGCTCTCTGACGCAAGAACGCCCAGGCACGTCCTACTGGCAGGCAGTGTCACCTCGCTCACCGGCCCGCGACGGAACAGGCCACGCCCAATCCGGTCGGTGCGTTGCGAATTGGCGAGGACGCCTGCAGGTGCGAAGGTCAACTCGCCGACCGCATGTCGGTTAAGTGGGACCGCGTCCAGCCTTGGTGTTATGACTGGTCAGTAACCATGGTGTTCATTCCAGGGAAGCCGGCGACGAGCAGTGGGCGTCTCGGCCGGCCCATGTCCATGTTTGTCTCCAGGAGACCGGGGGTACCGTTCAGGAGATGGATGACCAGCAATTGCAGTCGGCCGTCACCGATCGTCTCCTGGAGGTGTACCAACGTGCGTCCCCAGACGAGCAAGCTCGCGTCAACTCCCTGGTAGAAACCGGTTATCGATTTGCCGCCCGGTTGTACTTGGCTCGGTTCGAGGCGGAGGACAACCTGGCAGGCTAGGAGCCTTCCGCTGATGGCGTCAGCGGTCCCGTTGCCTTCTACTTCTTCAGCGCCTTCCGGAGCTTGCGAATCTCCAGGCGCAATTCCTCGAGTTCCAGCGCCAGGTCGACGTCGTCCTCGTCGTAGTCCGAATCCGAGACGATGTCGATTCGCTCGGACAGCACGTCGACCCGCTGCTCCAGCCGGGCGATGTCCTCCCGGATCTCGTTGACGATGGCGGCGAATCCCTCACCGAGGCTCTCTGCGGGCACTCTCACAGCGTAGAACGAGCGCCGGGTCGCGTGCCCCGGTTGGGCACATCCCGCCGGTGGCTACCCCCGGTGGCAACCCACCTCGCCCCCGGAGGCTGAGCACGCTTCGGAGAGGCCGGCCGAACACGCCAGTTTGGGTGCCGGTCCAGCCACTGGGCTCACACTGTAGAAATCCCGATCCACCCGGGTCCGGCCGCCGACATGCCGACGACCCGATCAGCGCCTCCCTACCGGCAGGGCGTTGATCGGGTCGTCCGACTCCTTCGGATGCAAGCCTGTTGGTACGGGTATCGACCCGTCCCCACTCAGCCCGAGTGCGTGGTCCCCACGGCCGAAATGCCCACTACCGGCTTGACCAGCTTGAGGCCCCCGGCCGAGCCGTAGAACTTGGCATCGCCGAAGCTGAACACCCCGCCGTCGGCCGCGATTGAGCCAGTACCCGGCGCCGTCGGGGGTCGAGTGCGATGCCCACCACCGGTTGGACCAGATTGACGCCCCCGGTCGAGCCGTAGAACTTGGCGTCGCCGAAGCTGAACACCCCACCGTCCGCGGCCACCAGCCAGTAGCCCTTTCCATCAGGGGTCGATGCGATCCCGACTACCGGCTTGTCGAGCTTGACGCCCCCGGTCGAGCCGTAGAACTTGGCGTCGCCGAAGCTGAACACCCCACCGTCCGCGGCCACCAGCCAGTAGCCCTTCCCGTCAGGTGTAGGTGCGATGCCGACGATGGGCTGGTTGAGGGTGACGCCCCGGTCGAGCCGTAGAACTTGGCGTCGCCGTAGCTGAACACGCCGCCGTCCGAAGCCACCAGCCAGTAGCCCAGCCCGGCCGGTGCCGCCGGTGCCCCGCCGGCTCCGGGCACGTAGGGAGTCGATGCCAAGCCGACCACCGGTTTGTTGAGCTTGATGCCGCCGGTCGAGCCGTAGAAGGTGGCATCGCCGAAGCTGAACACCCCGCCGTCCGCGGCCACCAGCCAGTAGCCGCCCTGGTCCTGGGTCGGGGTGATGCCGACCACCGGCTGGTTCAGGGCGATCCCCCCGGTCGAGCCGTAGAAGCCGGCGCTGCCGTAAGTGAAGACCCCACCGTCAGAGGCAGTCTGCCAGTAACCGGTCCCCGGCACCGGCGTGGTGTAGATCGCCGTCCCACCCTTCAGCACGCTGATGGTGTTGGCGGGAGTGGTTCCCAGGCCGCTGACGCCGCTGATCCAGAGCCCGTAGAACTGGCCGCTGATGGTGTTGCTGGCCACGGTGGTCTGTTGGATGATCGGTTCGGTCGCCCCGGGGATGATGTCCGTCCCGACGATGACGCCGGCGGTAGTGGGTGGCCCGTTGGTGGCGCCCCAGTTGTTACCCCCGAACACGTTGTTGTTCTCGATGGAGACGCCGGTGACGACATCGCTCGGCGCATGGGCGTGGACGATGATCCCTCCCTCGAAGGACCCGCTCACGCTGTTGGTGTCGACCTCGATGTTGCTCACCGTCGCCCCCGCCGATGCCGTGGCGACCACGATCCCGCCCACATCGGGCTGACCCGACACGAATACCCCCGGATGGCCGGTGATGACGTTGCCGTCGATGACGCCGTTGGTGATGGTCCCCCCGGTGTTGTGGGTGGAGTACACGATGGCGCAGGAGCCGTAATTGCCCGAGATGGTGTTGTTACTGACGGTGACTCCAGACGACGCCACCGGGGTCCCTGGACCGGCGGCAGGAGCGCCCGGATCAATCGGACCGTTGTCGTTGACGAAGATGCCTCCGCCGACATTGTTGGTGACCGTGTTCAGCGTGACCGTCGAGTTGGTGACGCCGGCGAGGACGATCCCTCCGAACGAGCCCACCGTCGGGTTCGGTGAGACGCCGTTCCCGTTTACCGTGGCGTTCTCCACGGTGAGGCCCGAGGTCTGCTCGGCGAAGATCCCGGTGTCGTTGGCTCCGGTCACCGTGATTGCGTCGGCCGCCGTGGTTCCCCCGATGGTCACACCGGTCACGCCCGGCCCCACATAGATGCCATAACCGCAGCCGGCGGCGTTGACGGTCTGGGTGGCATAGGTCTGGCCACTGGCGGCCACGATCGCCGCCGTCAGACCGGTGCTGGGAACCGCAACGCAAGTGGCAGCTCCGGCAATCGGGCCTTCCCCGAGCATCGAGGCCATTCCTATCCCGCTGGCGGTGATGCCGGCTGTTCCCACGACGATTGCACCGGCCATACGAACAAGACGACTCCACCTCATTGAAAATCTCCCTTTTCAGGCCACCTCGCGCTACCGACTCGGTTGAGTCGATACGTCGGGTGACCGCGTCTACTCACCCCCCAGCCCGAACTCGCTCATTATGTCGACCGGTCGGTGGTAAAGCAACCGGTTTCCCGAGGTCGTGCCCTGGGCCCCGCCATCGACGAGCCCGAGGTTGCAAATGCCCGTCCCCAACTGATGGTGAGCGGTGGGCCCGCTCCCCCACCGGACCACTGCCAACCCGTCGGGACCGCCCCACCCGGCTCACGCCTACCGGGCCGTGGTGACGGTCACCGGTCCGGCCGCCAACACGATCGGTCGATATCCGGGTACCGGTTCAGGACCGGTTCAGCGGTCGTCCACCCGGACGGCCCAGCGCCTACGCGATACCTGGGTGGTGGCCCTTCCCGAAGGAGCCCTTCCCGAAAAGGCCCTTGCCGCCGAGGTGGCCCTTCCCGAGGACAATTCCACCGTCGACAGCGGGATGGCCTTCACTTGTGATGCTGAGGGCACGGTGATCGTCACCGGCGTTCCGAACCCGCTGAGGTCGACAGTGGCCGAGACGCCGATGGTACCCACCTTGGTCGAGGCTCCGCTGGCCACCGTGCCCTGCACCAGCTGATCCGACGAATCCGCCCACAGGCTGACCGTGATGGTGTGCGTCGTGCCGGATTTCGAGGTGGTGGCAACGATCTTGCTACCGGTGGCCATGACGCCGTTCACGGTGGATGTGCCCAACGAGGTGACCGTGGCACCGTGCGCCTTGGCCAAGGCATCGATGGAGCGTACGTCGCCGAGAGCATTGGCCACTTTGGTGAAGATCGCAGAAATGGCGGTGGAGGCTCTGGACGGCAACGCCACCGAGATCCACGGTTCCCCGACCAGGCCGGCGAGATTGGGGATCTTCGCATAGACGGTGCCTCCGGCCAGAACGGCATTGATGACTTCGGGCGATGCCGAACCGCCCGGTATCAGTTTGGCCACCGAGGCCGGCAGGTCGATGGCCAGGGAGGCCTCGTTCGTCGAGAAATCGGCGGCACCGCTGCCGGTCACCGTCACCGACCCTGACGGCAGCCCGCTGACCGACACGGTGAAGTTGAAGTCGGCCGTGGTCACCGCGGCCGCGGACCTGCGAACGTGGGCGCCGGCCCGTGGTGATGCCCCGGCAGCATCGACCAGTCCGAGCGTGGCTCCGATCCCCACGGCACCGACCAGTCCCATGGTCGCCAGCCACTTGGTGCTTATCCGCGTCATCATCGGTCCCCCATCGCTCGTCCGACCCGGTGGTCTCCGGCCCGCCGGGCAGAGGTTAGAACACGAAGGGGACGCGGGCATGGCGGACCGCAGATCCACCCGAAATAGTCGATCCTCGGTCGAGCGGCAACGGAAAGGCCCGCAGGAACGGCCTCTCGTTGGTATCGCGGACGATCAGGCTCGGATCAGGCCGTCCGACGAGCTTGGCTCGGTGCCCCTACTGGCCCGGGAGACCGCTCCCCGATTTCGGGATGGCACTGCCGGCCTGGGGCACGTTGTCACCGGCCGGCGCCACGGTGGTGTCAGTCGGCGTTGGAGGTGACGGCGCAGTGCCGGCTCCGGGCACCGCCCCTCCCGATGGCACCGCCGTCGGGTCTGGCGAGACCGTCACCGGGGTGCCCCCGGCCTCGATGGCATCGAGTTGGCCCATGATGGCCGCCACCTTGGTGTCGCTGTCCGGCTGGCTGCGGCCCCGTTCGCTCAAGAACACGTAGGCCCCGAGCTCACGGAGGAGGTGGTCGACCTGTTTTCCGGACTGCATCTCCTGGAGCTTCGTCTGACCCTGCTGTACGCCGGTCTGTGCCTTGTCGGCCAGCACCGTGGCCTGAGCCTTCACCTTGTCCAACAACCCCATGAGCCTGCCTCCCGCTGCGCTCAGCCGGCGCCTGAGGGGCACCGGGTGACGTGATCGCCGGGGACAGTTCTAGTCGATGCGTACCTACGGCGGAACCGGCTATCCCTTGGGGGGCTTCCCGAGGATCCTCAGCACGAAGGCGCCGGCCCTACCCGGCTTTTTGGGGTGCCCGTGGTCCGAGCCGTGGCCGAACCGGCCGGTTCCGCTGTCGCCGGCCAGCCCCGGAGGGTTGTTGGGCTCCTCGTACTTGGGCACCTTGGCCAGCCTGCGTCTCGGTTTGCGTGGCTTGTCTCCGGCCGATCCCATCCACCCATCATGCCCGACGAGGGCGACGACGGCGGGATCCGGCCGGGGCCGGGTTCTGTTGGAGACCGAGGCTAGAGGCCGAGATCAGCGAGGATGAGCGAATCGATGAAGGCGTAGCCCTTGGTGTTGGGGTGGATGTCGCCCTGGATGGTGCAGTAGTACGTCAGCTTGCACACCTCGGCCACCGACTCGGGCACGGTGTCGCCGAACGGCTTGAACTTGACGGTCGGGCCGGTGTAGGCGCCGGTGGTCAGGCTCCAGCTTCCGGTGTCGTCGCCGGCGGGTGCGGCGATGGGGCCCTTGACGTAGGGCGCATCGGTCACGTCGACGAACGATCCGTAGGGAACCGAGGTGTAGGCGGCCTCGAGGTCGGGGTTGATGATGGTCGTCGAAGGCGGTGACGGACTCCCGGCCAGGACCGGGTTGGTCGCCCCGATCGGGAAGACGTCGTCACCCAGGATGACATCGGGGTAGGTGAGGCCGACCAGTCTGGCCGAGTCCCCGTTGGTGGTGAGGGCGGTGTTGAGATCGGACACCAGTTGGTTGACGTTGGTGGTGATGGTCGTCGATGCCGCCGCCACACACGTGAACGGGTTGGCTGCGTCGGCGCAGGAGGTCACGTCGTTGCCGCCGATGGAGACGGTGATCAGACCGATCTGCCCGGAGGTTGGCGGCGATGAAGTCAGTGCCGCCTGCTCCTGGGTGGTGGTCGGGTAGGTCACGGCATAGCCCGCTTCCTGCTGATGCCGTTGCAACCGACGGTGTCGATGAGCGAGGTGGTCGTGGCACCGCCGCAGCCGAAGTTCTCGAGCGTCATGTGCTCTTTTTTGGCCACCTTGTCGGTGTAGCCGGGGCCGTTGGTGATGGCCGGGGTCTGGTAGCCCTGCGAGTAGGAGTCACCCAGCGACAGGTAGTAGAGCGGTGGGGCTTTCTTGGCCCGCCTTGGTCGCCGCCTGGCTCACGCCTGGGGCTGCCACCAGTCCGAGGAGGACGACGGTGGTCGCCCCCACCATCGTCAGCAATTTGGTCACGGCTGAATGTCCACGCATCTCGGGTCCCCCCCGGTCTGATGTCACCCCGATGTCACCCGAGGTTCACTTACTGTCAGTCAGCTTGTTAGCACACTCCGGACCTCGGGGGGTCCCGAGCCGACGCAACCAGTCAGAGCGGGCGACCACTCCTGTGACGGTTCGTCGTCATCTCGGGTGGCCTCAGACGTGGTGGACCACCCAGGTGATGCCCTGGAAGGCCCGGTAGCCCGAGGTAGATGACACTGGCCACCAGCATGAACTTGAAGTACCACGGGGACGGGCGGTGCTCGAGCGGGGTCGAGCGCCACAGGTCGGGCAGTCGCCCTCGTCGGTCAGCTCCTCGGGCTCGAGCCGCTCGTCGCACTGCTCACACCACGGCATGGTCGAACCTACCCCGGGGCGCCGGCCCGGACCCTCCGGTCCCGAGCCCACCGGTCCGGCCCCGCCTCGTCGGGCACCCGCACGCCTCACCGGCGCCGACCCCCACCCCCGTTGGCCCCCTTGGCCCGCACCCGCAACTTGATCGGGGTCGGGCCCAGCTCGAAACGCTCCGCGCAGTCCCCGCTCCACATAGCGGAGATAGGTGGGCTGGAGCCGACCGTTGGTGAACAGGGTGAAGGTCGGGGGGTCGTTGGCCCCCTGCACCGCATACTGGATCTTCGCCCCCACCGGGGGATGGGCCATCTGGATCGACTTCGATGGCCCGGTTCGAGCTCGCCGGTCGGGATGCGGGAGTGGTACGCCTCCTCGGCCGCGGCCACCGCCGGCAGGATGTGGTGGACGCCCGAGCCCGGACAGGGCGCTGATCTTCAGGACCGGGGCCTCCCCGAGGAAGGCCAGACCGGTCGCCGATGTCGATCAGGATCCCGGTGCGGTCCTCGGTGGCGATCAACTCCCACTTGTTGAGCACCACCACCGTCGGGCACCCGGAGGCCCCGATCCGCTCGGCCAGCCGCTGGTCCTGGTGGGTCACCCCGGCGGTGGCGTCGATGACCAGCAGGGCGATGTCGGCCCGGTCGAGGGCATCGAGCGCCCGGAGCACCGAGAAGTACTCGGTGCCCCGCTCGGTGCGGGATCTTGCGGCGCATGCCGGCGGTGTCGATGAAGCAGACGGTTCCCTCGGGGGTCTCCACCACGGTGTCGACGGCGTCGCGGGTGGTGCCGGGGGCATCGTGGGTGACCGAGCGCTCGTCACCGACCAGCCGGTTGAACAGGGTCGACTTCCCGACGTTGGGCCGGCCGATCAACGCCACCCGGGGTATGCCGGTCCCGGGCTCTGCCGTCCGGCGCCGGCCTCCCCTTCGGGGCCGACCCCGTCATCGCCCCCGGCCACTCCGGCCGGGTCGGGGAGCAGGCGGACCACGTCGTCGAGCAGGTCGCCGGTTCCCCGTCCGTGCAGGGCGCTGATGGGCCACGGCGGGCCCAAGCCCGAGGGCCATGGCGTCCCAGGCGTCGGCCTCGCGCTGGGAGGAGTCGACCTTGTTGACCACCACCCGCACCGGCCGGCCCGAACGCTTCAGCACCCGGGCGACGGCCATGTCCTCGTCGATGACGCCCGACGGTGACGTCGACCACCAGCAGCACCACGGCGGCATCGGCGATGGCCCGTTCGGCCTGGGCGCTCACCTGGGCATCGAGGGGATCCCGGCTGGCCAGCCAGCCGCCGGTGTCGACCACCGTGAAGGAATGCCCGCTCCACTCGGCGTCCAGCTCCTTGCGATCGCGGGTCACCCCGGACCGCTCCTCGACCACCGCGGCCCGCCGTCCCGACGATGCGGTTGACCAGGGTCGACTTCCCGACGTTGGGCCGACCGGCGATGACCACCCGGGGCTTCGACCCGACCCCGGCGGGGGCGTCGGTGTCGGTGGCGCTCACCGTGGTGCCCCGAGCGACACGGGCACCCGGTGCCGCCGGACCCGGGTCGGTGGCACCGCACCGTCGGGTCGTCGGGGTGGGAGGGCACGGTGCCTTCGAGGGCCCGACGCAGGGACAGCCCGTCCGTGGCCACCACCTCGACGGCCCGGGGGAGGTCGGCGAGGGTCAGGTCGTCGAGGAACCGTCCCTCCGAGAGGCAGGAGTCGGGAAGGAGATAGCGGTGGCCTTCGGGCTCGGTCCGGAGCACGTCGACGAGATCGGTGCCGGTCAGCAGGCCCGACACCCCGATGTTGCCGCCGAAGAAGTGTTGGCCACCGGCACCAGCCGGATGTCGTGGCGCTCCAGTGAGCCGATCAGCGGGGCCAGGACCCGCGCCCCGTACTCGCCGGTGAGGATGGCGATCGGCGCCGGGTGCCCGCCGGCGGTCCGGCTCCCGGTCCGCCCGTGGGGCCCGATAGCCCGGCGGCGGGGGCTCCGTCGACGGCGGCGAAGAACCCCGGCCGCACGCCCAGGGCGGCCCGCTCGTCACCGCCGAAGGCGGCCTCGAAGGCCCTGGCCATCCCCAGGCCGTTCTCGTGCTGGGGGAAGCCCTCGTAGGTGGCGGCGGCCGGGAAGGGTCGATCGGCCATCAGGTAGTACTCGTCGGCGGCGAACACCATCCGCCGGCCGATGGCGGAAAGGAAGGTCTGCTGCCACTCCTCGACGGCGTCGCACACCGCCGCCGCCTCCTCCTCGGGTGTGGGGCCGCATGGCGCTCTCGTGGGAGAACCGGCTGACCCCGAGGGGCACACAGGCCACCGTGGCCAGGGTGCGGGTAGCGGTCGAGCACCCCGGCGAGGGTGTCGTGCGAGAACTGCCCCGTCGTTGTTGCCCGGGCAAACCACCACCTGCCCGTGCACCTCGATGCCTCCGTCGAGCAGCGCCCCCAGCCACCGGAGGCTGGTGGCACCCCGCCGGTTGCGGAGCAGGTCGGCCCGGATCTCGGGGTCGGTGGAGTGGATGGAGACGAACAGCGGGCTCAGCCGCTCGGTCAGGACCCGCTCGAGGTCCATCTCGGTGAACCGGGTGAGGGTGGTGAAGTTGCCGTAGAGGAAGGAGAGCCGGTAGTCGTCGTCCTTGAGCGACAGGCTCCGCCGCATGCCCTTGGGCAGCTGGTGGATGAAGCAGAACTCGCAGTGGTTGTCGCAGGTGCGGACCCGGTCGAAGACGGCCGAGGACGACCTCCACGCCCGAGGGGCTCTCCCGGCTCCTTGGCCACGTGGACGGTGAAGGGGTCGGCCACGGCCGCGCCGGCGGACCACGAGCTCGAGGTCGGGCTCGTCCACCACCATGCTGTACTCGATGACGTCACGGGGGACACGTCCGTTGAGGAAGAGGAGCTCGTCCCCGGCGCTCAGACCGGACAGGTGCGCCGGTGACGATGCGGTGACGGCCACGACTCTGGGTGCCGTCGTCACTCGGGGCGCCGACATGTGGCCAGGCTACCCGGTCCCTTGGCCGGTTCCGGTTCGATCCGCCATCGTCGGCCGGGGCCATCGGTGGCGGTGTCCCCGGTAGCCTGGGCCCATGGACGTGGACCTGGTGCTGTTGGCCGAACCGCGGGGGTTCTGCGCCGGGGTGGAGAAGGCGATCAAGGCTCTGGCCTGGATGGTCAGGGTCTTCGAGCCGCCCGTCTACTGCTACCACGAGATCGTCCACAACCGGCACGTGGTCGATCAGTTCCGGGCCCGGGGGGTGGTCTTCGTCGACCGGGTCGACGAGGTGCCGGCCGGCGCGCCCGCTGATGCTGTCGGCCCACGGCTCGGCCCCCGAGGTGATCGCCTCGGCCCGGGACGGCGGGACGGGTGGTGGTCGATGCGGTGTGCCCGCTGGTTACCAAGGTCCACCACGAGCTCAAGGTCCGGGCCCGCAAGGGTTACACGATCCTCTATGTGGGTCACCACGGCCACGAGGAGGCGGTGGGGACCATGGCCGTGGCACCGGCCTCGGTCCGGCTGCTCGAACGGACCGGGGACGTGGACCGCCTCGACGACCTGGCGTCCGAGCCGGGCCAGGACCCCCAGGTGGCCCTGTTGGCCCAGACCACACTGAGCCACGACGAGTGGGCCGGCATCGTCGAGCGGGCCCGGGAGCGGTTCCCCGATCTGTGGATGCCCAACCGGAGCGACCTGTGCTTCGCCACCACCAACCGGCAGGCCGCCCTCAAGGCCCTGGCCGGCCGGGCCGACGCCGTGGTGGTGATCGGATCGGAGAACTCGTCGAACACCGTGGCCCTGGAGCAGGTGGCCGTGGCCTTCGGCTGCCCCCGGGTGATCCGGGTCAACGACGCCGACGACCTGCCCGACGATCTGACCGGCATCGTGGCCGTCACCGCCGGGGCGTCGGCCCCCGAGGCCCTGGTCACCGCGGTGGTCGAGCGACTGGCCCCCCGCCGCGGTACCGAGCGGGCCCCGGTCACCCTCGAGGAGGAGTACTTCCCCCCGCCGCCCGAGCTCCGAGAGCTGCTCCGGGGCCTGGCCGGAGCCCTCTCCCTCCTCAACCGGGTGCCGGCTCCCGGCCCGGACCGAGCCGGGCCCGACCCGGCCGACCCGGTCGACCCCGCCACCCGGGTGCTGGCCGAGGACCGCACCACCGCCGCCGCCGACGTGCTCGAGCGATTGGCCGGATAGGGGCTGCCCCGGCCGCGGTTTGGCGCGACAATGGGGCCATGACTACTTCGTTCACGAGCATGGACGTCTCGACCGTCGACCAGTGGGCCGTCATCGGCAAGGAGACCGTCGAACACCAGGGTCGGGTGGCCGACCGGGTGCTCGGCATGCTGGAGTCCCTCGCCGACGTGGTCGACGGGTTCGCGGTGGACCAGCTGACCCACTGCCTGCAGACGGCCACCCGGGCCGAGCGGGCCGGCGCCGACGACGAGCTGGTGGTGGCGTCGCTGTGCCACGACATCGGCAAGGCGGTGTCGGTGCCCAACCACCCGAGGATCGCCGCCGAGATCCTCCGTCCTTACGTGCGGCCGGAAGTGACGTCGGCCATCCTCGCCCATCAGGACTTCCAGGGGCGGCACTACTACCACCACTTCGACATGGACCCCGACATGAGGGACCGGTACCGGAACGAGCCGTGGTACGAGCTGGCCGAACGGTTCGCCGACGAGTGGGACCAGACCAGCTTCGACCCGGACTACCCCACCGAACCGCTGTCCCATTTCGAACCAAAGGTGCGCGCCATTTTCGGCAACCCGCACGTGCTGTAGTGCCGCCGACCCAGCGGCATCGCTGGTTCACGCGTCCCGATTCGCGTGAGCGGCGCCGGCGGGGCCAGCTGGTCCGGTTCGCCGTCGACCACGCCCGGCAGGACTTCGAGGAGCGCTATGGCGACGTCCGTTTCGGACCGGTGGTGGCCCTGGTGGCGGCGTTCGAGGAGGAGCAGAACATCGGCGCCGTCCTCAAGGCCATGCCGATACTGGTCGGGGACCTCGAGGTCTCCACCCTGGTGGTGGTGGACGGTGGCGGCGACAACACCGCCCAGGTGGCCAAAGACGCCGGGGCGTTCACCTGTGTCCTCCCGGTCAACCTGGGGCAGGGGGCGGCGCTCAAGCTCGGCTACCAGCTGGCCGCCGGCCACGGGGCCCGCTACGTGGTCACCCTCGACGCCGACGGACAGAACGACCCGGCCGAGATGGGCACGATGCTCCAACCGCTCCTCGACGACGAGGCCGATTTCGTCATCGCCTCCCGACGGCTCGGGACCGACCAGACCACCGACCGGTTCCGGCGAGCCGGGGTCACCCTGTACGCCGGGATCTTGAACACCATCTTGTCCGAGGACCTCACCGATTCCTCCAACGGCTACCGGGCCTTCACCATCGAGCTGCTCGACGACGTCGCCCCCCGGCTGGTGCAGGACCAGTACCAGACGTCCGAGGTGGTCATCACCGCCTCGAGCCGGCACTGGCGGATCACCGAGCGACCGACGGTGTGGCACCCCCGGGCCTCGGGAACCTCCAAGAAGGGTGGCAATCTGTTCTTCGGGCTCCAGTACGCCCGGGTGATCGCGGCCACATGGCTCCGTGCCACCCGGGCCGCCCGTCACGACGGGGACGGACGGGCGGCGGGGGTCAGTAGCGACCGGTGATCGAGACGGCCCGGTCGTAGAGCTCCTGGATGGAGGCGGCCAGGGCCTCGGTCAACTGGTGGATGCGGCTCCGAGGGACCCGTCCGGCCTCGGTTCGAACCGGCGGCGGGATGGGCGCGCCCACCACCAGGTGGATGTGGCGGGGCCGGGGGATCTTCTTGCCCTTGGGCATCACCGATGCCGACCCTCCGATGCCGACCGGCACCACGGTGGCCCCGGTGCGGGCCGACAGGAAGGCCACCCCCTCGTGGAGGTCCCCGACCACCGGGCCCGACCGGCGCTCGCCCTCGGGGAACAGGATCAGCACCTCCCCGGCTTCGAGGACCCGCTGGGCCCGGCGCAGGGATTCGCGGTCGGCCGACTCGCGGTGGACGGGAAAGGCCCCGACTGACGGCAGGATGCGGGCCAGCTGCCGGTTGTCCCACAGGCTGTCCTTGGCCATGTAGTGGAGCTTGCGCCGGGTGACCTCGGAGGCCACGAAGAAGTCGATGAACGACCGGTGCACCGGGGCGATGATCACCGGTCCCTCGGCCGGGACCTGGTCGGCGCCGTCGACGGTGGTGCGGAAGAGCAGCCGGTTGAGCCCATGGACCAGCACCCGCAAGAAGCGGTAGATCGGCGTGAACCGGGCGTCGACGGGTACGTCGGGCCCGGTTGTCCCCCTCCGTCAGCGCCGGTGGGCCCGGGGTCACGGCCGGCTCCGGTCGTCTCGCTCACAGCCATGTCAAGACCTCGTCCACGATGTCCTCCACTGGTCGGGCGGTGGTGTCGATGACCCGGGCCCCCTCGGCCACCCCCAGGGGCGAGGCGGTGCGGGTGCTGTCCAACCGGTCGCGGCGGGACAGGGCGTCGGGTCCCTCTTCGGGCCGCCGCCGGGCCCGCTCGTCGGCGGCGGCGGTGAGATAGATCTTGATGTCGGCGTCGGGGAACACCACCGAGCCGATGTCCCGTCCTTCCACCACCCCCCCGCCGCGCTCGGCCATCCACGACCGCTGCCGCTCCACCAGCGCGGCCCGGACGCCGGGGTTGGCGGCCACCGCCGACACGGCGCTGGTGACCTCGGGCCGCCGGATGTCCTCGGTGATGTCGGTGCCGTCGGCCTCGACCCGCTCGCCGACGGTGAAGGCCAGCGTCCGGGCCAGTTCGGCCACCGACGCCTGGTCCCCCGGCTCGAGGTGACGCCGGAGGGCGGCCCAGGCCACCGCCCGGTACATGGCCCCGGTATCCAGCCGATCGACACCCAGGCGGGCGGCCAGGGCCCGAGACACGCTGGACTTGCCCGAACCCGCCGGGCCGTCGATGGCGATGATCGGGACGGCCCGCTCCTGGGTCGGTGATCCGGCCGCGGTCACGAGAACCCGGCGGCCGGGGCGGTCAGCCGGGCCAGGTCGTCGACGAACCCGGGATAGCTGGTGGCCACCGACTCCCATCCGGTGACGACGGTCTGCCCGCCCGGGCACGCCGCCCCGGCGATGGCGGCGGCCATGGCCATGCGGTGGTCGCCGTGGGCGTCGAACGCTCCGGGCCGGAGGGGCTCGCCGGTCCCTTCGATGATCAGGGCGTCCCCCTCCACGGTGGCTTCGGCCCCGAAGGTCCGGACCAGCTCGACCGTCCCGGCCAGCCGATCGGACTCCTTCACCCGCAGCTCCCCGACGTCCTCGAACCGGGTGCGGCCGAGGGCGGCCGCCGCCGCCACGGCCAGGATGGGCACCTCGTCCAGGGAGGGGATCTCCGATGCGTCCACCACCGTGCCGTGCAGGGCACAGGTGTAACTGGTCACCGAGCCGTAGCCGGCGTCCTGACCCTCGATCTCGATGGTGGCCCCCATGCGCCGCAGGGCGCCGACGAACCCCAGCCGCTCGGCGTCGAGGGTGAGGCCGGTCACGGTGACCAGGCTTCCGGGGACGATGGTGGCGCCGACCAGCCAGAAGGCGGCCTGGGACGGGTCGCCGGGCACGGCATAGGCGCCGCAGCGGAGCGTGCTCCGCCTGACCCGGATCACCTTGGCGCCGCCGTCCCACCCCACTTCGATGTCGGCCCCGGCCGCGGCCAGCAGGTCCTCGGTGTAGGCCCGGGTCGCCACCGGCTCCCGCACCACGGTCTCGCCGCCGGCGGCGATGCCGGCCAACAGAACGGCCGACTTCACCTGGGCGCTGGCCATGGGCGGGGTGTAGTCGATGCCGTGCAGGTCCCCGCCGGTGACCGTCACCGGGGGCAGGTACCGGTCCCCGTGCCCGGTCACGGCCGCCCCCATCTGGACCAGGGGCTCGGCCACCCGGTCCATGGGTCGGCTCATGAGGGAATCGTCACCGGTCAGGGTGGTGGTCCCCGGAAGGGTGGCCACCACGCCGGTGAGCAGTCGCATCCCGGTGCCCGAGTTCCCGAGGTCGAGTGGGTCGGCCGGCGGGTGGAGGCGGGAGCGTCCCCCCTGGACGGTGACGGTGCCGTCCGCTTCGGTGACCCCGGCACCAAGGGCGGCGATGGCGGCCCGGGTGCGGGCCACGTCGTCACCGGTGGACAGCCCGGTCACCGTCGAGGTGCCCTCGGCCAGGGCCGCCAGCAGGAGGGCCCGGTGGGAGACGGACTTGTCCCCGGGCACGGTGAGGGTGCCGGTGAGGGAGGCGCCGCCGGTGATCGACTGGGTCTGTCCGTCGCCGGGGACGGCGGAGGTCGGGCCGGTCACCGACTCGGTCCCACCGGATTGGAGAAGGCCTGGTAGCCCCGTCCGGTGAGGGTGGCCACCAGGGTGGGCGCCGACAGCTGGTCCACGACAACCAGGAGGACGCCCCGGTGCCCGTCGACCGAGTGGGCGATCTCGAGGTCCACGATGTTGATGCCGAGCTCGGTGATGAGCACGGTGATCTCGGCGATGACCCCTTTCCGGTCGGGCACGGGGATGCGGACCTCGACCAGCTCCTCGGGGCTGGGGGCGCGCTCGCCCAGGGCCCGCCGGGCCGCGGACGCCCGCTCGAGGATCTCGAGCAGGGCGTGGCGGTCGTGCTCGGCCACCAGGCGGCGCATGTCGGTGAGGGCTGCGATCAACAGGTCGAAGGTCTCGACGATGGCCTGGGCGTTGTCGTCGCAGATGTCGGGCCAGATGGACGGCTGGCCGGCGGCGATGCGGGTCATGTCCCGGAACCCGCCCGCGGCCAGCTGGAGGAGGGCGGCGTGGTCCTGGCCCATCCCCGCGGCCAGGTCCATCAAGGTGGCGGCGGTGAGATGGGGCACGTGGGAGACCACCGCCACCAGCGCGTCGTGCCGGTCGGGGTCGAGCGCCACCACGTTGGCGCCCAGTTCGACCAGGGCCGCCCGGACCCGGGCGAAGGTGTCCGGATCGGTGACGGCGGTGGGGGTCAGCACCCAGGTGGCCCCCACGAAGAGGTCGCCCGAGGCCCCCTCCACCCCCACCTGCTCGGAGCCGGCCATGGGATGGCCCCCGACGAAGCGGGCATGGTCGATGGCCGCCACCAGGGTGCCCTTCACGCTTCCCACGTCGGTGATGACGGCATTCGGGTTCCATCCGTCGGATCGAAGGATCTCGCTGATGATCCCGGCGGCTTCGTGGACCGGGGTGGCCACCACCACCAGGTCGGCCTGGTCGTCGACGCCCTCACTGGTGAGGGCCCCGAGCTCGAGGGCCCGGGCCGCCACCCCTGGGGCCGCGTCCACCCCGCTCACCTGCCAGCCCCGCTGGCGGAGGCCGGCTCCCATCGAGCCGCCGATGAGCCCGGTCCCGAAGACCATGGCCCGGCGGGACGACCCCGGTCTCCCATGGGCCGACGGAACCGACCCGGGGTCGCTCGTTGGGGGTGGGATCAGTCGGGAAGGTCGTCACGGAGTCCCTGGGCGCCCTCGAGGTAGACATGGTGGATCTCGTCCCGGCGCCGCTCGGTGGTGACGTGCAGCATGACCCTGATGCAGCGCTCCACCGACCCGGTGATCGAAAGCTCCCGGGCACAGATCAACGGGACCGCCCCGAGACCCATCGACCGGGCGGCGGTGGCCGGGAAGGTGGAGACGATGTCCTCGGTGGCGGTGAAGAGGATGGAGATGATGTCGTCCTCGACCAGCCCGTTCCTGTCGAGGATCTGGCCCAACAGGGCCACCACCCGCTCGGTGACGGCGGCGGGGGTGTCCTCGTCGACAGTGGTGGCGCCGCGGACGGCTCTGACGGTCGGGGGCATCAGCCAGGCATGTTACTCAGCGACCCGGCTCGTCGGTTCCAGCCGGGCCGTCCGTCGCCTCGACCGGGGTCGCCGCCGCCGACAGGCCCCGGACCTCGTCGAATGTGAGGCGCCGAAAGGAGCTCGGGCCCAGCGACGGGTCGCTGAGCGGGCCGATGCGGGTCCGCACCAGGCGGAGCACCCGGTGGCCGATGGCGTCGCACATCCTGCGGACCTGGCGGTTCCGGCCTTCGTGGATCACGATGCGCAGCACGTCGGGGGCGACCACGGCCACCCGGGCCGGCGCGGTGCGGCCGTCCTCCAGATCGACGCCCTCCCTGAGCCGGCGGATCTCGCCGGAGGTGGGCTCGCCCTCCACATGGACCAGGTACTCCTTGGCCACGCCGAACGACGGGTGGGTCAGCCGGTGGGTCAGCTCGCCGTCGTTGGTCAGGATCAGCAGCCCTTCGGAGTCCATGTCCAGGCGTCCCACCGGAAACACCCGGGGTCGGTCCGGGACCAGTGAGACCACCGTCGAGCGCCCGTGGGTGTCCTCGGCGGTGCTGACCACCCCGGCGGGTTTGTTGACCAGGTAGTGGACGAGATCGGGTCGGACCGGCAGTGGCACCCCGTCGAGCTCGACGTGATCGATGGCGGGGTCGACCCGGCGCCCGAGCACGGGCACCTCCCCGTTGACGGTGACCCGGCCCTCGACGATCAGCCCCTCACACACCCGCCGTGAACCGATCCCGATGCGGGCCAGCACCTTTTGGAGTCGGTCCCCGGTGGCCAGGGGCCCCCCGGTCGGGTCGGACGGGCGGGCCCTCAGCCATCACCGACCGGGCGCATCTGGCTCTCGAGCTCGTCGAGGGCCTCGGGCCCGGGCAGCAGGTCCTCCACCGGCGGCAACTGGTCGAGCCGATCGAGCCCGAGCCGCTCCAAGAAGGCTTCGGTGGTGGCGTAGAGCACGGCCTGGCCCGGTCCGTTGGCCCGGCCCACCCCGGCGATGTAACCGCGGTGCTCGAGCAGGCGGACCACCCCGTCGACGTTGACGCCCCGCAGGGCGGCGATCTGGGCCCGGGACACCGGCTGCTTGTAGGCCACGATGGCCAGCGTCTCGAGGGCCGCCGCCGACAGCCGGGACGACACCCCCACGTTGGCGAACCGCTCCACGTAGGGGGCGAGGTCGGGATGGGTCTGGATCCGGAACCCGCCGGCGATCCTGACCACGTCGAACCCCCGGTTCTCCTGGCGGCACGACCGGGCCAGCTCGTCGCAGAGCGGCTCGATCTGTTCGACCGGCAGTTCGAGGAGCTCGGCCAGCAGTCCGGCCGGCACCGGCTCCACCGCCACCATCAGGACGGCCTCGATGGCCCTGGCCTCGGGGGACAGCGCCATCACTCAGCCCTCGTACTCGTCATAGGTCCCCGACCCCACCGACACCAGGTCCGACGGCCCGGCCACCCAGGCCACCTCGAGGTCGCCGAACGTATGGCCCTGGTCGAGTGAGACCCGGCCCTGCTTGCACAGTTCGAGCAGGGCCAGGAAGCGCACGATGATCTCGATCCGCGAGGTCAGATGGCCGGTCAGGGTCCGGAAGGTGGATCGCCCACCGAGGGCGGGCAGTCGCACCGCCAGCTCGGCCACGGCATCGGCCACCGTCACCGTGTCGACGGTCACGTGGTAGAGGTCGACCAGGGGCGCCGGCCGCTCGGCGGTGGCCCGCAGGTAGGCGGCGGCCACGTCGTCCGGCGGTCACCCCCTCGAGGAGGTCGGGGGCGTCGATGGCGGACGTCGAGGTCCAGGCCGCGGTCCGTGGTACCGACCGGGCCGCCCGCTCGGTCAGCACGGCGAAGGCGTCGGCGGCGGCCGCGTAGGCCTGGCACTCGAGGAGCCGGGCCAGCAGCAGGTCGCGTTCCTCCCATCCGACCAGCTCCTCGTCGGGATCGACTTCGTCGCTGCCCGGCAGCAGGCGGCGGCGACTTGAGCTCGATGAGCACGGCCGCGATGACCAGGAATTCGGACAGCGTCTGCAGGTCCACCGTCTCCCAGCCGGCCACCTCGGCCACGAAGGCGTCCACGATCGACGCCAGGGGGATGTCGAACAGCTCGACCTGGTGGTTGCTGACCAGCTCCAACAGTAGGTCGACCGGGCCCTCGAAGGCGGGGGTTGAAACGGTGGCGGCCACGACCTCCGACCCTACCGGTTGGCACCGGCCATCTCGTGCACCCCAGGGTCGCGCCCGGTGCCGGGGCGGGACCTACGATGACCACCCATGTCCCGAGTCCTGTCCGGTCTGCAGCCCAGCGGCGATCTCCACCTGGGGAACTATCTGGGGGCGGTCCGCAACTGGGTGGCCGATCAGGACGCCCACGACGCCCTCTACTGCATCGTCGACCTGCATGCGCTGACCTTGGACATCGATCCCGGCCGAGCTGCGCACCCGGACCTACGAGACCGCCCTCGACCTGCTGGCCGCCGGGCTCGACCCGGAGCGCTGCACCCTCTTCGTCCAGAGCCACGTGGCCGAGCACACCCGGCTGGCCTGGCTCCTCGAGTGCACCGCCACCATGGGCGAGCTCGGGCGGATGACCCAGTTCAAGGAGAAGAGCGCCGGGCAAGGACTCGGTCCGGGTGGGGCTGTTCACCTACCCGGTCCTCCAGGCGGCCGACATCCTGCTCTACGACGCCGAGCGGGTGCCGGTCGGCGACGACCAGCGCCAGCACCTCGAGCTGGCCCGGGAGCTGGCCAACCGGTTCAACCACCGCTACGGCCCCACCCTGGTCGTTCCCGAGGCGTCGATCCCCACGATGGCCGCCCGGGTCATGGACCTCCAGCACCCCGACCAGAAGATGTCCAAGTCGGTCAACTCCCCGCTCGGCACCATCCTCCTGCTCGACCAGCCGGCCGACGATCGTGCGCAAGGTGCAGCAAGGCGGTGACCGACACCGACGGCGAGGTCCGCTACGACCCCGAGGCCAAGCCGGGCCTGTCCAACCTGCTCGAGCTGCTGGCCGTGGCCACCGGAGCGCACGCCCAAGCCGACGTGGCCGACTCCTACCAGCGCTACGGCGACCTCAAGTCCGACGCTGGCCGATGCCTTGGTCGAGCTGCTCCGGCCGGTGCGCGAGCGGCGGGCCGAACTGGCCGCCGACCCGGGTGCGGTGGCGGCCCTGCTGGCCACCGGGGCCGACAAGGCCCGGGCTGTGGCCTCGGTGACCTACGCCCGGGCCGCCGAGGCCATCGGGCTGCTCAGCCCGGGCTGAGCCGGACGCCGGGCCCGGGTCGGACCGCCCCTGGCGTCGTCGACGGACGCCGACCACCTCGGCCGCGCCGGCCAGGAGAGGACGACGGCGGTGACCCCGGAGACGACGAGACCGGCGATGGCCGCGGTCGGGCGCGTAGTAGAACGTACCAGGTAGTCGCCGGCGGCGGGTAGGGCCACCTGCTGGACCACCCCGGACTTCGTCACCCCGACCCTGGTGCCCGGGCCGGGGCCGGGATGAGCCCGGCCGGGCCGACGGGCTGGATGGTGGCATGCCAGCCCGGGCTCCACGACTCGCTGCGGACCAGCACCGCGGCCCAGGTGGTGTGGACGGAGATCTGCGACGGCCCCCATCGCCGGTGGTGACCGCGGTCACCGAGCTCCCGGCGGGAGCGGCGCCGCCCCCGACGCCGTCGAGCTGGGCCCATCCCTCGGGGTCGGCGTTGTGGAACACCCCGAAGGAGCCGAGGGTCCCGGTGAAGGGCCAGTGGGGGTCGGTGACCCCGAACTGCATCCGGCCGTCGAGGGCGACGGTCGCCGGCCTCGTCGGTCACCGCCTCGGGGGTGCCCGACCGAGGCCGAGCCCGAGTGGGCGCCTCCACCACGATGCCGCCGGCCCGGACCGGCACCGCCATGGTGACCCGGAGGAGTGTGGTCCGGCCCGGGCCCGACCACGCCGGCATCGTTGGTCGCGGCAGCCACGGCCGTGCCCCGGTAGGGGTGACCAGCACCGATCCGGAGCGCGGACGCCGACCCGCTGACCACCGGAACGGTCGCAGGACCGGACGGTGAGGACCCCGCCGAAGTACCAGCTCCGGGACGCCCCGGCGCCAGGCGGAACCGGTCGGGCACCGGATCGGGCGTGAGCCGGTAGGTGGACACGTCGCCCGGGAACAGGACGGTCGGCGTCGCCGACTGCGACCCCGGAGCCGGGCGAACCGGGGTGACGAAATACCCGGGCAAAGAGAGCAGCGTGGTCACGTTGAGGTCCGTCCCATGTCGGGCCGGCCAGCGTCTCGGGGTCGAGGTCCTCTTGATAGTGGGTGCCGGTGGCCTCGTAGTAGTTGCCGTCGGTGAGGGCGGTGTAACCCTGGGCGCTCGGGAGCCGGCCATAGATGTTGAGGTCGGTCTGGCCGAGCGCGCAGGAGCTCGGTCGAGTAGAGCTCGTCGGGGTCGTAGATGATGAACCGGCCGTCCCCGGTGAGCGATCGCAGGGCGGCCGAGCTGGGTCCGGTGGCCTGGGCGGTGGCTTCGGAGATGGGCGGCTGGACCACGAAGACGTTGAACAGCACCAGGTCGGCCACGAGCACGGCGGCGAGCAGGCCGGTCAGGCGGCGGGTGGTGAACCGCCGCTCGACCAGCACGATCCACGTGGCCCATCCGGCCACCGCCAGCTGGGCGGTGACGAGCAGCGGCCACCCGCACCCGGTGGAAGCTGTCGATGGGTATCTGGATCATCGAGCGTGCGCTCGAGCTGCGGCCCGTCCGCCCACAAGAGGACGCAGACCACCGCCATCACCGCCGCCGGGATGCAGGTGGTGACCACCTCGGACCGGCGACTGGCGCCACCGGCTCCGCAGGGTCGTGGTGACCGGCGCCCGGTCGGCCCGGTCGGTGACCAGGACGTGCAACCACCATCCGAGCAGCACGGCCAAGGAGAAGTCGACCAGGAGGATGTTGCGGTTGAGGAGCCGCTCGTTCTCGATGCCGGGGACGGCGTACATCAGGTGGCTGAACGGGGTCTGGTTGCCGAGGGCGGACAGCACACCGACGACCAGGACGACGTACCAGACCCACCAGTGCCGGGACTCCGGTCGGCTCCGCCACCGCTGGAGGAACAGTGAGCAGGCAGCGATCAGGGCCAGGATGCCCATGTAGCTGGTGACTTCGGGGAAGTTGTAGGTGCCGGCGTAGAGGCTCGGCACGATCTGGTTGGTGCCCGAGCAGGAACGGGGAGGCCAACAGGGCCAAGAGCCGGTCGTCGAGCGACCCGCTGGTGAAGTACGAGTAGCTGGTGACGGCCCGCTGGGACTCCGACAGGAAGACCAACCCGGGAAGCCACTGGGCCGCACCCAGGGCGGCCCCTCCCACCAGTCCGCAGACCACGCCGGTCAAAGAGACGGCCAGGGCCCGGCGGGCTGCTCTCTTCAACAGACCGGTGGTCACCAGTCGACCCACCAGGTAGACGGCCACCAACACGGCGCCGTCGATGATGCCCTCGGCGTTGCCGGACAGGAGGGACATCCCGAACGACAGGGCCAGCACCATCGCCCACTGTCGGGTCCGCCGCCGGACGGCCGGCCCACCGGCGGGATCGGGGGTTGGCGCCTCCGGTGAGGGCGTGCACCGAGGCCAGGATCCATGGGAGCCAGGCCGCCCCCTCGATGAGGTCGATGTGCACCAGCTGCGCGGTCATGTAGCCGGCGAAGGCGAAGGTGACGGCGCCGAAGGTGGCGGCGGTGACCGAGAGCCGCTGGCGGCGCAGGAAGACGTACATCCCGGCCAGGGCCAGGTCGTAGGCCACCACCAGGGTGAGCGTCCACGCGGTGAACAGCGGCAGGACGGCGGTGAGCCACGTGGCCGGGTAGGCGGCGCCGGCATTGAATCCGCCCAGCAGGGGCGTGCCGCTGAACAGGTACGGGTTCCACAGGGGCCAGATGCCGTGGTCGATATCGATCCCCACCAGGGCCCGCATGGGCAGGTTCTGGATGAAGTTGTCGCCGGTTAGGTAAGTGGCCCCGAACAACTGGGGCGCGCCGAACACCACCACCGGCAGGGCCAGGGCCAGGGCCATACCCGGATGGGTGCGCACCCAGCCGGTGAGGTGACGCCAGGGGCCGGGACCCCCCCGCCTCCCGGGCCGGGCCATGGTCGCGGTCGGGTCCCGGTCGACGGTGGTCACGGCCGGAGCCGGGTCTCGGCCCACTCAGCGGGAACACTCCCCCGCCGACAGCGCCGTCCGTCGGGAGTGACGGGCGGAACCAGGATCACCCCAGGAAACCCGACCACCAGCTGACGACGTGGACGATCAACTCCGACCACTCGTTGCGGAACAGCAGGATCAAGATGAAAGGCAGGAACATGAGAAAGGGCTGGAGTTGGTAGTACTGGGGTAGCCAACGAGCGGGCAGGAACCGCTCGAGCACCGACGCCCCGTCGAGGGGTGGGCACGGGATCAGATTGAACACCCCGAGCACGATGTTGGCGAAGCCGGCGATGAAGAGGATCTGACCCAGGAGGGCGGGTGGGTAGGCGGCATACCCCACGCTCCAGTACTCGTGAATCTGCTGGAGGATGGGTTGGGGGGTGGTGAGCACCACCCCGACGCCGAGAATGGCGGCCAGCGCGAAGTTGGTGAGCGGTCCCACCAGCGACACGATCACCGTGTGGTTGCGCGGGCTGCGCAACCGGTTGGTGCTGACCGGCACCGGCTTGGCCCAGCCGTAGGCGCCCACCCCCGACAGGGACAGGACGGCCGGGACCAGCAAGGTGCCGATCGGGTCGACGTGTTTGATCGGGTTGAGGGTCAGCCGCCCGGCCCGTTTGGCGGTGTCGTCCCCGAAGGCCAGGGCCACCACGCCGTGGGACAGCTCATGGAGGATGATCGAGGGGATGAGGACGAGGAAGTAGATGATCTCGAAACGGGACAGCTTGTGGGTCCGCAGCAGGATGGCGATGAGGGCCACCGCCACCACCACGATGATGATGGTCCGTTGATCGGGCTGGAACCGTCGACCCGACGGTCGGGAACGACCTCCGGCTCCCGTAAAGGCCATGGGGTTCCGGACCCGCTCAGGGCCGGCTGGCGTGGTTAATGCAGAAACGGGTGGCCGGCATGGCTTCCAGCCGGGCCGGTTCGATGGCCACGCCGCATTCCTCGCAGTTGCCGTAGTTTCCCGCCTCCAGGCGGGCGATGGCTTCGTCGACCTCGGCCAACTTCTCGCGGAGCTGGACGGCCAACACCTCGGCCTCGCCCCGCTCGGCCGTGACCTGGCTGGAGTCGGCGAAGTTGGGGTCGTAATCGAGTCCCCCACCGTCCCCGTAACCCAGCTCGGCCAGCTCGGATCGGAGCTGGCCGCCCTCGGCCTCGAGCAGCTGTCGGTAGTCCGTGATCGGGGGCACTACTGGTCGGGGCATCGCTCGGCACGGGGAAGATCCTACTTGAGCTGGGGCGTACCGGCCCGCGGGTGGGCCCGAACATAGGACGGCCCGCAGGTGGTCCTGGCTGAGCTTGGTATAGAGCTGGGTGGTGGCGATGGACACATGGCCGAGCAGCTCCTGGACCACCCGGATGTCGGCGCCGTGGGCCAGCATGTGGCTGGCGCAGCAGTGACGGAGCACGTGGGGGCTGACCAGGTCCCCTATGCCCATGCGGTCGGCATGGTGGGTGACGATGGCCCACGCCCCCTGCCGGCTCAGCCGGCCCCCCCGGGTGTTGATGAACACCGCCTCGGCGTCGGACCGGCGCTTCCACCGGGTCCGGGTCGAGGAAGGGGCGCCCCGAAGGTCCCAGCCAGCGGTCGACGGCGAACCGGGCCGGGCCGCCCAGGGGTACCAGCCGTTCCTTCGAGCCTTTGCCGAACACCCGGAGGAGGCCGTCGTCACCCTGGAGGTCGCATGAGGGACAGTCCGACCACCTCGGAGATGCGGGCCCCGGTGCCGTAGAGCACCTCGAGCAGCGCCCGGTCGCGCAAAGCGATGGGATCGCTGCCGCTGACCGAGTCGAGCAGGCCGACCACCTGAGCTTCGTCGAGGGCTTTGGGCAGACGTTTCGGCAGCCGGGGCGAGCGCACATCGGCGGTCGGGTCGTCGTCCAGCTCTCCCTCGCTCACCAAGAAGCGGAACAGTCCCCGCAGAGCGGTGGTGGACCGGGCCATCGAGGCCGGGTTGCGGCCCTGGCGCCGGAGCTCGGACAGGTGCAGCTCGATGGTGCCCGTCGGAGCATCGACCGGATCGACGCCTGCCTCCCGGGCCCACTGTTCCCAGGCTGGCGATGTCGCGCCGGTAGGCGACCAAGGTATTGCGGGACCTCCCCTTCTCCACCGCCAGCCACGACAGGTACTCCTCGGCCCCGTCCGACAGCGGGAGGTTCATCGGTCCGGCGCCCGAGCCGCCGCCGGGCCAGCCCCACGCCCAGGATGGTGGTGGCGTCGACGATGGAACCGTCGTCGACCATGGCATCGAATCGGACCAGCGGGACCTCGACCACCCGCATGGAGCGCTCCTCGACCCCCTGGCGGTCGAGGGGGACGGGACTGAGGCCGGTGGCCAGGTAGACCGAGGACACTTCGTCGCAGAACCCCGGGGTGAGCAGGCAGCGGGACAGCAGGGTCATCTCCAAGGCGGCATACCCGGCCTCTTCGGCCAGTTCCCGGCGGGCGGTGGCCTCGCCCTCCTCGCCGTCCACGTCGCAGATCCCGGCCGGGACCTCGAACAGCCAACGGTCCACCGAGGGTCGGTACTGGTGGACCAGGACGACCGAGTCCCGGTCGGTGACGGCCACCACCGCCACCGCCCCGGGATGCCGGACGATGTCCCGTTGGAAGGGTGCGCCCGACGGGTCCACGAACTCTCCCTCGGTAGAGGGCGATGACCCATCCCCGATGGATCAGGGTCTCGCCGGTGGGCCGGAACACGGGAAGGTCGTCGGTGCCCGTTGGTTCCGGGCCGCCCGACTCAGCCGACGGCACCGATGTCGATCAGACGGGGGTCCCGACCCTCGGCCCGCACCAGGGCCGCGCCCACCAGCTCGCGGAAGAGCGGGTGGGGCCGATCGGGACGGCTCTTGAACTCGGGGTGGGCCTGGGTGCCGACCCAGAACGGGTGGCCGGGCAGCTCGATGAACTCGACCAGCCGGCCATCGGGGGACACGCCCGAGCACACCAGGCCCACCTCCTCGAGCCGGTTCCGGTAACGGGGGTTCACCTCGTAGCGGTGCCGGTGCCGCTCGGAGACCACCTCGGTATCGTAGGCCCGGGCCACTTGGGACCCGGGCAGCAGCCGGGCGCTGTAGGAGCCCAGCCGCATGGTCCCCCCTTGTCGACGACGTCGTTCTGGTCGTCCATGAGGTCGACCACCGGATGACGGGTGGTGGCGTCGAACTCGCGCGAGTTGGCCCCCTCCAGGCCGGCCAGCGACCGGGCGGTCTCGATGATCATGACTTGGAGGCCGAGGCACAGTCCGAGCAGCGGCAGCTCGTTCTCGCGGGCGTAATGGGCGGCGGCGATCTTGCCCTCCACCCCGCGCTCGCCGAACCCGCCCGGGATGACCAGGCCGTCGAAGCCGCGTAGGCCGTCGTGGTGGAGGAGGTCGGGGACGGTGGCGGCCTGGATCCACTCGATCTCCACCTTGGCCCCGTGGTGGAACCCGGCATGGCGGAGGGACTCGACCACCGACAGGTAGGCGTCGGGAAGGTCGACGTACTTGCCGATGATGCCGATCCGGACCGGGCGTGTCGCCGCGTCGACCTGGTCGACCAGTCGCTCCCAGTCGGACAGGTCGATGGGGTGGGACGCCTCGTCGAACCGGAGGAGCCCGAGCACATAACTGTCGAGCCCCTCCTCGTGGAGGACCAGGGGGATCTGGTAGATGGAGTCGGCGTCGACGGCCGAGACCACCGCCTCGATGGGCACGTCGCACAGCAATGAGATCTTGCGTTTGAGGTCCTCGGAGATCATCCGGTCGGACCGGCACACGATGACGTCGGGTTGGATCCCCCGGCTGCGGAGCTCGGTGACCGAGTGCTGGGTGGGCTTGGTCTTCTGCTCGCCGGAGGGTCCGAGGTAGGGCACCAGGGTGAGGTGGACGTAGCAGACGTTCTCCCGGCCGACGTCACGCCGGAACTGGCGGATGGCCTCGATGAAGGGGACGATCTCGATGTCGCCGACGGTGCCGCCGATCTCGACGATGACCACATCGACATCGTCGGAGCCGAGCTCTTTGACCCGCTTCTTGATCTCGTCGGTCACGTGGGGGATGACCTGGACGGTCTTCCCGAGGTAGTCGCCCCGGCGCTCCTTGGCGATCACCGACGAGTAGATCCGTCCGGTGGTGGCGTTCGAGTTCTTGTGGAGGTTCTCGTCGATGAACCGCTCGTAGTGGCCGAGATCGAGATCGGTCTCGCCCCCGTCCTCGGTCACGAACACCTCGCCGTGCTCGAACGGGTTCATGGTTCCCGGGTCGACGTTGATGTAGGGGTCGAGCTTGCACATGGTGACCCGCAGACCCCGGCACTTGAGGAGACGGCCCAGCGATGACGCGGTGAGCCCCTTGCCCAGTGACGATGACACCCCACCGGTGAAGAAGATGTACTTGGTGGCCCTGGCGGTGGCGACCCCGGAGGCGGCGCCGACTCGGTCAGGGGCGGACGGCTCGGCCGCCCCGAGGGGTGGATCGACCGGCGGCGGGTCCCCGAAGGGCTGCGGCGGGCCGTCCAAGTCGGGCACCTGATGAGGCTAGCGGAACCGGACCACATGTCGGGCGGACCGGCCCGGCCCGGACGGTTACGACCCGACCGTTCCCTGGGCCGACCCGGCCAGCAACTCTCGGGCGTGCTGCTGGGCCGAGGCGCTCCCCGGTCGTCCCGACAGCATCCGGCTGACCTCGGTCACCCGGTCCTCGTGGTCGAGCACGGTCACCTCCGAGTGAGTGCGGCCGGCCCGCTCCCGCTTGCGCACCCCGATCTGGTGGTCGGCCAGGGCCGCCACTTGGGCGAGGTGGGTGACCACCACCACCTGGGCGTGCGTCCCGAGCCCTGCCAGCGCCGTCCCGACGGCGGTGGCGGCCGCTCCCCCCACGCCCGCGTCGACCTCGTCGAACACCAGCACCCCGGGGGCGTCGGTGATGGCCAGGCGGATGGCCAACATGGTGCGAGCCAGCTCGCCGCCCGACGCCGCCTTGGCCAGCGGTTGGAGGGGTTCGCCCGGATTGGCTCCGAGCAGGAACACCACCTGGTCGCCCGAGCCAGGCCCGTCGACGGTGACGGAGAAGCGGGCTGAAGGCATGGCCAGGGTCCGAAGGGTGGCCTCGATCTGGCCGGCCAGGGCCGGCGCGGCCTGACGGCGCCGCGCCGCCACCTCGGCCTCGGCCGTCGCCACCTCGTCGGCCGCGGTCCGGATCATCTGGTCGAGGGCGGTGGCCAGCTGTTCCTCGGCTTGGATGGATGCCATCCGGGCCCGGGCAGTCCTCGGCGAAGGCCAGCACCTCGCCGAGGGTGTCGCCGTACTTGCGGATCAGTTGATGGAGCAGCTGTCTTCGGTCCCTGACCTCCTCCAGCCGCCGGGGGTCGTCGTCCCACGTCTCGACGACGGTGCGGAGATCGGTGGCGAGGTCGGAGAGCTCGGCCATGACCGACCGCAGCCGGGCATCGACCGGTTCGAGCGGGCCGCGTCCCGACAGCGCCTGGGAGGCTTCGGCCAACCGGTCGAGGGCACCGGCGTCATCCGGACCGGAGACGGCGGCGAGGGCAGAGGCCGCCGCCGCCCGGGTGGGCGGCCGAGGCCGCCAGCCGGTCCTCTTCGGTCTCGAGGCGCCGGTCCTCGTCGACGTCCTCGATGCGCGGCCGTGTCGATCTCGCCGACCTGGTAGCTGAGGAGGTCGACCTCGCGGGCCCGGGCTCGGGCATCGCCGCCCAGGGCGGCCAGCTGGTCGGTCAGCTCGTTGAAGTGGCTCCGGCGCCCGGCGCAGCTCGGACAGGTCGATGCCGGCGAAGGCGTCGAGGGCACGGCGCTGGGCCTCGACGTGGACCAGGGCCTGGTGCTGGTGTTGGCCGTGCAGCTCGATCAGGCCCCCGGCCGCCTCGGCCAACGCCCCGACGGTTGCCATGCGACCGTCGATCCAGGCCTTGGAGCGGCCGGCCCGCGCCACCGATCGGGCCAGCAGGATCTCGCCCGGGCCCGTCGCCGTCGTCGGGTCCGGTCGCCCGGGAGGCTCCCGAAGAAGCGCCCTTCGACGACCGCCTCGTCGGCCCCGGTGCGCACCACGGTCGGGTCGGCCCGTCCCCCGAGCAGCAGGCTCAGCGCCTCGACCACCAGGGTCTTGCCGGCCCCGGTCTCCCCGGTCAGGGCGGTCATGCCCGGCTGCAGGCCGATGGTGACGTCGTCGATGACCCCGAGGTTCCGGACCCGCAGCTCGACCAGGGTGGGACCCACCGCCGCGCCCCCTACCGATCGGCCAGGTGGAACTTGGCCTTCAGAATGGCGTGGAAGTCCTGCGACCCGTCGGTGACGAGCCGGGCCGGACGGTCGCCCTCCCGGCACTCGACGGTGGAGCCCGGGTCGAGGACGGCCACGCGTGACCCCGTCGACGACCAGCACGGCGGAGCGGGGCTCGAGCACCTCGAGCTCGAGCCACTCCGACGGCTCGAGGACCAGGGGCCGGTCGAAGAGCATGTGCGGCGAGACCGGGGTGACCACGATGGCCCGCAACCGGGGCGACAGCACGGGCCCCCGGGCCGAGAGGTTGTAGGCGGTGGACCCGGTCGGCGTGGACACCAGCAGCCCGTCGGCGGCGTAGGTGACGAACGGCCGGCCGGCGATGGAAGCGGCGATCCGCACTGTGTGGCCGGGGACGGTCTTCTCCACTGTGGCCTCGTTGAGGGCGATCCGGTGGGCCACGAGGTCGCCGTCGGGGTCCGGTCACCCGGACCGACGAGGGTCATGCGCTCCTCGACCTGGTGGGAGCCGGAGAGGAAGGCGGCCAGGGCGGCCTCGAGGCCGGACGGCTCGACCTGGGTCAGATAGCCCAGCCGCCCGATGTTCACACCGAGCACGGGGATCCCCCCGGCCAGGGCCGCCTCCACCGCCCGCAGCAGGGAGCCGTCGCCGCCCAGGCTGACCAACAGGTCGGCGCCGTCCACCGACACCGAGCCGTCGGGCTGGAGGGCCGACATCGACTGGTGGCCCTCGCCGGCCAGCCAGGCGGCGGCTCGCTCGGCCAGGGTGGCGGCCTCGGGGCGCAGGGGGTGGGTGTAGAAGGCGATCAGGGCCATGTCCTCGTCAACCTCCCGGAGCCTGGCGGTGGGCCTCGGCTACCACGGCGTCGAGCAGTCCGGCCACGTCGACGTCGCCGCCGGTGGCCGGTCCGACGGTGTCGGGTGGCGACGGGGTGCGGGCGTGGACCAGGAACTCGATGTTGCCGGCGGACCCGGTGATCGGCGAGGGCATGGCCCCCATGATGGCTGCTCCCGAGGAAAGGAGTGCGGCTGCCACCTCTTCGAGGGTGCGACGGTGGACATCCGGATCTCGGATGACCCCCCGACCCCGGGAGGCCTCGGCCCGCCCCGCCTCGAACTGGGGCTTGACCAGAATGACCACCGGTGCCCCCGGGACGGCCACCGCCCCGACCAGCACCGGCACGGCCCGGGTCACCGATATGAACGAGAGGTCGGCGGTGACCAGATCGACCGGGGAGCCGCCGATGGTGGCCAGGGTGACGTCCCGGACGTCGAGGCGCTCACAGTTGACCACCCGCGGGTCGGCCCGCAGCCGCTCGTGGAGCTGGCCCCGCCCCACATCGACGGCGATGACCGACGACGCTCCGGCCTGCAGCAGGCAGTCGGTGAACCCACCGGTCGAGGCACCGGCGTCGAGGGCCCGGAGGCCGTCCACCTCGAGCTCGAACCGGGCCAGGGCGGCATGGAGCTTCTCCCCTCCCCTCCCGACGAAGGGCGGTGGGCTGCCGGCCAGTTCGATCGGCTCGCCCGCGGCCACCAGCCGGGCCGGCTTGTCGGCCACCGAACCGCCCACCAGGACGCCACCCTGGGCGACGAGGGCCGCCGCCTGGTGACGGGTGTCGGCCAGCCCCCGTTCGACCAGGGCCCGATCGAGGCGGAGCCTCGGTGCCCGGCTCAGGCCGGCGACCCGGTGGCGGCGGGTCCCGGGGACTCCGCAGGTCCGGCGGCGCCCGACGCTCCGGTCGGTGGTGCCTTGGTGGCCGGAGCCTTCCTGGCCGCCGCCTTCTTTGCCGGGGCCTTGCTGGCGGCTCCCTTGGTGGCCGGTGCCTTCTTAGCCGCCGCCTTCTTGGCCGGGGCCTTGGTGGCCGGGCTCTTCTTGGTGGCCGCGGTCTTGGTCCTCGCCGTAGCCGCCTTGCCGGCGTCGGCAGAACGACCGAGGAGTGTCGCCACCTGCTTGGCCAAGTCTTCGATGGAGGTCACGCCCACCTCTCCAGCTGACGGGCCACCTCGTTCCGCACTTGGGAGACGAGCATCTCGCGGCCCTTCCGGCTCCGTTCGAGCAGCTCTTCGACCTTGGCCCGGGCATCGCTGGTCTGGAACTCCCCGCTGTGGACGAGCTCGGCCACCAGCTCCTCGGCTTTGGCCCGGGTGAGGTTGGTGAACGCCACGCCGGCGTCGAGGTACTTCTGGAGATCGTCCTTGTTGACCATTCGGCCACCCTACCGGGAGGGTTAGCCACCATCCAGAGCTATCGACCAGATTGAGCCGTGCTTTCGGGACGCCCCGACAGGCAGCTCTCCACCAACGCCGCCAAGTCTGGGTACCGGAGCGAGACCGGCACCTCGATCCCGTGGGCGCCGGCCGGGGTGACCCCCGAGTCGACGAGGGCGAACGGGATCCGGAGCCGTTCGGCCAGCTTGCCGTCGGTGCGGGGCTGGTCGCCCACCATCACCACCGACCGGTCGCCGTCACCGAACCCGAACCTGTCCTTGATGAGCGAGGCCATGGGCCGGTGCGGTTTGCCGGCGATCTCGGGGGTCACCCCCGACGCGGTGGCGACGGCGGCCAGCAGCGCCCCGGCCCCGGGTATCAGTCCGGCCGGCGTCGGGTGGGTGGGGTCCTCGTTGGTGGCGATCAGACGCCCCGACGTGCGGGCCGCGGTGGCGGTGGCGGCCAGGCCGTCGAAGTCGAAGGAGCGACTCCAGCCCACGACGGCGGCATCGACCGTCCCGCCGTCGACCACGGACACCACCCCTGGCGTCGAGCGCCTCCATCACCCCGTCTTCGGCCAACACCTTCACCGACTGACCGGGTGGTATCAACGACGCCACGGCACCCGCCGAGCTGACCAGGTCGTCGGCCGTGGCCGCCACCGCGATCCGATCGAGGCGGGCCAACAGCTCGGCAGTGGTCGGGGCCGAGTTGTTGGTGGCGAACACCACCCGGATGCCGTGGGACCGAAGCGCAGCGATGGCGCCCGGCGCGTCCCCAATCGCCTCACCGGTCAGCCACACCACACCGTCGAGATCGATGATCCACAGCGACGCCGCCCTGAACGTCTCGAGGGACGACAGCTGCGGTTCGGCTCCGTTCATTCCTTCGTGGTGTCGGTGGGCCCGGGCTCGGCCGAGCCCACCTTGGCTCCCTTCCAGCTCCTCCGGGTGGACGCGGCCAGCTGGTCGGCCGATTCGAGGACCCGCGAGATGAGTCCCGACAAGTGGTTCACCGGCTCGGTGGCGATCGGCTCGCCGGCGCCGTTCTCGGGGGCGGCCTCGGGGGCGCCGAGGCCCTCGTTGGACGGCTGGAGTGGACGGGCACTGAGGTCGGCGATCCTCTGGCCGGTCATTTTGGTCGCCCGTTCCCAGTACGAACGGAACATCCCGATGTCAAAGGCACCGTCACGCACCCGGGCCTGGTCGAGCAGCCGGGCCGGCGGATCCTTCAAATCGCGGACCAACCGGAGGGCGGCCAGGCCTCGAAGCACGTACCAGGTGGGGTCGATCTCCCACCAGGCGAACCCCTGACGGGACGACGCCGGCAGGTAGTGGTGGTTGTTGTGCCATCCCTCTCCCCCGGTGATGACGGCGATGAGCAGGGAGTTGCGGCTGGTGTCGGGGGTGGCGTACCGGCGCCGGCCGAACAGGTGGGCCGCCGAGTTGACCAGGAAGGTGCCGTGCCAGAGCAGCACCGTCGACAGGAAGAAGCCGATCAGCAGGCCGCCCCAGCCACCGATCACGAAGCAGGCGATGCCCAGCATCCACGGTCCGACCCAGCTGAACCGCTCGAGGAGCCGCAGCTCGGGGTAGGAGGCGAAGTCGCTGATGGCAGTGAGGTCGGTCGCCTTGTACCGGGTGGACAGGATCCAGCCCACGTGGCTCCACCAAAAGCCGTCCCGGGGGGAGTGCACGTCTCCATCGAGATCGGTGTAGCGGTGGTGGACGCGGTGGTGGCTGGCCCACCACAGCGGGCCCTTCTGGATGGCGGTGGTGCCGCCGAAGGCCATGACGAACTGGGCCACCCGCCCCATCTTGTAGCTCCGGTGGGAGAAGTACCGGTGGTAGCCGGCGGTGATGAAGAACATCCGGGTCACGTACAGCACGGCGCACAGCACCCAGTCCTCCAGGTGACGGTGACGAAGAAGGCGGCCAGCGGAGCCAGGTGGACAGCGAAAAAGGGGATGGCCGCGATCCAGTCGGTCCTGGCGACGGACCCCTCCACCTCGGCGGCGTTCGAGGTGCCTGACGGCTCGGGGGCGGGAGGGCTCATGAGGTGAGGTCGCCGCCATCAGGTGACAACCCCTGCAGGCTACCTGACCGGCACTGCCGCCTGGTAGTCAAAGCCGGGGCCGAAGGCCATCGGGACCCCTTCCCAGGGGGGACGTCCGGGCTCAGGTGGGAACGTAGAGATCGCCGTTGGCCCCTTCGACCACCGAGATCGGTGTCAATCCCCTGGTGGCCGGTCCCCGGATCACCGCCCCGGACTCGGCATCGAACTCGGAGCCGTGGCACGGGCAGGCGATGATCCCGGCCGAACGGGCGTAGGCCACGGTGCACCCGGCATGGGGACACACGGCGTCGAAGGCGACGAACTCGCCGGCGGTCTGTTGGATGACGAGGGCGGGGGCTCCGGTGGCCGGATCGGTGAAGGCGGCCGAGCCCCCACCGGCACCCCCGAAGCCGAGCCGACCGACGTTCCGGGCGTGACCGGGGCGGTGGTCCCGGTGGTCCCTGTGGTCCCGGTGGCCGGGTCCGACGACGTCGTGGTGTCGCCCGTGCCTCCGGACAGGGTCGGCTCCCCGTCGGCCGACGAAGGTGACCCGCCGCCGGCCCGCCCGAAGGCGACCGTCGATCCGCTCGCCACCACGACCACGGCAGCGGTGAAGCCGGTCAGTGCTCCTTTGGACAGGACGGCCCGACGAGGCAGTCCGTCCTCGGGCGCCGGTATGCCCTCGGCCGGGATCGACGACAGACGGACCCAGGTGTCGAGGGCCGGGGCGCCGGCGGCGCCGGCCAGAGCCAACGGTGTCCAGGCGAAGAAGAAGACGATGTCAGAACCGGTGAAGTAGGGCGAGGAATGAAAGCTGACGGTCAAGAAGAGGCCGAAGGACAGGGCCATGCCGGCGATGGCGGCCACCCTCATCCACAGTCCGACCAGGATGCCCACGCCGATGGCGACCTCACCCACGGCGATGGTGGCCCCGACGGCCGAGGCCACCGGCACCAGGTGGGAGACGAGGGCGTGGATGGGGCTGGTCTGGGCCGAGCCCGCCAGCTGGGCGTGGATCGATATGGGGCTGGAGCTCCTGAAGAAAGCCGGGTTGGCCAACTTCTGGAGGCCGGCGAAGAGAAAGGTCACACCGAGGAACAGCCGAAGGGGCATCAGCTACCCATCCGGTCGGAACGGTGCCATCGCTCCCCCGGACCGTCCACATCGACCGGGTACCCGGGGACGGGCCCGAGGGATCGGTGGGACCGACCGGTGCAGCCGTGTTCGAGGTCACCGGGGCCGTTCCATCGCCGGCAACGATACAAGGCGGCGTCGCCGGCGATGGGTCGGTGGTGGTTGGTCACCGTCTCCCACCAACGCCTAGCATGACGGCCATGGACCAACTGGCTCCGGCGCCGACCGGACCTGCCACCTCGCCCCCGACGGTCCAAGGCCGACGAGACCATGCGCAGCCTGCTGCGGGTACCCGAGGGCACCGCTCCCATCGACGAGTCGGAGACCCACCGCATCTTCAGTGCCTCGATCTTTCTGTCGGCGCTGCGATGCCTGCTCAGCTACATCGTCCTTCCGGTCGTGCTGCCGGCCATCGGCGTGGCCCGCGGGGTCGGACCGGTCATCGGCATCCCCATCGGGGTGCTGGCCCTCACCTTCGACTATCTGGGCATCCGGCGCTTCTGGCTCGCCGACCACCACCAGCGGTGGGCGTTCAGTGCCCTGTACGGGGTGGTCGGCACCATGGTCCTGATCCTGCTGGTCGTCGACATCGTCGATCTCGTCGGCTGAACTCCGACGCCCCGGCACCGGGGAACGCAGTGGGCGCCTTTAGAATGAGGAGGATCGATGCTGACCGACGGACTGAACCATGTCGCGGTGCTCACAAATGACGCCCGCCGACTCCACTCCTTCTACCAGGACATGTTCGACGCCGACGTGGTTCGGGACGCGCCCGAGGTCGACCAAGAATCCGTCCGCCTGTCGATCGTGATGATCGGTCCGCATACCGAGCTCAACGTGTTCCAGATCGAGGGGAACTCCGAGGCCGACCGTCAGGTGCCCATGTTCGGGCGCGGTCGGCTCGACCACCTGGCTCTGCAGGCTGCATCCCTTGACGCTTTCGAGACCATCCGCGACCGGCTGATGGCCCGGGGGGCCTGCGACGCCTTCGTCACCGACTTCGGACCGGTGCTCAGCCTGTTCTTCCGCGATCCGGACGGCCTCGAGTGCGAGGTGTGCGTGACCAATCCCGACGCCGTTCCGGGGGTGGGCCATCCCCCGGGCACGCCGGCCCGGCGCTACGTGCCCGAGGATCCCTGACCATCAGACCCCGGCCCACGTCTGGGCCCGGGTTCGCCCTCGTGCCGGCCGGCATCGGAGTGTCACAGCCATAGGCTGTGCTGTTGATGTGGCCTCTCCTTCCCGAGCCCGCCGGCCCGTGGCCCGGCGCCTGATGCCCGGTCCGGTCGCGCCCGGTGTCGTGCCGGCCGAGCTGCCCCTGTTCGAGACGGTCCGGTGCGGCGCCCTCGACGGTGTGCCACCCGACTCGATCCTCCGCACCCTGCACCCCGCGGTGGCCAGCTGGTTCGTCAAACGATTCCCGTCCGGGCCCACGGACCCCCAGCGCTCGGCGTGGCCGAGCATCATCGCCGGCGGGAACGTGCTGGTGGCGTCGCCGACCGGCACCGGTAAGACGCTGACCGGGTTCCTGATGGCCATCGACGGGGCCTACCGGGCCCACGCCGAGGGACCGGCGGTGCCGGTCGCCCCCCGGACCGGACCGACGGTCGTCTACGTGTCGCCCCTACGGGCCCTGGCCACCGACGTGCACGAGAACCTGCAGGTCCCGTTGGCCGGGATCGCCGAGGAGGCGGAGCGGTTGGGTCTCGGCGCACCCGATCTCTCGGTGGCGGTGCGGACCGGGGACACCCCGGCCGCCGATCGGGCCGCCATGCGACGATCCCCTCCCGACTTGCTCGTCACCACCCCCGAATCGCTGTACCTGCTTCTCACCGCGGCATCGTCGCGATCGATGTTGCAGGGGGTGCGTACCGTCATCGTCGACGAGGTGCACACGCTGGCCCGCGACAAGCGCGGCTCCCATCTGGCCCTCACCCTCGAGCGGCTCGACCATGTGGTGTCGGCCGGTGGCGGCCGGCTCCAGCGCATCGGCTTGTCGGCCACCCAGCGCCCGCTGGCGGTGGTGGCCCGGCTCCTTTCCGGTTCGGATCCGTCACGACCACCCACCACCGTGGTCGACTGCGGCCATCGGCGCGATCTCGATGTGGCCATCGAGCTCCCGCACACCGAGCTCGAGGCGGTGACCAGTGGCGGCCAGCTGTCGGACGTGCTCGACCGCATCGCCGCCCACGTGCTCGACCATCGGACGACGCTGGTGTTCGTGAACACCCGGAAGATGGCCGAACGCGTGGCCCATCAGCTGGCCCTCCGGCTCGGCGCTCCCGACGACGGCTCGTCGGGCGACGCGGGCGGACCCGGTGCCGGCGACCGGATCGATGCCGCCCTGCAGGTGGCGGCCCACCACGGCAGCCTGTCGCCGGCCCGGCGCCGGATCGTCGAACAGCGGCTGCGGGCGGGCGACCTCCGGGCACTGGTGGCGACCGCCTCGCTCGAACTGGGCATCGACGTGGGCCCGGTCGAGTTGGTGTGCCAGATCGGGTCCCCCCGGGCCATCGGTACCTTCCTCCAACGGGTCGGTCGGGCCAACCACCAACTCGAGGGGACGCCGGCCGGGCGCCTCTTCCCCCTCACCCGGGACGAGCTGGTGGAGTGTACGGCCCTGTTGGCCGGGGTCCGGGCCGGACATCTCGACGTGCTCGAGCCACCCGTCGCTCCCTTGGACGTGCTGGCCCAACAGGTGGTGGCCGAGGTGGCAGCAGCCGACGAGTGGGAGGTCGAACCGCTCTACCGGCTGATCGACCCGGGCCGCACCCTATGCCGACCTGACTCGCGACACCTTCGACGAAGTCGTCGATCTGGTTTCGTGGGGGATCCGCACCGGTCGGGGCCGGCGGGGAGCCCACCTCCATCACGACGGGGTCAACGGAAGGCTCCGGGCCCGACGCGGTGCCCGCCTGGCCGCGCTGACCAGTGGCGGTGCCATTCCCGAGACCGGGGACTACCGGGTGGTCCTCGATCCCGACGGGGTCACCGTCGGCTCCGTCGCACGAGGACTTCGCGGTCGAGGCCACCGCCGGCGACATCTTTCTCCTGGGCACCCATTCGTGGCGGGTGGCCAAGGTCGAGACCGGCACGGTGCGCGTCCACGACGCCGGCGACCTGCCCCCGACCATCCCGTTCTGGCTCGGGGAGGCGCCGGCCCGGACGGCCGAGCTGTCCGAAGAGGTGGGATGGCTCCGGGCCGCGCTCGAGCCCCTTCTGGCTGCCGGGGACATGGTCGGGGCCAGACAGGAGACCCGCCGGCGGGCGGGTGTCTCCGACGAGGTCGCCGATCAGGTGGCCACCTACCTCGGGGCCGGGCTGGCCGCCCTCGGGAGGCTCCCGACCCGTGACCGCATCGTCATCGAGCGGGTCTTCGACGAGAGCGAGGGCACCCAGCTGATCGTCCACGCTCCCTATGGCGGCCGCATCAACCGGGCGCTCGGGCTGGCGCTGCGGAAGCGGTTCTGCGTCTCCTTCGACTTCGAGCTCCAGGCGGCGGCGGACGACGACACGGTCGTCCTCTCCCTCGGACCCCAGCACAGCTTCCCGCTGCCCCAGGTGCCCTCCATGCTGACGAGCCGCACCGCCGTCGATGTCCTGACCCAGGCCGTGCTCCCCCATCCGATGCTGGCGGCCAGGTGGCGGTGGAACCTCAACCGGGCCCTGGTGCTCCCCCGTTCCCGGGGAGGGCAGCGCCGGCCGATCCACCTCCAGCGGATGGAGGCCGAAGACCTGCTGGCGGCGACGTGGCCGTCACTGGCGGCCTGTCAGGAGAACGCTCCCCCCGGCCCGGTCCCCGTGCCCGACCATGTCCTGGTGCGTCAGACCGTGGCCGACTGCCTGACCGAGCCGCTCGACGCCGTCGGGCTGGTGGCGCTGCTCGAGGGTCTCGAATCGGGAGCCGTCGACGTGCACTTCGTGGAGTCGGCGGAACCGTCACCGCTCTCCCACGGCATCCTGACCGGGCGGCCGTTCACCTTTCTCGACGGTGCTCCCCTGGAGGAGCGGCGGACCCGGGCGGTGGCGGTGCCCCGGGGTCTCGGGGCGCTCGGGCCTACCGGAGCGCCACCCGGTCTTCCCGTCGCCGCCTCGGAGCTCGGGCCGCTCGATCCCGGGGCGGTGGACGAGGTGCTCGAACAGGTGCAGCCCCGGCCGCGCCATGCCGACGAGCTCCACGATCTCCTCCTCTCCCTGGTGCTGTGCCGCCCGGTGCCGGCCTGGCAGGAGTGGTTCGACCAGTTGGCGGCCGATGGCCGGGCCGGTCTGGTGGCCGGATGGTGGGCGCCCACCGAGCGGGTGGACACGGCCCGGGCGATCGACCGGTCGGTCACCGATCCGATGTGCGAGGCGGACGAGGCGGCTGGCCGAGTGCGTCGGCGGCCACCTCGACGTGGCCGGGCCGGTGTCGGTCGCAGACCTGGTGGCGCGAGGGACCGCTCCCGCGGGGACCGGTCCGGGGTGCCC
This sequence comes from uncultured Acidimicrobiales bacterium, assembly GCA_963747825.1. Classification (GTDB taxonomy): domain Bacteria; phylum Actinomycetota; class Acidimicrobiia; order Acidimicrobiales; family RAAP-2; genus Bog-756. Next base: position 632,520 of record CAVVGQ010000003.1, read on the forward strand.
CGGTCACCGAGGCCCGGGCCCGAACCGCGCTGGCCCGTCTGGAGGCGGCCGGGTCGGCCATCGAGCTCCCTGACGGAAGGTGGTGCGCCCGCCATGTGCTGGTGCGCATGCATGCGGCCAGTCGGAACCGCCGGCGCCGTCGTGGTCGAGCCGGCCAGCATCGCCGACTTCGTGCGGTTCCTCGCCTGCTGGCAGCACGTCGCCGCCGGCACCCAGGTCGGAGGGACGATCGGGGCTGCTGGCGGTCATCGAGCAGCTCCAGGGCGTCGAGGTGGCGGCGGGCGAGTGGGAGCGCCACGTGCTGCCGGCCCGGGTCCAGGGGTACGACCCCCGATGGCTGGACGAGCTGTGCCTGGCCGGCGAGGTGGCCTGGGCCCGCCTGACGCCTCGACCCGAACCCGACCCGGCATCCGCCGACGGCGGCGACGGGGACGACGGCGGTCCGGACCGGGACGGCCCGCGGCGGCCGACGGGGGTCGTCCACCCCGTCGCCGGCCACCCCGCTGGCCATCACCGCCCGAGAGGACCTGGCGTGGATGCTGGCCGCGGTCCGGACCGGTCAGGTCGGCACCGAACCCGGTCGCCGGGGCCTCGGCCGACATCCTCGCCGTGCTGCGGGCGCGGGGCGCATGCTTCCGGTCGGAGCTGGCCGCCCCGTCGGGGCGGCTGCCCTCCGAAGTCGACGAGGGGCTCGTGGGACCTGGTGGCCCGGGGCATCGTCACCGCCGACGCCTTCTCGGCGGTGCGGTCGCTGCTGTCGGCACGCGGGGCCCGGCCATCGGGGCTGCGTCGTGGTCCGACCCGTCGCTCCTCCCTCGGACCCCGGCGGGCCGTGGCCGGTTCCGGGGTCGGCGAGGGACGGTGGTCCCTGCTTCCCGAGCCCGACGACGGGGCCACCCCGCCCTCGGTGATGCCGCCCGCCGAGGAACTGGCCGAGGCGGTGGCCTGGCAGCTGCTGGTCCGCTGGGGGGTCGTGGCCTGGGAGCTGTGGTCCCACGAGTCCTACCGGGTGCCCTGGCGCGACGTGGTCCGGGCCCTGCGGCGACTCGAGGCGCGGGGCCAGGTCCTCGGTGGGCGCTTCGTGGCCGGCGTCTCCGGCGAGCAGTACGCGTTGGCCGAAGCTGCCTCGCTCCTGGCCGACGTGCGCAGGGATCCCGAGCGCGGTGCCGAGGTGGAGGTGGCCGGCGCCGATCCCCTCAACCTGACCGGCCAGACCCTCGGTGGCGCCCGGACCCCCGCCATCCGTCACCGGACCGTCCACTACCGCAACGGGGTGGCGGTGGATGCGGCTCCGATCGCATCGGCGGTCTGAGACCGGGCCACGTCGCCGCCGCTCCGACCGGGGCCGGGCCGCGACGTTTCACCGTGGATCAGGCCGGTTCGGTCCCGGCCGGTCGGGGCGGGCGCCAGTCGGGGTGGAGCCGAGGGTCGAGCGCCACCTTCTGGCCCCGGACGGTTGTCCCGTTGTCGATCCCCTCGGGTCGCTCGGCCAGCCAGACGATGGCGGCTGCCGGTACCGAGGGCGGCGCCCCCTGGTAGCGGCCGGTCAGACCCAGCGCTGACGCATTGACCAGTTGGCGTTCGGTCTCGACATAACCCGGATCGAGGTTGTAGGCACGGATGCCCCGGTCGCCCAGCTCCACGGCCAGTAGCGGGGCGAACCGGTGGAGGGCGGCCTTGGAGGCGGCATAAGCCAGTCCCCAACCACCCTTGCCCACCGGACCCGGTGGATCGGCGGTGGCGGTGTGGGAGGTCACGTTCACGATGGTCCCCCGGCCCGCGGCCACCATGGTCGGGCAGAGCGGCCTGGATCAGGACCAGCGGGGCCACGACATTGGCGTCCAGCTTCGACGTCATCTGCTCGACGGTGAGCTCGAGGATCGGCACCATGCTGCCGGGGCCGGTGTCGACCGCGTTGTTGACCAGCAGATCGATGCCGTCCCACTGGGCGACGACAGTGGAGACGGCACCGACGCAGGGCGTCGTGATCGTGCAGATCGGCGGTCACCTCGATGACGTCGGCCCCGGTCCGGCGGACCAGGTCGGCCGTCTCTTCGAGGCTGCCCGGGAGAGCCCGCCCGCCGCCGGTGTCGGAGTCGTCTCTGCCTTCGCCCGCCCGTCGGGTGCGGCCGGTGATGGCGACGTCCCACCCGGCGCCGGCCAGTGCGACTGCGGTGGCCTTGCCGATGCCGCGGGTGGCGCCGGTGACAAGGGCGCGCTTCCGGGGCGCGATCTGGCGGCATCCCACGGTGTCTAGCAGACGGGGTCGGCCGGCGACCGACTCGATGGCAACGGGCGACCGCACCGCATTTTCACAACGCAGGGAGAACGGCGTCGCCGGCCCATCGGATGGGCGGTTCCGATGTCGGCCCCGCTACGACCGGAGGGCCGATTGAGTCACTCCTCGTCGGGGATCTCGATGATGACTCCGCCTTCGATGACGACGCCGTCATCGATGACGGCCAGTGGTGTTGCCATCTGAGTTTCGGCAAAGACGGCGACGAGGGCGGCGTGATCGGCGATGGTTGCACGCAGCTTGGTCTGCTCCGGGATACCCAGAGCGACACACCGAGCGCAGAAGTCGATCAATTCGCCGAGAGAAACTCCTGCAGCATTCTCCACGGACCTTGCGGCTGCCCCCACGGTCTCCATCTTCTCACGGGCGCGCGGCTTTTCGCAGAGGTATGACTCAGGGTGACATAGCGACCACAAGGCGCACTCGACGCCGGCGGACGCCCTGGGCAGGCCGGCAATAGGCGAGGCGACGATTCAGTGTTCGTGTACCGGATTTCCGAGCGGGTAGACCAGTTCCCACCCCGGCGCTCCGCAGATCGGACAGACGGGTCCATGGTCCGCCACCTCGACGTCTTCGAGCCGGAATTCGTAACCGCAAATGCCACAGCCCCACCCCGGTGACGATTGGGAGACACGCGGTCTGTCCGCCAGACCGATCGGGTGAACGTCGGGATACCGCTGACGGACTTCAGCCAGGAACAACGCCTTCTGGCTGGGCCGAATATCCTCGAACTTGGGCATTCACGTTCATCGGCACGAACCGGAGCATCCTTGACCGTGCGGGTCCGGACCCGTCGATGTCCAGTCCGGACAACGCTGGTCCCTTCCGCTGACGCCGGGACGGATTACCCCGTGGTTGCAACCCGATGGTGGATGCAGATGATGGCGAGCCCTCGCCAGCCAAGCCGAGGATCGGGTGGTTCGGCGACGAGGTGGGAGCGGCGAGTGGGCCCTCGGACCGCTCGAGCGGCAGGTCGATGGTGAGCGAAGCGGTGCGATCTCTCCTGGCGTACCTTCGGCGGCGGTCGCCAGTCCATGCGGGGCCCGGCGAGAACGCATCGACCACGTCGCAATTGAGACTGCTTCGGGGCCGAGGTGCATCACTTGGTTGCCCTCGGTCAAACCCAGTTCGTCCGGTTTGACCCACACGAAACTGGGGTGTCACCGGCTGGAAGTAGAACGCCCCTTTGGAGAGATCAGCAACGGACTCCCACCGTCGCATGCACGTAGACGTTGTCATACGGTGGTCCCGGTGGCACCGACAGGGGAAGGGCCTCGCCCAACGGCTGTAATCGAGCGCAGGTCCCAAAGCTGCTTGTCGCAGTCGGGGTCATTGATCATCACCGTGTGCTCGCTCCATGATGGATGACCACTCGGCCCTCGAGGGTCTCGATGATGGCGGAGCGACCCATCCTCGAGAGCGAAGGGGACGCCGACTCGGCCGCCTCGTATCGAGTGACACCACACGACGCATCGGCGATGACAGCCACCGCCTCGCGCCCGGTCGGGCCCGCACCGGGCGTCGGTTTGACGACCGTCCACGGTCACCTCAGCAAACGGTGGATTTCCTGGGCTCACTTGGTTATGGTTGCTACTAGGTCTGGGGGGACCGGTGACGGGTGGGGTCGATGTCCGAAAGGGTTTCCCTGGACTAGGACGGACCCGGGTGACGGCGTCGCCCGGCTCGAACGCCTGTGGAGACATGGGGGAATGGAGCACAAATGATTCGCAAGATGCTTGTGATCGCTGCGGCGGTCGCCATGCCGGTGAGTGTGATCGGCGCCATAGCTGGAACCAGCGGCGTGGCCGGTGCCAAAGGCGCCGCTCCACCGGATCCCGGAGTGACCTGCACCATCAGCGCCACCGTCACCTTTGATCCCCCGGGGATCTCCACGAACGGGCAGGTTGGGACGGGGGTCAAGACGACCCAAACCACCGTCTCGAACGAGAGCTTGGGCGGCGCCGGCTGTGTTGGCTCGTCATCCATTGCTCCGATCGTGTCCAAGACGGTCAAGTGCGTGAAGAACGAGCCCGGCCAGCCCAGCAGCAATCCTGGGTGTGACGGAGTGAAGGGGACTGAGGGCTGGGACTCTTGGGGCGACTTCGAGGCAACCGGCACGGCGTCGGTCCTCAAGGACGTCAAGAAGCTCGACTTCACCATCAACAACATCGCCTATGCGACCAAGAACACCAGCGCTTCCGATGTGGGTTGCGCCGGGGGCGAGGTCGGCTTCCAGATCAACGGCACGGTATCGGCGCCCAAGAATGACAAGGGTCAGACCGATGTCCTCACTGCTTGCCTGGGCGCTGTTACCGGCACCTCTCTGCAGGGTCCCGACTTCCAGGACAATCTGTTTGCGCCGGAACCCACGACGGTGGCGACTGCGCAGATCGATCCTTCAACCAGCTCGATCGTCATTGGCGGAGGTAGCTGAACCGACGAGTAACGACCAGTGCATGATGCACTGTCGAGATAATGGGAATATGCGACGCCCGAAGGTCGGGTAGGCCGTAGCGACAAGGGCGGGGCTCAGGCCCCGTCCTTGTCGCGTTCCCTGTCATGGCTGGAGGTCCTCACGCTCGGCCATCGCCTGAACGGCTTGGCTCAACCCTTCTCCAACGTATGGCTCTTCCCTAAACACTTTCCTCAAATTCCCTAACAGTTTCCTCAAATTTGGAACGTAGAAGGTGAGCCGGCACGGCCCGTGCCCGCAGGGAGAAGTGGCTGCATCCGCAAGCGATGACGTAATATCCGCAAGCCATGACGTAAGGAGTTTCTCTGTGGGACCGGGGACCGGGGGGCATCAAGGGAGAACTCCTGAATCGTCACTTCTCTCATGGCTTGATGAGGCGACCTCCTCTCTCGTCTCCTTGATGGATGCGAGCAACGTGCTGGGTCTGCCACGGGACGGAAAGAACGGCGGGCAAACGGTGGAGGCCGTTGATGGGATCCGCTCGGCGGTGCAGGCGTGGGAGCAATGGGTCGTGGCCAATCCGTGTCCCGACCCCCAGCTAGGGGATCAATTCGAGGTATTCGTTGCCCGCTGTCGATTCCTGGCTCTGGTCAGCATCGACCCCAGGATTCCGGACGCGGCCTCTCCCCTGGTCGGCGACGATCGCTTCAACAGGCTGAATGCCGACTTCGGGGAGTTTCTCTCGGATCTTCGGAAGTCCTTGGCAAGGTAGTGAGTTAATGACCGCCGTATCCGTCGCGGCGGGGGACGGCCGGCCGGCGAAACGACAACCGGCCGACAACCTCCCCGACCCCCGGCATCGCCAAACGTCCGTCGTTTCAGAGTCGTCGCCCTCATCGCCATTGCCTGCGCTTCTTTGCCCTACCTATGGGTGCTCTGGGACCTTTGGAGCGGCACAGTCGATCCGCTACGGATGAACGAGGTGCGATCGGCGCCGGGAGCCGTGAGCTACGACTTACAGGCCCGAGCCATACTGCACGGCCACCTGTCACTACCGAAGGGCAGCATCGGAATCGAGGCATTTGTCCACCACGGTCGGACCTATTCCTATTTCGGGATCTTCCCGTCCCTTCTTCGAATTCCCATCCTGCTCTTCACCCATTCCCTCGATGGTCGCCTGACGGCCATGTCCATACTGGCGTCGTGGGCGGTCACGGCCCTCTTCGGCACGCTGCTTGTGTGGCGTGTCCGGATCGTCGTTCGTGGTGGTGCCCCACTGGGATGGGCCGAATGTCTGTCATACGGCGTCCTCATCTTCTCGATCCTGGTCGGGTCGGTTCTCGTCTTTCTGGCCTCGAATCCTTACGCCTACTCAGAAGACGAAGCCTGGAGCGTGGCACTCGCTTGCGGCTCTTTGTTCGCGCTCTTGGGCGTGATCGAACGACCGTCGTGGGGCCGGGTGACGATGGCCGGTCTCCTTGTGCTTCTGACCAACCTCAACCGGGCCACGACCGGATACGCGTGTGTTCTGGGCAGCATAGGGCTGGCGGTTTGGTTTGTCTCCGGTCGGGCCGGCCCGGAAAGGCGACGATGGGCACTGCCGGTATTCATCACCGGTCTGGTGGCCCTGGCCGTGGGATGCGCCATTGACATCGCCAAATTCAACGTCCCGTTCGGATATCCCGAATCGGAGCAGTTGCTGTACAAGTTCTACGGTTACGGGCACATCAACGGGGGGAAGCACTACAGCCCCCACTTCCTCCCCAGCACCCTGCAGGCCTATCTGTCGCCAGGAAACCTGCGGATCACTTCGGTCTTCCCCTATTTCTCCCTTCCCCCGAACCCGACGCACCTCATCGCCCACACCCGAGTCTTTGCCAGGGGAAACACAGCCAGCGTTCCGGCTTCGATGCCCTTGCTGTTCGCCACCGGGCTCTGGGGGGTCATCACCGCCTTCGGACGACACCGATCGATGATGATCCGATCGTTCCGAATCTTGTTACTGACCGCGGCACTAACTGCCGGCGCACTGTTGGTCTACGGAACGATCCTCGATCGATTCCTCGCCGACTTCATGCCGCTTTTGATTCTGGCCAGCATCATCGGGATGGTCGACATCTGGCGTCGGCTGGACGGCCGAAAACGAAGGGCACGGGTGTGGGTCCTGGTCGCCGTCGGCACTCTGGCCCTGTTTGAATTCATGGCCAACATGGGTATCGCCGTCGCCCCTCAAGAGCAATTGGACGCAAACGCAGGCTGACCACTACGTGCAGGCGGAGCAGGCGTTCAGCGATATCAGCGGGCACCCGCTCTCGGGCGATGACATTCGCGGAAATTCGTTCCCAACGGCGCCATCACCTACGGGTGAACTGCTCGAGATGGGCAACTGCAACGGACTCTATGTCTCGGACGGCGAGGGATTCGACTTCGTCGATCCGAATTATGTCTGGCTCCCGGTTGAGCTACCACCTCACCTGCCCCTCTGTCATACGTTTATACGCACAGCCAGGAATGTCTCACTCACCACGAGCCTCGTCGCCCCCCTAAGCAACCAGCAAGTGACCGGATCCCACGTCGTGGTCAAGGCGACAACGTCCGGGGTAGGGATCTCCACCGTGTCGATCGTGCTCACCGGCGTGGGAAAATCGGTCCTGTCCGGCAAGCTCTTGGGGACGGCCAAACGATCTCATTCCGCCTGGAGCCTTGTCTGGGATTCTCGTTCCCAACCGAACGGCGTCTACGTCCTGAGGAGCGTGGCCAGAAATACCGTCGGATCGTCGGCGGCCAGTTCTGGGGTCACGGTCACCGTCGACAATTCAGCCAATGGAAGTTGACGGCCCGAACCTTCGACTGACCTGCGCAGGAAAAATCGCGCCGGTACCTGTGCTCGGTGAGCATCGGCGCCACGGTTGAACCGGTCGTTAACCGGGCTCGGACGAAAGACTCGGACACAGACAGCGACCGACCGGGCCGGTCAGGGCCGGTCGCCCGGTCCTTCTCCTCCGCCACGGGCTGCGATGGTCGTTCCGACCGGAGCGGTTGAAAACCGGGTAGAAACAATCTGCCTAGGTGGATTCTGTCACTCCCCCGCCCTACCGTGGAGCCGTGCAGCACTACGCAAACGCCTTCTGCCTGACTTCCGAGCAGTGCTTTCGGATGATCCAGGCCGAGGACGGAACCGGTCACGCTCAGCACTGCCCCTACCTGACGACGTGGCGTGGTCGGTTTCAGGACGCGGCCGGAAAGTGGCACACCGTTGAGGCATGCAAAGGACACCGGGCTGGTCTGGACGCAGTTCAGAGGGTTCGCTGACGGCCTGCCAGTAGGAACCCCCTGTGTCCCTACCCACACACTTTCCGCAGCGTAGGAGCAGGATCAGATCGTCCCACTCGGTGTCGCCCACCTCCATGTCGTTGGTGGTGTCCCCGCACAATGTCTCCCCGTCCACGATTCCGCCAACATGCCACCTGTCAGGTTGTTCAGATTTACGACGCCAGATCCTGCGCTCAGCCATATGGCCAGGCTATTCATCGATTGTAAGACCCGGGTAAACCCCACCTGTGATCTGTGTTTCAAAAGGACCTGTACGGCCTTGTAATGCCGAAGCGGAGCCGCAGCGAGGCTGAACAGCCGATGGCCTGCGGACCCGTCGCACTCCCAATCCTGCGGTGAGGGTCAGCTGTGGCGGCGAACGATGGCTGCATGCTGGCATATCGAACGATCAGGTCGGGAGCAGTGTCGACGGGGCCGGATACCGCCAACCCCGACTGGCGCATCCGACCCTGGGACAGGACGGACAGGTCTTCGGGGATGCGGTCCCTGTGACACAGCACCCTCAAGCAGCGTGAAGAAGCCCCAACGGTCGCGAGACTTACCTGCCCTTGGACGGCACAACGGGGATACGGTGAACGGCGTGGATCTCCCAGAGCTAATGGTCGGGGACGCCGGCGAATGGCGAAGATGGTTGAGCGCCCATCACGCCGATTCACTGGGGGTCTGGCTGGTGTTGGCCAAAAAGGGAACGGTCGATCCGACGACCGTGTCTTACGACGAGGCGCTTGACGAGGCGATCTGCTTCGGCTGGATCGATGGTCAACTAGGGCGTCGTGACAGCGCTACGTTCCGACGACGTTTCACGCCTCGAAGGGCTCGCAGCCCGTGGTCTCAACGGAACGCTGCCATCGCTGAAAGGTTGATCGCCACCGGCCGAATGCATCGATCCGGCGAAGACGAGGTGCGCCAGGCGAAAGAGGACGGTCGATGGGAGGCCGCCTACGCCGGGCAAGCCAGCATTGAGATGCCCGAGGATCTGGCCACTGCCCTGCGCACGAATCCTCGCGCCAGGGCGATGTTTGAGACGCTCACGAGTGCCAATCGGTACGCCATCCTCTACAGGATCGGAAACGCCAAGAAACCCGAAACCCGCTCCAGGCGCATCGGCCAGTTTGTCGAGATGTTGGCCCGAGGTGAGACGATCCACCCCCAGACTCAATGATCACCCGAGAAGGAGATTCGCTGCCGTTGGAAAGTCCCACATCACGGGACTTGAGCGAGGGATTCCGGGATGGTTGGTCGATGTCATCATTTGAAGCTTTCAATCATTACGCTCGAATCGTGGCCAGCGCGACTCGATGCCTTGGGTATCGATCGAAACCTGCGGGAGATCGTTCCGGTTGCCCGGATCGATCCGCGCCTCTACGGCTGTGACGCCGAGACTCGCGAGACGACCTGCCTTCTTTCGCCCAGGAGTGGAGCACCATGGCTAGATCTCTGCCGAGGCAAGTATGCCCGCTGGTTCGTACACCGTCCCACGTATAACGTTTCATCTATGCCCGATACGAGGTCAACGTTCCCCTCGCTGGCCGATGCGGTGGCGGCACTCAATTTGCTTGAGTCTGCCGCTTGGGACGGCGCTGCTCGCGCCGGCTGGACTGACCTGACCGCCCAGGCCGCCGTGCTCTGCGCCGAGACCTTGGGGCTGGCGCCGCTGCGTCCGCCAGCGTGGGCGAGGGCGAGGACTAAGGATGGACGCGGGTGGCTCGACGGTGCGGCCCCCGGTCTCAATGACGAGGACGTCCTCGCCCTGGCCGAGCAGTTCGCTGTGGATGTCGCCTCCGTCACCCCGGACCAGCGCCGAGCGGTGACCGAGGCGGTGGGCCGCCGCTCGGGCGATCTCGTGGCCACCGTCTTCGTGGTCGATTTCCTTCCCCGAACCCGGGGCGCGCTTGCGGCTGTCGGGGTGCCCCAAGGGAGCGTGGCAGCCGTGGAGCCTGGGCTCGGGGACGGCGGGCTATGGGCGGCCATCGACGCCTTCAGCCGAAGGGTCGCTCTGCTCGAGGCTCTCGATCCGGTCACCACCGAGCTGGTCCGCCTCCGTGGCGCCCGTCAGCACGCGTGTCGCCTGTGCCAGTCCCTCCGTAACCGCACGGCCGTGGAGGCCGGCGCCGACGAGGCGCTGCTTCGGTCGGTTGACATCTACGAGGACTCTGAGCTCGGCGAGCTGCAGAAAGCAGCACTGGCCCTGACCGACGCCATGATCTGGACCCCGGGACGACCGAGTGCCGCCGCGGACCGCCTGGCCGCCGTCGCCACGCCGGAGCAGTGTGCCGAGGTCGTCCTCGACGTGACCCGCAACGCGCTCAACAAGATCGCGGTCGCTCTCGAGGGCGACGAGCCCCATGTGGCGTCGGGCACGGAGCTCTACGACGTGGACGCTGAGGGCCAAGTGGTCTTCGGCCTTGGCGTGGGACCCGGCTGAGCCCGGCAGATCCTGGGCCGGATCGGCCCGGGATTACAGCACCCCCTGCCTCGAGCCGACCTGACCCCTCCCCCGGATCACCGGGACACGGGCGTTGGTCGGGCTGGCGCTGCTGTCATACTTGACCTGTGGTCTGGCGGTCCGTCACCGTGACGCCGTCCCTTAGGCTGTCGCTGGTTGTTGGCGGGATGCGGGAATGGGGTGGCTTCAAATCCAGCAGTACCTGTAGGCACAGCTGGTGACCTTACCCTCGTAGACCTGTCCACCCAGTACAGGTGATCGTGTACCGAGGCAGTCGGGTCGTTGTGAGACAGACCAAACTCGGAAGGCTCACCCTGCCGCCTAGGATTTACAGGGTCACGACAGACCAGTCTTACGCTGTCCCGGAAACCGTGACGCTCAACGGTGGCCGGACCGCTTACGCGAATGTCTACAGCACCTGCTCTTCGTTGGCGTCAGTGCTAGAGACAGGTGCCTCCGACGGGTCAGTGTTGGTTATCGACTGTCACCGACCGGCACTTCGGTGTCGATCATTCGAGATCAACGCTGGCGCCCGCGATGCCATCTCCGACCCTGGTCTCCGAATCTGGAGCTGTCCGGTTCTCCAAGGCCGATCGGTGATCAAGGCGCGACGTGCGATCCGTCGGTGGATCTTCTCAACGACGACGTGGTTGTCTTTCGTTTCGACCGTCGGCTACCGAGCCGGTCTTTCCTGCCTGAGTAAGATGACGCTGCTCATCAGGACAAAGAGGAGTAAAAGCACGTATCCGATGAGATCGAGAACCAGCCCGAACGACGCAATCACACCTCCGAGGCCGAAGGCCTGGAGAAACAGCAGAGGCGCAGCGAGGATCGAGGTCCACCCAAGCCAGCGCGGCAGGATTCCACTCCTGAGCACGAGTACGCCTGCGGCGAGGGCGAAGAGACTGCCGAAGATGTCCGCCACGCTGTCCACGGCATAGGTCAACAGGTACAGGGTGTAGGAGACACTGTGGTCGTGTTGGGCCCCGAAGGACGCGAGCTTCCCGTCGAGCACGCCGTAGATCCCGACATCACTGACGGCGTGAAGAGCGACAAAGAGCGCCCCGCCGACCAGCAGCAGGGAACCAAGGGCTGGCGGGCCATCAGCATCCGTGTGCAGGAGACGGTCGTATAGCTTCCACAGGTAGATCGGGAACATGGCCGCATAGACGACGCACAAGCCCTCGACCACCACCAGTCGGTTCTTGTGGCCGGCGAGGGCGTTGGCGATCTTGGCGGCCGAGTCGTTCTGGTTGATACCGACTCCGATCCCGATCGCGGACTCCACCAGTACGGCGAGAACGAAGAGGATCCCCGCTACCCACGCGTACCGCTCCCAGCCAGGTGCGGCCCGGGTCGTTTCTGATGTCGCCCCTAGACCGTCAACGAGGTTTGTTGCCATGACGCCGTCCTTCCTTGGCGGCGTCGTGCCAAGGCGTCGTCAATGACGTGGTCCCTGTCGTCGGGACCCCAAAGTGGGACCGTACATCATCTATTCACTTCATGCCTGTAGAAATCGGTGCGGGGTCCCGCGTCGCCTCTGTGCGTCTGCGCTTCAGTGAGACACTGTCGCCGGGACAAAGACGCTGTTCGAAGGGTCCAAGTAACGATACCGTGGGCCGGGAATGGCCACATTGCACGAAGAACAGGACAGCCATAACGGGGCAGTCCGAGAAGACGTTCATAGCACCGGAGAGTGAAGCGAGGTTTGGATGTCCGACAAACTGGCAACCTGTTTGTGGTTCGATCACGGTGAAGCCCGCAAGGCAGCCGAATTCTACGCTGCGACTTTTCCCGACAGCCACGTTGACGACGATCCACGTAGCTCCCTCGGACTACCCCGACGGATCGGCCGGGAACGAGCTTACGGTCGAGTTCACCGTGCTCGGTCGATCATTCGTGGGTCTCAACGGCGGACCGAACTTCGTCCCGAACGAGGCCGTCAGCTTCATGGTGCTGACCGACGACCAGGCCGAGACCGACCGGTATTGGAACGCGATCGTCGACAACGGCGGGGAGGAGAGCGCGTGTGGCTGGTGTAGAGACCGGTGGGGCTTCTCTTGGCAAATCACGCCTCGAGCCTTGCTGGAGGCGATGAACAGCCAGGACGAGGCCGCTGCGAAGCGGGCTATGGATGCGATGATGACAATGACGAAGATCGACATCGTTGCAATCGAGACTGCGGCCCGAGGATCAACGCAGCGACCTTCGGGCTGAGGCACCGTGGCTAGTTGTTCTGCCGACCTGTCCCGGGCAACCCTGTCGGCCTATCCCCAAACAATCGAGCGGGGCATTGGCCCCGGTACGTTACTCCCCACCACCCACGTGAATCAGCGGAGTGTCCCAGCCCGTGGTCGGATCTCCGTGCAGGCCGATTCGCAGCCATATCCCGAGCCCCTTCATGCAAGCTCGGGATGCGATCGCAACGGGGTGCAGCTACCGGGGTGACTTACGCTTGATCAGAAATGATGGCGGTCACCGAGGTTGCCGAGTTGTTGCCCGGCACTGGGTCGGGCTGGGCCCCGCCGACGATGGCTGTCGCGGGCAACACTGTTCCGCTGGTCGCAGTGTCATGGACGGCCGCCTTGAAATTCTTATGCTTCCCGGCCAGCAATTTCGGCACCGTCCAGGTAATCGTATTGGCGCTGACCGTACCGCCCTCAGGATTGGTGATCGTCAGCCCGGGCGGGACGCTGAGCATGACCAGGACACTCGTCGCCGTCAGCGGGCCGTTGTTCGTCACGGTCTCGCAGTAGGTCATCGACCGGCCGGCCTTGAGCGTCGATACGGTATTACTGAGCGATACGGACAGGTCAGTCCCGCCTACGGGAGGCTGAATCGACAGAGAGATGCTGCCGTCGCCCGTACTGTTGGCGCCTAAGAAGGTCCCGCCAAAACTTGACCCTCCGCCGCCCCCGCCGCCGCCAACCTCGCAATAATCTTCTATGGCAGGTGAAGTCGACGGCACCACCACCACCGCCGCCGCCGCCGAAGTAGCCGTCGCCACCGGCGCCGCCGTCTTCGGTGCCGATCGGACTGCCGCCGCCACCACCGCCGTGGTTGGCGGAGCCAGGTTGGCCGTCAGCACCGCAGTTCGGGGCGGCGATGCACCCCTGCAGTTCCCCCGGTGCCAGGCGCCGGTCTGAGTCGCGCCGCCACCGCCACCGGCGATCGCCAAAGCCTTCGCCGGCGCCTCCCGGGGAACCAGATGTGCCTCCAGCGTTGCCGCCGTCACCGCCCTGCGGCGAAACTGTTGTAGTACTCCCCGTCGCAGCCGGCGTTACCACCGCCGCCAGCGATGGCGACCAGGGTGCCATCCAGCAACGAGATGCTGGTAGCGGCCCCGCCGCCGGCGGAGCCGCCCCCGGACGGCGCCGACACGCAAGCTGAGTGAGCTGGTTCGCGGAACGAATGTCACGTCGAGTTCGGCGCCATTCCCCGGGCTGTTGTAGCAATTGAAGGCTCCCGCCGCGCCGTAAAGGATTGCGGCAATCTTCGCCCCGACCGGGACGGTCACGGTGTAGGCCCCGGGACCGTAGTTGGCCGTCGTGGTCGCCTTTGTGCTCGCCGCCGCGGGGGCCACTCCGGATCCGCTTATGCCCAGCACTGACAGTAGTAAAGCAACAACAAAAGCCATTGTGGCTCGCCGAACGATTCGCTTCATTCCCGCCTCCCGAAGTGGTCCATCGTCGCTGCCGAAGCACCCCTCGTCGCCGCCCTCCGCGAAATATAGACCGCAGCGAATCCGGGCGCACGGAGCACCCCGCTTCGCTCCGAGGACCACGAAGAGCGCGACGCCAGCCAAGCCGTCCTGACCGGCGGAGAGTTGTCGCCGAGGCGAGTCCGTCCAGCGGTGCATTTTTGAGTGTGTCCGGGCCAGGTGCCGCCAAACCCGACCGGCGTATCCGACCCTGGGGTCAGGATCGATAAGTCCTGACGGTGGGGTCCTTATGACATCGCACCCTCAACAGCATAAAGGGGATCTAACTGTGTTCGCGAAAGTTGCTTGCCCATGGATCGCCCGTGGAACAACGCATTCGGGATACTCAGCCCTGTACCGGAGTCGTCCGCTCCTCGACTCCCCCGCACGGGGCAATCCAGACCAGGGCATTGTAGGTGACCAAAGCAATGGCCAAGTGCATCAACATCAGAATGCCCACTGCTTCACCGGATTGCCCTTGGTGGAGAATGTAGAGGTCGGGCAGCCAGAGAACCAGTGTGACCAAAATGGCCAGGCGGAAGAATAGCCACCGTGGTGCAGTGGAAATCCGGGTCACAAAAGGCCAGGCGACACAGGCGATTAGTACCCCGATTGCCGTCACTTTTCCATAGTCGGAGAATCGGAAGTGCACATAGCCGTTGGTCGACGGAAACACTCTGGTGCCGATAGCGATGATCGCCGCATCGGCAATGAGCGATCCCGCCAGGGCGACGATCGTGGCCAGTGCCACCCGGGCGCCCGATGGCTGTCGGTGCTTGGGGGTGAACTCTATTCTGGCCACCCGTAAAAGACCGACGGGACCGTGGCTCTTCGGCAGCTCGATGGCCGTCGGGACCAGCTCGACCAGTAACGTTCGGACTCTCCTGTCGATCTCCTCCACGATAGGCCACACCTCATCAACCGACTTGCCCGCAGGGTCCTTCAGCTCCCAGTCCAGATACCGCTTGCCTGGGTAGACCGGGCAGGTGTCACCGCAGCCCATCGTGACAATGACATCGGCGGTCCGAGCGGTTTCCTCGGTCAGCGGTTTCGGAAACTCCTGCGAGGGATCAAGACCCCTCTCCTCCAAGATGGCCGCTACAGACGGATTCAGATCAGTGCCTGGTTCCGATCCCGCAGATTCAACCCGGACGCGACCTTCGGCGTAGTGGTCGAGCAGCACTCGTGCCGCCAGACTGCGCCCTGAGTTGTGGATGCACAGGAACAGGACGGTCGGGCGGTCGGTCACAGCCTCTCCCCTGCAAACGTTTTTGGAGGTTCAGTGGACCCAGGACCTCCCGAGTGAGGAAACATGATGTCGGCGGCTTCGGCGGGCGTGATGTCGTCGGGATAGAGCACCTTGATGACAACCACCGCCAGCACGCCGCCGACCACCTGTGCAGCCACAAAGCTCAGGACTGACGAGGGAGAGATACCTGCAAAGGTGTTTGAGAACATGCGACCCACCGTGATGGCCGGGTTGGCGAAGCTGGTTGAACTGGTGAAGAAGTACGCCGCTCCGATGTAGGCCCCGACAGCAGCAGCGGCACTACGGGACCGTCCGCTGTGGGCCAGCGAGAAGATCACCAGCATCAGCCCGAGGGTGGCTACCACCTCCGAGAGGAAGTGGGCCGGCGAGGCTCGATGGTGCGTCGAGATGGTCACCGCTGCCTTGGAGAACATCAGATTGGCCACGACGGCCCCGCCGATGCATCCGGCCACCTGGGCTGGTAGGTAGGCCAACGCCATTTGCCAGGTGATCCCGCTGAAGGCAGCATCCGCGAACGACACGATCGGGTTGAAGTGACCCCCCGAGATTGGGCCGAACATCAGAATGATGGCGTATAGACCAGCGGCGGTAGCTGTGGCGTTCTCCAGCAGTTGGAGGCCCGTAGTGCCGGGCGAAAGTTGCTCGGCAGCGATACCGGACCCGATGACAACGGCGGCAAGGAAGGCACTGCCGAGGAACTCAGCCAGCAGCCGTCTCCACAGAGTGGCCTCGGTCATAAGTGCGCCGTCAGTGAGGGGACTGTGGCTGCTCGACTCAGCAGCATTGATCAGATGCAACCTGTGTTGTGGGTATGTCTGTGGCCTGGATGCCAACGGTGACGGCCTGCCCGGCGGATGGGCCGCACGTTTCGACCGAGCAGCCCATGTCGGTGGCCTCGGTGGCGTCGGCCAGCACGGTGTACACCTCCCAGGGCGCACCGTCGGGATCGCTCACCCATGCCTTGTCCTGCACCGCATAGCAGCAGGTGGTCGCCTCTTGGACCCGTGGAGCCAAACCGCCCGCAGCCAGTCGGCGGGAGGCGTCCTCGACCTGTTCGGGCGTCTCCACCTCGACCCCCAGGTGGTTGAGTGCTCCCACGACCCCGTCGGGTCGGTCGGCCGCACTTTCAATGAGAACCAGCTTCAGCGGCGGATCGGTGATGGCGAAGTTGGCGTAGCCCGGACGGCGCTTGGCCGGTTCAGCACCGAACAGGGTGGAGTAGAACGCCACCGCTGCATCGATGTCGGCGACATTGAGGGCCAGTTGGACTCTGGACATCGGGTACCTCCAAAACATTCACGAGCGTCGATGAGTCGAGTATGATTGATACATTCACGTTCGTCAATGGGAAGGTCGATCAGATGCCTAAGGCCACCTCGGCAATCAAGGTCCGGTCGGTCGAGGAGTGTTGCCCGTCTGTCCTGTCGTCCCCACTTGGATGCGACCGACGCAGCCGAGTTGGCTTGTGGATTCAGCGCACTGTCGGACCCGGTCCGACTGAGAGTCCTGAGCATGCTGGCCGACGCAGAGGACGGTGAGGTCTGCGTCTGTGACTTCGTGGACCCGCTGGGCAAGTCTCAGCCCACGATCTCACATCACCTGAAGATCCTGAGCGAGGCGGGGCTGGTGCAGGGCGAGAAGCGGGGCCGTTGGGTCTGGTACTCGCTCAACCGTGACCGGCTGGCCGTTCTCCGGTCGGCCATCGACGGCTGACCGCCCTCTCCACGGCCCGAGGGCAGGATGTCCGAGCCTCCTGACTCACGTGTCCCGTTGTCTTCGATCGCCCGTGAGTGGGGTCGCATCGGGCTGATCGGCTTCGGTGGTCCGCCCGCCCACATCGTTCTGTTCCGCAAACTCTGCGTCGAGGAGCGGGCATGGCTCACGGCGCAGGAGTTCGAGGACGGCATCGCAGCTACCAATCTCCTGCCTGGACCTGCATCCACCCAGCTCGCTATCTACTGCGCCTGGCGTCTGAGGGGCGAGGTAGGAGCCATCATCGGTGGCCTCTGTTTCATCGTCCCTGGCTTGACGATGATCTTGGCCCTGTCGGCGCTCTTCCTTTCTGCCCATCCACCCTTGTGGGTGCTCGGTGCTGCCGCCGGGGCCGGTGCGGCTGTACCGGCAGTGGCCGTCAATGCGGCGCTGGTCCTTCTTCCGGCAAGCTGGCGACGGGCGGGAACAGAACGAGCCGAGAAGGTCCGTTGGTCGGTCTACTTCCTCGCCGGAGGCGTGTCAGCCGCAACCGTTGGTCCGTACCTGGTCCTGGTGCTTATCCTCTGCGGTGCTCTGGAGATCGCCATACGTGCCAGGGGGACCGGCAGGGAACGGCGAGGATTGGCGGGACTGATTCCGCTGACGACCCTCCCGGTCGTCACGGGCGGGCTGGCGGCTCTTTCCTGGGTTGCCCTAAAAGTCGGCGCTCTCTCCTACGGGGGCGGATTCGTCATCGTCCCGCTCATGCAACACGACGCCGTGATCACCTATCACTGGATGACCGGCGCTCAGTTTCTGAACGCCGTGGCACTTGGCCAGATCACGCCCGGCCCAGTGGTCCAGACCGTGGCCGTCGTGGGTTACGCCGCAAGCGGCCTATGGGGCGGTCTGCTGGCCGCATCTGTGGCCTTTGCACCGTCATTCGTGTTCGTCATCGCCGGAGCGAGCCACTTCGACCGGCTCCGCTCCGATCATCGGATACAGGCCTTCTTCACCGGGGCGGGTTCGGCGGTCATAGGGGCTATTGCCGGGTCTGGGATCCCTCTTGGTCTGGAGCTATCCCACCTCTGGCAGTTAGGCGTCCTCATGTTGGCGGCCATCTGGCTCTTGGCTTTGCGACGAGGAGTTGTGCTTGCTCTTCTCGGGGCCGGGGCCATCGGCGTCTTTGTCGTCCTGGCCGGTGCCCCAACTTGACCTACCTGTCCCATACTACCGGGGTCAGCGGCGGTTATTCGCTGTCCTTCAACCGCGCTTCGGTGGCGCGTGTCAGGTCCCACGGGCCAACGGTTCTGACCGCTCGATGTACTGGGAGGTCTGCGGCTGGGACGTCACAAGGCCTCGGTTGTATACTTTGCTCGTTGTTAAGGGGGGCACCATGGTGCGGAAGAAATGGTTGATAGCCCCAGTCCTCGTGCTCTCAGGTGTTCTCATTCTGGGGCTCACCGTGGTGGCGTTCCCGGCGGGATCGGTGACAGCCCGCACGGAATCGCAAACTTGGCAGACGCAGGTCGTTCCCGCGGAAGCTCAAGATCTGATCAACGATTCGTGTCCGGCAAAACTGGTCTGCTTCGCCGTGGGCTGGTCCGACTCGTCAGGTACGCCCGGTGCCATCATCATCGCCACGACCGACGGAGGCTCACAGTGGAGCGATCGGGCCGTCCCGCCGGGAGTATCACAACTTAATGCCATCTCTTGCGCATCGACACTCGATTGCATCGCAGTGGGTTACTCGGGTGGAAACCCCGAATACTCACCTGCCGTCATCGCCACCACCGATGGAGGCTTGACATGGGCGCGCCAAGTGGTTCCCATGGGATCCTTCGAGCTGAATGCCGTCTCCTGCCCGAACAGTTCCGATTGCACTGCTGTCGGAAACACTAGTTTGTATGGAGGAATCAGCATCACGACCACGGACGGCGGACTGACGTGGACGAACGACCTCCTTCCCTCGGGGGTTGAGGCACTGGTTGGCGTCTCGTGTCCGACGGCCTCTGATTGCACGGCTGTTGACGGAAGCACCGTCGTAGCCACCACGAGCGGTGGAGCGGCGTGGCATGCGCAGACCGCACCGCCGAATGTTGTCGACCTGAGTGCGGTTTCGTGTCCTTCGAGTTCCAGCTGCACTGCCGTCGGAAGAACGAGCAGTGGTGGCGCAGGCGGCCTCATCATCGGTACGAGCGACGGCGGTCAAGACTGGGCCCCTCAGAGCGTTCCCCCCGGTATCGATTTCTCACCTGACGGAGGTGTTTCCTGTCCGACTGCTTCTGTCTGCACCGCCGCGGGCCAATCGACCGACGATGGCAGTGCCGCCATCGTTGACACGATCGACGCGGGGACAACCTGGTCCACCCAGAGCATTGCCGTTCCTGCTCTTGGCGCACTCACTGGGGTTTCGTGCCCGTCGCCGTCTGTTTGCACAGCCGTCGGGCACAACGACATCCTCAACCGAGGAGGTGCCTCACAGTCGGATTCCGGCCCCTACTACCTCGCCCTCGGTGACTCCGTCCCGGTCTGGGATGGTCCCAACTCGTACCCGAACCTTCTTCTTCAGAAGTACCAATCGAGCTACCCGGGTCTCCAGCTCGTCAACCTCGCGGTGTCCGGGGAGACGACGTCCTCGATGCTCCAGGACGGTCAGTACGCCGAGGCGGTGCAGTTTCTCCACAGCGAACGGCGGAAGGTGGCGTTCGTCACCATCGACATCGGTGGCAATGACGTCGTCGGATGCGCCCTGAGCACCGATCCCCAGTGTTTTCCTCAGGCCGAGATCACAATGGAAACGAATCTGAAGATGATCTTGGCCGGGCTTCACACGGCCGACCCCCGTGTCCGCATTTTCGGGATGTCGTACTTCGATCCCGTCCTCGGTCTCTGGCTTTCCGGCGGATCACTCCGCCAGCAAGCATTGGCGACGATCCCAGAGGTCGTCACTTTGAACAACGAACTCGACTATCTGTATCGGCCTAGCAACACGGCCAACGTCCAAGGAGCCTTCGCAGTCACCGACCTCGAACAGATGGCCTCACAGTGGGGAAAGGCTCCGGTCGACGTCGTCGACGCCTGTTCATGGCTCGACATTGAGTGCCCCAACTTCGGTGGTGACGACCCAAACGACGAAGGAGCGGTCCAGATTGCGGCGGCATTCGAGCACGTTATTGACGGTCAAGTCTCGCGTCTCGTCATCCATATCCGCCGCCTCCCGGACGGTCAGGCCGACCGGCCCTACGAGCAGATCCTGTCGGCAACTGGGGGCGTTCCTCCGTATAAATGGGCGTCACGCCGGGGTTCGTTACCACAGGGCCTCTCGCTCGGCTCGGCGACAGGGGAGATCTCTGGCACACCAGATGAGCTCGAGACCACCGCTTTCACCCTCCGAGTCGCCGACTCGTCGAAGCCAGCGAAGGTCGATACCGTTCCGCTTTCGATCACTGTCAGGCACTGAAACAACTGGGCTTGCGCCTCCCAATACTCGTTGGGGACGTCACCGTCGAGGCATCGCAGGATCCTCGGCGACGGCGATTCGAGATGTCCCACATCACCGGGTCAGTGGCGGTTATCGACTGTCACCGACCGGCACTTATGCCGCAGTGGGTGCTTCCAAATGCTGCCGGATTGCCAGTGTCACGGGGCGGCGCTCCCAGCCTGGGTCCAGCATTGCAAAGAACACTCGCTTGCCGTTGCTCCGCCTGCCCAGCCGGGCGCTCAGCCTCTGTCCATCAAGCCTCTCAATGTCCGTCCATGGAATGGTCAATCCGCCTGCGACCATTTGGATGACTACACCGGAGTCATCGACTGACACCACCGAGGAGCGACGAAGCCACCATGCGCCTGCCACCATCCCCAGGGAGCATCCGATTGGGGCTGCAGCTGTTATCCCCCCGAAACCACTCAGTAGTCCGAATACCAAGGCAATAGGTACGACCATAGTCAAGGTGAGGAATCCGAAGTTCCCGTACTGAGATCCTCGAACGGTCTGCACAGCTACATCTGAGCACGAATGGCACCGCTTCCGCCATGACCGGCGCTACCTGCCCCCGACCGCCGGAATAGCGGCAGTTACCGACCGTGGCCTACCGCCACGAGTGGGGTAGTGCTGGAGTCCGCCGCTCCCGCTACAGGTCAGGTTAGCTGCCCGGCAAATCCGGTAGCGTCAGACCATCGGGGGGATAGGGCTTTATGCTCACCGAAACGATGACGGTGGGAACCGACGAAGGGCGAGCGGTAGCGAGAGTTCGTGATACTGCGCCAACCATGAATCCAGTGCCGTAGGCAGCGTCCATCAAATGTGGATTCAGACACCCACTGGCGGATGTGGATGTTTTGCTGATGCACTGATGTCGCTGGCTCGGGCGATCCGAACCGACGCCATTCGCACCGGGCCGGATTGGGTGCTAATCAGGGGCGGGGCGGGGCGGTCTGGGATCGGTACGTGAGAGACCCTCTGGGGGTGGTGGTCGTGACGACACGACACGTTGTATTGCTGGCCGGAGTCGGGGTGGTCGCAGCAGTCTGCTCGTTGGGAACGGCGGGAACCGTCTCTGCAATGGCTGCTGCCCCGGCTGCACCTACAGTCTCATCCTTTGTAGCGACACCCTCAAGTCTTGGGGCAGCGGGTGGGGCCGTAACCTTGTCAGCCGATGTGTCCAATGCCGCTGGCTGCACGTTCACTTCGAAGAAACCGGTAACTGGGGCACCGGCCACCGTCCCGTGTTCAAACGGAGCGGTTAGCGACAACGTGACGGTGCCCGCCAATGTCAGAGTGAAGGCAATCATCTACCGGTTCACGCTGGCCGTCATGGGAACGAAGACGGTGAAGGCGAGGGTCGCAGTGACGGTTGCATCCGGCCTCCACATCATTCCCGGCGCACAATGGACACTTCAAAAGCTCCAATTCCCCTCGAATCTGTTCGCCGGTTGCACCGTCCAGACGTTTCTGCCTGGCCATAGGTGGAGCGATGATGCCGGAGATGCAGGCAGATATAGCGGAGGAGGGCATTCCGTCTCTGAACCGTCCAAACCTCGTTTTGAACTGAGCGCCACCTGGAACAGCACTGCCAACGAGTACATCGGATATATCTTCGATCAGGCAAGGCCAGTTTATTCCATCACTTTGTCTCCAGGAGCGACGGCGGGTTGCTAGGAGCTAATAGCGCGTTCGCACCCGGTCGGGATTGTCGCGTCACCATCTACCCCCCCACTCTCCAGGACTCCACTTAATGGATCGATCCCTGGCGCAGAATGGGATCGATGGCACCTTCACCCCAGCAGTCCGGGCAAGAGGTCACAGAGGAAGCAGCAGTGGTCCTCAGGCGGCTTTTTGAGGTTGTAGAGAGCCGTGAGATTGATGCCGATATTCCTCGGGCCAGAGTGCTGTTGAGGAGGTTGGAGGGGGTCCTGGCCGCGTGGGAGACAGAGGGTGGAAAGGGCAAGGTGACCTGACGGCTTGGAGCCGAGCGCTAGCGAATGTTGCGCATCCTTGAATGGCACTTAGGGGACCTGGATGAAGCAATCGGCTGACAACCTACACAGCGGGCTCGATCAGGCTAATCCTGGGTTCGACTATCCGAGATGGATTTGGAGTCTGCCCCTGTCAATTTCCTTAACGTCGATGCAGCGCATCACCGATACTGCCTAAACTCGGTCAGCTTGGATCCGTCGGCGGAAGGATCACCATTGATGGACAGGCAGTTGGCGCTCTGGAAACAAAAGGCGACCCGCCATCCATCGACGCTGCGTGTCTTGGTGATTGTCGCAACTGTGGTCATTGGCCTAGGCGTATGGATATTGCGTCGCCCGGACCAGTTCCTACACCCCTATGTCTGGGTGGAGGAATCCAACATTCTCGACCTTTACCAGGCACATGGGTTCCTGTTTGCAGCCATACACCAAGACACTGGATATTTACAGTGGCCGACGACCTTCACCGTGGCGCTCGCTGCTGCTATCAGCTTTCTTCACATTCCTCAGATCGACTATTGGTTGAGTACAGCGTGGTTCTTGGCCACCATGCTGCTGATCCTCTTACCGGCGTCGCTCCTGCGGCTTCGATGGCGGGTGGGGATGGTCCTGGCATTTGTGCTCGCCCCGATGGGTCCGGAGATATTCGGCGTTGCGCTTTACATCTTCTGGTGGACATCGTTGTGGCCCCTCATCACAATCCTTTGGTCCAAGGACTACTGGTGGTTGCGCATTCCGGTGCTCATTCTCGGCGGCATGAGCAGCCTCGCCGGTGCCGCAATAGCTGTTCCCTATGCCGTACTGTGGGCGATCACTCGTCGCCGTCGCGACTTGGTCGGGACCATAGTGCTCGCGGCGACGCTCGCGGTGCAGATCCCCGTGTACCTCACTTCGTATCGAGCGAGCCAGGTACCCTTCCATCTGTCGAGGATTGTTGAGCAGGAGGTACGCAACTTCTCCTACTATCTGTTGGCGATCGTGTCCCCGGCCCCGTCCGATCTTTTGGTGTTCGTCGGAGCGTGCATGATCTTGGCAATCGCCGGGTTCGTTGCCTGGTCCGTCGTCCGCGGCAAGCCGAATCACAACGAGCTGCTTGCGCTCTTCGTCGGACTCCTTGTGATGGGGGGTTTGTCAGCCATTCCAGCGCCGCTGCGATCCGATCCGGTCCACGATGGACCTCGTTACTACTTCTTTTCGTTCGTGGTGCTTGCGTGGGTCCTTTTGCTCGTCGCCGCTACCCCTAACGTGGCCCGGTTGGGCAAGCAGTGGTGGGAGAGGCAGTGGTGGGAGCTGCCCATCGCCCGGTTTGCCGCCGTAGGCATCGTTGTGCTGTCACTGTTTGTGCTTCCCCGCACGTTTACCGAGCACGACGACACGGTGAACTGGTCCGCTCAACTGGCACGATGTCATACAGCGACGGACTCTTTTTCGGTTCCCGTACAGTACAACGGCCAGCTCTCGCGGATGTGGAACGGACGCCTCACGATCACGCCCGGTACTTGCCGCCGACTTGGCTACCGATAACATTCGTATGTGGCGAACGAGCGCGTTGTTGTGATTCGGATGCCCCATATCGCCGGATTGGGGCGGTTATGGAACGAGCCTGATCGGTACGTCGGTGACCGACAGCAGTATCGGTTTGATGGAAGGGATCAGATGGACTCTCGGAAATCGGAACCCGCAGCTGTAGTGGCGACGCTGTCCATGATGTCAACGACCGGGACAATCTCATATTCAAGCCACGTCCCGAAGATGCCAGGTCCCTGGCCCAAACTGGCCGGATTATCGGTTTCGACCACCGCGAAGCCTCCCTGGCCGTCGATTCGTCCCAGGAACTGCTGAAAGTCCTGATCGGACGGCGGTGTCCATTTCGCGAAAGTGTCCAACAAGCGCTTCGTATCTTCGTGATTCTGTTGAGCGGTTCCGCCCAACCGGAATCTCCAACTAACGACGTATTTCGCCATTCTCGCCTCCTTCAAGTCCAACCGCCCGCCCGCGACGTTCAAGGGTAGCCCCGCTTCCCGCCGCCTGCTCTTGCCGCTGGATCACGGGTCTCCGACCGGACCGCTGCCGCCTAACTCAGTTGCCCCACATCCCCGGCTCAGGGCCGCGTAATCCGCGTGGGGACGCAGAAGCTGATCGTGCGTGGCTAACTGCCGTCGTAGCCCACGGATGTGGATGGGACTGCACCGAGCAGCGCGTTCACCGGGCCCGAGAGAGTGACAGTGATGATCGGAAAGCAATGGCTCGCGGGTATATAAATCGGACAGCCACCGGGATTGCTGTTGGCGGAGAACTCGATCGCCGCAGTGGTCTGACCGGGAGCGAACGTGACGGTGCCCGACCGCGGGCTGAATGCGTCGCGTCGCCGATGAAATACATGTCATGGGGCCCGCCAGTCGGGCCGTCGGCAGTCGCAAAGTCAGCCTGTACTGTCCTCGCTGTACTGTCCTCGAAAAGGATTGACTCAACGTAATGGGCACAAGGCTCGGACTCTGAGCTCATAAATGTATCCGTTGGTAAGTCCGGTGATAGTGCACATGGTGGCCCCGGTGGTCGTGCAGGTCTGGCCACCGTGCGAGGCGGTCGCCGTATAGCCGGTGATGGGGGAACCGCCGTCAGAAAGCGGCGCCGTCCATGACACTGCTGCACCCCCGCTCATGACGGTTGCAGCCGGTGCTGTAGGAGCGCCGGGTTTTGCGTTCCTGGGGGCATGGGCGCCTGCAGGCACGCTCGCCACAACCATCAGAACGGATACTGCAAGCAATGCCAGTGCCAACAGCCTGCGAAGGTTGGGGCCCGGCGGGATGATGCGACGAACTGTCTGAATCAGAGAATCAGAGTCGGACTCATGTGCCCCCCCCTTATTTCTGGCGGGGCTCAGGACCGCCATGGCGGTCGCCAGCAGCCTAGCTGAGATCCGCAACCACTTCCTGGGCCGACACCCGCCCCCAAAGGTGGGGCACCCAGGGGGTGTCACCGGCCCGCACCTCGGAGACGGCGTGCTGTCGGTATATTTGGAGCTCGACGTCTGTGGTAGGGGACATGTCGGGGACCATCCACCCAACTCGGCCTAACGTTGGAGGGGTCGTGAATAGTTGGGCAAAGGTGAGTAGCAGTGGTCATTTCCGCCTATGAGGTGTTGGCCACTAATGGGCTCCCTGGGGAGCGCGCGCTACCCCTCGCTCTATTGCCGTACTCCCCGTAGCAATGGCTCTCCTTCTCGCTTCCTGCAGCAACTCCCCGACGGTCCGAATGCCGTCGGCCACGAACACCCCGTTGCTCATCCAGCCGCCCGGACCGGTCTCAAACCGTCCGCCGCTCATCCAGGCCGCCAAGGCTGCCTGCGCACGGCGGCCCGCGCTCGACAATGCAGCCTGCACCGGGGCGGTCGCCGCCTACGTCTGGGGTTACCCCCTAGTGGAGATGTCCGCCACGAGGGATCGCATCGCCTGCGTCACCGGGATCAACAAGCTCATCAGCGTCAGGAAGCTCGCCGGGCCGACGTCCACGTCCGTCGTGGCGCCGAACGATGACACCTTGTACTCGACGGCGTGGCTCGACCTCCGGTCCGGACCGGAGCTGCTGACCGTCCCAGCGATCTCTGACCGCTACTACAGCTTCCAGCTTCTCGACATGTACACCAATACGTTCGCCAACATCGGTGTCCTCACAGATCACGGCCGGGGCGGCCGCTATGCGATCGCCGGTCCCGGATGGAACGGCAAATTGCCATCCGGAACAACCCGAATCGACGCGCCGACCCCCGACGTCTGGCTGCTCGGCCGGACCGAGCTGATCGGTCCGTCCGATCTTGCTGCGGTGGAGGCGATCCAACAGCGCTACGTGCTTCGTCCGCTGACCGGCGCTGGATCGGGGACGATCGCCGGCCCGAGCACGTTCCGCTGCCCAGCTCCGACGACGAGCTTTTTCGACCAATTGGCGGCGGCGAAAGCGGCAGACCCGCCGCCGTCCTACGACGTCCCGGTGCTCCGGATCATGGCCGCTGCCGGGATTCGTGCTGGCGCATTGCCCAGCGCCACGACCGACCCGGCGGTCCAGCAGGCCGACGCCGCCGGACTCGTGATCGGACCTGGGCTTATCGACGCGGCCGCGTCCTCTGCCAACAAGGCCGTGCACGGTGGGTGGACGCGGACGAGGGTCACCGGGACCTTTGGCACCGACTATCTGACGCGTGCCCTCGTTGCCAAATACGGCCTCGGCGAGCAGGTCTCAAGCCAAGCGATCTATTTCAGTGCCACTCAAGACGCCGACGGGGGTCAGTTGAGCGGGAGTCAGGAGTACGAGGTGCGCTTCCCGAAGGGGGAACTACCACCGACCGGCCCGGACGGCTTTTGGTCCATCACGATGTACAACGCCTCCGATTTCCTCGTTGCCAACCCCATCGACCGCTACTCGGTCGGCAGTCACATGACCCGGCTCGTGCGTGGGGCAGACGGCTCGGTCACGGTAGTCCTTTCGACCACGAGTCCCTCCTCGCCGACCGTGAACTGGCTCCCTGCCCCAACTGGGTTGTTCAGGATCTCGCTTCGCGTCGACGCACCCGCGACCGCGGTTAGCGACGGGAGCTGGGTGCCGCCCTCGGTCCAGCCACTCAGCTCGCGGGCTGATCAGCGACCGACGGTGGGGCCGCTGGCCAGTTCCGACGTCGACACGGCCCGGTCACCGCTGTCTGGTTGAAACTCTCAGCCTCGCCACCGAGAGTTGTAGGGGTCGGGGGTTGCTTGGCTGTCTCTGAACTGTTGCCAACGCTGATGTGGGAGCGCCAACAACGTGCTGTCGTTGCGCCCTGTCTGCGCGGAGACGCTCGGAGCTTCTACCTCACCCGATAACGCTCAAAGCGAGCCCTTGGTCATGATGACGGAGTTGACCCGCTTCGGCGGACACGGGTTTCATGGATTCAGGCCACCACGAGGGAGGCTTCGTAGTCAAGCGGGCTGAGATGACCGAGCCCGGCCTGGGCCCACTAGCCCCATGTCTCTACGTTATCGGCTTTCAACAATGGGTGCCCCCAACCGCCGGGTGCGAGGCGTTACCAACCGGGGTTTGTTTGCCAGCCGCTAACTGACCTCGGCCGGCACGATGGGTGTATCGAACAGTGAAGCCAGTAGGTCAATCCTTCCGACCATTTCGCCAGGTTGTCACACGTAGATACGCCCTCGTCTGTTCTAGAAAACTCATTTTGCCGCTCGGTGCTGAAACCGGCCCGATGGTCGAGTTGTCAATCTGAACCCGACAAAGAAACTGGTCGAGTCCATCCGTCTTGATGGCCGTGACAATCGCCATTTTCCTCCTGTCGGCAGCCATGGAGGAAAAGGGTCCCTCCCGATAGAACTCCTTGATGCGAACTAGGTCCGTGACAACGACGTCTCGCTTGTTGAAGTAGGCCTTGGCGCTCATTCCCCTTGAGAGAAACCCATCCAAAAGAGCCAACGGCCAGCGGAAGATCGGTCCCCACCGGCGATAGGGGTCCGTGCCGACGAGTACACCCCGCACGTCGACCACACCGTCCAGATGGATTTGCTTGCTAAAGCGTTCGCTCGCCGTATTCATTGAAGGCCATCATGCCGGTGGCCGTCGTCTCGGATGCTCTGCAGGAGGGCATCGTTCTCTGACTTTGGTCTGATTTGGTTCCTTCGGTGACGTCCGGCGATCCAGATCGCCGTGTTCACTGCGGCCAAGACCACGCCAAACAGGAACATGAGCGCACCAACGGCGGCGACGATGTTCCCGGCCACCGGTGCGGACGCGTTGTCGTGGATCGACTGCACACGGTAATGGACACCCGCCACGGCAATGAGACCCCCGATGACGATGATCACGAGTCCTACGGCGGCAATGATGAGGTCGCCCCCCATCTGCCCCTTTGGATCGGAC
The DNA here is from genome assembly GCA_963747825.1 of uncultured Acidimicrobiales bacterium. Taxonomy (GTDB): domain Bacteria; phylum Actinomycetota; class Acidimicrobiia; order Acidimicrobiales; family RAAP-2; genus Bog-756. The sequence continues at coordinate 661,046 of CAVVGQ010000003.1, forward strand.
CGGACCCTCGACACCCATTCGCCCCGCCGCATGGCAGCACTGTACCTGCCTGGGCGTCACTTCTTTCCCGCTCACTTCACCGCCGACGGCCATGACCGAGGACTCTGATTTCGCAGCGATAAAAGTGACACCGTCGAGGGAAGGGGGAACGCCGATTCCCTGCTCGAATGCTAACCACTTCAACTTGGATGAGGAGGTACTCGCCGAGGCCTTCCCCGGGTCGAGGCGGACCATCGATGACCACGACGAGCTCGTCCGGGATGACATCGCCGACGCCGTCGAGGAGTCCGAACCGATCGGCTTCTGGGTGGCTGGCATTTGGCTGCGGCTTCGGCGATCTCGAGTCCGGGGGTTGGCACCGCGCCACTATCTTCCGCAAGGTCCGCCGGTTCCGTTCTCGTTATGGCGTGCACCCCGATGAGTACTCCTTCCCCTGGATCACCCTCGACCTCGAGCAGGCCTGGGCCGCTGACATCGCCGGTCGTATCCGGCACGAGCGCGGCGACTACCCGGACACACCGGGCTGATCCGGGCCGCCGTAGGGAGCGCTCGTCGCTCCCGTCAAGTGGTCGACGAGCTGCAGGGGCAACGTCGCAAGCTGCTGCGGCTGTACTACGACGACAAGATCGGGGCCGACCTGTTCGCCGAGGAGGAAGCTCGCCTGTCCGTGGCCATCCGTGAGGCCCAACGGGAGACCGAGGCGGCCCAGGACGGGCGCGCGGAACGATGACGTCGATCGGCACTTCGACGACATCGTCGCCCTGCTGGCCGCCCTCGATGTCGGTCGCACCTGGAAGGCCGCCACCGAACTCGAGCGGCGAGTGCTGATCGACGAATTCGTCGAGGAGACTCCGCGTTGCCCGGATCATCTCGACCGAAAGTGCACGGAGCGCCTCCACTGCACGTCCGCTACCAGGAGGTTGGCATGAAGGAGTCGGGTTTC